>DFEY01000001.1 GCA_002369135.1 Lachnospira sp. UBA3790 | reverse complement strand
CAATTGTGTATGTTCCTGTGATTGCATCTGCTGTAAATCCATTTAACTTACTCTCAACTTTTGCTGTATATGTACTGTTAGGTGTTAAACCTGTAAACGTATGTCCAGCTGATATGTTTGCATGTGTTACTGTTGCTGTTGCTACTGGGGTTCCGGTAGCTGATGATCCACTATATAGTGATACATCGTAGTTTTCACCAGAAATATCTGCTGGTGGTTCCCATGTTACTTTCAAGCTGTTACCACCAACTACTGTTCCATAGATATTGTTAGGCGTCTGTGGCATTTCAACAAATGAATAATCCATGTTGTCTATTTCCATGCCTTGTGTTGCATTAGCAAACTGGAATTCTGTATTATATGCATTTGTATTATTATCCGCATTACTAATAAAATCTATTGATATTGTATTTGTTCCAGACGCAATTGTTACTTCTTCACCTTGGTTATATCCGTTCTGATATAAGATGGCTTTTCCACCTGCTTGAGATGCATCGAATGTATATGTCATTCTGTATTTATGACCTGCTGTACAATTTGCGTATGCAACATTGTTTGGTATTCTAATTGCTTCTCCGTAGTAGTAATCAGGATTTGTCTGTTGTACTGCTACATGTTTTAATCTTGCATCCTGAAGAGAAGTTAATGAGCCATCAAAATACTCAGTATTTCCTGGCCATTTATTATATAGTTTAATGCCATTGCTACCAATATTTGTATTTTCTGATACAGTTGGAATCCAATCCACTGTAATATCTTCATTTGTAGGGGTTAGAACAAATTCTGTAAGGTTTGCCCATCCAACAGTCAGTTTAAAATATACTTGTCCTGACGCAGGCGCGGTATACTCTAATTCTATATCCACATCGTCTCCTGCATTTACTCCAACTTTAGCATTATAGTTGCTTGTGATATCTTGGTCGTTGCTCGCATTAGTTACTGCGGCAAATATAGTGTTTGTACCTTGGTTCAAACTTCCTGTATTTGCAACATTATACGTTAGCTTATATTTGCGACCTGCTGTTACTGAAACAACTGGTGTTTTTGTTTGTAAAGCACCTTCATCCGCAGCGTAACTACCAACTCTAATATGTAGAGGATCATTAATAGCCGTTCCACCTTTATAAAGTGAACCCGTCATTGCCGCGTTAAAGAAATATTGGAATCCATTTGTTGGAATTGTATGCCAATCTGCATCTGTTCTTGCGTTATAATAACCTTGTGCATTTGAAGTAATTGGTGGAGTGGTAGTAGTAACCTCAGTAAAAGAAACACTTGCTACCTCAAAAGTTCCTACTTCAGCCGTAGCGTAATTCGATGATGTATAGCTCACTCTCAAAACAAGATCATTATTTGCCGTTGGTACTACAGTTCCAGTGTATGTTTCTGATGTAGTACCTGCTGATACGGTTCTAGATACATTTAAGTTAGAAGATCCACCCTCAGTTAGTACATAATTGTGCTGAGCGTTTGAGACCCCTGTATAATTAATAGTGACTGACATATTATAAGTATGTCCTGCCGAAAGACCTTTTTCTGTTTTTAAATCACTACTCCACAAAAATATTCCGCCGGCATTGTTATAAACTTCATTATAAAAAGTAAACCCATCAATACCGTCCGCATTCTGATAACTTCCTGCCCAGTTTCCCCATTCATTTTGAGAAACCTCCAGATACCATTTACCATCAGCTGAAGTATCACTAGTCGTTCCTAATCGGTATTTACTCTTCTTTCCACCCCAAGCACCTGATGGGACATTTGTGACAGAAATTTTTGAAGTTGAAGCTTCAATTTTCTCACTTGGCGTAAATGTAATTCCGGTCACAGTAAATACTACTGCCATTACTACCGCCAAAATACGTTTAAATGTTCGTTTCCCTTTCATGATTTGTCTCCTCTCCATGTCTTAAAAATATCCGCAAAATACCTTAATAGTCCTATCAACCATTCTTTTTTTGATAGAACTTCCTCACATACTATTAATTTTTCCTATTTTGTCCGTTTTTCATTGCTTGTTTATAGTTCCGAAAACAACTCGATTTTCCCTTTATTTATCGTGCTTGTAGCACAATTTGAATGGTCCAAAAATAGACTGCTCCCTAAAAAAGGGCACAAAAACCGATAATTGTTAATATAATTGTATAATATTATTGATTTTTATTCAATAGTTAGGGCATTTTTATTAAATTTTCATCAAATTTCAATTTTTTATCATTTTTCATGTGTTTTTTAACGTGATAAAGCACTAAAATTGACTTTTTAATATGATAAAGTGCCAAATTTTTTATTTTTACACAAAAAAAGAATTGCCCGAGGGCAATTCTTTTAATTTGTATTATTATTTAGCTTTTTTAATAGCACTCCATCTACCAAAGTATACCTTTCCAGTAATGATAGCATATGCTCTAGCTCGTACATACAATTTCTTAATCCTAGCAAACTTCTTGCTCTTGATCTTAGTATTAAGTGTTATAGTATATCTCTTAACTATCGCTTTCTTGTTTTTCTTTGCATTCTTCTTACTCTTGTATACTGCTATCTGGTATCCGCTCACTCTGTTAAGCTTCTTCAAAGTTACTTTTATCTTCTTAGCACTCTTCTTTGCTTTAATAACAGTAGCTCTTCCAGGTATGTTACTGTACTTTGTTCCACCTGATGGTTTAACTGTAGGTTTCTTGTCAGTAGGATTTACTGTCTGATCCTTTGTTGGCTCATCTGTAGGTGCTACTGTTGGCTCAACCGGTGTTTCGCCTGTTGGTACTACTGTTGGATCAACTGGTGGCTCTGTAGTAGGCGCTAGTGTGGTTGGAGCTAGTGTAGTTGGCGCCAAAGTAGTTGGCGCTGCCGTCGTTGGGTCTGGTGGGTATTTGCCTGGGCTTTCTGCAAATACGCAAACCTCACGAGCTTGGAATCCATAATCACTAGGTGTGTCGACAAAGATTCTAACTGTATCAACACCAGCTTGCGCTAATCTCTCTTTTGTAAAGTCTGTGTCCACTACAAATCTACCGTCAGCATTCCAGCTGCCGTTTGTTCCCTCTGTTGGGAAATCTGCGCTAGTGACATCTGCCACTGTTCTAAATTCTCCATTGTAACCAAACTGTACTTTGTAGTTAGATGGATGGAACTTGTTATCCGCAGTTCTCCAATATACTACTACTTGATCTATAGTTGATGCATCGTATGCTTTGTCTAGGGCGATGTCGAATGAACCTTCTTTGTATTCGTTGCCGTTCACTGTTACAGCGTCCCAGTTGTCCCAAACATTTATGATGCCATCGTTCAAGTTTTCTGCTTTTCCTTCTCTGTGCTTTCCTACGTGAGAGGCAGTTCCCTTAAGTGCTATGTTTCTATCTGTAGCAACAAGGCTGTCATAGTAGTCCTGAGGTTTATGCTCCTTTGTAGTAGGCGCTTCTGTGGTAGGTCTAGCTGTAGTAGGCGCTGCTGTAGTTGGATTCTCGCTCCACTCTCTGCTGTCCTCGTAAGCCTGAGCCATATCGTCTATTCCAAATTCCTGACAAATCCAATTGTTACGTCTTGTGAGCCAATCTCTTAGGAAATTAATTGGGTCCATCCATGTCTGCCAGCCTGATTCAGCTGCGTAGCTATATCCGTCATCGTATCTGATAGGCCAGCCCGCGCCAAACTGCGACTTATCTCTATAGTTTCTCTCAAAACTATTACCGTATGTTTCAATCAAATGATTGATACTATTTACTGCTGTAGAATCGTTTCGATATAGGTTTTGTATCTGGAATTGCAAGTCATAGTAACGCTTCTTTACTAGTGCTTCAAACTCAGCATTTTTAAATAGTCTCTTGTAATACTCTAGATTTCTGCAACGGAATCCTTTGGCGCTGTCGCCATTCACATAGTAATCCGTATAATATGAACTCTTGCAGTTTCCGCTCGACAAATCCAAATCCCACATAGGCCCAGCATAAAGTTTGTTGTCCTTTATATAAAATCTAGTTGAACTGAAATTAAAATCTACATTTTTAAACAACTCGTTTGCAATATAAAAATCTACAAATGTATCTATATCTATATAACGAGAAATCTCATATAAGTCATCTCCGTTGTTCCTCAAAACATTCTCAAACTCATTTAAGAATGTTCTTGCTCTATCTATCTTTGCATTTACTTCATCATCAGATAGGTCGTCGCCTTTTTCAGGATCGTTTACGTCAAAGGTCTGACGGAGAATCCCTGTTGTGAAGTGATCCACATCTGGCTCGTTCCTTGTTCCTACCTCCAGTAGGATGTCATTGTTCTCCGCATTGTACGCATCTGTTTCTACACGATTGCTCTTTGCCTCTACCGGCTCGCAAAGTTGGTAGTTTCCTTTAAACTCACCGTTTAGGTAAACATCTACATAGCGACTTTGCGATGTATACTTAACTCCGTTTTCCAAGCCAAAGTTGTATGAGAGCGTATCTCTCATAAGCGACTTGTCCATTGAGTTTGCAAGCAAGTTCCATTTCTTTCCTTTAGGAAGACCTAGTATACTAGTCTTTCCGCTGAGTTTAATATTCCATGCTTTCTTTGGCTGACCCGCTGTTGTATTTCCGCGAATCTTGATATTTGACTTGGAATCTACAATATCAGCATACGTCTTGAAAGATGCTGCATTAGGGTGTGCACCTTCATCATCTATGCAGGCTTGTCCCTTTGATCCACCATCTTGATCTACTACTGTCACGCTTACATCATTTTCCGCACGGTAGTCGCCTGTTATATTTCCAGACTTGATGTAAATCTGAGGAATGTCTGTAGCCACTCCTGTCTGAACAGACTTGTTGAATTTTTTGGATACTTTTTCTGATAGCACTTCGACGCCGTCCACTGTCACATATGCTGCCACTTTCATCTGATGTTCACCAGGTGTGATTTGGCTTAGCTGCTCGTTTGTGACATAGCCGCCCGAACCCGTGATGGTTGCCACCGGCTGGGTTGCGTCATCGACAAAGACTTTGTAGCCCTCTGCCGTGGTAGGCGCTGTAAAGTAAATCAAATATTTACCTGTCCAATCACAATAACTAGTCACCGACAAATTTGTGACTGGATCCACTTCTGCTGCTTGCACGTTCTTAGGTCTGAGATTTAAGTTTGCACAAGTAACAGCTAGTGCAATCACTAGCATCACGCTCGTTACTTTTCTTAAAACTTTCATGAAAACCTCTTTCACGCAAAGAAAGTAGAGCCAAAGGCCCTACTTCCCTCACTATTTATTATTTATTATTTTTTATTTTTTTATTTTTGCCTTCTTTACTTTTGACCAAGGTCCATAAATTTTCTTGTTTCCGTCTAGTGTATAAGCTCTAACTCTGATGAAGAGTTTCTTCTTATTCTTAAGTTTCTTTGACTTAATCTTAGCTTTAACTTTCTTTGTAAATTTCTTTACTAGAGCCTTCTTGTTCTTCTTAGCTTTCTTCTTGCTCTTATATATTGCTACTTGGTATCCCTTGGCACCTTTTATCTTTTTAATCTTAATTGAAATCTTTTTGGCAGATTTTTTCTTAGTAGCCTTTTTCACTTTAGTCTTACCAGGCACTTTTATTACCGGAACAGGGTTAGGTAGTTTTGTAGTCTCTACTGTAGTAGGTTGTTTAGTAGGTGCTGCCGTAGGCTGTTGAGTAGGTGCTACTGTAGTTGCATCTGTAGGCGCTTGTGTAGTAGTCACTCTAGTCTCATGACCTGTATAAGGTTCAAGAGTTGGTAACTGCGTGTCATCATGTAACTCACCGCCCCAAGGGTTAGTTACAATATCTCCAATACCACTGCTAGTAGTTTCAGCTGCTTGCGAACTTGTAAACAACTCCCCAAATGGATTATCAATGACTTGACCAGGATTATCATCCGGATCAGCCTTTACATAAATACCCACACCAGAAACTAATGCTAGTGTAATTATTAATGATAAAAAAACTCTAAATTTCATAATGTGTTCCTTTCTATATGTAAATTATTAATTGAATAATATTTGTTCTTTAATTTATTAGCTAGTCGGATAGTGTTTGCTCTTTAATTAATTAACTAATCGGATAATGTTTACTCTTCCCTAAAACTTTCGTCCCATCTAGTGTAACCCAAAATGGAGTAACATTCCATTCCAAACTATATGAAGGATCTAAACTTCTTACTGTATATATAGAAAAGAATTGTGCCTCTGGGCTAAACACTTTAGGCTCAACCGATTCTCCTGCTGCAGTTATTTTTCTATAAACAGTTTCTACTGTCTTGGTAGTTATTGGCACTTCATACTCGCCATACTTTCCATTAAATAAAAAACCTATTGATTCATAATCCAAACTGTCTATTGCACTTAAAAATCTAAATGCAGTTCCATCATTTCCCATTTGAAATTTTGTCGTCAAAAGGTTTTCATCAACAAACTTCGCATAAGCCCTGCCTGATTCCTCAGTGTACGGTGTCTTACATGTACTGTCTATAAACCACCCCGCAAAAACTTTACCTGTCTGACTAGGGTACCTATATGTGTAAGGGTCTCCAGACGATTTATAATTTGACACCTCATAATAACCATCTACTGGAGTAGTTTCTGTAGGAGTTTCTGTGGTAGTTTCCTGTGTAGTGGTTTCTTGTGTGGTAGGAGCTGTTGTAAATAGATGCGCCCATGGGTTATCTATTATCTGTCCATCATCATCGCCTGCGGCATATACAATTGTAGAAAAAAGAGCTACTGTCATTAGTGTAGCTAAAACTAGTCTAATTTTCATAGTTTCCCCTTCCTAAATCATCTTCCGCGCACAATACACAATAATATATTAACACTTGTTATTTTAAATAACAAGAATTGTGTTTTTATTTTTCATTTTTTTATCATTATTATAAAGAAGTGCCCCACCATTTGGTGAGACACCTCTTTTTATTTGTCTAGATTAAATCTAGTTAATTATTTTTTCTTAGTCTTTTTAGGTTTTGACCAAGCTCCGAATACCTTAACTGTTCCGTCTAGAGTATAAGCTCTAACTTTAACATAAAGTTTCTTTTTCTTCTTAAACTTCTTAGACTTAATAGTCAACTTAGTCTTCTTAGTATACTTCTTAACTAAAGCTTTCTTATTCTTCTTAGCTTTCTTCTTAGTCTTGTATACAGCTACTTGGTAACCCTTAGCACCTTTAATCTTCTTGATCTTAACTTTGATCTTCTTAGCAGATTTCTTCTTCTTAACTGCTTTCTTAACCTTAGCCTTATCTGGAATTCTAATTACAGGAACTGGCTGTGGTGTAGTAGGTTTAACTGTAGGTGCCTGTGTTGGCTTCTGAGTAGGAGCCTGTGTAGTAGGTTCCTGTGTAGGAGCCTGAGTTGTAACCTCTGTAGGAGCCTCTGTTGAAGGTTCTACTGTAGGGGCTTCTGTTGAAGGCTCTACTGTAGGTGACTCCGATGGAGCCTCTGTTGATGGCTCAACTGTAGGACTCTCTGATGGAGCTTCTGTTGAAGGTTCAACTGGTGGATATACCACATTTCCTTCTGAATCTTTAACTGTTGGCTGATAGAACTGAACTGGATTTGCTAATCCTACCCAGCCCATTCCAACTGTAGCAGCTGCGACTTCATCTTTGATTTCAAGTTTACCAGTAACAGTCTGTAGTGCACCTGTTAATGCTTGCTGTGCAGTGTTTCCTGAAACTACAACTTTACCGTCATTATTTGCAGCCTTAACTGGCCATTCAACTGTGAATTCTTCTCCAGCAGCAACTCTAGCTGTCAAATCTGGAATTCTTAGTGAAACCTGTGTAATCCAAGGTTCTGACCATTTACTTGATGTTTGCTGAACTGCAATGTGTGAAGAATCATCTGCATCTACACCAGCTTTGGCAGTACCACTGCCCCAGCTGCCTGTATATACATAATAATCTCCAAATGCTGTCCAACCATCAACTGTAACATCAGTATCAGGTGTAACATCTCCTGATGGTGCTTCTGTAGAAGGCTCTACTGAAGGAGCTTCTGTAGATGGCTCTACTGAAGGTGATTCTGATGGAGCTTCTGTTGAAGGTTGTTCTCCATCGTCCACGATAACACCAATCTGGTTTACACAATAACCCCAGCCGTTAACTCCGCCTGATAGGTTAATTCTTACATATCTGAATGTTCCAGCTGCATTACTTGTATTAGGAATTAAGTTAGCGGTTAGCTGTCCATCCTTTGTTGGCACGAAGCCTTCTGAATTTGCTACTTCAACGAAGTCTTCTCCGTCTGCTGAAATACCAATCTGAGTATTTGCTGCATAAGTTCTTGGGTTTGTGTATGCTAGTACGAATGACTCAAGATCCTTAGCATCATAATCTTTCTGTAAATCAATATCTATAGTAGCTGCCTGTCCAGCGCCTGTTCTTATACATACTGCAGCGCCTTCGCCAGCTGCTGGTGTACCATCTACAGCACACTGTGAACTCTCAAGTGTGTAATCATCATTATAGAATGATGATACTGCTGTAACTGCTCCACCTACTGCCTTGTTCTTATCGCTAGCAAATAGATCAAGAGGATCTGCTACTGTAATAGTATCACTATATACAGGATCTGATGGATCCATACCTGAAACAATAGATACTGCTTTAAGAGTATAGTCGCCAGGGTTGAATCCGTAAGCAACATATTCTTGGTTTCCGTCTACGCCTTCGCCAATAAGAGTATCGCCAGCGTATACATTATATTTGTATCCATCCTGATCTTCTCCAGGAGTTACACTAAATGCGATTGCGCCATAGTCTGGGCTATTACCCTGAACGCTAGCTGGTGCAGCTGCCTGTGGCTGTTCAGGAGCATCCTGAGGATCCTCTGAAAATACTGCTACTTCACGAGCTTGAGCTCCATAAGGAACTCCCTTTGTAATATAAATTCTTACAGTGTCAACAGGTGAAGATGTTACTCTGTCAGATGTGAAATCTTTATGAGTTACAAATCTACCTTCATCTGCCCATCCTGGAACAATATCTCCAGATGTATCACTACTTGAAACTGTAGCTACTGTTGAGAATGTTCCTTTATATCCAAACTGAACTTCATATTCGCTTGGATAGAAGTTTGCTTCTGAACATCTCCAGTAAACTGCAACCTGATCAATACTTGCTGCATCATATGCTTTATCTAATGTAATATCAAATGAACCTGGTGTGTTATCAGTTGTGATTCCGTCTCTTCCATCCCAACTAAATACTTCACCATCATTTAGATAACTAACATTACCCTCTCTATGTACACCAGTATCTGAAGGTGTTCCTAATAGAGCAAGGTTTCTTTCTGTATTTACCCAGTCATCATATGGATTAACAGGGGCTTGAGATTCTGTTTCTCCTGTTGGAGCTTCTGTAGTAGGCTCTTCACCTTCTTCGATAATCATGTTTGCAATTTCAATATCGTATGTGCCTGGATCATTAATAGAACCAAACGCAATAACGATTTGTACATCATTAGCTTTTGCTGTGAAGTAGAAATCTACATGTGTATCTCCATCAACAGCATACTCTTTTTCTGTATACTGTCCGCCTGTCAAAGCCTGAATTCTCATATTCTTTGCAGGTGTCGCACTAAGATCTACTGATAGTTTATAGCTTGATCCATTTGTAACTGCAATGCCAGCCTTTTTAGCCTGTCCTTGCCATACACTATCTCCACCCCAACTGTTATCTGTTACAAAGCCTTCGAATGTTGCTCCGTAGGCAGTGTCTGTTGAAGTGTTAGCTACTGTAGCTTCTCCAATGCCATCAAATAGTTCTGTCCACTCTAGCTGTTGTGGACCAGGATCTTCTGTAGTAGGCTCTACTGTTTCACCAGTAGGTGCTTCTGTAGTTTCACCAGTAGGTGCTTCTGTAGTTTCACCGCCTGATGGGTTACCTTTCTTAATGTAGAAATATGCACTACCTGTAGTAGTTGTAATATCTACACGTGTGTATGCATCATCATCCATTAATGTTGGATTTAGTTTTACCAAACCGTTACCAATCATGTTAACAACGCCACCCGCTGCAGTTTCTACACCATTAATTTCAACTGTAGTATCTGCTGCCAAGTTATCTCCAGAATAAATCATCTGGAAAGTAACTCCGCCATCACCATACCATGGATCTGTTGAACCAACGATAGTATTAGAAACAATACTGTATCCAATAGTATTATCGCCAGCAGTTACCATAGTGTAGTCTAAATCAGCTGGATCTACAGCCGCTGATGTGGTAGCTGGTGCATAAGCAAAACCAGCCACTACTAATGCGATTGCACAAATATATGCAATCCATTTCTTGCTGAATTTTGATAATCTCATAAAATTCTCCTTCCGTTATTTAATTGTTTCCGACCGAGTTTCCTCGCTTCAACATAATTAAATTATATCACTCTGAAAAATTGTGGGCAACTTTTAACCCACACAATTAGGTCTTTATTTTTTACCTATGTATTCATATTTTACTGCACCAAAAAAGAGTGTCAGTATGTTAAACTGACACTCTTTTTCCATACAGAAAAATACTTATTTTTTTCTCTCGCCATATTCTCTTCTCATCGCATCCATACTAACTACCCACTGCTTGCCAAATTTGCAAACATCAATTCCTTTTAAAAACTTTCCGTAAGAAACAGCTTTGCGAAGAGTGCTTTCATTCAACTCCCAAAACAATGTGGCATCTCCAAATGATATTAATCCGTCGAAGGGAGTTTTTACTACTGTTCCATTGTCAAACAACTCGTTGCACGACAAATCCAACTCGTCATTCCACGAGATTCCAAATCCACCTTGATCCACTTTTACACTTTCGTAAAGTTCTTCATTATTTTTGAGCGCAGCAAATTGTTTCCACTTTTTGAATAGTGGTTTTAAATCATATTTCTTCGTAATTCCTTCAGCAAATTGCACACTCAATTCATAGTTTGGTAGTGTTTCCACATTATTAACTTTATGAAACATAATAACCTCCTATTCGATTTTTGTAATAATCTTTGTTTTCCACATCTCTTCCAGTTTTGTCTTATTTTCTTTTGTCCACTCTGTAACTTTTTTCTCTTGTTTGATTGGCAAATGTCCTTCAAGAATTTTTCCTGTTTCAATCTCAACCACCGCAGAATACTCGGCATATTGAACATGAATATGTGGTGGATCATGTTCTGATTGAGAAAAATACATTTTAATAACTATGCCTTCAAACCTAGATATTACTGGCATATTTCATACATCCCCCTTTCTTGTAACTTATCACTATATAGTGATTATGTCAAGCCTTGGTGTAATTTTTCACTATATAAAAAAGAAGATGCCAAAGCATCTTCTTTCATTATGTATTAATAGTTATTAAATGTCAACAAAACTTTATGTGATTTATATAATTTATCCTAAAACTACTGTTATATGTGCTTCATCTCCTAGTTTGTCTACATCTTCTTTGGCAATCATATCCACATAATCGCTCTCGTATTTCTCGCCGTCAATATAAATCTCTTTCACTCTATACTGTCCAGCGTCCAAGCCAAATGGGTTCTGATATGTTACGCGAACATTCACACCTCTAAACATGCATCTAGCTGAAGCCATATTGTTCTCGAACTGATCTGCTAGAAGTTTTGGTTCAAATTTCAAAGCACCAAGACGTCCTTTTATTCCGTACATTTCCTCTAGCACGGTTAGTAGCAACCAGCTGGCCGCACCAGTTAGATAGTGGTACATTCCACGTCCTCTCTGGTTTACGTACTCCGGAACACCCGGGTAAATCTCGCTCTTTGTGTAATCCATACAATGTTTATATAGAGTATTGATAACCTTGAATCCTTCTTTGGCAAAGCCACGTTTGTATAATGCGTTTGCATACATTACAGCCATGTGCGAGAACACTGCTCCGTTTTCTTTGTGGCCGAAGGCAAAACCGAACAATCTTCCAAGGTCAGTTTTGACTTCTTTGAAGTCTGTGTTCAATCTGTAGCCACCGATTTCCTCGTCAAAGAGGTATGCATCACAAGCCTTCACTATATCAGCCACCTGCTCATCAGTAGCCACGCCAGACATTACGCTGAACACCTGACCAGTAAGCATCATTCGAATTCCAGACTCGAAATCACCCTCTACTGCTTTTCCGCTGTTGTCATAGTAGCCGTTGAACCATGAGAAGCCTTCCTTGGATGAAGTCCACTCAGTTTCTCTTATGTGATTTGCAATCCACTCCGACATATTTGTGAGAATGCCACATAATTCTTCTATACTAATAGTTTCTGTCTCGCCACTTGTGTGATGTTTAACTGCCTCGCAGTACTCACTTAGTGCTGCGTTCTTTTCTCCGACAGTGTCATATATATCAGGATTCTTGCGAAGTAGATCAACCAACTCTTTTGCTAGTTCCACTTCTTCTTTTCCTGTCTTTTCATTATAGTCCTTCAAGTTCTTTGCAAGCGAGCCTAGGTTTCCGCCGTAAAGTGCAGTAAACGCCACACTCTCTCCGCGCTCGTCCGCCATATCTAGTCCGTCGTTCCAGTCGGCACCGCGCAGTCTGATGTGGTTATGCTCGCCCACGTCAAAGAACGATGTTACGTGCTGAATTAGTAAATGCTCAAGCACTGTGCCCTCGTAAGCCTCAGCGTTTGCTGTTAGCTGCTTGTTGCCCTGGGCATCGTTCCATTCTAGGTCTTTGTCTTCGCCGCGGGATACTTGCATATCTTTAAAGTACGAATTCTTTTCTGCTAGGAATTCGATATCACCAGTTTGTTCTATATATAATGCGGTGGTTAAATATGGCCATGCACCGTGATCCATCCACACGCGAGTGATGTTGTTTCTATCCGCGATAAACTCACCCTGCTTGTTTCCGATAATAGTTGCGTTTGTTCCGTCAAATCTTACGCCGCCAAAGTTATCGATTAGCATTTGGCGAACTTTCTCTGGGTCCATTATGAGAAGTGCCAAGCAGTCCTGCCACAAATCTCTCCAGCCTCTACCACCTTTGCCGTAGTCGTGATGAGGTAGGAATGAACATCCGTATATTCTACGAAGCATTGGCTGGAAGTTTACCCAATGCATCCAGTTGTCAAAGTCTGCATCCGAAGATCTGTAGCTTACATTGATTTTGCTCTGCCAGTAATCTTTGGTTGCTTCTAGGTATTTGTCGAAGTGACGAGTTAAAAGGTACTTCTTTCCGAGATTGATGATTTCAGTCTCGGACTTTCCGTAACCTAAAACTACTATATAAGTACGCTCCTCGCCAGGTTGAAGTTTTGCGTTTGCAAATCTGATAGCGCCCACTGTCTCGTAGCCGTCCACGCGCATTTCTTCCTCTGTGTATGGAAGTGGCTTGTTTGTCATTACATAGTATGGATTCTCGAAACTTCCGCCGTCACCTATGAATTCTTCCACAACCGGACAAAAGCTGATAGGCGAAACCATCTCGCCATCTATTTCTTCTTTTGCCATAGTGGCATAAATCATTTCGTTTTTATTATGGCCGCGCTCGTCAAATGTAAGTGTAGGATAAACTACTACACCGTTCTTTATCGTCTTTGTTCTGTGAAGAAGTGAAGTTACGTGTCTGTGGTCACGAATGTTGTCAGCAGATCTGCCGTACATTGGAATAGCCACTGTAGGAGTGTATTCAACTTCTTCGTCTGAAATGTTTTTGATTGTGACTTTTGTTAATTCTACCTGGTCGTTTGTTGGTTCAAGTGTATCGTCATCCATCTCTATTTCACCATCTGCATTTGGTGCGTAAGATGTGATGGTAGCCTGAAGTCCCAAGTCCTTTGACGTACGCTCAATCTCGTGCCACATAATACCAGCCGTTAGTTTTACATCATCCTTCTCATCAGTGAATAGTTTAGCCTGCTGCGCAGCTGACTTTCCTGTAACAGACCAGGCGCCTTTTCCTTCCACGTGCACCCAGAAGTTGCGAGATGACTTGTTGTTATGAAGGTTCTCGCTGCTCACTGGCTCCATAAAGAACGTGTTCTGGTCTAATTTTATATCACCATTCAAATCTGGAGTGATTGAACCCAAAATACCCGCTTCGTTCGCAAGCGGGAAGTACATATAACTTGTTAGGTCTGGGTTATCCAGAGTGAATGTTCCTTTTTTGTCTAAATACTTTAAACTACTCATATTCTCTCCTGTGTATTCTTATTAAACATACCACTGTATTTTAAGTTAATTTATGCGAATATGCAATAAACTTTTATCGGTTTTTCCGATAAAAGTTTAATTAAATCGTTTCTATCAAAAAACTAACAGGTCTAAATCCATCATTGCAAGAAACCATAGCTGAATATGGATCTTTCATTTATATCTCCTTAACCACTCTGCAGGGATTACCAACTGCGACACAGTTACTAGGGATATCCTCTATCACTACACTACCTGCGCCAATAACCACATTGCTTCCAATAGTAACGCCTGGACATACTTGAACGCCCGCGCCAAACCAAACACTATCTCCCACCTTGATTGGCTTTGCATATTCAAGTGGAGTGTTTCGTGTCTCAGCATCTATTGGATGACCTGATGTATGGAAGCCACACTGCGGTGCAATAAAAACATTATCTCCAAAAGTTATTCCACCTGCATCCAACATCACAACATTGTGATTTGCGTAGAAGTTCTCTCCTATTTCAATTCTGTATCCATAGTCGCACCAAAAATCAGACTCAATATGAAACTCTTCGCCAGTTTTTCCCAAAAGCTTCTTTATAATATCTATTCTTGTTTCTAAATCTGAAGGTGTTGTATTGTTTAACTCAAAACACAAATCTTTGGCCTGAGTTCTTTCGGCAATCAACTCTGGATCATAATCTGCATTATATAGTTCACCTTTTAACATTTTTTCTTTTTCTGTCATTCCATCTATTTCTAAAATTGTCTTTACCATATCGATCTCCTTTTTTATGAATCAAAGAACTGCTGTCCTTCGTCGGTCACGAGTCTTTCTGTCTTTGGATATTCAAAGATTTCATTGTTGTCTGCATTTTTCTCTAAGTAAGCGGCAAATTCGTTTGCACATTTTTTTGCCTTATCCAAATCGTGCATAAGATAGTTTCCGCAATTAACTGCTGCTGCGCCAGGTACATCCTTTGCATCATCCACCGACTTAAAAGCATTAAGCATCAATTCATAGATTTCCTTTGATGGGCGATTGCCTTTAAGTATTAGATAAAAGCCCGTCAAACAACCCATTGGTCCCCAGTAAATAACCTCGTCTTTCCAATCAGGGTCATTGCGTAGATATGTTGCAATGATGTGCTCAAGCGAATGCATTGCAGCCACATCAATAGCTGATTCCACATTAGGCTTTCTAACTCTTACATCATATGTGGTAACTGTCTGGTCATTTAAAGTATCAATTCTACTCACATATATACCAGGCACAATTTTTGTATGATCTACTGTAAAACTTTGTATTAATTCCATTTGTTATCTCCTTATAAATCAATCTTTTCAAAATTCTTGCATGACTTTTTGTACGATATCAATGTGAGACCGACAAATAACAAGACTCCCACCACTAACGCACACACTTGCAATCCAATACTGTCGAAGCCGAATGCATTTACCGCTTCTAATCCTGGTATATGCTGTAGGGCTTCAGCAATTCCAATCACGAAGAATGTTACTACTATATAAATAACGAAATTTTTTCCTAACTTGTAGGCTGTCTTGAAGAAGCCTCCAAGGAAAATCATATTGAATAAACCAAATAATAAGAATGCAAAAGCCAGGAAGACAAAGTTGGCATTCATCAACTTGTTTTGTGTATAAACTGTAGCATTAGACCAAACTGTCATACGCACAAGTACAAGTATTGTCATAATAACAAGTCCACATAATTCAATAAACAACGTGAACAAAAACTTGCCCTTTACTACGTCGGTCTTTGGAACCGGTAGTAACGCAGAAAACACAATGTCATTTGCCTCTCTTGCACTCTGGAAACTTTGGAACATTCCAAGTGTAATAAAGAATACTCCGCAAAGAATTGGATATCCTGGGATTAATGTCATGAATGCAAATCCAATAAATAGATAAGTTAATACTAGTGTGCTAAGACGCATCTCTTTTCTTAATAATGCTTTCATGCTCTCGCCTCCCTTTCTAGTCTTAGGAAGATTTCTTCTAGTGTCTCTTCTTCTTTGCCGTTTTTCTCTTCAAACTCAGTCTTTGGGCAGTTCGCACGAATCTCACCCTCGTGTATGTATACGATATTGTCAGCACACTTCTCAAGGTCAGATGTTATGTGTGTTGAAAACAGAATTGTCACACCATGTTCTTTTAGAGTTTCAAAAATCTCTAACAATTCATCTCTTGAGAATGGATCAAGTCCGCTAGTTGGCTCATCTAAGATAAGAACTTCTGCCTTGTGCGACAAAGCAAGTAGCAAGTTGAACTTAACCTTCATTCCCTCTGAAAGTTCAATTGGCTTTTTGTCTTCTTCTAATTTAAATAGTTCCATATACTTGCGATAAGATTCCTCATCCCAAGTTGGATAGAACTCTTTTGTGACATCAACTATCTGCTTAATAGTTTTTCTTGGATACCAACTAACTGTTCCTGTTGAATAACCAATGCGTTGCTTGATTTCTTTTTCGTTTTCAAGCAAAGGTAGTCCAAAGAAATCAATCTCTCCACTACTTATGTGAATTAGGTTTAGCATAGATTTAATGGTAGTAGTTTTTCCTGCTCCATTACGTCCAATGAATCCTGTAATCTTTCCCTTTTCTAGTGAGAAAGTCACATCTTTTAATTTAAATGTCGGATAATCTTTGTTAATGTTAGTAACCTCTACAACATTCATATTTATCTCCTTGTTAATTTTGAATAATGGGCGGATGTTTTGACATTATTTGATAATCATCCGTCTACTCACCATTTTTTTACACTCTTTATATATCTTATAATAAAAAATGCAGATAATCTATGATTATCTGCATAAAATCAACAAAAACGCCCTGGCGTTAACCAGGGCGTTCATCATAAACTAAATAATCTGTATCAATTATGCGAATACCACTTTAATAGCTTTCACTCTGCCATCTCTCACATCTTCGGCTAGCTGTCCAACAAGTTTGTTTCCTTCAGCCACTTTCTCGCCGTCAATCTCAATATATGAAACCTTAGCGCCATCTTCGCCGTAAGTGTTCTTCTCTGTTTCATTTACATATGTAACATCACATGTAGATAGCATTCTGAATGTAACCTCGCCATCCTTAAACAACCAGTTTGCAAGTTTTGGCTCGAAGTTAAGTGTTAGCTTACCATCTTCATATGTAAATGCCTTTGGTCCCATAAACATTTCAATCCACATTGACATCATCTCTGTAGTTGAACCTGAAAGTCTAGCTACAAATCCGCGTCCGTGAATATCTTTATTAGGGTTAACACTTGATGCTAGGAATGATGAGTTCTCCAAAGTACTTCTTCCATACATATTTGGATCTAGGAATGGAATAAGTGCACGAGTGATTGTCTCGTAATATTCATCATATAATCCAGCCTTAATCATAGCAAGGATGTATTTGTATTCCATGTGTAGGAATACGTTTTCTCTCTCTTGCCATCCTGGTGTAAACGCACGACATCTACCATTTTCCATTGAGCAATCTTCAATAGAAGCTGATGTCTTATACATAGCAAGCTTCTCATCATATAGGCCAGTCTCTTTAACCTTGTTAAAGATTTCTCTAGCCTCGTCTGTATCGATATATCCCATCATTCTAGCTGGACCTTCCAAGAAGTATGGAAGTGCCACAGTCTTGAATGCTTTAACCTTAGCTTTTGGAAGTCCGTAGTGACTAATTACAGGCTCTCCATTTTCGTCTTTTACTTCGTCGAAGTCAGTTACTTCGTGAGTTAGGTATGTAGGAACGATTCCGCCACCCATCTCTTTAGCCTTTTCGATACCCTTAGCAATCTTCTCGCTGAATGCCTTGAATATCTCAACTACTTCTTCCTTAGTGATGATACCTTCTTCACCGCCGAAGTATAGTCTAGTCTTTTCACGGTATCCTTCTCTAATAGTTGCTACCTTATCCCAGTATTTGAAATCTGATAAGTTACCAGCATTATACTCATCTAGAGCAGCTTTTACATCTCTTAGATAACTTACGATTTCGATAGGCATTACGATGTCACCATCTGTACCAAAGTTGTCTACGATAAAGTCCACAAGTCTCTTAAGCTCAAATGTCTCTGGAGTACCTGAACCGAACAATCCTGGAAGACCGTTCATAGCGTCGTTCCAACCTGGCTTTCCACCTTCCATTTCTACACCAATGCCGTCCACATCCAACTGAGCAAACTTAGAAAGCGCTAGGATGATCATCTTAACAGCACATGTTGTGTAGTAAATCTTGTTGTCAGGTGTCTTCTTCCAGTTAGTAGCCCACTTGTTAAATCCTTCGATGTTCTCTTTCTCTTCGTCTTCTACTTCCATGCCGTACTGACGTACATCGCCTTTTTTGTTGATTACATATTTTTCATCTCTTGGCACAACTGTAGCTACTGAATCGTAGAACTTATAAGTTTTGTCGCCAAATAGCATTTCGTCTTTTTTGTCTGGGAACACTGACAAGTAGTTATCTACTAGGTCCATGTTGTAATCCCAGTGGTCACTCCAGTAGCCTTCGCCAAAGCCAGCCTCGATATTCTGGTCACAGTTATTTAGGATGTTTGCGATAAACTCGCCATCATCTACTGTTAGGTTGATTTGGTTTCTAGCAACTGTATTTGAAATCTGACCAGGTGTGAATGATCCTTCTACTATTTCAATAATCTTTGAAGCATCACCATCTATACACTGGTTTACATAATTTTTAACTTCTTCCATCTTACCTTCAGTTACATTGAACAAACTTGGGCGAACCTCAAGTGGGTTGTAACCGTCAGCCTGAATTAGACTGAAGAATGTCTTTACGTTAAAGTCTCCAACGTCTTTGTTGAAGAATACATCGTTTCTTCTGTTCTGCGAAACGTCACGGAAGTTACCATTACCCTGTGAGTAATACTCAGCAGCGATTGAGAAGAAGTTGTAATCTCTCTCAGGATCTCCGTGCTTTCTTGAGAACAAGTGGATGATTGATTTATTTCCATCTTTATTTAAAACGTATGGATAACCACCACGTAGGAAGTTATCTAGGTAACACTGCTCGATATACTGATCAAATGTGCCAGCTGCTGTTGTAGTCTTAACATCTGATGTGAAACTATCAGCCAACTCTTCAGCCTCTTCAAACTTCTTAGCAACATATCCGTCTGCCAAGAAATCTTTAGCCTTTGCATTGATCTGCTCTGGAGTACCAGCGTAACCGATAAATGTATCAAACTCTAATTTTTCATCTGCATCTAGTGTTTCTTTGAAAGGTGTGAATCCACAAGGAACCTTGTTTGCGAAGCACTGTTCTTTAGACAATACTTCGTCCACTCCGCCCTCTTTAAATCTCTGTGCAGTCATAAGTGATAAATCATATCCATAAACTGTATCTACATCGTAAATAACGTCCTGAAGTTCATTATCTCTGATTGTTAAATAGTAATAACCACCTTCTACATCTGACACCTCGGCTGAATCGCCAGTAGATGCTCTAAGTGTGTAGTAAGGAATCTTGTTATCAATATTCTTAATGTATGCCCAACTCTTGAACAAGTTTGACAACTCTTTAAACTCGCTGTTATTGATACCTGAAGTAATAATCTTTGGAAGACCATCTATAACTTCAATATCCATTGCTTTACCAGAAATGTTTTTAACGCTAACCTGACGCACCAATGCACCAATGCTCTCGTTAGGAAGAATGAAGTAGTTAACCTTTACTTCTATTCCAACAGCTTCGTTTCTCTCGATCACTTTGAAACTATTTTTGTTCATACGAATCTGGCGTTTAGCATCATCGTTGTATCCGAAGAATGGCTCGTAATACTGTCCATCCACTCTTACAAATGTTCTAAAACCTTTAACCGTACAGTTTTCAAATGCTATGTTAGCTGTGTTGAATTCCATGATGGCATTGCCCTTATTATCAATACCAAAACTGTTCATTCCCTGGCCTCTATTAGTGTAGAATGTCCACATTGGAATACCTTTTACACCAGCTAAACCTGGCAAGAAACTTGAAAATGCAGGTTTTCTGTCATAATCATCAATTACAAAAGTTTTACCTTCGAGTCTGTATTGTTCCATTATTTATACGCTCACTTTCTAAAAAATTTACCCTTTAATAATAGGGTAAATCGAGGGCAATGTAAAGGTTGTTTTTATAGAAAATTGCATTCATATTTTGCTTCGCAAAATATTCATGTGTCGGTGCATTATAAACCAGAAAGAGCAGTTGATCCAACATCGCGCTAGCGCGATAACACAAAAATAAAAAAGCGAAGGATGAAAGTAACACTCTCATCCTTCGCTCTTTTATTCTTGTGTTCAACTGCTCTTACTGATACACTCTAACATATTCGAACTCAAGCTTATCTTGATATGTTTCGATATTTCCGTTAGTTGCAATCTTTGTCCAGTACTGAGGAGTAACTTCTCCACCTAATGTACCACCGATTGCACAGTTCATAATCAAGTAGAATGGATATTTATATGGCCATACACTCATATCATCTGTAGCTGGAACATCTACAGTGTAGCTTGCTGGATCATAAATACCTGTCTGCTTTCCATCAACTGTAAACTTGATGTATGTTGGATACCACTCAACTGCATATGTGTGGAATGCTGTAGTAGCATCTGCAATATATGAGTCATAGTGTTTGTTACCAGGACTTGATGGCATTCCGTTAAACTTCTTCATATGAAGTGACTGTGGAATGAATGTCTTGTTAGGATTGCTTGTAGTTTCAAATACATCAATCTCACCACATGTTGGCCATCCGCCACCGGCACCTGTTCCTAGCATCCAGCCTGCAGCCCATGTTCCACGGCCCTTAGGCATCTTTGCTCTGAATTCAAATTTGCCATATGTGAACTGATCAAAACTCTTATCAGTATCTGTATCCTTTGTCCAAACCTTTGTTGAATAATATGAATCATCAACTGGTTTTTTAGTTACAGTATTGTAATCAAACTGTGGCTTGATAATGAATTTGCCATCTTTAACTTCTGAGTATGCTAGCTGGTAATTTTGAAGTTCGTTGTTACCATATCCTCCAGCACCTGTAGCGCCTTCATTATTCCACTTAGTCATATCAAGTGAATCGCCTTCAAACTCATCTCTCCAGATAAGTTTCCAAGTCTTAGCATAAGCAATGTTTGAATAGTCATCACTAGTGATTTTCTTTTTACCATAAGCAATAACTTTGTAGTAATAATATTTTCCAAGTGCAAGACCTGTGTTTGTATATGTAGTAGTTTTCACTGTTGCAATCTTAGCATACGCACCATTTCTAGAAGTTGAACGATATACATAGTATCCATTTGCACCTTTAGCCTTAGTCCATGCTAACTTTGCACTAGTACTACTAGCCAATGCTACTTTTAGTCCTGTTGGAGTTTTAGGTCTAACAGTAACTTTAACCTTTTTACTCTTTTTCTTTACCTTAACTTTGATTGTAGTCTTGCCAACTTTCATACCTTTTACAGTAATCTTAGTTTGCTTTTTACCCTTTTTAGTCTTGGTAATCTTAGCAACTTTCTTGCTAGCAGATTTAGCTTTTGCTTTTCCTTTTACGATTATTGTCTCTTTTGATCCAATATCGAAATCTAATTTTTTACCCACGATAATTTTTACTCCTGCTTGAGTTTTTGTAGGCGCTTGCACTATGCAAAGTGACATTACTAATGCTATAGAAAGCACTACTGAAATAATTTTTCTATATGTCTTCATAATGCACCTCTCTTTCTTTATTGATATACTCTGATCCAATCATAGTATAGATAGTCTTCGTAATAACCAATATCTCCTTCTTGTTTAACCTTTGTCCAGAACTCTGGTGTAACCTGTCCACCTAGCACTCCACCAATAGCACAGTTAACTATTAGATAGAATGGCTGGCAATATGGCCAAACAGTTAAGTCTTGGTTTCCTTTTCCTTCTACTACAAAGTTATCTGGGTTGTAATTTCCTGTTGCCTGTCCGTCAATAGTAAATGTAATGTCATAATCTGTCCAGATTACTCCGTATGTATGATAAGCAGATGTAGCTGTGGTTACTGTAGTATCAAAATGCTTATTGGCCGATGAACCTGCCATACCGTTAAACTTCTTACAGTGAAGTGATTGTGGTATAGTCTGTTTCAATCTTGAACTTGTAGTCTCGAATACATCGATCTCACCACAGTTTGGCCAAACTTTATCTTTACCTAAAGCCCAACCAGCTGTCCATGTACCAACACCTTTGGCCTGTTTAACTCTAAATTCTAGTTTTCCATATTTAAAATCAAACTTGCCTTTAGTGTTCATTCTTCCTGAATAGTATGAATCTGGTACACACTGTTCAGCATCTTCATCATACTGGAATTCTGTTTTGATGATTAACTTTCCATCTTTAACGATGTTGTTCTCTGGACGGTATACCTGTAACTCTCGGTTACCCCAGCCACCGCCGCCTTCATCGTATTGCCAGTATCTTTCATCTACTTTATTACCGTTAAATTCATCGCTCCAAATCTGTTTCCATGTTCTTACATAAACTGGATTGGAAAAGTCTTCACTCTTAATCTTCTTTTTGCCGTAGGCTTGAATCTTATAATAGTAGTATTTTCCTTTTTGCAATCCTGGGTCAAAGAAAGATGTGCCTTTCAAAGTCTTAACTTGAACATATCCAGCATTTCTTTTATTTGAACGATAAACTTTATATCCTGTCGCTCCTTTTGACTTACCCCATGAAATGGTGGCGCTAGTCTCAGAATTCTTAGCAGCTCTCACACCACTAACAGTTTTAGGATAAACAGTAACTTTTATCTTCTTACTAGATTTCCCAACCTTTACTTTTATAGTAGTTTTTCCAACTTTTAAACCTTTGATATGAATATTTGAATTCTTTTCATATTTATCAATGCCATCTACTTTGGCGATTTTCTTGTTGGCTGATTTGGCTTTCGCCTTACCCTTAACTACGATTGTGTCAGTGTCAGTAATCTCAACATTTAGTTTTTTGCCTACAATAACTTTAACACCAGCTTGTGAAACCTTTGGTGATTCCACTGCACAGATGGTAACTATCATTGCCAATGCAACTAATATTGAAATTCCTTTTCTGATAGTTTTCATTTCCTTCCTCCTATGTGTGTCAACGTTGTCCTATTTTCCTATTGTCATTATAGAACTTAATAGTGATAATAATTAGTATTTATCTACCTACAGAGCCCACACACGAACTCTGTAGGTTTGATAATTATTCGCCTGTAATACCTGTGTTTTCGATACCTTGGATAAATTGTTTTTGTACAACACCGTATAGTATCAACAAAGGTAAAATAGAAATTAGTGTGGCGGCCATTCGTTTTGCTTCGTTCACGGCTGTTTGTGTCTCCGGCGAAGAACCGAACGCCGACAACTGTGTAGGCAATAGCTCTACTGCATCACCTAACATAGTACTTGTGGTATATGTCTCATTCCAGTTAAATACGAATGAGAATAGGAATACTACAAGTATAGTAGCTGTTGATAGTCTAATTGCTACGTGATAGAACACCTTAAGTGATCCAGCACCGTCAATCATAGCAGCTTCATCCAATGACTTAGGAATCATATTGAAGAAGTTATAGAATATCAATACTAGCATGGTCGAGTATGTTCCCTGTCCAAGTAAGGACATTAAGAACTGTGGCCAAATAGTGTTAAGTAGCTGAATTCCTGTTAATGTCTTGAATGTTTCAAAGATCATAATTCTAGGAACTGTTAGTAGAGGAACTGGTAGGATGAATGCTAAGATAAGCATTATGTACCAGAAGTTTCTACCTCTGAAAGTGTATCTTGATAACGCAAATCCTGTAGTGGCTGACACTAGAGTCTGCGCTACAGCTAATAGTCCTGAGAACCATATAGAACCGATTAGCGATGTAGGAATATCAAGAGCTTTCACAGCTGCCACAAAGTTACTCATTGTAAAGTGCTTTGCCAACCATGTGATTGATGGATCAATCAAATCGGCTGTTGTCATTATTGACTTAGATACCATTTCAAAGATTGGTTTCAAATATACATATCCAATACAAATAAGTACGAAGTATATTGCAATCTTAGAAATGATGTTTACAGCTTTAAGTTTTTTGAATTTGGCAAAGCTGTAATTTTTGACTTTTTTAATATCTAAATTTTTAACTTTATCTTTTATATTACTTGCCAAAACGCTTTGCCTCCTTCCTCTCGTGTCTTCTCTGAGCAGCTAGTCTACGCTTCTGCTGTCTATCTAGCTTCTTGAGTTTCTTCTCTTGTCTTTCTCTAGCCTTAATATCTTTTGGTTTTCTATCCTTAAATAGTAAGAATACAATTCCAATAATTAGAAGGGCTAGGATACTGTATATCCAAGAGTATGTGGCGGCGTACCCGAGTCCACCGTCTGTCTTACCCGTCTGCTCTTTAATCAATTCATAAACTGGGTTGATTGATTCATACATACCAAGCTGAATTACTGTAAATACTGTAATGATAAGTCCGATAGACTTAAGCATTGGTATTGTGATCTTCCACATAATCTGCCAAGCATTGGCTGAATCAATCTTAGCTGCTTCGTAAATACTTGGGTTGATTTTCTGAAGTCCGTTGATAAATAGTACAATTGGGATTCCAGTAAACCAAAGTATTATTGATAAGTGATCAAACACACCTGCTAGAGCATTTGCAAATCCTGGAGAATAACTCTGAATAATCTGCATAATGAATATGTCTGAGAATGCGTTTGTCTGAATGGCTGCATCCGCTGCTTGTGATGCTGCTGAAGCTGCTTGTCCAGCATCTTGTACATTTAATATCTGAGTCATAACTGGACCAGACATAATGATTACTGGTAGGAAGTATATTGTTCTCAAAATACTCTTACCTACATTAATCTTACATAGCAAGTAGGCGATGATAAATGATAATACTACTACGATAAATGTGTAAGGAATTATCATCTGCAAATATGAAAGCAATGCCGGAGTGAATGTCTCACTCTTGAAGAATGCTGAATTATAATTTGCTAATCCGACCCACTTGATGTCGTATCCAAGGATAGTTGCTTTTACATGAGTAAAACTCAAGTAAATTGTCATTACAAATGGGAATGCTGTAAATGCTAAGAATCCAATGATCCATGGTGCCATAAATGCATAACCATTTCTATCCTGTCTCTGCTGGTAAGTTTTAAGTTTCTTTTTCTTAGGGGCTTTAACTTTAGGTTCTTTTACTTTTTTGTCTGCCATTACTTAACACCCCCTTCCAAAGTTTTTGCACTTTGTTTATCGATCTGTTGTCCTTTAACTGTGACTTTGTCGTCTGTGTAGTTAATAACAACTGTCTTTGTCTCACCATCTTTTTCATATGTATTAGCGATAACACCATCGTCCAAAACATTTCTGTCTGTCCATTCATATCCCTGAACGTCCTTTAGTCCATCATTTACTACATTATAAATGTTGTTAATGATTTTCTCATACTGGCTGTACTCTGTTGAGTAATAATCAGCTGATGTTGTAGCCGCTAGCAAGTATGAAGGTTTCTTTGTGATTACAAATGATGGTGAAATATTGTAATCAATCATCTTGAGCATGTCGCTCTTTGAGTAGAATGAGAAGTTAGAATATGGTGCATAAACTTCCATTGTTCCATTTAATACCATCTGTAAGAATGGAACTGTATCTGTTTCGTATACGTACTGTGATGTTCCTACATATGACTGTAAGAAACGATCTGTGTACTTCCACAAATACTGGTTAGGGTTAACCATATTTAGCTTCGTCTTCTTTTTAATATTCTTAAATGATTTCTGATATAGTTTGATAGCCTCAGATGGTGATGTGAAATCGCTCTTTCCAGAATATGAACTAATTAGCATATCTGAAATTCCATCTACGGTAAATGACTTGCTTGCGTCATCGTCATCATACAAATCATCATATAAATCATTTAACCATTCGTCACTAGTCTCTGGGCTTGCATAACCAAATTCTGTAACTGGAACATTCTGTGGCAAGATAGCTGTCTTATCAACTTCAATATACTTAGTACTCAAGTGTCTTGCTGCCACTCCATAGTAACTTGTCATATCTTCGTTGATGTTTGCGAAATCTCTTGAGTATGATACATCGACTTTCTTCTTATTAAAGTATGCCATCATATCTTCAAAGTCTCCCTCGCTACCAATGTCACCTGAGAAACTTGTGCTGTTTGGCTTAGCCATTGTTTCGCCACCACTCTGCCATCCAATAAGTCCAGAGTTAATGTTTTTAACTTTATCTTTGAGTAAGTCATCTAGTATGTCTTTTACATTGTCAACAGTTGTAACTGGAACTTCCTGTGTTGAGAACACACCTTTCTTTGAATCTGACATCAAGAAGTCAATTCTGATAGGAATATCTTTCTTAGCTGTCTTCACCCTCTTCAAAGTCTTTGACTTGATCAAGTAATTTCTGTAAGCTTTGGCCATTCCAACATAATCTGCTGAAGGAGTGCCATCCTTTCCATCTCCACTAAGGAACTCGTATGTGATGTCGATGTCAAATTTGTTCATAACATCCTGAACTTTTCTGTATGAGTTTCCTGCCTGATCCTTTACTTGGAAATACTCTGCATTGTATTTGAATGCTGGGTATGCATAAGTATATTTAATCTTGTTCTTTCCAGTAGATGCTGGAACAACATTGATTGACATATACTCTGAACCCTTTGTCGCATACGATACAAATGCAGCTTGTGTACCATCACCGTGTGAAATACCAAATACTGGCATACTTGGCTGTTTAACTTCAACAGCATCGTTCTTCTCACTGTGATAATACATATCTGTAGCAGGATCTACTCCATATACATCACCTTCATAATCTGTAAACTTGGCTGCGTTCTTTTCAAATCTCATCAATGCTCCACTGCCGTCTGGTACTAGCACGTAACCTGGAGTGAACTTTTTAGATTTGATCTTAGTCCAAGCTTGGTCATCATTACTGTAGTATTTTAGTCCACCACCACTTGTTCCAAGGAATGGTGTGATAATAACGTTTTTGATGTCTGACTTTGCTTTGCCGTCGTTAGTATCTTCAATTTCTTTGTATGGAATGTTGTAATTAACTTTTCCATCTTTTGTGAAAGTCATGTAAACATTCATTGTGATCTTTTCGTCGTTCACGCCGAATTTACATTTTAACTTAAACTCATTATCTGTGCCTGATACTTTTGAAAGTGTAGATGAACCGTCTTTTGATTCTTCAGATGCTGAAGAAACCTTTGACGTAGTCATACTATCGCCCTCACCTGAGAAGTACTCAAGAGTAATAAGTGAGTTCGCCATAGCTGTAAACTGCGAGTTAAGGTCTTGCTCCTGAGGAGTTTTCGCCAACTCTCTTACTTCAGCTGGTGTCATTTCCTCTTCCTCTGCAAATTCCTTAACGCTACCGTTGTCTACTGCGTCTTTAGCATCTCTAATCTGATTACTAAATGGTGCATCTAAACCAGTCTTCCAAATATAATCGTTGTTTTTATCTTTGATTGCTACAATATCTCTGTCGTCGCGGAAGTAATATTCATACTTTCCAATCTCGCAAAGTTTTTTGTAGCCGCCGTCTTTAATAGAAAGCTTTTCTGTTGCTTTCTCAGGAGCTTTTCTAGTATCTCTGTTCGTATTTAGATATGCAGCGAATACTCCAACTCCCAGTGAAAGGATGCAAAGAATTGTAACAACAAGGCTTGATATTTTAATATACTTTTTAGCCGCCTGTGACATTTCTTATTACCTCCTTTCCTAATGTAACTAAGAAGTCTGATAGCTGATCCCACATAATGATAATTACTAGAACCACAATTACTGCAATTAAGATAAATACTGCTGTAATTATCAAACTTACTACTGTTCCCTTGAAGTCATAGTCGTGGACTGTTGCGAGTCCTTCGAAGATGACTGCTATTGACCATCCAACACCAATTATCATGATTACTGTCAAGATAAATGCTTCGTTGTATGTTAGGAAGTATGATAGTCCAGTTGTTAGAAGCATTGCTATCATAGCTGGCATTAATCCGTATGCTGGAATCATATAAATCTGTTTGATAGTACCATCACCGTCTGTGATTGATGTTACCAAGTAGTTACATATGATAAATAGAATTAGGATTGCAAAGAAACCAACTACTACGGCTCCCATATCCATATCTTCTACCTTCTGGTACTGATAGATAAATCCTTTACCTACAGTGTAGAGCATGTATACTCCGAAGAAGATAACATAGATAATTAACGCTGTGAGTGGCGAACCATGCTTACCAACTCTAATATCATAGTATCTGTCGATAGGATGTCTTGCGCACTTAAATGCATATCCTATCTCTCCTATTACAGGTAACTTGCTTAGTTTCTTACTTAATTTCTTTCTACCCTGAGAAATGCGTTTCTTCTTATCTATAAGACTTACTACTATCTTAAGTACTATTAGTATAATTACTACTATTAAGAATGGTCCTAAGTATTTCTGAATTTGTTTGTTACGAACTTCCCAGTACGCTTCTGAATAACCTTCTCTGTTACCAGCAATTTCAAAGTCTTCCATCGCTTTGTGGTATTTCTCGTTGTTGTAATATGCTTTAGCAACACCGTTATGAGCTAGCACTGACATCTGGTTAAGTCTTAATACGTAACTCCAGTCATCTAATGCCACATCATAATTACCTTTTTCGTATTCAGTTAGCGCGTGATAAATTGTGGTTGCATACTCTGTTGGAGAGAATGACTGTAGATATCCATTTTCACCATCGGCTGTCCAAATGTTTCCTTTGTTATCTACTGCTATAGTAACTAGAGATTTGAACAAACCTGAAATAGACATGTCATTAACCTTCGCACCAAGTTTGAAGATCAGTTCTCCGTCAGGTGTGTAAACACAGATGAAACCTTCTGTATCACTTGTGTAAATAATTCCATTATTATCTACTGTTACGTCTGTTAAGTGCTCTGTACAAACTACATCGTTCTTAAACATATTCGAACCCTTTGTACTATGCTTCTTAAGTCCATCGTCTGGAGCATTCATAGAAACTGAGTACGCCATTCCCTTTTTGTCTACAAACACGTTAGAGAATGTCTGTGGGTCAGTATTTAATAATGTAGAATTCTTAGCCTGTTCTTTTGTATAAATCATCTTCAAGAATGCCTGAACAGGTGATAGTTTAGCTTTGTTTGTCGCAAAGTATCCCAAGAACTCGCCAGTTTTAGCAAGCTGGATGATACCATCGTACAAACCTTCAGATACGATATATAGGTTTTCACCACTATCGATAGCTACCTTACTTGGCTCGTAGTTGGTCTTATCCTTACTGCCGCTACCGTTAAAGATAACTGCTGTAGGTCTATCGTATCTTCTCTCGTATTTTCCGTTCTTATCGAACTTAAATACTGTCTTCTTTCCAGGGTCTGCTACAAAGAGTTCGCCTTTTTTAGATATAAACAAGCCTGATGGTTTGTCGAATCCTTCAAAGTCTTTGTCGCTGACAGTTTCTTTTGAAAATTCTTTTTCAACTTTTCCTGTGTCGATGTTGTATACAACTACTCTAGAATTTCCTGAATCTGCGATGTAAGCTAGGTTGTCATCTGTGATAAACATATCCTGTGGACTATTTAATCCTAAATCAGTGATAGTTCTATCTGGAAGATAAGCATCCTGGGTTCTTACCATCTCGCTGTCATCATCCAAAGTGTATGTATAACTTGTTGCCTGTGATGCTGCTACAGGCAAAGCACTCATAATCACGAAAGTTACTGCAAGGAGCAGAACTAACGATCTTTTAATAAATCTCATAACTCTGCCTCCTTACTTGATACCTGAGCTAGCCATTGTGTTCATAACCTTAGACTGCATTGCAATGAATATGATTAAGTTAGGCAAGAACCAAATCATGTTGGCCGCCGCCATCATACCTTGCGCAGACATCTGGGTATTTACACCAAGGGCCGTTACGTAGTACGTAAATGTTCTCAGTGACTCATTTGTAATATAGTTGTTTGATGTTTCTGCGTTCATCCAAACTGCCTGGAATGTCAACACTACTGTAGTAGCAAGCGCTGGCTTCGCCAAAGGAATAATAATACTTCTAAGTATTCTTATATCTCCAGCTCCGTCCACAACGGCAGCTTCGATCAGTGCATCTGGAATACCATCCACGAACTGTTTTACCAAGAAGAGTCCTACAGGGACTGCTATTAGTGGTAAGATGTGCGCGAACCAAGTATTGTATGCTCCTATCTTTACGATAACTAAGTATCTAGGAATAGCCACGGCTGTAGCTACGAACATAAGAGCTAACTGGTTGATTTCCCATAAAGCACCGCTTAATTTAAATTTCTTCTTTGAGAATACGTAAGCGGCCATAATTGTAATAATCAAGTTGAGTACTACAGTTAAGCCAGTTACGATCAAAGAATTAAGGAAATATCTGGACATTGGAATACCAGTGTTACCAGCCATTTCCATCAGATTCTTAAAGTTGTCCAACGTTGGGTTGTACACGAAAATTCTTGGTGGGAATCTGAACAATTCTCCAAGAGGTTTAAACGCGTTACATATTACGAATACGATAGGAGTAATCATAAATATGGAAAGCGGTAAAGCTATTACATGGAACTTAATCTGTCCTCTGGAAAATCTCGATGGATTAATTCTATTACCTTGAAAATTTGCCATTATGATCCTCCTTTCTAATATTCATCTTTCTCTGTAAAGAGATTGTTTGCTACTCTACTACACAAATATACTAGGCACAAAAGAGTAACAGATATGGCTGATGCATATCCCATCTCGTATCTAATATATGCGTAGTCGTCTATGTGGTTGGCGATCAACTGACCGGCATATTCTGGTGTTGGGTTGGCACCTGCCAGCTGTACACCAATCCAGCCCATGTTGAAGGCGTTAACGATAGACATAACCGCACCGAATAACATCTGTGGTTTCATAGATGGCACTGTGATGTAAATGATTTCTTGAGCTCTGTTCTTAATACCATCAATGTACGCTGCCTCGTATAACTCTTGGTCGATATTCATAATACCTGAAAGCATCGCCAAGAAACCGATACCCATGGATGACCATAGGGATACAAAGATCATAATCGGCATAAAGTAATCCGATGATAGCAACCACTGAATCGGCTGTTCTATAAATCCGAATTTCATCAAATACGCATTGGCAAGACCTGCTTGGTCACCTGAGAAGATAATCTTCCAAACGTATGGAATCATAATCATACCTGCTAGAGATGGAGTATACATCGCTAGAGCATAGACTGTTCTAAATCTAGGAGTAACCTGTGCAAGTATCCAAGCCATAATAAATGATAATGCGTATCCTCCCACACCTACTACTATCGCATAAAGGATTGTATTTGGAAGTACATACTTCATGAAAATCTCATCACCTGTTAGTAGAGTGATGTAGTTTTGCATGCCCGCAAATGTTGGGGTATTGATAACGTCAAAGTATGTAAATGACAATCCCATCGCTATGATGATAGGGATTAGGATAAATCCACAAAATAGTAATGCGTAAGGGAATAAGAGACTAAATGATCTGAATCCGTCTTTATTGTAAAAATGTTTTTTACCAACAACTTCTGCCATTATTTCTTACCCCCTTTCTTTAAAGCATCTTCTTGATTTTTCTTTATCCAGTCATAACCACGAAGTTTAAACTTCTTAATAAGTTTTCCTTTGTCGTTATAGTAACCAAGTTCTGTCATCTTACGAGTGATTTCCTTGTTTACATCAGCCTTCTTTTCGTCGACTGAAACTTGTGCTGAAACACCGTCAAATACCATGTTTGTCCAAATGTTAGAGATTGTTCTCTCTAGTAAGTACTGACCAGGTGTTCTTGTAACGTCTGTTACCCAATTAATCTGTTTGAGCATTACGTTCTTATCTTTTTCGTCCATTGGGTTATTCTGCAATGCTTCTAAGTTAGATGATAGCCAGAAGTATGTCTTACCATATGATGATGTAAGTGTATTTGTATACTCTGTCTGAACATCCTTGCTTGTCCACCACTTGATGAATTCCCAAGCAGCTTCCTTCTTCTTAGAATCTTTCATGATGGCTGCACCAGTACCGTTCGCTACGAATGTTCTGTTTGTTACGCCATCTTTCTGTTTTGTTCCAATATATGGAGCAATCTCCCACTCACCATCAAGCTCTGGAGCACCATTCTTGATTAGAGTGTAATCTTCCATACCGATAATACCGATTGGAAGTGTTGAATATCTAAATGAGTTGAAGAATGAGTTAACTGAAGTATCTAGTGAGTACTTGTTGAACAAGTCACCAAGTAACTGCATACCTCTAATCGCATTCTTGCTATCTATACCAGTCTTAACTATTCCATTCTTATCCTGAACGTATAGTTTTCCACCGTTCTGTAGAATCATAGGTGCTGTCTGGTAGAACCACTTATATCCTGTAACACCAAGAGAAATATTGTGGTAGAAGTTCTTACCATATCTCTGAAGTGTTGGTAGGATGTCGATTAGTTCATCCCAGTTATCTGGAACCTTGATTCCTAGTTGTTTGAAGATATCTTTTCTATAAACTATTGCGTTGAAATCCGTCTGTTCTGGAACAGCGTAGACACCTTCGTTATATACGTATGATACGAAAGCACCTGTTGGGAATCTATTTGCTACTTGCCAGAAATCAGGGAATTTTGTGAAGTCATATAATGCACCACGGCTACACAAGTCGAATGGCATATATGACATTAGTCCCATAGCCACGTCTGGAGTTTTCTTAGCTGCAATAGCTAGAGTAAACTTAGATGGGTCAGGGATTGCAGTGATATGTACTTTGATATCTTTTCCTGTTTTCTCTTTGTAATATTTTGTAAAGTCGCTGGCAGCCATCTTCTGCAACAAGTTAACGTGTGTAGTAGCCTTGTTGAACCAGATAGTGATGGTATCTTTGTCTTCGGAAATCTTTGTATCATACTTGTCAGTTACGAAAGTATTAACCAAAGATCTAATTCCTGTCCAAAGTGAACTACCAAATGAACTATTAGCCTTACCTAATTGATCTTCATCTCCGCAAACGTATATGCGATCTAGAGTAAATTCGTTGTTAGTCAATTCCTGAACGAAACTACTTAGCGCAACCAAGATTGAGTTATCTGGACCAGTAAGATCTTGAGTATGAAGTGCAATATCATCTGGAAATTCCTTCATATTCTTGATAAAGATTTCTGCCTGATCTAGATATGCAAGAACAGCTCCTGCATTTCCGTTCTTAGAGTAATCTTGTAGTAAATATCTAATGTGCTGAATCATATCTGAATATGAATCTAGGTAACCATCAATATTCTTGATGTACTTAGTCATTTTCCAATTACGGTTTTCATCAACTTCAGCACCAGTAATCTTCTTGATTTCTAAGTCAAAGTTTGTAACATGCTGTTCAATCAACAACGCATATCTATATGCTTCCATGATAGGAGCATTTTCCTGCTTGATTGTGATTGTATGTTTACCCTTTGTTAAATAGAACTTATAAGGATTATCCTTCTTGTCCTTTAACATTACATTTTGATAATCAGACTGCTCTGCGCTAAACGAATAATTGTACATTTCAGTGAAAGGTACTTTTCCATCTAACTTGATAGTCTCAAATGTTTCAAACTCTTTCTTTCCGTTTTTGAAGTGGAATGCTAGGTTATAGTTACCAGTCTTCTTAACATCAAATGTGTAAGTAGTCTCTACACCAGCTTCTCCCCATTTCAAAATGTTGAGTTTCTTATAATCTATATTGAATCTAGTAAGTGAATCATCGATATCGTTATCGTATGTAATTTCAGTAGAATTCTTTCTGTAATAATTTACAGCATCAATTTGAAGCTCATACTTATCATCCTTGATAACTGCTTCTTTTCCATGTGCTTTGCTGTACTCTTTATATGTCTTTGTCTTATCCTTCGCTTCTACTGCTTTTAGGCTACCAATGCCTAAACCGCCTGAAGAAACGTTTTCTAAAACAACCTCATTGCTACCCTTCTTTAGGTAGAAACACAATGGAGTAGTCGAAGTGTATGTATTGTTGAATAGATAAGTTTCCTTTTCCCACTGTTGTACTTTCTTCTGCTTTGGAGTCATTTCGTCTCCGTAGCCATCCTTAGGGAAAGCCTTTAGAGCTCCACTACTCACAAAGTTTTTCTTGTCAGTATCTTTCCAAGTGATTGGAAGTCTAACAGTATTCATCTCTGAATACTCCTGCTTTCCATTCACTGTCATACTAACAGTGTAGTTGGATAGTGAACTACCAACCGAAATATAGTCCACTGCCAAGTAGTACAAACCTGACTTATCTACTGTAACGTTATACTTAGCCTTATCCTGATAATCTAAAGATTTCATAGGCTTGCTATAATCTTTTACAGCTTTAGGAACATTCTCATCATCTTTGTTCTTCTCATAAAAACTGTCAGTGGAAATACCACCTTCAACATTGGCACTTGCCTCGCCTTTACCAATCTCACTGTTCTTTGAAATGAAATCAGTGTAATAAACTTCAGCTTCTTCACCCTCATTCAAGTAAGACTTGCTAAGAGTGTCATAAGCTTTTTTGAATTCAGCATTGCTAATGTCTTTAACATAGCTAGGCTCAGTCTTTAAAAAGAAATTGAAAAGAATGATTCCCGCAACAATGACACACGCTATGACAATTAGTGTTGTGATTATTTTTCTTTTCATTGTTGTTTCTCTCCAATCTTCCTTATTTGTTACTATTTTTACTTAAAAATAACTATCTTTAAGTACAAAAGCGGAACCGCCATTTTTAGACAGTTCCGCATTGTTTGATTTAATTAAAATCTATTAACTCTTACCCTACGGACCTCTTATTATTTAGTGTTTCCGTAGTACTTCTTCAAAGCAGTCTTAAATTCAGCGTCTGCTTTCTTGATACGTTTGTTAATAGTCTTGTTCCAGTCAGCTAGCTTAGATTTAACTGAGTCAGCCCAGTTCTTGTCTGTCATCCAAGCGCCTGCAACGTCTTTGTCGTTACATGAAATCCACTCTTGAAGTGTGTAGATTTCTTCGCCGTGTTCTGAAATCTTCTTAGTCCAACATTTATCTACGTAATCCCAAGATTTACCTTCCTTGAAGATCTTGATAACCTTCTGGAATCCTTCTTTATCCTTGTAAACCTTGTGTGCTGGATGCTCGTTCCAGATTTCCATCTGCTCATCATAAGCATCGCCTGTTACTACAGGGAATGTATCGCTGGCAGCTGAATCTTTGTGTACGCTGTTCTCAGTCCATCCTTGATCATAGATAGCCTGTCTAGCTTCTGTAGATGCTGTCCAGTATGTAGAGAATGTATATGTTAAGTCTAATTTAGCCTTTTCAGCTTTGCTCATCTTTGGATTTGAGTCATCTAGAGCATAGTTGTGTAGACAAATAGGGTCGATAACTAGCTTGATAGTGTTCTCATCATCCATATACTCTGTAGATGGGAATGGATAGAAGTCCCAATCTTTAGCCTTGATGTAAACGTTTGATTTCTTATTTGAAGGATCAGCACCTGCTGTTAGGTACCAAGGATCTTCAACGTTAATCAAAGTTCTGTTGTTTACGAAGTATGTCCATGAATAGCCCATATTTTCCTGAGCAATTTCTGTTGAAAGTGTCTCTGCACCTTCTGCTGAGTCAACTGATGAAGCAGCCCACTGTGAAGCATACTTTAGAAGACTCTTAACTTCGTCTGTATTTAGATCAATACTGTTCTTTTCTTTAATCTGTTTGTTGATTGTTGGAACGCCCATATCTAGGATGTCCATAGGACCGTGTCCATCGTGTCCTGCAGGGTCAGTAGCCGCACACTTCATACCGAAGAATGTCTCCTTATCTGCCTGGTTTACAAAATCTGTAAACTCTTGGATACTCCAATCTGGATCTGGAACATCGATATTGTTATCTGCTGCTAATGACTTGTTAATCCAAATACCCCAAGGGATAGTGTATGAAGGAAGTCCTGCCTGCATACCATCATAGTTCATCTGTTTCATCAAAGTCTTGTTGTAAGCTTTGTAAGAATCTTCGTTCTTATATACAGACAAATCAGCAACTAAACCTTTTTTGATATCTGAAATAATATCGTCTGCACCCCAGATGTCAGGATATTTACCATACTTTGTCTTAAAGTTTTCAATTTCCTGATCCCATGAAGGTGTTCCTGGCTGGTTAGGGTCACCAGCTTTTGCCCAAATGTTAATCTTTACATTAGGATATTTTTCTTTAAACTTCTTAGCTACAGCATAAACCTGTGCAACATTCTGTGATGTAAGTTTGCTGTCACTAAGGTCTTCTGAACCAATATCTTCGTGATATTTTCCATCACCACCCCAAGTCATAATTGAGATGTCACCTTTAATATCACTGTCAACTAATCCTGCACTAGCAGGATCTGAGCTGCTTCCTCCGCAGCCAGTAAATGCGAACATAGATACGCATAGTACTAAACCAAGCATTAATGCTAATGCTTTACGACCAAATTTTTTCATGTTAGTTTCCTCCTTATGATCCTGAAAAAATTTTCACTTACCCGAACAATCACATAGTGATATTCACGTATAAAATTATATCAAAGGATTAGGTAGGATTCAACAAAAAAAGCACCCCTTGAGGTGCTTTTTTTTGTACAATTTATACAATTTTTATATCGTAATTGCTATTAATTAATCTTCCTGTCTTCTCTTAGCGAAAACAACGATAGCTGCTGCTGCTAGAACTGCTGTAGCTCCGCATGCGATAGGTGTGAAATCACCAGTTGCAACTGTACCGTCTGATGTAGTAACTGTGTTAACTGTACCATTGCTGTTTACAGTTCCATTACTTGAACCATTACTGCTTCCACCGTTTGAAGCAGGCGCGCCAAATGAAAATCCTGTTACAGAAATAACTGTACCATGACCAGCTGAGTAGTTTGATGGCAATCTACCATCTAACTTACTATTTGGAGCATATTTATATCTTACTTTAGCATCTTTATCAGTTTTAACTTTCTGTCTGTCATGGAAGTCTCCACCGATACCAAAGTAAATATCTTTTCCGCTATACTTAGCAGTAAATGTCTCGTTTACAGTAACTGATTTACCCTTCTTACAATCGATCCATTTACCTAGGTTCATTTTCTTTCCAGACTCATCACCAATCTTTAAGTAAACCCATTTGTCTAACTTTGAAGATTTGATAGTGAACTTAATGTTGTACTGCTGTCCTGGCTTAATTGATAATCCTTTTTTGAATACCTGGCCACCCCAGCAGCCGCCCCAGCCGATATCTGAAACCTTAGCAGTCCAGCCTGTAGCTGAGTTTGATGTGAGTGTAGCTTTCATACCTTCATACCAGCCCTTGTTAAGACCAAAGTATGTCTGCCATGAAGCTGCCATAGCTGTAGATACCATACCAATTGTTAGTGTTAGTGCAGCAACTACTGCTACCAATTTTTTCATCATTTTCATAATTTGCCTCCTTTAAAAAATAGCATATTATCCCTTTTAATGTACTATAGATTATATAACTTAAAAAATACAATTACAATACCTTTTAAAAATTTAACATAATTGCATAAAAAAGTGCACTTTTTGACATTTTGCCGATAATTACTACTTTTATTGACTATTCGCACGACAAACGCCAAACTTTTAGTTTGTTATTTATCATACGTTAGTTTATAATAATCGCGGAGGATTAAAATATGATTAGATTAATTATTATATCAATACCTTTGGTAGTATTCTTTCTAATATCATTGCTAATGGCACTAGTATTCCTAATCATTAGACTATTCAGCAAAAAAGCATGCGATATGGTATCTTTGCGCTGGGTACAGTTTGGACTATTCCTAGCCAACAAGATCACTGGAATGAAAACTATTGCAGAAGGTAGAGAAAACGTATCTACAGATGAGGCGGTTCTATATGTAGGCAACCACCTATCACTATTTGATATTATCGTGCTCTACCCTCTTATGAAGAAACCAACAGGTTTTATTGCTAAGAAAGAAATAAACAAAGTACCAATCCTAAACATTCTTATGAGATTCGTTCACTGCCTATTCGTAGACAGAGAAGATCCTAGAGATGGACTAAAGATGGTACTTAACGCTACTGAATTAATAAAGAACGGGACTTCAATATTCCTCTTCCCAGAGGGCACCCGCTCCAAAGACGGCAAAATACTAGACTTTAAAACAGGCGGATTCAAAATAGTCGAAAAGACCCACTGCAAAGTAGTGCCAGTGCGCATCGACTACGAAAAAGAAGTATTTGAAAACCATGCACCAAAGTTCTATGCAAACACTGCCCATGTCAAATTCTACGAAGCAATAGACACAAGCGACATGGACAAACACCAAATCAAAGATCTAGCGGTTCAGCTGCACGACCAGTTGAAAGAAAAGTTGATATAAATATCAAAAGGCAGGTGTGTTGGAACATTCTGCAGAGATGATAGAGTTAGTTAATCAGTACGAGAAAAAACATAGGGACAAAAATTGTTCACAAAACAATTTTTGAAGCGAACAAAAAGGAGTTTTCATCAAGAAAACTCCTTTTTTTGAGCTGGTGCCCTAAATGTTTTTTCGAGTAATGATTATTACTAAGTCATCATCTCGAAGCCGTTCCAACGCACCTGTATTTTAATATTTATCTTCTTTTCTTTTTCTTTGGTTGTGCAGCTGGGCCACGAAGCCTTTGAACTTTAGTGATGTAGATACCGCTTACTGTGGCTTTAATATCCTGCTTTGGTAGGATTTGATCCCAGATTTTGTTATCTGCAATCAAGTTCATCACTCTTGGTCCTGCTTTAACCTTTACGATAGGTAGCTTAGCCATCTTAGCTAGCTTTGGAGACTGCTCTAGTACCACCTGTGGTAGTCCAGCATCTTTAAGTCTCATCTTCTTCTTATCAATAACGAACAAGTTTATCACCTGTGCGTTTTCTTCCATCATCTTCTCTTGGCCTTCTTGCTTCTTCTCTGCTCTCTTACCTAGAATGAACAAAACAATAACAGCAACAAGCAAAACACCTGTAATAGCAATAAGTGTTATTGTCCACCAAGCAAGTCCAATCATCATAAATGCGTTAATCATATATTCCTCCTGTTTATCTAACTATATTATTTTTATTTTTTGATGCTCACGTTTATAGTGTGGTCTGACACTTTCTCGTTTTGAGCAAATAATTCATAAACTATTTTTAGATTGATTTGTTTATCTTTCTCATCAATCTGAATATCGTTTGTAATGATATCCATATTTAAGTCGCCAAAAGGTGTACTGTAAATAGTCTCGTTTTTCTCACCTTTTTCAAAAGTAAGGTTTCCAGTCATATTACCTTTTCTAACCACTTCGGCTTTATTCTCTGTAAAGCGGATAGTGTTTTCAGTTTTGTCGTCTGTTTCGTTATCGAACTCATCATACTCTAGGAAATGTTCACCATTCTCTGCAGTATGAAAGCCTCTTGCGATAACATCCACATTTTCTTCCTGGTCGCCTACCTTCTGAATGCTTTTGATTTCAATTAAAACTTCTTCTCTACTCATTTTTCCCTCTATTTAAAAATTTTCTATATTGACCTCTTTCACAATCCCAATATCTGTTGGCATTATAGTGTTTGCAAATTGTTTGAATTTAAGTGGATCATCACTTACATAAAACTCGTATGATGGAACTGCTCCCTCATCTGCGGATAATCCTGTTTCAGATAACATATCGCGAAGACCAATAGCAGTTTCATATGCTGGGTTAACCAGGCAAACATCTGGACCCATAATCTTTCCAACCATCTTTCTTAGAAGTGGATAGTGTGTACAACCCAAAATCAAACTATCGATATTTTCATTTTGGAGTTCCTTTAAATATCTAGTAGCCATCTCTTTTGTGACTTCGTCATCTAGCATTCCCTCTTCCACTAGTGGAACAAACAACGGACATGCTTTTCCGACTACTTCTATGTCTTTGTCGATGCTTTGAATATAGCTTGTGTACATTTCACTCTTGATTGTACCTTCAGTTCCGATGATTCCGATACGTTTGTTCTTTGTGCTGTGAATAGCTGTGATAGCGCCAGGCTTAACCACGCCAATAACTGGAATGTCCAGTTCGCGCTCGATAGTATCTAGCGCAAAGGCACTGGCTGTGTTGCACGCAAAAACAATAGCCTTAACATTTTTAGTCTTTAGGAAATTCACTATCTGTCTTGAGAAACGAATGATAGTATCCTTTGACTTACTTCCGTAAGGCACTCTAGCCGTGTCACCGAAATATACGATGCTCTCATTTGGCAATTGTCTAATTATCTCTCTAGCTACTGTGAGCCCGCCTACGCCCGAGTCAAAGACTCCGATAGGCGCGTTGTTATCTAATGTATCCATAAATCACCTTGTTACATTCTACTCTTAAGGTCTGTTTTCGTCAATAAACTAATTGTTAAAAATCAGTTAACAAACTTTGCTAGGAAAAGCTGTTCTAATATGCCTGAATCAGTCAAATGACCGATAGCTGTTATAGCCTTTTCCTTGCTATCAAATAATCCAAATACTGTAGGACCGCTTCCTGTCATCATAGCATTTAGCGCACCGTCTTTTTTCATCATAACCTTAATCTCTTGCACTACTGGATAGTCTGGAATAGTTACTTCTTCCAGTACGTTGCAGATGTTGCATGCCAGCATTTCTAAGTCGTTGTCTTCTAAGGCTTTTATCATGGCCTCTGTATCTGGCTTATTTTTAACTTTCACCTTGTCAATTCTTCCATAAACAAAACCAGTTGATACAGAAATAGGCGGCTTCGCCAAAACAATATAACCTTTTATCTTGTTTTTGATAGGAGTTAGGACTTCACCAATTCCTTTGGCGCGGGCGGTTTTTCCCATAATGCAAAATGGAACATCCGCTCCCAGTCTTACTCCTCTGGCCATAAGCTGCTGCTCTGTCAGTTTAAGTTTGAATAGTTTGTTCATTCCCTTTAGAACTGCTGCACAGTCTGCGCTTCCTCCGGCCATTCCACCTGAGATAGGAATGCTTTTCTCTATTTCAATTTCTACGCCTTTTTTAATACCAAACTCTTCCATCAAAAGTTTAGCTGCTCTGTAGGCTAGGTTTGATTTGTCATTAGGGATTTTGGAAGTGCTAGACTTAACTGTAATTTCGCCACTATCGTTCTTTGTGATAGTGATTACATCGTGTAGGTCAACACTTTGCATAATCATATCAAGATCATGGTATCCATCATCTCTTTTGCCTAACACATCTAGGCCTAGATTAATTTTTCCATATGCTTTTAACTTAATACTTTTCATATCGCCCTCGGTTTACATAAATATTTGTAGCTACTTTGCAATTTAGAAAACAAAACACCATAACGTTTATACATTATGGTGTTTATTATTTATTTCAGCATTTCATTTACCATGTTAATTGTTGCTTCTCCAAACTTAGCGATTAACTCGTCTGCTTCTTCTTCTGATTGACCTTTTAATCCATAATAGAATTTAAGCTTAGGCTCTGTGCCTGAAGGTCTAATAGCTAACCATGCTGCACAATCGCAATCAAATTCAAAATACAACACATTTGACTTTGGAAGTCCTGTGTCTGATTCTTCTCCAGTTTTAAAATCTGTAACTGTTCCAAACTTGTAATCTTTGAATACCTTTGTAGGAATGCCAGCTAACTCTTTTGGTGGATTCTCACGAAGCTTCTCTATGGTAGCGTTAATCTTCTCAATACCCTCTTTACCTTTTAGGGTGATAGCTTCTGTCTTATCTCTCCAGTAGCCATATCTCCAGAACAATTCTTTAATCTTATCCCAAAGAGAAATGTCCCACTGTTTGTAGTAAGCTGCGGCTTCGGCAAAGGCCATAGCTGCCACTACTGCATCCTTATCTCTAGCGTGTGTACCAACTAGGTATCCGTAAGACTCTTCAAAGCCTGCTACGAATGTTCCATGTCCACTCTTTTCAAACTCTAGAATCTTTCCGCCAATATATTTAAAACCTGTCAAAGTCTCAATGCAATCAACACCATAGTGTTTTGCAATGTCATTTGCCATGTTTGTACTTACGATAGTTTTTATGATTGCGCCATCATCTGGAAGTGTGTTAGCTACGTTCATAGCATCTAGTTCGTACTCTGCTAGCAAGCAACCTTGCATATTTCCTGTTAGAGGAATGTACTGGCCAGGTTCTTCGCCACGCACATATATACCAATTCTGTCTGCATCTGGGTCTGTAGCCATAAGCAAATCTGCATCCACTTCTGCGCCTAGCTTAAGTGCTAATTCAAATGTCTGTGGATCTTCTGGGTTTGGATATGGGCATGTAGGGAAATCACCGTTTGGCATCTCCTGTTCTTTAACTACATACACATTTGCAAAACCTAGTTCATCCAACACGCGTCTTACAGGAATGTTACCTGTTCCGTGAAGTGGTGTATAGACAATCTTTAGAGTGTCATTTACTTTTTCAATAGCCTCTGGGTTTTTAACAACCTTTTTGATAGCTGCAATATACTTATCATCAATGTCTCCGCCAATCTGGATGTAAAGGCCTTTATCTATAGCCTCCTGCTTATCCATTGTTTTGGCTGCTGTAATATCTATAGCATTAACCTCTGCAGTGATTCCCTCGTCATGTGGAGGTGTAACCTGTGCGCCGTCTTCCCAATAAACTTTGTAACCATTGTACTCTGCTGGGTTGTGACTAGCTGTGATGTTGATACCAGAAATACAACCAAGTTCTCTAACTGCAAATGAAAGCATAGGTGTAGGACGAAGTGCATCGTACACATAAGCCTTAATGCCGTTTGCTGCCAAGCAGAGTGCTGCGGCATCTGCAAACTCTGGTGACATATTTCTAGAATCGTATGCTATAGCAACGCCTCTGTCCTGGCCGTTCATCTTAATGATGTAGTTAGCCAAACCTTGAGTAGCCTTACCAACTGTATAAAAATTCATACGGTTAGTACCCGCGCCTATGATTCCTCTAAGGCCGGCTGTACCAAACTCAAGCTCTTTATAAAAGCGCTCTTCTATTTCTTTTTCATCATTCTCAATAGCTTTAAGTTCCTGCTTTGTTTCCTCGTCAAAGTAAGGATTTTCAAGCCATTCATTGTAAAGATCTTTATAACTCATTTCAGTCTCCATTTTTCAATTTTTCCACCGCTATATTATACAATAAATTGTGCTCGATTTAAACAGTAAATTAGAGTATTTTAACCACAAAACGCCAACTGTTCTTCCTAAAAAATAGGATTAGTATCCATTTTTACTAATGAATACTAATCCTATCGTTAAATGTCATATAATAAAAGATCTATAGTTATCTTCTTTCTACCACCCTCATTCCTCTCTCTGTACAGAATCTATCTGCATATGAGTTTTTAAGGACTGAATAACCAGCAGAACATCTTTCAAAAGATCTTTCATGTATGCTATTTACTTTATCACCAATATAGACATGTGCTAACCACCAGCATTCGTGAAATGCTATACTGTCTATTTTTGTGACATTGTTAGGAATAACAATGGACGTTAAGCTTGATTGCTGAAAAGCCGCTACATCTATTGATTTCAAACTGTTAGGAAGCGAAACTGTTTTTAAAGTTTTATAACTATAAAAAGCTGCTCCTCCAACATTTGTTATCCCTTCTTCAATGATCACATTCTTAATATATTCTCTATATTTATCGTACTCGCGACCTACATAATACCATGTTCTCATTTCACCACTACCATAGAATCTAATTGTCTCCCTTTCAGGATCAAGTTCCCACTTTACATTGCTGCCATTGATTCCACAATCTCCATATCTTTTCTCGTAGCGTATATTACATTTGTAATTATTTTCACTACAGTACTTAGGTCCATAGGAATCAAATAAAGCATCAAAGGTTAACTCGGACGAGCATCCATCAAATGCATTTTTATCAATATTAGATATTCTGTCTGGCAGATAAACATTTGTTAGATTTTCGCAGTTTTCGAAAGCTCCTCTACTTATAACAATAGCATCGTTTCCCAATTGTACTTCTTCTAGATTTTTACTACCTCTGAACAGATAGTGACCAATCGAGCGAACGCCTTCCTTCACTACCACTTTTTTAATATGTTGACGATACTTGCTCCAAGGACAATTGCTTCCATCTCCTTCAATTTCATATTGTTGCATTCCTCCGTTCCCAGATATCGTCAAAACTCCTGTTTCAAAATTTAAAATCCATCTTAAATTATTTTCGAACTTTCCACCAACTTTATACTTCCCAGTTGTCTCTTTTCCATCGGAAGAAACGGTTCCCGCATACTTAATTTTTGCATTATTAGCATCAAGATGCATAACTGGAACCATATAATCTTTACCATAATGAACCATGGTTCCATTCACATCCGAATATCCATTAGGGTGTACTATACCTATATTTATGTCATACACTCCAGGGGATCTTAAGTACCAATAAGTTAACTCCGTATTAGAAACGTTTCGTCTTAGATTAGTTCTCTTATAGAATGCATAATCAGAAGTATATATTGATCTTGTACTAGTAGTTTGATCATATTTTCGATCAAATCCAAAATCACTATTCTCTATTTCCTGATAAGATAAAAGATATAATTTATCTTCAGTATCTCCCCCACCTGATCTTCCATTTTTAGGATTTTTAGGAGTATTTACCTTGGATAATTTTACATTTTCTAATTCTCTTGAAGTAAATAATCTATTTAATAAATACTTGTTTATGTATCTTCTTGTTTCGCTATTCTCCCATGTCGTTTTAATTTTACTATCTTGGAAAAATCTAGCATCTAATGCTTTGTCTGCCATAAGGAATAAATCATTCCCGTCTTTAGAGAGTACGCGCCACTTTACAGGTTCATTTTTGAATTTCCCATCAGAACCTAATGTTTGTGGATACTTTCCGTAATATACACAATCCCAAGTGCTTACTCCATCTTCCATCACCGGATTATCTAAATCTTCTACACTTATAAATTCACCTTGTGGAGTTTCCACTTCATTAGGATTTTGTGCATCCGAAACTTCATTTACTTCACCATTTGATTTCACAGTTCCAGCATATTTCCAATTAATAGTAGAAAGGTCTAAGTGTATAGTAGGTCTAACACCAATTACCTTAGCTCCTGATTTTTTAATTTGACTACGTATATGAATACAATCAAATACACCATTACTATCGAACATCTTTCCGTTACTATCAACCCACCTTGGTAAAAATCTAGAATTGTCTGAACGCGTCATCCATATACCATTGTTTTTCTTGGCTCCATTATCTGTAATATGTGGCACACCTTTTGATGCAGAATAATCTGTTACTTTAGCATATCTTGTGTTATGTTCTCTTTTAGGGTTAGTGTCAAATCCAAATCTTTGAATTTGAGGGTCGTAATAACTTGGAGCTAGAGCTCTCTCCCATGTAATCTCTACACCACTACCATACCAGCTGGAGTTATATGCAGTTTTTACTATGGCATGATATATATCCTGTTTTTCTTCTTCATTAAAAGCCTTGTTATAAAATGTGTTTCCTAACCAACTTCTAAGAGGTGATATTCCCCATTTGGTTACTTCCTGCTCTAGATTATATTTATAACTATCCAGTATCTTATCCGCAATCATATAGGCAGTGTTATCTTCTATTTCTAACACTCTCCATTTAATTGGCTCATTATTAAAATCGTTTGATCCCTTTCTAGATTGAGGATAATTCCCAAAAAATACTGTATCCCATATGGTTACACCATTTTGAATACGAGGTTCTTGTAATCCGTAATCCTCAGCAGTTTTTCTTCCCGATACACCATCAGCTCTAAGATCCGCTTTTGTCTTTTGCGTTCCAACAAAAGGAATCATTGTCATAGCCATGATTATCGCAAGTAACATTGTAAATAGTTTTCTCATAATTAACTTCCTCCTCAAGTAAATTTTTATTATGCTTTCTAAAGTTAACACGACAATGTTCTTACAACAACATACTCATTTTAGGTTAATATTTTCCAATAAGTTTTTTAGCCTCTTTCATTAATATTTCTTTCTTATTATCATCTGGGTTTTTAAGAACTATGTCCAAAAGAGCCCCTAAAATTTCTCCTATCCTCTCTCCAGGTTCTGCGCCCATATCTATTAGATCTTTTCCTGTAATATCTAGTTCCTTTATGCTTGTGGCATATCCCTTTTTCTTGATTTCCTCAAACTGCTCTTTGCAGTACTTAAGCATAGGGAATCCCACTTCTCTAGCATACTCGCTTTTGCCCATATAGTCGGCATACGAAAATGCTAGGAAATAGTCATAATAGTCTTTTCCTATTTTGTGCACATTTCGTCTAATGCTTTCTGAATCTAGCGAATATGGTCTGTCATCGTGATGAAGTATGACATGGTAAACGGACCTTATAGTTTTATTGTCCATCTTGAGTCTCTTCATAATGGACTTCGCCATCTCTGCACCCGAATCAGGATGGTTTTTGAAGTGATGTTGTCCATCTTCGTCTATCGACTCCTCATCTGGTTTTGTAATATCATGAAGAAGCGCAGTCCATCTAAGTATCTTATCTTTTCTAGTGTTCTCCAAAACTTTGATTGTATGAACACCAACATTGTGGTTATGGTAAATTGAAATCTGCTCTTGTTCCATAAGCCTATCAAACTCAGGAAGTATCACCCTTGTAATTCCAAGTTCATACACTTTTATAAACATGCCTGGATTATCAGACATAATTAATTTTTCAAGCTCTGTCTGAATTCTCTCAGCACTGATGTTTCTTAAATTTGGCGCGAGTTCTTTCATCGCATCTTCAGTTTCTTTGTCGATGTCAAAACCTAGCTGCGCTGCAAAACGAACTGCCCTTAGGATTCTAAGGGCGTCTTCGCCAAAGCGCTCTGTTGGATTTCCAACGCACTTTATGATTTTGTTTTCTAGATCTTTTATGCCGCCGAACTCATCGACCAAGCCAACCTGGTCATTGTAAGCCATCGCATTTATCGTAAAGTCTCGTCTCATCAAATCTTCTTTAAGGTCTGATGTGAACTCAACAGACTCTGGGTGTCTTGAGTCTTTGTACTCGCCCTCAATTCTGTATGTTGTAACCTCGAAGCTCTGGCCACCCATCCTTACCGTCACTGTTCCATGCTCGATGCCTGTGTCAAACGTGCGGTTAAAGATTTTCTTTACATCCTCTGGCTTGGCTGATGTAGTGATGTCCCAATCATCCGGGTTTCTATTTAAGATATAGTCTCTCACACATCCGCCCACGGCAAAGGCCTCGAAGCCTTCTTTGTCTAGGATGGATATGATATTTTTAACTTCTTTTGGAAGTTCTATCTTGGTATTGTTTGCCAGCTTTTTTGCTGTTTGTTTTTTCTTTGTAGTCTTTGCTGGTTGCTTTTTATCAACTTTCTTAGCAGTCTTCTTTCCATATTTGTCTAACTCTTCGCTCATTATCTGGAAGGCTTCTTTTAGTTTGTCTTCTTGAACAGCTGAATAGTTGATAATAAACTGGTGTTTATAATTGTCATTTTTTAGATAACAATAGTCAGTAACTTTTTTAAGTTTAATGCCTCGATCGCTCAAAGCTTTTACAAACTTTTTATCATCCACTTTTAAATCGAGTTCCAAGATAAAGTGAAGTCCCGATGTAGCCTCGCGAATTTTAATCCTGTCACTCATTGGAGATTTTTTTAGTTCATCTATTATGGTTTTTCTGTAGCCTTTGTAGAAGTTGCGCATTCTATTTATATGTCTTGAATAGTAACCGTCAGAAATAAACTTCGCCAAAGTATACTGGTCGAAGCTCGATACTGTGCTCGAATAGAATGATAGTTTTTCGTTAAACACTCTCATTAAAACATCTGGAAGCACCATATAAGCGATACGAATAGAAGGCGCTAGAGTTTTTGAGAATGTGTTTAGGTATATTACTTTGTCTGGATTTAGGCTTTGAAGTGTTGGGAGTGGTCGACCTTTGAATCTGAATTCGCTGTCGTAATCATCCTCTATTACAAAGCCATTGTTTACAATCTCAAGTAACTTAGTTCTTTTGTTGATTGGCATTACACATCCAGTTGGGAAATGATGTGAAGGCGATAGGTGAACTACCTTGGCCTTGGACGCCTTTAGTGCATCTAAATCCATTCCATCATCTCGCACTGGGATTGGAATGCATTTGACGCCGTTGCTCTCATAAACACTTCCCACTTTTTTGTGGCCCGGATCTTCTATCGCAATCATATGGTTTTTGCCAAGAAGCTGAACGATAAGACCGTAAAGGTATTCCATTCCTGCGCCCACTACTATATTTTCAGGATTTACTCGCATGCCACGAAAGTCCTGGAGGTGATTGGCAATAGCATTCCTTAACTCCTCCACTCCTGCGTGGTTTGGACTCTCAAGGAAATCTGGCTCACTGTCAGTGATAGTTTTTCTCATAATCTTTGACCAAGTGTTAAATGGAAAACTATCGTAGAGCAAGTGGTTAGACGAAAAGTCAACTAACGGCTTTTCTTCTTTCTTGTTAGTCGCGGTTTTCTTTGGCGCGGAAGACTTTTTAGGTTCCTCTACCTTAAATCCGCTGTCCACTTTGCTCACAAAGTAGCCCTTCTTCTCCTGCGAATAAATGTAGCCCTCCACCATCAACTGCTCATATGCATTTTGAACAGTGATGATACTGATTCCATGATTAGAAGCCATCTCTCGTTTGGATGGCAACTTCTGGTCGGCTTTCAAATTCCCCGACAATATATCTTCTCTTATGCAGTTGTACAAATACTCATACATTGGGGTTTTCCCCCTCGATGAGAAATCATAAGTTAGCATAACCTGTTCCTTTTCTGGTATTATTATTTTTTCTGTTTTTGGTTATTCTCATAATACCACTAAAGTATTATAATTTCAAATAATTTAGGGGCCTTTCGCCCTTGTTTTAGGAGAATTATTATGAAACGAGTAATGAGTATTCAAGACATATCTTGTGTAGGAAAATGTTCACTGACTGTGGCTCTTCCTATCATTTCTGCGATGGGAATGGAGTGTTCTATCGTTCCTACTGCTGTGCTTTCGACGCACACGCAGTTTAGTGATTTTACGTTTAGAGATTTGACGGATGATATGGAGCCAATCAAGGAGCATTGGAAAAAAGAAGGCTTTAAGTTTGACGCTATCTACACTGGATACCTTGGTTCAAAAAGACAGATAGATATAGTGGCGGATTACTTCGACACCTTTAAGAAAGACGACAACGTTATTATTATGGATCCAGCTATGGCAGATAACGGACAGCTTTATGCTGGTTTTGACGAAGTCTTCGCCAAAGAAATGTCAAAGTTATGTGGGAAGGCTGATATTATACTTCCAAATATTTCCGAGGCATCACTAATGCTTGGTGTAAAATATCCTGGCGAGGATGCTAGTATAGATGAGGTTAAAGACTTGCTACTTAAACTTGCAAAGTTTGGTCCAAAACATGCGGTTATAACTGGTGTAGAGTTGGAAGATGGCAAGTTTGGATTTATGGGATATGATACTGAGAAAGAAGAATTCTACAGTTACGGAAATGAAAAAGTAGATATGAAATCTCACGGTACTGGAGATGTGTTTGCTAGTACATTTACTGGCGCACTGATGAATGATAAATCAGTTTATGAGGCATTAAAAATAGCAGCCGACTTTACACGAGCTGCTATACTGAACACTTACAATGATCCAGACTCTGTGGATTACGGAGTAAACTTCGAAAAAGAAATACCATTTTTGGTAGATTTAATTGAATCTACCTAAAATGCTGTTTTGTGGTTCGAAGACCACTACGTGATTGTGTGGATCAAACATTCTTATGAAATATACAACAATGAATGCCGCTATAGTAAATGTGAGAAATGCTTTAAAAGCATTCTTATTTATTTTCTTTCTGAAAATAAATACTGGAATCCACACTATAACCAATGGCCAGAGCGGATGAAAATAGAAAGCATCCGTAAAGTGTAGTCTAACTGCAGCCCACAGTGCTCTTGTCATACCACATCCCATACACGATACACCTGTAGTGAATTTTATAGGACATCCAATACTATTTAAAAATATTGTATACAAAATAATTACCGCGGTAACGGCAATTATTTTGTCTGAATGCTCTTTCATAAAACTTTTGAATTTCATCTTAATACTTTAACTCGATTATTTCTTCCCAAGGAACATTAATATCATCTCTACCAAAATGTCCGTATGCAGCTGTCTGTTTATAGATAGGTCTACGTAAATCTAACATTTTGATAATTCCATTTGGAGTAAGATCAAAATTGTTATTGATTATTTCAATTAACTCTTCTTCTGATTTCTTTCCTGTTCCAAATGTATCAACTGAAATAGATGTTGGGTGTGCTACACCGATAGCGTATGACAACTGAATCTCACACTTATCAGCAAGTCCTGCTGCTACTATGTTCTTTGCAACATAACGTGCTGCGTAAGCTGCCGAGCGGTCCACCTTTGTGCAGTCTTTGCCGGAGAAGGCTCCACCTCCGTGTCTAGCATATCCACCGTAAGTATCAACAATAATCTTTCGACCAGTAAGTCCAGCATCTCCGTTAGGTCCGCCTATTACGAAGCGGCCTGTTGGATTGATGAAAATATTTGTATCATCATCCATCATATTGCTATCAACCACTGCATCTATCACCTGTTCTTTTATATCCTTGTGAATCTGTTCCTGAGTAACATCAGGGTCGTGCTGAGTAGAGACAACGATAGTGTTAACTCTAACCGGTTTATCGTTTTTATCGTACTCAATAGTAACCTGTGCCTTTCCATCAGGACGAAGGTACTCAAGAGTTCCATCTTTTCTCACACTCGAAAGTCTCTTTGTAAGCTTGTGCGCCAAAGAAATAGGATAAGGCATGTACTCTTCAGTCTCATTTGTAGCATAGCCAAACATCATACCTTGATCTCCGGCACCAGTTTCCATATCTTCTGCCTTTTCACCTTCTCTGGCTTCTAGCGCTTTATCAACACCCATTGCGATGTCTGCTGACTGCTCATCTAAAGCCACCAGCACACCACAAGTGTCCGCGTCAAAGCCAAACTTAGCGCGAGTGTATCCGATATCACGGATTGTGTCTCTAACTACTTTCTGAATATCAACATATCCGCTAGTTGAAACCTCACCCATCACCAAAACCAAACCGGTAGTAATGGAGGTCTCGCAAGCAACACGACTCTGTGGGTCCTGCTTTATCAACTCGTCTAATATAGCATCAGAGATTTGATCGCAGATTTTATCTGGATGTCCCTCTGTCACTGATTCTGATGTAAATAATCTATTACTCATGTTAACTCCTTAATTTTTTCTTTTGATATTATAACACTAACTACTTAGAATTCCTAAACTGAACTGGTGTCATGCCGTATTTCTTCTTGAAAGTTCTAGTAAAGTTTTCAACATTCTGATATCCAACTTCGTGTGCAATAGTTTCCACGTTTTTGTTTCCACTCTTTAGCATCGCTCTCGCTTTCTTCATACGAACATTAGTTACGATATCTCCAAATGTCTTACCCGATTTATCTTTAATATATTTTGAAAGATATGTTTTGGTAAGTTCAAACTCTTCTGCCAACTCATCAAGTGTCACCGACAAATAATTTGTATTAATGTAGTTTAAGATTTCTGTTAGTCTCTCATCCTGATCATCTTTGTCTTTCAGGGTAGCCACATACTGGTTAACAGCTGAAGTTAAAGCGTTGATTGAAGATTTGATAATATCTTCATCTATTCCAACGCCCCAGAACATTGTTCCGTTGCAACTGATTCCCACGTATGAAACGGCCTTTGACGATGACCCACGAGAAAGTGAGTGCTCCTCGTAAAATGAAAGTTCATAGCTTATATCAAAGAATGATTTGAACGCGTTACTAACAGCATCCAATCTTCCGTTACCAGTACTCTTGATAACTCTCTTCTTATCTTTGTAAACCATTGTGACATCTGAAGTGATTCCTCTAGTCTGTTTGAAGTGAACTTCAGGAACCGCAAATACAGATGTGTTATTAACATACTTATCCTCAAAGATTCGATAGATAGTCTCTGGGGATAGTTCAGCGTGTTCTTTATCAGAGACGTCCTTAATCATATAGCCAACTTCTTCGCGCATCTCCTGTGGAATAGATAGGCCATAGTTTTGTTTTAGAACGTAGCTTACGCCGCCCTTACCAGACTGAGAGTTAATTCTAATAACGTCTGAGTCGTAAGTTCTTCCAACATCCACTGGGTCGATAGGAAGATAAGGAACATTCCATTTGCCTTCTGGATCTGCATCACGGCAAGCCATTCCTTTGGCGATGGCATCCTGGTGAGAACCAGAGAATGCTGTAAATACCAAATCACCTGCGTATGGTTGACGAGGGCCAACCTGCATGCGAGTAACACGCTCGTATAGTTCACAGATTTTAGGCATATCACTAAAGTCTAACTTCGGATCTACACCATGTGAGAACATGTTCATAGCAAGTGTCACGATATCCACGTTACCTGTACGCTCTCCGTTTCCGAAAAGCGTTCCCTCTATTCTATCTGCCCCAGCAAGTACTGAAAGTTCTGCAGTAGCCACTCCACAACCTCTGTCATTGTGAGGGTGAACTGAAATAGTAACTGCATCTCTGTACTTCAAGTTTTTGTGCATATACTCAACCTGCGTAGCAAACACATGTGGCATAGCATTTTCCACTGTAGCTGGAATGTTAATGATTACTTTGTTTTCTTTCTTTGGTTTCCAAACATCAAGTACCGCATTACATACTTCCAATGCGTAGTCCACTTCTGTGCCAGGGAAACTTTCAGGTGAATACTCAAATGAGAAGTTACCATCCACTTCAGAAGCTAGCTTGTTTAGAAGTTCAGCTCCGTCTATAGCAATCTGCTTAATCTCTTCTTTACTCTTCTTAAACACCTGCTCTCTTTGAGCGACAGAAGTTGAATTGTAAAGGTGGATTACTGCATGCTTTGCACCCTTAACAGCCTCGAAAGTTTTCTTGATGATATGCTCTCTAGCCTGAGTTAAAACTTGTACCGTTACATCATCAGGGATCATGTCGCGCTCAATGAGTGCACGCATAAAATCATACTCTGTCTGAGAAGCTGCTGGGAATCCCACTTCTATTTCCTTGAAACCTATATCTACGAGTAACTGGAAAAATTCCAACTTTTCATCAAGACTCATTGGCTCGATAAGCGCTTGGTTACCATCGCGCAAATCAACACTACACCAAATAGGAGCTTCTTCGATATAGTCTTTCTTCACCCAATCGTAAGTAGCTTCCGGTGGCATAAAATACTGTCTTTTGTACTTTTTAAAATTCTCCATAACGTTACCTCTTTCTAGTATTATGCTATAAATACTCTGTTTGCAATAATATTGGTCAGTTAATTTGACCTATATTACACATATTTATAACAAATAAAATAAGATTAGTCAAGTTTTATTGACTAATCTTATTATAATTCTATAAATATTTAATTATTATTTAACTTTGCACTTCTTCTTCGAACTCCATGAACCTGTGTATTCGTCGTTCATACCTCGAACTCTGAAGTAGTATGTTTTCTTTCTCTTAAGCTTTTTAATTTTAACTTTATTCTTTGTGGTGTACTTCTTCTTTCCACCCTTGAAGTTTTTCTTTAGTGCGTAATTGTATTGGTACTTTGTAGAATTCTCTTCTCTACTCCAAGATAGAGTAATTGATTTCTTAGCTTTTGATTTAGCCTTCACACCAGTAATTTTTTCTGGTTCATCGTACCATACTGAATCACCACCGCCACCGCCTCGTCTTCTAGTAGTAGTCTCTACCTGTGGCTCATTCAAGTTACCCTGAATAATATCGCAATTTTCAATATGAACTTTACCAGTCCAAACAACTTCCTCATGTTTGATGATTGGTCCTTCTAGTAAGAAAGCTCCATACATCATCTCAACCTTGAGTGAAGAGTTTTCCTTATCCATATCAAAGTTAAACTGGAATCTCTTTTTTGTAGTTGTTATATCAAGATATCTTACAAATAAGATTTTTCCTTGACCATTTGTTCCAACAATCTTTGCATACTTGTTATCAACTGGCACGTTTCCGCCAAGTTTTGCCATGTATGCGCCTTCTTCAATATATGCATCAAATACCCAAGTATATGTTCTATTCTTCTTTAGATTATTAGCCTTTGTCCAACATCTAAGTGTGTATGGGTTGTTGTCCATTAGATATGGGACGAATGATGTAGTTTCTCCTTGAGATGTTGTAGTTTCTCCCCACTTTGGAGGGTCAGTTATTGGGTCTGCCTCTGTAGGATCTGGAATCCATTTTCCAGACCAACCATTACTCTCAATGTCTGCTACATATCCATGCGAAACACCAAATAATGTTAACTGATATGGGTCTTCCACATGAGGATGTGTAGTAGTGCTACCATGCTCAAAGAAATGGTTTTTATGTGTATAGCTTCTTAGGAAATCAGTAGATCCGTCTGGTCCCACTGAATCAGGGAACTTATCACTATCATCTGGAAGATATACTCCATTAAACGCATTTAATTCCCACTGATTCCATATATCAGTAGTAACACCTGTCTGCCAAAAAGTCCATGGCTCTAGAGTATAACTAGCCCTATCACCATAGGCAGCCTTAACATCTTTAGTGCCTGTAAAAACAAACACTCCTAAAAATAATAAGGAAATTGGAATTATAAGTAATGATAATCTCTTCATTTCAGTCTCCTTTATAAGTTCTTCAAACTATCTCTTCTGAAATTGTTTTTAGTAAATAATTGTAATATAAATATGTTATTTATCCGACCTTTAATTTAAACTTCTGCTCTTCTTCTTCAGAACTAGCTGTATCAATAATAGCTCCTAGTCCTTTTAATTTTTCAACGAATCTCTCGTAACCTCTCTTGATATAAACAATGTCGTTTACTGTAGTGAATCCGTTTGCTGCCAATCCGGCTATAACAAGTGCAGCGCCCGCTCTCAAGTCTGGTGCGGAAACTTCTGCTCCCTGCAATCCTCCTACACCAGTAATAAATGCTGCATTTGATTCTACCTTTATAATGGCACCCATTCTATTAAGTTCATCTACGTATTTAAATCTGTTTTCAAAGATACTCTCTGTAACAGAACTATTTCCATGTGCTAATGACAATACAGCTGTCATCTGTGGCTGCATATCTGTAGGGAAACCTGGGTAAGGAAGAGTTTTAATCTTTGCTCCTCTTATAAAGTCTCCAGCCTTTACTCTAACTGCATCATCGTATTCAATAACTGTACATCCCATTTCAATAAGTTTAGATGAAATAGACTCTAAATGTCGTGGGATTACATTTTTAACTAATACCTCTCCACCTGTAGCTGCTGCTGCACACATAAATGTACCAGCCTCAATTTGATCTGGAATAGTGCTATAAACAGTGCCGTGAAGTGAAGGAACACCTTGAATTCTAATCTTATCAGTACCAGCACCACGAATGTTTGCGCCCATACTGTTAAGCATGTTGGCAACGTCAACTATGTGTGGCTCCTTCGCACAGTTCTCAATGACAGTTCTGCCCTCTGCCTTAACAGCAGCAAGCATAACATTGATAGTAGCTCCTACTGAGACTACGTCAAAGAAAATGTGGCTTCCTGTAAGTCTTTCAGCCTGAGCATTAACCATACCGTGATCAGTAATGATATCTGCTCCTAGTGCTCTAAAACCTTTCAAGTGCTGATCAATAGGTCTGCTTCCGATAGCGCAGCCACCAGGAAGTGCAACCTCAGCCTTACTCATCTTTCCAAGTAAAGCTCCAAGCAAATAATAAGAAGCTCTAATCTTTCTCATCTGTTCATAATCAACAACATGAGATTTAATAGTGCTTCCATTTATTGTGACAGTATGTCTGTCAGTTCTAGTAACAGTTGCTCCGATGTTTTCGATAGCATCAATCAACTGATTAATATCACTAACATCTGGTAAATTTTCTATTGTAACGTCCTCGTCTGTCATAATAGCAGCGGCCAATAAACCAAGCGCAGCGTTCTTTGCTCCGCCCACTTCTACTTCACCACTAAGTGGTTTGCCACCTTTAATTACATAACGGTCCATGTTTCTCTCCTAAATGCGCAAAAATGCAATGGATATATTTATCCATAGTTAGAAATATTATAACATTAGCCCCATAAATACTCAATATCTTCTTTTTAGGTACACTAAATCATTTTTTATGTAAACTACTTCTTCTTTGCCTTATCAACCAGCTTAAATCCAACTAAAGAAACATTGTCCCCGTCAAAGTCATATGTCAAAGTCATAATAACTTTTCTCTTGCCTTTCTTTTTAAAGATATAACTGTTTGAAACAGATATATTGGTAGCGGATTTGTAGTTGTAATCATATGTATATATAGTAGTAAACTTCTTTTTCTGCGCATTATATTTGAATGCTTTGCGAATAGAATTAATTTTAATATCCTTTACAGCATACTTTTTGATTTTTCCATTCTTTGAACCCTTCGTCAAAACCTTTATATTTTTCTTCGCGGTCTTTCTAACAGAATTCTTTACTGCTTTTTTGTTTTTGAAAAGGGCTATCACATCATTGCATTTTTTATCTTCATTTCTGATGGCTGTGTAGTATCTGCTCATGACAGAGTCAGCTGACGCACTAAGTGTATTCTGGTACTCATTAGCCATCATCTCCTCGTCCTCGTTCACTTTGCTCAAGTCTACTTGATAAGTTGGGTTGAAGAAACCATGCTTTGAAAAATATACTGTGAAATCTTTCTTTGACTTGGTCTGATCGTTCTTGCAAGTCATCGTAATGAACTGTGTACCATCTTTAGTTTCTACCTTACCTATATCATATGAATCTATATCATATGTTTGACGAAGACTTCTCATTTTTTCTATGTACTTTTCCTTGCTGATTTTTGTAGTGTCCTTGTCTACCATTTTGTACATAGTATTATAGTCTTGCATTATAAATGCACGAAGATATTTAGAACCTTCATCTGTAGGATTGTTCGCATGTTGGTAGGCAGCAATTCCCATTCCAATAAGAATGCACGCTGCTATTGCAACTAAAATAATCACAAATGAATATGCTCTAGTCTTTCTAAATTTTTTAAAATTCTCTTTAAAATTTTCTTTCATTATATTGCCCTTTTTCATTTTTCTTTCTGTTTAAAATGTTACCCATATATCTTGATTTTTTCAAGGCTTTTATTTATCATAATATTATCAGATGAGAACGGTAAAAATACTTAGAGGAACGGATTATGGCAGAGACTAATAAAGAATTAGCTGTTATAGAAATGTATATGAAAGATGTGGAAAATATTCCTCAACTTTCTGATGAAGAAAAAGAAGATTTAATAATGCGATTAGCTGACGGAGATTCTTCAGTAGTTGATGATTTAGTTAATTCAGAGCTTCTACATGTTGCTGAAATGGCTCAGGACTATCGCGATAAGGGCGTAACCTTTGGTGATTTGATTCAGGAGGGAAACGTTGCACTTACGGAAGTGGTTTCCGATTATGATGGAGACGGAGATCCTGAAGCATTTGACGAACTGGTCGATGAAGCTGTGACAGAAGCATTTGAAAATGCCATCAAAGATCAAGCTGATTCGGATAAGATTAGCCAACATTTGGCTGACAAGCTTAATCTTTTGGATGACACGACAAAAAGGTTGACTGAAAAACTTGGTAGAGTACCAGAAGCCAGTGAATTAGCTAAAGAGATGGATATCCCTGAAGAGGAGGTTGATAATCTATTAAAGATATCTTTGGATGTATTGTCAGTGAATGAAGATAGTCATCTAACGGATGATATAGATTCATCTATTGACGAAGTGGACGAAGATATTTCAGATGAAGATCCATTGGACTGGAGTTTCGACAGTTAAGCATAGAAAAAGAAGCGGTGGGAAAACCACCGCTTCTTTTTTATTGTAATTAATTATGCAAATATTTCTTTAATAGTTGCACAAATACCTTCTCCATCTAACCTAAACTCACTTAGAAGTTCAAGAGCTGGTCCTGAGTGTCCAAACTCATCATTAATACCAATCTTTGTCTGAACTGTTGGGTGATACGATACTAGCACATCTGATACTGCATCTCCCAAACCACCAATCACTGAGTGTTCTTCCACTGTCACTACTCTTCCTGTCTTCTTAGCACTCTCTATAATTATATCTTTATCGATTGGTTTAATAGTGTGAATGTTTATTATTTCGGCGCTGATTCCATCCCTAAGCAACATATCTGCCGCTTCAAGCGCTGATGATACCATAAGTCCTGTAGCAATGATTGTTACATCATTACCCTCTCTCATCTTCACACCTTTGCCTAACTCAAACTTATATGACTCATCATTTATAATTGGTGCTGCTAGACGACCAAATCTCATATAAACCGGCCCGTCTATCTCATATGCTGCCTTTACTGCTTGCTTAGCCTCTACTGCATCAGCAGGATTGATGATTGTCATACCTGGGATTGTTCTCATTAAAGCGATGTCCTCATTACACTGGTGTGTAGCTCCATCCTCTCCCACTGAAATACCTGCGTGTGTAGCTCCAATCTTAACATTAAGATGTGGGTATCCGATTGTATTTCTAATCTGCTCGAATGCACGTCCTGCTGCAAACATTGCAAATGAACTTGCAAACGGTACTTTTCCACAAGTAGATAAACCTGCTGCTATACCCATCATATTCTGCTCTGCAATACCACAGTCTATGTGTCTATCTGGAAATTCTTTTTGGAACTTATCTGTCTTGGTTGCTCCCGCTAAATCTGCATCTAAAACTAGAAGATCATCGTGTTCTTTTGCTAACTCTATCAGTGCATCACCGTATGCCTCTCTAGTTGCAATTCTTTTTTCTTCTGCCATTATGCATCACCTCCCTCTAATTCAATAAGGGCTTGTTCGCACAACTCATCATTTGGTGCCTTACCATGCCAACCAGCCTGGTTTTCCATATATGAAACACCTTTTCCTTTAACTGTTCTCATTATGATAGCAGTTGGTTTTCCTTTGGCATCTCTTGCCTCGTCTAGCGCTGCTCTTATCTCGCCAAAGTCGTGACCATTGATATCAATTACATTGAAATTAAAAGCTTCGAACTTTTGCTCGATAGGATATGGTGAACATACATCCTCTAATGTACCATCGATTTGAAGGTTATTGTTATCAATAATGAACACCAAGTTGTCTAGTTTTCTGTGTCCAGCAAACATAGCTGCTTCCCAAACTTGACCTTCCTCAATCTCTCCATCGCCTAAAACAGTATAGGTTCTGTAAGACTTTCCATCCAGCTTGGCTGCAAGCGCCATTCCTACTGCCGTGGATACTCCCTGTCCCAAAGAACCCGCTGACATATCAACACCAGGTGTATGTTTCATATCAGGGTGTCCCTGCAAATATGAATCAGGTTTTCTAAGTGATTCCAAATCTTCCTTTGGAATAAATCCACGCTCCGCTAAAACAGCATACAACGCTGGTGCAGAGTGTCCCTTCGACAAAACAAATCTGTCACGATCTGGATTGTCAGGATTTTTGGGATCTACATTCATTTCCTCAAAATACAAATATGTAATCATATCTGCACAAGAAAGTGAACCACCCGGATGGCCTGACTTGGCCGCGTGAGTTTCCACAATAATGCTTTTTCTCACTTCATTCGCAATGCTTTGAAGTTCTAATCTTTCCATCGCTTTTCCTCTCTACTTTAAATTTATATTAAAATCTGACTCATCTAAAAGTTTGAGTCCCTCGTCATCTTTCTTCGAACCAAACAGTTTCTTTCCAAATCTATCGCTTCTTGCAATAGCTTTGTCGATGATTTCTTCTACATCTAGTCTGCTAATTCCTTTGTGGGCGCCGAATGCATCATCTATAGATTTAAATAATGCTAATTCTGCCACCTCATCTAGTTTATATCCTTGAGTCTTTGCATACTCACTTCCATACGCTACCCACTCGCGGATGTTGTACTGCTTAATTCTAACAATATGAGTGAATGCCTGTCCTAGACCAACTGTTGATGAAAGTAGTTCTTCCATAGGTTCAGTCTCTGCTTCTAAGATAATAATTGAATCTGTAGTATTTGGAGAAAGAGCCTTCACAATTTCCTGGATAGTAGTTGGATGTATTTCATGACCATTCTCAATAATCAGATCGCATCCTTTAATTTTTCCTAGAACGCTAGCAAATCCTTTTCTGTTTAAAGTGCTTGCGCTAATCTTGGCAATCTTTCTGTTTCTTCTTTCACTCTTCTTATTAATAAGCTTAATGATTTCGATAGCCATTGTTGTTTTTCCGGTCTTCTCATCTCCCATAACAATGACATTAGCATTAGTGTCTTCTTGTCCTGTAAACTTCTTAATAAGGTCGTTACAAACTTTTTTAACTGCATCCTCTAGACCTTCTACATTTAAGTAGTTGCCGAATACAGCCATATCACTATCTTCTACATCAAATTTAACGCGCTGAGTGTTTAGTTCTTTTTTCTTCTCCTTGCGCATCTTATGTTTTAATTCTTTTTTGACAGGAACATCAACCACCTTAGTTGCTCCTAAATCTTCCGCCTTCTCTTCAGGTTCTTCTTTTACTTCAGCCTTAGGTTCTTCTTTTAGCTCTGTCTTAGGTTCTTCCTTTGGCGCTCCCATCTGTTCTTCAGGTTTATTATCAGGAGTCTCTCCAGAAATCATATCGATATTTGCTGAAGATTTATTGCTCTCTTTTAGAACTTTTTCAATCTTTGGAGTTGGCTCAAGTTTGTCATCGGCTACTGGCGCCTGATTCTGTTCTACTTCAGGTGTAGGCTCAGCTACAGGTGCTTCTGCTTCTAGTTCGCTGTTGTCCTGAGTAGTGTACTCTCCAGACAAATCAAACACTGGAACATCCTTTGGTTGTTCGCTAGTAGGCTTCACTGCCTCATCCAAAACTTTCGCTGCCTGGATAGGTTTCTTGCTTTCTCTTTCTAGTTCATCACTATCAGGCATAACCTCTGTAGGCTTCGCCAAAACATCACCCACTTCTTTTGTAGCTCCATCTTCCAAACTAATTTCTTTTTCTGGTTCAAAATCATCTAAAACTCCAGCTTCCACTGGTGCTCTGTCAGAATCTTCTACCAAGTTACTCTCAGTTTCACTTTCATCATCAGCCTCCCACTTGTTTCCAACCTGAACAGTGTGGAATTTGCTGTCCTCTGCATCGTCTAGTTCAGGGATATCAGGCTGAGTGAAATCTTTTCCTTGAATGATTTTCTCTGCCACATCATCATCTTCAGAGAAATTGCTCGCCATATCTGGAACTATTGGTTCAATTTCTTCCGGCTCTTCTCTCGTGTATCTATTCTGTGGTTTTTCAAAATCCTCTGCCTTTGTCACAGGCTCTTCTGGAATTTCAACCTCTGGTTCTTCTTCCTGCTCGCTCATAATACTGTCAACTTCTTCTTTTAGTTCTTCCTCGATCTGATGAGTATCACTATTTATGGCATTCACTGCTTTGTTCACAGTGTCTGCTCCTAAGATTCCTCTCTCCTGAAGAGACTTAAGCATATCCTCTACATCATCAACGCCCGGCAAAGGTTCCTCTGCTGGTGCTTCAGACATATCTGGCATATTCTCTTCTTTAAGGAAATCAGGCTTTTCAAAAGTTGGAGTTTCCTTTGGCTCATCATATTTATTGTTAGATGGCGAGTCATCATTAAAGAAACTCATTTGTTGAGGACCTTCTTCGACAGGCTGAGCAGTCAAAATACTTTCTGGCTGAATCTTTGGCTCATCTGCCACTTTGATTTCAGTAATATCGAATGAAGGTTTATATTCATTTTGTCGCTCATTCTCGAAACTCGACTCGCCCAAAGGTTTATCCAAGCCAGGCTTAAATGACTTTGGTTCTTCTTTGCTCAAGTCGATACCAAAGCTCTTTGGTTGTTCTGGTTCTTCATATGGAGTGCGTTCAGGCTGCTTCTCCATAATGGATTCTATTGGACTCTTTGAAACATGAGGTTCACTCTTTGGCTTTTCAACCACTTCTTCCTCCTCCACTGGATCTTCCTTGTCCAACAACTGCTGCTGAGTGATGTTAAGAGGCTGAATAGACTTCTTGAGTTCCATAGCCTTTTTGATATAGCGTCCCTCAGAAAACCAAAGGCCCATCTCATCACATAATTCAACACACTTTGCTGTATCTCCAGTTTCTTTATATAGTTTTGCGAGCTCGTAAGCCCACTTTTCTTCCATGTCAATATTTACATAGTCTTCCAAAATTTTGATTAACTCATCTTTTGGTTTGTTTAGGGCTTCTGCCATTTTGTATTTAAGTACATAGCGACCTGTATCCTTTGGCGCCATCTCGACAAAGTCCTCATAATACTCTTCAGCTTCGTCAATCTCCCCATTCTTAATCGAAACAAGACATAGTCTGTAAGCTAAGTGTCTTCCTGCTTTTGTATTCTCATACGCGTAAAGAAGAACTTGCTTTGCTAATTCATAATCGTTTGACAGTTCATATGCATCCGCAATCAAACTGAGCATATTGTTGTCTCTGATATGTTTAATATCAAGAGTGTCTGCAATCTGTACTGCAGTGTCGTAATCCCTGTTGTTCATAGCAGCTTTAAATTGTTCAATTTTTCCGTCTTGTTCTACTTTTCCCATTTTCAATTCCTCTTAAGATTATATAGTTACACGTCCTTGCAAAGCACGAAGTAATGTTACATTGTCAATACACTCTAAATCTCCACCTACTGGAACACCACTGGCAATTCTTGTGACCTTAATTCCAAGAGGTTTAACCACTTTGCTTATATACATAGCTGTAGCTTCACCTTCCACGCTTGAGTTTGTAGCGATAATAACTTCGTCCACATCGTCTTTCAAGCGCTCGAATAATTCTTTGAGGCGGATATCGTTTTGAGTGATGCCGGCCATCGGGTTGATAGCTCCATGTAAAACATGATAAACGCCTTTGTACTCACCCACGCTCTCGTAAGCGGCCATATCCTTTGTAGTCTCAACAACCATGATAGTTTTTTGGTCACGTTCATCACTGCTACAAATAGGACAAATCTCTTGGTCCGTCAAAGTCTGGCAGCATTTACAAAACTTCACGTTCTTCTTTGCCTCAACCAAAGCATTCGCCAAACCTTCCACTTCATCCGTAGGCATATCCAATATATGAAAAGCAAGTCTACCCGCAGTTTTAGAACCAACTCCAGGAAGGCTTGATAATTCATCTATTAACTTTGTAATATAACCACTATAGTAATCCACTTTCGCTCCTTAGAATAAGCCACCCATTCCGCCAGTAATCTTTGACATTTCTTCCTGGGTCTGCTCTTCCATCTTTCTGATAGCTTCGTTCACAGCTGCAGTCACCAAATCCTCCAATGTCTCAACATCTTCTGGGTCAACTACATCTGGATCTATCTTAATATTTTTAATTTCTTTGTTTCCGCCCACCGTTACTTCAACAACGCCGCCGCCTGCTGATGCTGTGAATTCACTAGCCTCTAGTTCTTCCTGAGCCTCAGCCATCTGCTGCTGCATCTTCTGAGCTTGTTTCATTAAATTTCCCATGTTAGCTGGCATACCGCCTGGGAATCCGCCTTTCTTAGCCATTAAAAATCTTCCTCCTCGATTTCTAGATCTATTTTAGATGAAATAATCTGAAAATAGTTTTCATTACCATTTGATTTCTTTTGAGTCATCTCAACTTGAACATCTTTTTTAATCTGTTCTTTTATTATGGTATTAATCATGTCTATCATCTCTATAGTATTACACTCACCAAACATTATGTCATTAGGCTCAAACACAATAAGCAATGTATCTTCACCTTTAACTGCAAGTGAGACTTTTCTAAAATTAGCCTTCTCCAAAGGACTCATGTGATTTAGAACCATATTCCAGTTGTCAGCCACATATTGAACATCTTCTGGCACAGCCTTTTCTACTGCTTCCTCTGGTTCTTCCTTTGGCGCATCCGCTGGTTCATCCGCCTCCGGCAAAGGATTACCATTTGTAACCACTTCAGCATTTGCTCTTCTAATTGGAGCAGCATCTACTTTTATATTTCCACTTTCAATTTTGTTTTCCAAAACTGAAATTCTGTTTACTAATGATTCGTAATCGTTCTCCATGGCTGGAGTGTTAAGTTTGATAAGTGCAATCTCAAGAAGCACTCTCTTTTGATCTGAATATTTAATCTGCGCAGCTGTCTCTGATAGTACTCTGATATATCTCATAACAGATTCATTATCTACCATTTCTGACTCTTCTTTAAGCGCTTCGATTCTCTCCATTGGAGCATCAATCACTTCCATGGCATCTTCTGACCCTTTGACGAGCATAAGATTTCTCAAATACCAGATGAAGTCATTTACAAACTGACCAAGCTCGCGACCTTGGATAACAACCTCGTCTAAAATCTTCATAGTGCTTGCAACATCGCCTTGAATAATACATCTAATCAAGCGACTGAACACTTCACTATCCACAGCACCCAAAACTTCTAACACATTTTCGTATGTGAGCTCCTGGTCTGAGTAGAATGCTATGCACTGATCAAGCAAACTTAGTGCATCACGCATAGAGCCGTCAGCTACTTTTGCAATGTAGCGAAGCGCTTTTTCACCTACACTTATTCCCTCTTTGTCCATCAACTCCTGTAGTCTGTCTACGATAGTCTCTATAGAAATACGCTTGAAATCATATCGCTGACATCTAGAAAGAATAGTAACTGGAATCTTATGAGGTTCCGTTGTTGCAAGTATAAAAATAACATATGCTGGCGGTTCTTCTAGCGTTTTCAAAAGTGCGTTAAACGCTGGACCAGACAACATATGTACCTCGTCAATAATATATACTGTATATTTACCCACTGTTGGTGAGTACTGAATTTCTTCAATAATTTGTCTTACATCATCCACACCGTTGTTAGATGCGGCATCCATCTCGATAATGTTAGGAGCACTTCCGCCCTCTGAAGTCTTACAAGTCTCGCACTCCATACAAGGACTTCCGTCCACTGGGTTTTCACAGTTAACCGCGCGCGCCAAAATTTTAGCCACACTAGTTTTACCTGTTCCACGTGTTCCACAGAAAAGGTAAGCGTGTCCTATTCTATCAGAATTAATCTGATTTTTAAGAGTCGTAACTATATGGTCTTGTCCCTTTACTTCGTCAAAAGTATTAGGTCTAAATTTTCTATATAATGCTTGATAAGACATGACGTCCCTTTCCTTAAAAACCCCTTAATTTATCGGTGTTGTAGCAATTTTGACCTGCGCACACACCTTTGGAAGTATTATATAATATTCTGGGGTCTCATTCAAGATAGAAAAACGGCTTTTTTGACGAAATTAGGGCCTTTTTGCACTAAAAAAGTAGGATGATACTTCATCCTACTTTTTTTAATATCGCGCGACTTGCTTTGTGAGTAAACCATAAGCGTTACCTCTACAGCCAACTCGGTCTAGGCACCCTCATGTCACTTAGAATTATCTACTTAGTGCTGCTTCATTCCTGACCTGACACGGTTCATAGAGTTCTAATGCATAAGACCCAAACGTCAACATCGCTTATAAAGGGCAGCCTTACCATCTAAACCCGAGGCAAATCATCACCCCTGCTAAAGCGGACTTCAGGTAAAGGGATCCGCTACTTCCCCGGCTGCGCGACTAAATCATTATATACGATTATTTATTATTGCGCAATTCTTTAAAGTAATCTTTTAGAATGCCACTGCATTCTTCTTCTAGCACACCGCTTTCTATTTCAACTTGATGATTAAACTTATCAACTTGGAGTAGGTTCATAATAGAACCTGCGCATCCAGCCTTTGGATTCATGCATCCAATATAAACCTTCTTGATTCTTGCTTGTACAATAGCGCCCGAACACATCTGACATGGTTCAGTAGTTACATACATCTCGCAATCATCCAATCTCCAGTCTTTTAGTTTCTTGCTAGCCTTCTTGATGGCGTTTAGTTCCGCGTGCGACAAAGTGTTCTTGTCTTTCATCCTGCGGTTGTATCCGCGCCCAATGATTTTGTTGTCTTTGACGATTACACAACCTATAGGAACTTCGTTTAGTTTTTTTGCTTTTTTAGCTTCCTTCAAAGCCTCTCTCATATACTGTTCTTTCATAACAATAAAACACTAGCATTTGTACAATAAAAATGCAACGCCAAATCTGACGTTGCATTTTATACTTCTTTAATTTTGCTTTACCAAGTATTTCCACAATTCTGACAAACATGAACTTTCCTAGTAGTTGTCCTTGTGGTAGATGTTGCTTTATGTTTTCCTACCAAAAGCCATAGTCCACAAGTACAACATATTAATAGCATTCTTCCTAATCCCCATAGGCAACCATTTCCTTTTGTGCTAGTTTTCATGTCTCCTTGAACCATCTGTACGTTAACATTTGTGCTTCCACAAACTGGGCATGCCAATCCTCCTTGGTTTAGCATTGGTTGTGGTTGTTGATTCTGATTAATATTCATTATTCTCTCCCGCTTTCAAAACTATTTATTTTTCACAACAAATTTGACATCTTTGCTATTAAATAATCCTGCATCAATTTTCGTATTAATTTCCAATTTTTTCCATCCCTTAGGAACCTCATATGTTAGACAACCCGTCTTTTTCTTTCCAGGCTCTAAATCGTTCACAGAGATGCTTCCATATTTTTCAACTAAGTCTAAGTTTCCATCTGTAATCTCATCTTCCACTGCATTGTCATCGCAATATGCTTTAAAGTCAAATGCATTTACATTTATTTTGTCTTCAGATTTATTTGTTACCTTAAAAACACATATTACAAATTCTTTTCCCTTGGCTGGCTGACTGAAGTCTTGTCCATGGGATACTACAGCTTCCTTAAACTTATACTTGACTCCATCGTTTGATGCTGTTTCACCGACGGTAAACTTCGTTTTTTCTTTTTTAGGTTTTTCAGCTGCTTTAGTTTCTATCGTTTGTTCTTCTGTTGGATTGCTGACACTTGTCTCCTCTTTCGTATTACCACCTGATGCTGCAGCAATGAACATTAATAATACAACACCGATGATTACCCAAAACCACCATTTTTTATAAAGCGGTTTCTTTGGCTTTGGCGCTAGTTTCCCGTTGTTAATCGGAGCATATTGACTTGGATTAACATTTGGATTTGCATTTTGATTTGAGTGTGCATTTACATTATTATTATCCATTTATAATTCCTCCGTTCCTTTGTTTTACTCAAAAAAATAAAACCTTTCTACAGAAAGATTTTATCATTTACGTTTTTACGATTGTTATGCTCTTAGCATAATTAGTGTTTTCCCATAAAGAAACCGAGAATAACAGATGCAATAATAAAACTTATTACACATAATGCAATTCTTACTAACCACTCTGATGTTTTTGTTTTGTAATTCGCTCTTATTAATTTGCTACTTATATTTCCAATGTTCATTAGAAATGCATAAGGTATAAATATCCAAATATAGAAAAGGATTACTGATAAAATTTTATCAGCTACATTTCCTTTTGCTTGGAGTGCAGTTCCAGTGAATACCAAGATAACTAAGCAATAAATAATTATTGTTATAATTTTCTTTACTACATTATTGCTCCTAAAACCAGGTACTGTTCTTATAAATGATTTTGCTCCCTTCACTTCAGGATGGTTGAGGCAACGCATTAATGCCATTTTCAATTCACCAGTGGACTGATAGCGATTTTCAGGATCCATCTGTATACATTTATCTATGATTGATTGAAAGCGCACATCTTTTACAAGCATCTGCAATAATTTACCAAGAGAATAAATATCACTTCTTTCATCAGTTTGAGAAAATCCATACGCCTCTGGCGATGCAAACTCAGGAGTACCTAAAAGCCTCGTATCTTTATTAGATGATTCTTTTTTATTTCTTGCAATATCAAAATCAATCAGTTTTACATGGTTGTTATCTACAATAACATTCTTTGGTTGAATATCTCTATGAATAATCCCTCTTTTATGCAGCTCCGTCAAAGTGTCACACATATCCATAATACATCTTGCATAATCACTGTCGGTCCACTGTCCTTCACTAATAATAGTTTCAAGTGTTTTCCCATTTACATATTCTTCTATGTCAATACACTTACCGTTTTCAGTGTAGCAAGCTAAAACATTTACAATTCCCACATTATTAATACTTGCCAGCTCTGAATATACTTCAAACATCTCTTCTGGCATTTCTTTCTTCACTGCTAATTCATTAGTGTCGCCGTTCTGAATCAAAGTGGTTCTGCACTTTTCAGTATTTGACAGTTCGCTTATTTCTTTGTATGTATTTTTGAAATATTCTTCTCTCATTTTAAACTTTTGTTTACCTTTACTTGAAATTATATTAAAATCAAATCGATATCACTACAAAGTAGTATATCAAAATAACAATTAAGTAGGTAGGGCTTTATGAAATCAACAGATGAATTACAAAAAGTATTAGAAAATTCAAAAGACTTAGAAAAATATTTAGATGATAATTTTGACGATATCACAAATATTACTTTATCTGAGTATTTGGAAAAGATACTTAAAGAAAAAGGATTATCCAAATCGGAAGTGATTGAAAAATCAAATATACAAAAAAACTATGCTTATCAAATATTTGACGGAAGCAAAAACCCATCTAGGAATAAGGTCTTAGCATTAGCTTTTTCTATGAACCTTGACGACAATGAAACTAACAGATTATTAAAACTTTCAAACAACTCTATTCTATATCCGAGAATTAAAAGAGATAGCATAATATGCTTCGCAATTAATCAATCTAAATCACTAATGGATGCTAATATTTTATTAGATGAAATGGGAGAAGATATTATCGAATAATAAAAATGGGAGATAATCATCTCCCATTTTTTATTTATTTGCTTCTATCGTATTCCAAATACTATCTTTTTCTTGGCCTAATGCCCAATATGCATTTCCGCCTAATTTATATTTCTTTGTAAGTTCTAGTCTAGACTTTATAGATGTCTCATCTTCTAGCCAGATTTCATATGTAGTAGAACCCTTCTCCCAAGTTGCGTAGTTCTGTCCAGTTGGCTTATCAAATGTAGGTTTTACATTGGCATCTTTGCAGGCCTTCTCTGCTTTGTTCATTGTGAGTGCCTGTGAATTCAAATAGTAATTTCCATCCACCGCATCTTCCACATATGTTCCTTTGTTTGTGCCTTTTCCCTCTGGGGTCATCTCCCAAAGTCGTGTGAAGAATGGAATTCCGTTGATAACTCTATTTGACTCACCAATCTGCTCAACAGAATTTGTGATAGCATTTTCCATAAACTCTAGTGAAGATACAGATCCTGCTTCATCATCACCCGCATTGTGTTCGTCATAATTCATAAAGATTACATAGTCTGCAATCTTATACTGCTGCTTCCAGTCGTAATATGCTGTATGTCCCATCGCAGCATAGTTGTCCACCGACATAGTAATTCTATTCTTTCTACACTCTACTGACATCTCTCGCAAGAACTGTAAATAATCTTTAGCAACACTCTCAGTTACAAACTCAAAGTCAATGTTAATTCCATCTGCTCCTAAACCATCTATACTGTCCATCAAACTAGATATTAATCTCTTACGTGAGCTTGTATGACTCAAAACATAATGGCTAATCTTCTTGCTCTTAAAGTCATCCAAAAGAGCCCAAACTTCCATTCCGTTTTTATGGGCAGTCTTTATGTAGTCTTCGCTCGCCCTTGAAACAAGACCACCAGTTTTACTTTCCATCTCAAACCATGTAGGAGAAATAACATTTACTCCCTTTACATGTTTTACATCGTTTTTAAGATTTGCATTTGCTGATTGATTGTAAACAGCATCCCAAACCATATTTACACCATCTTTAATTAGCTGGTGGTTGTATGTATCTTCATCGCTCTTGTAAACGGATTCTACTGTCCTAATATCTTCCACATACTTAGTTGGAACAAAGCCGATTATTCCGCCTTCAGCTTTTACTTTGTCCCAGTTTTCACCCTCTTCAATAATCTTAATCTTAGTGCCTTCCTTTAAGTCTTTGACGATAAGGTTTTGGTAGTCACCATTTGTTCTCATCTCTATGTCATCGTCCAAAGTGGCCTCTTTCACTTTTCCTGTTTTGTAATTTAGGCTTATGATGGCTGGACATTTTTTCTTTGCCTCAAACAATTTATACTCAGCGCTTATGCAGTCTGTCACAAAGTCCATATTTACATAGCACTTTCCGTTTTCGACAAAGGAAATCTGATAATCTTTCTCTTCGCCGTTTGTAAGTTCATTCTTTCCAACTTCAGACGTGATAACCTCTGTAGCGTTAGTGAACATTACAAGTTTCTCATTTTTATCATAATAGAATCTATCATCAACACCGCTCTTTAGACTGTCTATGTTTACAAAGCAGTCTCCATTTTTAACAATTCCGTATTCCTCGGCATAGCTATCTTCTAGCGCCACAGCTGCCACGTCACCTTCGTTTGAAGTGAACTTAACTTCTTTGCCTCCCTCTTTTTCTTCTGTTAAATTCATGTACCAGAAAAGATCTGTGTGACCTTTGTTTGTTTTCTTAAACAAGTCACATCCGGCTACACCAAATACCATGGCCAATGCTAGTACTATCACTATTGCTCGTTTTAAAAATGATTTCATATTTATCCTCCGGTATTTTTAAAGTGCCGGCGCTTTTGCACCGGCACATACAAGTCGTTAAACTCGCAGGGAACTCCATATAGAAGGTCAAGTCCGTAATGTATTAACCTTCGTTGTTGTTCACCTTTAGATTTGTTCTGTTCCGATTCATTATAGCATATATTATTATCACATACAATATGTGATTAAATTATCTATAGATTAAAATGGCTGTGGCTACTGCTGCATTTAAAGATTCCACTTCACCTTCCATTGGAATCTTTATTTTTTTATCAGCCAAACTTGCCACTTCATCACTAAGGCCGTTGGCCTCGTTTCCAATCAAGAATGCTCTATCATTTGCTAGCTCAACACTTGATATATCTTCGCCTTCTAAGTGTGCTGCATATGTAGTAACACCGCTAGCCTTCATCTCGTTAACTGCTGCACCTAAGTCATCTACTATCACGCATGGCACTCTGAAGATTGAACCCATAGTTGATCGAATAACTTTTGGATTATAAAGGTCTACTGTATCTTGGCTCATAACTACTGCACTGATACCAGCGCCCTCTCCAGTTCTAATAATTGTTCCAAGATTTCCTGGATCTTGAATTTTATCTAAAACAACAATACAGCTGTTTTCTTTGTCGCGGTTACTTAGGACTTCATCTAATGTGTAGTCAGCCATTCTAACTACAGCCAAAACACCTTGTGGATTTACTGTGTCAGATAGTTTCTTGAAAACATTATCAGCTACCACCGTGTAGTCCACTCTGCTAAACAAATCAGGTATGTTGTCATATCTGTTGTCAGTCGCACTCTCTTTATCCACATTTATATATGTTTCAACAAAACTTTCAGACACGTAAACAGAATCGATATCCATAGCTGGAATCTCTTTAAAAATTCTGATTCCTTCTACCACGAATAAGCCCTCGGTCTTTCGCTCCTTGGACTTTTCACGTAGTTTCACTATTTTTTTGATTTGATCATTTGAAGTCGATGTGATTATCATTTCACATTCTCCTCGCCATATATTTCTTTAAGTTTTGCTATAAACTCTGATGAACCATTTACATTAAATTTAGAATCCATCTGTTTCACTTGTTTTTCTTCTGCCAGGTAAACCATCACAATGTCATTTCCATGATTTTCCCAGAGCAAGTTTTCAAATTCTTTTTCTTTTTCGAAGTATTCATCTTTGTTTTTGAATGATACCCAGATTTTAGAAGGCATATCGCCAAATGAAGAAATGTTGTTTGCAATAATTTTGCCGTCGTTGTTTTCTTCTATCTGAGCCTCGCCCGATACAAAGATAATCTGTCCCTCTTCCATAAGGGTTCTATACTGCTCGTACTGTCTTGGGAAAACAATCACTTCTACAGTTCCAACCAAATCTTCCAAAGTGATAAATGCCATCTGTTGGCCCTTCTTCGTGAACTTCTTCGTCAAAGTATTGATAATTCCGCCCACTGTCACTTTGCTCTTGTCTTTAACCTTTGGATCTTCGCCCTCTTCAGGCTCGTTAAAATCAATCGAAATATTTGTGATGTGGCTCTTCCACTTATCCTCTAACTCATCAAGTGGATGACCACTTACATATATTCCAAGAATCTCTTTTTCAAATTCTAGTAATTGTTCTTTGTCGAACTCTCCACAGTCTGGCATTCTTACCTTATATGCATCTTTAGTCTCATCATCTGCTATGTCAAAGAATGAAACCTGACCTTCCATGGCAGTCTTGTTCTCCTGAGAGATGCTGTCGCAAATGTCGTTGTAAACCATCATCATCTGTTTTCTAGTAGCGCCAAATGAATCGAACGCTCCACATTTGATGAAGTTTTCAATCGCACGCTTGTTAACGCCGTGCTGCATAGTTCTAGAAATGAACTCATCTATGTCATTAAACTTACCGTTTTTCTCGCGCTCTTCTATAATGGCTGAAATGATAGGGCGACCAACACTCTTAATGGCAGTCAAACCGTATCGGATATTATCACCTGCTGCTGAGAAATCACTAAATCCCTCATTTATATCCGGAGGTAAAATCTCGATTCCCATTGAGCGACATGAGTAAATGTACTCAGCCACTTTGCTTGAGTTGTCCATAACAGATGAAAGCATAGCTGCCATAAACTCTGTTGGATAATAGTATTTAAGGTATGCTGTCTGATAGGCAACAACCGCGTAAGCTGCCGCGTGAGATTTATTGAACGCATACTTTGCAAAGTCTGTCATCTCATCATAAATCTTGTTTGCGATAGCCTCATCTATTCCGTTGTTTATACATCCTTTGACGCCCTCGTCCTCATTTCCATAAACGAAGTTCTGGCGCTCTTTGTCCATTACGTCCTGCTTCTTCTTACTCATGGCACGGCGAAGTAGATCGCTTCGACCCAAAGTATAGCCAGCCAAGTCACGAACAATCTGCATAACCTGCTCCTGGTAAACGATACAGCCGTAAGTTGGTTTAAGGATAGGCTCTAGCTCTGGACAGTCGTAAGTCACTGCCTCAGGGTTGTTCTTGCCCTCTTCATATTTTGGAATAAAGTCCATAGGACCTGGGCGGTACAAAGAAATACCCGCAATCACATCCTCCAAAGTTTCAGGCTTAAGTTCCTTCATGAAACTCTTCATACCTGCACTCTCTAACTGGAATATTCCCTCGGTGTTTCCTGTTCCGATATATCCTAGGACTTTCTTATCGTCATAATCTATCTCTTTCAAGTTAACCACATCGCCTTTGTTTTCTTTGATGAGGTCGATTGTATTTTGAATAACTGTAAGATTTCGAAGACCAAGGAAGTCCATCTTGAGAAGTCCAAGCTCTTCTAGCGTAGTCATAATGTACTGAGTAGTTATGGAGCCATCGCTCGCTAGCGACAAAGGAACATACTCATCCACTGGTTTAGCGCAGATAACTACACCGGCTGCGTGCATTGACGCGTGACGTGGAAGTCCCTCTAGTCTCATTGACATGTCAATCAAATATTTGACCTCAGGGTCATTCTCGTATTCGACCTTTAGCTCGTTGCTAGTCTTTAGGGCCTCCGCCAAAGTAATGTTAAGTTCGTTTGGAATCATCTTTGCGATTTGGTCGCATCTAGCATAAGGCATATCAAGAACACGTCCAACGTCTCTTACTACACCCTTTGCTTTTAGTGTTCCAAATGTAACTATCTGAGCCACGTGGTCTTTGCCGTACTTTTCTGCTACGTAATCAATTACTTCTTGGCGTCTCTCGATACAGAAGTCGATATCAATATCGGGCATTGATACACGTTCTGGATTTAGGAAGCGCTCGAATAGCAAGTTGTATCTTACTGGCTCAATGTCAGTTATTTCCAAGCAGTATGAAACGATACTTCCCGCTGCAGAGCCACGACCTGGGCCTACAGGGATTCCGTTTCTCTTTGCATAATCTATAAAGTCCCAAACAATCAAGAAATACTCGATGTATCCCATGTTCTTGATTGTGTTTAATTCGAAGTTTAATCGCTCTTCAAGTTCTTCTTTTGTGGCATCACAATTTGGATCTTCCTCGCCTCGCATCACAGGGTATCTCTTCTCTAATCCCTTCTCGCAAAGTTCCTTTAGATATGTCCAAGGAGTGTAACCTTCAGGCACATCAAAATTAGGAAGTTTTGTAACGCCAAACTCAAAGTCCACATTACATCTGTCTGCAATCTTTTGTGTATTCTCAAGAGCCTGTGGCGCATACTTAAATAGTTCAGCCATCTCCTCAGGGCTCTTCAAATAATACTGGCCACCTTCGTAGCGCATTCTATCTTCGTCGCTCTTAAGTTTTCCAGTCTGGATGCAAAGCAAAATGTCGTGTGCTTCCACATCATCTTTGTATGTGTAGTGAACATCGTTTGTACAAACCAAGTCCACATTTATATCCTTACTCAAACGAAGCAACTGCTGGTTCACAGTCTGCTGCTCCGGAATTCCATGATCTTGCATTTCAAGGAAATAGTTGCCCTCGCCAAAGATTTTTAAATACTTTTCTGCTGCTGCTTTGCCGGCCTCGTAATTATTTCTTGCCAAGTGTCTTTGAACTTCACCTGCTAGACAAGCGCTTAGGCAGATGATTCCTTCATGGAATTCTTCTAGTACTTCGTAATCAACTCTTGGTTTGTAATAGAAGCCATCCACAAAACCTTTTGATACAATCTTGCAAAGGTTCTCATAACCTTTGTTGTTTTCCGCAAGCAAAATGAGGTGATAGTAACGTTCTTCACTCTCACCTGCTTCCTTATCAAACCTAGAACCTGGAGCTACATAAACCTCGCAGCCGATAATAGGCTTAATGCCCACATCTTTGGCCGCACGATAAAAATCAATCGCGCCATACATAACACCATGGTCTGTAATAGCGAGACTGTTCATTCCAAGCTCTTTGGCCTGCTTTGTAATCTCTTTAATTTTACTTGAGCCGTCCAACAGACTGTATTCTGTATGGACGTGCAAATGTGTAAAATCCATATTTCTCCTTATTGTAAAAAACTTCCGGAAGGTTTTCCGGAAGTTTATACTTTCGATTATCTATTTCTTCGTATCGAAGCCTCCAAAACAAATGCCTCAAAAACAAATATTGCTAGCGTTGGTAATGCAGTAATGCAACCATATATTAGTGATTCTTTTATATTAGAACCTCTTAGCAATAGACCGTTTGACACAATCTGTCCAACGATAGCTAACAATAATACTGTCGATAATTTATCCAAAAACCTCATCAAGCCTAACTCTCGTAAAATATACAAACACATAACTATGAGTAGTATAACTTGCGAAATAAAGTAAACTAGACAATTCGCTTTCTGTGTGCTTGATCTAATAAGGTCTGTTGATGCGAAGATGTAAATACATGCAACTACTTGAATCAAGTTATAAACTGCCATGAATAAATATGCAAACTTGAGTAGCCCTTTAGATTTGCCTCCAATAAGGTCAATCGCCATAAGGAGTAATCCTATACAAGCTAACAAACAGATAACACCAACCGTGATGTGAGATAACTGTCTTACCTTCTCCACCTTGTCTAGTTGGTCTCCACCTGTAATTTTCATAATATAGATTGTACCTGTGCAAGTAGTAGGCTCTTTTGCCATAAAAATGAGCGCCGCCTCACCTAGTAGTACAAAAAAGTATACAAACATTGCTCTTACTCTGCTCATAAAACCATCTCCGATACAAATAATCCTAGTAGTCATTTTACTACACTATAACTGCCTTTGTCAAAAGACTGCAGGTCTATTTCGACCCTTCTTCCGCCCTTAAATTCTCGGCAATTTCGCTGATTTTTCTTAGCCTATGGTTCACTCCAGATTTGCCGAGAGCTGGTTCCATCATATCACCGATTTCCTGCAAAGATGCATCTGGATTGTCCACTCTAATTCTTGCAATTTGCTGCAACTTCTCCGGCAAATACGAAAGGCCAACTTCCTCTTCTATATAGTTAATATCTTCAATCATCCTTCTTGATGCATTAACTGTCTTATTTATATTTGCCTGGTCGCAGTTCATTATGCGATTAACTTTATTAGTCATTGCCTTATCTATCTTAATAGTCTCAACTTCCAAAAGCGCAATAGGTGCTTCCATGATGTTTAGTGCATCTACCACTTTCTCGCTGTCCTTCAAATATACAATAAACTTATTCTTTCTATTCAATGTCTTTGCATCTACGTCAAAGGACTTTAATATATCCACAATCTGGTTAGCTTTATTCTCGTTTGTACACTTAATCTCAAAATGATAAGACTTTTCAGGATCACTAATAGAACCTGCTGATAAGAAAGCCCCTCTTAGGTATGCTCTCTTGCAACAATCCTTTTTTATAATTTCATTTTTATTTATGTTCATCTGCTCTTCTATTTCACTTTGGCTATTCATAATTTTAGTAGCCTTCAAAACCTCAAGAGCATCAGCATTGTTCTTTATCTTTACAATATATGTTTTCTTAGAATGAGATAATTGCTTATCCTTCTCCTCCACATCTGTATCTATGTGGAAAGTCTTCCAGAGGAGTTCTCTAAATTTCTTTGCTGTCACCTCGGTGTCAGTTTGAATATATACTGTGTAGTTATCATTTTCATCTATTGAAACATTTCCGCACATTGAAATCAGGGCAGCAATTTCTGCTACCCTGCAATGTTTTGCATTACTAATGCGATCTGCTAATTCAGTTTTTACCTTTGAAGTAAAACTCATAATTATCTATCAATATCACGATGTGCTTTTCTCAAACCGAAATTTCCATCATCTTTAGAAAGCTTTTTGTATAGTTCGTTAGCCACTGTAACCGATCTGTGATGTCCACCTGTACATCCTATTCCGATAACTAGCTGATTCTTTCCTTCATCAATATAGTTTGGAATCAAGAAATCAACCATATCAAATAGTTTGTCGATGAATATTTCTGAAACCGGTGAATTCAGCACAAAGTCTTGAACATCTTTATCTTCGCCGGTCTTTTTCTTAAGTTTTGGTTCATAGTAAGGGTTTGGCAAGAATCTTACGTCAAATACCAAATCACAATCTGCTGGAACACCATACTTAAATCCAAATGACAATATTGTCACGAATAGATTATTGTACTCTTTATCTTTGATAAATATATTTTCTATTTCTTTGCGCAAGTCTCTAATTAGGAGATTACTTGTATCAATAATATAGTCAGCCTGCTCTTTTAGGAAAGCTAACTTTTCTCTTTCCTCTTCTATCTCGTTATACACACTGTCTTGATCGCCCATTGGGTGAGAACGTCTAGTCTCCTTAAAACGCTTAACAAGTGTGTCATTGTTACAATCTAAGAAGAGAATCTCGTACTCTTGATCCTTATCCTTAAGTTCTTTGAGAACGTCGTCCATCTTATCAAGACGAGCACCACTTCTGATATCAACACCTATTGCTACTTTGTTCTTTTCGCTGTTCTCGGCAAAAACCAAATCTGCAAAGCTGTTTATAAGCTCAATAGGTAGATTGTCTGCACAGTAAAAACCGCTGTCCTCAAAAATCTTTAACGCCGAAATTTTTCCCGCACCAGAAATTCCGGTTACAATTACAAAACGCATATTTTACCCCTCACTATTATGCAATAATATTTTAGCCAATAATTCTGACTTCTGGTTCTAAGTCCACGCCAAAGTCCTCTTTCACCTTAGCCTGTACATCCTCAATAACCTGAATCACTTCTGTAGCTGTGGCATTACCACAGTTGATAACAAAGCCGCTGTGCTTATCCGATACCATGGCATCGCCCACACGATATCCTTTCATGCCAGCATCTTGCACTAATTTTCCTGCAAAGTAACCCTCAGGTCTTTTAAATGTAGAACCCGCACTTGGATACTCTAATGGCTGACTAGCTTTTCTCTTACTCATAAGTAGAGCCATAACTTCAGCTATATCACCCATCACTCCAAGGTCTAACTTGATACAAGCCTCAAGTACTATCATCTTTTCTTTCATAACTCGGCTTGTTCTATAACCTAACTCTAGTTCATCATTCTCTAAAGTTTGTATCTCTCCATTTTGATCTACTACCTTCACCCACTTTAGGACATCTTTCATTTCTCCGCCGTAAGCTCCAGCATTCATTACAACAGCTCCACCCATATTTCCTGGGATGCCGTGTGCAAACTCAAAGCCCGCCAAATCATTTTCCATAGCAATAGTAGCCACCTTTGAAAGTTTTGCTCCGGCTTCTACTATTATTTCTTCGCCGCGGACATCTATTTCTGAAATCTTTTTATCTACTTCCACTATGGCTCCGTCGTAACCTGAATCTTTTACTAGCAAGTTACTGCCGTTTCCGATAACCATATATGGATAGTTTTCATTTCTTAAAACTTCTAGTACTTTCACTAGTTCGTCGGTGGAATTTGGTGCAATGTAAAGACTAGCATTTCCACCACACTTGAATGTAGTGTGATTTGCCATGTTCTCATTTTCCAATATGCTGTTTTCACCAACTATCTGTTTTAAAGCCTCTATCATTTTTATATCCTTAGTCTAAAATTACTTTTTCTTCTGATCTTGAAACTAAAGCTGCCGCTCCAATAATTCCAGCATCATTTCCAAGCTCTGCTAGTTTTACTTCAGCATTACTGCATGGTGCAAAACAACTTGCTCTGTAATATCTTTCCACATTATCAATCAAGTACTGTCCAGCCTTGCTCACTCCTCCGCCTATAACAAAGCACTGAGGATTTACAACGCTTGCAATAACTGAAAGACCTTTGCCTAGACACTCTGACATTTCTCTAACGACATTTGCTGCTGCTTCGTCGCCTTCCTTTGCTAGGTTGAACACATCTCTACAAGCAAGAGGGTTAATGTCTCTCATCTTTGTAGGCTCACCGTGAGACTGCAAATATCTATTTGCAAGTCTAACCACACCTGTAGCTGAGCAATACTGCTCAAGACATCCAAATCTTCCACAGTTACAACTCTCTGTCTCTTCTTCGTTTACAGTGATGTGTCCTATCTCTCCAGCGCCTCCGTTAAAGCCCTGGACTATCCTTTTATTAATAATCACTCCGCCACCTACACCAGTGCCTAGTGTAACCATTACTATACTGCTATATTTCTTTCCAGCTCCCATCCAGTCTTCACCCAACGCTGCCACATTTGCATCGTTGTCGGCCTTCACTGGAATATCGTGGAAAAGCTGTGACATCTTTTCTGCCACATTAAAAGTGCCCCATCCTAGATTTACGCAGTTTAAAACTGTACCGTTTTCTAATACCGGGCCTGGAAGTCCAATTCCAACTCCCTCTATATCATTTGGTTTAAGATTCCACTGATCTAGTTTGGCATCAAGTGATTTACAAATATCTCCCAATATGTTTTCACCATTATTACTAGTGTCAGTGTCTATCTCCCACTTTTCAACTATCTCACCTGTAGTTTTAATCAATCCAATTTTTACTGTGGTACCACCCACATCTACTCCAAAACAATACTCTCTCATATTAACTCCTAATTTTTTAGTCTTCCTCACTAAACAATTATTTATCTTCTGAGAAACTCTCTTCCACTCTTCTCTCGAGTTCTTGTGCTGCATTGTAACCAAGCATCTTCTGTCTGTGGTTAACTGATGCTGACTCAACTATAACGGCAACATTTCGTCCAGGTCTAACTGGGATGTTATAACTTATAACTTGGTTTCCAAGAATATCAATGTGGTGATCTGTTAAACCTAATCTGTCATAGTCTTTGCCGCGGTCCCACTCTTCTAGTTGGATAACCATATCAATGTTTGCAGTATCTAGAATACTTTCAACACCAAACAAAGCCTTAACATCAATCACTCCGATACCGCGTAGTTCAATTAAGTGTTTTGTCATGTCAGGTGAAGTTCCAATCAAAGTCTCGTCACTTACTTTTTTAACAATAACTACATCATCACTAACTAATCTGTGGCCACGCTTTATAAGTTCAAGGGCAGCTTCTGATTTACCGATGCCGCTCTCACCCATAATCAAAACTCCTTCGCCGTACACATCCACTAAAACTCCATGGATAGTCTTTTCTGGCGCAAGCTGAACGTGAAGCCATCTAGTAAGTTCTGCGTCAAATGGCGAAGTAGCCACCTCTGTAGTAGCTACAGGCACTCCATATTTAACTGCTGCTTCTAGCAGTTCTTTGTCAGGCTCAACACCTCGACAAATAATCAGGCAAGGAATACCACTGCTCATCAATTTATCGTAAACCCATATGCGGTTTTTCTTTTCCATATTATTAAGGAAAGCACATTCCACATTACCAATAACCTGAACTCGTTCTTTATCGAAGTGCTCAAAGAAACCAGCCAGCTGCAAAGCAGGTCTATTAACTTCTGGTGTGTTAATAATCACCTCGTCCGGATCAATCTCAGGTGTGAAATATACTAGTCCATAATTACTAATGATTTCGCTAAATTTCATATTCTCCATAACATCCTCCGAATTATAAGAATAGTTTTACTCCATCTTTATTATTCTATCATTTATGAAAATACTCGTAAATGTTTTTGGCTACATTTTCTGTAATGCCATCGGCTTTTGTCAATTCTTCCACTGTTGCTTCCCTGATTTTGTCAATATCTTTGAAAGTCCTCATCAAAGCCTTTCTTCTAGTTGGGCCAACGCCCTCTATATCATCAAGGATGGACTTAATCTCTTTCTTGCCTCTCAATCTTCTGTGATATTCAATGGCAAATCTATGTGTCTCATCCTGGATTCTCGTGATTAGTTTAAACGCTTCGCTTCGTTTGTCAATATCAATCTCTACATTGTTATAAAACAAGCCGCGAGTGCTGTGTGTGTCATCTTTTACCATTCCACAAACTGGAATATCTAGTCCCACTTCTTTTAGCACTTCAAGCGCTATATTTACTTGGCCTTTTCCACCGTCCATCAAAAGTAGATCTGGGAATTTGGCAAATGAATCCATTTCATCTTTAGATTCAAGACCGTGAGTAAAGCGACGAAGCAAAACTTCGCGCATACTTGCATAATCATCAGGTCCTTGAACTGTTTTTATTTTAAACTTCCTGTAGTGGTTTCTCTTTGGCTTTCCGTTTTCATACACTACCATTGAACCAACTGACTCATATCCGCTAGTGTTTGAGATGTCGTAAGACTCTATTCGAACTACATCTGAGATGCCAATCAAACTTTCAATCTCCTTAACCGCGCCTACAGTTCTCTTTTCTTCTCTTCTGTATCGTTCTTTATTTTGTTTTAGTAAGTTGGCGGCATTTTTCTTTGCAAGCTCAACTAACTTTTCTTTCTTGCCCTTCTTTGGATTTGCAATCTGAACTGTGTAGTTTAAATTTCTTGATAGCATCTTGCTTATAAGTTCAGGCTCGTCCACTTCCTCCTGCACCAAAATCTGATGAGGAATAAATGGCGTTCCAATATAATACTGCTTAATAAAGTTTGTAAGTATTTCTTTGCCGTCGTTTTCATCTGTCTTCATATAGAAGTTTTCTCTGCCTATCAACTTTCCATTTCGCACAAAGAAAACAACTACCACTGTCTCTCCCTCTAGAGAGTCGTAAGCAATAATATCCCTGTCCTCAAACTTGTGAGTGACAATCTTTTGATTTCCTGCCACATGATTTATGCTTGCAATCAAATCTCTATATTCTTTGGCGGCCTCGAAGTCTTGGTTGTTTGAAGCCTCCATCATTTTCTCTTCTAATTCGTCGCGCACTTCAGTAAACTTGCCATCGAGGAAGGCCATAGCATCTTCCACATGTTTTAAGTAGTCTTCTTTTGTAATCATTCCTTGGCATGCGCCGTCACACTGACCTATATGGTAGTAAAGACAAGGTCTGCCGTTTGGTTTTGCTTTCCCATCTTCTCCTGCCTCTAATGATTTGTTGCAGTTTCTAATCTTATACATCTTTTGGAGTAGTTCTATAGTGTCCCTAACTGCCAAACCACTGGTGAAAGGACCGTAGTATTTGTTCTTGTCCTTTTTCATTTTTCTAGAGAGTTTGATTTTAGGGAAGTCCTCACCCAAAGTTACCTGAATGTATGGATAGGTCTTGTCATCCATAAGCATGGTGTTGTACTTTGGTCTGTACTCTTTTATAAGATTACATTCTAAAATGAGAGCCTCCAGCTCAGAGTCAGTGATTATGTATTCGAAGGCATCAACATTTGAAACCATCGATTTAATCTTTTGACTGTGACGGGCTCCCGCTCTAAAGTACGAGCTGACTCGGCGTTTGAGATTGATAGCCTTTCCCACGTAGATAACATCTGCATGAGAATTTTTCATCAAATAAACGCCCGGAGTCTGCGGTACTTTTTTCAGTTCTTCCTTTATATCAAAACTACTCATATATAAGTTTATTCTGTCTCGTCTTCGCTAGTCTCTATATTGTTCTCCATCTCTTCTTTTCTATCATCCAAATGGAAAATGTCCATAAACTCTTTTCCAGTGATAGTTTCTTTTTCGTAAAGATACTCAGCAATCTTATCAAGTTTGTCTCTATTATCAGTTAAAAGTTTCTTAGCATCTTTGTATCTCTCTGCTAGAAGATTCTTAACTTCCTCTTCTATCTCTGTAGCAGTTTTATCACTGCAATTCATTCTAGTATTTCTTCCAAGATATGGATCTTCTATCTGCTCTAGGCTCATTAGTCCAAACTTCTCAGACATTCCATACTGAGCAATCATAGAGCGAGCTGTCTCTGTGGCTTTTTCCATATCATTAGACGCACCAGTTGTGATTGAGTTAAATACAATCTCCTCTGCTGCACGACCGGCTAGAAGCATTACTAACTTAGCATCCAACTCATCCTTGCTCATCAAGAACTTCTCTTCCTCAGGAGCAGCTATAACATAGCCAAGTGAACCCATAGTACGAGGAATGATTGTAATCTTTTGAACTGGCTCTGCGTCTTTTTGAAGAGCAGAAACAAGAGCGTGTCCAACTTCGTGGTAAGCCACAATCTTCTTTTCTTCCTTGCTTAGGATTCTGTCTTTCTTTTCCTTACCAGCGATAACTACTTCTACAGCTTCCATCAAGTCGTCCTGTGAAATAGCCTTGCGTCCCTGCTTAACTGCATTGATAGCAGCCTCATTCACCATATTTGCCAAATCAGAACCAACAGCACCTGAAGTAATATTTGCAATTGCTTCTAAATCTACTGTCTCATCCAACTTTACATTTCTAGAGTGAACTTTCAAAGTATCTACACGACCTTTAAGGTCTGGTGTATCAACAATAATTCTTCTATCAAAACGACCCGGTCTAAGTAGCGCTGGATCTAACACTTCTGGTCTGTTTGTAGCAGCTAGAATCAAGATTCCCTTTGTCGGATCAAATCCATCCATCTCAGCAAGAAGCGCATTAAGAGTTTGTTCTCTCTCATCGTTTCCTCCGCCAAATCTAGAATCTCTGCTCTTACCGATGGCATCAATCTCATCGATAAAGATAATACATGGTGCCTGTTGCTCTGCCTGCTTAAACAAATCGCGAACACGAGATGCACCTACACCTACAAACATCTCGACAAAGTCCGAACCGCTTAACGAGAAGAATGGTACGTGTGCTTCGCCGGCCACGGCTCTAGCAAGAAGTGTCTTACCAGTACCAGGAGGACCTACTAGCAATCCACCCTTAGGTAACTTTGCACCAATCTCAGTGTACTTTCTAGGATTATGCAAGAAGTCTACTAACTCTGCCACTGACTCTTTTGCTTCCTTCTGACCAGCTACATCCTTGAATGTAACTCCTGTGTCTTTTTGCACATAAACTTTGGCATTTGATTTGCCCACGCCAAAGATGCCTCCACTTCCGCCGCCTTGACGACGCATAATCATGGAGAATAAGAACCAGAAGAACACTAAAGGTAAAATCCAAGTGAGCAAGAATTCTATAATGGTAGCTGATGCGCTAGCCTGTGCACCTTTGAATTTCACCCCTTTGTATGTAGTCTTTAGTTCAGAAATAATATCTGGATCTTTAATATCTGTAGTCCAATAAGTTACTTTAACTATCTCATTATCCTTTGACTCTGGAGTGATGACAATTTTGTCTCCGTCAAAGACAACTTCTTTCACTGCTCCTTGATCCAATAATGAAACGAACTCATTATATGATATTTCTTTTTTTGTTATCGAATCATAGAAGAAAGATGTAAGCACTGTAAATAGAATTGCTGCACCAAGAGCAATTGCTATAAGTATTATTTTTCTTTTTCTCTCTTCCGGATCCGGTTTTCTATTTTGATTATTACTCATTTTCTATTCCTTATCGATCTATCAAATTTTCTCGTGAATTACTCTTTAATAGTGTCATCACTGATTTTAAATTATACCATATATAAGGCTAAAAAACACTTTGCAAATTGCATATATTCACACAAAAAAAGGCTGCTTATGCAACCTTTTTATTAACTCCAAAAATCAACTGGTTCGTAGTCTCGAAGAGCTACTAAATATCCATTTTTCTGTAGTTCATCTTGTATATCATCTAGCACTTCTTCGCTATCTGCTGTCACCGTGTGATAGTGAAAACCTGATGTTACCATTTCTAGTGGAAGCGAAATGTCTCCGTTCACTTCCTCCACATATTGTTTGGCATCACGTCTGGATTTTACACCCATGTTTACACGGATAACTCCATACATCTTGTGGTAAACAAACTCGTCTTCTATCTTTCCGCCAGCATCCACTATTATGTTTAATTCATCTAGCATTTTGTCTGGCTCGTGCTTAACTTTAAACACTCTCAAAGTCTTATCTTCATTCTGTAGAAGGTATCCTTTGTTGGTGGCGATTATATCGTGGTTGGCAGCACGAAGAAGAGCGATATCCTGCACCAAAACTTGTCTGGAAACATTAAAGTTTTTTGCAAACTTGCCACCAGACACCGGCTCATCACTCTCGCGAAGAATTTTTAATATTTTTTCTCTTCTAATACTTCCATCCATAAATGTTTCCTCTTTTAAGACTATACTCTATGTAAGTTCTTCAAAGAAATATCAAGACTAGGCGCTGAGTGTGTAAGCGCTCCGCTTGAAATATAATCTACTCCCAAATCTAATAGTTTCTCTACATTGTCCTTTGTAACATTTCCAGAAACTTCTATCTCTGCTCTTCCATCGATTACACCAATTGCTTCTTTGATGTGCTCGTGATCCATATTGTCTAGCATGATGATATCTGCGCCAGCTTCCACTGCGTCTTTCACCATATCAAGACTCTCAACTTCCACCTCTATCTTCCTAACAAATGGAGCGTAATCTTTTGCAGCCTTAATAGCTTCCTTAACACCGCCTGCTGCACTTATGTGGTTGTCCTTCAAAAGAACACCATCACTTAAGTTATATCTATGGTTATGGCCGCCACCTACGCGCACTGCATACTTTTCAAATATACGATTATTTGGTGTAGTCTTTCTTGTGTCTAGAAGTTTAGTCTTACTTCCCTCCAGCATTTTTGCGATAGAGTGTGTATATGTAGCGATTCCACTCATTCTCTGTAGGTAGTTAAGCGCTGTACGCTCACCTACCAAAAGAACTCTGATATCACCACGAACAGATCCAAGTCTTTGACCTTTCTCCACCACGTCTCCATCTTTCACATGAAGATGCACGTTCACATTTTCATCTAACATCTCAAACGCGCGTTGGAATACCTGAAGGCCACAAATCACACCATCCTCTTTACAGATAAGTTCAACCTTACCTGCAACAGCATTTGGCATAACTGAATTAGTAGTCACGTCCTCACTTGTGACATCCTCCTTCAAAGCACTTTTAATAAGTGGATCTACATTCATTTTTAAAGTAATTGGATCAAACATATTTGTCTCCTTTTCGTTTTCATCTTCTATTTCTTGCAATACTATTCTCTTATTTTCTTCTTGCCATTTGTCTAGATCTTCGTATTCACTCCAGTCGATTTCGTTAAAATGTTTAGTCTTAACTTCATCGTAATGTTTTATCATATCGAGTGCTGCGCGCTTTGCAAAGACCATACTCTCAAGTAGCGAGTTGCTGGCTAGTCTGTTGTGGCCGTGCACTCCGTTGCAGGAAGTCTCTCCCACTGCATATAGCTGCTCCATCGAACTCTTAGAATTTAGATCAACCTTGATTCCTCCCATGAAGTAATGTTGCGCTGGAATAATTGGAATCATTTGCTCCGGTACATCGTAGCCTTGCTCTCTGCAGTACTGAACAATATTTGGGAAGTGCGTTTCTAACTCTTTTGGATCGATTGGTTTAAACGAAAGCCAAACGTTATCTGCACCTTCCTTTTCCATCTCGGCAATAATATTCTCAGTAACTATATCTCTAGGCTTTAGTTCATTTGTAAAACGCTCGCCTTTATTGTTATACAGAAGTGCTCCCTCGCCGCGGACGGATTCTGAAATCAAGAAACTCCTGTCTGGATTCTTCTCAATATAGAATGTCGTTGGATGTGTCTGCACATAGTTTACATTTTTAACTTTAACACCGTGTCTAATGGCAACAGCTACACCATCACCTGTTATATGTTTAAAGTTGGTTGAATATTTATAAATACCTCCTATGCCTCCGCACGCCAAAACTGTGTAGTCAGCATAGATAGTATCTAGTCCATCTCCGTTTTTGTTTGCGATTATTCCAAAACATCTATTATCTGAACTTAGGATATCGACCATTGTCCAGTGTTCTTTAATAGTGATGTTCTTTCTCTTTTTGCATTCCTCATAAAGGTGAACCATGATTTCTTTGCCGGTGGCATCTTCGTGGTACAAAATTCGCTCATTGTGGTGAGCACCCTCTTTTGTGAATTTGAGATTGCCTTTTTCATCGCGTGTGAAATCAACACCTAGGCTTATTAGATCATCAATAAGCTCTGGCGATTCATTTATCATAGTCTCCACTGCTTCTGGCTTATTCATATATCCGCCAGCACGCATTGTATCTTCAAAGTAACTCTCGAAGTCCTCTTCGTCTCGAAGCATACAAATACCACCCTGGGCTAGATATGAATCACTATGCTCCACAGTGTCTTTTGTAATAATCAATATTTCTTTGTCTTCAGGAAGGTTGAGCGCACAGTATAGTCCGGCACAACCGCTTCCAACTATAAGTATATCTGTTCTCATGTGAGTGAAATTATAGCACAATTGTTTCCATCTGACAAGACAGGTGTAAAGACACTTTACAGTTGCACAAAAAAAGACTAGGCATCGCTTTGCCTAGTCTTATATGTTTTATTTTAGATCTTCTAGTGTTTTTAATATCAAGTCCCAACACCTCTTCGCTGAAAGAATGCTAGCCTTCTCTTCTGTGGTATGAATATCATCCACCTGTGGTCCAAATGAGATGGCATCTAAGCCTTCTATTTTGTCGCAGAATATTCCACACTCTAGTCCGGCATGGACTGTGCCAACTTTCACTTCTTTGCCGAACAAACTTTTAAAGTTATCAGACATAACCTTCGTGATTTTTGAATTCTCTATTGGCTCCCATCCTTTGTAGCCACCGTATGTCTGTATTTCTCCGCCAAAGATTTCAGTTAGCGCACGAATCTGCTCTACAACATTCCACTTCGCAGTTTCCTTTGTACTTCTAACCAAGAATTTAAGTGTTACTTTGTCATCTTCAGTTCTAACGACACCTAGATTAAGTGAAGTCTCAACACTGTTAATCTCAGAATCAACTCTTTGAATTCCATTTGGCATATTTGAAAGAGCAATGATAGTAGCAAGTGTTGAACCATCACCCAATGCTCTTACATCTTGTTCTCCCACTTCATTTATAGTCAAGTTTGCATCTGGGTCAGTGTTTTTAAACTCAGTCTTAATCTCTTCAAAGGTCTCTTTGATAATCTTTACAGTCTTTTCTTTATTTTCTTCTAGCACAACAACCGCTGCTTCAGCTTCTGTTGGAATAGCATTATCTGCCACACCACCATCCACTGTAATAATTCTCATTCCAACACTCTGGAAACATTTGAGAAGAATTCTTCCCATTGCAACTAGACCATTCATTCTGTACTGGTCAATAGCTGTTCCGGAATGTCCGCCAGTCAAACCATCAATCCTAAACTCGATTACATATGGTGTGATAGGCTCTTTGTTTATTGGCAGGCTAGCTTCAACAATAACTCCGCCTGCGCAACCCACTACGAACTTACCTTCGTGCTGTGAATCTGCATTTAGCAAAATCTTACCCTTAAGATCAGATGCATCAAGCTTTGTTGCTCCAATCATTCCAACTTCTTCATCTATAGTAAACACGCACTCTAGTGGTGGGTGTTTAATTTCATCGCTATCAAGAATTGCTAGCATGTAGGCGACAGCCATTCCGTCGTCGCCGCCCAATGTAGTTCCCTTTGCGGTAACCCATTCGTCGTGCTCGAATTCGCCTCTAAGACCTTCGGGGTCTGATGTGTCATCCGCATGTACAATCTCTAAATCAATATGATCTTTTTCTAAGTCCTTGTCCACATCGTCATCCTTTACAGCAACCATATCAATATGGCCCTGCAAAATGACAGGGTCTGAATTTTCATAACCGTCTGTCGCATCTTTGAAGATGACAACATTTCCTACTTCATCTTGTCTGTATTTTAGACCACGGTCTTTTGCAAATTTTGCCATGTAGTCGCTTATCTCTTTTGTATTTCCTGAACCGTGTGGTATCTGACTGAATTCTTCAAAGAAGCTCCACACTTCTTTTGGTTCGTAACCTTCTAATAATCCCATATATACCTCTCTATAATTTTTTTATTCCTTCCATTTCACTTTTTACTTTTCCTCTTTTTGTGAAAAGTGCTTTGAACAATCTATGTACCCAAAAGAAAGGAAGTAACCAACCATGTTTTTTAAGACTTGGGTAGATGAACTCCATACGTTCTCTCTCCATAAACATTCGTCTAAAGAAATAGCCTTTTTTAGTTTTTATTCCCATCTCTTTCTTATAATTTTCAAACTCAAATCTCTGATACTCTTCTAGTGTTCCATAAGATCCGCTCTTTATCATAAACTTCAGAGCCTTTTCTAGCTCTTCTGTCATCTTACCATCTTCAAATAGCGCAATCGTCAAATCTGTAACCATCTTTTCAAACTCAACATAGTTCATCTTTGGCAATATTTCTTTGACGAAGTCCCAGTCTATCCTGTCTTTGAGTTCCTTCTTTATGTAGTAATGATCAACAATACTTCTTATGCCACATCCGCCCATTGAGTAGTGTTTCTCAAAGTGCAAAAGATGATAGAGGTAAAAGTCAGTCCAAGTCATAGATTTAAGATATGGATTTGAACTATCGCTCTCAAGCCTTTCCCAAATGTCGTCTGTGTACCAGTGGTTTTCCTCTGTAGGTGGCAGAAGCCTTCTATGGTTTTCCACCACTAAATATGGATCCTTCTTATAAACGTCATGGCTATCTTCTAGTCCCACATCATCTGCCACATAAGACATTTCTTTCATAATAGAATCCATTTCTTCAACCTTACCTGGCTCTATCAAGAAATCCAAATCGCCCATCTCTCTGTATGTAGTCTTAGGATAAATTTGTTTTATTATATAACCCTTAAGAGGGAGAATACCAATTTCCTTTTTCGAAGCAGCTTCCACTATCATCTCCGCTTCTTCTCTTTGAAGAATATCGATCACTTCACATCTCTCATGCTCTCGCATCCACTGCTGCTTATCTGCGCCCTCAGGTTTGTTCTGTAATTTTTCCACAGAAAAAAATGCCAACTCTCCTACCTGGTGATACTTGGCAAGTTCAAATAAATCTTGCCAGCTAATGTCATCTGGTTTTTCCATTGGCATTTCATTTCTTACTGTAGATCTTATTAAGTTTATTAAATAATTACTGACTGTCATAATCTCTCAATTAATTAGTTGGTGGCTCTGGCGCCTCAGTCTGAGGGGCCTCTGTCTGTGGAGCCTTTGTTGGCTTTGGAGCCTTAGTCTGTGGAGCTTTTGTTGGCTTTGGCTTAGGCTTCTTTGTTGGTTTTGCCGTCTTAGTCTCTCTTCTGTAAGTTCTCTCTTCTGTGTTTCTATTTTCTTTCGATACCTCAGTTTCCTCGGTCTCAGTCTCATCTGAAGTCACTTCAGTAACCGCTGTAGTCTCGTCTGTAGGTGTTCCAGAAAATGTATTTGATAGAACAACCGCTGTTATAACAATAGCCATAACAACTACACATGCTATAACGATAGCAATAATGTTCATCTTTTTGTTCTTGTTAGTTTCTTCGCGGATTTCTGCTCTAGCTTTTCTAGTAGCATCCTCATAGCCCGCTTCATAGTCATCGTCGTCTATTTCAATTCTATCGTCTTCTACATCATCCTCAATGACTATGTCTTCGTCCATCTCCTCAGGAAAATCGAAATCTTCAATCACATCGTCTTCTTCGAAGACAATCTCCTGGGTTGGCTCAAATTTTTCATCATCGTAACTCATAATTAAATCCCTCTATTTTATTTTTTCGATAATATAGTCTTCTATCTTATCGAAATCGATTTCTAACGCTATTGAAAACTCGTGGTTTAAAAAGTCTTTAGCCTCTTTCAAATACCTGTCATCGACAAAAGTATTCCTTTTACCCTGTTTTTCGCGCTCTTTACTACGCACTTGCAAAGTTTTAATAATTTCCGCAAGTTTCATACAGTCGCACGAAGCAATAGCTTCTTTATACACGACTTCTCGCTGCCTGTCATTTGCGATAAATACAGGCTCCACTTTTTTCATGTCTCGCAATACTTTTCTAGCCTGGTTTTTTGTCAAGATTGGTCTTAAAACAATTCTGTCATTATCAACTGGGAAGAAAATCTTGCTCTCAGGAGTTTTCACGGGCACCAAAACATAATACTTTTGGTTTTTGTCTTCCGACATATCAGTGGTTGTGATGTTCTCAACTTTACAAACACCACTTCTTCCGTGGACAACATATTCTCCTTTTTTAAACAATTAAAACACCTTCTTCGTATAAATTGCTCCTTATACCACCATTTTTATTATATAACTTTTCAGTTAAAATTGTCAGTTCATTATCTGAGACGATCCTTCGCGATAAAGAAAACCATCACTATCGCAAACGCCAAAGGAATATCCATTAGCAAAAACTTTGTTCCCTCGCTAGAATCCATATCCAACGAGAATATCGTCACCAGAATCATCACACCAATCAAAAATGCAATAACGATTGATGCCACTATTATAATTAATCTATTTCTTCTTTTTCTTTTCTTACTCTTACTAGCCATTACTACAAGTCACTCCTTCACACAAACCTAAGTAACTACTTTTCGATAAATAAAACCCCTAATGTATTTGGCCCACAATGACTTCCTATAGTTGTTCCAGCCTCTGTCACAATGACATCGTCAAAATAGTTTAAGCTTTTAACATAATCAACTACTGATTCTACTATTCCATCATCGCAAGGTGTATGTGTCACAAACACTCTGTCTTTCTTAGCATTCAACATCTGTGGCTCGAGATCTTTTGCATACTGCAAAATCACTTTCTTGTATGGACCGCGATATTTCTTATCAACACCCATCGCTCCATCTTTAACCACAATCTTTGGCTTGATGTTTAGCATTCCGCCAACCAAAGCAGCTACTGCTGAACATCTACCACCTCTAGCTAGATAAACTAATGTATCAATAACAAAACTTGCGCGTGATTTTGGTATATACTCATTTACTTTAGCAACAATCTCTTCGGCGCTCTTTCCATCTTCCGCCATAACTGCTGCTTCCATAATCAAAAGTCCAATTCCTGTTGAGAGATTTCTAGAATCGATCACAAACACATGATCTTCGTATTCCATTTCCTCTGCAGCCATTCTCATAACCTGCAAAGTAGATGACATTTCACCAGAAATAGTAAAGACAATAACATCGTCACCAGATTCCTTATATGGCTCGATTGCTTTTATTACATCATCCACTGAACAAGCTGCGGTCTTTGGCGTAGTCTTATTTTCATCAGACCACTTGAACGCATCTTGGATTCCAATCTCTTCTCCATCTTTGTACTCTTTATCGCCCAGATGGATATAAAGAGGGATCACATCAATATTATATTTTTCTAGCAGTTCTTTTGAAAGGTCGCTTGTGCTGTCTGTGAATATCTTTACCACTATTATCTCCCTGTATCATTAAAATATTATTAGAGTATTAATCTTCGTCTTTAACTTCTGTCACATCATATGGTGTAGTCTGATATACGTAGTAGTTAATCCAGTTTGTGTAGAACAACTGACCAGCTGCTCTCCAGTTAACCACCGGATCCTTTGTAGGATCATCATCCGGGAAGTAATTGACTGGAATCTCAGGATTAATACCCTTCTCCAAATCTCTAAAGTACTCCTTCTTCAAAGTATCACTGTCGTATTCCAAATGACAGAACACATAGAACTGTCTACTATCAACTGTCTTAACAATAGTAACGCCTGGCACATCGCCCTCAGCCATTAACTCTAGTTTGGGCTGTGCCAAAATATCTTCTTTCTTAATTCCAATCTCTCTAGACTGTGGAGCTAGGAACACATCATCAAACCCCCTGAACAATGGAGACTTTTTATTGAGTAGTTTGTGCTCAAACACTCCAGAAATCTTTTTATCGTAAAATACTTTTTTAATTCCGTAATGATAATATAGTCCGGCAAATGCTGCCCAACACAAATATAATGTAGAGTGCACATGCTTTTTGGACCATTCCATAATCTCTGCTAACTCATCCCAGTATTCCACATCTTCGTAATCCACAAATGCTAGTGGCGCACCTGTAATGATTAGTCCGTCAAAGTACTGATCTTTAACATTCTCATATGTGGTATACATCTCATCAAGGTAACTTGAGTCTGTATGAGTAGCCTTGTATGTGGCAGTCTGTAAGAACTCTACTTCTAACTGAAGCGGAGTATTTGATAATTTTCTAAGGATTTGAGTCTCTGTTGTCTGCTTATCAGGCATCAAATTAAGAACCAGTACCTTCAAAGGTCTGATGTCCTGAGTAATGGCTCTTTTTTCAGTCATAACGAATATATTTTCGTTTTCTAGTACTTGTGTAGCAGCTAAATCCTGCTTTACTTTAATAGGCATAACTTCTCCCGTTCAAATCCCATAGTCATTAATAATTTTAACATAAAAAGTCCTTATTTTCTATAATTCCCCGGAAGAATAAAAGTAGTAGGGACTCACTTAAAATCGTTCGTTCCCTACTACTTTTATTCTTCCTACCACTTAAATGAAAGGACTTTTTATTTACAATTACTCTGACTTTAGAATTTCAACTAACTGTTCCGCCATAAGCGAAGTGCTTTGTTCGCGGATTTGTGTTCTGCTTAAGTTTGGGTCGAGGTGGAAGGTGTGGGTCCAGAGCTTGCCGTCTATGTAACAAGCTACGCAGACTGTGCCAACCGGTTTTTCTGGTGTGCCACCTGTTGGGCCAGCCACTCCCGAGAAACTTACACCCACATTTGCGCCTGTTTCTTTGGCGATGCCTTCTGCCATCTCTCCTGCCACTTGTTCGCTCACTGCGCCAAATTTTTCCAAAGTCTCATGCGATACTCTGGCATATTTTTCTTTGGCATCATTCGAGTATGTGACAACAGAAGCATTCAAAACCTTTGACGCATCCGGCACATCTACTATGTGAGCTGCAAACAAACCGCCCGTACAACTTTCCGCACTGGCAATCGTCATGTTTTTATCTATTAAAACTTGTACTAACTCTTTGAAAATATCCATTTCACAAACCTTTTCTTCCAAAAAAATCTTAAATATATTATACTTTATTCTATGGGAAATTTGAAGAAGACCAAAATTAGAAACTCAGGACTACTGTTTATTACCGCATTCATTTGGGGTATTGCGTTTGTTGCGCAGCTATCCGGCGGAAACGCAGTGGGTCCTTTTACATTTAACGCAATTAGATCGCTACTTGGGTGTCTTGCGCTAGTTCCTGTTCTTTTAGTTGCAGATAAACTGGGGCTTACACGTGGCGCGCCAAAGACAAAGGCACAGAGAAAGACATTGATTGTGGGTGGAATACTCTGTGGTCTAGCACTTTGCCTCGCTAGTAATGTTCAACAATTAGGTTTACTTCTTGGACAGTCAGCAGGCAAGGCTGGATTTCTAACCACACTTTATATATTGATAGTTCCAATTCTTGGAATATTTTTCAAAAGAAAATGTAGATGGAACGTTTGGGTGGGTGTTGTGATAGCCTTAGTTGGAATGTATCTACTCTGCTTCAAAGGAAGTTTCTCCTCATTCAAATTGGGAGACGGCCTTTTGCTACTCACATCACTACTATTCTCATTCCACATTTTGATAATCGACTACTACACTCCAAAAGTGGACGGAGTTAGAATGTCAATCATACAACTAGCAGTATGCGGAATAGTCACTCTAATTCCTACATACTTTTACGACATTCAAGTACAAGCAGGGAGCTTCGCCAAATGGTTTGAACCACTAACACAGTTCAACTCATGGATTCCAATCCTGTACGCTGGAATCTTATCATCAGGCGTAGCCTACACACTACAGATAATCGGCCAAAACAAACTAAATCCAACTGTCGCCTCACTCATCATGAGTCTAGAGTCAGTGTTTAGTGTGATCGCCGGCTGGATAATCCTGGGCGACAAACTCTCCCCACGAGAGTTACTTGGTTGTGGCCTAATCTTCACAGCCATATGCATCGCACAGATGAGATTTTCAATCAGCAAGAACCCTCGAACACAGAGCTAGTGAAGTGGGTAAACAATACAAAATAGGAAATGACAGGTATATTTGAACAATCTGCAGAGATGATATATTAAATTAATCAATACGAGAAAAGTCATAGGGGCGAAAAGTTTTCACCAAAAAACTTTTCGGAACGAACAAGAACGAGTATTCATAAAGAATACTCGTTCTTTTGAGTTCTGTACCCGTAATGGCTTTTCGAGTAGTGATTATTATTTAATATCATCTCGAAGCCGTTCAAAGATACCTGTCATTATCTATTTTGTCTAATTGTTTACAGACTTTAGGAAGTTCTGTGTTCGAGGGTTCTTTGGATGATTGAAAATCTCATCTGGTGTGCCCTCTTCGGCGATGATACCATCTGCCATAAACAACACTCTGTCTGCCACTTCTCTGGCAAATCCCATCTCGTGAGTCACACAAAGCATCGTCATACCTTCCTTAGCAAGAGACTTCATAACCTCTAGCACGTCTCCAACCAACTCCGGATCCAAAGCTGATGTAGGCTCATCAAATAGCATAATCTCTGGTTCCATAGCAAGTGCTCTAGCAATAGCCACACGTTGCTGCTGTCCACCAGAAAGTCTGCTTGGGTATTCATTAGCCTTTTCAGAAAGACCAACTCTATCTAATAGTTCTAACGCCTTCTTCTCTGCATCAGCCTTTTTCACATTCTTAACTGTAATAGGTGAAATCATAAGATTTTCTAGAACAGTTTTGTGTGGGAAGAGGTTGAAACTCTGGAAGCACATGCCCATCTCAAGCAAAAGTTGTTTATACTTATCCTTGCTGATGCGCTCAACTGTTTTGTTATGCTCTCTATGTAGGAATAAATCTCCCTTAATAAAAATCTTTCCACTTGTAATCTTTTCTAACTGGTTAAGTGAGCGAAGATATGTTGATTTGCCGGCACCTGATGGTCCGATAATACAAATCACTTCACCCTTTTTAACTTGGAGGTTGATGTCTTTTAAAACTTCATTGCTTCCAAATTTCTTTCTAACATGTTCAGTCTCAAGAATATAGTCGCTGTTACCTTTACTAATATTACTCATCATCGCACCTCCTATTCATATACCGAGAATTTCTTCTCGACCTTATTAAATATGTATGTGAAGAATGCAGTGATTATTAGATAAATAACCAACGCTGGTATAAATACCAAATATGATCCTTCAGCTGTCATGATTGTCTTTGAAATAGTTGTGATATCCATCAACGAAATAGCAAATATCAACGAAACGTCTTTCAAAATCATAATAAACTCGTTACAGATAGGTGGAACCATTCTTCTGATAGACTGAGGAATGATAATCTTTCTCATTGTTTGTCCATAGCTCATTCCAAGAGCTTTGGCTGCTTCTGCTTGTCCTTTGTCGATGGACTGAATAGCCGCACGAACAATCTCGGCACAGTATGCACCAGAGTTTAGGGCAAACGCAATAAGTGCTGCCACGAAAGCTCCTTTGTACACGGCTTCTGGATCTCCAGGGAATAAACTCTTCCATGCAAATCCACAAACACCAGGAACTGTAAAGTAAACAACAAACAACTGAATCAAAAGTGGTGTTCCTCTGAAGAAGAAAATGTACGCGCTAGATAAATTTCTAAGTATTGGATTCTTGGCAATCTTTCCAAGAGCCAAGATGATACCCAAAATTACACCTAGTATAATCGACAATACAGTAAGCAAGATAGTAAGCTTAGCACCGTGCATTAGGTTCTCGCCCACACCTAGCATTCTATATGTGTAGTTAACCATCTGACCGGTAGTTTCCCATGCACCTTTTGTAGCATCATGAATCTGTCCGGCAAAGCCCACATACTTTTCTGTTACACCATTTGCTCCAGATGTAGAAAACGAAATGTAGTTGATAACTATCATATTGTTATATGTAGTGGTTACACGTTTTCTCTCTAGCGTTTGATCTCTCTCAATCCATTTTTGCATTTGCGGAGAAGCCTGAGCTTCCATTTCCGCTTGGCTAGGTTTCATAAACGCTAAAACAGTACAAGCAATCAATGCCACCAAAACAATGATTGTTGTAACTTTAGTTTTAACCTGCCAATTTTTAATGCTTATTACACTTTTTAACCAATTCTTCATAATTCTCTCTATTCTATTACTGCTGACAAACCAAGATTCTTGATCTGTCAGCAGTTAATAATTTTTAAGTATTAATTTAATAATTATTTAGCCTGTTTGAACCAGAAATCGTAAGAATCATCGATTTCGCCTTTAGCTTTCATATCTTTAAGTGCAAGGTTGATAGCCTTCTGAAGACCAACGTTCTTCTTGCCCATAGCGATACCAAACTGTTCTGGTTCTGAATTATCTTTCCAAGCAATCTTGAAGTTCTTGTTCTTAGCAACCTGTCCGTCAGCAACTGTACTATCTACTAGTACTGCGTCCACTTCGCCGTTCTTTAGCTGCTCGAAGCAGTTAGTAACTTTTTCACTCTTGATATACTTAGTCTTCTTCAAAGTCTTTGTACCAATTAGGTCATCCATCATTTCCATAGATGTTGTACCTTCTTGAAGTGCGATTGTTAAACCTTCTAGGTCTGTGAATGCACCAATCTGAGCTTTGCTATCTTTGTTTACAACTACTGCTTGATAGTTGTCAATGTAAGGATCTGAGAAAAGCATTGTCTGCTTTCTTTCCTTAGTAATTGTGATAGCTGAACATACTACGTCGTAGTTTTTGTCGATACCTTTGAAGATACCGTCAAATGCTGTATTTACAAAGTTAACCTTTAGGCCTAATCTCTTTGCAACACCTGAAATAATATCGATGTCGTATCCTTCTTCAGTCTTGCCATCTTCTGCAAACTGCTCAAATGGTGGATATCCGATTTCAACACCAACATTAAGTGTTCCTTTTTCAATAGTTTTCATTCCGTCTGTCTTAACAGTAGCTACTTCTTCTTTTTTAGCTGTAGTAGCATCTTCTTTCTTTGAAGAACCACATGCTGTGAATACTGTTAGAGCCATAACTAATGTTAGGGCTAATGCTAATATTTTTTTCATTATAAATTTCCTCCTCTAACGAAAAAATGAGCCATGGATAAAACGTTCCACCGCTCATCACATAGTAATATAAATATACATCAAAATGTATAATAATTCAATGCTTTATCTCAATAAAGTATTTACTCTTTGGCCGTATTTTACTCTTACTTCTTCGTCGTGTTCTGGAATATCTAATACTCCCTTTTTAGTTAGAACTACAATGGTTGAGCCGCCGTAATGGAACATACCTTTTTCATCGCCCTTATCCACTGGTCCACCTGCTTTGTGGTTCTCAATTTTGCCAATCATTAGAGCTCCCACTTCCACCATTGCAATAGTATCGAAGTTATCTGTCTTAATCAGAGTGACTGATCTAGCATTTTGTATAAATACTGGATATTTTTCTAACGCAATAGGGCGCACAGTGTGTAGTTTTCCTTTAATATTCAAGAGGAATAATATATTTCCATCTGCCGGATATCCATATCGGTGATAATCATCCACGCAAAGTCGAAAAACTAGTGCTTTGCCTCCGGCAAATTCCTGGGTATGAGTATTATCCATCAAAAGACTTTCCACAGTGTAGTGACTTCCTTTAATCTCAAATGTAGTATCTTCCTTAATGTCATAGACTGATAGTCTGCCATCGCATGGTGATACGAAGGCATCTGGGTCCTTGTCTATAGGACGATACTTCGATCTAATCTTTCTAGTAAAAAAATTATCAAAGCTTTCCCAGTTTTCAATATGATACTCATCCATATTTATATTATTTTTCTGGATAAACTTATTTACATGACGAACACTTATCTTAGAATTCATATAAGCCCCACCAATTTTAGAAATGATGGGGCTTGTTACAACCTTTAGAAGTACCCTTCCAGGTACTGTATGATATAAAAATCTTAATGCTTTTGATTCTTTGTAATTCATAATTTAAATGTCGCTACCTAAAGAATTTTATGACTGCGTTAATAAATGACCAAATATCTTTCTGCAAGCTGGTGAAGAATAACATTACGATGAATTCGACGGCGCCGAAGGCTACCATAATATAAATCATCACATTGCTTGGCTTTGTAATCTTGAACCTTGCTACAAACAGTATTCCCACTACTACTAACAATACGAAATACAAATGCGAGATATCATATTTCCAAATATCTGCTATTGTATATCTTAAGATTAGGAATGTAGGGAAAATAAGTGCTGTACTTGTAACTGGAAGTCCAAAATAATATTTCTTTCTATCCATTTTTTCATTTTGTGTCTCTTCGCATGTCACGTTGAAATACGCAAGTCTAATAAGCGCAGCCAAAACGAACAATACACAAATGATGTATATAACCCAAATAGGAATGTTACCAATCCATGGATCTTTACCAAAACCGAATAGTTTTCTTTCGTATCCAGCATTTGATTTGTTATAAAGTGCCATTCCCAAACAAACAGGAAGCACGCCAAATGCTATCAAGTCTGAAAGAGAATCTATCTGAACTCCAAAATCTTTTTGAAGTTTAGTTCTGTTTTTCTTTGTGCGGGCTACTTTGCCGTCGAATGTATCGCACAATCCGCAAAGTAGTAAGAACACCATACCAATATATGGGTGTCCTGGATTTGTAAGTGTCACAAAAATACCTGTACTAGCTGATAGCACAGAGATATAAGTTAATATTACGGTGTAATCATAAACTCCTAACATTACTTTTTCTTCTTTCCTCTAAAGTTATAAATACTATACACTGTTAAAGTGAATATTCCACATAAAAGTACGCATACGTAGAATGAAATTCCTCTACTTACTAATTCTACACTAACTGGGTCCTTTAGTAAATCAGCAAACCCATCTACATACAAATAATCTGCTGCGCCAATAGCTCCCGGAATTGGAACTGCATTAGAGCCCAGCGCTACAAAACCTTGCACTGAAAATGATCTCAATATATCCTTGTGTCCTTCAGTCCATCCTTGAACCCCCAAGAATACAAATACCGAAATAAGTACTTGAGAAACTCTTTGTAGGAAGTTACACAAGAACGCCTTAGACAAAGTCGCTTTATTCTTTAAAATTAGATCAGCACATTCTTTGTACTGCTCCTCCATATCATCAAGTTTCTTTAGCTTCTTGTCCATATTTTTGATTAAATGAAGTTTCTTAGCAAATCTAAGAAGTCCATTTGCCATTTTCTTTACAATAATAGATTTGTAAACAAGCAAAATGAATATTGCCATCAAAACTAATTGTGTTATGAAGCCAACAGTTATTAGCGTCATTGAAAAAGGATCAAATTCACCCAAGACTGTTGGGCAAAGAATTAGACAAACTAAACTTAGAATTAAAACAGATGCAATATAGAAAATTAAATTCAACAATAGCGCAATGGTAGAAACTGCTGCCGGCACTTTATCCTTATGCATAAAATAAAGTGACGCAGGTTGTCCACCTGTGGCTGATGGTGTAATGGCTGAAAAATAAACATCAGGGGCGGCATAAAACCATCCTCTTCTGAGTCTTCTCTTATAACCAAAAACTCTCAAGATAATAACTATGGCAAAACCTTCGAAGAAAACGAAACCTATCATTCCAAGAAATGCCAAAATAATCCAAATTGGATTCATTTCAGAAAGAATTTTTCCAAAACTTTCTAGTGAGAAAGACTTGGTCTGAGTGACCATGACATAGACTGTAAGCGCAGCCAAAGCCACGAACACTAACATATATATTATTGTTCTTTTAAAATTCTTCATTATTCCTCTTGGTTTTTGCCTGTTATTTTTCGTTCTAGTGCAAAAAATACTCTACCTAGATTATATTTCTTTGCGAGGAATAATGCAATCTCTACTACTACTATTCCACCAATGACGTCTATTATTACATGTTGTTTTACAAACAATACACTTGCAAAAACAAGTATTGCTGAAACGAACATAAATGTTTTATATTTGACTCCACCATGTTTTAGACTAAATGCTGCTCTAAATACAAACCAGCTCTCTAAACAGTGAATAGATGGAAATAAATTATTCGGCTCGTCAAAACTATAAACAAAGCGACAAAGCCATCCGATAAATCCGTGTTGTATCTGACTACTGAACACTGGGTCGTGTTGTGGATCTACCATAACTGTAGGATAAACGAAGAAACAAACTAACACTAGTGCTTTTGCTATAATTTCTGCTGTAAACATGTTATAGCAAATCTTTCGCTCTTCCCTAGAAATCATGATATAGCCTATTGCCCAAGTTGGAAAAGCAAGTACATAAATAATCATCCACCATGGACAGAAAGGAATCATCTGATCTAGTTTTGAATATATATCGTGATGATATAAATGTTGTGTGAGAGGTCTAGTACCTGTAAACACAAATACATTAAATGATAAAGCTATTACTATTGGTACTAGTCCGTAAAATGGCACTAGATTTAATATTTTTTTGTTCCAGTCGAATTTCTTCAGCATATATCAGTCTCTATTCCTTAACTTTTCTTCTTTGATTTCTTACCTTTTTTGTAAACTACTTTGCTGTAAGCGCCGTAGTAAATCTTACTACCAACTTTTAAGTATCCTCTTACTTTTGCATAGTAAGTTTTCTTCTTGTTTAACTTTCTTATAACTACAAAACCTTTTTTGGTTCTGGTTGATTTAACTTTTACGCCCTTTGTAAACTTCTTGTTTGTAGCTATCTTTACATTGTATCCTGTCACTCTAGGAAGTCTTCCGAATGCTACTGAGATAGTCTTTTTCTTCTTCGAGCGTCTCATTCTAATAACTTTGTCTGTAGCAGGTTTAGTGTAAGTAGTTTTTCCTGTACATGGGCTCGACTTGTAAGTTTTCTTATTGTATGTCAAATATATCTTAACTCTAAATCTATACTTCTTAGCAGTGCTAAGTTTCTTGAACTTAAACTTCTTTATAACTCCATCTTTTGTAGTGGCAGTATTTTTTATTGTCTTAACACATTTGTATTTCTTTGTCTTGTAGTTGTATTGATATACTTTGTATCCAGTTACATCAGTATTTGTCGTCCACTTATATCTAAGGCTTGTTGCATAATTTTTGTCTACGGCAAAGTTCTTAACCTTTGGCATAGAAATAGTAAATGTCTTATCTTTCTCACCACTAATGTTTCTTAGGAAAGTAGCTGTAGCTGTTCCTGTTCCAGGATATTTGTTGTTTGAGTAACTTGTCTCATAACACAAGCCTTCTAGCAACTCCTCACCTTCATAAGTAATGGTGAATGTAGGTTTCTTTCTTGTATTTGTAAATGTATAACTCTTCTTCGATAATTTATATGTGAAATCACTCTTTGAATACTGGTGTTTCATCAAGCTTACTGACATACTGCTTGGTGCTACACCATTTGTCGTAAACGATCTAACTCCCATACTATAATACGAACCCATCATGACTCTACTGTCTATAACATAAACACCTAGTTTGAAGCCCTCATCCATAGCAGCTTTCATTTCAGTTTCATCAGTAGTATTTGTAGTTCCTCTGAATATAACTGTGCTTATATTTGCATGCCACTTATCCCTAAGAGCAATTGCATAGTCCAAATATTTTTCTTCCAAAATCTCTGCCAAATAGCAAATCTTAATATTTGTATGATTTCTGATTGCGTTATACAAATTTGAATAGTAGAAAGAGATAAATGTGATATCGTCCTCTAGTCCCGCTTCTACTAATGGTTCAACTACCTCTTCCTCTATATGAGCTTTTTCTGTATCTTCTAATTTCTTAAGTTCAATTCTCCAGTCTACGTCCAAGCCTTTGTCTTTGCATTCTTTCATATATGTGATGAGTTCTTTCAAAGAAATCAACTTTACTGTTCCATACTGACTTAGATTGTTTCCGGTCTTGTATGGATACTTTTTAATCTCGTCCATATACATATCTGAAACTTTTTTATCCACTCCGCAAAGTCTCTTCAAAGTTTCATCATGGCTGATTACCCAATCAGCTGTTCCGTCTGCTTTTTCCTTACATCTTCTGATATCTAGCTCAATGTGTTTAAAGCCTGCTTCCACAGCTCTCTGGAAAGCTGGCATTGAGTTTTCAGGAGCGTTTCCTGAGAATCCTCTATGAGCCACTAATTCGTACTCATCTGGGTCTTCAGGTGTTGGCTCTGTAGTTTCCTGCTCTGCTGTAGTTTCTATCTCATCTGCCTTTGTATTTTTAGGCAAAACAAAAGCACTCATCATGCAAATAATGAGTGTTACAACGATTAGTATAGATATTTGTTTAACTTTTTTCTCTATAAACATATATTTTCTCACAACCTTTCATATTATAACATAAACATTAATTTTTACCATATTTTAAGTGGTAAAATTGATGTAAATAAAAACAGTGCTACCCGCTGGTAACACTGCCTTTATATTCTCATTTAAGAGTATGTATTAGTTTTTCACTATTAGTGATGGAATAAACGTAATCCTGTAAAGCTCATAACCATGTCGTATTTGTCGCAGGCATCTATTACATCTTGATCTCTGATTGATCCGCCTGGCTGAGCTACATATTTAACGCCACTCTTCTTGGCTCTCTCTATATTATCTGAGAATGGGAAGAACGCATCTGAACCTAGCGTGATTCCTTCTGCCTGTGATAGCCACTCTTCTTTCTCCTCTTTAGTGAATACTGGAGGTTTCTCAGTAAATACTCTCTCCCACTCACCATCTTTTAGTACGTCCATATATTCTTCGCCTATGTATAAATCAATTGCGTTATCTCTCTCGGCACGTTTGATGTCATCTCTAAATGGAAGGTTAAGTACCTGTGGAGACTGACGAAGTAGCCAATTGTCGGCCTTTTGTCCGGCAAGTCTCACGCAGTGGATTCTTGACTGTTGTCCAGCGCCCACGCCAATAGCCTGTCCATTCTTAACAAAGCAAACTGAGTTAGACTGTGTATATTTTAGAGTAATCATTGAAATTGCCATATCAATCTTAGCCTGCTCTGATAGGTCTTTGTTCTTTGTAACGACATTTGCAAAGAACTCATCGTCTATGTTTAATTCGTTTCTACCCTGCTCAAAGCTAATACCAAACACTTCCTTTGTCTCAAGCTCTTCTGGCTCGTAGTTTGGATCAATCTCGATGATAGCATATGAGCCTTTTTTCTTGCCCTTTAGCATCTCTAGTGCTTCTGGCTCATAACCTGGAGCAATGATACCGTCTGAGAATTCTCTCTTGATAACTGCTGCTGTTGAAACATCACACACATCAGATAGTGCGATAAAGTCGCCATATGATGACATTCTATCAGCACCTCTTGCTCTGGCATAAGCGCAAGCTAATGGTGAAAGTTCACCTAGATCATCTACCCAGTAAATCTTTGACTCAATATCACTAAGTGGCTGACCAACTGCTGCTCCTGCTGGAGACACGTGCTTAAATGATGTAGCTGCAGGCATTCCTGTAGCTTTCTTAAGTTCTCTTACTAACTGCCATCCGTTGAACGCATCTAGGAAGTTGATATATCCTGGCTTACCATTCAAAACTTTGATTGGAAGTTCGCCCTCTTTCATATAAATGCGTGATGGCTTCTGGTTTGGATTACATCCATACTTTAATTCTAATTCTTTCATTGTTTTCCCTCGCTTTATTTACAATCTATCTATAATTATTTGTTCTTATTAACAATCTTTGTCTCGTACTCGCCAGTCTTGATGTCGATGTATCTAACAAACAAACTTACTTTGTTTTCGCCGTTTAGGTTGTCCCAAAGTTTCTCTGTAAACTCGTTAATATCCTCAACCATTTCCACTAGTGTAGGTTCTCCGTCAAAACTTGGAAGTGGGTTTCCATCATGTTTGTATGTGTGGATAAATCTACCCTCACCTGCCACTGGCTTATCATAACTGAATGTATATCTGTTACAGCAATCTGGATTTCCATTATCACTCTTTAGGATAGACATTTCATATGAGAATTTGCCGTCTGCCACATGCATAACGCTTGAAATTCTTGGTGTGTAGTTTGGAGCGTCCGGTTCAAACTCGCGAGTTCTTAAGGCCTCTTCAAATGTCTTTCCTTCTGCCATCAAGTCATAAACTGTGTCAGTCTGATCTCCATTTGTAACTATTGTATCGTTGCCTCTCACTCTAACTGGTGCATAAATGATAAGGCTTGGATCTTCTAATTTTGCTGGGTCAAAGGCTTCAGTCCTAATGCCTTCTCCCTCTTCCACAAAAATTCTGTTTCTAGAATTCTCACTTCTTCCCATAATAAAATATCCAGTGATAGCCTTTGTGCCATCTGGTGAAGTACCGATCACGATACCTCTTCCTGGATACGCATTGTTTGCAACTTCGTCAAATAATGATTTCATATTTTCCCTCCAAATTTGCGCAGAAAAAGACCGCCCGGGCTTTTTCTCCTTCTTTCTTCTTTGCCCAGGCGGTCGACTTCATTTTTCCGTGCTCCCTCGTGGTTTTTCTCCACTTATCCGCCAGTCGCACGGAACTATTTGTACTTTTATAATACATAACTTTACCCAAAAATACAAGCAATTTTATTATATTTTTGGTGCATATATTTTACCCTATTTTATGCGAAAAATAACACCTTTTAGTCCTCGTAAATCGGCTCAAAATCTTCCTTAGGATGTCCACACACTGGACATTTATAGTCGTCTGGCATCTCTGCTTCATTGTAAACATATCCGCAGATTTTACATCTCCAACCAACAATCTTTTTGTCAGTTTGAATCTCCTGTTTAGGCTTAACATTTGCATGGTAATCTGCGTATGTAAGTGGTGCATTATCACTCAACACTTTCATATCATCTAGCTCTGCAATAAACATAGTATGACTTCCCAAATCCATACTGTCTACTACTTTGCCGCTAAGCACTGCACAAGATTGATATCCAAGATAAGGATTTCCATTCACATCAAGTTGAGGTGTTAGCGATTCAAACTTGTTCACATCTCTTCCTGACTGGAAACCAAAGTGACTGATTGTTTCAAATGTACAAGTCTGATCCAAAAGAGTTAGTGCAAAAGTTCCACTCTCCTTAATCAATTCGCATGTGTAGTTTGCGTTGATACAGCAAATTGCAATTCTGTCTGGATTTGATGCCACCTGCATAGCAGTATTTGTTATGCAAGCGTTCATCTTATCACCCACAGTTGTACCTAAAACAAAAACTCCATAAGATAATTTATATAACGCCTTGTTATCCATATTCACTTCCTCCGTTCGTTTAATGATTTCATTATAACATATTATGGGAACAAAAAATAATAGGGGTGTCACTTAAAATCGTTCCTACCCCTATTATTTTTTGTCTCCCATTAATTTTTTTATTCCTCGTTTTAAACCGTCCACAGTAAGTGGATACATATCAATCTGTTCTCTAATTAGTCTCTCGGACTCCATCCAGTAGGATGTGCTTGATAAGTCTCCGTGGAAGGATGGGTTTAGCCAAATGCTGTTTGGGTATCTTTGTTTAAACCACTTGATCCACTCATGACCTGATAGCCCATTGTTTGGCCCAGAGTAATTTCCGTTTTTATCTAGGAACTCTTCTGGAGCCATTCCGGCATCACCCACTATTATTACTTTGTAGTCTTTGCCGTAGTTTTTAAAAGCCCATGTGGTGTCTATCCAATCTCCACTTATGCACTCTGGACTCTTGTAGAGTTTTGCGTAAATGCAGTTGTGGAAATAGTAAGTCTTAACATCCTTAAAATGATTAGCCTTATCCACCGCCTGAAAAAGTTCATTACAAAGCGATGAGTATGGATACATTGAACCACCACTATCAAACAAAAGCATAAGCTTAACCGAGTTCTTTCTAGGCTGTTCAAACTCTAGTTTTAAATATCCACCTTGGTTACAAGTGGAATCCACTGTTTTGTCTATATCAAGTTCTGTTTTTGGCAAATCCATTTTGCGAGAATACTGCTTAAGTTGTCTAAACGCAACCTGGAACTGCCTCATTGTAAGTTTCTTGTCCTGCCTAAAGTCTTTGTATCTGCGTTCACCCAGTACGGCAAAGGCAGTCTTCATTCCAGCCTTATCGCCCAACTGAATACCTCCAGCCACATGACCGTTCTTTCCAAACTCAGAACCGCCGCCTGTTCCTATCCAGTAATTGCCGCCGTTGTGCTCTGTGTGCTGTTCGCCGATACGCTCTCTAAACATTCGATGCACTTCCTTGGCCTCGCGCTTGGTACGCATATCGCGATACATTTCTGGGTTTGTCATCTTGGCATCTTTTTCATCGTTATGAAGCCATTTATTTATCTCATCTAGATTAATCTTGTTCTCTTTAATGTTTTTAAAATACTCCAAAAATGCGCTGTCTAGTTTGTCATAATCAGCTTCAGACTTAATTAGGACCGCGCGGCAAAGATAATAAAAGTCCGTAAAATTAGAATGCGCAAGATCTTGGTCTAGCGCATCCATAAGACTCAACCACTCAGTAGTTGAGACATTTATTCCATTATCTTTTAGTGTATAGAAAAAACCTGAAAACATTTAATACTCTCTTTATTCGTTCATTTCTTTGACAAGCTCTTGGTCTTCGTCCTTTTTAATTAAAACACCTAGAAATGGGAGCTCCTGCTGAATCTTGTCAGGGTCGCATCCGCCCACCATCAAAGCTCGTAGCCAATCAATCAGCTCAGATGTGCTAGGCTTCTTTCTAACATCTCTAATACCTCTAATCCAATAGAAAGTCTCCATCGCTTTTTCTAGCAAGTGGTCTTCTAGGTTTTCAAAATGCGAGTGAACAATCTGACTCATCATGTCCTTGTCTGGGAATTCGATGTAGAAGAAAATACATCGACGAAGGAATGCGTCAGGCAGTTCCTTCTCGGCATTAGATGTAATTATAACTATAGGGCGCTGTTTAGCCTTCACAGTTTCCTTAGTCTCGTGAATATAAAACTCCATCTGATCTAGTTCCCAAAGCAAATCGTTAGGGAATTCCAAATCAGCCTTATCAATCTCGTCAATAAGTAGAACAACCTGCTCATCTTGTTTGAAGGCCTCGCCCAACTTTCCAAGTTTAATGTAGTGACCAATGTCGTCTACGCTCTCGCCACCAAACTGGCTGTCATATAGTCTTTGAACAGTATCATAAACATAAAGACCATCTTGAGCCTTTGTCGTTGACTTAATGTTCCAAATGTATAAATCTTTGTCTAGTGCTTTTGCCACAGCATCAGCCAGCATGGTTTTACCAGTTCCTGGCTCACCTTTTATTAGAAGCGGCTTTTCAAGATGCATTGCCACATCTACTGCTGCCATTAACTCATCACTAGCAATATATGTATCAGTTCCTGTAAACTTTGTTTTTCCCATATTTCTCCTCCGTACATTTACTGCTAGTATTATAACATATAAAGGACCCTCAGACATAACATCTGAGGGCCTTTATTGTAAGAATTATTTCGAACTACAAAACATAATGCTTTGCATCAATTAACTCTTATAATCATTTAATTATTTCTTCTTAGATTTCTTAACTCCACTCCAAGCGCCGAAGCCTGCTGTATTCCAAGCTCTAGCTCTTACGTATACAGTCTTCTTGCCTTTTAGCTTCTTAGACTTAATAGTTACTTTAAGTTTTGTAACCATCTTCTTAACGATAGCTTTCTTGTTCTTCTTAGCATTCTTCTTTGTCTTGTAAACAGCTACCTGATACTTAGAAGCACCAGCAACCTTCTTAAGAGTTACTTTAATCTTCTTAGCTGATTTCTTCTTAACAGCTTTCTTAACTGTAGCCTTACCTGGTTTAGCTACTACTGGAGCCTTTGTAGTAACAGGAGTTACTGTTGGCTTCTGAGTAGGAGCCTGTGTAGGAGCTTCTGTTGTAGGGTCTGCTCCCTTCTTAACTTCTACTGTCATTTCCTGACCAGTTGTCTTCTGAGAACCAAGAGCTGCCACAACCTTAATTTTATGTGTACCATCTGCAAGGATACCAGTTGTGAATGATCTCTCATTACCATTAACTACTCCAACCTTATTTCCATCTACATAGATTTCAAATGTACCTGGGTTGCTAACTGTACCATATACTTCGCCTTCTACCTGTTCCCAAGTTACAGCTACCTGACCATTGCTCTGTGGTGTAGCAGTCATATCTTTGACTTCAGGTGTCTGAGTAATAGGATCATCAAATTCTACTGATGAAATATTAACAACTGTAGTTGGTTTTAGAGTATCAAGATTGAACTGTACATTATCAGCACCAGTATTTGAGTAAGGTTTTGATAGTGATGGAATTACATATGTATATTCTCCTTGATAAATAGGAATAATGTAATCATTATTGTCTATTGTTACAAGGATTCCTGTATCATTACCGTTCTTATCTTTACCGAAGCAATCTTCTGAACTCTTAATCTTAATTTTTGCACAATAGTTTTGACCTTGAGTAAGCTTTCCTTTTAGATAGTTATTAAGGATTGCTCTAATTGATCTAGCACCAAACCATCCTGATGTGCTATAAGCGTAAATTGTAGTATCACCCATAGCAGTTGGTGTTTCTGTGCTATTAGCATAGAACATTCTTCCCCATGACTCTGTACCAGCATTGAAGTTAGCAAATAATGTCCAAGCACCTACCTTAGTAGCTGAGTTATTTGGAACTTCTACCCATGTAGGATCATCTTGATTCTTAATAAATTCGATTCTCTTAATTCTTAAAGTAGCATTCTTTGTGAACTCATCTAGCACAAGTCTTAAATCATCACTATTCTTCTGGTATACAAACTCTGTTGTTTCTAGAACGTAATCTTCACCATCTGGTAAATCATTGAACTCATATTCTTTAGTTCCATCTACAACTAGTTTAATATTATTTTTTCCTTCATCATCAGCACCGCTGCCATCTAATGCTTTTTGTTCTTTTGTTCTATCAGCATTAATTACAACTCTTACTTTATATTTGTTAGCTTCATTCATATTAGCTGCTGCTAATCCAGGGAAGTCAACAATACTAGCTGGGTTGTTTGTTACATACCAACCAGATGTTGATCTAGTCTTAATTAATACTTTAGAGTAGTCATCAGTAACTGTAGGATCATCATATTTATATGATGTTTTACCCCATGAACCTTCTTGAACACTCTCTCCCATTCTAGCATATAGTTCCATACCTGTGTCTCCCACTGCAGTATATCTTCTGTTTGGTATTGGAACCCAACCATCATTAACTGGCTCGAATGTTATGCTTTCGAAGCATAGGATAGTGTCAGCTTCCACCTGATCTAAGTTAATCACAACATCGTTTGGTTTCTCTGGCTTTTGAGCCTCGAATGTAAACTCGTCAAGTGTAATAGTTTTGTGAGTTGCTTTTTCAAGCGGGAATGTAAGATTTGTATTATCAATACTAATCAATACTGTCTTAGGATCACCTGAATCATCAATGCTTGTAGCTTGATTTGATGTATAAGTAATTACTGGTTTATATGTGCGACCTACTTCTAGGCCAGCATCTTCTAGATAGTTTGGTAGTGTAGCTAATGTAGCCCAAGCGTTATGCCATCCTGATGATGAGCGAACCTTGATTTGTGTATCAGCCATACTTGTTGGGTTCTGTTCTGTCTTATATGACAAAGCTCCCCATTGTCCTTCTTCCACTGTAGCTCCAGTACGAGCAAATAACTGCCACTTACCAGTATTTACTGTAGCCTCATTGTCAACCTTAGTCCAATCTTTATCTAGCGCTTCAAAACTTACTTCTGTAAATGTAAGTTCTGTATCTTTTTCTACGCAGTCTAATTCAAAATCAACATCAGGCTTAGCTGAATTATATTTGAATGCCTTTGCTGGATCAGTAACTGTAAATACATTTTCCTCTCCAGGCTCAGCTGTTAGTGGAAATTCATATGTAGTTCCACTAATAACAACCATAACTGTCTGCATTTTACCATGCTCATCTTCAGTAGTCTTCTTGCTTGATTTAACTTTAATAGTAGGCAAATATTTATCACCTGAAGCAAGACCGATTTGACCATCTGCTTCAACAGTTTCACAATAATTCTTCAATGAAGCTGATACAGACCAAGCATTGTGGAATCCTGAAACACTTGTTACTTTAATACTAGTGTCACTTAGTTCATTTCCACCATTGTTCTTATACTTCATCTTTCCATAAAGTGTGTATTTAGGGCTGAACATAGCATTAAGTGTAAATGCTCCAGCTTTAACAAATACAGGGTCCTTATCTGGATCAGTATTTGTAACTGGTGTCCATCCGTCATCGTTCAAATTAAATTCTACTGCACTGATTGTAATTTCAGTATTCTTAGGGAACATTCCATAGTAGAATGTTACATCTAAATCTTCAGCAAATGCATTGTGATCGAAAGTAGCTACAGTAATAGTCTGCTCACTGGTAGAACCAGTAACTGCTTTTCTGTATTCCTGACCTTCGATATTAGCAATAAGTGTACCACTGTTCTGTACCTTAATAGTAACATCACAGTTGTATCTCATATCTGCTTCCATCTTGTTTTCTGAATAGCCTTTTAACTTAGCGCCTAGACCATATTCAACGTCGTTCCAGTCTCCGTTTGGGCTGTTAGTTAGTGTAACTGTAGTATCACCCAAAGCGCTTCCTGTTGAAGTGTATTCCATAGTAGCATATGAACACCATGCATCATTACCATTGTATAACTGCCATGCACCAACTGTCTTCCACTGATCTGTTGGAAGAGTTTGACCTGCGTCAACTTTAGCTGGAGTGAATGCCATACATGTAACAACCATAGCGATTGCACATACTATAGAAACAACTCTCTTTAAAAGTTTTTCCATTTTCGTTTTCCTCCTCTTTCTTCGAAATAACTTTTACATTAAGGGCATTTCTTAAAAATGCGCCTAGTATCATAATTATAACAGTATTTCATTTTTTATCAAGCAAATTGTGGTAAAAAACGAAGGACTTAATAAAAAAATATAACTAACAAAAAATGAAACAAAAAACAATTAAAAAGCGACTACTAGGAACAATTCCTGTAGTCGCTCTACTTTTATTTACTTCTTAGTCTTACCCTTCTTTATAGCACTCCACTTACCAAATACTTTGATGCCTTTCGCATCTAGTACATAAGCTCTAGCTCTAACGTAAAGTTTCTTCTTTTTCTTCAACTTCTTAGACTTAAGAGTAACTTTTAGTTTCTTAGTATACTTCTTAACTAAAGCTTTCTTATTCTTCTTAGCTTTCTTCTTGCTCTTGTAAACTGCTACTTGGTAACCTTTAGCACCCTTAACCTTCTTAAGTTTAACTTTAAGTTTCTTTGCAGATCTCTTCTTCTTGTAAACTTTCTTAATCTTAGTTTTGCCGGGAGCCTTAACTGTAGGTGCTACACCCTGAGTTGTTGTAACATCACTTGGCTGCTGTGAAGAAGTTTCTGCTGTAGGAGATTGCGTAGTCTCCCCAGTTGGAGCCTCTGTAGTAGGCTGCGTTGGAGCCTGTGTGGTAGATTCCTCTGTAGTAGTTGGGGCTGTTGGATCAGTTATCTCAATACTACTAAATGAAACCTTTGAACCCTTAAGCAATTGGTCAAAGTCAAATGCCAAGTGCTTGCTAGTTCCTGTATATGTGAATTCTTGTTCAAATGTCTGCACTCCTGTAGCTGGATTGGCAACATCGAAATCATAATTCTTATTGTCTGCAGTTATTCTCAACTGTTTATTGTATGGTGGATTCTTGTCTGCTGGTGCCACACCGGACTCGTCAATATTCATTTTGGCAGTTAACTTATAAGTTTTACCTACAGTCAATGAATTTAAATAACCGTTTAGTGTAGCTTTTATTGATCCTGCACCAAACCAACCTGACACGCTCTTCAAAGTCATCTTCAAATTCGATAGATTAGCTGGATCACCAGTAACTTCATATCTCATAGCGCCATACTTATCTTGGTCTGGGTCAGTTATTGCAAATAATGTCCAAGGTGTGCCTTCAGGTTTGAAAGCTGTACCATTTGGAACATCTTGTGATTCATCATCTGGTCCTACAAACTCAATTTTTGAAATGTTCAAAATTGCTTTTGGTGAAACCTTATCCAACTCGAACTCAACATCGTTTGTCTTTGTGTTGTCGTATGTCATCTTGTTTCCACAAAGTTCAAGTAAGTCGTATGTCTTTGTTCCCTTTTGAATATCAAAATCAAATGCCTGGTCGTTAGCTAGCAATCTAACTTTACCATAGTTTGTAACAGAACTATCTAAACCAGATGCATTCATTGTAACCTTAATCTGATAGTCATCAGCGTTAGCAATAGGTCTATCCTTTGTATCCTTTGCCGTAGCCAAGTAATCTGGAAGCATAGCTAAAGCAGCCATTGCGCCAAAGTCACCTGAAACTCTTCTTGCCTTGATATCAATTGCACCTAATCCTGTTCCGCCAGTGTGGTTTTTGTATGCAAGTTTACTCCAGTGAGTTTCATTCCACCAGCCAAACAATGTCCAATCGCCTACCTTTGTATCTTTCTTGTTTGGAACATTTGTCCAACCTTTATTGTCGTAATTATTAAATTGAATATCTTTAACTGTAAGTTCAGTTCCTTGTACTAAACCATCAAGTTCAAACATGATTTGTTCGTGGCGATTTGTTCCTTCACCTAATACATATCCATCGCTGTGAATATTTAGAGTATTATCGCCCTGTGTTAAATCAAACTTGAATGTTTCATTTCCTACAATAACTACCAATTGGTCTAGATCTTTTTCTTCATCTGGTACAGTAGCCTTCGATGAATTCAATGTAATTGTAAGATCGTATGGATCTCCTTCGTCCAAGAAGTCTGCACAGTAGTTTTCTAATCTGACAAATGCAGTCCATCCAAGCCAGCCTGAAACGGATGCAGCCTTAATATCGTAGTCTGCATATGTCTGAGGGTTCTCTTTGTTTGCTTTATACTGTACAACACCCCAGTTTCCTGGATGAGCTGGATCAAAGTTTCCAAACATATTCCAAGGACCTACTGTAAAGTCTGGATTTGCGTTAGGAACTAGATTCCAATCACCCGTAGGTGTAAATGTAACATTTGAAACGCTAACTATTGAGCCTGCAGTTAACTCATCAAATAGGAATTTGATACTGCTTGCTCCCTCTTCACTGCCACTATACATAAACTCAGGTATAGTTAGAGTGTTTGCACCCGCCTGCAAAGTAAACGGATACTCTTTTCCATCTACATATACAAATAGGTGGCAGTCCTCGGCTGTAGCCTTATCTGTATTAAATGTAATTGAGCCTGTGTAGTATGTGAATGGTACTAATCCTGCTGTCGTTGCATAATCTGGAAGTTGTGCAGAAATCCACCACCATCTATCCTTTGAATCCACAGGTTGGTTTCTCTTTTCTATATCAGGATAATCCGCAGGATACTTTTCCTGCTCGCCCACTGTACTAACAAGTCTCATGCTAGTATCTGATATATCTGTTGGGTTATCCCCTACTTTGTACTGGATGATACCGTATGAACCAGCATCTGGATCATCGTTATAATTCGCTCTTACTGACCAAGGTGTATCTGGGATGCTAACATCTTTATTTGATTCAGCTGTAGTCCAAGTATTATCACCTGTCAAAGTAAATTCTGTAATCTCAAGAATCCCCTTTCTCATTAGCCATTTATTTGAATCACTTAACCAACCATAGTTGATGCAGAACTTAAAGTCTGTTCCTGGAGCCATACAAATCACACCATCTACTTCTTGCTCTAAAACATCATCTTCAGGGTTCATTTTACTATGTTTAAACTCCCACTTAGTTAGTTCAATATTCTTTATTCCACCACTTGTTTCAACCATCATCTTAGGATTATTAGTGGCTGTTGGTGGTGTGTATTTCAACTTAACATGCATGTTGTAGTATGTTCCTGCTACTGGTTTTTCTAATCCAGAACCATTGTCCACACATGCCACATCTTTTAAATCTATTGTCTTAAAGAATGCAGCCTCACCCTGGGTTATGGTATTCCACTTGAATCCCTCTAGTTTAAATGCATTCGCACATTTGATTTGTGCATCAGGACCTGTACAACCTGTCCATAGAGATGTCTCTCCCTCTGGCACTTCCAAAAGAGGATGTGGTTCAGGCCAAGTGTTGTCCATGTCGTACCAAACATCATCAGCGCTAACTGTTTGTGGCACGAAAGCAAGACCTGTAAATAACAAGGCCACTGCACAAACAATAGAAATAGTTTTCTTCATTAATCGTTTCATAAGTATTCTCCCTCATTTTCCGTACTCTATTAATAGGCTTAAAAAAGCCTAGACACAAACATTATAGGTGTTTTGTTTGTAAATATCAACTCAATATCTTTATAAAACAAAACCCCTACTAAAAAAATTGCACCCCTGTGGTTTTATACTAACATAACTAATCTTTTTTGCAAAAGAAAACACTACTTTGTCTCACAAAGTAGTGCCGCACAGTGTGCGAAAGACGGGCAACCGCCCGTCTCGAAAGTGTGCGAAAGACGGGCAGCCGCCCGTCCAGAAACTGTGCGAAAGACGGGCAGCCGCCCGTCTTTCTTCTTGCATTATTTAAGATTATTAATTAAGGCTAGTGGCATCCTTTGCATTTACTGCAGTCCATACCGCACTGCAAAGACTTGCCAGCTTTTTTACTTTTTATCATGCTCCTTACAACTAGAGCAACGATACTTACCACTATCACTAACACGATAGCTGTTCCAATTATTCCATTCATATCTATGCTCCTTTCTTTTAAATCTATTACGAGTTTCTTCTATAATATATGTTATTTGCTAACTATAGTAGTCTCACTAGCATACTTATTCTTTCTTGCTAGTAAATAGATTAAGCAAACTATTAAGATCAATGCTACTATCAATCCAACAACATTTACTGCTCCTGTAAATAGTAATCCTAACTGGTAAACAATTAGCGAAATCACATAGGCGAACAAGCACTGGTAACCAATTGCGATGCCAAACCACTTCCAGTTATTCATCTCACGTCTGATAGCACCCATTGCTGCGAAACATGGTGCGCAAAGTAAGTTGAAGATTAGGAATGAGTATCCGGCTAACTTTGTTAGTCCCTCGAAGTCTAGGATGCCAAATACACCTACTACTTCTTCTTTTGCTACTAGACCCATGATTGTAGCCACTGTAGCTGTAGAGTTTCCAAAGCCAAGTGGTGCAAAGATGAACTTGAGTGCATTGCCTAGGTGTCCTAGAACACTGTCTGACAATTCCATATCTAAATTAAATCCAAAATGTCCGCCAGTCCATCCAAATACTGAACCAAGCCAAATCAAAATAGATGATAGCAATATGATAGTTCCAGCCTTCTTGATGAATGACCATCCTCTCTCCCACATACTTCTAAGTACAGTTCCAACTGTAGGTAAGTGATACTCTGGAAGTTCTATTACAAATGGTGCAGGGTCTCCTGCAAACAACTTTGTCTTCTTCAAAATGATTCCTGAAATAACAATTGCAGCTATTCCTAAGAAGTAAGCACTTGGTGCTACCCATCCAGCATTATTGAATAACGCCGCAGCAATCAATGCAATGATAGGAAGCTTGGCTCCACAAGGAATAAATGTGGTAGTCATAATTGTCATCTTTCTGTCTCTATCATTTTCGATGGTACGCGATGCCATAATACCTGGGATACCGCATCCAGAACCTATTAACATTGGAATAAATGATTTTCCAGACAAACCAAACTTTCTGAAAATTCTATCCATGATAAAGGCAACTCTAGCCATATATCCACAACTCTCAAGGAATGCTAGGAATAAGAACAATACAAACATCTGTGGTACAAATCCTAACACTGCTCCCACACCGGCAACAATACCATCTAGTATCAATCCTTTTAACCAGTCTGCACAATGTATTGCATCTAATCCTTTTTCCACAACCACAGGTACACCGTTTACCCACCAGGAGCCCTTCGTCTCGGATGGGTCTGGCGTTGCAAACTCGCCCTCTTCATCCAGTGCGCCAGACTTGGTAAGCACATTCGTCACACTATATGATCTATGTTCTTTGTTTTCTTCCAACTCGGCAGCATATGAGCCATAGTCTTCTTCAAAGGCACCAAAGTCTTTGTCTTCGTAATCTGCCTTCAAAGCTTCTACTGCATTTTGATTTACCTTTTTATCTTTGGATGCTTGATCCAACACTACGCCTAGGTCTTTAGTGAATACATCTTTGGATGCCCATGAGTCCACTCTTTGTTCATAAGCAGATGATCCTTTTCCAAAGAGGAAGAATCCATCTCCAAACAAACCATCATTGGTCCAATCAGTAACCCAAGTTCCCACCGTAGTTACCGAAATATAATAAACAATAAACATAATGGCGGCAAAAATAGGTAGCGCCAATATTCTATTTGTAACTATCTTATCAATTTTGTCAGATGTTGTAGACTTGTGAGCCTCTCTCTTCTTGTAACATCCTCTCAAGACTTCTGCTATATAAACATATCTCTCATTTGTGATGATACTCTCTGCATCATCGTCCATCTCATCTTCTACAGCCTTGATGTCCTGCTCTATGTGAGACATCACATCTGGATCTATGTTTAAAGTCTCTAGTACTTTTTCGTCTCTCTCAAAGATTTTGATTGAGTACCATCTCTGCTGTTCCTCTGGCATATCGTGAATAACAGCTTCCTCAATGTGAGCTAATGCATGTTCTACTGTCCCACTAAAGCTATGCTTAGGAACTACTTTGCCGCTCTCGGCTGCTTCTATCACTGCCTCAGTTGCTTCTTTTATACCTTTGTCTCTTAGAGCAGAGATTTCTACTATCTTACATCCAAGTTGTCTAGATAACTCTTTGACATTAATTTTGTCGCCGCGCTTTTCTAGGACGTCCTGCATGTTGATAGCAATAACTACTGGAATACCAAGTTCCATCAACTGAGTAGTTAAGTATAAGTTTCTCTCTAGATTAGTTCCGTCTACTATATTCAAAATAGCATCAGGCTTTTCTTCTATTAAATAGTTTCTCGCTACCACTTCTTCCAAAGTGTATGGTGATAGTGAATAAATACCTGGAAGGTCGACAATCTTTACGTCCTTCTTACTTTTAAGTTTACCTTCCTTTTTTTCAACCGTAACTCCTGGCCAGTTTCCGACAAATTGATTGGCACCAGTCAATGCATTAAACAATGTAGTCTTACCACTGTTAGGGTTACCTGCTAAAGCAATTTTAATCGACATAGTTTTCTCCTTCTTTGATTAGTTGTGACTAACTCGTTTAGTAAAAAATAAAATGCCTCCTCGGCAAATTATTTTTATTCAACTTCTATCATCTCAGCATCAGCTTTTCTGATAGAAAGTTCATATCCTCTTACTGTAACTTCAATAGGGTCTCCTAAAGGGGCTACTTTTCTAATATAAATCTCAACACCCTTTGTAATTCCCATATCCATAATTCTTCTTTTAACTGGGCCTTCGCCATGAAGTTTTACAACCTTTATGGTATCTCCCACTGCTGCATCTCTTAATGATTTCATTTGCTACTCCTTTAAACATTAAAATAATATTTGGGTTTATTAAATCATAATCTTTTGTGCCAAGTCTTCACCAATAGCAATTCTAGAATCCTTAACGTTAACAATTACGTTTCCTCCTTGCTTGGCAACTATAGACACTTCACCGCCCGGCACAAAACCAAGCGTCTCTAAATGCTTTTTAATCTCTGGCTTTCCGCCAATTCTAACAATTGTATTTACTTTTCCTGGATCTGCTAATGTTAATGGCATCATTTTTGTCTCCTTATAGCAACACAAAATGGTTAGTCTGTCCTAACTCACAGTTAGTATAGACTAACTTTTTTCAATTGTCAACATTTTTTTCTCGTGTTATAATCATTAAAGCAGTGAACGGAAGAGGTAATTATGCAGAGTAACGAATCACAAGAAATGTATTTAGAGACTATATTAGTCCTCGGCAAAGAAAAAGAACACGTGCGCTCAGTGGATGTGGCAAACGATCTAGGCTTTAAAAAGTCTAGTGTTAGTGTTGGCATGAAACATTTGCGCGAGAAAAAATATATAGAGGTAGATGAGAAAGGTTATATCACTCTCACTCCTGCCGGCAAAGAGATTGCGGAAATGATTTACGAGAGGCATCAATTCTTATCGGAATATTTGATTAAGATTGGAGTGCCAGAAGATATTGCCGTAGACGACGCATGTAAAATTGAACATGTAATCAGCCAAGAAAGCTTCGAGGCACTTAAGAAAAGAGTCAAGAATCTAAAATAAAATAATTATTATTCAAAAAAGAAAAGTATAAAGGTACTCACTTAAAATCGTTCGTTACCTTCATACTTTTCTTTTTTGTATACTCTGTTTTTATTTTTTAGATTCTTAACTCTTTTCTTTATTGGTTCAAAGCTTTTATGTCGATTAGTTTTACTTTTCCGTATAAGTACTGGCCGTCTTCCATTATTGCGTATGGGCGGACATAGTACTTCGCCTTAGAGTGTTTCTTTAGGCCATCTTCAAAGATTAGGTCTGTGTTGAAGTAGGTGGCAGATGTATGTTCTTGTAAATCCAAGTTTTCTAGATCTTCGGAATCGTTTTGGAAAACTTTAATGAAGCCTTCGTCGTTGTCTACATTCAAATCTTTTTCTGTTATTCCAGTATCGTCTTTCCCATCTGTACTCTTTAGACCAAGGATTAGTCCGTTTGTAGAAATGGTCTTTCCTTTCATCTCTGGATGAACATAAGATCTAATTCTAACTGCTGCTTCTTTCTTATTAAACTGAATAGCGAATGTGTCTAGTTCACTACTCTCCACAATCTTTTGAGGTTTGGCTTTCATGTATGACTTATCTTTGTTTTGATAAACGCGAACATAATCTACATACATAGTAGCGCTTTTGAAATTTTTCTTCGGACCAGTAAATCCAGTGTAGCCTGTCTGGTTACTCGAGATTGCTAGGTTGAGCAAAAAGTAAAAGCGGTCTCTGAATTCATCGGCGTTACTGTCGTAAAGGTTTGCAGAAAAGTAAACTTTATTGTCTACATACCAATCGATTCGATTAGCACCCCAGACTATTCCGTATGTGTGCCATTTGTTGATGCCTTGATTCTTTCCGCCTGGATATTTGTATACATGGTCGTTGAACATTCCGCTGTACATCATGTTTGTGCTTCGCGCCATCCAGTGAATAGCTCCTGATGCATAAGGGCGGTCGTTAGCATGTTCCATTATGTCTAGTTCGCCGCACGCTGGCCATGGCAAACTGTCATCACCCATCATCCAAAATGCTGGCCAAACACCTGACTGGTTTCCGCCAACCACTTTCATTCTGGCTTCAATCTTTCCATACTTAAAATTCTTTTTGTTCGTACTCTTCAAACGGCCAGATGTGTAATCTGATAGTCCATACTTTTCTTTCTTCGCATGAATAATCAGTTTTCCATTTTTCACGCGAACATTTTCTTTTCTGTCCGTGTATGATTCTAGTTCGTTGTTTCCCCAACCAGAAAATCCTGTTCCTATATCATATGTCCAAACATCTTCGTTCAAACTTTTGCCGTTGAATTCGTCGCTCCACTTTAATTTCCAACCAGAATCTGTTGGCTTTAAGTTCTTTGCTTGAACAGAAAAAGTAGCGCTACTAATTAGTAACGCTACTGCTATTATTAATGAAATAATCTTTCTTGCCATCTTTTTCATATTTTTATTATACATATCCACCGCCGAACGTACTAGTGCTTTAGTTATGCTAGCGGTTTCATTTTATACATACTGGCTAGCAGCGATTCCAGCTATCGCCCCGTCCGCTGCAGCTGTTGCCAACTGACGAACGCCCTTTGTTCTACAATCGCCTGCTACAAAGATGCCAGGTGTTTTTGTTTTACAATCTTCTAAGGCTTTTACATAACCGTTTTCAAGTTCCACAATGTCTTTGAAGTCTTCATTATTTGGGACTTGTCCTATTGCTACAAACAATCCATCAACATCTAATACTCTTTCTTCTTCGGTCTTTTTGTTTTTAACTTTAACGCCAGACACGTGATCATCGCTAGTAATAATCTCAGCCACTGTCGAATCTAAAACGAACTCAACATTTTCTTTGCCGCGGAGTTTCTCTACGTCTTTTGCGTCGCCACGGAATTCATCACGTCTATGAATAACGTAAACCTTCTTACAATAATTTGATAAGAAGAACGCATCTTCCAAAGCTGTGTTTCCACCACCGTTCACTGCCACGTTTTTATCTCTGAAAAACATTCCGTCGCAAGTTGCGCAATATGAAACTCCCTTTCCAATCATAGACTCTTCATTGTCTAAGCCGAGTTTTCTGTTCTTTGCACCAGTTGCAATAATGACTGCCTTTGATTCATACTCGCCGTTTGGAGTTTTTACCTTCTTCACTTCGCCGTCTTCCACACCGATAGCTTTTTCAAATTTGAATTCCGCGCCAAAGTCCTTTGCCTGGTTGTAAAGGTTTGTTGCAAAATCGAAACCTGAAACGTGAGCGATGCCTGGATAGTTTTCCACATCAGGTGTGTTCACTATTTGACCGCCGTATGTGGATTCCTCCAAGACTAAAACAGTCTTACCACTTCTTCTTGCATATATGGCAGCTGATAAACCCGCAGGTCCCGCGCCTATAACAATAATATCGTACATGATCTTCTCCTTAAATAGATTACGCGGGCACCAATCAGTGCCCACATGAATCTTCAATGTAAAAGTTACTTCTTATTTAACTAGGTCTACCACTTCGTCTTTTGAAATAACACCAACGCTTCTGTTTGCTTCCTCGCCGTTTTTGAAAACAACTAGGCAAGGGATTGATTGGATGTTATATCTAACTGCTAGACCTTGGTTGTCATCTACATTTACCTTTGCCACTTTGAAGCCGTCAGCTTCTGCAGCCACTTCGTCCACTACTGGTCCCATCATCTTACATGGTCCGCACCAACTAGCCCAAAAGTCCACCAATACTGGTACATCTGATTTCAATACTTCTTCTTCAAAATTATCTAATGTTACATTTAATACTTCCATAATAACCTCCTTAAATTTTCCTTCGTCAAAGACTAATCATCTAATCCACCTAGTACTTTGTCGAGGAGTCTCTTTAGTTCTCCTGCTTCCTTCTGGTTAAGATTTACGCATTTTCCCATCTGCGCAGGAATCTTTGATGCTTTGTCTTCTAACTTCTTTCCCTTTACTGTAAGTTTTACCACAAGATTTCTCTCATCGTCTTTGGCTCTCACTCTTTCAACATATTCTTTGCTCTCAAGTTTCTTTAAAAGTGGTGTGAGAGTTCCTGAATCTAGGTAGAGGGCTTCGCCCAACTCTTTTACATTGCACTCGTTGTTTTGCCAAAGAGCCATCATTGCGATGTACTGCGTATATGTGAGATCAATTTCATCTAAGAAAGGTTTATACTTTCTTACAATCTCCTTTGAACAAACATAAAGTGGGAAACATAACTGATTTTCTAGTTTTAAACAATCGTACTTACTCATTTTGTCACCTGATTTCTTATAGTACTTCCTTAATTTTATCCTCAATGTCTTCTGGTTTAGTAGTTGGTCCAAATCTCTCCACTACATTTCCTTCTTTGTCCACTAAGAACTTTGTGAAGTTCCACTTAATTCGTTTAATCAATCCACCTTTTTGTGATTTAAGATATTTGTAAAGTGGTTCTTCTTCTTTTCCATTTACATCAATCTTTTTGAACTGTCTAAACGAAACGTCATACTTGGCTGTACAGAATTCTCTTATCTCTTGATCACTGCCTGGCGCTTGATGTCCAAACTGGTTACAAGGGAAATCCAAAATCTCAAAGCCTTGATCTTTATATTTCTTATACAAAGCCTCTAGCCCCTCGTACTGTGGAGTGAATCCACAACCTGTTGCAGTGTTAACAATCAATAATGCCTTTCCTTTATATTCAGCCAAATCAACTTCCTCGTTGAACATATCTTTTACTTTAAAATCATATATACTCATCTTTTCATCCTCCTTCGAATTAGATTGTGTACAATTTAATTATACACAATTAGTTTTGTTTGTCAACATGTTTTTAATAAAAAAAGACTAACCACAAAAATGTGATTAGTCTTTGTTATTTTTTATGTTATTTAGTTGTTTTTTTCTTACCAGCCAATAAAACTATCAGCACAATGGCTATGATATAACAAATGTTAGTAGAGATTATTCGAATGTTACCCCATGTAAAGAAGTTCATGTGATTTCCAAACACTCTTACATATATATCTAAAAGCAAATCTATAATCGACACTGCTGCTATAATTATAGCCACCGGCAAAGGTTTTATCATCTTCGTCAAAAGAAGCAACACCATAGTGAATATAACTAATGATGGGATGCTCTGCAGTATCATCATAAAATTCATTGAACTAAATTCTCCTATCTGAGAGAAAATAGAAATCAAATAGATAGTTTCATATGCCATAATACCGATTAGTGATATAGCATATTTACTAATAAGAACTCCAACCACCACTGCTATCAAAGCCAAAATATCTAGAATGTAAAAAACTTCCATATGTACCATCATATACTTAGGCTGATCCCTAAATATATTTATGGTAAAGTACAAATAATCTGCTATCAGCGGTGCAACTAAAAGAGCTGCCACAATTCTCAATACTGTATTCTTCATAATACTTCCTCCACACACTTAACTCTTATCTGAGTTTATACAAGTTACGCCTACATTTTATGAAAAAAACCACATCAATGCAACTATTATCACAATAACTATAGCAAACAAACAACCCATTCCGTCATCATTGCCACCAGCTGCACTTTGTCCTGTTTTTTGTTTTTGCGCATTAACCTCTGCTGCCACTTTCTTTGCTAAACGATCCTCTGCTTCTTTTTGTTTTCTGGCAGCTTCTTTTGCTTTTCTCTTATTGTACTTATTAATCTTTTTTTGTTTGCGTCTTGAGATTGGTTCTGGTCCATAGATTGCGTGATAGTCATCCCAAAATTCTAACTCTTCAATTACATCCCAATCATTACTCATAACTACTACCTCTAATAATTATTATAACTAATATTTCTTTTTATGATGTAATTATATAAAAGTATGTGTCCTATAAGTTGGACACAAAAAAGAGGGCATCTGCCCTCTTTTTTTATTCTTCTATAACCGTCCAAGCAATACCGGCTGTGTCCACACTTACGTGGCAAGCAATACTGCATGATAACGGTGCATAATAAACTTCATAACCAGGAAATTCATCTTTTACCCTGTTAAGCCATTCGTCTTTGTCTTCTTCTTTAGTGAATGTTCCAGATACACATAGGCTAAGTCTTTCCTTAGGATATTCTGAGAAGCGTTCTGCCAAATCTGTTCTAGCTGCTTCTATCATTTTGTTATAGGCTGCTTTCATTCCGCGAACCTTAGCAAAAGCATCTAGCTTCTCACCTTGAATAGTAAGCACTGGCTTAATGTTCATAGCTGTAGCAATCAGTGCTGCTGTAGGTGTAACACGTCCACTCTTCTTCAAATACTTAAGTGATTGAACTGTAATATAAATACTTGAGTTAAACGCATTAGCCTCTAGTGCTTCTTTTACTTCCTTGCCATTCTTACCCTTTGCTACTAACTTCTTAGCATCGTAAACTGAATCGCGGAGCGTAACTGAGATTCTATGGTTATCAACTACCTTAATCTTTCCATCGTACTCTTCAGCAAACTGTGAAGCAGTATGGCATGATCCAGACAAACCACTAGACATAGGAATGTAAACTATCTCATCATACCCTTCTTCCAAAATGTTGTCCCAAAACTCTAGTAAGTCTTTAAGAAGTGGTTGAGCTGTCATTACATCCTTTTCATCAATAAGAGCTTCGTATAGTTGCTCGTTGTTAATAGTCTCACCCTCTAAGAACTCTTCACCATCCACAATCACGGGCATAGGGAGCACAAATATTCCGTTTTCTTTCCCCTCTTGTACTGTGATACCACTGTTGGTATCCGTCATAATAGCTGTTTTCATTATATCTTTATAATCTGAGCCCTGTCCGTTTTTAATAAAGCGCTCAGTTTGATTCCTTTCTTAATCTACTCTCTCGTCACCCCAGAAGAATAGTGCAACTGTACCTGGGCCTGTGTGGCATCCTATAGTAGCGCCGATCTCATAAATTTGAACTCCGCCATTCAACTTAGGTAAAGCCTCCTCAATCTTATCAGCCAATGCTCTGGCATCGTCAAAGCAACCAGCCTGTGAGATGAAACATTTACCAGAGTAGTCTTTGCCATCTTGTACATGCTCAAGCATTACTTCTAAAGTTCTCTTAATAACTTTTTTCTTTCCACGAACCTTTTCACGAGGAGCTAGTTTTCCTTCGCAGTCCACGTTTAGAAGTGGGCAAATACCAAGTAAGTTACCAACAAAACCTGAAGTCTTTGAAACACGACCTCCCTTGATAAAGAAAGTAAGATCTGTTGTAAAGAACCAGTGGTGCATTCTCTTCTTGTTTGTCTCAATCCAAGATTTCAACTCTTCAATATCAGCACCGTTGTCTCTCATATCAGCTAAAGTATCAATAATCAAACCGAAACCTGCTGAAGCTGCATATGAATCAACTACATAAAGTTTTCTGTCTGGATATTCTTCCTTCAACTCTTCTGCTGCTACGCATGCAGAGTTATATGTACCTGAGATTCCGCTAGAAAGTGCAATGTGTAAAACATCTTTTCCTTCCTCTAAGAATCCTTTGAAGAAGTCTAAGTACTGCTGAACAGTAACTTGAGATGTTTTTGCATCTTCACCGTCCAACATTCTCTTGAATAATTCTTCCTGAGAAATGCTTAGACCCATATCATCAGCATATGTATCCTCTCCCAACTGAACGTGGAAAGATACATATGGAATGTTTCTCTCTTTCAAGTATTCATTCGTCAAATCAACTGTCGAACAACATGTTAATACAAATTCGCTCATAATAATCCTCCTAAAATTGCTTTCACACTCTTGCGTAAGTATACCATATAATGAATTTTATATCTATTCTCAATAAAAAATGGACACCAGCACTTCACTGGTGTCCATTTTTGTTTTTATGTAAACCTATTCGCTTCTTAGAGCAATAACCGGGTCTTGATGTGCTGCTTTCTTCGCAGGGATCAATCCACCAAGTAAAGTCAAAACAATACTGATTGCAATAAGTATCAACGCTGAGCTAAACGGCAAATATGCTGTCATTTCGATTCCATCGCCCAAATACTTGATTATCATATTCATAGGGATTAGCAAAATGTGTGTGATTATAATTCCTATGACACCGGCCAGCGCCCCTACTATAAATGTCTCCGCATTAAATACATTCGAGACATTCCTCTTCGAAGCTCCAATAGCACGAAGCACACCAATCTCTTTCTTTCGCTCGAGCACACTTATATAAGTAATAACTCCAATCATAATAGAAGAAACTACCAACGAAATTCCAACAAACGCAATCAATATATAACTGAGCGCATTAACAATCTCGGTGACTGAACTCATCAAAGTTCCCACTATATCAGTATAGGCAATAGTCTTATTCTTCTGACCACTAGCCTTCATCTTCTTATTGTAATCCTTAATTAGTCCACCCAATTTGTCTTTACTTTCAAAACTCTTTGGATAAAGTTCAATCTCAAATGGCTCACTCTTATCTGCGTAACCTAAATTCTTCATATTCTGCTCATATGTCGAAATTTCTTTAGACATAAGTGAACTCATCAAATCTTCTAGTTCCTTCTTTCCGGCTTTCATCTTGAACGCACTCGCCAAAGAAGTCGGATCGAAGTTAAACATGTTACGAAGACCATTTGAAAAACCACTCATAGCACTCGCCATTGAATTCTGAATAGCTTTTGTATCAACCATACTGTTAACTATTTTGTTAATCTTCCCAGAAGCATCATCAGAAGATAGATACTTTCTAAATCCTCTCATAACGCTGTTCATTGTGGCTAGTTTATGTTTCTTGGCATATTTGTTATAGCCATTCATAAGTTTAGTTACCAACTTATTAAAGTCTATGCTAGATGGGTCAATTTTTGGCATATACTCTTGCATAGCTTCAGCCAAAAGTGCTTGCGCTTCCTGAGAACCCAAGTACTCATTCAAGTATGTTCCCATCTTCGAAACATCTTTGTATCCTTTCTTATTAATATAAGATTGGAAACCAGACATTACCTTTGTCAAAATCTTTATCATAGCCTGCCCATCCATGCTGACACCAGACTTATTAATAATGCTAGCCATTTCATTTTGAATAATCTTGCTAGCCTCAGGTGAACTCATATATTTTTCAAATCCACTCGACAATTCATCAAACGTATCCGTATTGTGCTTCTTTGCATAAGCCTGATATCCACTCATCAAATCTGCAAATAACTTTTGAAGTTCTTTCTCGCTAGTTTTCTTTCCTGCATTTTTAAATATATCGCTTACTGAATTCGCATCAAAACCAAGCGAATTAAAATCAAGCGAATTCATATCGAATGAGAAAATTTTCTTCATCGCATCTGCGTCAAAGGAGAATAGTTTTGTAAAATCTACTCCACCCTTTTTGCCGGTATCATCAAACTTTTTACCAGTAAACACATTTGTGTTTGGATGATCAATTTGATCTTTCACTACCTTGCTGCCAGACGCTCTATCAATCACTCCGTTAACTAAATCTGATGTGTAATAGATTCCTGGCATAAGCATTTTGGCGGAGGCATCCTCCTTAGCAGAAACCACTCCAACTATCTTAATTGGACGACTCTTTGCTACTAGTTTCTTCATATACTTATTGTTATCTTTTTTAGACGCCCATACCTTATACTTTTTGTCGTACTTATAGCACTTATAAGAATCAACTAGTTTAAACTCCATTCCGATGAAGTCCTTAAAATTAAAGCTATGTTTCTTTTTACTTATCTTAATTTTCTTACCACTAGAGTAAGCCTTGATTGCTTTATCTAGTTCCTTGGCATCCCTAATACCCAAAGAATAAAGCACGCGGTCCGAAACATTATTATTTTCAGAAAGAACGAGTACTAACTCATCTTCATTCTCTGGCCAATGACCAGCTTTTATCGAATACTGCGTTTTATAGAGCCCCTCTTCGTCTGGAAGTTTGAAGAAGTTGTCAAAAGTCATACCCATATTGGCAGCCATAGATGAATATGAGTCCGTCACTCCCATAGACTCGTATGCCTTCTCAGGATTTACCTGCCTAATCTTATTTTTATCAGACTCTTTATAAATAAGAGGAACTACATTGTACGAATATTCAACGGCCTTTGCGTACTGGTCAAAAGTCTTTTCATTTGCCTCAATATGACCCTTAAAAGTTTTAAGATCATTTGTTTTAATATTCGAAAAAGTATTAGTAACGGTTCTAATCTCACGAACTTCTTTGTCGCCCTTTTTACGTTTGCCCATTGTATCTTGAGTTTCCTTGAGCATAGCCGTGAAATCCATGTTTGTTTTCATTATTTGAATAGGATACTCCGACAAAGTATCTTCCTCTAGCCTATCAATGTACTCATTAATACCATTTGACAGCGACAAAATAAGTGCGATTCCTATAATACCAATGGAACCTGCAAACGCAACTAAAATAGTTCTAGCCTTCTTCGTCAAAAGGTTAGAAAAACTCAATCCCAAAGCAGTTATAAAATTCATGGACGCTTTTTTCTTGCGACCCTTATGAACAGCCTTTGCACCTAAATCATTATTCTTAGAAATTTTCTTTTCAGATGTTCTTTCATCTTGTAATTCTGCATTAACTAATGATGCTCTTTTTTCTTCTTCCGTAGGAGCATCTGAATCCGAAACAATCTTTCCATCTTCTATATTTACAATTCTAGTTGCATACTTTTCTGCAAGCTGTGGGTTGTGAGTAACCATTACAACTAGACGATCTTTTGCCACTTCTTTAAGCAAGTCCATAACCTGAACACTAGTAGTACTATCAAGCGCACCAGTAGGCTCATCCGCTAGCAAAATGTCAGGGTCATTAACTAGAGCACGTGCTATAGCAACACGCTGCATCTGTCCACCAGATAGCTGATTAGGTTTTTTCTTTGCATGATCGCTTAGTCCAACTTGCTTAAGAACCTTTAGAGCCCTCTTCTTTCTCTCACTTTTGCTGACACCAGAAATAGTCAGAGCAAGTTCTACATTCGCTAGAACTGTCTGATGAGAAATCAAGTTGTAACTCTGGAATACAAAACCGATAGCGTGATTTCTGTAAGTGTCCCAATCTCTATCTTTGTAGTTCTTGGTAGAAACACCATTAATAATCAAATCTCCACTATCGTATCTATCTAGTCCACCAATAATATTAAGCATAGTAGTTTTTCCAGAACCACTAGGTCCTAGAATAGCTACGAACTCGTTGTCGCGGAAATCTAAATCCACGCCGTCTAAAGCTGTCTGAATAAAATCACCGGTCTTATATTCTTTTTTAATGCCTCTTAATTCAAGCATTCTTTTCCCCTACTTGATCCATTTCTTTTTTTACGTTTTTTCTTCCTCTAAAAGCCAAAACCGTAAGTCTGTAAATGGTAAAGAATGGCTTTACAATTTTGTGTTTATATACAAATGGATGATATATTCTATACCATTTTTCATCTGGAAATAGTCTGTTCTTAATATACTCTTTCTTTGTGATAGTATCTGTAGAATTAGCGCTCATTTCATACGCTTCATTCTTCCACCTAGTCTCGATATTTCCAAAGATACCTGCACCTAGGCAACTATCATACAAAGCTTTTTCGGAATCAGATAAACTTTCTTCCAAGCATTCCACGTCCTCGTCAAAGGCCATCTTGGAAACTTTTCTTAAGTCTGCGTCAAACTGCTCTAACCCAAACTCACGAATCTTTTCATTTATATAATCATTGTCTAGTGTCTCACCTTTTTCTTTCAAAAAAACGTACTCATCCACCAAGAATCTAATGCCCATTCCGTTTCTTGAAAAGTGCTTGTGCGCATGGCAAATCATATATAGATAAAAATCTTCATCCGACATATGATAACCATATTCTTTGTCGGTGTCTTTTATAAGTCTATCTTTTATAGAAAGAAAATAATCATACTGCTTTGGGCTATATCTTTCTTCTATTAAAAACTTGTGAAGTTCGAAATAGAAAAATGGGTCTTTGATAAATTCATCACTGTTTCCCTTATCATCTATCACGCCCTTGTCGTTAGGCTTGACCTGATAACCTCTGCTAAGCATAAAGTCCTTTGCCTGGTCTCTGCCGTTTTGATCAATCAAGATGTCGTTATCGTTCATCTCGCGCATCTCAGGGTTTGGATACATCTCCTTGATGACAGAACCCTTTAGTGGCAAATACCAAATGCCGTTTTGTTCAAGAAATTTTGTAATTTCACTTCTCTCTTGATCAAACAAAAGATTGCGTCTCATTGCATTAAGACGCATCTTCTTCCACTCAAACATAAATGAACTTTCGTCAGCCGCATCCACAGCATTCTCTAACGCCATAAATGTGATTGCACTGATTCCAGAGATTTTGACATACTCATACACTGCCTCTAAATCTTTGTCGCTGTAAGGGATTTTCTCTAGCTTTTTCCCCGCCAAAGACAAAGAAGCCAATTCCATAGCAATGTTTGTTGTTTTGTCATTATCTCTTTTTATCATTTATACTCCAAAGTCAATTCCGAATGCTGATACTAGAAGAAGAATTGCCAAAAGTATAGGGGCGATAAATTTAACCATCACTCTATACATATGTCTTCTTCCAAACTTCTCACCATTTCTTGTTGCTTCATCCTCTATCACTTTTGTCTTAATAACCCATCCAACAAAGATACATGTTCCGATGGCAACTATTGGCATCAAGATACTGTTTGAAACGTAGTCGAATATATCTAGCATCTGTGCGCCCTTTGAGCCATTTGGAAGTGTAAGGTTTTTGAAGTTGAAAGGTGAGCCTTCCACAAATCCTAAACAAACAACTATTCCCAATAATAGTGCTATAGCAGTCTCAACTACTACCGCTTTCTTTCTGCTCCATTTGAACTTGTCCATCAAACTAGAAACAACCGCTTCCAAAATGGAAATGGAACTAGTAAGCGCTGCAAATAATACTGTAACAAAGAAAATTGCGCCAACTATGAGTCCAGGTGTTCCCATTTCACTAAACACTTCTGGTAGCGCATTAAACATTAGACTAGGACCTGCTGTTGCCTGCATCTTTTCAGGTCCCATGAACGCTACCACAGCAGGAATAATCATCGCACCTGCTAGGAACGCTACCAATGTATCAAATATTTCAATCTTATTAACTGAGCTTACTAAGTTATCTTTGTCTTTCAAATATGAACCATAGGCAATCATAATACCCATAGCCACACTAATACTGTAGAACAACTGTCCCATGGCATCAGATACTACACCCATAAACTTTGTGACTGTAAGCCCTTTAAAGTTAGGGATTAAGTATGTCTTAATACCATCTATACCAGTTCCCTCATCTCCGTGGATTGTAAGAGCAAAAATTGCAATACCAATAATCAAAACTAAAAGGATTGGCATCAAAACTTTTGACATTCTCTCAATACCGGCATTTACACCTTTGTATACGACAAAGGATGTTGCCAAAATAAAGATAACTGTAAATACAATTGGCCACCAAGGATGTCCTATAAAACTTCCAAAGAAGTTTTCAAATCCTTTGGAGCCGGAAACTTTTGTGATTCCGCCTGAAACGTATGCTGTTGTATACTTGAGTACCCATCCACCAATTGCACAGTAATATGGCATGATGATAAATGGAACTATACAAGCTAGGATTCCAAGTCCTTTCCAAATCTTACCTGGCTTAGCTTTGTTATACGCCGTCAAAGGACTTTGCTTCGTCAAACGTCCTATAGAAACTTCTGAAATAAGAAGTGTATAACCAAATGTTATTGCTAAAATTAAATATACGATTAGGAAAAGTCCACCACCGTCTTTAGCCGCGAGATATGGAAATCTCCAAATGTTACCTAATCCGACAGCTGAACCTGCAGCCGCCAAAACAAATCCTACTGATCCTGAAAATGAATGTCTCTTGTGAGTCATTTTTCTAGCCTTCTTTCTATAAAATATTTTAGTAAACTCCCTGCACACCTTATTTAGTATGCGCATCTTATAATTATAATCAATTGCTACCACATAAACAAGGCTTATAAAAGCACAAAAAAATCCCGCACCCACTCTCGCAGGTGCGGAACAAAAATAAAAGGAAAAACTAGGGGAAACAAGCCAATATCAAAGACGAACAAAACTTTGATATATTATTTTGTCTTTTTTAATCCTTTTATTGTTTTCTCCAGCGACTCCCTATCATGTACCTGATAGGTCGTCACGTTTTTCAAAATTTTGTTGATGCTATGAGACAGTGTGTCTCCCGGACCGCATTCAACAAAAACATCAACCCCTTCCTCATACATTTGGATGATAGTCTCTTTCCAATTGTCCGGTTCAAAGATTTTATCACTCAAAATCTCTATAATACTTTTCAAATCCTCTGGATATTTTTTGCCTGTCTTTACAGAGTAAATTGGAATTAGAGGTTTTCTAAGAACGTAATCTAGTCCATCATTTAATTCCCTTCTCAATTCCTTTGCTCTTTTTTGCTCAAGTTTAACTCCTTTGCTTCGATACATTTTTTTGTAGTTATCAACCTCAAACAAAATATTACTCTTCCTACAAGCAAGCTGAAAAGCTTCATCAAAACTCAGTATCCCGGAAGCAGATATAGCCATCATCTCTCCTACTCCAAAACCGGCCACCACATCTGGTTTAATGCCGTGCTTTTTTAACGCTAAGTATGAGGCTAGATCAGCGAGAAACAACCCTGGGTACAGGTCTATGCTATTATCCAAGTTCTTATTCGTACTGAAGAACATAGTGCGCAAAATACCAATTCTATACTGTTCCAAATAAGTTAATTGTTGTTTAATAACATAATAGTCGTCGAAGAATTCTTTACCCATTCCGGGATACTGAGTTCCTTTTCCATCGAAAACAAAAGCTATTTTTCCCATTTTTATCTCACCTCACACAACTGTTAAAAATGGTAGAAAAAACTATTAAATAAAAGTGCATATTTTTGGAGATCACTATGCGTAAAAAAAAATATATACACTATTTATTTTCTTTCTGTGATGTTATAGTAAGCCTGGGGGTAACCCCCAGGTCAAGCAAAAATTTAAAAAAATTTAAAAAAATTTTCAAAAAAATTATGGACAAAAGAGATACTAAAAAATTCACATTGAGTGTAACTGAGTTTGCAGAACTTTGTAACACAACTAGAGACACATTAAGACACTATCATGAGAGCGGACTACTGATTCCTCACATTGATAAAACTAATGGGTATAGTTACTATGCCCCAACACAGGCCAGCACTTTTTTCTATATAAAGTCTTTTAGTAATGCAGGTTGCTCATTAAAAGAAATCAATGACATGATGCACAACTTCGATCAAGATAAAATGATAAGAGTCGCAAATGACAAAATAATGGATATGCATCAAGAATTATATAGAATTAATAACAATATTGCTGCACTCAATTTGTCGTTGTGGTTGCTGAAACAATACGACCGCCACAAAGACAACATCCCTTACAAAGATTCACTCAATAACTTTTGGATAACAAAGACGGCGGTTAATAAGCACGATGATGCAAAACATGCTGGTGATTTGGCGGAGGATTTAATGATACACTTCTCTTCTACCAACCACGCTGAAAATCTGACGATTTTCCCAACAGGCGCCAGCATCAAATACGACGATTTGATAAAAGGCAACTACAAATACAGCGACATAATTACTATCACTCCATTCTCTATTCATGATAAGAATACTTTTAGTGTCCCGAGTAACACGGCAGTATGTTGTTACCATGACCATGAAACAGAAGACATAACGATTACCTATAAGAAAATATTGTCGTATATAAAAAGAAACAAGCTAAAAGCCTGTTCCGATCTAAATATTATTAGTTTTATAAATCTATATAACTCTAAAAAAGCTCACACATATTTTAAATATATGTTTATTTGCGTAGAAGATGAACCTTCTCTTTAAAATTTTTTAAACCATTCTTTTGTGAATTCCACAAAGTCTTGTTCTATTTCATCTAACTTTTTATCTTGATTCCAAGCGATCGCCAAAGTACGATAAGCTTTTTCCTTTAGAGGAATGATTGTTGTGTTATTCATTGGTGCCAAATCAAAGAATGCCTTTGGAAGTAACGCTAGTCCTCTACCTTCGCTTACCAAGTATCTGATTGTTCTATCATCATGTGTTTCATAAATAACTGTAGGCCTAAAGCCGCCTTTGTCTTCACAATACTTATCAGTAAAATATCTCAAGTTCATTGGCTGGTAGTGCGCAATAAAATACTCATCTTTAAATTGCTTGATAGAAAGTTCTCCACTTTTAGACTCGGCTGCCTTTTTAACAAGCGGATGATTTTCTGGGGCTATACAGACAATCTCATCTTGCATCAACTCCACATACTCAAACTCTGACATATCTCCATCAGGTTGCATAAATGTAAAGTCGTAATTGTTTTTAAGATCTGGTGAATAACCAACCGTCTGCAAGAAGGCATTATTGTGAGACATATGATAGTCTGCAGTTAAGAGTGATAAAAATCTACCACCCGCCTGAGGGTAAAGAAGAATCTGTTTCTTCTGGCTCTGCAGACTTCCTATCCCCTCATCTATGTTGTTTATTGCTGCTGCTATCTTTTCATAGAAAATCTTTCCATTACTATTTAGAGAAATTCTCTTTCCGTTTCTATCAAACAGTTTCACACCAAGTTCTTCTTCTAGTTTCTTTATGGTCGCACTGATAGAAGGCTGTGGCACGTAATACTTTTCTGCCACCGCCGAAAAATTCTCTAATTCAGCTGCTGCTTTGAAATATCTAAGCTGTAATAATTCCATAAAGCGACCTCTTTTTAGCAAAAATACGTTCAAAAGTGCTTTTTATATACACTGTTACATATAATATAGCCTAAAAATATCACTTTTTCAACACATTTGACCCCTCTATATACATTACAGAGTATATAATATAGCCTTTTTTGTATTTCAAAAGTGCTTTGTTTTCTTCTATATTATAAGTAGATACAAAGTGTGCGGAAGAATAAAAAGATTATTAACAAATTTCATTGGGAATTTGAGGTTTTTATATTTTAGGGAGGAACACCATGAAGAAACTTTTATCAGTTATCTTATCACTAAGTTTAGTATTGGGCAGTTTTACTTTTACTGCATCCAAAACAGTGTCAGCTGATGGGGAGAACATCCTCGGCACTCACAACAGAGCAAACTACACATGGATGACAAGTAACGCTAACAATCTAAATGAAGGCTTTTGCGGTATTGGAAACGGATTTTCAAATATCAATGCCGTAAACGAAAATCTAACAAACGGAAACAACATGTTAGGAACAACTGCAACCACAGATGAAGTGGCAATATATGTGAACTTGGGTGCAAATTACGACATCAGTTCTGCTAAACTTTACCAAGGATCTACAAACGCAGACTTCTTCGATTCATATTGTACAAACTATAGTGTTTACTATTCTACTGAAATAGTAAATTCAACAAACAAGGGTGCAGACAGTGTAATGAACTGGGCGAAGGCTGGCGAATGCACAAACGGCACAATCTACTCAACAGCAAAAATCAAAAACGCAGTTGATGTATCTGATACAGGAGACACAATTACTTTTGACGATACCTACACTGCTAGAAGTATAAAGGTAGTCTTCGACAAAGACTCTTGTATGGGTACAGGTACTAACGGAAACAACACTGGTAAAGTGGGAACAATCAGTATCCTCTCTTTGAGAGTGTACGGTTCAGAGCACCAGGAAGAATCTTCTAGTGAAGAAACTCAGGCTCCTACTCAAACACCAACTACCACCGTTGCTCCTACTCAGGCACCTACACAAGGTCCAGAGCAAGAAACTATCATTAATAATGATGGAGATGAAAATATGTATGGTTCATTTAGCACTAACCTAGCACAAGGTAAAAATGGTTATGCTAGTTCAAATGATAGACAAGACAAAAACTATCCTGTTAAAGTTGGTAACCTAACAGACGGTAATACAAATTCATATATCGTAACTCACTCAAATGATGCTGCTCCTTGGTTCGCAGTGGACCTAGGTTCAGTACAGGATATTAATAAGATTAAAGTAGTTCCAGGTGGAAACGATGCTTATACAGCTGCTTATCCTATCTCTTATGAAATCCAGGTTTCACCACAGATTCCTTCTTTAGGAGATGATGCGGCTAGCGTAGCTGGACTTACTTGGACTACAGTAAAAACAGTGACAGGTGGCACGCTCGCTTCACTAGATACAACATTTGCTCATCAAACAACAAGATGGGTTCGTGTAAAAGTTAATTCACAAAACACATCTAACTGCTCATTGTTTGAACTAAATGTATATGGTACAGATAAGAGTTCTCCGTATATCGAGCCAACAGAAGCAACTGATGTTTTATTCATCGGTAACTCAATGACTTACTACAACAACCTACCAGAAGTAGTTGAGAGACTAGCTGGCATGAGAAACATTAACTTAAACTGTACTGCTGCTACTAACGGCGGAAAGAACTTAATTTATCAATCTACAGCTGCCAATGTAGACGCTGCTATTAAAGTGGGCGGCTACGAAGTAGTTGTAATTCAAGATATCGTAGGTAGCTTTGACGCAGATAATTTAAAGACTGGTGCAGACGCATTGATTGCAAAGATTAAACAGTACAATCCAGATGCTCAGATTGTTTTCTATGAGCCATGGCCTGTACGAAATAGTTTGACTGGCACAAACACATTGCTTCCATACTTTACACACTATTACTTTAAGACTGCAAATCAGGCACATGCATTATTGGCACCTGCCGGCGAAGCATTCTATGAAATATTTACAAAGGATGTAGTGGATGGATATGCTGGTGACGATAAGCATCCAACACGTTACGGAACATTTATTTCAGCATCTACTGTTTTGTATACACTATTCCCAGAGTTAGCAAATGGTACATACACATCAGCAGATCAATCTACATTAGATGAAACGCTAAAGGTAAGTGCAGAAGCTACTGCAGGAAACTTAGATACATTTGATTTATCAATCCTAAACGCTATAGACGATGCGGGGTATAAATATGCACATGCTGTATCAACAGCTATGAGCGCAAACACAGGCTATACATCAGTGGCTGGAGAATATGAAGATTATGAAGATGAATTTAACCCAGACGGACTACCAGCCGTTCAAGGAACTGTAGTAGATGCTTCTCTATTCTCTGAGGCAAATGGCGATATAGCAATCGGACAAACTGCTTATGCTTCATCTGTATACAACAGCTCTGCTGCAAACGGAGTAGATGGAAAGACTGGAACTAGATGGGAATCTACTCATGGCGTAGATCCACAGTGGTATTACATAGACTTTGGTACTCCTACTGCATTTGACACAGTTGGTTTCATTTGGGAAGGAGCTTATGCAAAACAGTATGTAATTCAAGTTTCAGATGACGCTGAAAACTGGACTACTATTCAATATGTAACAGCTACTAGCAATAAGACAGTTCAGATTCCTTTGGATCAAACATACACAAGCCGTTATGTTAGAATGGCAGGTTTCAAGAGAGGTACTACTTACGGATACTCATTCTACGAAATGGGTGTATGGCTTAATGCAGAAGAGACACATGAAGTAGTGATTGATGGTGAAACTATCGAAACTTTGGACGAGGGCGATCAATTTACTGTTCCTAGCACATATGAACTAGGATACATCGATGATAACGATAACAATAAAGTTTACAAGCCTGGTACAAAGATAGTGGTAACAGACGATTTGAGTTTAACATCAATCAAAACAGTAAATGTATCCTCAAAACAAAACGGTGCCAGTGTTAGACTTTCTATAGATAATCCAGGTCTTGCATTTGAGGCTCACGCTGATATTAATGATGATAAACCAATCTTCTCATCAGCATTTGTATACGGAATGGTTATCGCTCCAGAGGACTATTACTACTCATATTTGAACGAGAACCTTGTTCCAACTGCTAACAAATCAGTGACTGCAGATATTCAGATTACAAAAGAAAGTGATTTCTATAATGCAGAAGAGGGTGTCTACAAATGCGGAATTATGAAGATGCGAGACTACAACTTTGCTAGAACATTCATATCTAGAGCGTATACAACTATTAAATATACAGATGGTTCTAGCAGAACAATATATTCAGAAAAGAATTCACTAACTAGATCAGTTGCTTTACTTGCTTGGGCGATTAGCAACAACACAGATTATTACAATTCACTACCAGCAGATCAGAAAGCGGCTGTGGACTACTTTAAAGGATTCTACAACTAGGTAATGTATAATTGAACAAGACTGAAAGGAAGGTAAAAGATATGAATAAAGATTATAAAACTCCAGACATTACTAAAATCGAATTAGATCAATTAGATGTTATCACTACTAGTGCCACAGATTCTGATGCACTGAACGGTGGCGTTGTAGACAAAAACGATTCTTACTGGACACCATCATTTTAAATATTAAATAACGGCATCAATTGACCGATAAAAAAAGTGGTTGTCGAAACTAATCGGCAACCACTTTTACTTTGTCTTTATTTAACTTTCTTCTTCACTACTTTTGACCAATCAGAGTATGTGTAAATTTCTTTGTTTGAACTCTTCACTAGCTTATAAGTTCTAATTCTTAAGTAGTAAGTCTTCTTTCTCTTCAGTTTCTTTATAGTCTTTGTAGTTTTCTTTAGTGTATAAGTCTTTGCTTTCTTGAATGATTTCTTCTTTGCAATTTGTAGTTTGTATCCAGTTATATTTGAAACCTTTTTCCAAGTGAGCTTAAGTGATTTCTTTTTACCCTTCACCTTCTTAAATGAAGTAGGTGTAAGTTTAGGTTCAGGTTTAACTGTAGGTGCTACTGTAGTAGTTTCTGGTACAGGTACTGGAATCTTAAACGCAACCGCACCTGTCAAGTTGTAAAGCCATGTAGTTCCTCTTGCTCTTTTAACAGTAAGAGGCGTAACAGTTACACTCTGAATACTGCTTACTGTTGTTTGCTCAGTATCTACTACTGTTCCCAAATCACTTACCACATATCCAACTCCATTCTCAGATCCTAGATATAGCATAGTGTGTCCTGGCATATATAGCATAGTGCATGCTGGCATATTTTCTAGAATAGCCATCTTTTCTTCGTCGGTCTTTCCTTCTAAGTCTGTTCTAGTACCAGGAATAGCCTGCTGCCAATTTGTATTTCTTGGAAGAACGAATCCACAACACTTATAAACATTTCGTGTAAGCATTGAACAATCCATTGACTCTAGCATTCCACCCCAGCCGTATCTATTTCCTAGACACGCGAAAGATAATTTCAATAAATTTGCCTGAGTCATTGGAACGAATCCCACGCTCACGTCAAAGTGCTCTGAAATCATAGCAATCTTTCTCTCATATTTTCCACTGTCAGTTCTAGTTGGAACATAAACTATATAGTTATTCCATGTTCCTCTCTCACCAATATTCTTTGGAATATCCGACTCGGAAACTAACTTTAATATAGAACTAAAATTAAGTTTTATGTCTGATGGATAAGCACCGTAAGTATTAGGCTCTAGAGTTATTCTATCTTGCGTTACTACGACAAAGTCCTTGGCTGAAGTTTTTACTTGCCAAGCTTCTAGCCACTCATCTTTATCCTGACAGATAGCAACATTCTCAGATGAAACCCAACCAGTTACTGTGTCGCAATAACCCCAGTAGTAAGTCTTTCCATCTACTTCTGCTCTCTGTCTGATAACAAATGGATCATTTACATTAAGCGCTACTAACACTAACTCATCATCCGTATCATTTGCGCTATAACCTACAAAATCAGATGTAGGCCAACTGCGAACTTCTGCTGTCTTTGTAACTATCGCATAGTCATTGTTTCTTTCATGATCAGCATATCCTGTGTATCCGATAGCCGCAGTTAGTTTTCCAAAGTAATCGTTTTTATCTATCAACTCTCCATCTATATAACATGGATCAGATGGAACCTCGCTATTGTGTGCCAAAGAATCTCTAAGTTCAAATGCATTATATGTTAAAGGAAGACCTACTAAGTTATTCATATATGTTCCTTTAGTATTAAGAGCATTTGCATTTACTGCATCTATCTCTTCTGCATTCATTAAAACTTCGTTGGCATCTGTCTTTGTCTTGGACGCCCAATAGTCAGCCTTGCACATTTCTTCTGTCACACCATATGCGTATGTAACATTGCCAGCCTTAGACTTTTCTTTTGTGTCTACTGACTTATAAATTACATCCGCTGATACTGTGGTGGCAAATAGTGCCATAACAGTTAAAGTCACTACTAATAATCTTTTCATCTTATTTGATAACCTCCACTACTTCTCCAATATACATATAGTGCCAGTCTTCATCGCCGTAGAACATGTCCTTAACATCTTGTGGCATATTCTCTGGTTCTATTAACTGCTTGCTTAATTTCTTGCATACAAGAGTCATCTCTGCTTCTTTGAACGTCATAGAGTTAGCTACTGCTTCTGGAGTTAGACCTGAGTCATTCATCTTGTCCATATCGCGACCAGACTTTGATCCCATAACACCTAGCACGTCTTTGTACTCTTCTGGATAGAAGCTTACTGTGAAGTAATCATTATTATCCATAAACTCACGAGTGTATCTAGACTCTCTCACATATGTGGTAGCGATAGGCTTACCCCATAATGTTCCAAGACTACCCCAGCTGATTGTCATTGTGTTAAAGCTATTCTCATCTCCTGCTGTTAACAAAGCCCACTGCTTGTCAAACTTTGAAAAAATATCTAATTCTAAATTCATAATACACTCCTCTTATTTTTCTACTATAGTACCACATTTTTTACATTTAATTCTATTAATTATTATTCTTTCCATGTCCATAAGTTTTCCATATACCCCTCCTACTTTCTATAGAAACTTGAAATCACAATTTGTGATTTCAAATTTCACTTCTACGTCCGCTATAACCCCCTATTTTACTGGGATTTAATGTTTTTTAAAAAACTTGAAATCACAAATTGTGATTTCAAGTTTTACATCTCCTAAAAATCAAAAATACTAATCTGTCCATCTTTCCAAGACTTCTGGTTAGCCTCGTGCACCACATCATCGTCGTTTAACTCTCCCGCCAAAAGCGGCGACATAGAATTGTGATGCTTCATGATTTTTTGTATTGTACAATATGTTATACTATCAGTATCAAAATGAAACGGAGGAAAATATGATAAATAACCAATGGTACGCTGTACTTTCTTCAAAAGAAGTTAAGAAAAATAAAATAGTAGGAGTTAAAAGATTTGGCGAAAACCTAGTTTTCTATCGTGACCAAAACGGTCATGTGGCATGCTTGCACGACCAGTGTATTCACCGAGGTGCATCCTTAGCTAAGGGTAAGTTGATAGATGGTTGTATAGCCTGTCCATTCCACGGAATTAGATATGCTGCTGATGGTAGTTGCACTCTTATTCCTTCAGAAGGTCATGCTTCCACTATAAGCCATGATCGTTTTCATATGAAAAACTATCCCGTTAAAGAAATAGGAGATATTATTTTTGTTTGGTATGGAGATAAGGCCCCAGACAAAGACCCTGACTATTTCGATGTGATTACAGATTCTTCATTTAGTTATAGGCAAATGAATGATAATTGGGGAGTCGACTATTCTCGCGTTATAGAAAATCAATTAGATGTTTCGCACTTAGCTTTCGTGCATAGAACCACTATAGGCCGTGGAAACAAAACCTTATGCCACGGGCCAAAGGTAGAATGGTTAGATGATAATACACTACGTACTAGTGCCAACAACGAAGTAGACACTGGACAGGCGCCAAAGCCTGCCGAGGATAGTGTTATCAAAAACACAAACCTCTCTTTTAAATTTCCGAACATGTGGCTTAACCATGTTTCAGATAAAATAATGATTTTAGCTTACTTTGTGCCAGTAGATGATAAACACTCTATCATCTCTCTTCGCTTCTATAATAAAATTACTGGATTTAAGCCGGTAGACAAATTTATTGCTCTATTCGGAAATCCAGCCAACCGCATAGTAGAACGCCAAGACAAAAGAATAGTGGAGACACAAATCCCAAAGAAATCCGTTCTATATGGAACGGAAAACCTAGTGGCGGCTGATTTGCCTATTATGGAATATAGAAGTAAGAGGGAAGAATTAAAAAGTAGATAAGCGGTCGCAACTTGCGACCGCTTTCACTGGACATTTAAGATTATTTATTTCTGCCCTGTCATTATCTTCACTTCATCCACATACACATCGTATGTATCCTTATCAAATAGCACCCAGCCAACTTCGTCAAAACACTCTTTGTTTTCTTGCCAAAACTTTCTAAAAGTATTTAGCGCTATCTTGGCTGCTTCTCTAACAGGATATCCATACGCGCCTGTAGATATAGAAGGAAATACAATAGTTCTAATTCCTTTTCTCTTGGCGAGCTCCAAGCACTCTGTATAGCATGAAGCTAATGTCTCGGCTTCGCCAAAGTCGCCTCCGCTCCAAATAGGTCCAACTGTGTGGATCACATATTTGCATGGGAGGTTATAAGCGCTAGTGATTTTTGCCTGGCCAGGTTCACATCCGCCTAGTCCTTCGCACTCTTCTAGAAGTGCTGGACCAGCTGCGCGGTGAATGGCACCATCCACTCCACCACCACCTAGCAGTGTAGTGTTGGCTGCATTTACTATCGCTTCGAAATCTTTTAATTTAGTTATATCTCCTAATAGTATTTGTAACAATGATATTTAATCTCCATTCTTCTTATTTATGCACAAAATCCCCAAAAGCCATTGCTATAATTACTGTATCCGTAAATATGTTCTTCTTTGACTTTTTCTTCACTTTTAGAGATTTCTTCACCTACTAAAAAATCATCTACACTAATTTGAAATAGATTGGCAAGTTCAAAAAGATGATCAACTGTTGGGAGTGTTGCGCCATTTATCCATTTATAAACTGCTTGACAAGAAGCTAGACCCAAATATTCTTGAACATCTTTTACCGAATACCCTTTCTCATCAAAAATACTCTTAATTTTCTCCCCAGTCCTTTTCAAATCAATAATATACACTTATTATCACACTCACTTTCATTATTTATTATTTATATTTACAATATTTTTCTATCTAGATATCAATTATTGATTATCACTCTCGCAATCACTAACCCACTTTGTTATATCATCTTTCATAGCTTTTTTAAATGCTTCAACCACAGATAATCCCTTTTGGGTGGCATATGCTCCTACCATCGCGTACTCTTTTTCTGTTAGTTCTAACCAAACTGATTCTTTGCCAGCTTCATCCAAACGTCTTTCTATATCTAATTTTATATATTCAGTTTCTTTTGGCAGTGACTCAATAAATCCTTTATCTTTTATAGTTTCAAACATAACTAGTTTCATGAACTCTTCAGGAGATACGTATATATCCTCGTATTTTTCTGATATATATTCTTCGAATATTTCTCTTTCATTGTACGAAAATTCTACATTATATACGAATTCATCATCTCCTTTATTCCAACGAAAGTCTCCAATTTCATCAATTATTTCTAAAATGCTTTTGCCATCGAACACTTTTCCTTCAAGAATACCTTCAATTGATGTCCTTGCAAGAAAAAGATCCCCACAGAATACTACATACTCTGTTTCATGTCTGAAAATTTCATTCTCAAAACCACTTTTAAGATGTATCCCTGAGTATTTTCCTTTATAAAAAAAAGATATAAAAGAGTCCTCTTGTGGTGTTAATTCTTTTATACATTTAATTAAGGTATCTTTATCAAGCTTTATATCAACGGAATACTTTTTAGGAATATTCAAATATTCTCCCAAATCATATTCATCACAGTTTTCATCACTCCATTCTTCGTATGACTTCATTTCTCCAGTTTTCTTATCAATAGATACACTACATGAATCACTCTCACATTCTTTGCCTGGATAAGGGCATCCAGTCAACACATATTTATCTCCCAAATCTTTTAGCCCATGATCGCATATTCCATATGCTAAACCTCTTCTTTGAAATTCTTTTATTGCCATTTCAATAGCTTCTTTTTTACTCAACATTTTTTCATACCTCCACAATTATTAAATAGAGCTTATAACCGAACTTCTGCTCCCACATTCTTACTAGATTACTCTAATAAGAACGTGAAGTTTTTAGTGATGTTAAAAAACAATATTTTTAACCGGTTTCTCAAACTATAAACCAAAACCTATAACCCAATAAAAAATAATGCCGTAACATACAATCAATGAACTAACCTTCTGTAACCACCATTATCCTTTTCTTAGAATAAGAACTTTTAAATTGGACCATCACACGGGAAAGGTTCACTACAACCTTTCAAAAAAGATTATTGATAGTCCACTTCAAACTCGTAGGTTTGGTTAAACTTATCTAACTCGAGTTGCATAGTTGCAATCTCGTTATTAATGGTCTCATAATCTTTCTTTACTTCAGCTAAATCATAATTGATATATTGATATTCAGGCTGCTGATTATTACCATTGTAATAACGAGTTCCCAATCTAGTCTTTGGCTGTTTAGAACGCATTATATCAAGCATATACAATCTACTATTGAGTTGGGCCATTCTAACTAAAATTGCATCTACAGTATACTTCTTTCCATTCACCTTGATTTCTCGTGTACTGTTCACAACATTTACTGCGTGCTTAATTTTTATTACTTGCTCATCAATTTCCTTAATTTTCTCACTCGTTTCTTTGTAATCATACTCTGGAATTAACTTTTCTTCCCCTTCGATACAAGAGAATAAATAGCTCTTCTCTTCCATGGATTCTAGAAAGTCCTTTTCATCCTTCAACTTTCTAATGATTTTTTGTGCTGATGCTGATGTCATTTTCATAACTCTTTCCTCCTTAAAAACAATTGATAATACCATTTTAATATAATGTCCACTTCTTATCATTTAACTTGTAGTTCAATAGCATTAATCTTATTAATCTATGTATACTTACATACTCTTATAATTCCCAGCATCATTATCAAAAAACTTTTGAATCCTATCATCTTCAAGTTCTTGCCATCCTTCATCTTTTCTGATAACCTCTTGCAATCTAGTACAACCTTTGAAAAAGTCTTCGGGTAGTTCCCATACTCCTCGTGGCAAAACAACTTTTTTCAAATCCTTGCAATTTTCAAACATTCTTTCAGACAACTCTGCTTTTTCCATTCCATCTGGGAAAATGAATTCTTTAAGTCCCGTATTTTCAAATACTGCTTCTTTCCAAAACTGAACTTCAGTTTCTATTATCACTTGTTCTAGTTTAGGACAATTAGCAAATGCTTCCTTCCCCATAACAATTACATAGCCAGGTTCTTTTGGCAAATCATCTTGCATAATTGTCACACTACGAAGATTTTTACAAGCCTTAAAAGCTCCATCTTTTATTTCAGTAATACAACTAGAAAGTGTAATTGATTCCAAAGAATCGCATTCACAAAATGCTTCTTCTCCTATAGTCTCTAAGTAAGGTGGAAAGACAATACTCTTTAGATTGGAACATTTCCAAAAGGCTCTCTTTCCGATCTTAGTCAAAGAGTTGGGCAAGTAAACTTCTTCTAATGATTTAGAGCAAGACTTTAAATTGTCTTCTAAATGAGTAATCCCTTGTGGTACAACTAACTGTTCTTTTGCTTCATGACAACTTATTAAAATATTACCAATATCCATACTCTCTCTCCTATCGATTTTCACTTCTATTCTCAAAATACACTAAAAACTTTGTTCTATATAAAGGTGCATACCTAACAAATCTATCTCGTGGTCTAGGCCTAGAAATGTAATAAAATTCATACTCATTTTTTTGTTCATAAGTATTATCTTTTTCCCAGCCATCAACTTCACAAGTCTTTTGTTTTTCAACTAAAATTCGTGATAGTTCCTTTTCACTTTCTAAATGCGAATCATACGTATTAATCTCCCTAACTACATCAGAAATCTCATATGAATTACCTTCCTTATCCATGAAAGGTTTAGAACAAATTTCTCGACATCCATTAACATCTCTATATATGAACGTATATTGATTGTAATTTGCAGCAAGAGTCATTGCTTCGCCCAAAGAGATATTTGGAATGAAGTAGATGTCTTCGCCACCCTGCTCATAAAGAATTCTTAATCTATAAACGTCTTGGTCATATACTGTGTGCTCAAAATAATCTATATAATCCCTATTATCACGATCCGGTTCACCGTTTACAAATGAGTACATACATGGACTTATAAATGCGCACTTCGAATAATTCTTATCAGGATGATTTAAAACAAATCCGTCTTCTGCAAGGTACTTGATTATCGTGTCAACTACTTGAGCAGACTCTTTATTATGCTCTGAATTTTTAATCTTAACTTCTCTTCTGTTGATAGAATTAAGCTTATATTCTTTAATCTTATATTCAATCATATGTACTCCTTTCTATGATGTGAATCCAATGGATACTTTTTCTACCTTGCTTAACATAGCTGGCATTTCTATATCTTCAGCACTCAAAGTTTGAATATCAGACTTATTCACTTCGTCATAGTCCATATTAATCAGTCTTGTAGCTTGTGTCATTTGAGCACTATCAAGGATATTTCTTGCAAAACGTCCATTGCCGAAATCTTTCTGTTCTCTAGCTATTTCAAAGATTTCTGTCATCTTCTCACATGCACCATCGCTTAATTTCATTCCCCTGTGATCTGCCATTAATTTAGCGATATCACAAAGTTCTTCTGCGCTATAGTCTTCGAAAGGTACATGGAAAGCGATACGAGAACGTAGTCCTGGATTCTTATCGAGAAACTTCTGCATCTTATCTGGATAACCAGCGAAAATTACTAACACGTCACTTCTATGATTTTCCATTTCTTGAACTATTGTGTTAATAGCTTCGTCGCCAAAGCACCCATCTCTATCATCAACCAAAGAATAAGCTTCGTCTATAAATAACACGCCACCTTTGGCTTCACTAAATTTCTTTTGAATAGTAGGAGCTGTCCATCCAACAAATTTACCAACCAAGTCTCCTCGGCCAACTTCGACTATATGCCCACGTGATAAGAGTTTATTGTCCCTAAAGATTCTAGCAACAAGTCTAGCCACTGAAGTTTTGGCAGTACCTGGATTGCCAGTAAATATCATATGCATAGATAGGGATTCTCCATTTAGGCCTTTTTCTCCAAATATTTTTTTAGCTTTATGATAATCTAGTGCTTTTTTAATAACTCTTTTGGCCGACTGAAGGCCTATCATCTCTTCTAGTTCTTGGTAGGCATTCCCTTTATTTTTGTTTTCGAAATTCTCCTTTTTTACCGTTTCAATATCTTTGTATTGAGGGAAAACAGAAGTCTTTATTTTTGAGGTATACCAATCGTCAAAGATTGTGTTTAATTCATGAGAATAATATGATTGGTCTTCTTCTATTTTGTTGAAAAGGTTTTTATCCCAACCAATTTTGTGGTCTCTTGTCTTTATTTTTAAATATTCTTTTGCTTGAGCGGCATTAGATAAATCTTCTTCTATCTCTACAAACGACATATTAATCAAGTTTTCCTTGATCATATCTTTGGTTTTTGCGCTTCCTTTTGTGAAAGTTAAAACGGTTAGAACTTTGTTTTTGTACTCTTGAATAATACGGCAAATCTCATAGATAAAATCTAGCTCACCTCTAACTAAATCATCATCGGCATCACTACACTCTATCCTTATAATAACAGTCCCACCTACATTGGCTTCGTACATTTGCTTACAGTCTCTTATAGATATAGTGAAAGGTGTTCCATCAACATATGCATGTGAATAGCGCTTAGTTTGAACTCTATTGTTTTGATAAAGTGCTTCAACTAGTATTCTATTCCATTTTTTTCTTATCTCTTCATTGTCTGTATTAAAAAAGTAATGGACAGGATGAGCTATTATTTCTTTGTTGCCCTTCTTAGAATAAATACGATCTAATTCTGGGACCAAAGTAAGTCTAGAAAAACTATTACTTGCGTCTTCATATATCTTTTCCTTACTATTTGTACCTGCAATAACTACTTCACCAAAAGAACCACTGATTCCGTGAGGAGAACAAACATCGCCAAGGCCAAACTTATCCAATGTGTCACAACAATCATAAATATAATCTTTTCTTTCAGCTGTAAATAGCGACTTACCAATTTGTTCTAATCCTATTTCGCAGGAAGTGAATGGTTTAATATCAATCTTCACTACTTTTAAATAATCTTCAATAAGTTTATTTATATCCATATGCTTCTTTATGATTAAAGTTAATTCTAGTCTTCTTTCTGAATAGTAGGTTACACATATAAAGGAGTTAGAGTCTGAATTAAATTCTTCAGTTTTTCTACCAATCTCCTTGCCTATTTCTCTACGTGCTTCTACACTATCAAATGCTTTCTTAAGTTCTTCATTCTCAACCACATCTGCTTCAACTCTATAAAAAATCATACTCTTCTCCTTCTATCTAAAACCATTTATCCATCTTACGGGTATATAATAAACTATAGTGAGTACTGTTTATTGGACAGCATATCTCTAAAAAAGGGGACACAAAAAGAGCCCTATGGTTTGAGCCCTTTCTGCGCGCAAACTAGACCTAACGAATATCTGAGTAGAAATCAACTACAATATCCAGTTCATCAAGAAGAGCTCTATGCATAAACTCATCAAGTGATAGATTCAGTGTTTCAGCACAATCTTCAGCTAGTCTTACATCCTCTGAAGGGATGTCGATTACCATTGATTCTAAATTTGATTTATTCATAAGGGTTTCTCCTTTCGATAACTAACTTAATTTGATTTCCATACTCTTATCATTTTCATCAAAGTGCGAAAGATAAACTTCTTTCTCAACTTTGAAATTATCTGTGTCAATTAGCATAACTGATAGTTCTCCTCTATAAGATGTTTGATTTTTGTATTCGGAAATTTGATCAAAGAAAACTGGATCATTAACTGCAATAGAAATCTTACGTGTCTTTTTGGAAGGGGTAGATAATAATCGCCCAAAGATCATATTAATGATTCTTCTTCCCATCATTCTGCTCGATTTTCTTGCTGAATCTAAAAACTTAAATTCAATCCACCACTCTTTAATTTCTTCTTTTTTAAGTTTTAGGCACATATCATATCTAATTTTATGATTATTTGATTGTTCTATTGCTTCTGATGAATTAGTAAATTCCATTTCTTTTTTTAGTAATGATTTTAATATTATTCCTTCTGCTATATTTCTAAATGCAGTTTCATTTTTTTCATATTCACTTTTTCTATGACGTGTGTCCCTAGGCCTTTCATCTTCAGATAAAATCATCACCTGCTCTTGATTGTCATCTTGATATCCGGCTGCGTTCATCAAATCTTCAAATCCAATATTATCCTGAGGATTTGCTTCTTCTGATGTTAACTGTCTAATAGCACCCGGTGTTAATTTATAGTCTCCGCTTTTAACTCTATATAAATGTCCTGGGCTAAGTCCAGCATCAGTTGCGTACTGTCTTAAACTTCTGTCCCCAGCTGCAAGTTCTATCAGCTCCATTACTTTTTGTTTGTCATAGTTACCTTTATCATAATATCTCTTAACAACCATATTTCTTCTCCTCTCTATGGTTGCATTATATCATATTTGCTTACATTTTGCAATACTTTTTTATACATTGTATATAGATATTTATATACAATACAAAAACTGCTAGGCATTCTCCTAGCAGTTTAAGTTGTTTTAACTCTACTAATTCAAACTAATTAATCAATCATCCGACAACAACATTTCCTCTATATTCATTTTGATCCCTTGAATATAGTATTTAAAAATTCTATTTGCTTGAATTTTTCTTACTTTAATATTATTGTCTATGTTAAACATTGACATTTCGACGCTTCCTTCTTTTTTTACATAATTATCTTCTCCTATACCATCCATTGGCATTATAAAGCAATTATTTACTTTATTTTGATCTATTCCACTTTTTTCAATAAAATCTCTAAATGCCATTTGGTACACATATTGTTTCACTATTGATTCAACGCCCGGTTGACCCTTTGCACCATTTGCATCAATAAAAGTGTTGTAGTATTTTGCATCAAATATATCAAATTCAAATTCTCCCGCGACTTCTCCAACAGCAATCATATCTGGAATCAATGTTGCTTCTGATGGTTTTCCTATATTATCATTATTTTTCCAAAATGGTTTTTCAATGATAGAAATAAGTTCGTCATCGCAATCTCCATATTCTTTTCTACCCTTTTGGGGAAGTTTTAGATCTTTAATTGGAGTATAAAGCTGATTTCGTAATACTTGGCCACAAACTTTTTCCCATACAAGATTGAAGCTATTAGTTCCAAATACACTGAAATTATCAATGTTTTGAATTGTTCCCTCATGACTAATATATGCTTCCATGACTGATAACAATTCTAGTTTTCTTGTATTATATTGTTCATGCTTTTCATCATTTAGTCTTTTAAGTATATAATCCTTCTCTCCTAATTGGTCTAAATCACCATCACTTAGATATAACTCTGACAAACCAAGAATATTCATCAGGTCGGCTTCTTTAATATCTTTACTGCATTTGGTAAGTATTATTTCATGAAGTCTTTTAAAAAAATCATAATCGTCTATTATTCTTTTTCTAGTTTGTAATTCAAAATAATATGGCTTACCATCCTTGATTACTGGATATGTTTTATCAATTGTTTTATTCCAGTCTATTTCACCATTTCCATTTGTTTCTATAGTTTTCTGTTCATTTGTATAAATGCCATTCTCATAATAATCGTTCATCAAGTAAACGGTTGCAGCAAGTAAATTAAAGCCTTTATTCTTATCTTTATTAATATATAGGTTTACAATTTGTTCTTTTCTTCTATTATAAATTTGAAGTACCTTGATAATTACTCTAAGCTTTTCGTCTATTTCTTTATCATTTTCTATATCTTCTAAATATTTTGGATAACATCTAATAACCAGTCGATTTACAAGTATTATTCCAACAAAAGTAAACACGTACAAGTGATCCGAACTGCCTTCCTCTTCATCCACTATTTCTATATCTTCATCCAAAAGATCTCGCATTTCCAGTTGCTTGTCAGTGTGTTTAACAGTCTTCAAAATGTTCAGTTCTTTTAGTTTTTTTATAATGGATATTGTTCTCTCTTCATCAGTGTTAAACTTTTCTTTTAACTCTTTTCTATTATATCTTTTTTGTTCTTGAATATCGATAGATTTCAATTTGTTAAATCTCCATATCCTTTTATTCTTCGTCTAAAAACTTCTCGCTTATATCCTTGCTAAAAACTTTCAATCCATTTTTGTCATAGTAATCACAAATATTAGAGAATAATATTTGATTCTTTTCTGCAATATCGTCATTAAATAAATAAGTTCTTTTTTGTTTGGCCGCATCTTCAAAAAGATACATCAGCACTTTATTTTTAAATGTTTCGTTAAATTCTTGATAATTATTTTCTTTATTCTCTAAAACATCCTTATCGATAAAGAATGGCCCAATTAACTTGTCTTCATTTATTTCAAGAGATATTAATTTTTCATTAATGCTTTTTCTTAAAATATTCCAATTAATTTTCTGTTGATTTTCATTAATGTATACTTCATATTTTTCAATTTCATTTTCATTATTATCAATGTTGAGATATTCAAAATTCCATCTTCTCTTAAATGCAGTGTCCATAGGAAAGACTCCTTGATCCGCACTATTCATCGTTGCCCAAACAAACATATTGTTTGGTATTTGAATTTTATCAAAAGAGCTTGGATCTGCATCAAATACCTTTGCTAAATAATCCTTTATTTCTTCAGAAGCTTCGATTGCATATTCACTAGTTCCCATTTCGTCTCTATCTAATAATTGAAATATATCTCCAAAAACTGCAGCAACATTCGCTCGGTTTATTTCTTCAATAATAAGAACAAATGGTCTTGTTGCCTCCTCGCTATTAAGATTTTTCAATGCTTTAGTCAACACTCTCATAAACGGTCCTGGCACAAACTCATACATAATATCACTTCCATCCATATATGGTTTATATGCGCCAACGAATTGCGAATACATATAATCCGGGTGAAAAGTGACTCTTTCATAATCTGATGCATCTTCAACCAAATTATCGCACTCTTTCTTAAGTTGATAACTCTTTCCCGTTCCAGGAGCTCCAAACATTACTCTATTCTTTGCATTATTATTCTTATAATTATTATCACTATAATTCAATTCAATCACTTCCTTTTTATGTTTTTGATTTAGAAATCTCAAATATAATTTAAGAGCACCAATTTTTTCCTTATTATTGTTTACATCAATTCCATAATTAATTTCATCTTTATACTTTTCAATTTCTATATTAACCTTTTTCTTACTTGTATAAGCAAATATGCTCTTTTTTACAATGTATTCATCAAATATTATGCATTTAAGACTTTCGATGATTCTAGATGCTTGCTCATCATTATACAATCCGCTTGAATAAATCCATTTTTGAAAACTCCTCCTGTTCTCATACTCTCCTAAATGATAGTTGTACAAATCAAGAAGATATTTTCTGTTTGGTTCGTCATCTATTTTTTTACACGTTACTTGCGTATATCCATTAGAATTAACTAGCCTATCTTCATCCAAAAAGCACTCGTGTATACTTCCATCTATTCTATGACCATCCCATTTATTGTGAAATGAATATTCCTGTAAGTCATCAACAAGATATTTTAAATTTCCTCCATCGGCAACTACAGCAATAGGTTCTTCATTCTTATCGGGGTGTCCAATACTATAAAAGCATTGTATTTCCCCAGCCTTTTTGCTTCTGTGATTTGCAGGTTTGTCAGTTAAGAAGTTTAGTTTTTTATAATTTTCTTTAATGTATTCTTTGATATCATCATATTTCGATAAATCCTTTACATTAGTCCACCCTATGGCTATATATGGTTTTTCCTTCCACTCTCCCGTTTGATCTGTAAAATCATTTTTGCTACCATCTATATGGTTCCCCACTTTATAAAAAGTTTTTGTATTCTTTCCAAAATGATTATAATAAACATTCCAAAAGCTAGGGTATGTCCACCCTGTTTGCTGTATAATCAATGATACTTGTCCGTTTAATAAAAACCGCTTTTCTTTATCTATTGGATTAATCTTGAGGTTTTCTAAAACACGCAGCATCCATTCAACAGTATAAAAACAAGCTATTTTATCTGGATAAAGTATAGCCAAATACTTTATAATCCATCCTTTTTTGTAATAATCTTCTCCAAGTATTTTTTGTAATTTTGAATCAAGTAATTCATAATCATAAATACTATTCAATTTCATTGTTTCAATTAAAGCTGCGCTTTCAACAAGAATGTTTCTTATTCTATTTCCTTCTTCATACGCTTCTTCATGTGAAACCTTATTTTCTTGAACATACCACTGTCCATCAGATTGTAACACTCCAAAATGATGGAGGTTTAACATTGGACATCTACCCCAATTGTCATGATATGCAAGCCAATATGCAAGACTATCATTCGTTTTCGCGTCAGTTATAAACAGTTTTTTTAGCAAAGAGCCTTTTTTTATTGATTTGAGTTGTGAAGGAGCAAATTTTTTCTCAAATGACTCTTTCCACTCCAAGTTTTCAGATAAGTCTTTATTTAGATCAATATCATGACATGCGGCGTATTTTTTTAAATAAGCTGCAGCTTTTTTATATTTGTCTAAATTTTCATCTTCTTCACTATCAGAGAATAGTGCTGAATATAGTTTTGTATTATTAATTTCTTTTAAAGCTATTTTTAAAATGCTAGGATAATTAGCAAAGGCTTTCCATATTCCTTTGTGCTCCTCACCTCTAACACCATATGAATCTAAGATAAGTGTAGTAAAGTATCCTACAGATGCAGAATCCTTTACTCCAAATATACGCTCTTCTATTTTTTTTAGAGAAACTCCTTCAAACAGATACAAAAATAAAATTGTTCTATCACAAGTTTCTATATTATCGATGTTGTACTCATCTGATAAGTTAACTTTTGGAATGACTTCGACCATCCCTCCATTTAGCTTTCCAAACTCCTTTAACACTCCATCTCGTTTTACTTCATCTCTAGTGAATTCTTCTATATTTTTTATTTTGTCCAATTGTTCATCATCTACTAGCCATTCGATGAAATCTATTTCACTACTCTTTAACTCATACTTAACCTCAAATTTATTAGGAGTACTAATCTCTTCTTTTTCAACTATTAATCCTGTTGATAGAAAAGCACTGCTCCACATATCAAAATCATGATCTTTTTTATACTCTACTTTTCTATCTTCTTTTTCTCTTTTATTTATGATATTGGAGACCATATCTTCAATATCTTCCATGCTTTTTAATTCCGTCAGAAAATATAAATAATCATAAGAGTCAATCCATCCTTGATTAGGATCCTTCTCCTGTAATAACAATAGAGTTTTCAATGTTACTAAAAATGGATGAACAATCTCAGATTCATCATCAAGTTTGAATTCTTTTTTCGTTAATTGAAGAATGAGCATTTCACTATACGAAATATCTTTCATAACAAAAGCATCAGCTACTTCTGTTGTTTCATATTCGTTTTGCGTTATCAAGCCAATAGATCTAAGCAGGGTTGCTGTCGAACGTTCATATCCATCTCTAGCCCTTCCAGTAAGCCAGCCTTGATCAGTAGCTTCTTTCATTGCTTCATCAATTGTTTTATTACCCTCTTTAATGTCTTTGACGCATGACAATATACCACGAAGCCTTTCTTCGTTTTTTTTGCTTAAATTAAACGCTCTATCTAGGCTCCATTGATTACTCTTTTTCTCCATCCATTTCTCCTTATCCAAATACTCCCGTGTCCACTATATTCGGAATAATGTTAGTAAAAATATCTGCTACTATAGAATTTCCTGCTTGTTTATACATCTGAGTATCCGAAACAACTTGTTTAAAATCGTCACCAAATCCCATTAACCTCAAACACTCCCTTGGGGTTAGTCTTCTTAATTTTCCATTAACTGTAACGTAATTATCTACTCCCGCTCTATGCATTTTATGCATTGTAGCTAATAACGGTCTAGCTATTTCTAAGTCTGTTTCGGGATGAATTACATAGTTTTTTGTTCCAACAGACATCACGTGTTTTTTTACTTTTTCTGAAAGGAAATACGTATTGTCCACTTTTCCTTTTCTATGGATTATCTTATTATAATGAAAACATCCTTCTTTACAATTCTCGATCAAATAATCTTGAAGAGTGTACTTTAATTCTTTTGTTTTTGGTGGGAATAAAAATTTTTTTAAATATTTTTTATTCCTAAACCCTACAACAAACAATCTATTTCGATTCTGTGGAACTCCGTAATCCTTAGAATTCAAGACGGCGACTGTGTAGTGATAGTTTAGAGAATCAAAAATATTAGAAATAATTTCCCATGTTTTCCCACCATCGTGTTTCAGCAACCCTTGTACGTTTTCATATATAAAAACTTTCGGTTGTATTTCTTCTACTAACCTAGCGTATTCATAGAATAGGGTTCCTCTTGCATCTTCGAGTCCTTTTTGATACCCCATAATTGAAAAGGCCTGGCAAGGACTCCCTCCAACAAGTACATCTATATTCTTGTATTTAGTGCCATCCAACAAACAGACATTGTAGTGATAGTTATTATCATCAATATCAAAATTTGCTTTGTATGACTGTTCCACAAAATTAGTTTTTTTACTTGATGAATATAGCGATTGTTCAATCTCTTTCATCTCTTTTATTGTCTTCACTTTTCTTATTTGATTAAGAACATCCTCGTAATTAACATCTTTTAATTCGATGTCTCCATTATCACAAGCAAATGATATTTCATGATCTATATTTAATCTTTTTAATGCCCATTCAAAAGACCCTATTCCGCTAAAAATAGTTCCTACTTTAATCTTCCTCATCTAATACTCCTGTATTTATTATTCCTTTTGTTATGCCTTCTAAAATATTAACCACAATAGAATTGCCCGATTGTCTATACATCTCTTTATCTGGCACTGCTATTTCAAAGCTATCATTGAACCCCATTAAGCGCAAACACTCTCGTGGAGTAAGTTTTCTTGCTACACCTACTCTCCCATTGAATGTTCCTCTAAATATATCTTCAGAAAACTTTCTTCTAGGATTTGCCTCAAAAATCATGTCACCACACCAATTGAATTGTTGGTTTGCAGCTTGAGTCCTAGCAATTGTACCATTAATGCTAACTCTTTTTTTCAAACTTAATGGTTTAGTAATCCATTTGAATCCTTTTTCTCTGTGATAGTATTTTTCATCGACATTTTTATCTAAATAGTCTTTTAATTCCGTTGTTAATTCACAAGTCTCTATACTGAGATTATCAAGATATTTTTCTTTATCTTGTTTGAATCCCACAACAAATATTCTTCTTCTGTTTTGTGGTATTCCAAAATCTGTTGCTTTTAGCTTATAAAGTTTCCATTTATACTTTAGACTATCAAATATTTTACTAATGACGTCCCATGTTTTGCCACTATCATGACTGAGCATGCCGGGCACATTTTCATATATGAAAACTTTGGGTTGGATTTCTTTTACCAAACGCGCAAAATCATAGAATAGTGTTCCCCTAGCGTCTTCTAAGCCCAATCTCTTACCGCTTATAGAAAATGATTGGCAAGGACTTCCACCGACAAAAATATCAACCTTATTCTTATACTTCTTCCCGTTCAAAAATCTAATATCTTGATAAAAATCATCGTCTTTTATTTTGTAATTTGCTTTGTATGACATTTCAACGTAATTTGGTTTGTTCAAATTATCATACAACTCTTCAATATATTTCTTTTTTTCTCTTCCTTTGTATTGGTTCTTTTCAATTTCTCTCTCTATTTGGTCATACGACATCTTCAACTCTCGTTCTCCATTATCGCACGCAAACACTATCTTGTAATCAATATTCATTTTATCTAGTGCATGTTCAAAAGCACCAATACCGCTAAACACTGTTGCTATATTCATTTTATTATTACCTTCCATATCGAAATGATTGTGTACTTGATTTTATAACAACCACTTCCCTATTATATTAAAAACTACATCATATTTAAAGAAACAATTATGATCAATTATTCTTTTGCATAGTCAATTATTATCAATAATGCTGTCCAATAATTGGGACTGCTTCAATTGTGTTAAATACACCTTTTTGTTTTTACTCGTGCTATTTTATTCCTTTTTGTTATCACTAATAAACTCACGAATGTAACGATATAATTGTGAAGAAGGAACATAACCTTTGCTATAACAAATGGACATGAACTCTTCCTTTATTTCTGGTTCAATAGCTATCTCTATTTTGGCTGTCTTCTTTCTTCCGCTCGGTCTACCAACATTCTTCTTTGTATTACTCATAACGTCCCTCCATTCTTTTCTATCGGTATTATATTATGTTTTTATCATGGTGTAAACCCCTTTTTAGCTGGATTGACTCCTAATATCATATTGTATTATTATTGTCTTATAAATAATATATGATCGGAGGATTTAAGATGCCAAAAAAAGATATTACCCCATTAAATTTAGCGAAAAAATATTTAAAAAGTATAGGAATTAACCCTTTTAATATTAACAGAGATCTGATTCCTGGCTTCTTTGAGGATTATGTTTTTTGCAAAGCTCTTAAAAAAAGTAATGTTGTACAAGCAAATAAAGTTGGATTGAGAAATCATGAAACACATATATATGTTGATAATGTGTTCTCTCCTGCCTTCTATTCCAATGCAAATTTTCAAGATTACCTACTGCATAGAGACACATCAAAAACAGAAAGAAATAATAAGGTTTGTATTTATGAGAAAAACATCTATACTCTCCTCAAACGAAGGAATAACTTAAACTTGTCTTATATTCAACAAAAAGACGCTTTGGGAGAGTATAAATCGTCTTCAAATGTTCTTTTGAATACTCATTTGCATAAATGGATAACAACACATAGCGGTGATGCTCAAGTTCATATAGGAAAACAGGAAAAAGATGGCGACGCATTTAAGGACTTTAGATTAGGGCTTACTATAGGAGATTATTTATTAATGTTTAAATATAGAAATTCGAATACAGTTTTGGCAGTTGGTATCCCTCATGAGTACGCCAATAGTTTCAACATTATTGGCTTAACCAAATTGAGCAAGGACTATTTAACAACCATTCAAAAAGATGAGGAAGTTCAAGAAGAGAAGGAAGATATTGAATATGCTTCTTCTTCAAACTCTGAGACAAAAGGAATAAAAACCGCTAAACATCCACGAAACGCTCCACCAGGGACAAACAGGAAAGCGTCAAATAAGAAAAAATATACTGGTAATCCTAAAATCGGCAGAGGCGCTCTTGATGCAGCAAAATTTACATGCGAAAACAATAAGAATCATAAATCATTTATCTCTGGAAAGACTAAGAAAAAATATATGGAACCACATCATCTAATACCAATTTCGTATCAAGGCGCTTTTGAACACGATATTGATATTACATACAATTTAATATGCTTATGTCCTCAATGCCATAAGCAATTTCACCATGGGACAGCAGCTGATAAAGAAAAAATGATCCATAAATTCTTTACTAAAAGAAAAGCTGATTTAAAGCAATGTGGAATCGAAATAAATATGGATGAATTAAAGGCATTTTACAATATATTATAAAAACGTTATAACAATTATTTATCTTTGAATATTTTGACGGCTATTATATGTCAGATCACTGATATATGAATAATAACAATAGGGGAAAGTGAATAATTCACTTTCCCCTATAATTATTATTCGGCTAGATAACTATCAAGAGCTTCTTTCAATTCGCTGCTAATATGTATTGTATCATCATTTATATACTTATTAATCTTTTTATATAAGTCTTTCACTAAAAGTGAAGTGAATTGCTCGCCCTTGTCGTTGCATGCTATCTCCCAACGGCCTCCACTACGTATCCACATTTCAATAGCCTCTTCCTTTGTCTTGTCGTTAATTACCTTTAACACAGTCACTTCAAGACCATTAGTTACTTGTGCATAAAAACAATCTTCACAATCTTTAGTATCTCTGCCATATGTGTATGAATGATGATAATAATCGTTTGGTGTGGCGTTTGACATAACGTGTCCCATTAAATCCTCTTCAGGATGACTATTAATCGCTTCCATTTCCTCATCCGTCAACCTTATTCTGCTTAGAAATGAACTAGTTTTTCTTAATTTGTCAACATTCCAGTCGATGTTTCTGCTTATCGTATTTGCAATTAACTTCTGTAATAATTCATTGATTTGTTTTGAACCATTAGTAAAATCTAAATTATCTGATTGAATCATCATTTCCATTGGAATACCTACCTTTCTACATAAAATGTATAAAAACTTTAAACTGGGTTCTGACTTCTCATTTCGCCTTTTTATTCTTGAATAGTATCCTTGGGTTTTTCCTGCTTCTATTTCAATTTCCCCAAGTTTTACATTCCCTTCTTTAAGCGAATAGTCAATGTTGTCACATAGTCTTTGCTTTGAATATTCAATTGTCATTTTTTTCTCCTTTCTTTAAAGATGGCTTAATTATATCATAATACGTAGAAAATGTCAAGTCGAATTTTATTATGTAGTTATATAACAATCTTTATATTTATTAACATTTTATGTCGTTTATTACATATTACTCTCTCAATGGCACTCCATCGCCATCTTTAAATGTTCCAAGTAGTAATCTAATTAAATCTATCACCCAGCCTATTCCGAAAAAGCCTAGAGTGAATAAATATATTAATCCCCAGAAGATTTTTCCTACATAAAAATTGTGAATACCTAAATAGCCGAAAAGTAAGCATAGGAAAAATGCTACCCATCTACTTTTGTCGCTGGTAACTGTATAATATGCACCCATGTTATTTACCTTCCTTTACCTTATTTTTAATTTATAGTTTCCGTAAGGTTGATTCTTTGTCTTTTTAAAATATTTGTGAGCTTTACTGTTTTTGTAAACGTATATCTTTGTGCCTTGGAGTCCTTCTTCTGTCTCCATAATACTTCTGCCTATTTTCTTTACTGATTTAGGGAAGTACACTTTCTTAAGGTATGTATCTGCGAAGCATCTCTTCTTTAGAGTCTTTACGCCTTCTTTCATAACGACTTTTTTGATACCACTAAAGATTAAGGCTTCTTTCTTTATAGTCTTGCAAGTCTTAGGGATGATTAGTGTTTTGACATATCCTTTGTAGCAGTCGGTTATTTCGAAAGCTGCTTCACCTATGGCTTTTACTTTCTTTGGAAGGGTGAGTTTCTTTTTGTTGCCGAGGTATCTTATTAGCACTCCCTTCTTTATATAGAAGCCATTTTTGTCTACCTTTGTGCTGTAGCAGTCTTTGCCACCGGCGCAGTCTATCGCCTTTACTGGTTGTGCGCTCCATGCTACAGATAGAGCTAATGTTAGTGTTAGTATTATTGCTGTAATTCTTTTAATTGTCTTCATGATATGCTCCTTTAATCACTGCTATAATTATACTATTTTAGGGCTAACATTTCTATGCAACATTTAATCACATGATATTTTCTTACACCAATCCGTGCTCTTTCTTGACTCCTTAAAAATTAACTCTTACCATATCCCAGCAGAATAAATACTGTTGTCTTCATTTATATCACTATTTATCAAATATGATACAGATGCATTCATTTGTCTGAATGTAGAAAATTTGTCTTTGATTTTCTTTTTCGTTCTTCAATCTAAGTTTATACGGTTGTGATTGTGCTGAGTAGGGTGTACTTTTTGGGGGACATCAATTTATAAACTTTTGAATACTTAAGCAAATAAAAAAGCTTTTGCAAGCTTTTTTATTACTGTCACAATGACACTACATCGACATATCTGCAAGTTACCAGCAAGTTAAATATTACATTTTTTTTACAAAACACACTATATGTTGGGGCTATTTCCTTTCCCAAGCACTACTTTTTATTATTTCGGCAAGTTACCAGCAAGTTAGATTTATGCCCAAATAGGAACATACTTCATGTATTTAGGCGCTGTATCTGGGTCGAGAGGCTTTATGTACTCTTTTTTTACAGCATCTTTTATGAGTCTCGAAACACTGGCCATTGAACTATCTTTTAATCCAAATCTGTCTCTCAAAGAGCTGTTGGTCAACTGCTCTCCTTGAAGATATTTAATACAAGAATGTAAATAACATGCCCATAATTTATCTTCTGTCGATAGATACTTAAATGATATGTCAGAAAAAATAGCAACCTTCGTATTTTCCTCATAGATAGTTATCCTGGGCGCTGGCAGTTGAAAGAATTCACAACTATTTACAATTTTATCCCAACCAGATCCTAGTTCCTCACATACCCCTAACCTCCGCAGTAATGCGGCCATCTTTTCATTCCTGGATTTTGGAGGATTATCGACTATTCTAAAAATATCAACTAACGGTTCTCCTGGATTCGTCACTTCTATTCTATTATCAAAAATTTCAACAACCGGACCTGTGCCACTTATCGAAAAATCTTGATGAATAAGCGCATTAGCGACTATTTCCCTAATGGCTAGAATAGGATAGTAATTTTTAGTTTGTCTTAAAGAGTCTTTTATTAATTCTTGCGTAGGGATTAACGCTTTAATATATTCCATTACTTGTTCAAATAATGACGCATATCCTTTTTCGTTAATATAATCTTTTTTTATAAACATTTTATTATTTCCATCATACTGGACTACTCTCAGGGCTTTTCTAGACAGTTTTTTAAAATCATTTAAATTATTTGCAAATAATAATGCCCCTAAATTTGTGATAGAAAAAAGACCATTATCTTGCATAATAACTATGCCTTCTTCTTTCAAATAATACATTATTTCTTCTCTACTGTTTGGAATTTGCTTATTACTCATCCTAAAATATGAAATATAATCGAGCAACTTTAGAACATCTGTCATTTCCAAATCGTCTTTACATATTTGTTCCTCTAGTGAATCGCTGTGTATCATTTTCCATAACTTCGAGTGTATATTAGGATTATCTTTCAGTTTTTTTGTATAACTTCCTATTTTTATAAATTCTTCTCCTTCAAATTTAACGGGAAAAAGAACTGCTTTAGATATTTTTAGAATAGATATTTTATTCCCATTAATTGTTATCATAGCATAATCAATATTTACATTGTCTGATAATAATGAAATCAACCAGTTTTCCAATTCCTCATTACCTTTTTTAGCTATTTTTAAATCAAAGTCTGTACCAACTATTTTATGCGTTTCATCATCAACACCCCATACAATATAAGCAAACTGTTTCCCCTTTAATGCCGCAGCATTAGCTAGGGCACTTATATTTTGACCTATCATTTTAGGATTTGAATTATTATGTTTGAACTCAACCCATTCTGTTTCTTTAGGTAAAGCAATCAAAGATTTCACCAACTTTTCTATATTTTTCATATCATCAACTCTCCTATCATCGATTTTTTTAACAAAACTTAAAACAACTAGTAAATAAATTTTATTTTTACATTACAGCCAACATATATAGTGGCATTGTAACTAATTTATTACTTTTGCCAATGTTGTTAGAGGACATCTTATATCCCTCTTCCACATACTTGTTGTCATTTAATATGTTCTTTAGTGAGTTTGCTTTTTCTCTGCCGGCCTTAATCTCTATAGGAATTATTTTATCACCTTTTTGTATCACAAACTCTATTTCGCTAGTATTCTTTTCATTCTTATAGAAAAATAGTTTTGAATAGCCACTCTTATATAACATATCCGCAGCTAATGCCTCATAAAGCCCACCTTTCACAGTTCCTAAAATAAGTCCTGACGATGGCTTTTCTATTGTTTTATCTTCTATAATTGCCTTCTTAAGACTCTCGTCAAACATACCTACTAATATCCCAATATCTGTAGGATAAATTCTAAAGTTAGTCTCATCAGCAAAACTTTCTAATGGATATTCAATGCGCTTTAGTCCAATCACCTCAATTATTAGCAGTTGATTCTTAAGCCACTCTATACTTGATCCAAACTTTTGAGCTCTACCGTTTTTTTCTACTTCTTTATATTGGAATTTATGATTATCTTTGCTCAATTGTGATGGGATGCTTTTATAACATTTTTCTGCTTTAATCTTCATGTTAGCATCCGCATAATGAGCTATATCATCCCCATAATCGTTAATTAATCTTCTTTGAACAGCATGCACCTCAGATAAGTTTTTAGTCTTTAGATACGTCTCCACTACTTCTGGCATGCCACCTACCACCATATATTGTTTCAGATAATTCCACATTTGCTTATCTGTAGATTCTGGAATTTTTTGGAAATTTTCAGCACTATTTTTAAGAGTCTCCATTACGCTTTCATTTATTCCAAGCGCCCATAAAAACTCTTCAAAGTCCAATGAATACATATTCATTCTATCCACTTTACCTACTGGAAATGAAAAACTGTCTTTATACTTTATGCCAAGCGAAGAACCCATACCTATTACATCGAACCTCCCATCTTCAGTCCAGAACTTCAAAGACGTTATGGCATTAGGGCATTCTTGTATTTCATCAAATAGAATAAGCGTCTTTCCAGGAATAAATCTTGCTCCCGTATTAGCTGCAGAAATATTCAACAACAATGTATCAATGTCTAAATTTCCATCAAAAATATGTTTCAATTCTCTTTCATTTAAGAAATTTAATGAAATAAAAGACTCATATTCTTTAGAAAACATCTCCTCTATTACATATGTCTTACCAATCTGTCTCTGACCAGTAATAATAAGGCTCTTATGGTCTGGTTTTTCTTTCCATTCTTTAAGATCTTTTAGTATCTTACGTTTTAGCATAAAACCTCCTGTTTACATTGTTAAATTACACTATAATGAGGTTTTTGTCAACATTTTTCTATAGTAAAATGTAGTGTTGTTCAACATTTTTCTATAGTAAAATGTTGGGTTATTTTCCTTTGCTATAACTCTTACATAAAAAGAGCCCCTATAGGGCTCTTAAAAAGTTTGATAAGTTACTACATATTTAGAATCTTTTATTCAATATTTTTATAACAAAATATTGAGTTGTTACCAACCAATTTCATTCCATGGTCCGTATATTTTGTTTCCATTCTTCAGTGTATATACTCTTATTCTATAATTAATGTAACCATTCGAACCTCTAGCGATAGTGATTCTTCTAGATTCATTTTTAAGATCCTTTTGGATAGGATTTGAGAAATCTTTGTTCTTAGAAATTTCTACTTCCAATCCACTAGCGCCTGTAACTTTAATTACATCAAATACACAGTTGAATTTTCCACTTCCTTCTGTCGTCATCATATATGCATAGGTTATATACTTAGATGGGTTATTACCACAATCTATCTCTTTTGTTCCATAGAATGCACTTTTACCCACTTTTGCGTTCATTCCATTTAGCACAAGTTTTTTAATTCTAGTACTAGAAAAAGCATTCTCCTCTATGTTCTTAAGGCTCTTAGCTAGAATCACTTTATTGTATGAACCATACCCACCAAAAGCACCATATTCAATATTTTTTACACCTTCCTGAATTATTAATGTATCACCCTTGCTTTGTGAGAAAGCATACATTCCTATTGTCTTGATATGTCCAGGGATAACTAATTTCTTTACTCTGGAATTTGTAAACATAAATTTAGGAATTTTTTTCATTGATTTAGGGAATACTATCTTAGTAAGTCCACAATCTGCAAAACTTTCTTCTCCAAATGATTTAACTGAGTTGGGTAGTTTAAGTGTCTTTAATGTAGCCCCTTCAAATGCACCTCTACCTATAGTCTTTAATTTTTTGTTCCATTTGACTGTTTTTAATTTATAGCATTGCCAAAATGCATAATTCTCAATGTTAGTTAAGGATTTAGGCAATTTAATAAATCGAATTTTATGGTTCCTTCCAAAAGCACTCTCCGCAATAATTTTCACTCCTTTAGGAACAGTTACTTTTTTTGCTTTGCCATCATAGCGAACTAATATATGATCTTTAGTAATCCACATTCCTTTTACTTTTTTTATAATCTTTCTATTATTCTTCATAGCCTTTGTTAAATACTTTTTCCTCACCATAAGAGAAAGATTTTTTATACTGACTCCAGTTAACTTCCTAGTCTTTATAGTCCACTTAGCAGCTCTTATTGCATCATATCCTGGTTCAAATGTGTCATTTATTATTTTACGAACTGTCTTAGGTATAACCACCTTCTTTATCTTATTGCATAAAGCAGAGGCATCGCCTTCCACATCTGTTGAATATGTAAATGCTCTCATAGAAAGGGTTTTACACCCCTCCCTCACTCTCATTTTTTTAGTTTCACAAGGTACATAGACTAATTTTTTCCCATTCTTTGTATATATTAATCCATTATAGCTTTTAAACTTTTTGTCATTTTTTGATGTATATATTTTCTTTGACAAAAAAGACATATACTTGGTCTGGTTCATTTTTTTTATAGGAGTATTTAGATGAATACTATCTGCTGGAATAACCAGGATGCTTGGATAAGGATAGTAACTTTCCCAGTCCTCACCTTCTTTAGCAGGAGATACTACGCATGTAAATTCTCCAGGCATTACAAGTTTTTTAAGTTTCTCACAAAAAATTGCGCTTTGAGCAATAGTTTTCACGGTTTCAGGAATGATAATACTGTCCACTTTTTTCATTTCCGGCAATGCAAATTTACCTAATTCTGTTATGCCGCTCCTTATAACTACTCTTTTAATATCTTTAACTTTACATACTGATTTGTCAAAAGTGTCTGCCACACCTGTTCCACTAACAGTTAAAGTTCCATTTTTGAATGTATACTTTACGCTTTGATTATTCGCGCTAACAGTTATTCCACTCATTATAAGTGAAAAAACCACTGTTACTAATAAGATTCTTTTCATTATTGTCATCATTTTCAAGCGTCCTCTCTTTAATATAGTTATTCTTTAGTGTATTTATATGGTAGTTTTTTACTATTAAAATAACATTAGATTATTATATTAAAATCTCTGTGAACGATTCCACAGAGTTGTTCATCTTACATTCATTATTTAGTTTTAAACCTCCTTGCACTATGATTGTATGCCTTGGGGTAACCCCCAGGTCAAGACAAACTATAAATAATAGCTTTGTAGAAGAATCTAATATAGAAAATTTATTTTATGTTGGTTATAATTGTTTTATAAAGTTTTTTGGAGGTTTGCTATGAAGAAATTATCTAAAGTTCTAAGTTTAGTTCTTAGTATTGCTTTGGTGGTGACTTCTATCACTTTTACACCAGCCAAGGCTGAGGCTATTCAGAAGAAGCAATTTCAGTTTTCGAAGATGATGGTAACTAAGGATGAGTATACGAGTGACTACTATTATTCAGACAGTTACTTTGCCGATAGCTCATATATTTATAATCCGCATCTTGCGACTATGAGTATGTGTGCGGCATGTGCATCTTCGGGTAATACTATGTCGGATCCTGTTTGGTCTGGTTTATCTAAGGATATTGAGGCTTTGCTTTCGGCAAATGGATTTGACACTATCTTTGTGAATGAAGACTTTAATAAGGAACCTACTAAAGATACTATTGGTTTTGTGTTTGCCAAGAAGACTATAAAGGTAAGCGGCAAAGACTACACACTTATTGCTGTTAACTTTAGAAATGCCAACTACGGCAAAGAATGGTTCGGCAATGTAGATGTGGGCGGAGGCTCTATGCATGAAGGCTTTACTAATGCAGCCGACAAAGCGCATGAAGCTTTAACTTCTTATGTGAGAGAAAATGGAATTAAAGAAGATGTAAAGATTTGGATTACTGGTTATTCTAGAGGCGCTGCCATTTCTAATATATTAGCTCAAAAATTGGATGATCATAAATTTATAAGTAGTGTTTCTTTAAAGGCGGAAGATATTTATACCTATGCTTTTGCTACTCCTGCTGTTACATCTGAGAACAATTATAAGAAGCCTTTGTTTAAGAATATCTTTAACACTATTTCTAAATACGATGTTGTGCCTCAGGTACCACCTGAACAATGGGGATGGCACAGATATGGTGTAGATATTTATCTACCAGCTTTAGATGATAACAACTATGCTGCTAAGAAGGCTAGAGCGCAGAAGTTCTTAGATTTATTTGCGAAGGGCGAAACAGTTTGCTATGAAAAATTGCCTGGATATAAATTAAGTATTGATATGAGCGGAGTGCAGATTCTTCCTACTGATGAACAGAATGTTCAAAATACAATAGATGCTCTAGTTAGTGCTCTAACAGGTTCTATTAAAACATCTCAGGATTTTAACGATTTAAAACCTGCTACAGAAGCTGTATTTGATGTAATATATGATGGTACAGATGAACAGAAGGCTGCATTTGTTAATGCACTTAAAACTAAGATTCCTGAGGGAAAAGAGACTACATTCCTCTTGGGTCTTTTACAAGATTTGATGGAAGGTGGAGATCAGGCAGTTGATTTGATTGCCGATTGCTTAGAGGAAGCTGGTATTCCTTTGGCGGACCCGGATGTACAAAAGCCTGCTATTAAGAAGTTATTAACTGCTATAGTACTTGCTGCAATGAGCGATTTGACGGAAACTACTACTGCCGGACTAACTATTGCAAACAACGTAATGCCATTTATTGGCAACCACTTTAATAATAAATATTTGGCTTGGATGCAATCACTTGATTCTAACTACAAGCTAGATTCTGATAACCCACCTGCACCTTCTAAGGTTACAAAGCCTGGCAAGGTTAAGATGAAGAGTGCCAAGAGATTAAACGCTAAGAAGGTTAAGGTTAAGTTTAAGAAGGTTAAAGGTGCTAAGGGATATCAAGTTAAGGTTTACAAGGGTAAGAAGACTTACGCTAAGAAATATACTAAGAAGACTAAGATTACTATTAAGTCTAAGAAGATTAAGAAAAAGAAAAAACTATACGTAAAGGTTCGTGCTTACAAGCTTGATGGTAAGAAAAAAGTATTTGGTAAATGGTCTAAGGTAAAGAAGGTTAAGAAATAATTGATAGGTCTTGGGCGCGGAGGAATTTATGAAACTGTTGGATAAATTGGATGATGTACAAAAGAAGATTATTATTACGTATATCGCTTTGATATGCTCTGGTTTGGCAATCTATGCTATCATCACTTTATCTGGATACGACTTCTTCTGCCCCATCTATAAAACGACTGGGATTTACTGTCCTGGATGTGGGCTTACGAGATCTTGTGTTAGATTGATTCACTTTGACTTTTACCGTTCATTTAGAAATCATCCTGGTTTCTTTGTAGGGGCGGTTACTTGGATTATTATTAGTGTTTTTGCATTTATTGGAAAGCCAAAGTGTTTTAGGAATTCTAAAGTGAACCTTACTATTTTGTATATTACTTTGGGATTGTATATTTTGTTTTCGATTATACGAAACATCCCTGGTTTTGAGTTTTTACAGCCAATAGATGCTGCTTAATCAATTGACACTGTTATTAGTTTTATTTTATAATTGAATTAGCTTATAAACGGGAGGAATTCAGAATGGAGAAGAACAAACATGGTTATGCCGTTGCATCATTAGTGCTTGGTATTTTATCAATCGTGTTAGGTTGCTGCTGGCAGATAGGCCTGGTCTTAGGTATTGTTGGTCTAGTTCTTGCTGCCGTGGCAAAGGCAAGCGGAAACACAGAAAGCATTTGTAACGCAGGTTTAGTTTTATGTATTATCGGTACTGCTTTTGGAGTTATAGGAATGTTTACTGCTATTATTGGCGCAGAGGCAATTTCTACCGAGGAAATATTGAATTATATCAAGAAACGCTAATGATTTTACTTAATAAAAAGGCTATTGGAAATTCCAATAGCCTTTTTATTATGTGGTTTTATTTATTGTTTTGCCTTCTAGCTATCGCCATCATCACAAATCCTAAGCATACTAGAACGATAGGTACTATCACGTTCGATACTGTCTGGAAGATGTTTATTGTTCCATCTTTGTTTGTGGTATACATTCCCATAATGCATGATATCAATGTTAGTAAGAAGCACCATCCTGCTACTGTCATTCCTAGGTATTTGTTCTTTAGGAATTTGTAGTCGGATTCTTGTCCAGAGAATCTCTTCTTTAGGAAGTAGTACGCTACAAACACCCAACAATATCTAAGTGGCATACAGACTGAATTCATTTTCGTTAGGAAGTTGTTTAGTGCATCATTGTTTCCTGCACCTAGTGCTGGCACTATCATTAGTATAGTTACAATTACTACTACCAATATTAGGCCGTTTCTGTATGCGCCTCTCTTTGTTTTTCTAAGTAGTCCTTTTGGTATGTAGTTTGTGTCTGCGTTATCTAGTAGGACTCTTAGTGGTGCATCTATCGAGATGATAAGCGCTGCTAAGAAACATGTTCCTTGCGTAATTGCATATATTATTCTAAATAGTGAACCTACTCCGTAATACAATCCTAGCTTTTCAAATGATTCGTACGCTCCGCTTGTTACGAAGTGATCTTTGTCTTTAAGTGCGCTTGGGTCTGTTACCATTCCAAGTGCTATTGTGCCAAGCACCGCACAGATTGCAACCATTACTGCCACTGCTATCATTCCTTTAGGGAAGCTCTTGCCCGGCTTTTTCATTTGGTTAACGTATGGAGCTATTTTTTCTGCACCACCTACTGCCAGTATTAGTATGGATAGGCTAGTGAAGAATCCAATTCCCATCTCTGGTTTAAATGTATCGAAACTCCATTTGATTTGGTGCACGTTTCCATCTGTGATGTGAGGCGCTGCCCAAATCATTAGTATGAATAATAAGGATAATACGAATGAGCAAATACCTGCCACTGACGCTATCTTTTTAATTATGCTTATTCCGCGTGTTGTTAGGAATATACAGAATAAGAATATTCCCCAGCATGCGAGTGCTACTGCTAATGTTGGTAGGTGCTCAATCTTGCTTGCACCCTTTTCTCCAAATATAGCCCAGCTAGCTGCCACCAAAACTTGGTTTGGCTTTTGCGATAGATATGGCATATGTACTACCCAGTACATCCATCCTGCAAAGAACGCGAACACTGGCGCTGTAGTTTTTAGTGTCCAAGAACTAACTCCGCCTCCGGATTCTTTGAAGGTGGCGCCCAGTTCGCCCACTATCAATGCGTATGGTACAAAGTACAAAGCCATTATTAGCACCCATGGTATTACCGCTGGCAATCCGCCGTAATATGCGAATCCGTTTATGATGTTTCCAAAGCCCCATACTGTGGTGAACCCCATAAATGCTAGGGTGTACCACATCATTTTTTTGTTTTTCTTCTGCTGCTCGGCTGGTGCCGATGTTGGTTGTTTATTCATATATCCGACCTCTCTTTATGATTTTATTTTACCATAATGTGCTATAATAGTCTTGGGTCAGGTGTTTTGCTAAACACCATATTGGACGGAGAGTTTAAATATTTTAGGAGGTTTTTATGAGAAAGTATTTTGCAGAATTTATTGGAACAGCAGTATTGGTTACTATGGGCTGTGGAACAGCTATGTTAGTAGGATGCAGCACTGATGTCGGTTACGGTGCTGGATACATTTTGACAGCGCTAGCATTTGGTTTGTCTATCGTAGCTATGGCATATTCTATCGGAAATATTTCAGGATGCCATATCAACCCAGCGGTTTCTTTGGGAGTTTTGATTAGTGGCGGAATGAAATTTGTGGAGTTTATAGGGTATGTAATAGCTCAGTTGTTAGGAGCATTTGCAGGAGCGGCTGCTCTTAAGTTTATCTGGCATTTTGCTAAGATTAAAGACCAAACTGGTTTTCTAGGCTTTGGCACAAATGGTACGGCAGGTGTGAACGGAAGCACTGTAGCAGCATTAGCTGTGGAAGCTGGTCTTACATTCATTTTTGTTTTGGCTATTTTGGGTGTAACATCTAAGAAAGCTAACCACGGTTCATTTGGCGGACTTGTAATTGGTCTTACACTTACATTTGTTCATATTTTGGGAATTGGACTTACAGGAACATCTGTAAACCCTGCTAGATCTTTTGGTCCTGCCCTCATCGCAGCTATCAGTGGTAATGCTAAACCAATCAGCAGCCTATGGATCTTTATCGTGGCTCCATTAGTAGGCGCGGCTGTAGCAGCATTGGTTTATAAATTCTTGGATAAAGAATAATTTAGTGTCATCCTGATTATTAGTATTTTTAAAGGATAATTCTAAACTGTATATTGAGTCATTAACATATTAAAACTCCTCACTTTTCGTGAGGAGTTTTTTGGTACCCAAATAGTTTATTTTCTTTCTTCTAATTTCGCTTTCAATTTTTCAACTGGAGTTCCTAATTCTTCCGACGCTTCCTCATATATGGCGATTATATTCCTATGGGTAACCCCCAGGTCAAGTGTTTTTATCGATTTATAGACTTTTAATTTTTAGAATATCAAAAGTTTTGATATATTTATTAAACAATCCTTCCATCTTTAATCATTACAATTCTGTCACAGTATTCAGCAACCATTTTTTCATGTGTGACAATCACTAATGTTTTTCCTTCATTTTTTAGTTTTTTAAATATTTCCATTATTCTAATAGTATTTTTTGAATCTAGCGAACCTGTAGGCTCGTCGCACAGGAGAACTTGTGCATTGTTCACTAATGCCCTTGCTATTGATACCCTTTGTTTTTGACCACCAGATAATTGATGAGGATAACTATTTATTTTTTTATCTATATCTAACTTAGCCAACACATTTTTAACGCGTTCCTTTTTTTCTTTTGAAGATAATTTCGCATACGCCAAAGGCAACTTAACATTATTTTCAACATTCATCTCGTGAACTAATGCAAAATCTTGAACTATAAAACCAAAAAAGTCGCTTCTCATTTTTGCCTTTTCCTTAGAATTATAATCATTCACTCTTTTGCCTTTCACGTAATAGTCTCCGTCTGTTTGAATATCCAACATGCCCAGTATATTTAGTAAAGTGCTCTTCCCCGAGCCAGATGCACCCATCACAGCAACCATTTCTCCTTGGTTAACACATAAAGACAACCCGTCCAATGCCTTTACTTCGCTATCACCTTTACCAAATGTTTTTTTTATATTTTTTACTTCCAAGATTTTCATATTATCACCACTTATCTATTCCTTTTTGATTTTGTTTATTATTTCCCCGATATTTATTTTGTTCCAACCATAGATTAATACCAAACTTATCATTAAGAGTACACCACACAAGATACTATTTGAGGCTTTTGTTATTCCAAAGAACCCATACAGCAAGAAAGTTCCTACGACAAATACAAATATAATCTGTGTGACTAATCGGATAAATATATCCACTCTTCTTGCTCCACACATCATGCTTACACCGTATTCATATTCACTATCTTTAATTATTTGCATAATCATTCCTATAATGCTTATTATTGAAAAGGCTGCAAAAACCACACCAATACTTAAAAAGACAACATAGAAATTAATATAATCATTTTGAATATATACGAGTTGGTCCTTGTAGTTCTTAAAATAATAATCAGCTATTTTTTCTTTATTCAAAATATCTATTATCTCTTTTAATTCTGCTTTTTCGTTCGCTATAAATTGTAATGACTCCAAATATTGAATGAAGTTTTCTTTTAAGTCCAAGTAAAATGGAATTAATATCATATCATCTACAGAGGTGCTCTCTTTCCCTTGCATGGGTAGGCTGATACTTTGTTTTTCTTTTAAAAGCCCTACTACTTTAAAAGATAGATTTGAATCTATTTTTATTATTTCGTTTAATCCATATTTTCGCCCTAACTCACTTCCTATATATACCGGAACTTTCTTTTGGTTGTATATTTCACCTTGTCTTAATTTAAACACTTTTTCAGTAGATTCAATTTTCTTTGATATCTTTATTTCGTATTTTTTAAAAAAGTTTGGACTGATTTGTAGTGTATTAAATTCCCCTTCATCTTCCTCGCCACCGAAAGATTCTGTGTTGCTAACCAGTATTTTTTCTACATCTGATTCCTTTATTTTGGAGAATACTTTGCGATATTTTTCCAAAACCGTTTTCTCATCCTCTTCCTCCGCCAGATTATATGTATCTAGATTATAAAATGAATAAATATTTTCCCTTCCCATATACTTATTAATACTATTTACAACATTCCTACTATCATAATAATTAGTAAGCACATAACACATAAGAAGAATTGAGCAACTAATTTGTACCAATAAAAACAGGCTCTGTGTTTTTCTTTTTTTTATTGATTTTAATCCGTATATGATGTTCTCTTTTATTCTTCTCATTTATCAGCATCTCCTATATTTTTCAAATATACTGTTACTTTTAAACTGCAAAAATATATTGGCTCCTAATAAAATGTAACCTATAGCTATTATTTCTACGAAACTCAACAGTACTGATATGGGGTGTATTGACCTCCCAATTAATACTCTAACACTGGTTAAAACTTTTGTTTCTTCAACATAATTCACTACAGTTATAGACAGCATCGTTCCTAATAATAACGACACGCATATAATTGCAAAAAATCTTTTAAATAGTAATTGAACTATTTTCTGGTTTGAGGCTCCTACCATAAGTCGAATGGATATTTCTCTCTTCTTATAGTTGACCCACTTTTGAATAAATCCAATGCAATTAAATACAACTAAAAACGCACATAGAAACAAGATAAATACATACGCTTCTCTCGTATCGATATACTCACTTTCATTGTTCATGCTAAAAAAATCAAATAAATCTTCCGATATTTTTGCTATTTTTTCTTTCTTTAAACTGTTGTCACCTTGAATTTTGATTGTATTATAATAATTATCATTCTTTACGCTTGGTGAATGTATTCCTATGTAGAATATTTTTTCCTTTATTTTGTCGTCCTTGTGATCTTCATAATACCCCACTACATTATATGCATTACCTCTATAGTTTATTAATTCTTTTCCACTCTTCTTATATACTATTTCTTTATATTGCTTATTAACGATAGCTTCGTTTTCATTTTTTGGTAGATATTTTTTATTAATTAAAGTTACTTCTAATTCATCAAATTTTTTTTGTGAAAAATCAATAATCTCATGTGCATCCAAATCATATGTTAAACTAATATTTTTCAAATTATTTTTTTTAAACTGTACAACAACTCGTTCAATTGTTGGATTTTTTTCAGTTTCAGTATTGATAATGTAAGAATTATCATTTGTATTTTCTTCTTCAGCAAACAGCATTGCATTATTCCCTAATTGCAGAATAAAAATACTCATCAAAAGAATTATTATTAATATTATGTTTTTTGAATTTATAAGTTTCATATGCTCTCCAAAAATAAAATTTTTGTATTGCATCTTTAATTAAGATGCAATACAAAAACAATTATTTCATAAACTATTAAATATTTAATTATTTATAACCCCAAGTCCATGATCCGCTAGGTGTATAGAAAGGGTTATTGATTTTGCCTCTACATAAACAGATAAGCTTCTCCTTCCTTTATAAAGCAAAGAAACTATGCAATTTAGCATATTATTTCTTGCAAATAATACACTAATCCCTGGGGCAACCCCCAGGTCAAGTGTTTTTATCTATTATTTTTTTATTTTTACTATAAACAATTCTGCTAAACCATAAGTCACAATTCCTACTATAATTTCAATAATTAACTTAATAAGGCTTTCACATTCTCTTAAGCAAAAAAGTTTTACCAACAATAAAACAACTCCCATAATTGATGTTGATACCAAATGCTTTAAAAAAAAGTTAAATCTGACTTTAATAACATCCATATTCCTTTTAAAATATATCGTGTTCAAAACCACTATCACCAATGGAAATACGACATCAGCAATTAGCAAAGCATATAGTCCCAGATTTGTATACACCAATAATATTACTACAATTATAATATGCACTCCTAATGCTATAGCTCCGTTTCTTACTGTAATAAAAAACTTATTACAACCTTGTAGTACAGATGTTGTGATGGTGGAAAAAGAATACAATGCCACAGCTACTGCTCCATATAACAATAGTTTTGCGGCTATTGTTTGATAAGACTTCAATGCCGGGAATAATACTTCTATCACTTCATATGAACATATTGAAAGACCCACAGTCGCGGGAAAGATGATGAGCGCTGTCATATCAAAAACCTGAGTTGTATTTTTGAATAAATCTTTTTTGTTTTTTTGAGCAAAAGCTTTACTTATTCTAGGTATCACTGCTACACCAAACGCTGTGGCAATTCCGACTGGCATATTGATTATTTGTGTATATTGAGTGTTTATAACACCCTGCATCTCTGTAATGACGGTCGTGCTAAATCCTTTGCCCGCCATTATCTTTGCAAATAGCAAATCGTCAATCGTATAACCAATCTGATATATAGTTTGACTAAAAATAATAGGTAGCATCAATAGTAATAATGTCTTCCCTATTTTTATAATGTCTACTTTTCTTATATTTATTTTTAAGGTTTTTACCCCTATCCTCAATGCAAAAATCACGATAAGAAAAACTAGCGCAACCAAAGCTCCAGACAATGTGCCCAAAGTCCCTCCAGCAGATCTAACTGGGGAATCATTATTCATTCTTATTAGATAAACTAGTTGGCTTGCACCAATAATACTGACAATCGCATTAATAATCTGTTCTACTATTTGTGAAACTGCTGTGGGTAGCATATCCCCGTCGCCCTGAAAGTATCCTCTCAAACACCCTAAGAGTGCTACCACTATGGTAGTAGGAGCCAAAATCTTAAGTGACATCTGAATGCCTGGTTTTCCAAATTGCGTAGACAAAAAGTCTGCCCCAAAGAAAAGTCCAAAAAATGAAATTGCACTTAGTGTTAAAGAAATTAAAAATGATACTATTAAAATTTTATTTTTTTCTTTTAAAGAGTTACCAGCTTTTTGCGATAATAATTTAGAAATAGATACCGGTAAACTGTATGATGACAGAGTAAGAGCAATACTATAAATACCAAAGGCAACGGAATAAATTCCGTTGCCCTCATTACCTAAAATATTAGCCATTGGTATTCTGTATAAAAATCCAATTACTCTAGTAATTACACCAGATGATGCTAGAATAATTGCCTGTATTTTTAATGATTTTATATTACTTTTTCGTTTTTTCATTACTTCAATCTTTCAATTAATCATTACTTATATTTAAAAGTAAATGTTTCTGTTTTATCTTCCTTTGTGCTTATTTGTTAAAATTCCTTATTTCTATAATTAGCCTATATATTTCGACTAACGCTAATGCAATATAATAACCAATGATAGTGCCCAATGTGTTTAAAATTACATCATCTATATCACAAGCTCTGCCCGTTCTTAAGAAATATTGACTGGTCTCAATAGTGATTGTAAACAAAAGTCCTATTGGAATTATCCACTTCGATTTTCTTCCCTTAAACTTTAAGGCAAGCGCTCCCAGAAAACCAAATGGCACAAACAATAACACATTGTATAATAACTGTCTAGATTGAACCGACCAAATACCTACCCTTTTAATCGTGTTAAAACTGTCTCTAAACGGTATTAGGTTAATATTCCCATAGCTAAACAAATCTGTTGGTATTAATACATACACTAATATCACTATCACATATACTATTAACACAGCACTGACAAATTCGTACTTTAAACTGTACTTCTTTTTTTTAATTTTCTTTATAGCAATTATTATCCCCTTCACAATTAATACTATAACCAGACTGATTAAAAACATTTTAATAGCCATTTCATTAAATATCTCATCCATATTTTTTCATCCCTCTTGTATCTTTCTATAGTTGTACTTTATATAACAACTCCTTAATATCTGTTTTTGATAAATAAAAAAACAACATCCCTATTTCCAATACTATGCTAGATATTGTTACTATTGAACTAAATGAAATGTATTGTAAAATTTTCGCTCCATTACTCTCGTTGTAAATAATTAAAAATATGACAAACGTAGCAAACAAGATTGCAATGATGCTTTGCCCTAAATATTCCAGTAATTTATTGATTATGTATGATTTTTTACTGCCACCAACTGTCATAATAATCCCAATTAACTTCTTATTATTTCTTATATGAAATAAGATATTACATATCTGATATACAAAAACAATTATTAAGGATATTAACAAAAGAATGCCACTCAGAATCTTTGTATAGAGATAGTACTGCTTTTCTTTTTCTAATCTTACATGCTTTGAATACAGTTTCCCTCCCTGAACTCCACTTTGTATATTTTTAATTTCATCATCCATTGCTTGTTCAAGCGGCATTGATTCTGTATACACTTGTATACTTTTATATCCATCCACTATTGGGTTCTTTTCTATGTCCTTTTTGTTGATTATGAACGTTATTGTATCCTCATCAAAATTCTTATCTGCGTATTTCTTACTATTATTTCTGATCTTATCTCTATCCTTCTTATTTAATACTTTTTGCACTTCAAGGCGATGTATTTTATATACCGGTTTTTCTTTCGTGTATAACTTTCCAAATTGAAAGTTTTTTCTTTCTTTATTTAGGTCTAATTCCGTCGGAATATACATTAGTACTGAATTGCTTTCAATTTTTTTGTTATTTATAATCCTTTTATACTCCCCATCAGAAACTATGATGTATTCAACGTTATTTAATGTATAATACTCATTTAAAAAACTAGACATTCTTCGTTTTAGTGTGGAATCTTCTACATCAGTGTCATAATTGACATTGCTCTTATTCCAATTGTTTAAAAAATCATTTTTATAATGTCTATCAATAATTAAAGTATTGTTATTTAATTCTGGCTCTAATACAAAGTTTGCTTTTTTATATTTTTTTATAAAATCATTTACTTGATGAGTGTTATAACTATCATTGTTCTCTTTAATTTCGAATCCATTAATTACTTCTGATATTTCTATATCCTGGGCAATCAATTCGTAATCTGGAATCCCTGCCAAGCTACTTTGATTCTCAAGTATTAGATAAATTGAAACAAATACGATAATAAAAATGATAAAGTATTTAACTGACCCCAATATGTTAAACTTAAAGAGTTTGGTTACTCTATTTTCAATGTTCTTTTTTACAGTGTCAAAATCTGTTGTGCTTATTAGATTGTTTTTTATTCCTTGCAAATTTATTTCGGTCACATCCCTAACTATGTAAAAGGCAAATACAAGACAACCAACCAAACTAAAGGATGCTAAAAGCACACATCCTCTGGTCATCTGATGGTGATTAAGCCCAGGAAAAAAATATGTAATAAAAAATAATGCCAACATGCTCAAGCCCAAAGATATTACTTCTAATAAGAAAAATTGCATCAAGAGAGCTTTCATAATCATTTTGACATTTGCTCCTAACGTCTCAAAGATTGCAATTTGTTTTTTTGAATCTTTATACATTATTTTATATATGGTTTTATTCAAAAAAATCATAAGAATAAATACCAAAACTGAATATATTAACGCGATATACCATAGTTCTGCACACTGTTCGAACCCTTCTGTGAACAAATTGTCATTAGTGTACTGAATTATGTTTTCATCCTTTATATTATTTGATACTCTTTTCAGTTCGTTATCTTGATTAAATCCAATTGAATTAGGATTATTGAAACCAATTAAATATGGATAATACTTTGATTTTTTTGTTACCTTTTCTGACATAAAAATAACAGGATAGCTATATTGTGATGGATTCTCTATATTTGAGCTTAATGTCATTGAGTAATTATTGGTTAATCCACTAAGTTTATATTCCTCTTTATCCCCATTGATAGTTATTTGAACTTTGTCACCTAGTTTGTATCCTCCCAAGGCCTTAGCCGCAAAAGCTTGCATTGCTATTTCGTTTTTTTGTTGAGGATATTCCCCCTCTACCAACGAAATTGACGATAATTCTCTAAACTTAATATCTGCTACACCTATAGGATATGTTATTCCTTTGTCTCGGTAATAATCTATTATGTGGCATTTTCCTATTTTCAAATTTGAAGTATGTGGATATTCTGTTTGACTATTTACAACACCCCCAACAATAAAAGAGCCATAATTACTTATGGCCTGCTTTTTTCTCGTTGCACATATTTCATCTGCGGTCAAAACAGATAAAGTGCTTATTAATAGAAAAACGAATGTGACCACGACAATCGCTACCACATATCTTTTTTGTTTTTTTAATATTTTAAGACTAGTTTCTATCATTTTTCCTCTTTACTTAACGAAAATGTTTCCATTTGTGATGCTAATTATGTTATCTGCAATATCGCAAAAACTCATATCGTGTGTGGCAATAATGATTGTCTTCTTGTATTTTTGATTAACATTTAATAGTGTGTTTTTTACTATTTCCGAATTCTTTTCATCTAGATTCCCTGTTGGTTCATCAGCAAAAATTATATCTGGCCACATTATCATTGCCCTTGCTATTGCCACTCTTTGTTGCTCTCCTCCGGATAATTCGTTTGGATAATTGTTTTCTCGTTTATTTAATTTTAAAATTTTTATTAGATCTTCGTAGAGTTCTACATCCACACGCTTTTTGTTTATACGTGTCGGTAGTAAAATATTATCTTTTACTGTTAATTCATCGATTAAATTGAAATCTTGAAAAATTATTCCAAACTTCTCTCCCCTTATCTGAGCTTGTTCTTGCTTTGATAATTCATAAAAGTGTTTATCTTTATAAACAATCTCTCCTTCTGAAGGTTTATCTATTCCTTCCATAATAGAAATGAAAGTGGTTTTTCCACAACCACTTTCACCTGTTATGACATTAATTGATCCTTTTTTAATGTTTAAGTTTATATCGTTTAATACAGTTCTTTCTGATTGCCCATCTATATAAACTTTTTTTAAATTCTTAACCTTTAGTATGTTTTCGTTATTGCACAATTTGCCCACTTCCTTTTACATATCTATAAATCGATCCACTTGGATCTTGATTTGTGACTCTTAAATCAATATTATAAGTAGCTTTATCAATTGTCCCATACTTAAATGTTTTCTTTTTACCGTCGGCTTTCACTTCTGAACGATAAGATGGCATAAATGCACCTTTCTTATGTAGAGATATTCTATATTTCAAATAATCATTTGTTGGTTTATTATTTGAATGTTTATATGTTTTTGCCGTGGTGTAAACATTCGTGGATTTTTTTGATAATGAAAAATTTGTTTTTCCCTTAACTGAATGATCCATCTTAAATGTAAAAGTGTGTGTTTTTGCTTGGATTGCGAGTGCAATAAACAAAGATAAAACTACAATTAATCCTACCATTGTTCTCTTTTTCATGTTTTCCTCCTTTAAATCGATTGCTTTTTTAATTATGTTCTGTTTTAACGTTTATCTTTTATTTCTTTAAAGATTTTATTGCTTTATATATAATAATTCCCATTCCAACCATTAATGCAATTTGAATGATTACATATATGGTCGTAAGTACAATATTAGTTGTGTTCTCATCCATGTAAGTACCTTCCTTTTTTATATGTTGCAATTATATTCTTGGGGGTTACCCCCAGGTCAAGTGTTTTTATGTTTCATTATGAATAAGCTACGAGGTTATTCAGTTCGAACGCACAGCGTTCTCACTGTGGGCTGTCGCCCAATATCCAAAAAGAAAAAGAACCGAGAAGAAATAAATTCCTTCTCGGTTCTTTTTCTTTTCGTCTATTAACCTCATAGCTTATTCATATTCGATAGTACCCGTAGGCTTTGGTGTCATATCGTATAGTACTCGGTTTATTCCTGGGACTTCGTGTGTAATTCTATCTACTAATTTCTGCATTAGGTCGAATGGCACGTGCTCGATTTCTGCTGTCATTGCATCTTTTGTGTTTACTGCACGGATGATGCACATCCACTCGAATGCACGCTTGCCATCTTTCACGCCTGTTGATCTAAAGTCTGGTACCACTGTAAAGTACTGCCAAACTTTGCCAGCCAATCCTGCTTTTTCAAATTCCTCACGAAGGATTGCATCTGATTCGCGAACAGCCTCTAATCTATCTCTTGTGATAGCGCCTGGACATCTTACTCCTAAACCTGGGCCTGGGAATGGTTGTCTGTAAACCATATTTTCAGGAAGTCCTAGTGCATCTCCCACCATTCTTACTTCGTCTTTGAATAGAATTTTTACTGGCTCTACTAGTTCAAAGTTTAAATCTTCTGGAAGTCCTCCTGCATTGTGGTGTGCTTTTATTCCATCTTCACTCTCTAGAATATCTGGCCAGATTGTTCCCTGTGCCAAGAATTCTACGCCTTCTAGCTTTCTTGCTTCCTCTGCAAAGACCTCAATAAACTCATTTCCGATTATCATTCTCTTTGTCTCAGGATCGTCTACTCCTGCTAGCTTGTCCAAAAATCTATCTGTAGCATCCACATAAACTAGATTTGCGTTCATCTGGTTTTGGAATACTTCTATTACCTGCTCTGGCTCACCCTTGCGTAGCAATCCGTGGTTTACATGCACGCATGTGAGCTGGTCACCAATCGCTTTGATAAGAAGCGCTGCCACTACTGATGAATCTACTCCACCAGAAAGTGCAAGCAATACCTTTTTATCTCCTACTTGTTCCTTAACAGCCTGTACTTGCTCGTCTATAAATGCGTTTGCAAGCTCAGGTGTTGTAATTCTTTCCATATCATCTGGTCTTCTGTCGTATACCATTTTTATTCCTCCTTTTAATATTCTGGATCTGCTGGGCTTTGCTGGGTAAGTTTTCTTGCTTGATCCATAACTGCTGGCATCTGTTCAAAGAAATAATCTATATCTGCCTCGGTGCTATACGCCGCAAAACTAATTCTTACCATACCTGCTGTGTTTTCGTCGGTACAGTTTTTGAATCCTTTGGCGGTCTCGTCACTAATTCCCATCAATCGCCATACATAAGGATGTGCGCAAAATGCTCCACGTCGTGTATCAATACCGGCATATTTAGCAAGTCTTTGAGCAAGGTATGCCGTGTTGATATCGTGGAAGTTGAACGTTACCACGCCAGTCTTGTCAGATATATTCACCGTGTCACCATAGATAATTACCTTCGGCAATTTCTTTAGTCCAGCTATAAGTTTTTTAATCAACACTTGTTCATGCGCCTGTATATTGTTAAGTCCGATAGTAGACAGACAATCGATAGCTGCGCCTAGTCCTACCACTGCTAAATAGTCAGGTGAACCTGCCTCATAAACCTCAGGCGCCTTTTTCCAATATACCCAGTTGTCTCCTACCACTTTGATAGTTCCACCACCGTAGAACATCGGTTTATGTTTGTTCAAAACTTTTGTGAGTCCTATCACAGCTCCGCCACCTTCTGGCGAGTACATCTTGTGTGCTGAGAATGCGAAGAAATCTATATCATCTTTCGGATCTTTTACATTGCCTACCATAGAGAATTTTCTATGTGCAACTATCTGCGCTCCGTCCACTACCAACTTTGCTCCGTACTTGTGCGCAAGTTTTGCTACTTTGTGAACGTCAGTTACATAGCCTGTTACATTAGAAGCCGCTGTAATAGATACTATCTTGATTTTTTTCTTTTTCTTCTTATTATATTTCTTTAGAATTTTCTTTAATTCATTATATTTTACCCTACCCTTAGAATCTACTTCTGCGTATTTTACTTTGCAACGCTCGCGCCAACTTAAATCATTAGCATGGTGCTCAATCCTAGTACAAAGAACTATGTCTTTCTTGCTGGTTACAAGCGCAGAAGCAAGTTTGTTAAGTCCATCTGTTGTACTCTCTGTGTAGAAACATGTATGCTTCTCTGGGTCTGCGCCCAAAAATTCTATTACTTTGTCTCTGGTGCCGTTGTAGATTGCGGTAGTGTATTGAGATTTTTGGCTATCACTTCGCTCAACCGCTGCATACATTTTCTTTTTTTCTTGTATCGTGTCGTTTACATACTTAAACTCCAATGTAGTGGCCGCATTATTAAAGTGTGTTTGAGGTCTCATAGAACCATCTTCCAATTTGATAGGCTCATTAAGGCCAATCACCTTATCCTGAATAGTGTTTAAGGAATAACCTGGCACTTTTTGGATGGCATAGCCAAACACATGCACTGATGGGTATATATCTATATCCGAACCATCTTTAAATGTAATTTTAGCGCACACCTCACCTGTTCCATTTTTAATTCCTGAGATGATTCCTTTGTCAGAAAGATTGAAATACTGTCCTCCCATATTCACGTCATACTTTACTGTGAAGTCAGTCGTTTTATACTTAGAACCAAATTTCTTATTTCCTATAAGGAAGTTTTTAATCTGACTATCGAGATTATGAGTATTCTTACCTAAGTGATGTTTAATAAATACATTAGAAAATCCTTTATATTTATAGTCCATAAACATAGTAGCTGCAGTGCTCGACATATCATTTTTAGTAACTCTTACTGTGATTTTTCCTAAATATCTTTTTTTGTGATTTTTTAGTTTCTCATATATTTTAGCCTTTGTCTTTCCCGGCTTTTTCGCATAGATATACTGTCTCTTTTTGGAATCTTTTGCCACACTTGCAATCTTTTTGTTTGAAATTTTGGCAGTGTATTTTCCTTTTTTCTTTGCGTTTGCTACACTTTCTTTTACAAGCATATGACCATCCGAAAGTTTCTTTTCATTGCCATACGCCGAATAACAAATGTCCATTGCCTTTATTCCAATTTTAGCTTTTTTCTTCTTTTTGGATTTTTTCTTCTTTTTAGCTTCAAGCTTAACGTTTTTTGTTTCCGTATTTTTCTTTGCCGCCGAAACTTCTGCGCCCACTCCAAAGGATGTCGCGATTAATGCTATACAAAGAAGTATACTAATGATTTTTTTCATTTCATTCCTCCTCGAAACTTTATTTAATTCTATATTCGTTCTCATAGTTATTCTTATTATAACAAAAAACCGCTATAAACTTAAATAACTACCCGAAAAAAGCTACTTGAAAATTCTATTATTAAAAAATAAGATACTAGTATGAATTATTTCGGGAGAAATTGTTTTGGCGAAAGATCGATTTATAAAAGACATGACAAAGGGGACCCCATACAAACTTTTGCTTAAGTTTGCGGTTCCCTTATTTATAGGAAATGTCTTTCAACAACTATATAATTTAGTAGATTCCATAGTGGTCGGCAACTATGTTAGTTCGCATGCCCTAGGAGCTATCGGAACGACTAACTCTTTGGTGTTCTTCTTCTTTTCTTTGATGGGAGGACTCTCGGTCGGCATTGGAATCATTATTTCCCAGCACTTTGGCGCGGGCAACAAAGATAAAGTAAAAGAGACTATTGGTACTGGCATTAGCGTTATATTTGTGGCATCTCTCGTAGTCTTTTCCTTGGGCTTCTTTTTGGCAAGGCCGGTACTTACACTTATGCAGACCGATCCAAAGATTTTGGATGACGCGGTCTTGTATTTGAGAATGATATCATTAGGTGCGCTTGGAATGGGATTTTACAATGGTACTTCTAGTGTACTTAGAGCTTTGGGGGATTCGAAATCACCTCTCATTTTCTTGATTATATCTTGTATTATGAATGTCGTTTTGGATTTGCTATTCGTTCTAGTAATTCCAATGGGTGTGTTTGGTGTAGCCTTGGGAACAGTTATTTCACATTACATTTCGGCAGTGCTTTGTATCGTGTATGCGAGAAAGACTAATTCGTATTTCAAACTTAGCAAAAATCATTTGAAGCCAAACGGCACTACTGTTAGAAAGACTCTAAGACTTGGAGTTCCTGTTGCACTTCAAAACTCTATGATTGCATTCTCGCTAATCGTGCTTCAGGGAATTGTTAACAGCTACGGTGCTGTGTTTACGACTGCGTTCACTATCGTTGGACGAATTGAGTCGCTTGTTCAGCAGCCATTTATTTCGCTGGGTGCGGCCATGGCATCTTACACTGGGCAGAATATTGGCGCGGGCAGATACGACAGAGTTCAGCGCGGATTCAAAAGCGCAAACATTATGAACTTTATCTTTGCCGCAATTATTATTTTTGTATTCTGGGTCTTCACAGAGCCGATTGTTTCAATGTTTGGCAAAGACGCGCAGACTTTGAAGTACGCTGTAGACGGACTTAGAATAACATCTGCATTCTACTTCTTCTTGGGAATGATTTACCCAACAAGAAATGTTATGAACGGTGCGGGCGATGCAGCCTTTTCGGTTTATACCGGTATCGTTGAATGTATAGGTAGAATATTGTTTACTTATCCACTTACTCTTATTCCTTTTATTGGAATGTACGGTTGCTTCTATGCAACTGGTATTACTTGGCTTTTGAACGGAACATTTAGTGTGATTAGGTATAAGATGGGTAAGTGGAAAACTATAAAAATAATTAATAAGAAAGGAGAGGACCAATATGAAAATCACAGGACTACGTCCACTAATCGTTAGCCAGGATGCAGAAAACATTAAACAGCTTTTTGAGGAACTCGGTTTCGAATGTCGTCACACAAAGGCAGATATAGAAGGCGGAAAGAACACTAACTACAACCTTAAAGATGTTGAAGGACACGTAATCAACGTTGCTAGTTCAGAGACTATTCCTCAAGATTTAACTAGTGTTAGCATTAATGTGGACAATTTCAACGAAGCTTATGAATTCTTTACGTCTCGTGGTTATGTAGATCCACGTGGTGACAAAGTGACAGAAACAAAGTCGGCTCTATCAACACTGTTGATTTCACCATCTGGATTTGCAATTACTCTTACAGAGCATAAGAAAGACTGATAAACATAATTAAAGGAAGGGTTTTAACCCTTCCTTTTTATTGTTTCTTCCATTTGAAACACAACATCGTTATGTCATACTTAATGATCAACTTCATCATAAAACCATCTAGGCGCACATGGCACATAGGTTGTATAACTTAAACTTTCTGCTCTTTTCTGATTAAAGGCAACAGCCACTCTATATTCTATATATCCATCTGTAAAGTACTCATTGGTACTAAACACTATATGGTCTCCCTTAACTTCTATCGTATAACTTTCGTTGATCACAAGCATGTATATTTTCTTTTTTATATTTTCGTCTATTTCAGTTTTAGGTGTTTCTTTCAATTGCTCTTCAACAGTAGTCCCCAGTTCATACTTTACTTTAGTATTTGGTTTACCATACATGAAATAAGATGCAATATCCTGTGTGTCTTTCAAATGCTCTTTTAGTAAAGGATCCATAAACTTGCTTATATATACATCCTTCTCAAATTTGGTTGGACGCATCATGTCTACGATTTTTATTTTTTTATATTCACGATAACCATTATGAGCTATTGCATATATTTTTACTATACCGTTTTTTCGCTTTTGGTTTACTGTAACTACTCCTTTACTGTCAACTGTTGCCAAAGATTCATTAGAAGAATACCATTTCACTTTTTTTATAAGCGGTTTTTTATCATATTTCCCCCAAACATTTATATCAATATCTTCCTTTTCGCCATATGTCATTGGATTATGACTCAAACTATAAAATGTAATATCTCTAACATTTTGTTTTTTATATTTCTTCTTACAAACCTTTACTCTAATTGTAAAAGATTTTTTACTTTTTACTCTTCCCTCAGATGCTTTTGTATAACTTTTTATATAATATTTGTATATTTTCTTATATTTAACTTTTTTATCTGTATATTTTAAGGTTTTGCCTTTCTTTATAGTCTTTAACTTTTTACCATTGCGGTAGATAATATAACCTTTTGCATTTTTTACCCTTTTCATACGATGTATCTTTAAATTCATATGACATCATTTTATACCCTCATTTTCCTTTTTTCAACAATATAAAAGAGTAGAGATTCTATGAAGAATCTCTACTCGGTTTCTCTCATACCAAGAAAATTATTAATGCACTTTAACGGCTATCTTATTACTATTTTTTCCGTTATGAGCCTTTGCCCAAATCTTACACTTCCCTTTTTTTGCAGCCAAAATCTTTCCTGTTTTTTTATTCACTTTAGCAATTTTATTATTTGATGAAATCCAACGTATTTTCCTATCTAACAGAGTTTTTTCACCCTGTATGATTTGAGCTTTTATTGTCTTTTTCTTTCCTTTTTTTAGTGACAAAGATCCTTTATTTATACACACTGATATAGCATTTCCTTTGTTATTGGTTAATGGTACCGCTTTAACTCCATAACTAAGTTTACCAATCTTTTTACCCTTGCCATTTTTCTTAGTTTTTGCCAATACTTTATATTCATATATTCCATTATCTTTTATATCTGTAATATAATAATTGGTTTCTCTTCCATTTCTAATGGCTACTTTTTTATATTTTTTCGAAGCATGTTTCTTTCTATAAACTATATAACTATGAGCTTTTATAACTTTAGTCCAGCTTAAAAACATATTTTTGTTATTATTAACTGGACGAACATATAATCCAACTGGCCTTTTTGTATATTTGCTGTTTATCTTAGCTGCATTTTTTACAAATGCACGCTTATCGTTGTAACCTAGCACTGTTTCTTCGCCAAAAAGATAGTATGTACCTTCAGTAATAAACTTACCATCAAGAGCATCTACTGAAACATCAGTTTTTCCTAACGCTCCTGTAACGGTTAGTTTATTTTTTTCTTCTTTTAAGGAAATAGGTTTATATAGCATTCCACTTATCTCATAGTCTGCAGATTTTTCGGTTAGCCAGGCGTCAATACTATATAATTGTTTCTCTCCTTCTAGCATTACTTCAGACTGTGGGAAAAACTTTACCACCGCCTTGCATTTGTCACCTGTATTAAAACTAACAAAACCACCATACTCACTTTCATCTATAGCAATATAATTTGAACCTTCATTTGTTTGCTCTATTATATATGTGTCGCTCTTGCGTACAAGTAACTGTCGAAGGTAAGAAGGCTGATAATATAATGTTTTATCTTCCAGAATATCCATAGTCCCTGAGACATCTCCAAAAGTATCTCCATTAATAGTAAGAGTTTCTCCTTCCGAATTTGTTATTTTCATTGTAGTCTCTAAGTTGAATGTAATAGTTACTTTTTCAAACGCATCTGACTTTGCATCGCTATCCAATCCAACAATCAATGACACAATAATTGTTAGCACACATATCATACTTAATATCTTTCTATATCTCTTTATTATTAACATTATTAACACACTCTCCCTTTTTATGTTTAATCTATCTTTATTTTCGAATATTTAGAAAAATCTGTAGAAGATTCAAATCCCCATATTGAATGTTTTCTCGACCATCCCTGTACTCTTATTTCATTATATTTTTTACTAATATACACATATCTATTTGATAATGAATAAAAATTATCATAGCACTTAATTGCATGCCATTTTTTGTTACTTTTCTTTTTAGAATAGCCTAGCAATAATATTCTATGGCTACCTGCACTTTTATTTGTTTTTTTCTCATTCATATGAAAAGCAAAGCTTTCCATATATTTTTTCTTAGCATTTTTAACAAGTTTCTTTAATTCCATTTCATCATTTGAACCATGAATGATTTTGTATCTTTCTACTCCTACTTGTGAAGCGTGATAATAGTTAATTATATATGCAGTTATTTTGTTCGTTTTGGGTTTTGAAACTTTATTAATTTGATGCCCTTTTCCTTTACTCTTAGTATATTTTCTGACATTAATCTGTTTCTTTTTATTTAAAGCAGTAGTTATCGCCATCCCATAACAGGAACCTTTCCATTTCCAGCGCTTCTCTTTATCTTTCCTATTTCCGTTTAAAGCTCTTTTAATTGCTTTTTTAGCATCTTTAATTTTTGAATAATACTTAGCTTTTACGAGTTTTTTAGCTAGTTTGTTTATTAGTTTATTGCTAAGTTTATACTTATCCCCAAATGCTGCGTCATTATTTAAAAAGGCATATCTATATTTAGGTTTAATTCCGGTTTTCCCTTTTACTTTTATTTTTTTACCCTTAGTGTTTAGTGATGTTGTTTTACTAGTAGGATTATTTTGCACAATTATTTTACAACCATTGGTTACACTGCCACCCTTTGCATAAATAGTTGCCACTCCACTTTTTTTAGCATAAATATTTCCATCTGAATATACTACAACTACTTTTTTATTACTTGAAGACCATTTGATCGTTTTATTCTCTGTTGTTATTCCTGGTAAAATACTAGCCGACAACCTGTAATCATCGCCAACTTTCATTTCTAAATTATTTTTATTTAATTTAACCACAGAAATTGGGATATTTAAATCCTTCTTTTTTACAAATGCTGTATCTAGGTTATCGTCAAACACTCTTCCATCTTTCGTTCTAATTAAGTAATAATTTGAGCATGAAGCACCTATATCAACCTTGGTATTCTTAGTTATTTTACCCTTAGCATCCTCTTTCTCAACATCAGCATTATCAGAAGCCCCTCTATAGCCATCTGCAGTCTTATTCAATATACCAATACACGTTTCAACTTTCTTATATATCGAGATAAATAATCTTTCTCTAAACGTTTTATTCTCATCGTTAATTACAGTTAATATTACATAACCTGTTCCTTCTTTTATTCCTCTAATATATGTTTTGCCATTAATCATTTCAATTTTGAACAAACTAGTATTACTGCTAGCAAAAGAGCTACTCTTGACTTTTCCATCGTTTAACTCAAATGTTAAATATTCACTTAGACCACCTTCTTCAATGGCTTTATGATGTCTTGGTGTATCACTATCTCCCAAAAATATTTTTACTGTTCCATCCGCAGCATAAGTATCTACTGTACCAATACTTATGTTGGAGAACAGAACTGTTGCTAAAAGTATGATAGCTAATACTCTTTTTTTCATAATCAATTCTCCTTTTTATCTAGTTTAAATGCATTACTACAATGGTATCATTTTTCTAATAGTGCGTCAAATTTTAGTTTTTGAAACCAAGCTATACAATTTTTCATTAATAAACTACGTGGTTATGTAGATCCACGTGGTGACAAAGTGACAGAAACAAAGTCGGCTCTATCAACACTGTTGATTTCACCATCTGGATTTGCAATTACTCTTACAGAGCATAAGAAAGACTGATAAACATAATTCAAGGAAGGGTTCTATCCCTTCCTTCTGTTTTTTGATTATTTATTAATACTGAATTGCAACTATTGATGTCCTATACCACTTCAAACACAGCATCCAGGCATGTATCTTTCAACACTTTCATAAAAAATTCACCCACATTAGTAAGCTTCATTGTTCCATCTTCTTCCTTAAGTTGCTTATAAGTAGCAAGAAGGACACGTATTCCAGCAGAGGATACGTAGTCGCACTCAGCAAAATCTAATGTTAAGTCTTTCACTCCACTTAATTTTTCATTTAAAAGATCTTTCAATTCTGGTGCAGTTACTGTGTTAAGTTCTCCTGACAAGTGAACAATTAATTCTTCCCCATTTTTTTCTGTTGTTAAATTCATTTTTTTCTCCTATTCTTTAATGGAAATAATTACCATTGTAATATCGTCAAACTGTGAGACGCCTTTTGCAAAAGTATTGATGTTCTCCACCATTCTATCTAACGTAGTTTCTCCCGAACAATCTCTTGTATCCTCTAGCATTCTTTCTACTCTATCTACACCATACAATTCATTATCCTTATTATGAGCTTCTGTGGCGCCGTCAGTGTAGAGTAACAATCTATCTCCCTTTTCCAGATGTATCTCACTTTGATTATATTGGGTGTTTTCAAAAGCTGCAAGCATTAAGCCGTGAACTGTCTCTAGTTCTTCACAACCCTTACCCTTTCGTTGAAGTATAGGATAATTATGTCCAGCATTAGTATATTGTAATGTCATAGTGCGGATATCCAATATTCCTATCCAAACAGTAGCAAACATGCTCTCTTTATTATTTTCGCAAAGTCTAATGTTAGCTTCATTTAGTATTTCTGATGTGCTCTCTTTAAAAAGTGCATAATCTTTAATAATCGTTTTGGCTGTCATCATAAATAGTGCAGCTGGGGTTCCTTTGCCGGAGACATCTGCTATTAAAAAGCACATACGATTTTCATCAATAAAAAAGTAATCGTAAAAATCGCCACCTACTTCTTTGGCGGTGTTCAAGCAACATTTCATGTCTATATTTAAATATTTGTCGAACTCTGGTGTGGTTGGTGGCAAGGCATCTGTTTGTATTTTGGATGCAATGCGAAGATCTGTCTCTATTGCTTCTACCTTTGCCCTACTTTTTAAAACAGTATGGGTACTGACATTAGTAACTAAATAAACAAGAGCTATTGACACTGGCAAAGATAGGTTTTCATAATTACTTAATTTTTCTCCGAGGATTAATTCTTCCAACCAATATAATATAGGGGTCATTATACAAAACACAAATAAACTGGCAGGTATCTCTCCATTTTTAGGTCTTTTCTTTTTGCCGATTGTAAGAAAATATATTGCTAATAAAATTGGAGAGAATACATAAAAATACAATAAACCCACGAACAATGTTTCAAACAATATCATCTCCTGTACTTGCCCCGTCTCAGTCATTTTAAACAATAGGTGTGTCCAAGGTGTGCTTATACATAGCAGCGCAAAAACTATTACAGGTATTATGTACCCTATGACAAGTCTTGTTCTATTGATTTCGATTCCAATTCTATCAATTAAATATCGGTTCAAAAATGCAACGAAAAGAACAAATGAAATACAATATCCACAGCCAGCTATATAAGCCACTGTATTAATCTCAGGATGTTCACTCACCATCATCCAGGCAATCTCAAACGCACACATAACTATTCCAGCAATAGTCATGCGTGAGATATAATCTGTAATTTTTTGTTTGTAAAGGAAAATATTATTTACTAACAAAATAACTAGCAATAATGCTCCCACAAACAGTAATTCCAAGTACAAGCGATCTACCGCTGCCATACCTCATACTCCTTCCTTAGGATTGTGTCTTTATAACAAAGGCACTTCTATTAAAACTCATTGTGGTCAAATATTGTCGGTTCTCACCTAATTTCTCCATATAAGCAGAAACCAGATATGAAGTGATTGAAGTTACGTCTACATCTTCCTCAGATATATCAAATAAAACTCCATTATCTTTACTAATAATTCTTATTTGATCTGGGTCTATATAAATAGTCATTTCACCTAGTACGGATTTTTCTTCATTCTTTTCCCAAATAAGCATATACAACTCTTCTATAAGTAACTTAACCTTGTTAACGCTTAACTGGTCCACGTTGTTATTCTCTAGCAGACTTCCAACCTCCTGCTGAAGACTAATAATCTTTTTAGGCTCTACCGATATCTCAAAATTTGTTATATTCTTATGTCCTGGTACTTTAGATAAAAGTAACGGACAATCAGCTTTGCCATAACGTATTCTAATCACCAACATACATAGGCCAAATGCTACTGCCGGCGCTATTCCTAGACCTGCAAACATTCCTGACTCTCCAAAGATTGTGCCAAAAGTCACACCCAAGAGTACGCTAAAAACAACATCTCTCATAGCGCATACTATTACTCCGATTTTAATTTGATCGATTGTCAAATAATAGGAAGTTATCAAGTACAATAGACTAGTAAATGTTGAGCCAATGGCTGTTAGTCGTACGCCAATTACTACCCAGTGAGCTAATCCAGGGTCTGTCACATGTAAGAATCCAGGAGCAAATGGAGCTATAATTAATAAAGCAACAGTAACTATAACCCCCTCTACAATAGCCGTACGATTAGCTAAAGCGTAACTTGTACGAAGTCCTTTGTGATTTTTTTCTCCCACATACACTCCAAATATTGGACATACTGCCTCTCCTATTCCGTCGAACATCAACTGTCCTTCACGACACAGAGAAATGACAGATGCCAATATTAAATATTTAGAACCATACTGATGGCTTATAAAAGCATTAAATGTAGCTGTCAATATGGATATATACAAAAACGAACTGGAATCTATCATGCTATATCTGACAACTTTTTTAAGAAGCCCAAAAGAAAAATATAAGTTCCAACGTAGCGAATTTCTTTTGCGTCCAAAGTGGATTAGCAAAATAAGCATAGATATTATATGGAAACTAAATGATGCAAAACCTATTCCCTTCATTCCAATGAAGTGACTCAAAACGATAGAAAAAACTATATTCCCCAAGCCCTGTACCATATTAGCAATAGTGGAAATCAATTCGTCTCCGTCGCCATGCACCACCTCGCTTAATAGCATTTGAAATGGCATAACAAGAATGGTACAGCGCATCCAAAAGAGATAATTCTTTGCATACGCTAAAACTTCTTTGCCGGGAGAACTGCTTTGTAAATATAAGTCCCCAAAGAAAAATATAGCCACGAACATAATGATGCCTACGGTAATTGTCATAAATATTCCGAATCCAAATACTCTGTCAGCACCTTTTTTGTCGAATCCTCCCATAGCTTTGGAATATAAAATAGGAATTCCAAGAGAAAAAAGTGTTCCTAAAAACACTGCAAATGAATGTAGTGGCGTCACCAGTGTAACACCTGCCACAGCATCAGCGCCTATAACGCCACCAGCTATCAATGAATCAGACATCACCATCAGTGATGACATCATCATAGTAAGTGTTCCACCTAACAACATAGAATAATATTTTTTTGACATTAATGTAGGTTGATGCCTCTTTATCAAGCTCATTAAATATATGCTCCTTTTAAAATATCATCCAATTTTCAGTATTGAATAATCGAATAACTTTTCTTTTCTAATAAAATGTACGTATATGTACATTAAAGCGATTGCCACCGCAGGTCCTAAACCTACGCCTAGCGCTATTCCCTCTAAGGAAATTTGTCCCAACAGTATTCCTAATAATGAAGGACATACTGCTACGGACATACCGAATAACATTAGTGTTCTTCTCTTTCTTAATGTATATTGATAGAAGATCGCTGTAACTCTCGATAGGCAAATGAATAATGCTCCAGGTGCAAAAATCATTAACATAATGGTCGCCTGCTCTGCTGTCTTAGGATCATCTATATCCATCGCTCCTGGGATAACACTGGCCGTTAGCATTATAATAGCACTTAACACGATACCTTCTATCAAAACTGCCCTCTTAGCAGTCTTGATACCGTGGTCCATACTATCTTTACTATTCTTACCTATACTATCGTTTATCGCTACCGTTTCATATTCACTTATACCCTCGCTCAAATATAGCACGAACTCAAATATATCGATTACTATCGCCACAGCCGCAACTCCTAACTTGCCATACTTTGTTAGAGTAAATCTATTAATAGATACTTCTAAAACTAATATAAAGGCAGTAAGCGCACTTTCCGCAAAACCAAGTTTGGCGATTTCGAAAGCGTCGCGGAAGTTGAGATATCGTGTCATCTTAATTCCATGCTTTTTAGTCAATAGGAATGTTAACTTAATTAGTAATGCAACACCAATTGATATAACTGATGCCAAAGCAATACCAGTAACTCCCATTTCCATACCGAGATACCATGAAAGTCCTGCATTAATCACAACACGGGCCACCATCGAAGTATAGAACTGTACATATCCGCCACGGTACAATACATATGTAAATATAAATGTATCAAACATATCCAATAGGGGATAAAAACGCATTACATTAAAATACTCAAGTGAGTACTTATATACCTCAGGTTTGTCCGCCACCACATGTACCAGTTGAGGTGTAAATATTACATATATGGCAGTTAACGCAAATCCAACTATTGTGCACATAATAATTGTTTGACTAAAAATTTGACTCATTCTTTTTTTATCACCGGCGCCGTGGGCTCTTACAATAAGCGCAGCACCACCGACACCAACAAGATAAGCCAAAAATATTTCCAAATATGTGTATGGCTCAATAAGATTGACCGACGCAAAAGCTGCATCATTAGAAAGGTTGCCTACCACTATCTCATCTATAAGCAACCCTATAATCTCAAGTATTACTCCCACAGTAGCTCCCATAAACACTGGGAAGAATCGTATATTCTTTTTGCTCGTCATAATGTTTCCCCTAAACAATCCGTATTTTCCTACTAAATGTAGAAATTTTTTATTATTTTTATCCTATCGTATTTTGGTAATTCCAAACAGATATAATCTCACTAATCTTATTCAATTTCTATAGTTCCGGGTGGTTTCGATGTGAGATCATACATTACTCTGTTCACACCTTTTACCCCATTTATAATTCGTGTCATTACTTTATTTAAAATACCATATGGAATCTCTGAAGATTCAGCTGTCATAAAGTCTATAGTCTTTACTGCACGAAGGCACACTGCAAAGTCATATGTACGCTCATCTCCCATTACACCAACTGACTGCATATTTGTGAGCGCTGCAAAGTACTGATCTGGTTTCCAGTCTGCATCTTTGCCATTTTCTTCCTTGTATGCTTTAAGTGCATTGTCCACTTCTTCTCTATATATAAAGTCTGCATCTTGTACTATGCGAACTTTATCTTCCGTTATCTCTCCTACTATACGAACGCCTAGACCTGGTCCTGGGAATGGTTGTCTGAAAACTAGATACTCTGGAAGTCCAAGTTCTAGTCCAGCTTTACGTACTTCATCTTTAAATAAATCTCTTAGTGGTTCGATTATATCTTTGAAATCTACTGTGTCCGGAAGTCCTCCCACATTGTGGTGAGATTTGATAACCGCTGACTCTCCTCCCAAGCCGCTCTCTACCACATCCGGATAGATTGTCCCCTGTGCTAGGAAATCTACAGCACCAATCTTGTTTGCTTCCTCTTCAAATACTCTGATGAATTCTTCGCCAATAATTTTTCTTTTATTTTCCGGCTCGCTTACACCACTTAGTTTGTCATAATATCTTTGCTGTGCATTCACACGGATGAAGTTAAGATCATAATTGCCATTTGGTCCAAAGATTTCTTCTACTTCGTCGCCTTCGTTCTTTCTTAAGAGCCCGTGATCTACAAACACGCAAGTAAGTTGCTTTCCAATCGCTTTTGAAAGAAGTCCTGCCGCTACCGATGAATCCACACCACCTGATAGGGCAAGTAAAACTTTTCCATCTCCTACTTTGTCGCGGATAGCCTTAATGGATTCTTCCACAAAAGTATCCATCTTCCAATCACCTTTACACTCACATACATTATATACGTAGTTACTTAATATTTCTTTACCATACTGTGTGTGTAAAACTTCTGGATGGAACTGGATAGCATAAAGTTTCTTTTCCTCATCCTCTGCTGCTGCCACTGGGCAATCCTTAGTATGTGCAATCACCTTAAATCCAGGCGCTGCTTCTTTTATGTAGTCAAAGTGACTCATCCATGTCACTGATTTTTCAGGTATGTCGGTGAATAATTTTGAACTGTTATTAAAAAAAGTTTCAGTCTTTCCATATTCACGTACTGGAGCCTTTTCTACAGTTCCACCTAGTATATGCTGCATAAGTTGTGCACCGTAGCAAAGACCTAGCACTGGAATCCCTAGTTCAAAGAGTTCTTTTGTGTAGGTAGGCGAATCATCTTCGTAGCAGCTGTTTGGTCCGCCAGTTAAAATGATTCCCTTTGGATTCATCTCCTTAATCCTTTCGATATCTGTTTTGTAAGAATAGATTTCACAATAAACGCCAGCCTCACGCACACGACGCGCCACAAGCTGGTTATATTGTCCACCAAAATCAATTACTACTACTGTTTCTCTCATTCTATATCCTCTCTATTTCCCTATTGTATATCTTTTCTTGTTTAATATCTTTCTGCTTATTTTTGCGGCATTCTCAAAGCCTTCATCCTTTAGTTCTTTAGCTGCTTCCCGAAGCGCCTTAGGAAATGATTCACACATTTCATCTAGCATTTCCATTGCAATACCAGAGCCTATTGTCGCATCTTTGGCGGCCTGCTCAAAAGATTTTCTTTTAATCTTTGTTATGTCTTTTGCGCCACCTATATTAAATGCCATCATAGTATATTCATCATACACATCCGTACTCACAATATCATACGCCGGCGCCAAAGAAATAGTCTTTAAATCTTTTGAATATATTAAAGAAATATTTTTAATATGCCCATCTGTATTTCCTATCAGATAGTTAAACACTATTCTCTTCCATAGATTTCTCTGTGCCTCAATCGGATTTTTAAAATTTTGGCTAATTAGTTTAAATATTCTTTCAATATAATTATCATTCTCTATTTCATACTTATCTACTGCACCAATACCTAGGGCTTGTGCAAAATCTTCTTGATGAATCCTTTTGGGAATAGGCATCTTTCTTTTATCTCTTTCATCTATCTCTCGGTCATATCTTTTAGTTGCATACAAAATTCTATCATCCGTTTTGCTGCCTGTATCTATAACAAAATTCTCAGGAACATCTATTCCCAGTTTCTGGGCTGTCATCATGCAGAGTCTTTCATTTATTACTATGTCATCCAATCTCACATGACTTTGTTTTACTATATGGGTACTAGGATTTAGTCCCTTTGGCAAATACCATTTGTTATGATGGAAATATAGTCCTACTTTGCCTGTGGCGCCAGTAAGAGAAAGGTGTGCCTCTGTCACTATCTTAGAAGACTTAGTTGCTCCTTCTTCAGCCAAAGCTTTCATTTCGTCCAAAGTAATTTCTTTATAACTACTTTTAATATCCTCGTCTTCGCTTATTATTCTTATTGCTCCTATACATTCTTTGCCGAGGACAGAAAGTATGGACAAATAATCATCTTCATCCACTTTTATATTTCTTGCTACACTTCTCTTTGTGAAACCTTCAGGCAATAGTCCTTCAAAGAAGTTTCTAGTCTGATTAACGTTAAAAGTTTTTTGATCTGTGGGCAAACTAATAGAAATGGCAGGAAATTTACTGATATAATCTTCATCATATTTAAAAAAAGCATCATTATTAGACTTGCCCTGAATAGTTCCGGCCAACACTTCTTCTCCATTAATTTGAATCATTACTTTTAGGTTAATCACTCTCTACTCCCTTGCATCTACATTGATGTCCATGCCTAACATATTTATTATATGTAAGGATTTTCCAAGTTCTGCTGTAGGTTTACCATTTTCTAAATCTGAAATAAAACTTACACTGAAACCAGTAGCATCTGCCACATCTTTTTGTTTTAGTCCAAGTTCTTTTCTTCTCTTTTTAATAGCCTCTCCTAATGTGCTAGCACTATTTGCTTTCATAAGTCTCTCCCGTATACACTTTAATAAATGTATATTTAGCCGTACGGCGAAATATTTGGATGTTTATAAAAAATAAGCCGTACGGCTATTTTATACATTAATAGTATATAATGAGCCGTACGGCGAAGTCAACTATTTCCTGTGTTTTTCTATCCTAATGTCCATAAGTCTGTGTTATTCATAAATTTTTCTTCGTTAAATAATACTATCATTGTATCTATTTTTTCAACATTACTTAACGCCTCCATTATGCTACCGCCCAAGTATCTTGGATCAATCATTATAATCTCTTCATAGTTGTCTGTTAGAAATGGAACCATACAATTTGCAAATGAATCTTTAATTAAAACTAAAGTCTTCCCATTTGTTGTGTTGTGTGAATGAATAGATGCTATACCATAATTTCCACCCATAAAATATTCATATTTGTCTTCTCTCTTTAGAGCACCCTTATCATAGATATCTTTAAGTTCTCTTTTCTCGCCAGTAGTTTCTGTATCAACTCCACAAGTATCCTTTGGTAATCCTTCATCTTCGTCATATCTTGTTATTATATCTTTTTGTGTTGCATAGTGGATCTTATTATAGGTTGTTCCAAGAAATTGATCTGTCACAACCTTTGGCGTTCTCTTGTGTATCTTCTGCTTTAAAGATTTCATCATTGCTTGGAAGCCATATTTAGCACCAAGACTTGTCCAGTGGTGATCCGTCTTATAATAAATGTATTCATCTTTATGTTTTTGTAGGGGCTTAGTTAAATCAACTAGCATATTTTTATCTTTCAAAGATTCCCAAAGTTCTTTTTTCATTATTGTATTGTCATTAGATACAGGTGCATACTTTGGCATCTTATCAGTTAAAACATTTTCTTTGTTCGGAATCAAAACAACCTTCACATTTTTACTACCCATACTGTCTGCCGCCATGTTTACAAAAGTGCTGAGATAATCAACATTTTCTTTTATTTTCTTATGTGTAGCTTTTATACTCTTTTCAATCAAATAGCCGTCTTTTCCAAAGTACACATCAGCCTTCTCTGCCTGGCCCATCATTTTATCAACCATAGTAGTTGTGTAGATGCATTGGTCTCTAAATACCACATGGTCATTTAAAAAATTATCTAATCCTGATTGGAATTTTCCCTTTGTGATTGTTTTTACGTTTGTCTTTGGGAAAGGCGCTAACTCTCTTTTTTCAAATACAGAGTACTTCTTTCCACCACCTAGCACAGTAAATAGGCCTACGCCACATAGGATAATCATAAATAATGCAATTGTAATAATCTTACATTTTCTCTCCATTTACTGCTCCTAGAATCTGAAGTACAAGAATGGGTTATAAGTATCTGATACTATGAACGCAATTGAAAGCGCTAGTATCACTACTACAAACAACATCTGTACGATACTTTTTACTGCTACATTTTTTGCGAGCACTTTGTTTGCCACTCTCTTTGGAATAGATGTGGATCCTATTATTCCAACTATTAGTAGCGCCCCAAAACTAATTAGTAAATATGCTGTGTGATGATCTACTAAACCTTTTTGTGCATTAAAGAATAATGCTTTTATGAAATCGCCTCTGTGCTTTAGGTCGCTTAGTACAAAGATAGCCCAACCAGAAACGAATGCTGCTATTGTGTAAATTCTTCCTATTATAGATGGAAGTTTGTCTAGGAATTTACGCAAGAATAATTTTTCAATGATAAGTAAGACTGCGTAGTAAACTCCCCAGAGAACAAAGTTCCATGAAGCGCCGTGCCAAAATCCTGTTAACAACCAAACGATGAAGATATTAAAGATTTGTCTTGGGACACCTTTTCTATTTCCACCAAGTGGAATGTAAACATATTCTTTAAACCACGTGCTAAGTGAGATGTGCCATCTGCGCCAAAACTCTGTGATAGATTTTGATTCGTATGGGTAGTCAAAGTTTTCTAAGAAATGAAAACCTAGCATACGACCCATACCGATGGCCATATCCGAATAACCTGAAAAGTCAAAATATATTTGAAGCGTAAACGCCAAAATCGCTAACCAGCTGAGAGATGTTGATAGCTGTTCTTTTGGCATAGCTGATATCTCTTTAAAGATGATCGCTACATTGTTTGCAATCAAAACTTTTTTACCAAGACCGATAGTAAATCTGATAATGCCTTGATAGAAATCATCTACTGTACACTTTCTATCCCTTAGTTCTTTTTCAACTGTTTTGTAGCGGACGATTGGTCCGGCAATAAGCTGAGGGAACATTGTGATGTATGTTGCAAAGTTGATGATGTTTTTGTTTCCCTGTACTTTCTTGCGGTAAACATCGATTACATATGACATCGCTTGGAATGTGTAGAAACTAATTCCTATTGGAAGCGCGATGTGAAGTAGTTGAACGTGTTTGCCGAAGATGAAGTTGTAAGTGCCGATTGTAAAGTCAGCATATTTGAACACAAATAAAAGTCCGACATTGATGATAACAGAAATAGCGAGTAAGGCTTTGCGCTTACCCGTTTTCGATTCATCTGTCCGACTAATTAGAAGGCCTGATACATAGTTTAGTAGTATGGAGAAAAGCATCAGCAAAATGTATACTGGCTCTCCCCAACTGTAAAAGATCAGGCTGACTATTAGTAGCCATAGATTTCGTAATTTAGTTGGAGCAATATAATATACCAACAATGTGATTGGCAAAAATATCACTAGAAATATTAAACTACTAAATACCATTTGTTGTTCCTTGAAAGTTTGATTTATCTATTGTAATTGATTTTTATCTTTTTGTTAATGACTTTGAATGCTTTTTCAAATCTTTTACTACTTTGATGGTTCCGCCTGAACTCCAGTGTCCACCATCTCCTCCGTTTGCTTTCAAATAACCTGCGCCATCTGAAATAAGTTTGCGATATCTTGAGTAGTAAAACACATTCTTTGTCTTGCTCGCATATTTTTTATAAGCCTTGTTGTACTTATTAATCTTTGGATTACTTGCGAATCCAGAACTGTGACTTCTTCCCACTGGAGGAAGTGCCATTAGAACCATCTCAACATGAGGGTTGATCTTCTTTAGGAGTTTGAACGCTTTCTTGTAATTCTTAATCGCATTGCTTGGGTTTCCGCCCTTCGCCTCGTTCATTCCAATCAAGAAATAAACACGGTCTGGATTATAGTAAGCGATTCTCTCGATTGCTGTTATAGAATTACCCTTATAGTTGATATAGTTATCATTTAACATTCCACTTGTGCTTATTCCTATCTTGTAAACAAAGTGAGAATTCTTAGGTCTATATTTGTTGGCAAAAAGTTTCATGCCCTCGACAAAGCACTCGCCGCAAATCACTACCTTTGGATTCTTTGGAAGAACGTAAACGCTCTTGGCCTTTGACTCTTTGCTAGTGTAAGTCTTTCCACCTGACTTAGCTTCTGCCACTATTTTATATTGGTAAGTAGTTCTCTTCTTTGCCTTTTTATCTGTGAACGCACTCTTAGCAGTTTTCTTGATTAGAGCAAAGCCTTCGCCCTTCTTTGCACGAAGAACTCTGTAACTCTGTGCCTTGTCCACACTGTTCCAATCAAGTTTTATATGCTTTTCATAATGCTTCTTTATTTTCAACTTTGGAGTGCCAAGTGTAATTTTCTTTGATGGTTGTTTTTTGTGTGTGGTGGTTTCTGGCACCTTCGTGGTAGTCTGCTCTTCAGCCTTAGAGGTGTGGGCTCCGGCAAAGCACACGAATGCAAACGCAAACACAATCGTTATAACACTAATTCCAATAACCTTTTTCATCTTTCACTCCTTCTTTAAAATAAAAATGAGGGAATTTGTTTCCCTCATTTTTGTAATAGTTTAAGCTGCTTTTTTAACTGCTGCTTTTGCTTTCTTGTTTCCTGAGGCATCTAGCATAAGTAAGTATACGTACTTTCCTTTTGAACCAATGCTAGCCTTGTTTAATACTTTCTTACCATATGATGAGAAGTATCCTCTCTTAGCAGCGCCTTTTCTAGTATTTATATAGCTCTTAAATTTGTTTTTAATTCCTTTAACCTGGCTCTTCTTTTTAGCCTGAACAATCACAACTACGCGCTCTGTCTTTTTAGACTTGCCTTCAAATGACTGTCCTACTTTGTATGATTTCAATCCCTTTACTGAAAGAACTCCAAGAATCTTTGAGTATCTACCGAACATGTCTTTCTTTTTGATGTTCTTTACCTTAGGGCAATACTTTTTATATATCTTCTTAACTGCATTATAAGCAGTGCTAGTGGAAGCCTGTGCTTGAGTGGCACCAAATGCTCCAAATACTAGTGTGATTACTAATATTAATGTTAATAGTTTTTTCATTTTTCTACCTTCCCTCTAAAAAATCTACCTTACATATTATATATAACAATGCCTTATTATTCAATCCGAAAACTACTTAAAACTCACAGTTTTATTACTATTCGACTTCTATTATTGTTCCGCCGCCTAGCACAACATCTCCATCATACAACACTACTGACTGTCCCTTAGTCATTGCTCTTTGCGGCTCGTCAAATTCTACTTTCACATCGCCATTTTCTAATACTGTTACGGTGGCCTTCGCCAAAGGCTTGTGATATCTAGTTCTAGCATCCACCTTTATAGGCTCTGCTGGTGCCTCTCCACTAATCCAGTTAAAGTCGTTTGCTACTAGGTTATCCTTATAGAGGTCTTTCTCGCGGCCTACCACTATCTCGTTAGTCTCAGGCTTAATATCTAGCACGTAATGTCTTCCCTCTCTTGTAACATCGAAGCCCTTTCTCTGGCCAACTGTAAATCTATAGTAGCCTTGGTGAGTTCCAATCTGCTTTCCGTTGATATCCAATATCTTTCCGTAGCCAATCTTCTCGCCTGTGAAATCTTCTATAAATCTCTTGTGATTTCCATCTGGTATAAAGCAGATGTCCTGGCTCTCTTTTTTATCAGCATTGATAAGCCCTGTCTTTGCCGCCTTTTCTCTTATTTGATCTTTAGTGTATTCACCTAGTGGAAACATTGCCTTTGATAGCAAGTCCTGGTTTAGGTGATAGAGAACGTAGCTTTGATCTTTGCTGTCATCCACACCTTTAAGCAATTCGTACTTTCCAGTCTCTTCGTTGTATCTTGTTCTAACATAATGACCTGTAACTATTTTCTCACAGCCCAACTCCTCTGCTCGTCTTTGCAACTCATCAAATTTCAAATATCTATTACAGTCGATACAAGGATTTGGGGTTCTTCCATGAATATAACAGTCTACAAATTTATCTATTACTTTGTCTTTGAACTGGGCTTTGAAATTGAATACATAGTATGGGAAGTCCATCTTGTTAGCAACACTTCTGGCATCTTCCACATCACTAAGAGAGCAACAAGTGCCCTCCACATCTATATCAGCATCCGCCTCATCGTGAAGTTTCATTGTTACTCCAATGGGTTCGTATCCTTTTTCTTTCATTAGCACTGCAGCTACGCTACTATCGACGCCGCCGCTCATTGCTATTAATGCCTTAGCCATATCTTATCCTAACTCTATCATTCTATCGATGCATCTCTTTGCACCAACCCTAGTCTCCTCATCTAGTTCTATCTGCTCACCTTCGCCCTTGCAGCACTCGAGCACATTTTCCAATGTAGTATATCTCATATTTGGACATACGAATGTATCAGTTACTGTGTAGAACTTTTTCTCTGGACACTCGTTTGATAGGTGAACTGCTATATTGTTTTCTGTTCCTATAATAAATTCGTCGTGGTCTGATTCTTTGGCGAAGTTCATAATGCCTGTAGTTGAACCAACATAGTCTGCTAACTCCACTACTGCTGGCTTACACTCTGGGTGCACTAAGAACAATGCGTTTGGATGTGTCTCTTTAGCTTTTTGCACATCTTCAGGCTCTATCCTGGCGTGTGTAGGACATCCACCATTTAGCAGTTTGAATTCTTTATCTGGAATCTGCTTTGAGATGTAATCTCCCAAGTTGCAATCTGGTATAAACAAAATTTTATCTGTATCAAGCTTTGACACAATCTTCTGCGCCGAAGATGATGTCACGCACACATCGCACACAGTCTTAAGATCAGATGTAGTGTTAATGTAAGCTACTACAGTATAATCCGGGAACTGCTTCTTAACTTCCGTGATAAGCGCTTTGTCCATCATCTCTGCCATAGGACATCCCGCATTCTTGTTTGAAAGATACACAGTCTTGTCAGGTGAGAGAATCTTTACAGTTTCTGCCATAAATCTAACACCACACATAATAACATTTTTGTTTTGCACTTTCTCTGCTTCCACAGCTAGTGCAAAACTGTCTCCTACAAAATCTGTAATCTCTAGGATCTCAGGATTCTGGTAGCAGTGCGCAAGTATACAAATATCATTTTCTTCTTTTAACTTTAAAATTTCTTCTTTAATACTCATGCTTTACTCTCCATTCGGATTCTTTTAAAAATTTTGTACTGTCTTTGTAGTTCTTGTTTTTCATCAAGCAATAAGTGTTTAGCCTCTAGTATTCTTTCAATTGCCTGCTCACAACTCAATGTGTGGTAAGGCAAAAATAAATCCCTTAGTTCCTTTGGTTTTACTATTCTATAAACTTGTGTAGAAGTTAGGGAGTATATATATGAAAAATATCTATATATATAACCAATCCAATACATCTCATCACTTGAATATTTAACAGACCCATAATTGGATTTCCCATATTCTTCATTCACATCTTCTATTATATCTTTAGACTGAAGATTTGTCTCTAATATTCCACCATTATCCATATTTTTTGCTGTGTCGCTATTCATAAATCTTCTAACGAAAATATCAGAACTAGTTTCACACAAATCAATAGATATTTCAAAGGCTTCTGCTTGTAGATCACAAAGTATCAATCCGTCTTTGTCCATTTTTTTCATAAAACTAATCCTCCTATTTTAATATCTCATCAATATATTTGCCCTTTCCTCTATATTTCCTTCTAGCTAATTTTACTTTATCCTCTCCTATCTTGTTCTCCTGTCCTTTAGAAGAAATGTAATAATCTTTTTCACTCTTAGATAAGTAACATCTTTCAACAATCATTGCCTTGTCTAATGCTTTTTTGTTTGTAAAAACATATTGGTACCCAAGATTAGTGGCTGATAAGCAATGAACACATTGTTCATCTGTAATTTCGCCACTCACAAAAGAATCAATTATACGAAACATTCTATTGTCAGCTATAGGAGCAATAATATAATCACACTCTTTAGATTTTTCAACTAGTCTTTTTACCATAGGATGATTTTCATAGTCTCCTAATACTCCTCTATAACTGGCAATGGTTAACATCCAATCTTGGTCCACGCCATATTTTTTACATTTTAAATCTCTTGGTTCAAAAACCAAAAAATATACCGACGAAGAATCATAATTTGAAACATACGAAACCGCTTGATTGTACGACTCTCCCGCGTAGAATCCCTGGCCAAAATCATTATTCTTTCTGCCAACTGTTGTTTTCAACTTTCCAACTATTTCATCTTTTGCTCCATGAAAAAGAAGAACTTGTTTATCCTTTACAGATTCTTTCCAAAACATTTCATTCAATGTATTAATTTTTACATTATTTTCAAACGCAAAACTATACACTTTTTCTAATAATTTAGAAGATGGCTTAGTCTTACCTAATTCACTTCTCGATAAGGTAACTTGTTCCACTCCTATTTTTTCAGCCATTTCTGACTGCGACAATTCTAGTATTTCTCTAATTGATTTTAAGTCTTCTTTAAAATTATAATCCATCTTTCCACCTCAACTTGTTTATATCACATTACTTAAACAAGTTCAAGTAATATTATTAAAAGGACAAGATATTAACATCTTGTCCTTTTTACTAGATTCATTAGCTTATGCTATTTTTTACTATATTATACATTTCCATAAATGCTATATCGTTCTCTCTTGCTAACTTTGCCACATCTTCATACTCTGGATAATATCTAGTCTCATCTTCTAACTCACAAACTTTTACTCTAGCTTTTCCGTATTCTGTCTCAACTTCTATTATCTCTCGAGGCAAAGTTGTTCTATCCAATTTAATTTTTCTAATGCCGATAGTTGTAGTTTCTTTGAAGATTATTTTTTCCATCTTTTCAATGTCTTCTTCATCGCAGATAACATTTAAAACCCAACCAGGTCTATTCTTTTTCATAAACACAGGGCTGTAGTGTGCATCTCTTGCTCCTTCTTCCATTAATCTTTCGACAGTGTATGCTAATGCTTCACCTGTGCAATCATCTACATTTGTTTCTAACTTATAAATACTCATTTTTTAACCCTCTTCCACAATCATTGCTTTTAGGATGCTGGCGCGTTTATATTCTCTTTTGCCTGCACCTAATCCTGTTTTAACTATTTTCATATCTGAAGGCAATGTGTCGCTAGTTCTAACTGCTGCTACTATAGCTGCTCCTGTAGGTGTAACAAACTCACCCTCTATATCCATAATATCTAGCTTGATATCATTGTCTTCTACTATATATTTTACCGCTGGTACTGGAACTGGCAATACACCGTGTGCGCATCTGACGGTTCCTGTTCCCTCTGAAAGGCTAGGAACTATTACTTCATCTACTCCTAAATCATCCAAGCAAAATGCGACTGCTATTATATCTACGATAGAATCTACTGCGCCCACCTCGTGGAAATGCACTATGTCTTTACTAGTCTCATGAGCCTTAGCTTCACCCTCTGCCACTTTTTCGAAAATCTTTTTAGCAATGCTTTTTGCATTATCCGAAATATCAGTTCCTTCTATTATATTCATGATATCGGATAAGTGTCTATGCTCATGATGATGGTGATGATGCTCATGCTCATGATATTCACCGTGTAAGTATTCCATATCATGATCGTGATTTGGATAATCTAATACCACATCAAAATCCTGACAGTCTAATCCATCCTTCATCACTCTAGAAATCTTTATTTCAAATCCATCTGCCGGAATAGATTCAAGTGACTCTACTAATCCTTCTTGATCTGCTCCCAAATCCAAAAGAGCAGCCACTGTCATATCTCCACTTATTCCTGCATTACACTCTAGATATAGTTTGCTCATCCGTTCATCCTTCCCTCGTAGTATCCACGAGAATCTATTTCTACTTTTTCAAAACCAATTTCCTTTAGTCGTGCCTTTACCTCATCTTGTATTTCAAGCAATCTATCAACATGGTCTCTTCTTACTTCCACGCTCGCATCATCGTCTATCATTCTTACTCTTATTTGTTTGAATCCTTTTTCGTCCAAATACTTTTCAGCCTCATCTATCATTTTCAGTTTATCTTCTGTAATAGCATTTCCACTTTTAATTCTTGTGGCAAGACATGGGCTAGAAGACTTGTAAGCTGACTCTAGGTCATAGTACTTTGATAGTTCTCTAATATCAGGTTTTCTTAATTCAACATTCACTAATGGCAATCTTATTTCTAATTCCAAAAGCGCTTTCACCCCTGGCCTCTGATCGTAAATGAAATCCCACCAGTCGTCAAAGTTTGTTCCATCTATAACGTGTTCAAATCCATTCTCAGATGCTACTTCTTTTATTTTAGTGTACATTGCTTTCTTACAAATATAGCATCTGTCTTTTTTGTTTTCTTTAAATCCCTCAACTGACAATTGATCAAATTTTATTACTTCATGTTTGATTTCATTATCGTACATAAAGTCAATCGCATCTTCTAAGTCGCTTTCAGGTGTAGCTGTAGCATTAACTGTAATTGCCATAACATTTTCTTTGCCGAGTGCTTCTATCGCTACATACAAAAGAAATGTGGAATCAACTCCTCCAGAAAAAGCGACTGCCACACTTCCTAATTCTTTTAATGTTTCTTCTAATAATTCAACTCTTCTAAGTTTCCACATTCCCCGCTTTACTCTTCCGCCAATCTATTTATTTGAACAGCGCTGTACGCTGCACCATATCCGTTATCAATATTTACAACTGTCACTCCGTTTGCACAAGAGTTAATCATTGTAAGTAGTGCTGATAGTCCTTCGAAGGAGGCGCCATATCCCACTGATGTTGGAACTGCTATCACAGGGTTTTTAACTAGCCCTGCTATCACGCTCGCCAATGCTCCTTCCATACCGGCTATCGCTATCACGACATTCGCCTCTCGTATCTCGTCTTCTTTGTCTAGAAGTCTGTGGATTCCACTTACGCCCACGTCAAAGACTCTGTTTACCTTTGCTCCAAGAAACTCTGCCGTCTGTGCCGCTTCCTCTGCCACTTTTATATCGGCAGTGCCAGCTGTCACTATCGCTATATTTCCGATTAGTTCTTTTTCTTTTTCAACTTTCAAAATTCTAGAAGTTTCGTTATACTCTACTTCTGGAATTACTTCTTTTACTAAATCATACTGATGTGCACTTGCTCTAGTTCCAAGCACCTGCCCATTTTGCTCGTAAAGTCTTCTAAAGATTTTTACTAAGTGCTCGTCTTCTTTTCCTTCGCAGAAAACTACCTCCGCCACATTTTGGCGAAGTTCTCTGTCGGTATCTAGTTTTGCAAACTCCATATCGTCGTATGATTTTGAAGACATTCTAATCCTCTGTTTCTTCTTTAACTACTTTTATAATAACGCCCTTAGGATCTTTGATTAGCAAAATGATTAACCAGATGATTAATCCTAATGCTACTACCGATAGGCCAAGGAATGAATCGTTTAACATATCCTTTGCCGAAGGCGTAAAATATTTTGCACCTAATTCTTTATATTCCATAATAGCATCTGCTAACCACATGATGGACGCACCCCAATACATAAGAGTCAAAATTCCAACATATAGTTTTCTGCTCTTAGGAGCGCCTACATACCAAATGATTGTGCTAACAATAGCTGCAAATACTGCAATAAGTAATGTCATAATTTCTCCTAACTCTCAGTAACTTCTTTTGCAGCTTTCTTCTCTGCAAAGTGAACTACCACTAGCATTCCAACCCAAACAACTGTGATAAGTGCTGCCATAAGAACGCCTGTAGTTGCCATTTCAGTAAACATCTCTGCTCTGTTCTTTGGATTAACAGCGTTTGTAAGGAATGGGAAGAAAGGAACAACCTCTCCGTGCCATACGTGTTCAAATGCTAGAAGGATAGCGCCAAATGCTGACATTTTTGTTAGCCATCCTAACTTTGTCGAAAATGGTATTTTTCCACTCTGTTTCTTTTCGTGTTTCTTTACACTCTTTTTGCTTACTCCTGCTATAATAGCTTCAGCTGTTGGTACTAAAAAACAAGCCATAGTAATTCTCCTTTTACTTATATTTCAATTCGTCTGATTTTTCTTTTATACTTTTTGCAACTTCCTTGGTGGTAGATATCTGCCAATGAGCTCCATCACCTGGATTTGCTTCTTTGCTAAGTTTGCCATTCTCATCTTCCATTATGTCTCTAATGTCTAGATAGTCTACTCCGTCCGTCTTATCACAATACTCTTTTATCTTTTCATTGTAGTTTCTAATCTGTGCGTTTGTTCCGTATCCATCTAGTCCATCTTTGGCTACTGGTGGAAGTGAACAGATAACTGCTTTTAGATTTGGACTTACACCTTTGATATCTTTAATCATGGTGTCGAAATGTTTCACTGTGATTTGTGGTGTATCATTTTCTGTCTCATTCATTCCGACTAGGAAGAATAACTGATCTGGTTTATAGAGCGCTACTCTCTCCTCTGCTGTATAAGTGTTTCCCTGGTAGTTTATATATTTATCGTTTATCAATGCTCCAGTTAGTACACCAATTTTGTATACGTAAAGTGTTTTCTTTGGTAACAAGTCTTTGCAGTAATTTTCAAAATCTTCTACGTAACACTCACCCATAATTGCTACTTTTGGTTCTTTCACCTTTTTGGTGGTTGGTGCCTTTGTAGCTTTTACTGTGGTCACTTTTGCGCTGTCATCCTTTTTAGCACAAGATCTAATTCCTACCACAATAGCAATCACTACTAGCACTGAAAATATGCCTAGCGCCACTCTCTGAAACATTACTTTTTTTGCTCTAGCTTCTCTATCCATTTAATCTTATCTTCCTACTTTTTCTTCTATATTAGTATACTTTATTTTTTCAATTCTTTCCTTATGTATTTTGCTGTGTAACTAGTTTTATGTTTAGCCACTTCTTCTGGAGTTCCACTAACCACAACAGTTCCACCTCTGTCTCCTCCATCAGGTCCCATATCAATAATGTAATCAGCCACTTTAATCACATCTAAGTTATGCTCAATTACAACTACTGTGTTTCCACCTTCCACTAGCTTGTGCAAAATCTTAACAAGCTTGTGAACGTCTGAGAAGTGAAGTCCTGTAGTAGGCTCATCTAAAATGTAAATGGTTCTACCTGTACTTCTCTTTGAAAGTTCAGTAGCTAACTTAATACGCTGCGCTTCACCGCCCGACAAAGTAGTTGATGGCTGACCAAGTTTAATGTAGCCTAGTCCCACATCATACAAAGTCTTTACCTTAGAATAAATCTTTGGAACATTCTGGAAGAACTTCATTGCCTCTTCCACTGTCATCTCTAAAACTTCGTATATATTCTTACCCTTGTATTTAACTTCAAGAGTCTCTCTGTTATATCTCTTTCCGCCACAAACTTCACAAGGCACGTAAACATCAGGAAGGAAGTGCATCTCCACTTTCAAAATTCCATCTCCTGAACATGCTTCGCATCGTCCGCCTTTTACATTAAAACTAAAACGCCCTTTTTTGTAGCCGCGTTCTTTCGCATCCTTTGTCGCAGCAAACAGGTCGCGGATTTGATCAAACATTCCTGTGTAGGTGGCAGGGTTAGAACGAGGAGTTCTACCGATAGGCGACTGGTCGATATTGATAATCTTATCTAGTGCCTCTTCTCCCTCTATTCCTTTATGCTTGCCCGGTCTAGTCTGCGCACGGTTAAGGTCCTTTGCTAGTCTCTTGTAAAGAATCTCATTAACTAGCGAACTCTTACCAGAACCTGACACGCCAGTCACACAAGTGAAAACTCCAAGCGGGAATTTCACATCTATCTCTTTTAAGTTATTTTCCTGCGCGCCCTTAACCTCAAGGTAGCCTGTAGGTTTTCTTCTAGTCTTAGGAATCTTAATCTTTTTCTCACCACTTAAGTACTGGCCCGTCAAAGACTTTGGATTCGCAATAATGTCTTCCACTTTTCCTTCGGCCACAACTTTACCACCGTGTAGTCCAGCTCGTGGTCCAATATCAATGATGTGGTCTGCTGCTCGCATTGTTTCTTCGTCGTGCTCTACCACCACCAAAGTATTTCCAATATCTTTAAGTTTCTTTAATGTCTTTAGAAGTTTTGCGTTATCATTTTGGTGAAGACCTATACTTGGCTCATCCATAATGTAAGCAACACCCACCAAACCAGAACCTATCTGTGTGGCAAGTCTAATTCTTTGTGCCTCTCCACCAGACAAAGTTCCTGTGGCACGAGAAAGTGTAAGGTATTCAAGTCCAACGTCTTGTAAGAACTGAAGTCTACCCTTAACTTCTTTTATAATCTCAGCACCAATTTTTTTCTGTGTGCTATTTAGTTTTGTTCTATCGATATATTCAATGCTATCTCTGACAGGTAACTCTGTGAATTCAAAAATATTTTTATTTCCAACAGTCACCGCTAGAGATTCTTTCTTAAGTCTTTGTCCCTGGCACACTGGACACGGAGTCACACTCATGTACTCTTCGTATGCTAGTTTCATTCTAGTGTTCCAAGCTTCTCTGTATCTTCTCTTTGTAGTCTCGATTAATCCTTCGAACGCAAAGCGATACATTCCAGAGCCACGACGCGATGTATATTCCACGTCAAACTCTTCGCCCTTTGTACCATTGATAATTATGTCCTGTATTTTCTTTGGATACTTCTCAAACGGAGTGTCCAAATCAAAACCATATTTCTCTGCCAGCCCTACTAGCACCTGATGGTTGTAACTTCCTTTGTTTTTGGCATTCTGCCAGCCCATTACCTGGAGCGCACCTTCATTTATGCTAAGACTTCTGTCAGGAATCATTAAGTCTAAGTCAAACTCTTGCTTGAATCCAAGACCAGAACATTCTGGGCATGCGCCAAACGGATTGTTAAATGAGAAACTTCTAGGTTGAATCTCATCAATACTAATTCCACAATCCATACAAGCAAAGTTCTGAGAATACATTGTGCGATTCTCATTATCGTTGGTATTTGTTAAAGCCTTTTTCTTTTCTTCTGTCTTTTTGGCCTTAGTTATCTTTTCAATTACAACTAGACCTTTTGCTAGTTTAAGAGCAGTCTCAACAGAATCTGTAAGACGTGCCTTTATTCCATCTCTAATACTTAATCTATCTATTACTATATCTATATTGTTCTTTATGTTTTTATCAAGTGTGATGTCATCTTCTAGCATCAACACTTCACCGTTTACCACGGCTCTTACATAGCCAGCTTTCTTTGCGCTGTCTAATACCTTTTCATGGCGACCTTTCTTTCCACGAACGACAGGAGCTAGCACCATAAACTTTGTGCCCTCTTCCATCTTTAAGATTTGATCTACTATTTCATCTATAGTTTGTTTTTTGATTTCTTTGCCGCAGTTAGGACAGTGAGGTATACCGATTCGCGCATACAAAAGACGGAGATAATCGTAAATCTCTGTCACTGTTCCAACTGTAGATCTTGGGTTTTTGTTGGTTGATTTCTGGTCAATAGAAATGGCTGGTGGTAATCCTTCTATACTCTCCACCGATGGCTTTTCCATCTGGCCAAGGAACTGTCTGGCATACGAAGAGAGAGACTCCATGTAGCGTCTCTGACCTTCAGCATAAACCGTATCAAAAGCAAGCGAAGATTTACCAGAACCTGAAAGTCCTGTCACTACTGTAAACTTATCGCGCGGAATGTTTACATTGATTTTCTTAAGGTTATGCTCTTTTGCTCCTTTAATTTTTATGTACTTACTTGCCATCTAATCCATCTTCTCCAATTCTGTTTTAAGAGTGGTTAGTCTATCTCTCATCTCAATAGCAGTCTCGAAATCTAAGTCTGCCGCTGCTTGGTCCATTCTTCTCTTAACTTTATTAATTAGTTCTTCTATTTCTTTTCGATCCATAGACTCTGGATCTTTTTCAATATCATTTATCTGCTTATCCACCTGCTTCGAAATGCTAATCAAATCACGAACTTCTTTTTGGATAGTCTCAGGTGTAATTCCGTGTTCCTCATTATACTTCATTTGAAGCGCACGTCTTCTGTTTGTCTCATCTATCGCATTCTTCATAGAATCTGTGATTTCGTCTGCGTACATTATAACATGACCTTCTGAATTTCTAGCAGCACGTCCAACAGTCTGAATGAGCGATGTCTCTGAGCGAAGGAAACCTTCTTTGTCGGCGTCTAATATTGCAACGAGCGAAATTTCTGGAATATCAAGTCCCTCACGAAGAAGGTTAATACCAACCAAAACGTCAAACACATCTAGTCTCATGTCCCTAACAATTTCTGTACGCTCTAGCGTGTCTATATCTGAGTGAAGATAGCGAACTCTGATTCCAACTTCCTTCATATAGTCCGTCAAATCCTCAGCCATCTTCTTAGTAAGTGTTGTAACTAAAACTTTATTGCCTTTTTCAGTCTCACGGTTGATAGCTGCAATCAAATGGTCAATCTGTCCCTCGATAGGATGAACTTCTATTTCTGGATCGAGTAGTCCTGTAGGTCTTAAGATTTGCTCTGCTCTGTCTAGCTCATGCTCTGCCTCATACTCACCAGGAGTGGCTGACACAAACATCATCTGGTCAATCATGCTCTCGAACTCTTCAAACTTTAGAGGACGATTGTCCTTTGCCGAAGGCAACCTAAAGCCGTATTCTACCAAGTTGCTCTTTCTAGCTTGGTCGCCATTATACATTCCGCGAATCTGTGGAATAGTCATATGCGACTCATCAATGATAATTAAAAAGTCATCGCCAAAGTACTCGATTAATGTGTGAGGTGTAGCACCAGCAGGAAGTCCCGCCATATGACGCGAGTAGTTCTCAACACCACTACAAAAACCAGTTTCCTTTAGCATCTCTATATCGAAATTTGTGCGCTCCGCTATACGCTGAGCCTCAATCAACTTATCTTCTGATTTAAAGTACGCAACCTGCTCCTTCAACTCTTCCTCTATAGCCTTGATAGCACGCTCTAATTTATCTGGCGCAGTCACATAGTGTGAGTTTGGAAAGATTGCTGCGTGTTCAAGTTCTCTTTTGACCTCACCTGTTAAAACATCGAACTCTACTATTCTATCTATCTCATCGTCAAAGTATTCGACGCGAATAGCGCTGTCGCCGTATGATGCAGGATAGATTTCTAGATTTTCACCTCGCACTCTAAAAGTTCCACGAGTGAAATCCATATCATTTCTATCATACTGAATCTCAACTAGTTTTCTGATGGCATCTCCTCTGTCATAAACCATTCCTGGACGAAGAGATAAAACCATATTCTTATAATCTATTGGATCTCCCAAACCATAAATACAAGAAACTGATGCGATAATAATTACATCTTTTCTCTCCATCAATGCCATAGTGGCTGAGTGACGGAGTTTATCAATCTCGTCATTTATGGATGAGTCCTTTTCTATGTAAGTGTCTGTGCTAGGAACATAAGCCTCTGGCTGATAGTAATCATAGTATGATACAAAGTACTCAACAGCATTCTCTGGAAAGAATTCTTTGAACTCTCCGTAAAGCTGCGCCGCCAAAGTTTTATTGTGAGCGATAATAAGCGTAGGCTTTTGTATCTGCTCAATAACATTTGCCATGGTAAATGTTTTACCTGATCCAGTTACTCCTAGCAAAGTTTGGAATTGCTCACCCTTTTTAAAGCCATCGACTAACTTTTCGATAGCTTCAGGCTGGTCGCCTGTCGGTTTAAATTTTGAGTGAAGTTTAAATTCCATACTTATTAACAATCCCTAAAATTTTTTTAATAGTTATTTACTATTTTCTGGTTTTATTTCACCAATTTTTACTAACATAACCTTAGTAACTATTGGGCCTATTAGTTCGTAGATTATTGTTCCACAAACTACTACTGCCATTATCTGATTAGCATACTCTGGAACGACTGATGCACACATCATCGCCAAACCTATTGCAACGCCAGCCTGCGGCATCAGTCCAATGCCTAGATACTTTCTAACATTTTTATCCGCATGACATATCCTAGCTCCAAGGTTTGCACCCACTAGTTTACCAATCACACGAACAATTATATAAACGACACCTATCACTCCAATAGTTGGAAGTACAGATATATCCATACCTGCCCCTGTTACAAAGAAAAATAGCATAAAGACAGGAGGTGTCATTCTATCCATCTGTTCAAATACAGGTTCCCATCTGCTTGAAGTATTAACTACAGTCATACTCATCGCCATACACGCAAGTAGCGGTGAGAAGTTAAGTCCTGGTATATGGGAAATGCTGACAGTAAGTGCAACCATACTGATAGTTATTGCTAATCTGTTTCCTCTTCCTGTAAAGAAGTGAATTAGTGTTGTAAAAATAAGTCCCATCACTACGCCAAACAAAATGGCTCCAAAAATCTCTTTGATAGGCTCAACTACTGTCATCCAAGAAAAGTGTCCAGTAAAAGTCTTTGCCAAAGCCACGCAGATTCCGTATGACATAAGTGCTGTGGCATCGTCTATTGCCACTACTGGAATCAAGTTCTTTGACACAGGCCCCTTTGCCTTATATTGTTTAGCAACTAGAATAGTGGCCGCTGGATCTGTAGCTGCTGCTATCGCACCCATAATAAGAGCCAGCTGAATGTTTCCAGTTACTATATAAATTCCAATTGCAACTAGTACTGTTGCGCCTAGTGATTCAAGGCACGCTATTACAATTGGAGTCTTTCCAAGTTTTTTAATGTACTTAAACTCAAATTCAGTGCCAATTGAAAACGCGATAAATCCTGTGGCTAAATCTTTAATCACATCAAACTTTGTAACCATCTCGTGAGCCACGTCTTTGCCGAAGAAGTGTTCCATCTGATGTGTGCCGCAGATTATACCCGCTAACAATCCTATTAAAATGTATCCTGTTACATTTGGCAGTTTGAATTGCTTGACGATCTTTCCAGCCAGCAAGCAAAGAAACAAACCGACACAAATGTAAATTAAAAATATATATTTATTCTCCATAAGTCACTCTCTACTCAGTTATACTTTCCTGCTCTCCTAAGCCTTCGGCAAAATCAATAGGCATAGTAAACATAACCGCTGTTCCAGACTGGCTGATGTCTCCTATTACCTCATTTATCTTTTGTCTTACTGGTGCAACCTGCTCATCTTCTAAAACAAACATAAGCATTTTACATTCTTCGTTGTACTCAAAGTTTTTGACGCGTCTAAACAAACCGCCCATGATGATTGAATCGTCTGACCACGCATTAAGACCAGCAGTCATACTCTTAGCATCAATGATCGTTCCATGCTTTACGCCAATCTCGCCTAACTCATCATTAAGTTCGCTGATTAGTTCTGTCTGTTTAAGAATTAGTGTAAGTAATTTCATATTGCTTCTCCTATTTAATCTTTTTCTGCAAAATGCTCTTTGCGGTATTGAATTGCTTATCTGTCTTTTCGTCGTTTTCTACTTTCACATCAGGTGTAATACCTTTGCCGTTTATATTTCTGCCATTTGGTGTGAAGTACTTTCTAATTGTTAGTTTTAGGGCCGAACCATCGTTAAATGGAAATACGTTTTGCACAACTCCTTTTCCATAACTCTGAGTTCCAACGATAGTTCCCGCTTTGAAATCTTGAACAGCTCCTGCAAAGATTTCTGAAGCACTGGCACTTCCCTCATTTTGTAAAACAACCATAGGGATATCTAAACAGTTTTTATCTGATGTTTCTTCATCTCGATTGCCATTCTTATCCTTTGTGAAAACTACTACTCCTTTTGGCAATATATCATCTAACATCTGGCAAACAACATCATATGAGCCACCAGGGTTATATCGTAAATCAAAGATTACACCCTTCATCTTTTTCTCTTTCAACTTCGCCAACTGTTTTTCAAACTGAACGATAGTATTTGTGTCAAACTCCGATATTGCAATGTAGCCTATCTTTTTCTTTTTATCTATCATCTTTGATGCCACGCTAGGTGAATCTACTGGTTTTCTAACCATTGTGACATTTTTATACTTTGTAGTTTTAGGGTCATAAATTTTTAAAGTGACTTTAGTGTTTTCTTTACCCTTTATCTTGGAAACAACTTTTTCTAAATCCATGCCTGTCACTTCTTTGCCGTTTACTTGTGCTATCACATCACCCAACTTTAGTCCGGCTTTCTTTGCAGGGCTATTATCTATTGCTTTTGTGATAGTTATAATTCCGGTCTTATCGTTTTGAGTTACATATGCCCCTATTCCCACATATTTTCCAGAACTCTCTAACTGTTGCTCTTCATATTCTTTCTTTGTGTAGTACTCTGAGTAAGGATCTTCCAATCCTTCCACCAAGCCTTTGTATGTACCCTCTTCCATTTTGCTTTTGTCGATTTTGCCGTAGTAGTATGCATCCACTACCTTTTCTATCAGCGTCATTTTCTTTGTCGACATCTCACTTACTGTGGTGCTTTTCGGCATAGCAAAATAAATACCAGCACCAATACCAATTGCTAGTACTGCTGCTGATAACATTCCAAGTATAAATCCTGTTTTGAAGTTTTTATTTTTCATTATCCTATCTATCCTATATAATTATGCGGGTTCACATATGACCCGTTTACTTGCACACCAAAATGCAAATGGTTACCAGTGGATGAACCTGTAGTTCCCACTAAGCCAATAGTCTGACCTTTATTAACATGCTGTCCTGCTTTTGCAATTCTTGCTGACATATGCATATATACTGATACCACTCCATTGCCGTGGCTTATTCCAATCCAGTTTCCTGCTGTAGAACTAAAGCTAGACCAAGCAACTGTACCTGCTTTGGCTGCCACAATAGGTGTACCTGCTGGAGCACCTATATCTAGGCCTGAGTGGAAACCTCCACCGCTTCCGCCAAATGGATCTCCTCTGTATCCATACTCAGAAGTGATAGTATGACTAGATGGGCAAGGCCATGTCCAGCCTCCTCCTTTTGTTCCTTTGCTTCCCTTATACTTAACTGATGAAGATGCAGTGTTATTGTACTGATTCTCAGCTCTCTCAGCTGCTGCTATAGCCGCCTGCTGTGCTGCAATCTCACCAGCAATTCTTTTTTCAGAAGCTTCACTGTGTTTAATCAAATCATCGTAACCAGACAATTCTTTTTTCTTGCTAGCCTCTAGGTTTTTAAGCGATGCTTGCTCTGCTTTTTGCTTATCTTGAAGTGCAAGCAAGTTGTCTTTCTCATCACTTAGTGCCTTTTTAGATTTTGCAATTCTATTCTGAGTATCTTTTAGTTTATTAAACATCTTTCTATCGTAAGATGAAAGTTCAGTAATATACTCAGCTTTGTTTAGGAAATCACTGATACTCTTTGAGTTAAGTAACATATCAAGCATCTGTGTGTCACCATTCTCATACATAAACTGGATGCGCTTTTCCATATCCGCATTTTGTGAAATCACGCTCTCTTTAGCTTTTTTAAGTCTCTTCTTTGTCTTCTTTATATCACTTTGAGTCTTATCTAGTTTCTTTTTATTTTCATAGATTTGTACAGCTACGCTTGAAAGTTGTTTATCAACTGAAGCCAAATATTTCTTGGCCTCACTCTTCTTTTTCTTATACTTATTTTTATTGGCTGCAGCAGCTGCCTTTTGGTTTTTAAGTTCATTCAACTTATCACTCTTTACTACGGCAATCGAAGTAAACGACAAAGAAGCCGCCAACACTAATGATAAAACTACTCTCATGATTCTTTTCATACTATTACACCTTCAAATGCTTTCTGATTGAGAAGAATGATCCAATCAAACCAATACCTACACCTATTCCAATTCCAACTGGAATCAAAATAGCAAAAACTGTGCCCTGTGGCGCGAATGAAATGTTTCTCGCAAACACGCCAAACTTGCTTATAATCAAACCTATTAGTTTTGAATAAACCACAAACATAATGACAAGTGGAATAATTGATCCGATAAGTCCAATAGTAACACCTTCTATTACGAAAGGCGCTCTAACAAAACTGTTTGTAGAACCAATAAGTTTCATAATCTTAATTTCTTCTTTGCGCACGTTAATACCAATCATAACTGTATTACTAATTAGAAATATTCCAACACCTAGCAATATGATAATAAGTGCAATCGATACATAGCCCAAAAGTCTCTCTAGATTAGTAAGTGTAGCCTTTGCCTTCTGGGAATGTTTTACTTTTCTAATACCCTCTATCTTTTTCACATCTTTCACAAAGGCATCTTGTGTCTTAATGTTTTTCAAATAGATAGTATATGAAGCAGAGTTTGCCAAAGGATTATTTTTCTCAAAACCTTTTGCCAACTCTGGGTCTTCTTTGAAGTAGTCTTCCTTAAAGTCGCTCCAAGCCTTCTCCGCCGAAGTAAACTTCATAGACTTAACTCTCTTATCAGCCTTAATCTGTTTTCCAATCTCATCAATCTTTTCCTGTGGAGTATTGTTTTCAAAGAAAACTGTCACTCCTACTTTTTGCTCTAGTTCTTTTTCCATGTAATTAACATTGATAATAATCGCTAAAATTACACTGATAAGGAAAATACACGCAGCAACCGTTCCTATAGATGCCACTGAGTATAGTTTGTTTCTCTTTATATTAACTAAACCTTGCTTTACGCAATAGCTTGCACTTCTTGCACTCATTATTTGTCCCCCTTGCTATCATTAATTTTAACGCCTTGCTTTAGGGTAATGACGCGCTTCTTCATCTGCTCAACTATTTCCATATTGTGAGTAACCACAATAACAGTAGTTCCCTGTTCGTTTACCTTTTCAAGCAATCTCATAATTTCCCAAGCATTATCAGGGTCCAAGTTTCCTGTAGGCTCATCCGCCAAAAGAATATCAGGCTTATTAACCAAAGCCCTCGCCAAAGAAACTCTCTGCTGCTCTCCACCTGATAACTCATCTGGGTTTGATCTATATTTTTCTGAAAGACCTACTAAGTTTAAAACTCTAGCAGCGTTCTTCTTAATATCTTTTTTACTTACGCCAATAACGTGCTGAGCAAAAGTAATATTTGAGTAAACATCCCTATCATTAAGAAGCCTGAAATCTTGGAATACTACTCCCACATTTCTTCTATATCTAGCCACGCCTTTTGATCTAAGTTTTGCAATATCTACTCCATTTATCTCGATAGTTCCCTCAGTAGGTTTGAGCTCCCTTAGAAGCATCTTAATAAATGTAGATTTACCAGATCCACTAGCGCCCACCACAAAAACAAACTCTCCATCATTAATCTTCATGTTAAGATTCTTGATGGCTGGATGTCCATTTCCATATGATTTTGTAACGTTTTTAACTTCTATCATTTATTTCTCCACATCTTCCATATACTCGATGTATTTTTTCATCATCATTACAACTCTAAACATCATGGCATCTTCAAACTCGCGAAGATCGAAACCTGTATTCTTCTTTATTTTGTCCACTCTATAAACCAATGTGTTTCTGTGGATGAACAACTGTCTGGCCGCCTCTGAAATATTTAAGTTGTTCTCGAACATTTTTTCAACTGTCACTGCAGTTTCATTATCGAACACTTCTGGCACTTCTCCGCCAAAGACCTCGTCCAAATACTCCTTGCATCTGCTAAGGGGCATCTGATAAATAAGCTTTTCTATTCCAATTTCTTTGTATGAAATAACTTGCTCTTCTGTTCTAAATATTTTTCCAACTTCTAGAGCTATTCTTGCTTCATTATAAGCATCAGCTGTCTCTTTAATGTTCTTAATAATCGAGCTATATGAAACTCTGGCATTTTGCATTATCTCAGTGTTTAACATATCAATCATCGCGTATGCTATATCTGAAGCCTCCGCCAAATCTTTTGTATCTACTAATTCTTTGACGAGGACTATGTTTTTATCATCCACATCTGAAATAAGATCTGAATCTTCCACCAAAGCATTCTTCAAGGCCTCAATCACGATGCCGTTTTTCTCATGCTCCGACTCAATAATAAAGACGCACTTTTTACCCTTTACTTCAACACCTAACTCTTTTGTTTGGTTTTTAAGGTCTGTTGGTAGAATATCATTTGAGATAAGTTTCTTTAAGAATTCATTCTCGTCTGATGACTCGCTGCTAGATAGATTCTCTATCTGAAAAGCCGTCATCTCTCCTACCATCTTTGCGTCTTTGCCTTTGGCCACTAAAATATGACCTGTAGCTAGTTTATAAAAACAAAGTGATGATTGTTCGTTATCTTTCTTTTTGGATTTGGCAAATTTAATAACGGCATCAGATATCTTATCATCTTCGTCTGTAGTATTTGCCACGATTTTTCCATTTAAATCGTACACAAATAAATCGACTTTTGATATCTTCTTAATGCCGTCTAATGTATCTTTTAAAGCTTTATTTGTAATCATAAAAACCTCTTAAAATCCGCCTTTTTGCACCACAAAATATAGTGCAACACACCTCTTATAATTGTAAATCAGACACTCGAAAAATACAAGAAAAATGGGGGTAAACTTATGCTATTTTTCAATAAAAAAGGGTTCTAAACTTCGTGTGAGGAATAAAGCTTAGAACCCTTTAAATTAGCTATTTATTTTTTTCTTTTTAAAGATTTTAGAAGAACTTTCTTAGGTTTCTTTTTACCCTTAACTTTTATCTTCTTTCTAACCTTTTTGGCGAAGGCATTCTTTGCTACTTTCTTAAGTGCTTTACCTTTAATCTTAACCTTCTTAAGTTTCTTACAATCAGCAAATGCTTTCTTGTCAATCTTCTTAACTTTTGGTCCGATAGTCAAAGTCTTAAGCTTCTTGCACTTCTTGAATGCTTTCTTACCAATAGTTACTATCTTTAATTTGTATCCGCGGTACTTAACACTAGCCTTGATAGTTGCTTTCTTTAGTTTCTTTCGATACTTCTTAACAACACTCTTCAAAACAACTGAGCCAGCCTTACCTGATACTGTCTTAACTTTGTATGTGTACTTACCTGAAGTAAATGTCTGTCCAGCCTTAAGTGTATTAGTATCCTTCTTTCCTGGGTTAACAGGATTAACAGGCTTATCTGGATCTACTGGTACAGGGTCATCTTTTTCCATTCTATCCAAGTAATCTTGGTCTGTCATTTCCCAAACGGGCTTTTCATCGTCCTTTGACTTGGTTTCTTTGGCGATGTCTTTTTCTGCATACTCGTCTACTGTTGGAGTTTCACCCTGCTCATATACAGGATTTGTATTTCCTTGCTGTGTATAGTAATCAGGAAGTGAAATAGATTCCTCGTTACAGTAACTTAGAAGTTGCTGCAAAGCGTATCCTCCACCTGCGCCTGCGCCTGTTCTAATACCTGCTGTTGTGTTGTTAATAACATGGTTGATACCAACCTTTGGTCCAGAACCGTTAGCAATCTCAACTATAACAGCATTCTCAATCATTACATCAGGTTTGTTTGGAACTTCGATAGCATTATCTAGATAAATGCTTGCTCCACCTGTATTTATAAATACATCATATATACCCATGCCTACTGCATAGTGGCTTTCAACATTGTCTGTTACTTTATATGCTGCGAAACCATTCTTTGTTCCGTCGTGGCTCATCCATCCATCCTGGCTTTGAGGATCATAACATTTCTCATTCTGTAGGAAGTATGTAGATCCGCCGTTTCCGCGCCAAATGATATCGTACTCTTGGAAGTGCTCGCAGAATAATCCATAAGCTGTTACATCGTCGCCATTTACTTCCACACCTATCTTGGCTTTGTTTGTCCACCAACCAGTGTTATCACCGTGGTCAGCTCTCCAAACCCAAGTGTGATCAATGATTGTATTGTTACTGTTAATTACTAGACATGTATCAACTGTTCCTCTGTGTTTAGCTCCACCAACACGGTAAATGATATCGTGAAGAACTGTTGGGTTTTCTGAGTGTTCTTTGTTACATCCTTCACTACCAATTTGAACTAAACTGTCTGAGTGGTTACCAGCGTCAATCAATAATCCTGCCAAACATACACCACCTACATCAGATACTTTGATAGCGGTGTCTGCGTTATCAGGAACGATAGTTGCAAGACCAAGACCTAAAAGGATTTGATCATTCTTTGTAACCTTAAGTGGCTCGTTCACATGATAAATACCTGGCTGGAATATGATATTCATGCCCTTCTTAAGTTGAGCATTTAGTGACTGTGCATCATCCTTGTCTGGATTAGCAATATAGAAACAATCATCTACGCTTAGAGATGTTCCCTGTCCCATATCTTCTGGTGTCCAAGAAATACCTGCTGAATCTTTTCTAAGAGCTGGCACAAATACTTTGTAGCTGTCGCTCTCTTCGTCGAAGTATAGGAATGGTTTTTCTCTGTCAACTGGAGTTTTGTTAACAACAGTATCATGACCACGTGTATACCAATTGCTCATGCCATTTCCTTTTTTCAATGATCTCATTCCCATTCTGCTAATGGTAGTTCCAGTACATCCTTGAACCATATGATTCCAGTTTACTCCAAATGCTCTGACGCCCATATCACAGTTTCTATAATAATACTGTTGTTGTGAATTTGAACCGCACTCTTTATGGAATTTAGTATCTGCTACGAAGCCACCACTGGCCCAACCATTCCACCAATCGAATACCGCTCTTCTCTCTATATTAAGTCTTCTAGCTGGAGCTGCCTGAGATGCGCCCCACTGGAATGCATAATAATCATCACCATTATCGTCAGTGTCCACAATAGTTGCATTCTCAAATCCAACCCAGAAGTTACATGTGGCATTGTTGTTTGATAGTGCTGCAGGCACTTTAATGTTTCTTATTTTTGTTTCTGTTGGAACTTTTCCCAATCCTAACACTTGTGTGTAATAACCAATATTGATTGTATCTACATTTGCATCAGTTTTTACATAGTCTCCGGCCTTGAAAGCAAATGCATATCTATCTGTTCCAAATTGGTTGTAATGCTGTTTTGCAAAAATATCAGCAGTTACTTTGTTTATATCAGCAGCTTTATCTGTATCATTGAACACATACATGTTCTTTCCAAACATATTTATTTCAATAGATACTGGATCAGAGAACGGTCCTATATCTGCTGAGTTTTTACCTCTTATCTTATAGTAGTTTTTATACTGTGATTCGTTTGGATTAGTGTCTACAAAACTAGTCTCTGTTACTGTATCTAATTTCTCATAAGTACCAAAACGACTCACTGAGCGGTAAACATCATACATGGTCGAACCATTAGATGCTTCCCAATTTAATTTCATTCCGTTATCTGTTTTCTCAAGAGTAACATTTTCTACCTTTTCTGGTTTATAATCGTCTAAAGTGGTAGCTGATACAGGTGCACAGTCTTTATATGCATCGTTCTCACCTACTCTAGTTATTGTTCTAACCTTGATATAGTACTTAGTGCTAAGTGACAATCCCTTAACTTCAAAACGAGTATCCCCAGTTACTCCTGCTGATTTATAATTACCATCTTCTGATGTTGAATATAAAACTTCATATCCTGAGTAGATACATTTATCTACTTCTTTCCACGAAACCTCAATAGATGTACCTGAAACCTCGCCTACTGTTAAGTTAGTAACAGCATTTGGTTTTGTTGTAGTATATGGTATAAACTTTTCGTTATTTGATACCTGCTCGCCTTCATCTACTTTTATTTCAACTAGGCCGAATTTCTCACCATCTAATGTGAAGTATTTACCGTTGGCATTACTTCGAAAAGCAACTGTTCCATCACCCTCAGATTCCATTCTTACAGATTCCCATCCGCTAGGATTTGTTCTTTTTGTCATCTGGAATACTTTGTCGTTATCTGCCTTCCAACTTGTATTAGTTCCTTTACAAGTAAAGTTCATAATAGTCTTGCCTTCAAAATAGTTAGTTCCAGGTCCATAGTAAATATTAAACTTACCATTATTTGGCACAGAATCTTCTCCATCGTACATAGTAGTAACATCGATTTGATGATCTACTACACCATCTAATGTGATAAGTTTTCCAGTAGCGGCTGATACAAAGTAAACCTCAGCGTTAATTACAGGGTCATCAGCCTTTACAGCTTTTGTTCCCATAGGTAAAAAACCTACTACTAGAGCAACCATCAAAGTTAATGTTAATATTCTTTGCATTAATTTTTTCATAACGTTCTCCCTTAACAAATATTTATTATTTTGTCGATTTTTCCGCACGTTAGTCCATTTTTATTCTATAAAACAATATTGATAAAAACAATAATCTGATTATCGCATTATTCTCTAAGGGTATTTGTTTTTTAGTATTTGCACAAAAAAAGAGAGCGGAAACCGCTCTCTTTTTCTATATAGAAAATATTATTAGTTAGTAATAACTTCTTCTGTATCTTTGTCGAAGATATGGATTTTGTTAACATCCATAGCCATAGTAACTTCGTCACCCACTCTAGCATCTGTACGAGCGTTAACCTTAGCTGCGCACTCGAAACCTTCAATATCAAAGTGTAGGTGTACTTCAGCACCAAGAAGTTCGTAAATCTTAATCTTAGTCTCGAACTTGCTGTCTGGTGACATTTCGATGAAGCTTTCCTCATCATGAATGTCCTCAGGTCTGATACCCATAATTACCTGTTTGCCAACATATCCGCCGTCCACTAATGCCTTAGCCTGATCTGCTGGAACCTTTATGTATGTACGAGCCTGACCAATATGAAGCATAATATCTTCACCCTGCTTTTCAACTTCACAGTCGATAAAGTTCATCTGTGGTGAACCCATGAATCCAGCAACGAATAAGTTGGTTGGCTTATCATATAAGTTCTTAGGTGAATCAACCTGCTGTACAACACCGTCTTTCATAACGATGATTCTTGTACCTAGAGTCATAGCCTCTGTCTGGTCGTGTGTTACGTAAATGATAGTAGCATCTAAGTCTTTGTGTAGTTTAGCAATCTCGACACGCATCTGTACTCTCAACTTAGCATCCAAGTTTGATAGAGGCTCATCCATCAAGAATACTTTAGGGTTACGAACGATTGCACGTCCCATAGCCACACGCTGTCTCTGACCACCTGATAAAGCCTTTGGCTTACGATCAAGCAATGCTTCTAGATCCAAAATCTTAGCTGCTTCTTTAACTAATCTTTCCTGTTCAGCCTTTGGAACTTTTCTTAGCTTAAGTCCAAATGCCATATTATCGTATACTGTCATATGTGGATATAGAGCGTAGTTCTGGAATACCATCGCGATATCACGATCCTTAGGCTCTACATCGTTTACCAATCTATCTCCGATGTATAACTCACCAGATGAAATTTCTTCCAAACCAGCGATCATACGAAGTGTAGTAGACTTACCACAACCTGATGGTCCTACGAAAACGATAAATTCTTTGTCTTTGATTTCTAAGTCGAAATCTTTTACGGCATGAAATCCGTTAGGATAAATTTTATTAATCCCTTTTAATGATAAACTTGCCATGTTTCCCTCCTGAAACTAATAATATTATATTTTCCTCACCCCGTACTATGGCCGAAGCCATACGCATACAGTTATTTTAAAACACTGTGATAAAAATTACTATATCGCAATTGTACAAAAAAAACAAATGTTTTTTGTCTATTTTGACTAAAGGGGAAAGGCTTGATTTATAAGCTAGAATTTCACAAATACTTTGTTTAACTCTTCACCATCTACACTTTTGAATGTAACTCCTACTCCGTCCTCTTCCTTGTGAACAAACGGAACAATCTTTTGGCCTTCCACAGCTTCTTTCAAAAACGCGATTGAGATTTCTTTTGCCTTATCAATATCGTCCACATATTCATAAGCAAGTCTTAAGTAATTTGCATTATTCATATGTCCATTGTTATCAATGAAACTCTTTGGAACAATCTTTGCCTTCTGCTCTTCACCTTCGCTCTTGAAAGTCATCTTGCGATCTGCCCTGACATCTTCGAAGGCCTCTCCCAATTCGTATCCGACAAAGTCCTCTTCAGTAATTCTAAGTGGACTTCTGCTATCTAGGTCAATCAATGTCCAAAGTGAATCTGCTTTCACAATAAATTCTTCATTCTCATCCATGATGCAATAATTTCTTCGGCCAAAGAATCCTTTAAAGTCAGTAGGCTCAGTTCCTACTATAATATTCTCTTCATATCTAACTGGTCTGTTGATAATAAGTTTGTAGCCAATCAAAACCCAAGCCTTATTTAGTCCAAGCATAAACTTTACACCTTTGCCTATGGTCTCGGACTGCTCAGTAGAACAATTCTGGAAAAGATTCAAAATCTCGTATGGTGGAACTGTTCCTGTGTTGTCTACTAAACTATATCTGATTTTATCTTTATACTTATACATATTTACCTCTACAAAAATACAGTGCTGAAGTACTCTAACCCCAACACTCACTAGATAAAATTATACTCTCTTTGGCCCAGAATGACAATTTTTTACTTTGATTTTTTCATTATTCTTATTATAATTGTTAAAGGCGTATTTTTAGCGCCCGGAGGTTATTTATGAGCAGATTAAAGGTAGCTTTATTGTTATTTAGCTTAGGGTTTATCTTTATAGTTTTAGATATTCCATTTGCTACTAACCTATCTTATCCACATGAATACGAGAACTCTAAAAAAGTGATTGGCGAATACCAGTATTACAATATCGCTTCTAATTATGGTGCGTCTTGTACTTACAAAATGTTAGATGATTCCAAGTCCAAGACAAAGGAACCGGAAACTAAAATCAATCAGCAAAAAGGTATTAAATCATCTGCGCCAAAACTCACAAAAGTTATAGATAAAGTTTATTTTAAGAAAGTTCAAATTGATATCTTCAATGATTTTGCAGGATTTATCTTTATACTAATAGGAAGTATATTGTTAGTTAAGTGTGCTAGACAGTTCAAGTTAGCAATTCTAACATCTATTGCTGGCTTGATAGTTCACGGTATTATGTTTGCTATACCATTTATAATTAATGGTATAGACCTAGTAAATGCATCATTTTTTATTGGTATGATTTATCTTGCTATTAATATAGTAACTATTTATTTAGTAAGCGCTGCTCTACTACGAATGATTCCAGGTCCTTGGTGTAGAGACGAGAGAAAATGGTGTAAGATTCTTTGGTTTGCATCCTTCGCATCACAGTGTCTTGCCACTTTCACATTTTGGCTTGGATCCGACTTTGGAATGTTGAAAACATTATCATGGGTAATCTTCGGATTTACTATTTTTATTCAGTTAGCATTTTGGTACATTTATATGCGTGCCAAAGATTATATAAAAAGGACTTATGAGAAATATTATGTTAAAACGAACAATTAAACTATTTTTATTTGTGCTTGTATCTTTAGGATGCTTAGCAGTTGTTAAAGTTCAAGCGAATGCCGGGGAACTAAAAATGCATACCATTTATGTAGGACACGGTGACTGCATTCTTTTAGAAAGTAAAGGACACTATATGCTAGTGGACAGCGGTGAATCTTCTGCCAAAGATACTATTTTAAATTATTTAGAAAATCATGTGGTGGGCGATACTATTGACTATGTGGTAGCTACGCACGCCGACAAAGATCATATTGGTAGTTTCCCAGCTATTTTCAAAAAATATGAAATAAAGAATATCGTTTACTCTGAACCTATGAAACCATATTACAACCCAGACACCGGCAAAGAATCACACTACGGAAAGTTTATGGATGCTGTAAACGAAGAGGAGGGTTTGGTTCACTCAAATCCATATGAGGGACAGACATGGACCTTTGGCGATGCCTCAGTAAAAGTGATTTTCGATGGCAGACAGGGCACTACTTATAATGAATCAAGTATTGTTACAAAGGTAACTTGCGATAACAAATCTATCCTTATGACTGGTGATCTTCCAACTACTATGGAAGAAAAACTAATGGCTAAGAAATATAATATGAAGGCTGACATATTAAAGGTAGGGCATCACGGTGCTGCTGCTTCTACTTGCGCCGACTTTTTGGACTACGTAAAACCAGCATATGCTGTTATTCCAAATGGTTACACTGAGGAAGGCACATATTTCCCAAGAGATTCTGTTTTACAAAGATTAGCACTAAGATTTATCAAGACATATCTAGCCACTGAAGGCGATATTGTTATGAATATAAAGAATGGCATTATCTCCACCACTCACAAAGAGAACAAAAAATTTCAGTGTATCTCTAGAGGACAGATTGTAGTGATTGGGGATAAGTTCTACGCATCAAACACTATCGGCAAAAAGGTTACTCCTAAAATCCATGTTTATGCAAATGGAGAACTAATTCCTGCTAGCCAATATAAAGTAACATACAAAGACGCTACTCACACAGGAGTTGCTACTATAAAAGTAACCGGCACTAAAGAAAAGTATGTGGGAACTCTTAACACCACATTTAATCTTCTACCTAGACTATCAAAGCTTTTAAAATGGTCTAGATCAAAGAACAAAAAGAAATTTAAACTACAATGGAGCGCTCAAAATTACGCGAGTGGTTATACTATCTGGTATTCATCAGATAAGAATATGGTAAAAGACTCACACAAGATTACTATTAAAGGTGGCAAGCATAATACTAAGACATTAAAAGGTTTAAAGAAGAAAAAGAAAAAGTATTATATAAAGATCCAGGCCTTTACTAATGGAATCGGAAAAGGTAAATGGACGACTAAAAAATGTATTAAATAGTTTTTTCCAAAACAAAAAGCATATGGTACGCACTAACAATCGTTTGTACCATATGCTTTTTGTTTTGCAGTAATTTATTTGGACATTTTTTAGTCGTCCTTTTTCCCTCGCGGAATTTGGCGAAGGTGTTTTTTAGTCGTCCGCTTGTTCTTCTCTGAACTGTGAAAAACTGTCGCCTTTATCCCCAAAAACTACTTTCTGGGCGAGGGAGATCATTTCGTCTAGTGTTTCTTGTGTCATTTTAGATTTGATTGTGACTACTTGTTCGCACACTTCCACATTCATCTCATCAAGAATAGCCTTCATAGCACGAGCTGCTGATGGAGCCCATGAGCCGTTCTCAATCAAATATACTTTTCTGTTCTGATAGTTTTTATGTTTTAGTCTTCTTAAGAAATCTTCCATAGGTGGGAAAACTCCTGCATCATAAGATGATGCTGCTAAAACTAATCTATCATATCTAAATGCATCTTCCACGCACTCATGTATATCTTCATCAGTCAAATCTGCTATTGCTACTGTCTCTTCACCAGTTCCCTCTAACAATTCTTGGAACTTCTCTGCTGCTTCTGCAGTATGTCCATGGATGGATGCGTAACAAATGAACACACCTTTATCTTCTGGCTCATAACTACTCCATGTGTTGTAAAGGTCTAGGTAGTAACCTAAGTTTTCATCTAACACTGGTCCGTGAAGTGGACAAATAATTTGGATATCTAAATCTGCTGCTTTTTTCAAAACGTTTTGAACTTGCATGCCGTATTTACCCACTATGTTGAAATAGTATCTTCTAGCTTCGCATGCCCAGTCTTCGTCGGCGTCTCTAGTACCGAATTTGCCGAAGGCATCTGCGCTAAATAAAACTTTCTCACTAGACTCGTATGACATCAAAACCTCTGGCCAATGAACCATTGGCGCAGCTATAAAGTTTAGAGTGTGGCTTCCAAGTTCAAGTGTATCACCCTCTGCCACCACTTTAATCTCTTGATTTATTTCCTGACCAGCAAACTGCTTCATCAAATCAACAGCCTTTGCGCTAGTCACGATAGTTATATTTGGATATTTTTCTAGCAAATCTAGAATGCTTCCAGAGTGATCTGGTTCCATATGATGAACAACCAAATAGTCAGGCTCTTTCTTGCCCAAAGTCTTCTTAAGATTCTTCATCCACTCTTCAGTGACATCTGAGTCTACTGTATCTAAAATTGCAATTTTATCATCCATTATGACATATGAATTGTAAGCCATACCTTCGTCTAGGTCGTACTGGCCTTCAAATAAATCTATGTCATAGTCATTAACGCCTACATTAATAATAGTATCTGTAACTTTTTCCATTTTTAACTCCTACTTATTTGGATTTGCGTGCTTTTTATTTTTATAATAAGTAACATCATCGCCATTTGCATCTTTCAATACTAGAGTTTTACCTGTAACTGTGTAAGGCATTGTAACTGGGTTGTTTTCACCCTTATATGTGATGTAAACTTTGTTGTTCTTTGTTTTATATGTGAAGTGCATAGCCTCACTACCTGTTGTGTAAACACCAGTTCCATCTTTCTTAAATGTGTATACAAAGATTCCGCCTTCCCAAGTCCAAGAACCTACAATGTTTCCGCCTTTAGCTTTAGTTTTCTTTGGGCCGGCTGCTTTTGTCTCAGCTTTCTTTGTAACTTTCTGTGAAGGTACGGGTGTTACCTTTACAGTCTTCTTAGGTGGTGCTTGTGTCTCTGTGCTATTGGCAGGAACTACAGAAACTGTTTGTCCCGGTGCTAGTGTGTCGCTTTCTGGTTTGTCTTTGTCGTTTCCGCATGCTGCTAGCAAGCCAACGCATGCTACTATTGTTAGTACTGCAATTAATTTTTTCATTTTAAAATCCTCCTCTTTATCCGAAGTAAATATCATACCAAACTAGGAATACATAAATTACATATGTCTTTAACCAGAAATTGCTATTTCCGTTTACATATTCATCTAGTATTTTTACTAACTCATCTGTGTCAAAGAACTTCTCAGCGCTAGGGCTTGTGAACTTCTCTCTGATCTTGCTCGCATATGGTTCTTCCGCTAGCCAGAATCTTACTGGTACTACAAATCCTAGTTTCTTTCTAAATGCAACTTCCTCTGGAAGCACCTTGCTAGCTGCTGTACGAAGTGCGATTTTATTCTGTTCTTCTGTCACCTTAAAATCCGCTGGCAATCTAGATGCTATATCAAACATTCTGATATCTGTCAGTGGCATTCTAATCTCAAGTCCGTGAGCAGTTGATGTCTTATCAACGTTTAGATAAATATCACCCTCTAGGTAGTTGATAATATCAATCATACTCATTGTATTAATAGCTGGTTCACCTTCAGTCTCTTCATATAAGTCCTTAACCATATCAAACGGTTGCACATTTGGATTGTAGTTTTTAAGAAGTTTCTGTTTTTCTTCTTCTTTCATAATGCTAGTGCTACCGATGTATGCTTTGTTTTTGATTTTATCTATATTCACTGGATTTCTATAAGCGTTGTATCCGCCAAAGAATTCGTCTGCTCCCTCTCCTGAATAGCAAAGTGGATTTTGAGCGGCTGCTGCTTTACAGCCAAGTGAAAATGTAACTGCTGAAGCATCACCCAAAGGCATCTCCATATTTTCCATTACAAATGGGATTTCGTCAAAGTACTCCTCTGGTCCCACTTCCTTAAGCGAGAACTTTCTACCAAAGTGTTCTGCGGTTTCTTTGGCGAGGTCTGCTTCATTATATCTTACGCCATTGTAAACTGCTTTGTCGCCTAGCGCTGTTTCGTCATATCCTATAGAGCAAGCTGTAGTAGCATCAGTAATAGCCAAAACATATGATGAATCAACGCCACCTGATAGGAATGAGTATGCCTCTTCATCTGGCATCTTAACTTCTTTCACTATCTTTTCCATAGTAGTTGAAATCTCATCTGCCCACTCTTCCAAAGTCTTTCCTTCTTCTGGATGAAACTCTGGCTTAAAGTATCTAGTAATATTCAATTCCCCATTTTCAAAAACTAAATATCTACCTGGAAGTAATTTCTTAACTCCTTTAAACATAGTATCCTCTCCAGGACAATATGTGAAATTTAAATAAAGCTGAAGCATGTCGTGATTGAATTCTTTTTTGAATCCATCCTGCTTCATGATTTTTCTAATTTGATTTCCAAATAGGAGCTCGTTCTCTTCTGTCACATAATAATAGAAAGGTTTTGTTCCAAAGTGATCTCTTGCACAGTAAATCTTATCTCCATCCACTATAGCAAAAGAAAACATTCCAATAAGGTGGTTTACTACTTCTTCACCCCATCTCTCGTAACCTTTAATAATAATTTCTCTTTCCCTATTTTTTGCTTCTTGGTCTTTTTTTATATTAAGTTCAATGCAAAGGTTATCCCAATTTCTAATGTGTCCTTTGTACTCTTTTAACTCAATCATCTTTTACTCCTATTTTTCAATTCCTAATACTGCATACCAATTTATAAACTCGCTCAATGCATAGGCTATTTTTTCCATAGACTCCCAAGGCAAATCCAAGAGGAAAGGTTTATAAAACATAGCCCAGATGGCTGATGTATAAACGTTCATTTCATCTATCGTTATTTTTTTTGTAGCCATCCCCCTTCTTTTTGCTTCTAAGTAGAATTTATAATGTATTGCTGTCATTCTTTCAGGCCACTTGTCATGAAAATCTCCATATCTAGTTCCTGAAGAACATTTAACTAGAAGCGTAAAACCTTCTTTGTGGTCATACAAATATTTTAGCCAGTGTATATTTGCTTCTGGATCCATATGAAATCCCTCATATATTTGTTGATCTGTATAAGTAGACAAATCCGCTTTTTCTATTCTTTCTACATAATTTTCCATGGCCTTAATAGTGTCTTGTACTATTACGCAAAACAATTCTTCTTTTCCTGAAAATCTTTTATAAAGAGCTCCTGTAGTCACACCTGCTTTTTTGCAAATTTCAGCTAACTGTGCCATCTCAAATCCTTTTTCTAAAAAAGTTTCCTTGGCCGACTTTAATAATCTTGAATCAATACTTTTATCTGGTACTGACATATTTGACTTCCTTTCTGTGTCGAATATTCCGTTTCCTAACTCTCACAGTTTAATATTATATCATATTTAGTCCGATGTTTTCCTTTTTTCTCATATAAAAACGGAGACCGAAATGAATCGGTCTCCACTTTATAGACATAAAGCACCTCCTACAGTTCGTAAAAGTATTATCGTGACATTAACACAACGCTCTCCACATGTACCGTCTGTGGAAACATATCAACTGGTGTCACTTCATTTAATTTATATCCGTTTTCTTTAAGCCACGCCACATCACGAGCTAGCGTAGCACTATCACAACTTACATAAACGATTCGGTCAGGTTTCATTGATGCCATAGTCTGCAAAAGTTTCTGGTCACAACCTTTTCTAGGCGGATCAACTACTATCACATCCGGATGGCACTCCTCACCATCGTTTTCACTAAAATACCTAGGCACAACATCCTCTGCTGCGCCCAGTAAAAATTCCGTATTTTCTATATCGTTTGCTATAGCGTTATTTCTAGCATCCTCTACAGCGCTTTCCACTATGTCCACACCATATACTTTTCTAGCATTATTGGCCATAGAAAGAGTTATGGTTCCTATTCCGCAGTACAAATCCCACACTGTCTCCTCGCCAGTTAATCCGGCGTATTCAATTGCTTTTTCATAGAGTTTTTCTACTTGTTTTGAATTTACTTGGAAGAAACTCTCCGGTGAAATTCTAAACTTATTATCACCTATAGCATCTTCTATATAGCCCGGTCCGAAAAGATGGACGGTTTTACTTCCCATAATAACATTTCCAAATTCTTTGTTGGTATTTATGGAAATGCTAGTCATGTTTGGAATTTCCTTTAGCGCCTCCACCAAAGAATCCGCCTTTGGCAGTTCATTAGAATTAGTCACCACGCAAACCATTATCTGCTTTGTTGATTCTGAAGTTCTAATTAGCACATGTCTAACGAAACCAGTCTGTGTCTGCTCATCATATGGGTCAATATCATTTTCTTTCATAAACGAAATGACTGTGTCCATAATCTCTTTGCAAACATCTTTGCCGTCTATTCTCATTCCAAGCACACAACCTGGAGCCTCAATGATAGAATGTGTTCTACCAGCGTAAAAGCCGTATGCTATCTCTCCATCTTTGTTTCTGCCCACAGGAAATTGTGTCTTGTTTCTATAATAGTATGGCTCATCCATTCCGATTATTTCTTTCATCGGAATCTGACAAGTGTCTAATCCGCCTATTCTCTTTAAGTTGTTAAAGACTTTCTCTTCTTTAAACTTAAGTTGCGTCTCATAGTCCATCGACTGAAGTTGACATCCACCACATTGCTTTGCTACTGGGCATTTTTCTTCTACGCGATTCTTTGATGGCTCAATAATCTCAAGCAGTTTTGCAAAGGCATAGTTCTTCTTTGCCTTCATAATCTTTACTTTGCACTTGTCTCCAATCACAGTATCCTTCACGAAAAGAGCATAGCCATTATCTTTGCCTATGCCTTCTCCGTTTATACCTTGATCTTCAATTGTCACAATTAATTCGTCGTTTTTCTGGTACATAATTATTTAATCTTCTTTGTAGTCTTTTTCTTGCTCCTCTTTCTTTTTTCTATATACAATGGAAATGATCGTTCCAATAAATACTACAATACTAATCCACTGTGATGTGGAAAGTCCAAATGCCGCTCCTCTTATAGCATCATATCTAAAGAACTCTAAAATAAATCTTACTACGCTATATGAAAGCAAATATGTTTCTATAGTATAGTAGAAATCTTTTTTTAATTTTAAAACTAAAAGTACAATTGCTATTATTAAAACTAATCCCGCTTCCACTAGCTGCACAGGGAATAGTTCTTCACCGGAAGGCGCTTGTGAACCATAAGGGAAAACGACATGCCCAGGACCGTGGTATGGCATTCCATAACAGCATCCTGCGCAAAAGCATCCTATTCTTCCGAAACAATGCATTATTGGAATCATAAATATAAAGTCTCTAATATATGACCAAACATCAAGTTTGTGAATTTTACCACTGAGCATCATAAACAAAATGGCCCCCACTAGTCCTCCGTAAAAAACAAAACCATTAGAAAGTATTGCCATCAAATATTTTGGTTCTATTGCTCTTGACCAATCTATATCCTTAAAACTTATAATCAAGAATAATATTTTAGAACCTAAAAAAGCTCCAATAATCCCGTAACTCTCAATTGTAAGTAGCTCTAGTTTATCCTTTCCAAATCTTTTACAAAGACTAAGCGCCACGGCATTAGAAACAATGATTCCAAGAAGAATCATCATTCCATACATAGGGAGCTGTATTCCAAAGATATTTAAATGTTCACACATGTATCCTCCAAACAAAAAGGACTCATTACGAGCCCCTTTTTTTATTCACTAGTTTTTCTAATTCGTCTATCTAGGGCGTTGTTCCATTTTAATGTCCAACCTTCTTCGTCCAGGTCGGCCTCTAGCCCCTCTTTCATCATTTCCATTCTGGCATCAGTATTATCAGCCATGCTTAAAGCCATAGCCTCCACTAATGACGGAACCTTTGGCGAGCCATACTCTAGTTCGCCGTGGTGTGACAAGATGCAGTGCATAAGTTCTTTTAATCTGACTGGTGAGAAGCCCTCAATCTTAGCGGCTTTTTCCTTCACCATCTCTGTTCCTATCACAATATGACCGATTAACTGTCCAGCATCTGTGTAGTCATTCTTTGGGAAAGGTGATAGTTCTACCACTTTACCAATGTCGTGACAAAGCGCGGAAGTTATTAACAAATCTCTATTTATTTCTGGATATAATTTACAATATCCATCGCAAATCTTAGCAACATTAAGTGTGTGCTCTAGCAATCCACCGACAAACGCATGGTGCATAGCCTTAGCGGCAGAGCTTTTCTTAAATGCAGCCACAAACTTCTCGTCCTCTACAAAGAAATCATCAAGAAGTTTCTTGTAATCATCAGTTTGAATTGTTCCTATTATAGAAACAACCTCGTCCATCATCTGATTAATGTCCTTGTCTGTGCAAGGTAGATAATCCGCCTCGTTTACTTCTGTCATCTCAACTTTTCTAGCGCGTCTAATATTCATTTGAAGCGCTCCGTTAAACGATGTGATCTCGCCAGTCACCTCAACATAGTCTAGGCTATCAAAATCATCAATGCCCGGATCATTTGGCTCCCAAACCTTTGCATTTAGCATTCCAGTTTTGTCCTGCAAAACCACATTCAAGTAATCCTTGCCCGCTTTTGTGGTGGCAGAATTCACTTGTTTTACCATATAAATGGTAGAAATATTATTTCCTTCTTCTAGTGTATTAATGTAATTCATAAATACCTCTTTCTAAGGTGCTAGGGTTTACCTAACATCCATTCTTTATTATAATGGATTACAGAATTATAAGCAAAGGAATTATTATGAACAGCAAGGTTTTATCGACTTTAGAATTCAATAAAATAGCGAAAATGTTAGAGGACATAGCTGGTTCTTCTGCGGCAAAGAAAATGTGCAAAGAACTTAAGCCTATGTCTGATTTAAGTGAGATAAAAAAGTCTCAAATCGAGACTCAGGATGCACTTTCACGCATTTGGAGAAAGGGAGTTCTCGGGTTTACGGGCTTAGTTGATATCAATGAGCCTCTAAAGAGACTTGAGATCGGTTCAGTTTTGGGAACTGGTGAGCTTTTGCAGATAAAATCTGTACTTGGAATCTCAAACGAGGCTAAAACATATGGACGTGATGTAAAGGATAAGACTGGAGCTAATGAAAAGTCTGGAAGCAATAACTCAGATGAGGAATACACAGATAGTTTGACTCCACTCTTTGAGCAGATTGAGCCTTTAACATATCTAAAGGCTGAGATTGATAAATGTATATTGGCGGAAGATGAAATAGCGGACGATGCTTCTCACAATCTAAAAAACATCCGCCGCCAAATGAAGATTGCAGCCGACAGAGTTCACACTCAGCTTAACTCTTTTGTAAATTCAAAGGCCGGCAAAGACTATTTGCAGGATACTCTTATCACTATGAGAGACGGCAGATACTGTGTGCCAGTAAAGGCTGAACACCGCGCTCAGGTAGATGGTATAGTGCACGATCAATCCGCCACTGGTTCTACTGTCTTTGTAGAGCCTAAGGCTGTAGTTGATTTGAACAACAAACTAAGAGACCTTGCGGCAAAGGAAGCTGAAGAGATTCAAATTATTTTGGCGAACCTCTCAAATTCCTGTGCTGAACATATAGATGAGATCTATACTAATGTGGAAGTTCTAACCAAGTTAGATTTTATATTGGCTAAGGGTGCTTTAGCTAAACAGATGAAAGCCACTATGCCAATTCTTAATGACCATGGATATATAAATATCAAGCAGGGACGCCATCCACTTTTGGATGTAGAAAAGGTGGTTCCTATTGATGTTTATTTGGGAAAAGATTTCACACTTCTAGTTGTGACTGGTCCTAACACTGGTGGTAAGACAGTTTCACTTAAGACTGTCGGACTTCTAACTCTTATGGGTCAGGCTGGACTTCATATTCCAGCAGATGACAAGAGCGAACTCGCTGTCTTTGACGAAGTCTTTGCTGACATAGGAGATGAGCAAAGTATCGAGCAGTCTCTAAGTACTTTCTCATCGCACATGGTAAATACTGTGGACATTCTAAAGAAGGCGGATGCCAATTCACTTGTTTTGTTTGACGAGATAGGTGCTGGTACAGATCCTGTGGAGGGTGCTGCTCTTGCCATATCTATTCTCTCATTTCTAAAGGATGTGGGCGCTCGCATTATGGCTACCACTCACTACAGCGAACTTAAACTTTACGCGCTATCGACAAAGGGCGTTTCAAACGCGAGCTGCGAATTCAATGTTGAGACTTTGCAGCCAACATATAAACTCTTAATTGGTCTTCCTGGAAAGAGTAACGCTTTTGCTATTTCTAGCAAACTTGGTCTTTCGGAAGAAATTATTGAGGGTGCGAAGGAGCGTATAGATTCAGACGATGAGCAATTTGAGGATGTGTTAGAGCGAATTGATAAACAGCGCGTGCAGATTGAAAAAGATCAAGAGACTATCGCAGTTTATAAATCTCAAATCACAAGCCTTAAAAATGAGTATGAACAGAAGAGAAAGCGTCTTGAAAAGCAAAGAGACCACATTGTGACCGAGGCAAAGGAAGAGGCAGCCAAGATTTTAAAGGACGCCAAAGAAACTGCCGACAAAGCTATCTCTGATATAAATAAAGGCAAGAAAGCTGCCAACACAAAAGAGATGGAGCAAGCAAGAGGAAGTATCGGCGAGATGCTAAAGGATGTACAGACTCCTTCTATTAAGCGCTCGATTGGTTCTAAGGAACATAAGCCATCCGACTTTAAGTTAGGAACTGGCGTTAAGGTTCTAAGCCTTAACCTAAATGGACATGTTACTTCTCTTCCAGATAAAGATGGAAATATGGATGTTCAGATGGGCATTCTTAATTCTAAGATAAATATAAAAGATCTTGAAATTATAGATGAGCCAGAGATTAAAGCTCCGGGCTTTAAGAAAGGCTCAAGCGGAAAAATCAAAATGCAAAAAACACAGGATGTCTCTATGGAGATTAATGTGATTGGAAAGACTGTGGACGAGGCTATAAACGAACTAGAAAAATATTTGGACGATGCTTACATAGCAAAACTACCTCAAGTCACAATCATCCACGGCAAAGGAACTGGAAAATTGCGCTCTGCTATTCAGAGTTATTTGAAGAAATGTAATTATGTAGATACATATAGAAACGGAACATTTGGCGAAGGCGGAAGCGGAGCCACTATTGTCACTTTTAAATAAGTTTAAAAATAATTCATAACTTTTTAATATTTATTTACGACAATATACCTAGGAGGAATTTATGGCAGACAAAAAGAAAATTTTAATAGTAGATGACGATGAAAATATCGCAAATCTTATTTCTTTGTATTTGACGAAGGAATGTTTTGAGACTCATATAGAACATGACGGAGAATCAGCTATTGAGGCGTGGAAATCTTTTAAGCCTGACTTGATTCTTCTTGATATTATGCTTCCAGGAATGGACGGCTACGATGTTTGCAGAACTATTCGTAAAGAATCTAATGTTCCTATCATTATGCTTTCTGCTAAGACTGAAGTGTTTGATAAGGTTTTAGGTTTAGAGTTAGGCGCAGATGATTATATGATTAAACCATTCGACTCTAAGGAGCTAGTAGCTAGAGTTAAGTCGGTTCTTAGACGTTACCAAGAGCCTGCTGCTGCACCTGAACAAAAGGAAGATAAGGTTTTAGAGTTTAAAGATTTGACTATTAATCTTTCAAACTACGAAGTTGTATATAAAGGAAAACCTGTCGAGATGACTCCAAGGGAGATTGAACTACTCTACTTCTTGGCATCTTCTCCTAACCAGGTATTTAACCGCGAGCAGCTATTAGAGCAGATTTGGGGTTATGACTTTGCAGGGGACACTAGAACAGTGGATGTTCACATTAAACGAATTCGTGAGAAACTTCCAGACACAGACGAGTGGGCTATCACTACTGTCTGGAGTGTAGGATATAAATTTGAATTGAAGGTTAAATAAAATGAAACTGTCACTAGTAACAAGATTTATAATCAGTTATATAGTTTTTGCAATATTAGGGCTTACAGCTGTTTTGTTGTGCCAATATAAGTTCATTTCTGAGAATGAACCTTTTATTCATACTGATGAAATGATATTTTGTATTTATTTTTTGTATTTTGTATTTCTTATCTTAGCGATAGTTATTTTCACAATTTTCTTTTATGGCTTTTATGTTCCTCTTCGAAAAATTAGAACTGCTTCCATGGAATATGCCAAAGGAAATTTAACATACGATGATATAGAACCATCCACAGTCAACGACTTAAATGATATTTCAGCTTCTATAAATTTAATGTCTAGGCATTTAGGTAATACTAGAGATTATCAAAAAGACTTTATCTCAAACATCTCGCATGACTTTAGATCTCCTCTCACTTCTATTAGGGGTTATCTGGAGGCTATGTTGGATGGGACTATTCCACCAGAAGAGTACGACCATTATCTAAAGACTGTCCTTTCTGAAGCAAACAGACTTGAACACTTAACCGAAGGTCTATTGGAGATGGATGGCTATGGCACTGAAGGTTTGGAATTAATTTATGAAGATTTCGATATGGAACAAGTAGTCACTGAGGCCGTGGAAACATTCGAGGGAAGATGTAACAAGAAGAATTTAGAAATTATTATGAAATTCCCTAGCAAACATTACTTGGTTAATGGTGACAAAGGAAAATACGAACAGGTTTTATATAACTTACTAGATAATGCTATTAAATTTAGTAATAATAATTCCAAGATTATCATTTCGCTATATAATCAGGGCGATAAACAGTACTGCTCCGTCAAAGACTTTGGCCCGGGCATCGCTTCTGATAAAATAGACAAGATTTTCCAGCGTTTTTACAAGAGCGACAGTTCGCGTGGTCGTGATAAGACAGGAAACGGCATTGGCTTATCAATAGTAAAAGAGATAATCATGGCCCACAACGAAACAATAGATGTTATCTCAACTGAAGGCGCAGGCTGCGAATTTGTCTTCTCAATAAAACACGCTAAATAGGTTGAAAAATTGGGTAGTTTGTACTACTATTATTAGGTATTATTTAAGAATATAAAAGGAGGCTACATCATGGCTTACAAAATTACTGATGGATGTATCGGTTGTGGCGCTTGTGAAGGAACTTGTCCTGTTGGCGCTATCAAAAACGCAGGCGATGTTTATGAAATCGACGCTGCTGCTTGTATCGAGTGTGGCGCTTGTGCAGGTTCATGCCCAACAGATTCAATTAAACTAGATGACTAATCTAGTCATAAAAAAAGAACTATCGTTTCGATAGTTCTTTTTTTATGCTTAAATGTGACTAGTTTCTGGATTTTCGTATTTAGTGTAATCTCCTAACCATACTAATTCTAACTCTCCAGTAGGGCCTTGTCTTTGTTTAGCCACATTTACAAGAATTCTATTTTTATCTTCTTGCTTTGTTTCTTGATCATATACTCTAGAAAGAAGAATAGCTACGTCGGCATCCTGTTCTAGTCCACCAGACTCACGAAGGTCGCCGATGTTTGGTTTCTTATCTTCTCTAGTTTCAGGTCCACGGTTAAGCTGTGAAAGTGCAACTACAGCCACGTCTAATTCTTTGGCGATGGCTTTAAGTGTTCGGGAAATTTCTGCCACCTGCTGCTCTCTGTTAGTTACCTTCAAATGCTTACCTGATGAATTGGTAGTTAACAACTGAACGTAGTCAACTATTACTAACTGAATGTCTTTTTCTAATTTTAATTTTCTACACTGTGATCTCATAACGTTAACATCAATACCTGATGTATCATTTATGATAATCTGTGAATTACCAACGGTACCTGCTGCTTCTACCAAGTTTTCCCAGTCTCTATCACTTAGTTCACCATTTCTAATCTTTTGACCACTAATCATAGATACCTGCGAGAACAAACGCTGAACTAATGACTCGTCTTTCATCTCCGCACTAAATATAGCAACTGGAATGTTTTGTTTAATACCAACATGTTCTGCAATATTTAGAGCCAAAGCTGTTTTACCAACAGATGGTCTAGCAGCAATAAGAATCAAGTCACCTTGTTGCAATCCAGACAACATATAATCTAGTTTAGTATATCCTGTCTTGATACCTGTAATTGATCCCTTTGTCTTTGATGCTTTATCAATTTTATTTATAACGCTTAGCGCGATATCCTTAATATCTTTTACTTCGCTTGAATGACCTTTTTGAACTAAATCAAATATTTCTTTTTCTGTAGACTCTAAAAGTTCATCCGATGTTTCGTTTCCAGAATAACATCTGTTAGTAATATCTTCTGTAGTCTTAATAAGTTTTCTCATAACAGATTTGTCATGTACTATTCTGGCATACTCTTTTACATTGGCAGATGTTGTTACCATATCCAAAATGTTTTTAATAAAGTCCAAGCTAACAATCTCTGAAGGAACACCCTGCTCTTCTAGCTGTGCTTTTACAGTAACTAAATCGCACGCCTTTCCCTCTGATGATAATTTCATCATTGCCTTAAACAATTCTGCGTAGTTTTTATTATAAAAATCTTCTGCTTTAATAGTTTCGCCTGCAACAGAAATAGCATTGGAATCCATAAGCATAGATCCAATGACAGCTTGTTCAGCTTCGTTGCTATGTGGCATTACTCTTTTTACTACTTCGTCCATATCTTTTCCCTTAAACCGTGATGTCATCTATTATATTACATCTAAAAATTTTTACAATTTAGTTATTAACAATTTTCAAACTTTTTTGTAAATATCTTTATTTTGCTACTACTTTTATAGTAAGTGCTGCTTGCACTTCTGGATGTAACTTAATCTTTACATCATATGTTCCAAGTGACTTAATATTTTCCGGTAAAACTACTTTCTTTTTATCAAACTCTAAACCCAACTGATTTTTTGCCTCGTTAGCAACATCCTTTGTCGAGATCGATCCAAATAGTTTTCCTTCTACTCCTGCATCCATCTTAATAGTGATAGACTGTGTGGCTAATTTATCAGCTAATGCCTTTGCATCATCCAACTTTTCCTGAGCCACTTTCTCATCATTCTTCTTCTGAAGTTTTAAATCATTAAGGTTTTTGCTGTCTGCCTCTACACCTTTTTTCTTAGGTAGGATAAAGTTTCTAGCATAACCGTCATTTACCTCTACTATCTCGCCTTTTTTGCCGAGAGATTTTACATCTTCTAATAGGATAACTTTCATTATAGTTCTCCCTCCTTTATTTTAGCCGTAATTAGTTTCTTCAACTGTTTTACAACGTCTTCCACTTTAGCACCTTTGACTTGCGCTCCCGCCAAAGTCATGTGACCACCGCCGCCAAATTCTTCCATAAGAACCTGAACATTCTTATCCATAGATCTAGCGCTAATATAAACCTGGTCATTGTATGGTGTAAGTACGAATGACGCTTTGATGTCTTTAACAGTTAACAGCTCGTTAGCTGCCTGCGCACCCACTGTAGTAGGTGAATCTACATCCTTTGCATCACACACGGAAATAGCATAGACATCTTTGTATATTTCTGCATTGCTGATAGTATCAGCCTTTGCTTTGTAATCTTCTAGTTTATTTCTAAACATTTTGTTGACAGTTGCAATCTCAGCGCCCTTCTTTCTAAGGTATGCTGCCGCTTCAAAAGTTCTAACACCCACACGTCTAGTGAAGTTATTAGTATCAACCATAATTCCACTGTACATTGTGTTTGCTTCCTTCACCGACAAACGAACTGTCTCATTAATGTACTGCATAATCTCAACCACCAACTCACATGATGATGAAGCAGTAAGTTCAATATAAGAAAGTTGAACATTTTCGATAGCATCTTCTTTTTGTCTGTGATGATCAACTACCACCTTAGTCTGCGCTCTATTCACAAGCCCAGGTTCTTCGGCGTAGTCGGCACTATGACAGTCAACTATTATCAAAACATCGTTCTTTGTAATCTGATCAAGCGCCTCTGAGCCAGTCATAAACATATCGTTGGGATACTCTTCGTCGGCCTTGTAATCTTCCACTAGCGGAGCCACTGTACTTGTGTACTCGCCCAAAACTATATGAGCCTCTTTACCCAAAGTCTTGGCAATACGATAGAAACCGATGGCTGCGCCAAAGGCATCGTTGTCCGCCAAATGATGTCCCATAATATAAACATCAGCATGGTCCATAAGTAGTTCTCTAAAGGCTGTAGCCTTAACACGAGACTTAACCTTAGTGTTCTTCTCAACAGACTTAGACTTACCACCGTAGTAGTAAACTTTGTTTCCGTCCTTTAACACTGCCTGGTCACCACCTCGACCCAATGCCAAATCAATAGCTGAACTTGCCAGCTCGTAATTATCAATCAACTTCTCATTTCCACGACCCAAACCGATACTTAAAGTTGCATCCATGTTGTCGCCTGTTGGAATTTCTTTTACTTCATCTAGTACTGAGAACTTATCACTTTGAATCTGGTTTAGATACTTAGCCTTAAAGAATACAAAGTATTTGTCAGTCTCAACTTTTCTAACAATTCCGTCGTACTCGCCAAAGTACTTGGCAATCTTTCTATCAATAAGTGCAAGTGTAAGAGTTCTTCTGGCTGGCTCCACCTCTTGCATCAATTCATCATAGTTATCAAGATAAATATGACCTACTATCATCTTCTCATCAGCGTTTTCTTTTTCTAACTGGCTGATGTATGAATAATCAAATAGGTAGAAAGCAATCATATCTGCTCTTTTTTCCTGCTCATTTTTCTTTTTGCTCCACTCTGGATCTAGAGTGAATTCCTTCAGAACCGCCTTATACTCTCTATCATTGTATGTCATCATAAATTCATTTCGACCAGACTCATCAAACTTAAGATTTTCACCGTCAAACTTATCAAAAATTGAGATGACATTTTTGTTTTGAATCTTTTCACCCTGTACCACGTCCATAAACATATTGTTTGCCCAAAGAACGCGTCCAGTCTCATCCAAAAGACCGAATGGTACGTCAAGGTCATTTAGCATTTCCTTTTGAATTTGGCTATAGTCTGCGCCAAACTCCACTAAATCCTTTACAAATATGGATTTATATCTAGTATAAATCACCAAAACAGCTGTGGCATAAATGACAGTACCCACAGCCATATAGATACCACCTATATGGTCGTACCAAAAACTAACCACTGTAAGTACTACCCATAATGGTAAAAAATACAGCGGTAATTTAATAAAATGCGTGATTTTTCCTTTTACTTTTGTATTTTCACTCATAAAAACTCCCAAACACACTTTGTGCTATACGTACAAAAAATTATACATTATTTCGACAAAATCTCCAATACTTTCGCGCATGGATTTTTATCTGGCTTATATGAGAATTCTTCCCAGAATTTTTCGAAATCTTCTGTCTTTGGCGAAGCCACCTTATCGCCTATTTTAGTTAAATCTGAAATCCAAAGGTTTGGATAATTATCATGCATATACTGTTCAAAACCATTATTTTTATTGAATATAGCAAACACTGGCTTTCTGACCGCGGCAAAACAAGTCGCAAACATAAATGTGTTAGTAACCAAAGCGTCCGCCAAATATAGAACCTTTCTAAAATCTAGCATCTGCTTCATAAATCCAACCTTTTTCTGGTACTCAGGGCCTAGATGCACGGCATTTCCCATTAATTCCTCAGAATTAGTAACGATGAACCAATCATCTGGCACATTATCGGCTAGCGCCTTCCAGTCCAGATCTTTGTATGGGTTTTCTTCATCGTAGTTAAACTTACCAGAAAGCAAAATGGCCAAAATCTTTTTGCCCTTAGCAGCTGGATAGTATGATTCCAACTTTTCACGTTTTTCTTCTATATTAGTCTGCTTATAAATATCGTATGCCATAGGTGAAGTGTAGTCTTCTATCACCTCAATGCCCTTTGTCTTATAAACTTTATCTATTATTTTCTTCTCAATAGGAGAATTCACCATTATGTGAGTGAAGTTTTGGAAAGTCTTCTTATTAGAATCCCCTCTGTTTAGTGCCTTGAGAAGAAAGTCGTATGGAGTGGCAACTAAAACCTTTGTGCCCTCTGGATTAACCAACTTTTTCTTCGCAGGAAGTGAACCATCCACGCACACTAAATCCACAGCTTTCTTGCTATAGTTTTCCTTCTCTATCTTTGAGCCCAAGCCAATCATATCATTCTTGGAATTCTCGTTAGAAAAGTACATCTCCATTTCAATGTCGCTGTTTTCTTCTATATATTTTTTAAGTATTTGCAAGTCCGGATTCAGGCCGCGGCCCTTAGATCCGATAAATGAAATCTTCTTCATTTACTTCTCCTTAAAATAGTCGTTAATAATCTTAGCAATTCTCTCGGTACTATGTCCGTCACAGCCAGTCATATAGTTTTCGACGAAGTCCTTATGCTTGTCTGAAATTGTATGCAAGCTTTCATCCGTAATAAACTTTTCTAGTTCATCTTGGTTCATATAAACCTCGCCCGGCAAATCTTCTGGATAAGATAGGTAGAAACCTCTGTTGTATTTCGCCAAATCATAACAGAAGAATGCAATAGGCTTGTTTAACAATGCGTATTCAAATATTACTGATGAGTAGTCCGTAATCAGCATATCGGAAACTAGCATCATGTCGTTAGTCGAGAAATCCCTCTCCACATATACGTTGTCATACCTGCCATCCACTATGTCATTTTTCATAACAGGGTGAGGGCAAACGACAAACGCCTGATTTTCTTTCAAATTTTTGGAAAGTCTTTCAAAATCAAGTTCTGGCTGGAAGTTTGCTCTGCCACCTCTAGCATCTCTAAACGTAGGCGCATACACAATCACTTCTTTGCCCTTTAGGTTAGGGCGCTTAGCGTAAACTTTTTCTCTAACGCTATTAATATATTCCTCGTCAAAGAACATGTCAGTTCTAGGAACACCCACATCCTTAACTTTCTTTAAATCTACCTCAAACGCATCTGCATAAATAGGTCTAACTGCCCTACCACTCACGCAAACCAAGTTGTACTGCGCATGTGTGGCCGCATCTGTCACTGGACTCATATTTGTACCGTGCTTTCCAAACATCTTGAACGCACCGCACGCATGCCAAAGTTGAATGAACCTCTGCTCAGGTTTAAGTGGGAAGTATCTCAAATACTTCACATAGTCATCCGTCACTATCACCTTGCTAGAGCCAAGCTCCATCACCATCTTCTTGATGTCTTTATTTTTATGTGGAAGCATAGCTGCCACTATCTTTTTATTTCCTTTGACGTGGTCATACAAAGCCTTCGCATTACCCTCTAGCTCACCGTCTTTTCTTATGGTAACGAAAAGCGTCTGATCCTTCAGCGGTAACTCTGTTGCCTTATTAATCCACTTGATGAACTTCTTATCATTCATATAGTTTGGATCATTATGAACATCCAAAAGTTTTTTAAGTTCCCAACCCTGGTTAACCACTAGTTCATCGTCTCTCAAATCTGCAGGCTTATTCTCAAATGCCTCCTCCAAAGACTTCTTAGCCAAAGGAGAATCTACTAATTTCATATACTCTTCCTTGTCCTCGTTAAAGAAAACAAGCTCAGTATTATATGCCTGGAAAGACCCTTTAATATAGAAGTCTTTCACATAATCAGTAATAGGTTTACTCTCATCAAAATCAAAGCCTTTCAAGAAGTCTGTCTTGAAAACTTTGTTTGCAACTATATTATCAAGACTTAGTGCTTCATTATATGATTCAACTTCTAAAACAGATGAGATTGCAATTTTGTTTGCAAAAATTGGAATAGAATTTCCATCGCCTGTAAATACTTGTTCCACTCTAAAGTCTCTTCCACCTCTAATGTCTCGCTTGAACATCCACTTGAGCATACTTGTTCCGTAAGAGAATTGATCATCACCCAAGATTATATAGTCTGTATCACAGTTTTTAATCTGCTCGTAATAGAAAGAGTTTTTATCTGCGGCATCTACAAAGAACACATTATTAGTGCAAACATCATTCTCCTTTGCTATCTCTTTCATTTCACTGTTAACAATGATTTTCGTTCTAATAAATTTTTGGTAAACTACGCTCTGCATAGTTTTAACAAAACCTTCCTCGTTCTTTGGATTTCCATAAATAACAAAAGTAAATGCTGCACTATCTAGTATTTCTTTTTCCTCTAGAGCAACATTTTGGAATGTTACATCTGGGATTCCGTCAGAAATCATGGCAAGAGTGTAAACATCTAACTTTGATACGATAGATTTTATCTCTTCCACTATCTTATTATTTATATCAGGACTTTGAACCCAATACTTCGAGTAGAACTGTCCTGCTAAAATACGTAACTCTTTTCCGTAAATAGCATTTACATACTGTTTAATCCAAGTCTCTGCTTCGCGGGCCTCCTCTATAGTCTTATACTTTGGATTATCCCTGAGCAAACTTTCCTTTGCTAGTTTAGCAATTTGCTTATGAGCCTCTATATAATCCGCTATCTTTGTGTCGGAGATTACTGTAGTGGCAGAGTTTTCATTATCCACCAAACGTCTGTAGTGGAACACTCTGTCCTCTAGAGTGGCAATAGTCTTGCTGTTAAAAACGAACTGCATTGTAAAGACTCCATCCTCAGAATATGTGAGTGGTGGAATCTTCATATCGTTTTTATCTATTATTTCCTTCTTGAAGAATTTATTGCATAGTGAGAACGTATTTATAATATCAAGATTGTACTTATCTATAGTAGGTTTTAGAACGGTATCTTCTAAATCCTTAATCATATAAGTTCTGGACTCGTCAAAGATATCGTACTGCGCTATTACTAAATCGGCCTTATATTTCTTTGCCTTTTCATACATATGCTCTAGAGCTGTGCTCTCTAGCAAATCATCTGCATCCAAAAAGTAAAGGAACTCGCCCTTTGCTATCTTTATTCCGTCATTTCTAGCTGCTGCTACTCCCTCATTTTCTTTGTCGATGACGATTACATTGTCATTTTCCTGCTCGTACTCGCGCAAAATGTCTATAGTAGAGTCTTTTGATCCATCATTAATACAGATGATTTCAAAATCATCTATTGTTTGAGCCACAGCACTGTCTAGTGTCTCAGATATGAATTCTTCTGAATTGTATGCCGGTATAATAATCGATGCTTTCACTTAATTCTCCATTCATTCTTATATAAATCTACGCATTAAATAATAACATATTTAGGGGAAAAATGTTATAATTATGTCTGTGTTCTGAAGATGAACCAATCATTGATGAATTGATAAAATAGGGAGTTATAAATGATTATTTTCTTATCCATATTTGCAGTTATTCTGCTTATCGGATGTAGAGCAACTTCAATAAAAGAATTTAATACAGACTACATGAGCAAAGATAATACTAACATTATCAAAGGTGTTTTTGTGGTGTTTGTTTTCTTTTCTCACTGTTCTCAATATTTGAAGCTGGGAGGCGTTTATGACGCTCCATACCTAGTTATTAGAGATTTCCTTGGACAAATGATAGTAGCAATGTTCTTATTCTACTCTGGCTACGGAATTATGGAGTCAATCAAGAATAAATCCTTTGCATATGTAAAAACTATTCCTGTCAGAAGGGTTTTCAAAACTCTTATTAATTTTGATATTATCGTTCTTCTATTTCTAATTATCAATATAGTATTTCAATCCCACTACAAACTATCACAAATATTATTATCTTTTGTTGCTTGGGAAAATATTGGTAACTCAAACTGGTATATTTTGGCAATACTAATTCTATATGCACTATCATTCCTTGCCTTCTTACCAATCAAATTTTCCAACAAAAATTTTATGCATATATTGTGTGCCATCATCATGACAATTTTGACTGTAGTGGCAGCATTTCTAATATTTAAAGCAGGCAAAGAGTCTTACTACTATAACACTCTATTGATTTACCCTCTAGGAATGTGGTTCTCAATACTAAAAACATACATAGACAAATTTGTTATGAAAAATCATATAATCTATTTTGTAGTTTTGATGATTGGACTTGCAGCATTTATTTACACTCATGAACATATCCTAGATCAGCCTTACATTGAGAATGGGTTACATTATACATTATCACTCCCATACACTCTTTGGTCTTTTGCGTTTACGCTATTTATAGTATTACTAACTATGAAGCTGCGCATTAAGAGTTTTGTATATAAGTGGCTGGGCGAGCATATATTTACTGTTTATATGCTACAAAGAGTTCCAATGATGATATTCCAACAAATAGGTCTAGACAAATATAAATATCTTTTTGTTATTCTTTCATTGATTGCTTCCGTAGCATTGGCAATACTATTTGATGTATTCTTCAAAAAACTGTGGCGTAAAATAAAAATATAATTTTTCATAAAAAAGGAGTTTGAATAATTCAAACTCCTTTTTATTTAAAATCTATTTTCCAAATCTTTTCTTTTTACTTTTCATTTCTCCCACAAAGAACCTATTTTTCTCTTTATACCCTCGAAGATTTTTTAAAATATAATCTAGTCTCTCATTTGCATCTTTAGCATCAGTTAATGCCTTATCAATTTCGTCAAACGACAATGTGGAGTCATCATTCTTATAAATAAAAATATCATCATCATTAGTCATACTCGCCTCGGTTTGTTCGGGAGTATACCTATGAACCACATCATTTGTAAAGAAAATCCCACTTGTTATTTGCTTAGCAGGGTTTCCTCCCCAAATAGTATTTGATGGAATAGTCTTGTTCGAAATAAGTGACATAGCACCTAAAATACTGCCTGATCCCATCTTTGTTCCTTTAAGCATCATTGCACTCTGACCAACCCAAATGTGGTCTCCTAAGAATATACTCTTAGTTATATTCTTTCTTTGTCTTGATTCTATGTCATAAATAATATGAGGGTCTGCCATTCTTAGCCAAATGCCAAATGAAAACAACCCTCTGTTTCCAATTACTATGTGTTTTCTCTCTGAGCAAATGGCATTCAATTTGCCATTCATATAGTTTTTCTCGCCCATATAGAAAACGCTATCACTGTGAACAATAACATTTAGAAGATAAATATTGTGATTGCTACTTAAATAAATAACGCTATTATCTCCTTCAAAGGATAAGGTAGAATCTTTAATATTTACATCATCCTCTAAAAAAAGAATGTTGTTCTTTCCCTTAAAAACAATCTTTGAATTAACCAAAGTTGTCTTTTTGTTTTCGCCAAATAATATTTTATTTTCTTTTAGTGAATTAACTTCACCTAAATCAATTATCTGTTCCATCTTCATCCTCTTCTTTCACTGTGCGCTCGCCCAAATCATTTACATCTACTTCATTTAGCATAACATCGCCATCTTCTAGATGAATGCCCCATCTGAATGATGTCCAATCCTCTGGAATGTCTATCGCAAAACCAGCGTACTTATAATTTCTAACATTTTTCCCAAATATCTTGATTCTCTTTTTGCACCCATGTCTGATTGACTTTATTCTCTGACCATTTCCTTCGGCAAAAATATAGTCATCTTCTTTCATGGCATAAACTGGGGTACTAAATCTACCTCTAAGCATTCCCTCGTACCCTTCTTTGTCTTGCCAGCCTAGAATTCTAATAGTTTTTTCTGAAAGTCGATCGAACTCTTGTCCGTTATATGAGAACACCAAATCTCCATCTTTGTATTCAGTATCCATTGTTATCTTTCTTCCATATTTAAGAGATAGTAGTCCCTCTATCACAGGCATTCTCGTATTTATGCTTAAGATAACATCGTCATCTATGCTCTTTAGAACACTCTGAAGACGCTTCTTAAACTTAGGCAGTTCTTCTTCTGATATCATCTCCATAATCACATCTTGATTGCCCTCGAGTAAGTATGTTCTCAAGTGGTAAGCTACCACAAACTGAATATATGGAATAACTTTTCCCTTCTTAAAACGGCAATATCTCATTAATTTTTTATATCCCTGTCTTAAGAATTTGTCATATCTATCTTTTGATCTCCAAGAACTATCCACTAAAGAAGATTCATCCTCTCTTCTTCTGTAGTAGTAGATTGCATCCTTTATTAGTCCATATTTTTCACAGTTCAACAATACTTTGTTCACCGCCAAAGCATCTTCCCAGAAATCCATCTTTTTATTAAATCTAAATTTCTTTAAAGCTTTTCCTTTTATAAAAAGTCCACCCACAAAGTACTGTGGATATGTAAAGTCTTCATTTATATCTACTATTTCTTTATCTTCAAATCGCCAGTTGGCCTTATGAGGACCTTCCTGTGCGTCAAAGAAAAACCTCTCAGTAGTAGCCATATCAATGTCAGGATATTTTTCGAAAAATTCTTTCGCTTTCTTTAACATATCTTTGTCAAACTTATCATCGGCATCTAAGAACACAACAATGTCTGATTCATCTTGTTTTGCCATCTTTAGTCCATAGTTTCTAGCTATTGCCACACCCTGGTTTTTTTCAAAAACATGAACAAAGACATTATCAGGATATTTTTTCTGATACTCATTACAAATATCCAAAGATCCGTCTGTGCTCATATCATTAATCAAATATATTTTTACATTATCACTAAAAGGCAGTGACTGTGCTATCACACTATCTACTGCCTCTTTCAAATATTTTTCCACATTGTATACTGGGATAATGACTTTAAACATTTAGTTTTATATCTCCCATTTCATTATAGTTTTGCCAAAGCCTCTAGTGGAGTCTTTTGCAAATGCTTCTTTGGCGTCTTCTATATCTCTAACGGTAATAACTTCACCCACTATTTTCTTAAGTCTCTCTATAAGTTCTGGATTGGTCTGGTAAAGATTAATGGTTTTTACAAAATCATCATATCCACTTCGGCTGCTACCAAAAATTCTAAGTCCTTTTTCCAAAACCATTCTTGTGTTAATAGGAACTTGATTTTCAGACACACCAAGAATAGAGATTGTGCCTTCAGGGTTAATATAATCAATTATCTGATTAATGGCATCTCCTGAGTACTCATTTCCCACACACTCAAAAGCGTGGTCTACTCTTAAATCTTCAGGTATAGCATCTGTCTTAAACACTTCATCTGCAAAGTCGAAGTCCTTAAGCTTTTCATCATCTATTCCAAAAACGTATAGTTTAATGTCTGGGAACATTGCCTTGAATAAAACTGCTGTAATGTATCCTAGATTTCCATCTCCCCAAACACCTATAGTGTTTCTTCTCGAATGAGCAAATCTATCCATTCTAGTGATAGCATGAACACTTACTGTGAGAAGTTCGGTAAATGCTGCCACTTCCAAATCTATATCTTCTGGCATCTTAACTAGTCTGCCAGCATCTATCTCCACATACTCCTGCATGAATCCATCGTATCCACTTGCTCTAAACTTACTACTTCTTAAATAGTTTTCAGCTATTACATCGTCAGTCTCCACTGGAGTGTTTGGAATCATTACTACTAAATCATCTTTTTCAAAAGTGCCAGTTGGGTCATTAACTACTCTTCCTATAGCTTCATGAATAAGAGCCATTGGAAGTTTCTTTTTCAAAACCTCTTCTGATCTTTCTCCTCTATAGTATCTTTGGTCAGCATGACAAATAGACAAATAAATTGGTCTAACAATTGCTTTGTCTGTGTTCACAGCTATATCGCTGCATGAATATTCAAAAATACCCGGTTTAATTAATCTGTAAATGTGATTTAACATACTTCACTATCCTCGTGTATAAGAGCTTCCGCCACTCTCAAATCATACTGATATGTCACTTTAATATTTGTCTCTTCGCCTTCCACTAAACTAACTGGAAGTCCTTTGATAACAAAAACCTTAGCTGCATCTGTAAGGATGGCTTTCTCCTCTTCTGTAAGTCCATTATAAAGTTCTTTCAATTTCTTAATTTTAAAAGACTGAGGGGTTTGACCTTGATACATTTTTGTTCTGTCTGGAATGTCTGAAATAATCTTGTTGTCTTCACTCACTACGATAGTATCAGTAGCTCCAAACACTGTATCACAAGCGCCATACTCTTTAGCTGCCTCTATGTTTTCCTTAATAATTCTATCTGTAATAAAAGGTCTAACTGAATCGTGCGTAACTATAATATCATCTTCTGTCAATTCGTAGTTTTCTTCTATATAAGCTATAGAATTCATAATAGTTTCATTACGAGTGCTTCCGCCCTCTATCACTACTACTTTTTCTTGCTTTCCAATATGCTTTTCTACTAATTCTTTTGTGTAATCAACCCATTCTCCTGGGCAAAGGATTATCACTTTCTCGAAAGCATCATCCAAATAGAATTTCTCTAAAGTATGTATTAATATTGGTTTTTTATTAATTTCTAAAAACTGCTTTGGCTTGTCCACATTTCCCATTCTGCTTCCAATACCACCAGCCAGTATTGCTCCAAAAACCATATTTAAGTCCTTTCTTCTTTTCTTCTCTGTCTCAAAAAATTATAACATTATTCTTGATTATTTGCTATAATCTACTTGATTAATTATAAGTGAGGAAAACTATGATTCCTAATAGTAAGTTTTCAAAAATATGCGTTAAGACAATATTAGTAATTCTTTTTGCATTACTGGGATTTCTTTTTGTAAAATCTCTATCTAAAACTAGTATTTTTGCAGACCATTTTAATGATATTGTTCAACCAAAAACTCTTGTTTTAATTATATTTTCAATTGCTTTAATGATTATTATTTTTGCAATTTTTAAATTATTAAACAGATGTAGTAAAAAGACATTAACCATTATTACAATTTCTATTTTTGCTTTTATCATTATTCTTCAAACTTTTATTTCATTTAAATTCAATATTCACTTTGTTACAGATTCATATATGATAAACGATCAAGCTCTGTCTATTGCTAAAGGAATTAACAAAGGTATCGATACTACTAATCTATACTATTACTATATTTCTAATAATAATTTTATTGTGATTTTTTTGGCTTTGATATATAAGATTCTTCTTTTCTTCGGCATTACAAATTATGTGGCTATTTTGACATTATTTAATGCTCTTTTAATAGATCTTTCTATCTTTTTCGTTTATAAGACTTTGAAGATTTGTTTTAACAGAACCGTAGCCACAAAATATATGATACTATCTCTACTTAATCCAATTAATTACTTTATAATTTTTTGGGTTTATTCTGCAACATTTTCGATGCCACTTACAACGGCAATTGTTTATTTAGTGGCATCTATATGGAAATCAGATAATAGTAATCCAGCAAAAAACAACATAAAGGTTGGTTTGATATCTCTAATAGGTGTAGTAGGGTTCTTTCTAAGACCTACAGTTCTTATTCCTATTATCGCCGCCATACTATGCTTTATCTTATTTGTTAGAATTAATAAAAAAAATTTTAAAAAGATATCTGTCTCTCTTGCTATTTTTATTATGGTTGGCATTTTATCGTTTTTGGGGATTAACAAACTAGTATATAGTTACGTGGATGATACGTCTGGTTACTTTCCTGTGACTCACTACATAATGCTTGGTTTATCAAACGATGGGAAATTCTCGGCGGACGTTGTTCACAATACCGCTAAGTACAAGACTAAAGAAGAAAAACAAAAGTACCATATAAAAGAAATAAAGAGGCTGGTCAATGATCTTGGTTTTTTAGGGGTTTCAAAACTCTATTTAAATAAGACAGAAACTACATGGGGAGATGGGAGCGCTGCCTATCCAGGTTTTACAAAATTTGTGGAAAATGAAGATTCATTTTATAACTACCTTTTTGGCGAAAAAAATGATTTTATTTTAATATACAGTCAATTGTTCCGAATATTAACCTTACTGTTTTCAGCTATCCTAGTTTTAGTTCAATTTACTAAAAAGAAATCGGACATTAGTATACTTGTGTCAATTACAATGCTAGGCGCAATTGTTTTCTATATGATTTGGGAGTCAAAGGAATGCTACTCAGTCCCATTTATTCCTTTGTTATTAATGATGGAATGTTTAGGTATAGACAGCTCTATTAAGATTTTAAAGAGTAAGTGTTCTATCAGTTCAAAAGTAATACTATTACCTCTTTTATGCATAATTGAAATCGCTACTCTAATTATTGGATTTACCTACTACAGTGATTTCACACAGAGAAAATGCACCGCAAAAAATATGGCCATTTATTCATATGGTTCAAATTGGCAATACCAATTGGATGATGCTGCTTCCAAAAATAAGATTATAAAGCAATCATTTTATACAAAAAATGACTTTAATACGCTTGAATTCAAGTCTTTTAGATTAGCGTCACCAAATATCAAATATGATGTTACTCTTACATCGGATAATAAAACCCTCAGCAAGAAAACTATAGACGCCTCATATATAAAAGGTGATCAGTTGGCATTTTCGATTAAACCACAACATCCAATCAATTTGCAAAAGTATACTGTAACTATTAAGCCACAATCCAATCAAGATGGATTAAGTTTTGCAGTTGATAATTATACGGCTATGCCAAAATATAGTGGTGATTTATATATTAATAATGATAAACAAAAAGCAAATCTTTTATTAAGAGCTTACTTTGAATCGAAAAATAACATTATGAGTAGCTTTTTATACATTTTTTTTATCGGAGCGTTTATGATACTAGAATTACTGTCTATGCTGGTTTTGATAAAAAGAAAAGATTGATTTTTTATAACTTTCTATTTGAAATACTGTTCTAAAACAACAAAAAGCCCTCAAATGAAAAAAATCATTTGAGGGCTTTCTTTATTATTTAGTAATATTATAATCTCTTCAATAACTCTTCTGTCTTATCTTCAAATCCAGGTTTTCCAAGTAGTGCAAACATATTTGCTTTGTAGCTCTCAACACCTGGTTGGTTGAATGGATTAACTCCTAACATATAACCACTAACACCACAAGCGAATTCATACATGTAGAACAACTGTCCTAGACTGTACTCATCCTGCTTTGGAACATTGATCATAAAGTTTGCAACTTCACCATCAGTGTGTGCAAGAATTGTTCCATTCATCGCTGACTTGTTTACAAAGTCCATTGTCTTTCCAGCTAAGTAGTTAAGACCATCAATATCTTCTGGATCATCACCTATTGTAACGTTGCTCACTGGCTCTTCCACGTTGATAACAGTCTCAAACATAATTCTAGTTCCGTCCTGAATGAACTGGCCTAGTGAATGCAAGTCTGTTGTTAGATCAACTGCTGCTGGGAAGATACCCTTTCTATCTTTTCCTTCACTCTCGCCGTAAAGCTGTTTCCACCATTCAGCAACATAGTGAAGACTTGGCTCATAGTTAGCAGTAATTTCTACTGACTTACCTTTGCCTAGCATTACATTTCTAGCTGCCGCATATAGCATAGCGTCATTTTCCATAGCGTCGTTATTTAGAGCCATCTCTCTTCCGCTTGCTGCACCTTCCATCAATTTATCAATATCAGCGCCACTAACTGCGATTGGAAGTAGACCTACTGCAGTAAGAACTGAGAATCTTCCACCTACATCATCAGGTACTACAAAACTCTCATAACCCTCAGCAGTTGCTAAGTCCTTTAACGCACCCTTGTTAGCATCTGTAGTAGCATAGATTCTCTTAGCTGCTTCTTCTTTCCCATATTTTTCTTCAAGTTTTTCTTTGAATACTCTAAATGCGATAGCAGGCTCTGTAGTAGTTCCTGACTTAGAAATAATATTTACTGAGAAATCTCTATCTCCTACTACATCAAGCAAACCATTTAGGTATGTAGAACTGATGTTATTTCCAGCGTAGTATATTTCTGGTGTCTTTCTGATTTCCTTTGGCGCGTTGTTGTAGAACGGATGTCTTAAAAATTCGATAGCCGCTCTAGCACCAAGATATGAACCACCAATACCAATAACAATAAGAACTTCTGAGTCATTCTTAATCTTATCAGCTGCTGCTTTAATTCTTGCAAACTCTTCCTTATCATAATCTACTGGTAAATCAATCCAACCAAGGAAATCATTTCCCTCGCCTGTCTTTTCTACCAATGTCTTTTTAGCCTCTTCTGCTTTTGGCATAATAGCTTTAATGTCTTCTTCTGACACATACTGTGCTGCCTTAGAATAATCAAATGTTACTTTACTCATTTCTTCTCCTCCAAATAAAATCTATCTATAGTGATACAACCATTTCTTTAACTAATTGCATTGAATGTTCTGCCGCTTTACTTACAAAATCATCAAAAGACATTCTGGCAGATCCATCCGCCTTATCTGAGATTGCTCTTAAGATTACAAAAGGCACATCATTTAAATAAGCAACTTGTGCTATAGATGCTCCCTCCATCTCGCAACAGTCTGCATTAAACTCTTCTACCAAATAATCTTTCACATCTTTATCGCTAATGAACTGATCTCCTGTAGCAATAATACCCTCAATCACTTTAACACCTAGGTTCAAACGCTGAGCACTTCTTGTTGCCTTTTCAATCATTCTATCGTCCGCGTCAAAGAACTTTGTTCCTATGTTAGGTATTTCACCTGGGTCGCAATCATCCAAAGTTCCTGTATTAAAATCATGTTGAATGGCTTTTCTTGAAATAACAATATCGCAAATATCCAAATCATTATTTAACGATCCAGCCACTCCTGTATTTATCAAATAATCAATGTGGAAATCATCCACCAAAATCTGTGCGCATATACTAGCATTAACTTTTCCAATTCCACAACGGACAACCACAGCATCTTTGCCGCAGAGGTCTCCTGAGTAAAATTGCATTCCTGCTTTCTCTTCCACTTTGACTTTTTTCATTATGTCCTTTAATCCCTGGACTTCGTCAAATCTCGCTCCGATAATTCCTATCATTTATAGAATACCTTCCTTTGCTTGTTCTAGTCCTTCTGCCAACTGGTCTGGGCAAGATGTGCCTCTACCTTGGCAATCTATGCCTTTCATTCTTGAGATGGCCTCATCCACGTCCATCCCTTCTACTAGTGCTGCCACTCCTTGAGTATTTCCGTGGCATCCGCCTTCAAATTTAACATTTCTTACTTTATCATCTACTATGTCAAAACGCACTGCTCTTGAACATGTGCCCTTGTTCTCATGTCTAAGTCCTTCTTTTGTCATATCTAACCCCTTTTCTTCATATACTAGTCATTTAGCATTGAATCATAAATTGCGGCAACTTCCTGAATGTCGCCCTGTGCAATCAATTCACCATGTTCCAATAAAATTGCTTTATTACAAAGCCTCTTAACCTGTTCCAAACTGTGTGATACGAAAAGAACTGTAACGCCGTGATCGAACATGCCCTGCATTTTCTTCTCGCACTTCTTTCTAAACTTAGCATCACCAACAGATAAAACTTCGTCCAAGATTAGTATCTCTGGCTCTACTACTGTGGCTATCGAGAAACCAAGTCTAGCTCTCATACCTGATGAGTAGTTCTTAATTGGGACATCGATAAAGTCCCCAAGTTCTGAGAACTCTAGTATCTCCTCATACTTTGACTCAAGAAATTCTCTTGAGAAACCAAGCACTGAACCATATAGGAAAATGTTTTCTCTTCCTGTGTAGTTAGGGTCAAAGCCTGCACCTAGCTCAATCATAGGAGCAATGTGGCCGTGTCTTGTAACTTTACCAGTAGTTGGTTTGTAAACTCCAGCTATAATCTTTAGAAGAGTAGACTTTCCTGCACCGTTCAGACCAAGTATTCCAAGTCTGTCTCCTTTGTTTAGCTCGAAGTTAATATTCTTAAGAGCCCAAAATTCATTGAAACGAATTTTTTCACCCTTTATCTTCTTTATTAATAATTCTTTTAAGTTGTCGACATTCTCTTTGCTTAGGTTGAAGAGAATACTGACATCTTGTACTACTAAAGCTTTCTTTGCCATAATTCCCTCCTAAATATGCAAGATAAATTTATCTTGGTTCTTCTTAAATATCCAAATACCAAATGCTAGTGCTGCAATACTGAACACTGCCGAGTAAATGAACATTTGAAGATTTGATACTCCATAACTAGTTGATGTAAAGATTGAACCTTGTTCCATCAACACGCAACGGAAGTTACTGATTATACAATAAAGTGGGTTCCATCTAATGAATGCTGCTGCAGATCCTATCTTTCCATCTATATAATAGAAGATAGCTGAACAGTACATAATAAGCATCAAAAGTACGTCCCACAAATATTCTAAGTCTCTAAAGAATACGCAGACTGTCGATAGAATCAAACCTGCTGCTATACTCATTACAAATAGAATAAGTAGCGGAATAAATATCTCAATAATGTGCCATGTAAAATGTACTCCAAGTACGATAGATGTAGCCGCTAGAATAATTAGTGATAGCAAGAATAAAATGTAGTTGTAAAGTACACTTGATAGCGGATACAAATACTTTGGCACATATACTTTCTTAATCATTGCCTGGTTAGATCTGATTGATCTCATAGCTATTTTACTTGAACTTGAGAAACAGCTATAAAGCAAACGACCAGATAGGATGTACACTGGATATAGCGCATCTCCTCTACCTAGTAGGTTGCCAAATACGAACCATAAAACTAGTGTAGTTAGTAGTGGCTCAAGTAATGTCCAAACTAATCCCAAATATGATCTTCTGTATTTAAGTTTTATACCTTTTCGTACCAACTCAATTAGTAGGTAGCGGTAGCGCATAAAGCCTTCCCAATACTTATTCATATTACCTCCAAAGTAGTCCTTTTTGACTAGCCTTTAAATTATAATGCATACTACATTAAAGTCAATAAAAATTAATGTATTTTAGTTTACATAATTTTGAATGTTTTTAAGTAGTTTCTTTGTTTTCAAACACTGCTTCCACTACTCTTTTTGCAGCGTTTCCATCGTCTATACAACAGAATCTATCGTAGAATTCTTTGTAGCGGTCTTTGTATTTTTCTTTAATCTGATCAATGTTTTTAATGGCATCTACCACATCATCATTTGTAAGAAGCAATGGTCCTGGTAAATCCTCTTCCATATCTAAGTAAAAGCCTCTTAAAACATCTCTGTACTTATCAATATCGTATGTGAAGAACAATATTGGTCTCTCTAGGTTTGCGTAGTCAAAGAATACAGATGAATAATCTGTCATTAGTATGTCTGAAACCAAGTAAAGATCTGTAATATCATCATAGTCACAGCCGTTTACTGTAAAGTCGCCATACTTAGACAAGTCCATCTTCTCAACGACAAAGTAGTGAAGCCTTAAGAGCACCACATATTCGTCGCCAAACTCTTTTTGCAAACGATTCAAATCTAAATCTAGTTCAAATCCATACTGGCCCGCTTCAAAGAAATTGTCATCTCTCCAAGTTGGTGCGTATAGAATAACTTTCTTATCTTCTGGAATTCCAAGTTTCTTTTTAATCTTAGCTGCGTATTCTTCTTTGTCTTCGGCGTATAGTGGATCATTAGCTGGATATCCCGCCTCCAAAATCTTTTCCTTGTCAAACAAGAAGCAGCTCTGGAATTTCTCTGTGGAGAATGGATTGTCAGATAGTAGATAATCCCACTCTCTAGTCTGTCTGTAAACAATATTCTTGTACTGCGGTGTAGCTGAATGCACATCTTCCATATCAAACACGAGTCTCTTTAGAGGTGTTCCGTGCCATGTTGAAAGAATGATTGTGTCATCTCTCTTTGGAACACTTAGAGGCTGTCTCATATTGATTACCCAGTATTTACTTCTATTCATATAGTAGAAGTATCTAATTCCAAATCTCTTACACTTTTTGTATTTGCCTGGAATCTTCACTCCGCGTCTATCCACTACCCAAATGCATTTGTACTTATCTGGATAATTCTTTTGCAAATACTGATATATGTACTTTGGCTGGCCTGAGCAGTTTCTTCCCATGAAACTCTCAAACACGATCCAGTTTGTTTTAAATTTCATCTTGCTAAAGATATAGAGAGCGAATGTTTTGTTTCGAATTCTCTTATTAATAATCATCTTTACAAGTTTTCTTCTAGCAAGAACCTTAAGTCCCTGTTTGTAGGCTTTGTCAAAGTCGCCCTCGCCCATAACTTTAATAAGTTTCTTCTCAGCTCTAGTAAAGTCTTTTCTCTTTAGGGCTTTCAAATCAACATCTTTTGCTCTCTTAGCTAACTCCTGGAAAAATTCCTTTTCCCAAACATCACCCCACTCCTCTTTTTTGTCGCGGAGTTTTCTTAGATATGGTTTTGTAATGAACTTCGCCAAAATAACATACATATGATTGCGAAGTCTCTTGTTGTTTTCTGTAGCTTTAATCGCATTGTCGTATGCCACAAAGTAGAATGGCATAGTTGTTTCTTTCTCAATCTGGTTTAGGGATGGATTGTTAAGTTTATCGTTGTGTGATCGCTTAACATACATTCCCTTATGGGATGTCTTTATTTCTCTAGCGTTATCAAGTAGTCCCATCAATACTTTGGCATCGGCAAAGTATTTTTGTTCTTCGTTAAATGTAATGTTGTTATCTGTAAATAGTGATTTTCTATAAATCGCACCAAGAACAGATTCTTTTTCTAGTTTTTTGAAGTACTCAACTTTATAGTCGAATACGTCTTCAAAGTCTACCTCTATTACTTCGTCGTCTTCGTCTTCGCCTTCTTCGGCTTGGGCTTCGTTGAAGGCTTTCTTCTGGAACCACGTAGTTTTGAACTCGCAGTATGCCATATCTGTCTCATCATTAAATAATTCCATCATCCCTGATAGAGTTTCCGGCATTATATAATCATCGTTATCGATGAATGTAATAAAATCGCCAGAAGCTTTGGCCATACCAAAGTTTCTAGCTGCCGATACTCCCTCTTTGTCCTCTAGTTCAAAGACTTTTAGGTTGATGGAATCAGTGTATTCTTCTATTAATGCATCTAGGTTATCCTTTGTGTGATCTAGTACAAGTATAGTTTCGAAGTCCTTATAGTCTTGCTCCGCTATACTCTCCAGACAGTCTGTCAGGTAACCTGTATTTGTTTTATGTGTAACAATAATGCTTAGCATAAATCCTCCTGACTTAAATTTATTTGTTATTTAAGTCATCCTTTATCTGTGTAGTTGAGATTCCCTCTGTTCTAGGCAAGTAAACTACTTCGCAGTAGTCTTTTAGAAAGTCAAATTTGCCTTCCCAGTCATTACCCATTACGAAAACGTCAATGTCATTGTTCTTAACATCGTCAATCTTCTGTTCCCAATTGTTCTCAGGGATAACCTCATCCACATATTTTATGGCTTCAAGCACCATTTTTCTCTCTTCATATGTAAAATAACATTTTTTCTGCTTCATATTCCAGTTGAACTCATCAGTAGATAGAACCACTACTAAATAGTCGCCCAACTCCTTTGCTCTTCTAAGCAAATTTATATGTCCATAGTGAAGCATATCAAATGTTCCGTATGTAATTACTTTTTTCATAATTAATAGAACAATGCCTTTTTGCACTAAAAATAAAAAGGCATTATCTCCTTTCATAGCCTTGTAATATTATAACTTATACGTAAAGTATAATCAATAAATACGGGGCTTTGAAGCGAACATATTTTTGGTCAAGAACGGCTAATAAGTGGAAAAATTTCTTATATATGTTAAAATAGCACCTGTGAAAAAACTACTGGAGGATTTTTACTTTTTATGAAGTATATTAAGCAGTTTTTAACAAATTTTTATAAGTTATTCGCAATGACTATTCGTTTCAAAGAAAACGTAATAGTTTTTGAGAGTAGCATGTTTAGAAATTACACAGGAAACCCTAGATATATATACGAAGAGTTCGTTCGTCAGGGTTTAGATGAGAAGTTTGACGTTTATTGGGCATTCAAAAATGTGAAAGATGTAGATCTTAGCAAAATTCCTGGTAAATTCAAGACTATCACTTACAAAACTATGCCTTTCTTTAAGGTTTATTCGTCTGCTGCTTTCATAGTGTCAGACTCTAGACTTCCTAGATATCTACACAAAAATCGTAAGGGTAAGTACATTCAGACTTGGCATGGAACACCTCTAAAAAAACTTGCGCTAGATATGGAAGCTATTGATATGGCAGGAAACACTAATGTAGATAGATATCACAAACACTTTAGAAAGAGTATCGCTGCTTGGGATTATCTTTTGTCGCAAAATTCGTACTCGACAAAGATTTTTAGAAGCTGTTTTGATTTTGATAAGACAATATTAGAGGTTGGTTACCCAAGAAATGATAAGCTTCTTAACACCACTGCCAGTCAGATCTATGAATTGAAGCGTGAGATGGGTCTTCCACTAAATAAAAAGGTAATTTTATACGCTCCAACATGGCGCGATAACCAATATTACGACTTGGGCAAATATAAATTTGCTAACCAGATGGACTTTGACACTTTGCGCGAGGCTATCTCAGATGAGTATGTGATGATTGTTAAATATCACTATCTAATCAAGGATTCTGTGGATTGGAGTAAGTACGAGGGCTTTGTCTATCAGTTTGACGAGGGCTGCGACATAGCAGATCTTTACTTGGTTTCAGATATGCTAATCACAGACTACTCTTCTGTAATGTTTGATTACAGCGTTTTGAATCGTCCAATCGTATTCTTCACTTACGACTACGACGAATATATGAACAACCTTCGCGGCTTCTACTTCGACTTCAAAGAAGAAGCTCCCGGCCCATTGGTATACACCAACGATGAACTAATTGAATCAATTAAGAATTACAATAAAGAGGAATGGCTCGATAAATATGAGGCTTTCCATAACAAATATAATCACTGTGATGAGGGAACCGCCTCAAAAGCAATTGTAGACTTAATCACAGAAAATTCTTATCTAAATGATTTAGACAAATAATGTTTTGGGGCAGAGAAAAAAGAGGTGAGGTCGCACTAACAATCGTTTGACCCCACCTCTTTTTTCTCTGTCTAAATATTTTTCTATATTATTTAATAATTTTCTTTGCAACTTCCAATCCCTTGTTGATTCCGTCCAAGTGATTATATTTTTGATTGAACATTGAATATCTAGCATCTGGAATGAAGAATCTTGTTTCCTCTATTGCTTTAACTAACTCGTCTTGGGTTTTGGTTATTGGGCCTGGAAGTTCGTTTTGGTCTAGGTAGAAGTCTCTGGCATTTGCTTTGTAGTCTTCGTAATCATACATATAAAAGATTATTGGGCGCTTTAGGTTTGCATAGTCGAAGAACACTGATGAGTAATCTGTTATAAGCATATCGCTTATTATGTATAAGTCATTCACATCTTCGTAGTCTGAAACATCTATCACAAAATCTTTATACTTTTCAAAATCCATATTCTTTGCAACAAAGTAATGTGCTCTGAATAGAATTATATATTCATCCCCAATCTGTTCTTTTAATTTGTCGAAATCTAGTCCCGATGCATTCTCATATCCACTCACCTCAGAGCGTTTGTTATCTCTAAAAGTTGGAGCGTATAAAATTATCTTCTTTCCACGTGGAACATCTAGTTCTCTTAAAATTGAATTTACCTTTGCCTGATCAAATGTAAACAACGCATCATTTCTTGGATAGCCAGTTTCTAAAACTATATCTTCTCTTCCTTGCAAGCCAAATGCAGAAACTAACTTTTCGCTACAGTACTTGGATGGAGAAATCATATATGAAAACTTTTCTCCCTCATGTGCGTAATCCAAATCGCTGCCTGGCACATCTAGTCCAATCTTCTTTAGCGGTGTTCCGTGCCACGTCTGAATGTATACCTGCTCTTCATTAGGCTTTAAAAATTTTCTTGTGTTTGAATTTAACACCCAGTACTTTGCTTTAGCTAGTGTTTTGTAATATGAAAATGTTTCATATTTAACAATAGAAATTTTTGGTCCTTTTTCGTTGCCTACTAGTTTTTGCAAGATTTTTCCAGGCCTATGAACATTTCGAAAAGACCAAATAAACTCATAATCATTATACTCGCCCGAGTCTCTCATCTCCTCAAATATGGCTTTAGGGCTACAAGAATAATTTCGTCCCTGGAAACTCTCAAAAAATACCACGCGCTCATCTACCTTTGTAGTTGCGCGGGCTAATTTATAAAGTATTTTCTTTCCTACGAGCTTAAAAGCTCTTAGTATATTTTTAATTATCTTCATTATCCAAATAATTGGCTGCGATCCTCATCGCACTTCTTCCGTCGTTATAAGTGTTTACCATTGCGTTTACTTCGTGGCGGTCGTCTCTATATGTGTCGATTCCATAATCCACAGAGCTTAGGAAATTCTTCATATGCTCTAGGTCCTTGATGATAGGGCCCGGCATAAAGTCCTCAGGCTTATCAAAAATAAAACCTCGCTTCTCTTTGTACTCTTCAAAGTCCTCTGTCACGAACGCAATAGGTCTATCTAACATCAAGTAGTCAAAGAACACCGACGAATAATCCGTGATAAGCGCATCAGCGTTTCTGAGAATTGTGTAAACACTCATGTCGTTATCTTTGAGTTGCTTCTCATTATAAATATCAATATGTGAATACTTCATGTCAGAAAGCGACGCCTCCTGCAAAGGATGAAGTTTTATTATCATTCTCCAGTTTTTCGTTCTCAAAAATTGGTTCAAATCTTCTAGTTCATCATTAGTTAAAAGAGGAACGAGCATATTGTCATTAAATTCCCTATATGTTGGAAGCCAAACAATTAATCTTCTAGCTCCGCGAAGAATTGCTGTATCTAGAATCTGATTAACTTTAAACATCTCATCGTTTCTAGGGTTTCCTAACACATCTACATCTTCTTCCTTGCATCCAAAGATGTCAGCCATTATTGGTTGATACATAGGTGATGATGCAATAACTTTTGTGAAGAAGTTGTAATCTACTTGTTCTTTGCCGTCCTCTAAATTTCCGATTCTCTTTAGTGGAGTTCCGTGCCAAAGGTTTACAACCATCTGACTTTTGGCAGGTTTGATAGGGTATTTGCCGAAGCAGTAAAATGCGTACTTGGCTTTTAGAAAATATTTAATACCCTCCTTGTTATTTACGAACTTAACGTGTTTAGGCGCATTAAATTGGTAGTCTTCATAATCGTTTATGCTGACCACAAAATAATATTTTTCATTATAGTTATGTTCAATCAAAAAATCATAAAATGCTTTTACATTATCTCTAAAACCTAAATTTGAGTAAAAGAATATAAGCCTCTTGTCCTTCTTCTTCATCATGTTGAGAAGAGTAAGCGGCTTAAACGCAATTTTTAATAACGATTTTTTAAACTCAGCCTTGTCCATCGCTAACCTCTAAGTTTTTTCTTGTACACTTTTTCTCTAAATTTGTTTGGCGCAATTGCAATTAAAACTCTTGCGCTTGTCTGCTTCAAATAAGTAAATCTTGAAATATATCCAATGCTAAGCAAATGTTTTTCAAATGCCATTACGCATTTAGCATAGGCCTTTCCACCGCGCCTTAAGTATAGATCATCTCCTGCCCTCATCAAAACAAGTGCCTCTTGTACGTTGTAGCCTTTGCATCCGTTTTGAAGAAGTGTTACCCAGAGATAGTAATCTTCAAAGTAGTCGAATTTTCCGTAGCCGCCCACTAGTTCCACTTTGGATTTTTTATAAACCACTGATGGGTGGTTGAAAGGACTTCTTGATTTTGCAAACGCTCTTATTTCTTCGTCGGTCTCCGGCAAATTTCTCTCGCCTGTAAGTCGCGTAATATCTCCGTTAAACTCGAAAATATTTGAGCCCACTATATCAGCGCCGGTTTCATCCATCGCTTTTAGTTGCTTTTCTATTCTATCGGGTTTGCTGAAATCATCTGAATCCATTCTCGCCACAATTTCATTTTTGCAATGTTTGATTCCTTCGTTGAGGGCGAGTGCTAAACCTTTATTTTCTGGCAATCTTACAACATTAAATAAGCCCGGATTAGTTTTTTCGAAATTCGAAATCACTTCATCCAAGCTATCTGTTAATGGGCCATCGCATACTAATACAAAGTCATTTGTAGCAACGCTTTGATTAAGCATACTATCAATGGCAGTCTTTAAATATTCTGGGTTTTCTTTTTTGTAAACCGACATCAATACCGAATAGTCTGCCATTTTACTCACCTTTATATAATTCATCCATAGGTGGTTCTACTTCACCTAAATCATATTCCTCTTTTTTCTTTGGGTTTTCAACTCTTGCTGTCTTTTGATCTTGTTCTACACCCTCTCTATTTTCTTTGATGAAGAGAATCTTAAACGTCATCAACAAAAGCTGAAGGTCTCTCCAGAATGAATAGTTTTGAATGTAGTACAAGTCTAGTTTTAATTTATCATATGGAGTAGTATTATATTTTCCATACACTTGTGCATATCCAGTTAGTCCAGCCTTTACTTTAAGTCTAAACTTAAACTCTGGAATATCTGCCAAGTACTCTTCTGCTATTTCTGGTCTTTCAGGACGAGGTCCCACTACAGACATTTGTCCAATAAGTATATTGAATACCTGTGGTAGTTCGTCTAAGTGTGTAGCACGAAGAACTCTACCTACCTTGGTAATTCTGTCATCATCTTTCTTTGCAAGTTGAGCTCCTTGTTTTTCAGAGTCCACTTTCATACTTCTAAATTTAATTATTTTAAACTTTTTGCCGTTTTGTGTAATACGTGGCTGTAGATAGAAAATTGGTCCTCTGTCCCAAATCAAATCTCCTATAGCCACAAGAATAGTTATAAGTATGGTAGGAACACACAAAATAAGTGCGATAATAATATCTAACAATCTCTTAAATGCTGCTTGCTCCCACTTAAGTCCCTTAATCTTTGTTACAAGAAGTGGCGAATCAAACAATGTGTTTTGTCCAGCTCCCAGAATAATTAAGTCTGAAAGTTTTGGTGTAACATATGCTCTCTTATCGTGCATATAACAGTATTTGATAATTTTGTTTCTTCTTCCACTAGGAATGTCGCAAAGAAGAACTGCTTTATGTCTTCTTATTGCATTTCGAAGTTCCTCTGCCGGTGAATCGCAGTGGATTCTATCGTCAATCAAATATTTATCTTCCCTAGTTTCAATTTTCTTAACTAGGTTATCTGGATCTCTGTCACTATATATCAATAATAGCTTTCTAGGTGGGTATAGCCAACGATAGACTAACAACGCCAGTGCACACCAAATGAGTGCACATAACATATTGATAAATGTCATGCCAAGTACCGGTGCCACGTTAACCATCTTCAAAGAAAGCAAGGATGCTTGTAGATAGATAAATAGGTTAGTAAATAGGATGGCCAATGCCTGTGAGAAAAATAGGTTAGAGTACTGCAATGTTCCGAGTTTAAATGCACCGTAAACGTTACAGAATACCAAGAACATTAAACCGTACATGAAATAAAGTACAACCTTTCCTCTTGAGAAGAAAGCATCATACAATCCTGTACCTTCGGTATAGTACATATCCCAATAATAGATAAAGATAGCAGTCTGCGCAGCAACAATGATTGCTAGCAAAAGCAAGACAACTATCCTTCTGAATGTTCTTGATTTTCTCATAAATACAACCTCTTATTAAATCAATTAAAATTTTATCAAAGGGCATATTGTTTGTCAATCAAACGCAATAATGCTATAATACAAGCGACTTTTTTATAGAAAAAACAGTCCACATTTAGGAGGATTTTATGAATAATTTAAACGGTCCTGACAGCATAAAAAAAGGAGATTATGGATATAGTTCAGAGACTTTGTCTAAGGGTTCATCTAGAAAATCTAGACAGGGTTCTGGTAGGGCGCCTAAAAACGGCGGTCCTTCTCCTAGAAATAACGCTAGACCTACCCAGAAAGACGCAAAAAAACTTAAAAATAGTACTATCATTAGTATTATTCTTGTTGTTATTCAGCTAGCTCTTTCTGGATATTTTGTATATTTGATGATGACACACAAGTGGTCTTATATGCCAAATGTCCCTGATCCTATATTTATAGGAATCAGCGCTGCTTTGGTATTCTTCCTAATACTTGCACTTATTTTGACGGTTGGAAAGAAAAGATCAACTAAACGAGTTGGAAAAGTTGTTTCAATACTAGTTAGTATTGCGTTGCTAGTATGCATCTTTGTTCTTCCATTCCTATCAATAGGTGGAAAGAGCAAGGTGGACGAAAATCCATTTGTTGTTTTTGTATCAGCTGCAGACACATTTGGAGATTTGAATAAAGAAGGAAACGAGAGATCAGACACTAATATCTTAGCGGCTGTGAATCCTAAAACTCACACTGTTATGATGGTGTCTATTCCTAGAGATTATTATATTCCAGTAATTGCAAAGAGTGTTTCTATTAACACTTCGCTAAATTCCGACAAGCTTACTCACATTGGTCTTTACGGAAACGGACAGGCTAGAAACAATAACGGCGAAAAGGTGGGCGCTGCAGGTTGGAACTACGCATGTGAAGTTCACTGGGATCATGGAAAAACTGCTATTATGGATTCTCTAAAGAAGCAGTTCAAATTCAATGTTGATAGCAACCACTATCACTACGCACAGCTTAACTTTACTGGCTTTGGTAAACTTATTGATGAGTTGGGCGGCATTGATGTGGATGTTGAAAAGAGTTTCTCTTACACAACTTACGAAGACTACGGCGAAGACAACGGCAAGAGAAAGAAATATACATTTAAAAAAGGTAGAATGGAAATGGACGGCAACGAGGCTCTAACATTTGCTAGAACTCGTAAGGCCTTTGCCAACGGCGATATTCAAAGAAATAGAAACCAAACTGCCGTGCTAAAAGGTGTTGCTGATAAAGCCCTATCTCCTACTATTCTACTTAGATACAATGGCGTAATGAGTGCTATTAATGATTGTTTGGAGACAGATATTGATGCATCATCTATGGCTCTTCTACAGTCAAGAGTGGCTGGGCACCAGGGATACGATGGATGGAAAATTGTTTCATTTGGCGTTATCGGAGAATCTTCTAGACAGAGAGTTCTTTGGAACGGACAGGCGTTATCTGTTGTATTGAAAAACGATACTTCTGTTGATTACGGTCACAAGCTTCTAAACAAAGCTTTGTCTGGCACAGACTCAAAGACACTCAAGAGATTGGCAAAACAATATACAAACGCACAAGGACAATAAAATGAAGAAAATAATTTTGACAGGCGGCGGAACTGCCGGACATGTTACACCAAACATTGCGCTAGTTCCAAAACTAAAAGCCGCAGATTTTGAAATTAAATATATTGGCTCTAAAAAGGGCATGGAAAAACAATTAGTGGAGGATGCTGGCTTAGATTATGCTGGCATTTCTTCTGGTAAGTTGAGAAGATATTTTAGCTTCCAGAATTTCATTGATCCTTTCAAGATTGTTAAAGGATATTTCCAAGCAAAGAGAATTATTAAAAAATTTAAACCTGATGTGGTTTTCTCTAAGGGCGGCTTTGTTACTGTTCCTGTAGTGTATGCTGCGGCAAAGTACGGCGTTCCTGTAATAAGCCACGAGTCAGATATCACTCCGGGTTTGGCAAATAGACTAGCGCTTAAGAAGACATCTTTGGTGTGCTACTCTTTCCCTGAGACAGCTAAGCACTTAGGAAGCAAAGGCAAGTTCACTGGCTCTCCTATCAGGGCTGAGTTGTTTGAAGGAAAAGCTGATGTGGCAAAGAAGATGTGTGGTTTCACAGACGATAAGCCAGTCATTATGGTTACAGGTGGAAGTTTGGGTGCAGAAAATGTAAACAAGTTAGTTAGAGAAGCGCTTCCAACTTTACTTGAGAAATTCAACGTGGCTCATCTTTGCGGTGAAGGAAAGACTGATGAGTCTTTAAAAGACACTGCAGGTTATGCACAGTTTGAATATATAAAAGATGAAATGAAAGATTTCTTTGCGATGGCTGATTTAATGATTTCAAGAGCGGGTGCAAACTCTATCTTTGAGATTGTTGCTTTGGCGAAGCCTAATATTTTGATTCCTTTGTCGGCGAATGCCAGCAGAGGCGATCAGATATTGAATGCAAAGTCTTTTGAGAAGCAAGGCTTTAGTGTGGTTTTGGAAGAAGACGGAGCCACAGGCCAAGATTTATCTAATAAAGTAGATGAACTCTACGCGAACAAAGACAAATATGTGGAGGCTATGAAGTCTTCGAACTTTAGCGGTGGAGTTGATGCAATAATTGAAACTATTTTAGAAAAAGCAAAGTAATTTGGGAGGATGTTATGGCTGAGATTAACGAAGCTGAATTACAACTAAAATACGATAGTGCCAAAAGATTAATGAATTCTGTTGAATGTTTGACAAAGAATTCTGACAAGGCAAAAACTATGGAGAGGGCTGCCAAAAGATTTGAAACTTTGGGTGGTTTTTCTGACTCGGCAGATATGGCTACTAAATGTAGAGCCGAAGCTGAGAAATATTCTAAAACGGAAGATAACCTTCCACCTGCGCCAAAGAATCCAATGGATATAAAGAAGCCTAGCAAACTTGCTACTTGGCTTTTGAGAATTGCAGTATTCCTAGTTATCGTTGGAATTATTGGTTTCTTCTATACTAGAAAGACTGATCACGGAGCATATTTAAGATCTTCTTTCTATGAGAATATTGGTAATCACGAAAAAGCGTATAAGATGTTCTTGCACTTAAAGGACTACAAGGACAGTGAAAAAAGATATTTGAAGAACAGATATAAGTTTGGTTGTGAACTGTTTAAAGAAAAAAAATATTGGGATGCTAGAAATACTCTAAGACCTATTCGCGATTACAAAGATAGCGGTCAAAAATTGGCTGAAGCTGAGATCGCTCTTTTGAAGAAGACAAAGAAAAATGGAGATATTTTATTTGGCGAAGCCCACTGGGTAGTTGCAGAAAAAACTAAAACCAAAGCATTCCTTATTAAGACTAAACCTGTAGAGGGCATTCCTTATAATAACAAGGACAAAGCTGTAACTTGGAAAAGCAGTTCAATTAGAACATATCTAAATGAAACGTTTATGGCTGAGACATTTACAAAGGGTATGATTGACAAAATATTAGATACGGATGTCTATATCGCAGATAATAAGAAGTATAATACTAAAGGTTCTCATACTACAGACAAGATATTTATGCTTAAAACATCACAGGCCGAGAAATACGAAAAGCAGTTGAGTTTGTTCTTAAGAGACTACTGGTTGATGGAACCAGGCGAAACTCAAAGAGAAGCAAAGTTTGTTTCATTTGGTAAGGTTAAGGATGCTGGATATCCAGTAAATGACAAAAACATGAACGCACGTCCATGTATGTGGGTGAATATAAAGTAACAACTCTTTATATACGACAAACAAAAACAAGGTAGGTCGCACTAACAATCGTTTGACCTACCTTGTTTTTGTTTGTTCAAATATACTTTTTTGTTACTCCATATTTGCGTACATTTTTTGTTACTTCATATTTACCCATATGCATGGGTGGGGGAATGTTTTGCGTAGCAAAATGTGAATGCTGCTACCCTTTATAGTAAATTCTGGGATTTTTCTATAATTTCTTTGACTGCTGCTTCGTCCAGTTCGCCTGGGGTCCATTGAACCATCTCTCCCTTTTCATATCTAGGGATGATGTGGATGTGAAGGTGGAATACTGTCTGTCCTGCTACTTCACCGTTGTTCTGCAAGATATTTATTCCGTCGCATCCAGTTACATCTTTTAATACTGTAGCCACTTTCTTTGCAACTTTGTATGCGTCTGCAATCAAATCTTCAGGTATCTCAAAAATATTTGCATAGTGCTCTTTAGGGATGACTAATACATGTCCCTTTGTGGCAGGCGATGCGTCAAAGATAACTCTAAACTGATCATCTTCGTATAATGTGTTTGTCTCAAAAACTCCGTTTGCTAATTTACAAAAAATACAATCATCTTTCATCTTTCTTTCTCCTTTTTATTTCCTGTTTTAAATATTTAAAAGTCTGCTTCTCTCCTTTTTCAGCAAGCATACTTAGTAGTTCTTCTAAATCTCTAGCCGTTTCAGAATCCATCATCGCCTTTGCATGGCCACGGTTAAAATAATTGAGTGGGTCGTTGTCTTTGTATTCTTTACCGCGGTAAACTTTGCTGGCGGCAATTCTGTCACAAAACATCTCAGCCAAATATCTATATGGCATTGGGTAGTACTTATAACTTTTAGTTCCCAAATCTATATCTTGCCAATATTCATAGTGATGTTTATTTCTGCCCTTGTGGTGAATCCAAGCTTTCGAGTATCCAATGTCACGTCTCTCGCCCTCGTTAGGACTTCTATCTCCCGTATAGTATTTTACTCCAGGAACAAACTCAGTGGGTGAATACTTTGATAAGTCATGCTTTAAGCCCTGCCAAAGGATACCAGCTCTCGCACAATTTTTTATAACTATGTGCCTGTGGCGTGTAACAGTATGTAAATGTCCAAAAAATCTTTTTAACGCGTTCATCTATTTACCTTATAAATTATCTACAATATATTTCACAAAAATTTCTACTATATCTATATCCGTGTTTTCGTAAAGCATCCTGGCTCCAACCGGATCTTCTATCTCATTAAATACAGGCTCTCCATTATTATAAATCAAATCGATTCCTGCATAATCTATGCTAATAGTTTTTAAAATCTTATCTACTATTTCTTTTTCTTTCTCGTCCAGCTCGCAAGCTGTTGCTCTTCCACCAAGCGAATAATTACTTCTAAAATCATCCGCCTCTCTTAATATAGAAGAAACAACTTCATTTCCTACTATATAAACTCTTTTATCTTTTCCCAAGTCCGAGCAAACTTCCTGCTTAATATAGTCCTTCGTCGCGAGCGCTAGCACTGCCTTATCCTCTTCCTCTCTGGAATTAACCATAAACACTTCGTTTCCGCCGTGTCCATCCACACTCTTTAGGACAAATGGATAGTCTGTGACCAATCTCATCTGAGGAACCTTGCCGTCAAAGAATTCGTGCATTCTTCTTTTGTCGTTGCTTAGTTTTGTGATGGCGCTCTCGTTAAAGACTTTGACTCCCTTGTTCTCTAGACGCTCCGCTATCTTGTAATCTCTACTTCTATTGATTGCAAACGAAGGGGTTTCTTTCTTTGGCTCATTTTCCACAAAAACTAGTCTGGCCTCGATATCATACTTGGCCAGCTCTGCTGTCAGTCTGCTTATAAATGCGATATTTTTCTCCGCATCTTTTTTGTCGTAAATTATCCAACCCTTCATATTAAATCTTCTTCAAAATATATTTTATGATAGCATCTGCCGCATCCACTCCTGTGCAATCAAAAATATTTTTAAAATGTGCGTTTGAATTTATCTCACATAGTAGCGGTTTATCATCCTCGTTCCAGATGATATCTACTCCGGCAAAATCTAGACCTAGCTTTTCGCACGCTTTAATGGCAATCTCTTTTTCTTCACTTGTTGGCTCATACTTTTCCATCTTTCCGCCACCAGTCACGTTAGATTTGAAATCTTCTTCGTTGGTGAGCTTCATAGATGTAATCACTTCGCTTCCTACCACCTGCAGTCTAGCGCTTTTGCCCTTAGAACTTTCTATATATTCTTGCATGATAAATGAATTTGGTCCTAGCTTTTCTGCTATATGAGCTGCCTCGTTAAAATCTTTGGCGAGGAACACTTCATTTCCAAAAGAGCCCTCGTTTTTCTTTATAACCATTGGATATCCAAGCTTGTTCTCTACTTGAAGCAAGAACGTGTAGTCTGGATACTTTGATTCAAATGTAAGTGGCGCATTAAAAGTGACTGGCATTGGGATATCAGTTTCTTTCAGCTTAATAAAGGTGAGTGATTTGTCATCGCACGCCTCTATGGCATCGGCTTTGTTGAAAACCTGGAACCCCTCTGCCTCTAGCATTCTAGCGAGTTTCACATCTTTATCCCAGAACAACACAAAATCAGGCTTGGCCTTCCAGTCGGTCTTGCCTGTACTTATAGGCAGAATTGATGTAACTTGATCGTTAGTAAGCTTACGAAGTTCAACATCATTTTCCTTTGCCGCGGACAATATCCAGTTGTAAATCTCGTCAAACTTTGGACTATCTAAAAATCCGTTGACGATTAACCAGCCTTGTTTCATGCGCATTTCTCCTACATTTATTCTGCTTTTAATTCTATCAAATACATATTAGAATTCAAACTTTTTTCACATTTTGTTCCTTTATATTTGGTTTATATAATGATATAATTGTCGATAGTTAATTAAGAATTGCGGGAGGTAATTATGGATAACATTAACAACACACAGGCTCCTGAGCCAAAAGAAAGCAATAAGAAAATCATTATTATCGCATCAATTGCAATTGCAGTTTTGGTTGCTCTATTTGTGATTCTAGGATTGTCACTAGGTTGGTTCGGTGGCAAGGGTTCATCAAATGATGATGGCAAGAAAGGACAAATTCCTGCTACTATCAATGTTGTAGAAACAAAAGGTAGCGAGGGTGCAACTAAAAAAGTTAAAATTAAAGTTCGTGACGTTAAGTTTGGAGATAAACTTAAAGCAGTAAAAGCTTTCGAGAAGAAACAGGAAGACACTTTGGCTAGTCCAAGTGAAGCTTCTACAAAAGACGGCTATACTTATTTGACATATCAGTTCTCACCAAAAGCTGAGTTCTTTGGAATAAAGCCATCTACTAAAAACGGTAGTGCATTACTACAATATGTATTTAAAAAGAAGAAGTTGTTTGATATTCGTATTCAATTTGGCGATATTAGCAAAAAACAACTAACTAAACTACAGAAAAAACTTACTGATAAATATGGTAAGCCAACATTTTCTTCGGAGTGGTCTAACGACTCTTGGAAAGATGCTTGGAGAACTGCATCTAAGGACCCTAAAAAGCAAACTTTACTTGAGTTAAACTATTCTCCACAAGGTGGTACTGTTATTTCTTACCAATCAGTAGATAGAGATTTTAAATAATGAAGAAGATTATAGATTTGCTAAAAAAATATATCTTCAACCGAGAGATGATCATGTACATCATTATGGGTGTACTAGCCACAGTTGTAAACTTAATTGTTTACGCTATCAGTGTTAAAGCTCTTGCCGCATTTATGACAAACAAACCTTTGTATATAGGTGTGGCCAAGCTAATCGCATGGGTTGTGGCTGTTCTATTCGCTTTCTTCACAAATAAGATTTGGGTGTTCGAAAGTAAATCATGGGCTCCAAAGGTATTTTGGAGAGAGCTGATTAGTTTTATAGGTGCTAGGGTACTGACAGGACTGTTAGAAGTATTTGGAACTCCGTTCCTTGTTAGCATCGGACTAGATCAAACTCTATTCGGAGTTGAAGGTTTGTGGGCAGTAATAATAATTAGCTTTATCGTTATTGTTGCCAATTATGTATTTAGTAAATTACTTATATTTACAAAAAAAGAAACTCATTAGAGTTTCTTTTTTTGTGTATATAGTAAAGCACCACCCCAAGCTATATAGTGCTCGAAGCGGTACCCGCATCCGCCTCCAGGGGCTCGAACCCTGGACACCCTGATTAAGAGTCAGGTGCTCTTCCAACTGAGCTAGAGGCGGTTATATAATGTTCACAACGTGAACGAGAAATATTATAATACAGTTTTTTCTCTTTTTCAAGAATTATTTTTTCTTTTTTCTAGTAGTTTCATCTTGTTTTTCTAATTCATTCTTGATATTAAACTCAAATAAATTTATACTTATTTATAGAACGATTGAACGGAGGTTATTATGAGTAAACATAATAAATTTAAATCTAGCAGTAAATACTTTACTATTTCTGCTTATGCCTTAGGAACATTGTTAATTATAGGTATCGCATTTAAACTTATTTTCTTCTGGAAGGACTCATCTAGTTTCTTCGGAAATTTAATTTCTACTCTAGAACCATTTTTCCTAGGAATCTTAATTGCATTCTTGATTAACCCTCTAGTTAACTGGATGCGTAGAGTCTTATTCGGAAAAATCATTAAAATTAAGAAACCTGGTTTAAACAATGCTTTATCAATTACACTTTCTTACATTTTAGTTTTAGCAGCTATTATCGCCGCTATATTCTTCATCGTTCCAAGTCTTGTAAATACAGCGTATGATCTTGTAAAACAAATAGACGGCGCAAGAGACTCTGTATTGAAACTAGCTACTTGGGTCGATAAGAAAATTGATGTTGGTTTGGTAGGTACTGTTAATAAGTATTTAGACGCCAGCTATCTAAAGGGATTGGTTGCAGATTATGCGAAAGATATTACTTCTACTGTTATTTCAACAGGTTCAGCTGTTATAGGAGCTGTTATTAATATTGTTATCGCATTTATCGTTTCAATTTACCTTATCATTGATAAGAAAGTTCAAACTAGAAGTATCAAGAGAGTCTTATATGCATTCTTTGAAGAGAACAACGCTAAAAGAATTTGCTACGTTGGTAAAAGAGCAGTTTCTATTTTCAGTAACTTCTTCGACGGCAAAATGTTAGACTCTTTGGTTATGGGCATTATAACCTATGTTTCAATGCTAATTATGGGAATCTTCCTCAAAGGCTTTTGGGCTAATGCGTTGTTGATAGCCATCGTTATTGGTGTCACAAACATGATTCCTTACTTCGGACCATTCATCGGTGCCGTTCCTAGTATATTGATACTATTAGTTGCTTCAGGATGGCAAGGTGCAGTGGTATTTGCAATATTTATCATTGTAATTATGCAGGTGGACGGAAACGTTATTGGACCAAAGATTTTGGGAGGCTCTACTGGACTAAGGCCATTATGGATTATTTTCGCCATCACGGTTGGTGGATGGGCATTCGGTGTAGTTGGAATGCTTATCGGTGTCCCTATTGTGGCTACTATCACTGGTCTTCTAAATGACGCAGTAGAGATTAAACTAGATAGAAAAGGAATTAAAATGCCATCACTTGATAGACCTACGTCAGAAGAAAAACTGGCAGAGCTAAAAGAGTTGACTAAAAAACCTGACGAAGATTAGTTAAAAGTAATTAAAAAAGACTAGAGATGAATGTCTCTAGTCTTTTTTTATATTTTCTTTATGAAAATGCTTGCTCTCATTTTATAAACAACTCATTCGCAAAGACTCTTTATATTTATCTTTTCATAACAACTTTATGGATAGGATGTCCGAGCTTTGAAAACTTGGTTTCATACTCTGTCATAACATTTCCTTTGACGTGCTCTTCATCGCTGTGCAAGTCAAATATTATTGCCACTGGCACCCATCCTGCCTCTGGAATTTGTTCTACTGTAAATTCAAACAATTCATCATTATCTGTTTTAAACTCTACTACTCCGTCTTTCTTTAGGATGTGACCATATCTACCTAGGAATTGCTTAGATGTAAGTCGTCTCTTTGCATGCCTGTCCTTAGGCCATGGATCCGAGAAGTTTAAATAAATTTTATCAACTTCTCCCTCGTCAAAAACATCCTCTATATACTCTGCTTCCATTCTAATGAATCGGATATTGTCGAGTTCTAAGTCCTCGCACTTTTCAAGCGCTCTAACAAGAACACTAGAGTACTTCTCAATTCCCACATAGTTGATATTTGGGTTTTCCTGTGCAAGTGTAGTCAAAAAGAGTCCTTTGCCCATTCCTATTTCTAGTTGGATTGGATTTTCATTTCCAAACTCTTCATTCCATTTTCCTTTATTCTTTTCAGGCTCGTTTATTGTAAGTTCGTGTTTTGCAATATTTTCTCTAGCACCTGGTACATTTCTCAGTCTCATAATAATCTCCTTTGTCCAAGTAGCATTGTAATTTCAAATCTAGTATTTTTCAAGTTTTATTTGTCCCCTTTTATTTGAATGTTGTCTTTACAAATTGTTTGTGATATTTATTGATTTATATTGTATTTTTGTTACAATACTAGTTGGTATTAAAAATTATAACAAAAGAGGGTTTATGGAATCACTAATTAAAAAAATTATTGTAGGTATAACCGTTGTTGGGCTTATCGTTTCTAGCATCACTTTTGCGCCAAAGAAAGTATCTGCTGACAGCGCTCCTGCTTGGCCAGACGGCTATGTGGATACTGTCGCAAAGTCTTCTTGTCTAATCGACTACAATACTGGCACTGTCTTGTATGAGTCAAAGGCTCATAAGAAAAGATTCCCAGCCAGTATCACAAAGATTTTGACGGCGCTTCTAACAATAGAGAATTGTGATATGAACGAGACTGTCACTTACTCTAAAAATTCTTTGTCTTGCATAAGAGATGGCGCGGCAAACATTGGTGCTAAAGTAGGCGAGAAAATGTCTGTAAAGGACGCTCTTTACGGAATGATGCTTCACTCGGGTAACGAATGTGCTACAGCTCTAGGCGAGCACATGTTTGGCACAGAGAAGGCCTTTGCTCAGAAATTAAATGAGCGTGCAAAACAGGCCGGTGCAAAAGATTCTCATTTTGTGAACGGAAATGGCTTGCACAATGATAATCACTACGTTACTGCTTATGATATGGCTATGATAATGAGAGCTGCTCTAAAGTATCCTTTGTTTAGGGCGATACTTGGAACAACTCAATATACAATTCAAAAAAATAACAAGAGAAAAGACCGCTTTATGGCAACTATGAGGCATAAAATGATTTGGGAAGGCGGCCCAGAATATTATAAGGGAATCATTGGTGGTAAAACTGGTTTTACAGATCAGGCAGGTAATACTCTAGTAACTGCCGCAGAACGACGCGGGCTTACACTTATATCTGTTGTATTAAAATCAAACACAGCCAATGTTTACAAAGATACTAGGAAGTTATTTAATTATGGTTTCAGAAACTTTAAATCTATAAATATTTCTGAAAACGATGACAGATTCAACGACGAAAACGATTACTCTTTAACTTCACCTTTTATCAAAAAGACTGGAATATTACAACTTGATAAAGCAGCTACAGCAGTTATTCCTAAAGGAGCTAGTTATTCTAATTTGAAAGTTTCTACTACTTTCAATGTGTCGCGTGATATTTTTTCTAAGATGAATTACTACTACGGCGACAAATTAGTTGGAACAGCTAATCTTACATACAAAAAGGGCAAAAACATCAAGGCTTCTGAGGCTGTAGAACAAGAAACTATCGTAAAGATAACAACTGCTGCTCCTACCACAAAGGCTAAGGTTGAAAAAAGTTCTGGAGTTTCTATAAAGAAGATTGTTCCAATAATAATCATTGTGGTTGGAGCAATATTGGTAATCTTAATTATCGTATTGCTTATTAAGAGGAAGAGAAAAATAGATAGAATTCGTGAAATGAAGCGAAATAGAAAAAGATATACTCAAGAATAATAGGAGGTATAGGTATGAATTGGGTTGCACCTATCAAAGATGAAGAAACATTAGAGGCTTTTGGCGAAGCTCTAAAGGACATTGATCAAAAATATTATATTTTATTTGAACTTGGAATCGGCACTGGCCTTCAGTTGCAGGATATCTTGGCGTTCAAAGTAAAAGATGTTAAGGACAAAAAAGAAATACATGTAAAAATCGGAAAGCACAAGCAAAAAATTACTTTTAAGGTTCCTGCTAAGCTACAGAAGGAAATCAAAGAGTTTATCAAAGATAGACCTTCTAATGAGTATTTGATTTTGGGCCACAAAACAAAGAATAAACCTGTTTCACGTGAACAGGCATACAGGGTTCTAAGAAGCGCTGGTCATCATGTTGGCTTGCACTCTATCGGAGCTCAAACTATGCGTAAAACTTACGCGTACAGATACTATAGAGAGACTGGCGATATTTACCATTTGCAAGCTTTATTTAACCACGCATCACCTTCTATTACTTATAGGTTTATCGGTGAGAAGCCAAACGTGGAACTATTTATGAGAAAGCTTACTCCAAAGGAGAATGAGCGCAGCCGTTATCTACTCTATTTAAATAACAGCGGTAAAAAGCGTTTGCAAAAAGTTATCAAAGAAATTTCTGCTATTGAAAAGAACTTTGATAATCCAAAAAACAATGATGCTTTCTACGGCAAAGTAGATTGCTTGCTAGAAGAGCTAGAACAACTACTTGATTCATACCACGAAGCTGAATAAACGATAAAAAAGAAAAGGGATTCACAAAAATGTTCATTCCCTTTTCTTTTTTTATAAATATATGTCCATTAAAAAATGAGTTACTGTGTTTTTACACTATAACTCATTTTTTAACTCTTATGGGATCTTAGTAATCGTCCTCTGCATCGTCGTCATCGATAGCTGAACTGCCCCATGTCTCTTGCATCATTTCTCGCTCTATTAAGCGATGTCGTTTTTCTCTTCTCTTTTCTCTGATGCTTTCTTTTTTATCTTTTACTTTTTGAACTCTAGTCTCATCCGCTAGTTTAACAATCTTTATAGCGTAGAAACTATCTTTTTCACATTTTCGAATTTTGATTTTGCCTCGGACATCTCCGTGCTCTGGACATCGCCCTAGACAAAAATAAGTTTTACCGCTGTCTGAGAACCAATCAATATAAGGATATATTCTCTCTCCACATTTGTTACATCTCAGTTCTTCTATATCTTTGTCGGAAAACATTTCGTCTTTTGAAAGGAATTCCCTGGTGACTAATTTATTATAATCATCAAATTCTACAAAGATTTCTTCTTCCTTGATTCGTGGTGGATAGAACGTGTCGATTGATAATCGTTTTATAAATCTGCCTGGGTCCATTTTTTGGAAAACTTTAGCTGTATAATACGCATCATCTATCGCCCTGTGAAACTCTTTGTCTTCCTTAATGTGAAGTTCCTCTACCACATCCGAAAGTGTGCTCTTGTTTTTTCCGTCGTCGTATCTTAGGCTGTGAATCTTTTGTAAGTCTAGATAATAAAGCGGAAAATCTAACACTCTCTCTAACTTGTAGTGTTTCATATTCTTTTGTAATTCCGTTAAATCCATCGAGCCCCAAGTGCAAAACATAAAATCATCTCCGCACCATTCGAGGAATTCTCTAATCACTTTTCTAAAGTCTGATCCTTTGGCCAGCTCTTCGTTTGTGAAGTGAGTAATTTCTTTGATTTTGTAGTGGAGTTTTTTGTAAACTCGTGGTTTTACAATTTGGTGAAACGAATCTTCTATTTCTAGATCGGAATTCATTCGCACCGCTCCCACTTCAATAATCTCGAACGGCATTTCTGGATGATAGTTTCTCTTCCCGTAGGGATTTTGGTTCCACTCGAGGTCTAAAACTATATAGTCCATATTCTCTCCAATATATTATTCTGATTTCAAACCCTCTTCTTTGACTATCAGATTGTTTGTCTTTCACACGAACGTCCCGTAGAGGATTCGAACCTCCGGCCTCTCGCTTAGGAGGCGAGCGCTCTATCCAACTGAGCTAACGAGACTTGCGGCAAAACATAATGTTTCACCTTTTTATTTATACAAAATATTTTGCATCTAAACCTAGCGCAACTTATTTAGTAATTTTCTCCATTCCGCCCATGTACGGTCTTAGAGCTTCAGGTATGGCCACACTGCCATCCTCCTGCAAATTGTTTTCCAAGAAACAAATAAGCATACGAGGTGGTGCAACCACTGTATTATTTAATGTATGTGCAAAGTAGTTTCCATCTTCGCCCTTAATTTTAATATTTAGTCTTCTAGCTTGTGCATCTGTTAGGTTAGAACAGCTGCCCACTTCAAAGTACTTCTTTTGACGAGGAGACCATGCTTCCACATCCACAGACTTCACCTTTAGATCAGCCAAATCTCCTGAACAACACTCAAGTGTACGAACTGGAATATCTAGACTTCTAAACAAATCAACTGTATTCTTCCACATCTTCTCGTACCAGTCCATGCTCTCTTCTGGCTTACAAACAACAATCATTTCCTGCTTTTCAAACTGGTGAATTCGATAAACACCTCTCTCTTCAATGCCGTGCGCACCTTTTTCTTTTCTAAAACATGGTGAGTAGCTCGTCAAAGTAATTGGCAATTCTTCCTCTTTTGTGTGTGAGTTAATGAACTTGCCAATCATTGAGTGCTCGCTTGTTCCAATTAGGTAAAGGTCTTCGCCCTCAATTTTATACATCATGGCATCCATCTCTTCAAAACTCATAACGCCTGTAGCCACGCTACTTCTAATCATGAATGGAGGAATTACATATTTGAAACCTCTCTCAATCATAAAGTCTCTAGCATATGAAAGGATGGCCGAATGAAGTCTTGCGATATCCCCCATCAAATAGTAGAATCCGTTGCCTGCCACATCTCTAGCAGCCTCTAGATCGATGCCGTCAAAGGTCTCCATTATATCTGTGTGATATGGGATTTCATAGTCAGGAACGACTGGCTCGCCAAACTTCTCTAATTCCACGTTTTCGCTATCGTCTTTTCCGATAGGAACGGAATCGTCAATAATGTTTGGAATAACCATCATTCTCTTCTTTATTTCTTCCTCTATCTCTCGACCCTTTTCTGTTAGCTCGTCAATCTTATCGTTTCCCGCAGCCACTTCTGCTTTCACTTTTTCTGCTTCTTCTTTTTTGCCCTGCTGCATTAGTCCGCCAATCTCTTTTGAAAGTTTGTTTTTATTGGCGCGCATTGCTTCAACTTCTTGCTTGTTTTCTCTGTTCTTTAAATCTAAATCAATGACCTCATCTACTAAAGGTAGTTTCTCATCTTGAAACTTTTTCTTTATATTTTCTTTGACGATGTCTGGGTTTTCTCTCAAAAATTTAATGTCTAACATTTTTTCTCCTTAAATTTTTTATTTTTTATGTAAACTAAGAATTGATTGCTTTCTCTAGGGCTTCTTTTTCTTCCTCTCCCAATGTAGCATAAGCTTCGCCCTTTATTATTTCTTTTACATATGTGTAACTACTGTCTCTTCCATGCATTGTATTTAAGATGAATCCTGTGTTCATATCGTCCAAAAGGCAAAGTGTAAAGCTTAGATTTCCTCCCATTTCTTTGAAGGCATCATACTTTACAATTCCCATTTTGTGGAATGTAGATTTCATTCTTTGAAGCGTTTCATCTATGTCCTGTTTTGTCGCTTCATAATCCTTTTGGATTTCATTCATCTGCTTGAAGTTTTCTTCAATAGCATCTCCAAGATTTTCTGCATCTTTGCCATTCATAAAAGATTCATATCTGTTCATCAATCTTTTGATTTTAAGATTCTGCAAAAATGTTACTGCAACAAAGACAATTATTACTAAAACTATCGTTCCTAAATATATAAAATCTCTCATGTGTTTTCTCCTTATTTGATACTCTCGAATAATTCAAATAGTCTCTCGAACTCTTCTGTGGAGTAATATTCTATCTCGATTTTTCCTTTGCCGCTTGCTTTGTGGTTAATTGAAACTTTTGTTCCAAATTTTTCCTTAAGCTTATCTGCAAGTCTTTGCATCTCAGCAGTGTTCTGTGTAGGAATAGGAAGTTTCTTTTGCTTTGGATGTAAAATGTTTTTAACTAACTTCTCTGTCTCTCGAACACTAAGTCCTTTGTCCACAACCGTCTTTGCTGTCTTTTCTTGTAAATCTTCTAATTCTAATCCGAGCAATGCTCTAGCATGACCCATTTGTAATTCTCCCGCTTCTATCATCGCTTGGACTTCATCTGAAAGATTTAGAAGTCTCATTGAGTTGGTGATTGCACTTCTTGATTTTGATAGTCTAGTGGCAACATCTTCCTGGCGCAAATCAAATTCTTCAATTAGATTCTTGTAAGCCTTTGCCTCTTCAATAGGATTTAAATCTGATCTTTGCAAGTTTTCAATAAGCGCAATTTCAGAGGCTTCCTGTGGCTCGTATTCTTTTATAACCACTGGCACTTCTTTTAGCTTAGCAAGTTTGGCAGCTCTCCATCTGCGCTCACCTGCAATTATTTCATAATAATCATTTTTCTTCTGAACAACTAACGGTTGGATTACTCCATATCTCTTGATAGAATCTGTTAGTTCTTCTAGCTCTGCTTTATCGAAATTCTTTCTAGGTTGATTTCTGTTTGGCTCAATACTTGATACCGGCAAAGTAGTGTCAGCAGGAACTTTAACTTCCTTCACCACTTCCTTAACAACTTCTTTTTCTACAACTTGAACTTCTGGTTTCTCTTTTGGTTTGTCTGCAGCTGGTTTCTTTGCTGCCTTTCTGTCCTCTGCTGTAGGGATGAGCGAATCAACGCCTTTTCCTAAACCTCTTCTTAGTGCCATAACATCCTCCAATAATAATTGTTTCTTCTATATTAATGCTCTTTTCTCTTTTTTGTGTGGTTTACATAACAATTTATTATGTAAACATCGTGTTTTTCTCTATTAATTCCTTAGCTAAACTCTCGTATGCTTCCGCTCCCGCCGACTTCTTGTCATACATATGAATTGGAAGTCCGTAACTTGGAGCCTCTGCCAATCTTACATTTCTTGGAATAATTGTTCCGTAGATGTGTAGGTGAATATTGTCTCGAACATTCTCCACAACCTCAGCTGATAGATTTGTTCTAGTGTCATACATTGTGAACAACACTCCGTCTATCTCTAGCTTGTCGTTTAGTCTCTCCTGAATTAGGTTGATCGTGTGCAAAAGCTGAGTCAATCCTTCTAGCGCATAATACTCGCACTGGATTGGGACCATGACTGAGTCAGCAGCCACAAGTGCGTTTACAGTTAATAAGTTGAGCGCCGGTGGACAGTCTATAATTACGAAGTCATATTCTCCTTTGACTTTATCCAGCTCTTCCTTAAGGATGAACTCTCTCTCATCCATTCCTATAAGATCAATCTCTGCACCAGACAAGTTGGCATTAGATGGATAGACATCTAGATTCTTTACTGCACATTCAGTCTTGCAGTCTTCGCTAGAGCATTCTCCTAAAAGAAGTTCATACACGGTATTCTCTAGTTCGTTTCTAATAATTCCAACTCCACTGGTTGCGTTTCCCTGTGGATCCATATCTACTAGCAAGACTTTCTTTCCTTGATCCGCTAGACATGCAGCCACATTAATAGACGTTGTAGTTTTACCTACTCCGCCTTTTTGATTTGTAATTGCTATTATTTTTCCCATTTTGTACCTCGAATCTCTGTGTTTCCAATTACATATTTTATCACAAGGAATGATTTTTTTCTATATAAAAGGAAACTTTTTTAAACTAAAATGTTTCACGTGAAACGTTACTTTTCAAAGTAACCATGAAAAATTGCAATAAAAAAGAAATGTTTCACGTGAAACATTTCTTTTTTTCTTCATCTGTCTTTCTTATTTCATTTCTTTTATTATCTTCTCAAGTTCAATCTTTGCTCTAATATCATCAACTCCAACCAATCCTTTGCAGAAGTTTAATCTTGTTTTTAATCCTTGATCAACCATTCTTTCTGTTTGGGTGCCAATCGAAACTTTTTCTTCTGGAGTTTTTGTAAATGTTTCACGTGAAACATTTACGCCATCTAACTGGTTCAAACATTCATTGATAGTTTTAAGTTCTTTCATTTTCTCAGCTATTTCTTTTGCATACTTATCAATTTGATCGTATGTGTCTTTTTTGCTATCTTCCATATGTTCAACTTCGTCCGCTTTTCTAGACATGTTGTTTCTAACGCTTACTGATAACATTTCTGAACTTTCATCAATCTCATTTTTAAGATTGTTTATCTGGGCATCTATCTGCTTAATTGACACCTGGCTCATCTCAGATAATTCTTCAACCTTTTCTATTTCATTTTCTAACAACTTTTTTCTGTGTTTTAAATACTTCTTAATCATATCTTTTCCTTAATCTTGTTTTTTCTATATTATAAATGGCTCCAATATTATTTCAATGGTTTCTTTGAAGGCTTTCCAGCTTTTCTAGGATACTTAGAATCTGTCTTTGTGATTTTCTTTATAATTGCAAACTGTCTGTTTATATCAGTATCTGGAATCTGTTCTGTGCAAACTCCTTCAAGTCCTGAGCCCAAAGTTTCTATAGCATTTCTCGCTGCGTATATTTCATCTTCAGAACCTTCGGCTTTATAACTTACAAACAATCCCTGTTCCTTTATAAACGGAATGCAGTACTCCGATAATACTGATAAGTCTGCAACAGCTCTGGAAACGCACAAATCATATTTTTCTCTGTAATTATCATCTTGTCCTAAATCTTCCGCGCGTCCATGAACCGCCACTATATCTTTTAAGCCCAGCTTATCAATAACTTCTTTTAGAAATCCAACTCTTTTATCTAGAGAATCTAATAATGTCGCCTTTATATTTGGATAGATTATTTTGATTGGAATTCCTGGAAATCCTGCGCCAGTTCCTACGTCAATCAAACTTTCTATATTTTTCATCTCGATCACTTTACTAATCACAAGACTATCAGCCAAATGCTTTATTATAAATTCCTCTTCGTCTGTGATTCTAGTCAAATTCATGACCTTGTTTTTCTCCAGAAGAAGAGAGTAGTAGTCAGAGAATTTTTGTTTTTGGTCTTCATCTATAGAAATATTTAGTTTTTTTAGGATTTCTTCTAAAAGCCCTATTTTATCCACTTCTTAGAACCTCGCTTGGTTTACATAATATTGCATATCGCTCTATTGTTAAAAATTAAACGGTTTACATAACTTTAGATTATAAAAACCTATTTTTTCTGTTCCATATAGATGAGTAGCACTGAAATATCCGCTGGTGATACACCAGATATTCTTGATGCTTGTCCAATATTAATTGGTCTATATTTCTTCAACTTTTGTCTAGCCTCGATACGAAGACTAATTACATCATCATAATCTAGATCTTCAGGAATTTTCTTACTCTCTATCTTTTTGAAGTTTTCTACCTGTTTTTTCTGCCTCTCAATGTAGCCAGAATACTTTATATTGATGTTTACCTGCTCTTTAACATCTTCTGGAAGCTCTGAGCGCTCTTTATCTAGTTCTTTTATCTTCTCATAATCAAGTTCAGGTCTTCTAATAAGCTCTGCCAAAGAAGTGGCAGTCTTTAAAGTAGTACTTTCTAACTTCTCTAGAACCTTTTGAACTTTCTTGTTTGCGCCCACATAAGTTTCCTCAAGTCGAGCGATTTCCTTTTCAATAGCCTTTTCCTTTGCCACCACAGATTCGTAGCGCTCTTTAGAAATAAGACCAACTTCATATCCTAACGGAGTAAGTCTTAAATCTGCATTGTCCTGACGAAGTAATAATCTATACTCCGCGCGCGATGTCATCATTCTGTATGGCTCATGACTTTCCTTTGTCACAAGGTCGTCTATCAACACGCCAATGTATCCGCGCGATCTATCAATCACTAATGTTTCTTCGCCGCGGGCGTATTTTACTGCATTTATACCAGCCACGATTCCCTGCGCTGCAGCTTCCTCGTAGCCTGAACTTCCATTAAATTGCCCAGCACTGAACAGTCCCTTAACCGCTTTGAACTCTAGGTCTGGGAGCAACTGTCCATACTCGATGCAGTCGTACTCAATAGCGTATGCGTTACGAACAATCTTTGCATTCTCAAGTCCTGGCACAGTGTGGTACATCGCGTACTGAACATCCTCCGGCAAAGAAGACGACATTCCGCCCAAGTACATTTCATTTGTATATAATCCCTCAGGCTCAATGAAAACCTGATGTCTGTTTTTGTCTGCAAACTTAACAACTTTGTCCTCAATAGAAGGGCAGTACCTAGGACCCGTTCCTTCTATCATCCCTGAAAATAGGGGAGAGCGCTCAATGTTTTCTTTAATAATCTCGTGCGTCTCTTCGTTTGTATATGTAAGCCAGCAAGACACCTGGTCCTTCTGGATACTCTCTGGATCAGTAGTAAAAGAGAATGGCACAATTCGCTCATCGCCAAATTGTTCCTCCATCTTACTAAAGTCAACAGTCCTCTTATCCACGCGGGCAGGAGTACCTGTCTTAAATCTTCTCATCTCAATTCCATTATCTATAAGCGACTGCGTCAAATAATTGGCAGCGGCCAAACCATTTGGCCCAGTCTCTTGGCAAACGTCGCCGTGGATACATTTAGCTTTCAAGTATACACCTGTTGCTAACACAACAGATTTCGCATAGTAAGTAGCGCCGGTAGTAGTCTTAACGCCTTTTATCACACCATCTTCCACCAATATATCTGAAACTTCAGCCTGCTTGATTGTCAAATTGTCCGTGTTTTCTAGAGTTTTACGCATCTCGCGTGTGTAGTCATGCTTGTCTGCCTGTGCACGAAGTGAGTGAACAGCAGGACCCTTGGACTTGTTTAACATCTTAGACTGAATAAAAGTCTTATCAATATTTTTACCCATCTCTCCACCTAGTGCATCTACCTCGCGCACTAAGTGTCCCTTAGATGTTCCTCCAATATTAGGATTACATGGCATCAAAGCAACACTATCGATACTAATAGTAAAAACGATAGTGTCCATTCCAAGTCGTGCAGAAGCTAGCGCCGCCTCGCATCCAGCGTGGCCCGCACCCACAATCACGACATCATGTTGTTCAACAACTTTGCCCATGTGTCTCTCCTATAAAAAAAGAAATTATGCTATAAGATTATAACACAATTTCTTTTTTATACATTATATTATTGAAATAAATTTTCTTAAAAGTTTTATTTTCCCATACAGAACCTCGAGAAAATTTATTATTTATTTTCCCATGCAGAACTTCGAGAAAATCTCGTTTGCCAAATCATCCTCCACGCTCTCACCAATGATTAGTCCCAATTTCTCATAAGCGTCCATCAAGTCGATAGAGTAGAAGTCCTCCGGCAAATCTTTGCTAACCGAATCTAAAACATTTTCCAAACTCTTGTAAGCTGAGTCTAAACATTCTTTGTGGCGGGCGTTTGTAATGTAGACTTGATCGTTTAGTGTAACTTTGCCCTCGTAGAACTTCTGACGAATGTCTGCCTCTAACTGATCAAGACCTGTTCCTTCTTTGGCGGAGAAGAGTATAACATCAAGCCCCGACAAAGATTTTATTTCTTCTATATTAACTGTCATATCAAGATCGGTTTTGTTAACCAAAACAATCGCCTGCTTATCTTTTATAATATCGATAATCTGTCTGTCGTTTTCATCCAAATCTTTTTGCCCATCGACCACGTATAAAATCAGGTCGGCATCTTCAGCCATCTCTTTTGCTTTCTCAACTCCAATCTGCTCAACCTTATCATCCGACTCACGAATGCCAGCTGTATCTACTATATTAAGACTTAGGCCGTTGAAGTTAATGTATTCCTCTAATGTATCACGAGTAGTTCCTTCTATCTCTGTTACGATTGCGCGTTCCTCGCCTAACAACAAGTTAAGAAGAGAAGACTTTCCTGCATTTGGCTTTCCTAGTATTACAGTTTTTATTCCTTCTTTTGCCACGCGGCCGTTGTCGAAGCTATCGATTAATTTCTTTATTTCTTCTAGCTCTTTTTCTACAGTCTCTTTTATCTTTTCAGAGTATCCATCAATACTTATGTGCTCCGGATCATCCAATGCTGATTCGATAAAAGCAATGTGGTAAATGATCTCTGCACGAAGTTCCTTAATCTTGTCTGAAACATTTCCCTTTAATTGTTTCACGGCACTAGAGTGTGCAAAATCATTTTTTGCGTTAATCAAATCCATCACAGCCTCAGCTTGTGATAAATCCATCTTTCCATTTAAGAAAGCTCGCTTTGTAAACTCACCCGGCTCTGCAGGTCTAGCTCCAGCCTTGATAACTAAATCTAGCACTTTAGTTAATATTAACATTCCTCCATGGCAGTTAATCTCAACAGTGTTTTCTCCGGTGAAGGATTTGCCGTCTTTCATAACCAAAACTAGAACTTCATCAATTACTTTGTCGCCATCTTTTATACAGCCAAAACTAGCCGTGTGTGTATCCACATCGGCTAGCTTAATTTCTTTATATGATTTAAATACTTTGTCGGCTATCTCAATTGCATCCTGACCGCTTATTCGAATAATTCCAATACCCGAAGCACCTGGGGCAGTAGAGATAGCTACTATAGTTTCATAAGTCATTTTCTTATTATTTAAGAACAACTACTACATGTCTGTATGGTTCTTCTCCCTCTGAGCGAGTAGTGCAGTACTTATCATCCTGAAGTGCTGAGTGAATGATTCTTCTCTCATAAGGATTCATTGGCTCAAGCGCTACTGGCTTTTTAATTCTCTTTACTTTCTTTGCAATGTTCTTTGCAAGATTTTCTAGAGTCTGCTGTCTTCTTTCTCTGTAGTTTTCTGTATCAAGTCTAACTCTTGAGAATTTGTCATCTGACTCTTTGTTAACAATCAAACTTGTAAGATACTGAAGTGAATCAAGTGTCTGTCCACGTTTACCAATCAAAACGCCCATGTCATCGCCCACAATATCAATGTTGATTGTCTGCTCATTGTCTTGATCTTCCACATTTACATCAAGCTTTACTGTTAGTTCCATTGCGTCAAAGACTTTGTTTAGGAAGTCTGCTGCAATCTCGTCTACGTCGCCTTTCTTTCTAGCTTTGATGACAGCTGCCTTTTTTCCTAGTCCTAGGAATCCGCTTCCGCCTTCTTCCACAACTTCATAATCTAATTTATCTGATGTGATGCCTAGCTCCTGACAAGCATTAGTGATAGCATCATCTACATTTTTTCCTTCGAAATTTTTGTAATCCATTTTTTTCTCCTCTATATTATTTATCGTTCTTCTTATTATAGTCGCTTACTAAGTTTGCTTTAGCTGCAAGTGAACCCTGTTTCTTTGCCGCAGCCTCCTTGGCCTTTTGAACTTTAGCTTCTTTTTCAGCTGCGCTCATTCCGCCTTCATCTTTAGCTTTAGCTTTGTTCTGAGCTGCATCAATAACGTTTTCTCTGTAGATGCCTTTTCTAGCTTTCTTTCTCTCAGCCTTCTTAGCAGCTTTCTTTCTGTTCTCTTCTATAATTACGTCCATTCCTTTTTTGTCTAGGTACTTGTTGATACATAGCTGCTGTACCATCATAACAAGTGAACCAATACACCAGTAAATACCGATACCTACTGGAAGAATGTAACACATGTAGATTGAAAAGATTGGCATAATGAAGTTCATAATCTTCATTGAGCCGCCCATTCCTGGAACATCTGCTGCAGCATTGTTCTTGTTCATTCTAGTTGTAAGCTGAACACTGACAAACTGGAATACACCAGATAAAACTGGAAGAGCAATACCTGCAATGATAATGCCAATAGCCTGTCCTTTGATATTTGTAGATGGTGAATCACCGATCAACAAACCACAGAACTTATTCATTGAACTCATAATGTTTGAGTACTCATTGTGAACATTATCAAGCAACTGTCTTAGTGTGTGATTGTGTGCTAGTGAAAGAGTTTTTCCAGTTGAGTTTGTTCCTGTCATAGCAGCGATACAATTTTTAATCTGTCCACCACTTAACTGCGCACCTGATAATTTACCTTTGACGTACTCTTTTCCAAGAATAGCTTTTGATCCAAAGTATTCATCTACCTGTGCAGTAGTTAATTTTATAATGTAATGCTCGTATGTACTCTTTACGGATGTTACATACTGTGGAATATCTCTGATTACTGCATACAAAGCAAAAAGGATAGGCATCTGGATTAATAGCTGTAAGCAACTACCAGTAGGAGAAGTACCATACTTAGCATATACTTCCTTAATCTCAGCCTGCTGCTTCATTTGTGTTTCTTGATCTTTTTTACCTTTGTACTTATCTTGGATAGCTTTAATCTCTGGTGACATTATGGCATTAAGCTTTGAGAATTTCTGTTGCTTAACCTGCATTGGAAGCAAGAACATTCTGATTACAATTGTAAATACAATAATGCAAAGTCCAATGTCATAAAATCCCATATGAGAGAACACAAAATAGATTCCCTCCATAATGTATCCCATAAGACTAGCTAAACCTTTTACTAATGGGTTGTTATATAAAAACAATTTTTACCTCCTTAAGGAACTGGGTCGTATCCGCCCTCGTGCAAAGGATTACATCTTGCAATTCTTTTTATTGCTAAACGTAATCCTTTGAACGGTCCATATTTTTGTATAGCCTCTATTGCATAAGAAGAACACGTAGGTATATATCTGCATTTGCTACGTGTATATGGTGATATTGCTTTTTTATAAAATTTTATAAATCCGATCAAAAGGAAACTAATTCCTTTTTTTATCATTTTTAAAATTTTCATTTCTTCTATACAAAAAGGTTTATCTTCAAATTTACGTGTTGCAAGATTTTGCTCAACCTTATCTGCAAAACTTGCTACTGATTATCCAGCTCTGCTCGTCCGGTTTTTAATCAGTCTTATATTTTGAATATAAAAACTACCACCTAGTTTTCAGACAAAATACGTGATTGCTTGCCCAAGTGAAGTAGGGCATCTTCAATCTCTTTGTAGGTTTTACCCTTAGCATCGCCTCTTGCGATTACTACCAAATCTAAGCCGTGCTTAAAACTGTTTTCATTTAATCTAAAACTTTCACGAATGAGTCTACTTAGGCGATGTCTTACTACGCTATTTCCTACTTTTTTACTTACCTGGATACCTAATCTGTTAACGTCTAATCCGTTTCTTTTGTAGTATAAGATTAAATACTTATTAGCACATGACTTCTTTTCGTCGAAGACTTTCTTAAAGTCCTCATTCTTTTTCAAAGAATTTTTCATAATACTCCCTCAAAAAGAAAAGGTCACATTTCTTAGAATGTGACCTTAAGCTGATATTTTCTTTCTACCTTTAGCTCTTCTTGAAGCTAGGACTTTACGTCCACCAGCTGTTCTCATTCTTTTTCTAAAACCATGTTCTTTTGATCTCTGTCTTTTCTTTGGTTGAAAAGTCATCTTCATAACAATTTACCTCCTTCATTATTAATAGCAAAACATCTTTACTATATAAATGTAAGAATTCGTAGCTAGTTATCAATTAAACCATACTTTGCTATATTTTTCAATGATTTTTTACTATATATATACATTTTTTTAAGATCAGGTGGCTTCGCCAAAGAACTCATTCACCCAAAAGCAGAAGTAATTTATCAAAAATCACATATTTTTTGTGACTTGTTGACATTTTTCAATAAAATACTGGATTTTAGCCAATAATTTACATAATTTTACATAAATTGGTTAAGGTTATATACATTCTGTCAATAAAATGTCAATAAGTTAATAAAAATATGTTTATTTTATCGGATTTTTAACTGATTTTCGTTAATTTATGTCAATAACTCTTGATTTTGGTTATTATTTGCAACCATTTTATGTATACCAATTACTGTTATTATGTAAATCAAACGGCTGTTTTTTTGTTACTAGTTTCTTCCTATTATAATTATAATATTATTGAAAAAATTGCTATTTTAGTGTATTATATCTATGTGCGAATTTTAACGATATTTCGCATTTTTTTTAGGGAGGGGCTATGTTTGAAGTTTTAAGCGAAAAATGGCCTGAAATTTTAGATTTCTTTAAAAGTGAATATGACGTCTCTGACGTATCTTTTAAAACATGGATTCTTCCACTTGAGATTAAATCAGTGGAGGATGGTTTAGTGACTTTAGTTTTCACTGGACCTAGTGAATCTCAGGGCCTTAAATATATAAACAAAAAGTATCTTTCATTTTTGAAAGTTTCTATTTGTGAGTCACTGGATGAAGATTTAGATTTGCAAATCATTTTGCCAAATGGTGAAATGGATAATTCAATTGCTACTACCAACGAAAGTAAAGCTCAACTACTAGATCGTATTAAAGACTCTAACTTAAGTGAGAAATTTACTTTCGATTCTTTTGTAGTGGGTTCTAATAATAATGCAGCTCAGGTTACTGCTTTGGCGGTGGCTGAATCACCTGGTGAAACTTATAATCCACTTTATATTTACGGTGGTGTTGGTTTAGGTAAGACTCATTTGCTTCAGGCTATTGGTAATTTTGTTTTAGAACAAAATCCAGAGGCTACTGTTCTTTATACATACAGTGAGTCTTTTGTAAATGAAGTAATTGATTTGCTTGCTGGTAAACATACAGTACAGGAAGACATCCAAAGATTTAGAAATAAATATAGAAATGTAGATGTTTTGTTGTTAGATGATATTCAATTCTTCTCAAATAAAGATAGATGTCAGGAAGAATTGTTTAATATTTTTAATGACTTACATATGAAACATAAACAGATCGTTATTACATCAGATAAAATTCCAAAGGATATGGAAGGCATTTCTGAGAGATTAATTAACCGTTTTGAAATGGGATTAACTGTTGATATTCAAAATCCAGATTATGAAACAAGAATGGCTATTCTTCTTAATAAAGCTAAACAGGAATCTGGAATTGAAATAGATAATAGTGCACTTGATTACATTGCAAATAATTTTATTTCAAATGTTAGAGAGTTAGAAGGTTCATTTAATAAATTAGTTGCTTATGCAAAAATGAAACCTGGCACTGTTATTGATTTAGATTTCGCTAAAGATATTTTGAAGGATATGATTGATCCAGATAATAAAAAGAATATTACATGCGAATCTATTATTGAAATAGTTGCTGAACATTTTGATTTATCTACTAAGGATTTAATATCAGATAAGAGAAGTGCGGATATTGCATGGCCTCGTCAAATATGTATGTATCTTTGTAGATATTTTACTGATGATAAATTGGAAACTATTGCAAAAGCTTTAAATAAAACTCACGGAAATGTTATTTACGGAATAGATAAAGTTAAAAAAGAAATAGAAACTGACCCAAATACTAGAACAACCGTTGAAGTTTTAAAGAAAAAGGTAGATCCTGAATAAAAAATGTTGTTAATAACTATATCAATAAACTATCAATAACTACTGATTATTAGTTAATAACTCTGTCAGTAGTTTGATAATAAAATTTTATGACTGGATAAATTTTTAAATCAAAATCACATAAAAAATTTATAAATTATTTATCTTTGATAATAACTTATGTGATTTGTTAATTACTTCAAAAATTATTAACTACAATTTTTATTATATAACCACGATAAATAAAGGATTTTTAATACTTTTTATCATATTGACTGTCCTTATTATTATTATTAAAAAATATATATTTATTTATACTTTTATTTTAAAGGAGAAAAGGGATGAAATTACTATTTAAAAAATCAGATTTAATTGAAGGAATTAATGTTGTAATGAAAGCAGTATCAACTAAATCTTCTATGAAGATATTAGAATGTATTTTGATTGATGCTACTGAAGGTTTCATTAAATTTACTGCTAACGATATGGATCTAGGAATAGAGACAAAAGTTAAAGGTGAAATTAAGGAAGCTGGTAAGGTTGCTATAGAAGCAAGAATCTTTTCTGAGATTGTTCGTAAGCTTCCTGATAGTGAAATTACATTTGAAATAGAAGATGATACAAAATCATTAATTACATGTGAGAATTCAAAATTCAATATTCAGATAATGGATCCAGAAGATTTTTCTCCACTACCAAGAGTAGAAAAAAATAATAAGATTAGTATTTCACAGTTATCACTTAAAAATATTATTGATCAAACTATTTTTGCAATTAATGATGCAGAAAAGAATAAAGTTTTAACTGGTGAACTTTTTGAAATAAAAGGAAATAAATTAAAAGTAGTAGCATTAGATAAATTTAGAATTGCTATTAGAAATATAGAGTTAAAAGAAGAATATGATTTAGGTAAAGTTATAATTCCAGGAAAATCATTAAATGAAATTAGTAAAATTTTAAATGGTGGAATGGAAGATGATGTAATGATTTATTTTACAAACAATCACATTTTATTTGATCTAGGAGATACAGTTGTAGTTTCTAGATTGATTGAAGATACTAACTTCTTTGACACAGACAAAATGATTAGTTCAGATTATAAAACAAAGTTCGAAATTAATAAAAGAGAATTTATGGATTGTATTGATAGAGCTACACTTCTTATTAAAGAAGGTGAAAGTAAACCTGTATTCTTAACAATTAAGGATGGAGTTTTAGATTTATCTATTAATACATTTATTGGAACAATGGATGAAAAGATTGACATCGCCAAAGAAGGTGAAGATTTAATGATCAGTTTCAATCCAAAATTCCTTTTAGATATTTTGAAAGTATTGGATGATGAAAAGATTACTTTGTATATGACAAATTCAAAGGCACCATGTTTCATCAGAAATGAGAATAATTCATATATTTATATTGTATTACCAGTAGTACAATAAATATTTTTAAAAATGGAAAGTGAAGAAATTCATTTTTCATTTTTAAAGTAAGGGAATAGATTATGGAAATAGAAATTAGAGATGAATATATAAAATTAGGACAAGCGATGAAATTAGCTGGACTTGTATCATCAGGTATTGAGGCAAAAGTAGTTATTCAAGATGGGCAAGTAAAAGTTAATGGAGAAGTAGACACAAGAAGAGGTAAAAAATTATATTCAGGTGATAATTTTGAATACAATGGGGAGTTAGTCACAGTTAAATAAACTGAGAATAATATGATAGTTAAAAAACTAGAGTTAGAAAATTTTAGAAATTATAAATCATTAGATTTAGATTTAGATCCTAAGAAAAATGTTTTATATGGAAATAATGCTCAGGGTAAAACAAATATTTTAGAGTCAATCTATATTTGTAGTACTACTAAATCTCACAGAAGTAATAAAGATGTTGAATTAATAAGATTTGGCGAGCGTGAAGCACATATAAAATTATTTATAGAGAAAAAAGAAAAAGAAATAAGAGTAGATGTTCACTTAAGAAAAAATAAGACTAAAGGAATTGCAGTGAATGGAGTTCCAATAAAAAGAGCGAGTGAACTATTTGGAATCTTTAATGTTATTTTCTTTGCACCGGAAGATTTAAATATTATAAAAAATGGTCCGGCGGAGAGAAGAAGATTTATGGATTTAGAACTTTGTCAGCTAGATAAAATTTATGTTCATAATCTAATTAATTACAACAAAGTTTTAAATCAGAGAAACAGACTACTTAAAGAGATAAGTTTTAATCCTAGTGCAGAAGAAACATTAGATGTTTGGGATGAGCAGTTGGTTCTTTATGGAAAAGAAATAATTAAAAAGCGTGAAGAATTTATTAAGCAGATAAGTAAAATTATTAAACCTATCCATGAAGATTTAACAAATAAAGAAGAAGCAATTAAGATTGACTATCACAAAAATACTGAAGTAAAAGATTTTGAAAAAAATCTAAAGAGAAACAGAAGTGTTGATTTAAGAAATAAGAGCACTTCGGTGGGGCCACATAGGGACGATATTTTATTCTTTAATAAAGATATAAATATTAGAACTTATGGAAGTCAGGGCCAAAAGAGAACTATTGCGTTGTCTTTGAAGCTGGCGGAAATTGAGCTGGTTAAAAAGATTATTAATGACACACCAGTTTTACTTTTAGATGATGTTCTATCTGAACTAGATTCAGAGAGACAAAATCACTTATTAGAAAGACTAGATAATATACAAACGATTGTGACTTGTACAGGTTTAGATGAGTTTGTAGAAAACAGTATAAATATTGACCGAGTGTTTAAGGTTGATAATGCAAAAGTAGCAGAGAATGTAATTAGTTAACTTTGTATTTTGAAAGGAAGTTTTTAAATGACAGACAAAAAACAAGGACAAAAAGAATATGGTGCTGATCAGATTCAAGTCTTAGAGGGATTAGAAGCTGTTCGTAAAAGACCAGGTATGTACATTGGTACAACATCTTCACGTGGTCTTCATCACCTAGTATACGAGATAGTGGATAATGCAGTGGATGAGGCTTTGGCTGGATACTGTTCTACTATTGAAGTTACTATCAATAAAGATAATTCAATCACTGTTAAAGACGACGGTCGTGGAATTCCTGTTGATATTAATAAAAAGACAGGTAAGCCAGCGGTTGAAGTTGTATTTACTGTGCTTCATGCCGGCGGTAAATTTGGCGGCGGCGGATACAAAGTATCTGGTGGTCTTCACGGTGTAGGTGCATCTGTAGTTAACGCTCTTTCAGAGTGGTTAGAGGTGCGCGTATGTAGAGATGGTAAAATTTATCATCAAAGATACGAGTATGGAAAAGTTGTTAAAGAGTTAGAAGAAGTGGGAACAGCTGATGAGGAAAAGAGTGGTACTGAAGTAACATTCCTTCCAGACAAAGAATTGTTTGACACTACTATTTATGAATTTGATATTTTAAAAACTAGACTTCGAGAGACTGCTTTCCTTACAAAGAATCTTAGAATCATTTTAAAGGATGTAAGAGAAGAGGAAGTTAAGGAAAGAGAGTTCCACTACGAAGGTGGAATTATGGAATTTGTAGAGTACATGAATAAAAAGAAAGAACCACTCTACAAAGATGTAATCTATTGTGAAGGAACAGCAAACAATGTTTATGTAGAAGTAGCATTGCAGCACAATAATGCATATTCAGAAAACTTGCTTTCATTTGTAAATAATATTAATACACCTGAAGGTGGTATGCAGGTAGAAGGTTTCAAGCGTGCTCTTACAAAAACATTAAATAACTATGCTAGAAAAAATAAGATTTTAAAAGATAAAGAAGATAACTTATCTGGTGAGGATTTTAGAGAAGGTCTTACTGCGGTTATCAGTGTAAAGATAGAAGATCCTCAGTTTGAGGGACAGACAAAACAGAAACTTGGTAACAGTGAAGCAAGAGGTGCTGTTGATAGCATAATGAGTGAGCAGATGACTTACTTCCTCGAGCAAAACCCAAGTGTAGCTAAGACTATTTGCGAGAAAGCTGTATTGGCAGCGCGTGCTCGTAATGCGGCTAGAAAAGCAAGAGAGGCTACACGTAAAACTGCTTTGTCGGTGGCTGCTCTTCCAGGAAAGTTGGCTGACTGTTCAGACAAAGATCCTAAGAAATGCGAAATATTTATAGTCGAGGGTGATTCTGCCGGTGGTTCAGCGAAGAAAGCTAGAACTCGTGCAACACAGGCCATTCTTCCGCTTCGCGGTAAAATCCTAAATGTAGAAAAAGCCCGAATCGACCGCATTATGAACAACGAAGAAATTAATACAATGATCACGGCGTTTGGTACAGGCATCCACGAAGATTTTGATATAGAAAATCTAAGATACGACAAAATCATTATCATGACCGATGCCGACGTGGACGGTGCTCATATCGAAACTTTGATGCTCACATTCTTCTATAGATTTATGCCTGAGCTAATCAAACAAGGACACGTGTATTTGGCGACACCTCCACTTTATAAAGTTTCAAAGAATAAGAAATCTTACTACGCATACAACGACGACGAACTAAACAGTATCATTGATGAGATTGGCAGAGATGGAAACAATAAGATTCAAAGATACAAAGGTCTTGGCGAGATGGATGCAGAGCAACTTTGGGAAACAACTATGGACCCAGAAAAGAGAATGCTAAAGAGAGTTGAGATTAATGAAGACACAATGTCTGAAATCGATTTAACATTTACAACTTTGATGGGTGATGATGTAGAACCAAGACGTGAGTTCATAGAGGAAAATGCGAAGTTCGTTCAGAACTTAGATATTTAACAAAAATGATAAGTTCGCTCGGAACTTAGATATCAAAAAACAGTAACAAGTAGATTTTCTACAGGAGATAAAAATGGAAGAAAATATTTTTGACAAAATAAGTAGCGTCGATCTGAAGGATACAATGGAAAGCTCATACATCGATTATGCGATGAGTGTAATTGCATCTCGTGCGCTTCCAGATGTTCGTGATGGACTAAAACCAGTTCAGCGAAGAATCCTTCACGCGATGGTTGAATTGAATAACGGCCCAGACAAAGCTCACAGAAAGTGCGCGCGTATTGTCGGCGACACAATGGGTAAATATCACCCACACGGTGATAGTTCTATCTACGGTGCATTGGTTAACATGGCACAGGAGTGGAACATTAGATACCCACTAGTGGATGGCCAAGGAAACTTCGGTTCGGAAGACGGCGACGGCGCAGCTGCTATGCGTTATACAGAGGCACGCCTTAGCAGAATGTCTATGGAACTAGTTAAAGATATGAACAAAGACACAGTAGATTTTGTTCCTAACTTTGACGAGACCGAAAAAGAGCCTGCAGTTTTGCCAGCTAGATTTCCTAACCTTTTGGTAAATGGAACAACAGGTATTGCCGTAGGTATGGCTACAAATATTCCGCCACACAATTTGACGGAGTCTATTAATGCTATCATTAAGATGATTGATAACAAGGTGGACGAAGACAGGGACACTGAGATAGATGAGATTATGCAAATTATTCAGGGACCTGACTATCCAACAGGTGGCGTGATTTTAGGTAGAGCCGGTATCAACGAAGCATACAGAACTGGCCGTGGAAAGATTGTGACACGTGCCGTGACTGATGTCGAGGTGATGGACAATGGAAAATCTAGAATTATCGTTACTGAACTTCCATACATGGTTAACAAGGCAAAGCTAGTTGAAAAGATAGCGATGCTTCACAGAGATAAAAAAGTGGATGGTATCACAGACCTAAGAGATGAGTCCGACAAAGACGGTATCAGAATTGTTATTGAACTTAGAAAAGATGCAAATGTAAATGTTATTCTAAATCAGCTTTACAAGCACACACAACTTCAGGATACATTTGGCGTGATTATGCTTGCGCTAGTAAATGGCGAACCAAAGGTTCTAAATCTTTTGGAGATGCTAACTGAATATCTAGATCACCAGAAGGAAGTTGTGACTAGAAGATCTAAGTTTGAATTAGACAAAGCAGAGCAGAGAGCGCACATTATTGAGGGTCTCTTGATTGCTCTTGATAATATTGATGAAGTAATTAAGATTGTTAGAAATTCTCACACTACTCAAGATGCGAAGGACGGATTGATTAAGAGATTCGGACTTTCTGATGCACAGGCTAGCGCTATCGTAGAAATGAGAATTAGACAGCTTACTGGACTAGCTAGAGAAGACCTTGAGAATGAGCAGAAAGAGTTGATGGAACTAATCGCTTTCTTGAAAGGTGTTTTGGCTGACGAGAAAAAACTTCTTGGCGTTATCAAGGAAGAGCTAGAAGAAGTTAGAGATAAGTTTGGCGATGAGAGAAAGACTGAGATTGGAATAGACCCAGGCGATCTTTCAAACGAAGACTTAATTCCAGAAGAGCAGACAATGGTTTGTATGACAAATCTTGGTTACATCAAGAGAATGACTACAGACAATTTCAAAGCCCAGAACCGTGGTGGTAAGGGCATAAAGGGAATGCAGACTATAAACGATGACTTTATGAAAGAAATGTTTATGGTTTCTACCCACGACTACATTTTGTTTATTACAAATACAGGTAGAATTTACAAGACAAAATGTTACGAGATTCCAGAGGCAGGAAGAACTGCTAGAGGTGTGGCTGTTGTTAACTTGCTACAGCTTAAACCAGATGAGTACATTTCGAAGATGGTTCCAATTCACGACTTCGAAGAAGACAAATACCTTGTAATGTCTACAAGAAACGGAACTATCAAAAAAACTGCTGTTAGAGAATATAAGAATATTAGAAAGAGTGGTATCCAGGCAATCAACCTTCGTCCAGGAGACGAACTAGAGGATATGCACATCTTAGATAACGACGACAACATTATAATCGTTACTAAAGATGGGCACGCTATCAGATTCAAACTAACTGATGTTAGAGAGACTGGACGTTCAGCTATGGGTGTTAAGGGTATCGAACTGAACCCAGGCGATGAAGTTGTGGCTATGCAAGCTGAATCACGTGGCTCACACTTACTAATCGTTTCAGCAAACGGCATGGGTAAGAGAACTGAGATAGATGAGTTTAAACTCCAAAACCGTGGCGGTAAAGGTGTGAAGGGATATAAAGTTACAGACAAGACCGGCGAAGTAGTTGGCGCGAAGACTGTAAACCCTGGCACAGAGATCATGATGATTACAAACGAGGGTATCATTATTAGAATGGCAGTGGATGACATTTCAATTTTAGGAAGAGTTACTCTTGGTGTTAAACTTATGAACACTGGCGCTGATGATGATATCGTAGTTGCAAGTGTTATGAGAGTGAAAGAAGATGTGGAAGAAGATGAAGCATCTGAAGATAAATAGGAAGTAGTATTTTGAGAAAAGTAAAAGCAGACAAAATAATAAATACTGTTAAAGAGATGTGCATAGAAGCAAATCTCGAGCTAGCGCCTGATATGAAACAGGCGTTAGTTAGCGCGAAGGAAAATGAAACTTCAGAAGTAGGCTGCAAAATTTTATCAGACCTAGAAGAGAATCTAGAGATTGCTAAAAGTGAGAGCATCCCAATTTGCCAAGACACTGGAATGGCAGTGGTCTTTGTAGAGGTCGGACAAAATGTGAAAGTTAAAGGGTCTTTGACGGAGGCTATTAATGAGGGCGTGCGTCAGGGATACACTGAAGGTTACCTTCGAAAGAGTGTGGTGTCGGATCCGCTTGAGAGAGTGAACACGAACGACAACACACCGGCTATCATTCACTATGATATTGTGGATGGAAATGAGATAAAGATTACGCTTGCGCCAAAGGGATTCGGCAGTGAGAACATGAGCAAGATTGTTATGCTAAAACCGGCTGACGGAATCGAGGGTGTGAAAGAAGTTGTTATAAACGCAGTGAAGGAAGCAGGACCAAATGCTTGCCCACCGATGGTAGTGGGAGTAGGTATCGGCGGAACTTTTGAGAAGTGCGCGATTCTTGCAAAGAAAGCTTTGGCGAGAGATTTGAATTCGAAAAATGAGAATCAGCTTTACGCGGATTTGGAAGATGAACTTTTGGAAAAGATTAATAAGATTGGAATTGGACCGGGAGGACTTGGTGGAACACAGACAGCTCTTGGAGTGAATGTGGAAACTTATCCAACACATATTGCGGGACTTCCAGTTGCAGTAAATATTTGTTGTCATGTGAATCGTCATGTGACTCGAACTATATAGGTGAGATTATGGAACTAACAACACCATTAACAAAAGAAAAAATAAAGTCTCTAAAGAGCGGGGACTATGTGTATATTACGGGAACTATTTACACAGCTAGAGATGCGGCTCACAAGAGAATGAGTGAGGCGTTGGCTCGTGGTGAAGAGTTGCCAATCGATGTGAAGGATCAGATAATATATTACATGGGACCAACTCCGGCTAGAGAAGGACAAGTCATTGGATCTGCTGGACCAACTACTGCTAGCAGAATGGACAAGTACGCACCAAAACTTTTAAACCTTGGATTATCTGGAATGATAGGAAAGGGAAAAAGATCGCAAGACGTGATAGATGCTATCGTTTTAAATGAGGCAGTTTACTTTGCGGCTGTGGGTGGCGCAGGAGCGTTGCTTTCAAAATGCATTAAGAAAAGTGAAGTGGTAGCATACGATGATTTAGGAACAGAGGCTATTAGAAAATTGGAAGTTGAAAAATTCCCAGCGATAGTTGTTATAGATAGAAATGGAAATAACCTTTATGAAGAGGTTGGCAAATAGATAGGGCAAGTTGACAAGTACCAAGCGCTATAATATAATTACTCTTGCGCTAAAACAGAAAACTAAATACTGATTTATTAATCAGGCATGGAGAAGTACTCAAGTGGCTGAAGAGGCGCCCCTGCTAAGGGTGTAGGTCGTTTACGCGGCGCGAGGGTTCAAATCCCTCCTTCTCCGTTAAAGGACAGTAATTTTACTGTTCTTTTTTTGTGGGGCTTTGAAGAAAATGATTGTGTCTCACTTGAATCGTTCGACACAAAACATTTTCTCCCGCCCCACACCAAAACAAAGAAATCTCATTTTCCTTTAATGAAGAATCCAAAAGTAAATATTTTCGTGCGCATTAATCAAATACAGAAAAACCACTGGATTATAACGGAGAAAATAGGAAGAATTGTGGTCTGTTTATAATCAAACACAAGATGTTGTAAATGGGCTGAGAGGCCCATAAATAAAGGCAAAAAAAGTTAAATTTTTTTGAAAAAAGTTGTTGACAGTGGTATATCGCTGTGCTATATTTAATAGGCTGTC
>DFEY01000002.1:123839-468003 GCA_002369135.1 Lachnospira sp. UBA3790 | reverse complement strand
AGTACGAGAGGACCGGGATGGACCGACCGCTGGTGCACCTGTTGCGTTACCAAGCGCATCGCAGGGTAGCCAAGTCGGGACGGGATAAACGCTGAAAGCATCTAAGCGTGAAGCCCCCCTCAAGATGAGATATCCCATTCGTAAGAAGTAAGACCCCTTGAAGACTACGAGGTTGATAGGTCGGAGGTGGAAGTGCAGTAATGTATGCAGCTGACCGATACTAATAGGTCGAGGGCTTATCCATAAAGGAAGAGGAGTTATCCTAGGAAAGTCTTAATTTACTTTTCAGTGTGTGGTTTTGAGTGTATAAATCATTAATATTATTCTTGCAAAAAGAAGTATCAATGTAGTATACTCTTATTGTTGGCCCGGTGGCTCAGCTGGTTAGAGCGCCGCCCTGTCACGGCGGAGGTCGTGGGTTCGAATCCCATCCGGGTCGTTTTTCAATGTAGACGCATTGTGAATAGCTGAGGGAGTTTACTTTCTCAGACTTTTTTAACTATATTGAAAATTTAGGGATCTTAGCTCAGCTGGGAGAGCATCTGCCTTACAAGCAGAGGGTCACAGGTTCGAGCCCTGTAGGTCCCACTACAATTTAGTGGCTCAATTCTTGATGATTGACTGCGTCAATCATAGGCAGAGCAGTGCTGATGGAATCAGCTGCTCTGATGTAGAAAGAAACCATTAAATTTGAACATTCACAATTATAATTATTATGCCGACGTGGCTCAATTGGCAGAGCAGCTGATTTGTAATCAGCAGGTTAGCGGTTCAAGTCCGCTCGTCGGCTCTAATGGGCGGATTCCCGAGTGGCCAAAGGGAGCAGACTGTAAATCTGTTGGCACTGCCTTCGAAGGTTCGAATCCTTCTCCGCCCATTAATTTTTAAAATATGCCGCGGGGTGGAGCAGTCTGGTAGCTCGTCGGGCTCATAACCCGAAGGTCGTTAGTTCAAATCTAGCCCCCGCTACTCAAAGAAAAGATGATATATAATATATCGTCTTTTTTTGTGCTTTGATGTTATAATATAAAAAGAAAAATTTTATAGAGGTGCTTTATGAAGACAGCAAAAGAAACTTTAAAAAATACATTTGGATGGATTGGATTCAATATAAAACCAATTTTGTTATTTTCAATTTTTTATTACATAATTATGTTTTATATTCCAATTCTTTTAGACAAGCTAATGCTATTGTTCTTTAAATTAATTCATGGTGGCATATACATGGGTAATGGTAATGCAATAGATATACTTAAAATGCCAGCTATGTGGCCAGGACTAATATTCTCGTTAATTGTAACGGCAGGAATTCTTATGTTCCAAGTGGGAGCTGTGGCATATGCTATAAATGAATCTAAAAAGAAAAACAAAGTAAAGTTTTCGCAGATGGCAGTAGCGGGCTTCAAAGTTTTTGCAAAAATATTTAAACCACGAAACTGGTTAATTCTTTTGTATGCAGTTATTATACTTCCGCTTACAGGAGTTATTAAAATAGGGTGTGCTGCCACAAAAATTTGTGTTCCAGAGTTCGTCGAAGACTTTGCATACGCAAACGGCACATTGAAGTATCTCTATCCGCTTGCGCTACTTTTACTATTCTTGTTGGCTGTAAGATGGATATTTTCTATAGTAGCATTTTCTTTGGAAGACAAGACGTTTAGACAGTCCTGCAAAGAGTCTATAGCGCTAAATAAAAAGAGCATATTCAAAACAATGGGAATGATTATATTAGGCGGAATCATATTTGTTGCGCTAGACATAGTAGTTTCTGCGCTATTTGCATTAATAGTGACATTGATATCACTACTAATGGATGGAAATGGATTTGCCGCTTTTGGCATTAGATATTTGGACTCATATAAAAATATGATGTCACTAGTTTACAGCATTTTTGTTCCAATTTTAAATATTGGATTAATAACAGCCATGTTCTTTAAATGGAGACAGAAGAACAATATAGAAGATCCAATTCCTGAAAGAGATATTAAGCCATTTAAAGTTAGAGGAAAGGTGGTCTTTGTCGCATGCTTCTTGATAGGAGTTGTTTTATCAACTTTTGTGGCGAAAGAATATATAACTTGCTACATGAAGGAGTCAAAGAGACCGGTTGTTTGTGCGCACAGAGGAGAGTCTTATAGTGTGCCTGAAAATACGATGCTAGCATTTAAGACCGCGGTTAAGAAAAAGGCCGACTGGGTAGAAATGGATGTTCATAAGACATTGGACGGCAAAATTATTGTAAGTCACGATGACTATATTGAAAGAGTGTCAGGAAAAGAGGTTTACGTGCATGAATCTAAATATGATTATTTGAGAAAACTAGATGTTGGATCATGGTTTGATAAAAAGTATTCATATGTTAGATTTTCTAATCTGGATGAAGCTCTCAAATATTTGAAGAAAGAAGGAAAAACTGTTCAGATTGAAACAAAACCAGTTGATGGAAATTATTCGGACGGAACGCCTATAAATAAAGACTTTGAGAAGAAGGTTATCAAGATTGTTAAAGATAATCATATGGAAAAGAGAGTAGTTATTATTTCGCAAAATGAAGATTCCCTAAAGCGAGTAAAGAAAGTAGATCCAAAGATCAATACAGCCAACTGTATGGTTGTGGCTTGGGGAGATATAGGAGATATTGATTGGGTTGACTATTGTAGTATAGAGGAAGAAAATGTAACGCCAGCCATTATTTACAATATGAATAAGGCGAAAAAGAAATGTTTCTCTTGGACTGTAAACAGAGCCGACAAAATTCAAAATCTAGTAGATTGCGGAATAGATGGAATAGTTACAGACAATGTAGTTATGGTTAGAAAGCAGCTAGACGCGATAGATTACACTCCAGGAATCGATAAATTTATTAGAATGGTGGCTCAATAAAGAAGCATAAAAAGTACTTGCATTTGTAATGTATGCCATATATAATATTTAAGTGCGCAAAAGCGCATTTGAATGCCCGGTTAGCTCAGTTGGTAGAGCAGAGGACTGAAAATCCTTGTGTCTCTGGTTCGATTCCGGAACCGGGCATAAATTAGGACTTCGTTGGAAGTCCTTTTTTATTGCTAAAATGTTCATATTTTGCTGCGCAAATAATAAAGATATCTACTTATTATATGTGGTATAATAATTCAGTATGAAATCACTTAAAGAAAAGCTAATTAAATATACAAAATCGGGTATTTATCCGATGCATATGCCAGGTCATAAACGCAATATGACCTTGTTTAGCGACATTAAAAACATAGAAGATATCGACTTCACAGAGGTAGAAGGACTTGATAATCTTCATGACCCTGACGGAATTCTTAAGGAATCTATGGAAGATGCTTCTAAGTTTTTAGGAACGGACAAGACATATTTTATGGTGAATGGCTCTACTAGTGGGATTTTGGCTGCTATTCAGTCAGCGACAGAGATTGGAGACAACATTATCATAGGAAGAAACTGCCATAAGTCCGTTTATAATGCAGTAGAGATTAGAAATCTAAAACCTATTTACATTTATCCTGAAAGTGTAGGGGTATTTGACGGAGGATATAATCCAGAGAAATTAGAGACTTTGTTAAAAGCATTCGCCGCAAAGGCAGTGGTTATCACTTCACCTACATATGAAGGTGTAGTATCAAACATTAAAGAATTAGTAAAAGTGGCTCACAAAAATGGCGCCATCTTAATAGTAGATAGTGCTCATGGAGCACACTTTTTGCTAGATGGATTTCCAAACCCGGCTTATAAAGAAGGAGCAGATATTGTAATTGAGAGTGTACATAAAACCTTGCCGGCTCTTACTCAAACGGCAGTTCTTCACGTGATGGGAGATAGGGTAGACAAGGAAAAATTAGAAAGAGCGCTTAGTACATATCAGACATCTAGCCCGTCATATATTTTTATGGCAAGTATAGATGAGAGCTATAAGATAGTGAGAGAAGTTGGAGATAAAAAGGCAGAAGGATTGTTGAAAACTATTGAAGAATTAAGAGAGAATGTTAATAACACTGGAAAAATATTCGTCCACGGAAAAGAATTGGTAGGAGCAAATGGTGTTTATGATTATGATCTCGGAAAGATAGTAATAGACTTAAGCAAGACTGATCTTACAGGGATAGAGTTACAAAAAACCTTAAGAGAACAATATAAATTTGAGACAGAGATGGCAAACAACCAGTATGTGATTGCTATGACATCGATAGCAGATGATTTGGAGAAGGTTAAGGAATTTGGCGAAGCCTTGGTTGAGATAGCTGAGGGACTAGAAGTGTTTAGTAAGGAAGATACAGAACAAACAGATGTAAAAAACGAAGTGAAATATTCACCATACGAAGCTATTAATAAAGAAGCGGAAGTGGTGAGTTTATATGATACCAAAGGTAGAGTGGCAGGCGATTATATTTATAAATATCCGCCGGGAATTCCGCTTGTGGTGCCGGGTGAAATTATAAGCGAAAACCTAATAAAAGAAGTAGAAAAAAGCCTTGAATCTGGGTTGCAGATAAAGGGAATAACAGATAAAATAACTAGTGGAATTAAAGTAATTAAGGAATAAATTATGGGCAAAATATTTTTTATTCTTGGAAAAAGTAGTAGTGGAAAAGACACTATTTTCCAAAAAATAAAAGAGAATAATGAGCTTGATTTAAAGATTGTTGTGGGGTACACCACTAGACCTATGCGCGAGAACGAGGTGGACGGTGAAGAGTACTTCTTTGTAGATAGAGACAGGCTAGAAGAACTTAAAAACGACGACAAAGTAATTGAGAGTAGAGATTACAATACAGTCCACGGGATTTGGAGTTACTTCACAGTGGATGATGGACAGATAGACTTAGATCAAGACGACTATTTGTATATTGGAACGCTGGAGTCTTACGAGCAGGTTAGAAACTTCTACGGCGAAGACAAAGTCATTCCAATTTATATTGAAGTGGAACAGGGCGAGAGATTAAGACGCGCAGTTTTACGAGAGATTGAGCAGAGTGAGCCAAAGTACGAAGAACTTTGTCGAAGATTTTTGGCAGACGAGCAGGACTTTAGAGAAGAAGAAATAAATAGACTTGGAATTGAGAAAAAATATATGAACGAAGACTTGGATACATGCGTGGATGAAATAGTAAAAGACATTATGGCAAAAAAGAAATCTTAAACACACCAAGTTAGAAAGAGAAAAATGGAAAGAGCATTAGGCCAAAATCACATATACGAACATTTTAAGAACGCTATTGCTGCGGGCAAACTTTCGCACGCCTACATCCTTCACGGAGAGAGAGGAATGGGAAAGTTGAATATTGCAAAGGAAGCAGCAAAGGCCATTCAGTGTGAGAGTAATGCTCCTGAAAAGACTGATAAAACAGGGGAAGCTTGCGGGCAGTGCAAATCTTGCCATCAGGCAGAATCTGACAATCAACCAGATATTAAATATGTGACTCCTGCTAAGAAGACTTTGGGCGTAGATGATATAAGAGAGCAGATAAATGACGATGCGCTAATAAAGCCTTACGGAAGTCCATATAAAATATATATAATACCAAAGAGCGACACTATGACAGTGCAAGCGCAAAACGCGCTTCTTAAAACTATTGAGGAACCACCTAGTTATGCGATATTCATTTTGCTTGCGGCGAATACTGATGCGTTCTTGCCAACAATACTTTCAAGATGCGTTATGCTAAATGCTAGAACTGTGGCAGAAGGCGAAATAGTAGATGAGTTAAAAAGCAAATATGGCGTGGGTGACTATGATGCGAAGGTGGCAGCTTCCTTTGCCGGAGGCAACATCGGAAAAGCAGAAAAGTTGATTAGCTCAGACAGTTTTAAGGATTCGAAGAATTCCGTCACAGACTTAGTGAGAGACGTGGCGAACGGCGGCATGGAAGCTATCGCAAAAGTGGTAAAGGATTTAAACGATTACAAGGACGACAAAGAGGGGTTAAGAGACTATCTCGATATGGTTCGTGTATGGTTTGGCGATGTATTGAAATATAAATCGACAAAGGATGTTAACGATTTGGTATTTCAGGAGTCGTTGACTGAAATAAAACAGCTAGCAGACCATATTTCGTTTGAAAATCTAAACGGAATAATGGATGAAATATATAATGCAGAAGGAAGAATAAAGAGCAACGTAGGATTTGATTCCAACATGGAAGTTATGTTGTTAGGAATAAAAGAGAGGTTACAGTAATGATAGACGTAGTAGGAATAAGATTTAGAAATACAGGAAAGATTTATTATTTTAATCCTAAAAATCTTGAACTAAAAAAAGGCGACCACGTTATAGTGGAAACAGCCGTGGGAGTAGAGTACGGCGAAGTGGCTTTGGAGAAGAAGCAGGTGACTGACGATCAAGTAAAGAAACCTGTTAAGGACATTATGAGAAAAGCCAATGAGAAGGATGACCAGAAGTACGCTCAAAACCAAGAGAAAGAAAAGAAGGCGTTCAAGACTTGTAAGGAAAAGATTGCAAAGCACGGCCTTGAGATGAAACTTATAAAGGTTGAATATACATTTGACGGAAAGAAGATCATGTTCTACTTTACAGCGGACGGTCGTGTAGACTTTAGAGAGTTAGTTAAAGATTTGGCTTCTGTATTTAGAACAAGAATTGAACTAAGACAGGTTGGTGTTCGTGATGAGGCTAAACTGATTGGCGGAATCGGAATGTGTGGAAGAGAGTTATGCTGTAGTACATTCTTGCCATCATTTGCGCCAGTTACTATTAAGATGGCAAAAGAACAGAACTTATCACTTAATCCAACTAAGATTTCAGGTATTTGTGGAAGACTTATGTGCTGTTTGAAGAACGAGCAGGAGTCTTACGAATACTTAAATTCAAATCTACCAGATGTGGGCGAGAAAGTTAAAACTTTTGACGGCTTCGAAGGCGAAGTGACTAGTGTAAATGTCATTAAGCAGGAAGTTAAGATTGTGGTAGAGGAAGATGAAGAAAGAGAAATCAAAACTTACAATGTAAGTGAGCTTAAGTTTAAACCAAAGAAAAAGAAATTTGATTTGGCTGCAGAGGAGCTTAAAGAATTACAGGGACTAGAGGACAAAGATGACGGCGTAGAAAATGCCGACAAACACTAAGGGACAACCTTTAATGGATATCGAGTTAAAAGCAACTGAAGAAATTTGCGACCTAGAGCGCAAAGGATATAAAGTAATCCAAGACAAAGAGAAGTTTTGTTTTGGAATGGACGCAGTGTTGTTATCTTCTTTTGCCGAGGTAAAGGCAGGGGAGAGAGCAATCGATTTTGGAACAGGCACAGGAGTTATTCCGATTTTGCTTGAGGCCAAAACGGATGGCGAGGACTTTGTCGGACTAGAGATTCAAGAAGAATCTGTGGATATGGCAAAGAGAAGCATTCAGATGAATGGTCTTGAAGAAAGAATCAAGATAGTGGAAGGCGATATAAAAGAGGCTTCCGAAATCTTTGGCAAGGACTCGTTTGATGTGGTTGTTACTAATCCGCCATATATGAGCGAGAATAACGGAATTGAAAATCCGGATGAGCCAAAGGCCATAGCTAGACACGAGATTAAGTGCACGCTAGAAGATGTGATAAGAGAAGCTGCCGCGGTGTTGAAGCCACAGGGCAGATTTTATATGGTTCATAGACCTAGGAGATTGGCGGATGCCATGGAGCTGATGAGAAAGTACAAGATTGAACCAAAGAGAATAAGAATGGTTTACCCATACAAAGACAAGCCATCCAACATGGTTTTGATTGAGGGAGCAAGAGGTGGAAAGCCGATGATGAATATTGAAGAACCGCTTATCGTCTATGATGAACCAAATGTTTATACCAAAGAGATACTAGATATTTATGAGAAATAATATTATATAGAAGAAAGTCGTTATAAGGAAGGCAGTATGGCTGGAAAGTTGTATTTGTGTGCGACACCTATTGGAAACTTGGAAGACATGACATACAGGGTCGTGCGCACATTGAAAGAAGTAGACTTGATTGGTGCTGAAGATACGAGGAACAGTATCAAACTACTCAATCACTTTGAGATTGAAACACCGATGCAAAGCTACCACGAATTTAATAAATATGACAAAGCTAAAGAATTAGTGCAGATGATGTTAGATGGAAAAGACATCGCGCTAATTACAGATGCTGGCACGCCTGGCATTTCAGATCCGGGAGAAGAACTGGTGAAAGAATGTCTTGAAAATGGTATTGAGGTTACTTCTTTGCCGGGGGCGAGTGCTTGTGTGACAGCTATTTCTATGTCTGGACTTTCGACACAAAGATTTTGTTTTGAAGCGTTCTTGCCAAAGGACAAAAAGAAAAAAGAAAATGTCCTAAAACAGTTACAAAATGAGACAAGAACGATTATAATATATGAGGCTCCACATAGACTTGCCAAAACACTTGCGGAATTAGAGAAGGCGCTTGGAAACAGAAGGGTAAGCATAAACAGAGAACTTACCAAAAAATATGAAGAGTCATTTTTGACGACTCTAAAAGACGCTAGAGAAAAGTACGAGGCAGAGGAGCCAAGAGGCGAGTTTGTCTTGGTGATTGAAGGCAAAGACCAAGAAGCGTTAGACCAAGAGGAAAGACAGAAGTGGGAAGACATGTCTTTGGAAAATCACATGAAAATATATTTAGACGAAGGGCTAGATAAAAAGGCCGCGATGAAGAAAGTGGCAAAAGATAGAGGCGTATCAAAACGAGACATATATAATCAGTTAGTTCAGGAGGAAAAATGAAGGGGAAAATTCACTGGCCATTAATTAAAAGAATACTTGGAACCATACTTGTTTTAGCAGGACTTGTTTTCTTACTTGTAAATTATAAGGCGTGTTACAACGCACATAAGACTAGAGCATATGCAGATCCAAACCAGAAGTTAGTTAAACTAAAGAGCGACAGTGTTATTAAACAAAACTTTATCGCTCGCGATGGTGAATTAAAGAAAATCGGAATCTGTATGGACAACATGGGTATGGAAAAAGCAACAGGTAGTATGACAGTTACTATCTACCATAAGGGCGAGGAAATCTGTACAGATACTATTGAAGCAAATACTATCGAAACTAACAAGTTTGCTTGGTTTAGATTTTTAGATAGACCAGAGATGGAGGAAGAGGAAGTATACACAGCAGTGTTCAAGTGCAACGACTTTAAGAATGCACAAGGATTTGGCGTGTATGTTTCAAGTGTATTCAATACATATGTCACAGAGCCTGGAACTATAGACGGAAAACAAACACTAAAGACAGACAATGTTAGAGTAAGAATGTCATTTATGAACTACGACATTGCGTTGTTTATAAAGATGGCACTTATTCTATTAATAGGAATAATCCTTATATGGCTTCCATACGGAAGAATTCAAGAGTTTATAAAGAAAAAGACCGACAAAGAAATTGATTTGCAAAAATGGATTTCGAGAATCTTCTTTGTTACAACACCGCTTACAGCGTATTTCATTATGGAACTTTTATCAAAGCACACGATGTCTTACGTGGAAGGAAAACTTCTAACGCTTGAGGGTTGGTATAACATAATGATTTATGCCATTGTTTTGGCGGCGGCGTATGCTATCACAAATAGAACACAGTACGCATCATTAATTACATGGACTCTCACTTTAGTGATTGGTTTGACAAACTACTATGTAACAGCATTTAGAGGAATCCCTATTCTAGTTCAAGATATTATGTCTATTGGCACAGCTAAGAATGTGGCGGCAGGATATGTTTATGAATTTGATATGTGGGTACTTTGGGGCGTTGCGTTGTTTGCAGCGGCCGCAGGCACGATGCTTGGTTTGAAACCGTACAAGGGTGTTAGATTAAAACTAAGATTTATCCCAGTTATTATCGGTGTGGCTGGACTTATCTTTGGATATTGGTTCTTTGTTCAGACTGAGATTGTATCAAAGAGTGGTATCGAGGATAGTCAGTGGAAACCACAGCTTACATATAGAAAGAATGGTACAGCACTATCGTTCTTAACTTCATGGAAGTACATTAAGACTGAAAAACCAAAGGGCTATTCAGTGGATAAGGTTAAAGAGTTAACCAAGGATTACAAATCGGATGTTACTTCAAAGGATAATGCGACAAAGAAAAAGATGCCAAACATCATCGCAATAATGAATGAGTCTTTGGCGGACTTTACATATGATGGCGAGTTGAAAACTACTGAAGATTACATGCCATACTTAAGAGCGCTTAAGAAAGATGCGATTAGAGGACAACTATTTGTATCTATTGAGGGTGCAAACACAGCGAACTCAGAGTTCGAATTCTTAACAGGAAATAACATGGCATTCTTTGCTCCAAGAGCAGTGCCATACAACAACTTGCTAAGTGGAATTTTGCCTTCAATGACAAGAACACTTAAGATGCAAGGATACTCAGGTAACAATTCATACCACCCATATAAGAGAGATGGTTGGAACAGACCGAACGTATACTCATACCTAGGATTTGAAAACTTCTATTCAGAAGAGCACTACAAAGATGCGAAGTACACTAGAAACTTTGTATCGGACGCTAGTGATATGAAACAAATCATCAAGGATTATGAGGCTGAGAAAAAGAAGAGCAAGGCTCCTTACTATCAGTTTAACGTTACTGTTCAAAACCACGGTGGTTATGTAGGACAGCGAGGCAAAGTAAATGTAGATGTTAAGGTAACAACTTCTGGCTTGAGTACAGAGGAGAACAACCAGTACATGACATTAGTTAAACAGTCAGACGACGCCTTCAAAGAATTAGTAGAACACTATAAGAAGGTGGACGAGCCAACAGTTATCGTAATGTTTGGCGATCACCAGCCTCCACTAGTAGAGCAGTTCTACGAGACATTGTTCAAGAAAAAACAGGCTGAATTTACAACGGAGGATACAGCAAACTGGTATTCTACACCATATGTAATTTGGGCCAACTACGATATAAAAGAAAAAGAAAATGAGAATATGAGTTGTAACTATCTATCATCATATTTGTTGGATATGATAGGGGCCGATATGACTGGCTACAATAAATATTTGTTGAATTTGAGAAAGAAACTTCCAGTAGTTACAGCGTTATTCTACAAAGGCGACGATGGCAAATTCTATGACATTGACAAAAAGTCAAAATACTCAAAAGATCTAAACGATTATGCTATAATCCAATATAACGAGTTGTTTGACCAGAAGAATAGAGTGAATGATTTCTTCTTCTTAAAGGGTGGAGATTATTACATCGAGCCAAAACAATTCTTTAACGAATAGAATTAAATATCAACTGTAGTCACGACCATTTGGTCAGAGGAAAGATCGGTGAGAATCCGACGCAGTCTATCCCTACTGTATTTGGGACGAACGGGAGAATGCTTCACAGGCACCTTAGTAGAGCGATCATAAGTCAGAGTGCTCAGGCTACAGTTAACTTATTCGTAGGCAAGACGAATTAGCACTAGACCGAAGCCCGGTTTAGTTTGTTAATATATATAAAAAGTCTTGCGCCTAGCAAGACTTTTTAAATTTATACACGGAGGAATGTAAAATGAAGAAAATTACTAGTATGATTTGTGCTATCGCACTAGCACTTACATTGGTTTTTGCACCAGTTAGCGTAAATGCTGATACTACAAAGAGTGTTTACTTTACAGTGGAAAAACTAACTATAGGACAGGGACTTTTAGTTCAGCCAATGAAGGTTGAAATAAAAGATGGAGATACTGTTCAAACTGTATTTGAAAAAGCAATGAAGGATGCTGGATATGAATATACAGCAGACACTTCATATGGATTCTATTTAACTGGAATCAAAAAAGCAGATAGCGGAAAGATTGATATTCCAAAGCAGATTTCAGATATGCCAGATTATGTAAGTAGTTATGAGTGGGAAGGTCAGACATACTCTACTACATACAAGGCTCCATCAAATGAACACAATGATGGTAATGCAAGTGCACCTGATTTAAATCAGTATGCTTATAATGCGATGGCAGGTTGGATGTTTATGGTAAACAATAAAGGAACAGCTGAAGGCGCTGACAAGACATTGGTTAATGACGGTGATGTTATTAGACTTCACTTCTCAGTATTTGGCTGGGGCGACGATGTTGGAATCGGATTTAGCGATTCTAATTTAAAACTTGCCAATAAAGATGAGTTAGTTAAAAAGATTGCAAATGTAAAAGACGATCAGGTTTACATGAGTATTGCTGCGGCAAAGAAAGCATATGAAAACGGAGTGAAAGTTCTTGAGAAGTTTGACGCTACAGAGGCTGAAGTATCAACTGCAACAAATGCTATTGCTAAATATGAAAAGCCAGCAGAGGTAAAAGTAGCAAGAGCTCAAATTAAGAGCATCAAAAATATAAAGGGCAAAAAAGCTAAAATTACAGTTAAGAAAATAAAAGATGCCACAGGATATGTTTTCAAGTATTCAAAATATAAGAGCTTCAAAAAAGCGACTAAGAAAACAACAAAGAAGACAACTATCAAGACTAAGAAGTTTAAGAAAAAACAAAAATGCTATGCTAAAGTTCAGGCGTACAAAACAGTTAACGGAGTTAAACACTTTGGCAAGTGGAGCAAAGTTAAGAAAGTTAAAATTAAGAAATAATTAGCGCAGTAATGAAAAACGACATCATTAAAAGATTATTTATAATATGTTTAACATTAACAGTAGTTCTTTCGGGGACTACTGTTAATGCTAATATAGTATTGTCAAAGAGTGAGACGTCAAAGTATATAAATGCTGTCGCTCAAAGACAATTAAAAGAGGTAAAGAATCCATCACATAGTTCAGCAGGCGGAGAGTGGACTGTGATGGGACTTGCAAGAGCTGGAAAAATAATAAACAACTATAAAAATATATACAAAAAGAATTTGAAAAAGACATTAGATAATACCAAAGGTGAGCTATCTAAAAACGCCTTTACCGAATATTCTAGAACCGTTATTGCACTGACTTCTATAGGAGAAAATCCGTATAACTTTTATGGCTATGATGTGATTAGCCCGTTGGCAGAGACTGACAATGTGATGAAGCAGGGAATGAATGGACTTGCATATGCGCTTATTGCACTAGAGTGTGGAGATTATGACAATGTTAATCCTCGTGATGGATATGATGGTAAAGTAGGTAGTATAGAAAAGTATAAAAATTCTTTGGTCAGTTCAGCTCTTCCAAAAGGTGGATGGGCATTGTTTGGCAGTAAGGCAGATGTGGATATGACAGCTATAGCCATTCAGGCGCTTGCACCATTTTACAAAGAGAGTAAAGTGAAAAGCGTAGTGGATGATGGTTTGAAAGTAATATCAAGCAAACAGAAAGACTCCGGCGGTTTCGAGACTATGGGCAACGAAAACTGCGAGAGTTCGTGCCAGGTTTTGACAGCGCTTTCTTCATTGAAAATTAGTGTTAAGGATAAAAGATTTGTGAAGAAAAACCACACAGTGTTAGACTCGCTAATGAGTTACTACCACAACGGTGGGTTTAGACACCTTAAAGGTGGATTGATTAATCAGATGGCAACAGATCAGGCGCTATATGCTTTGGTTGCATACAGAAGTACATTGGAAAATGATCCTCCGCTATTCAATATGAAAAAAGTGGCGGTTAACAAAAAGGCTAGGAAGCCTGCGGCAAAGAAATATAAAAATAAAACTAAGAAATCAACAGTCGTTAAAGACGATCAAATAAAAAAAGAAAAAGAGACAAAGAAAAACGAAAAGAAAAAGGTTGAAAATAAAAATGAGCCTACGACTTCAGTGGTAGAAGAAGAGACTACTGTGCAAAATGAAAAGCAAAAGGAAGACAAGGCAAGTCCAGTTTGGTTTTGGATAGGATTGGCAGTGGTTTTTGCCGGCGGCGTAGGATTTACAGTTTATAAAAAGGTAGGAAGAAAAGATGTTTAGAAATAACAGAGCAGCCAGAATAATATTTCCACTAATCATTATCGCGGTTTTAGTAGCGGTAATGGAATTTGTGGATTTTAAAAAAGAGGAAAAGAAAGATGTCATAATAGGAAAGTGCAGTGTTTCAATTGATTGTAAAACTGTGCTTGATAACAAAGACATCTTGGATTTGGAATTAAGAGATAAAGTTCCAAAAGACGGAGTGATTTTGAAAGAGACAAAAGTGGATCTTCACAAAGGAGATACTGCATATGACATCTTGTATAAAGTGACGAAAGATAAAAATATTTCTATGGAAAGTTCAGACGCTGCCGGAAACAAGTATGTGAAAGGAATTGATAACTTTTATGAGTTTAGCTGTGGGCCGGAGTCTGGATGGCTATATCAGGTAAATGGCAAAAAGCCTAATAAGAGTTCGAGTGATTACAAGGTAAAAAGAAACGATGTGATTGATTGGAAGTTTACTTGCAAAAAGGGAGATGTGAAGTAAAGAAATGAGAGATGAGTTTGGGGCATTTCACCCAATAACAACTATCATATTCTTTTTCGCGGTCATAGCATTCTCAACATTTTGGATGCAGGCTGGAATGATAGCCGTGTCGTTTTTGTGCGCCACGGTCTATTATTTTGCAATAAAAAGAGCCGAGGGGTTAAAGTACTTTGCCATGGTTTTAGTGTCGATGTTAATCGCGTCCATGATAAACCCGCTCTTTTCACACAGAGGAAAGACAGCACTGTTTTACCTACCGACAGGAAATCCTGTGACACTGGAGTCTATTATCTTTGGCCTTTGTGCAGGTGTGATATTAGGAGAAGTTCTTCTGTGGTTTTCGATTTTTAATAGCTTGATGAGTGACGACAAATGGACAGCCACTATAGGAAAAGTCGCACCAACTATCGCAATGATAATCACGATGGTGTTTAGATTTGTTCCAAAGTATACGAAGTTTGCAAAAGAGACAAAAGATATTCAAAAGGCGAACGGATTTAATAGAGGTAGCAAAATAAAAAATGGAATGAATGTGTATTCAATCACAGCTACTTGGGCACTAGAATCATCTATAGATACCGCGGACTCGATGAGAGCGCGCGGCTACGGCAAAGGAAAGCGAACCAACTATCACAACTATAAATTTGAAATAAGAGACTTGGCCTTTGTGCTTTGGGTAGTGTTGTTAAGCGCTTTGATTTTATACATCGCAAATGCAAGTAAGATACACACATTCTTTTATCCAACTATACGAAACAAAGAATCAGCAATTGTGCTTGTGGCATACATAGTGCTTTGCATAACACCGATTTTAATAAATATATGGGAGAAATTTAGATGGCATATATCGAAATCAAAAATTTAAAATTTAAATATCCTAATACTAAAAAAGAAATCCTCTCCGAAATCAATTTAAATATTGAGCAGGGAGAGATTGTTGTGGTGTGTGGAAAAACCGGAAGTGGAAAGAGTACACTTCTTCAAAATTTGAAAAAGGAAATAGCACCAGCAGGAGATTTGAGTGGAGAGATAAATATAAACGCAGATAAAGTGGGATTTGTATTCCAAAATCCAGAGCATCAAGTCGTGACCGACAAAGTATACAGCGAGTTATCGTTTGGCCTAGAGAATGAGGGCGTTTCAACAGATGAAATAAAGTTGAGAGTGGCGGAGATTTCAGAATACTTTGGAATAACAGACTGGTACTTTAAGAATGTGGATGAATTATCTGGCGGACAAAAGCAGATTCTAAATTTGGCATCAGTTATGGTGACAAATCCAGATGTTTTAATTTTGGATGAGCCAATAGCCATGCTTGATCCGATAGCAAAGGAATCATTCCTTCACTTGCTTGGAAGAATAAATAGAGACTTTGGAACAACCATTATTATGGCAGAGCACGATGTGAAAAAAGTTTCATATCTAGCTGATAGAATAGCGGCTATTAAAGATGGAAAAATATCAGAAGACATTAGCGAATGGCTAGAGGAAGATATTTACCAGAAAACAAATATCGAAAGCAAAGATGAGGTTTTTGAATGCAAGAACATTTGGTTTAGATATCATAAAAACGACCCAGATGTTTTAAGAGGCTTAAACTTTAGTGTAAATGAGGGCGAAACATTCTGTATGCTAGGTGGAAACGGAACAGGAAAGACTACCGCGCTTATGGTTATGAGCAAAGTACTAAAACCATACAGAGGAAAGACAAGGACAGATAAAAAGATTGGTCTAATGCCTCAAGATGCAAAAAAACTGTTTTCATATGAATCACTACGAGAAGAGCTAGATAATTCTTATGAAGATGAGGAGAAGAAAAAAGAAATAATAAAGTGGATGAGGCTTGAGGAGTTACTAGACACACATCCATATGATTTGAGTGGTGGAGAGCAGGAGAAACTGGGACTAGCAAAAGTCTTATCTACTGATCCAGATATCATTCTTTTAGATGAGCCAACAAAGGGATTAGACGTTTTCTTTAAAAAAGATATTTCCACGTTATTTGACAAGCTCAAAAAACAAGGAAAAACAATAGTGCTTGTCACGCACGATATCGATTTTTGTAAGCAAGTAGCAGATAGATGTGGGCTCTTTGCACAGGGCGAATTGATAGGAGTAAATAACACAGAAGAGTTCTTTAAGAATATGAGATTTTATAAATAATTATGAGAAGTTTTACAGGCGACCAACTAAATAGTATGTTCGGCGACAGGCTGTACTTGATAGCATCGGTAGTTCTAATTGTTTTAGCTATCGTGATTTTTGTGCGCAGTTTTGAGAGAAAGAAGCCAGGCACAAAGGACGTGGTACTTTTATCAGTAATGATAAGCTTGGGTGTAGTGGGAAGACTAGTTTTCTTTATGGTGCCACAATTCAAACCATGCGCAGCTATCGTAATAATCACGGGAATTATGCTTGGAAAGCAGGCAGGATTTTTAAGCGGTGTTATGACTGCGTTCATCTCAGATATGTTCTTTGGCATGGGGCCATGGACTTTGTGGCAGATGATTGGCTTTGGACTTATAGGATTAATATCAGCTATCATTTTCAACAAAGAGCGAATAGAGAAAATGGGTGGCTTCGCCAAATTAATCCTATGTACGTACGGATTTTTAGTGACATTTTTGCTATACGGACTTTTGATGGATACGGCCACAGTATTTATGGTGACAGACAAACCAAAACTATCAACATTTATCGCAACATACTCAGCAGGAATCGTTTTCAACATGATTCACGGTATATCAACATTCATTTTCCTCTACTTGATGGCAAATCCACTAAGCAAAAAAATTAAGAGAGTGCTAGTAAAGTACGGTAATAGATAGCAGATTGCGACACTTTTTGAAATATAGAATGACACACATTCCATATTCGACCACAAAGGCTTTATAATGGAGAAGCCTTTGTATATACGACTAATCTAAAGAGGGGAAGAGATAGGTTTTATATCAAAAGGCGGCAACCCAATGCGGACCAAATTAACGTTTGGTCCGTTTTATTTTTCCCTTAAAATATGGTAGAATTGTCTCTAGAAATACGCGAAAACATAGGAGGTTACTATGGTACATAAGACTATTACTATTGATGTAGCAGATGGAATTAAGCTTCATGAGGCAGCAAATATCGCAAGAGAAATGGAAAACATGGATTGTACATGCGAACTGATTTACGGAGACAAAAGATTAAACGCAAAGAGCCAGATCAGTATTATTTCTGCGGGCATCAAAAAGGGATCAGAAGTAACTTTTGAATGCGATGGAGATGAAGAAGAAAAAGCTTTGGCGAAGCTAGTTGAGATGGCTAGCAACGGCTTTAAGGCGTAAGACTAGTTGACAAGTTTGATAAAATATAAGATAAATCTAGTTTAATAGACTAAGGAGATAGAAATGAGTAAACCATTTTATTTGACAACAGCTATAGCGTACACATCTGGAAAGCCTCACATTGGTAATACCTATGAGGCTATTTTAGCGGACGCTATTGTTAGATTTAAAAGAGAACAAGGATATGACGTGAGATTCCAGACTGGAACTGACGAGCACGGACAGAAGGTGGAAGAGAAAGCCGCAGAGCAGGGCGTTACACCTAAGGAGTTTGTGGATGAGGTTTCAGGCGAGATTAAGAGAATCTGGGACTTAATGGGAACAAGTTATGACAGATTTATCAGAACTACTGACGAAGATCACGAAAAACAAGTTCAAAAGATTTTTAAGAAATTATATGACCAGGGAGACATCTACAAAGACTCATACGAGGGACTTTACTGTACTCCTTGTGAATCATTCTGGACTGAAGCACAGCTAGTGGACGGCAAATGTCCAGACTGTGGCAGAGAAGTTAAGCCAGCCAAAGAAGAGGCTTATTTCTTTAGAATGAGTAAATATGCAGATAGACTAATTGAACATATAAATTCACATCCTGAGTTTATCCAACCAGAGTCTAGAAAGAATGAGATGATGAACAATTTCCTTCTTCCAGGACTTCAGGATTTGTGCGTGTCTAGAACATCATTTAAATGGGGCGTGCCTGTGGACTTTGACCCAGACCACGTTATTTATGTGTGGATTGATGCGCTTTCAAACTATATCACTGGACTAGGATACGATGTGGATGGAAACAATGATGAACTATACGAAAAGTATTGGCCAGCAGATGTGCATTTGATTGGTAAGGATATCTTGAGATTCCATACAATCTATTGGCCAACTATGTTGATGGCTCTAGATATTCCATTGCCTAAGCAAATCTTTGGACATCCATGGTTGCTTCAGGATGGCGGAAAGATGAGTAAGTCAAAGGGCAATGTTATATATGCAGATGATTTAGCTAAGTACTTTGGCGTGGACGCAGTTAGATATTTCGTTCTACATGAGATGCCATTTGAGAACGATGGAAACATCACTTGGGATTTGATGTTAGAGCGTATGAATTCTGATCTTGCAAACACACTTGGCAACTTAGTGAACAGAACTATCTCAATGTCAAACAAGTACTTTGACGGAGTAGTTGATGATAAAGGCGCTGTGGATGATATGGACGCAGAACTTAAGACAACTATTCTAGATGCAGCCAAGGAATCTAACGCAAAGATTGATGAACTTAGAGTGGCAGATGCGCTAAGCGCAGTAATGTCTATCTTTAAGCGCCTAAACAAATATATTGATGAGACAGAACCATGGGTTCTTGCTAAGGACGAGGAGAAGGCAGACAGACTTTCAACTGTTCTTTACAACTTGATTGAAGGTATCAATATAGGCGCGAGCTTGCTTAAGCCATTTATGCCTGAGACATCAGAAAAGATTTTGACTCAGATTAATGCTGACTTTAGAGCATTTGACGATATGGAAGAGTTTGGCAAATATGAGTCAGGAAAGAAAGTTACTGATTCACCTGAAATCTTGTTTGCAAGAATGAAGATGGATGAGCTTGTTGAGATGGTGGAAGCAGACGCAGAATAACACCTAGGAGAGATTATGATTTTTGATACACACGCTCATTACGATGATGAGAGATTTAACGAAGATAGAGAAGAGTTGCTCGGCTCCATGAGAAATCATGGAGTCGAGTTTATAGTGAATATTGGCTCCGAAATGGAGACTTGTTACGATACGCTAGACTTGGTGAAAAAGTACGACTTTATGTATGGCGCGCTTGGCATTCATCCTGACTGCGTGTATGATTTGACGGATGCGGATTATAAGTGGATAGAAGAGCATATAAATGATGACAAGATAGTGGCAGTGGGTGAGATTGGCTTAGACTATTACCGCGAGTACGACAAAGACGTGCAAAAAGATGCGTTCGTCCGCCAAATGGAAATTGCTAGAAGAAACAACAAACCTATAGTAGTTCACAGTCGTGATGCTGCGCAGGACACATATGACATTATGAAAGAATACCACGCCGAAGAATTAGGCGGAGTGGTTCACTGTTTCTCATATCCAATGGAAATGGCCGAGAGATTTATGGATATGGGATTTTATATTGGAATAGGTGGAGTAGTTACTTTCAAAAATTCAAAGAAATTACAGGAAGTGGCGAAGGCTATGCCTTTGGAGAGGTTGGTTTTAGAGACTGACTGCCCATATTTAGCACCAGATCCACATAGAGGAGAGAGGAATGATTCTTCATACATCAGCTACGTGGCTGACAAGATTGCAGAACTAAGAGGAATCAGCACACAGGAATTGGTAGACATTACTACTGCGAATGCAAAGAGAATGTATAGAATAGAGGATTAAATATGGCTTATCTAGCATCTCCTAGAGAGACCAAAGCAATAATAGATAGTTATTCATTCAGTTTCCAAAAGAAGTTTGGACAAAACTTTTTGGTGGATTCAAACGTGCTTGAAAACATTATTGAAAAAGCTGGGATAACTGAAGATGACTTGGTATTGGAGATTGGACCAGGCATTGGAACGATGACTCAGTACCTTTGCGAGAGCGCGAGGGAAGTGGTTGCTATAGAAATAGATGAGACGTTAATTCCAATTTTAAATTACACACTAGAAGATTACGACAATGTTGAAATAATAAATGACGATGCGCTAAAGACAGACATAGAAAAAATCGTCAAAAAGAAAAATAGCGGAAAGCCTATTAAGGTAGTGGCAAACCTTCCATACTACATAACAACTCCTATCATTATGGGACTTTTGGAAGGAAAGGCACCGATCGAGAGCATCACCATTATGGTTCAAAAAGAAGTGGCAGAGCGCATGCAGACAGGCCCGGGCAGCAAAGACTATGGGGCGCTATCTTTGGCGGTGCAGTATTATGCCGATGCCAATATTTTGATGACAGTGCCAGCATCATGCTTTATGCCTAGACCAAAGGTGGATTCTTCGGTTATAAAGCTAGACATTTATGATAAACCACCAGTGGAAGTCTGCGACGAAGAAATGATGTTTAAAATTATTCGCGCATCATTTAACCAGAGAAGAAAAACATTGGTAAACGGTCTTAAGAATGCTAGCAATTTGCCGTTCACAAAAGAAGAGATAGAAGAATCGATAGAAAAACTGGGAGAGGATGTTCGAGTAAGAGGTGAGAAATTAACACTTGAACAGTTCGCAAAACTAACCAACATCCTTATGGGAGAGGAATAAGCCCAAAATCCCCGCGCGGTTTACATAACTTGGAAACTCGGTTGAGAGCGAATGTCCTATATGTTAGAATAGATGTCAGGTATGAATACAGAAATAGTTAAAGTAGATGCAGCAAATATAGATGAAACAGTAATAGAAAAAGCTGCTGATATAATTAAAAATGGTGGACTGGTAGCATTTCCTACCGAGACAGTTTATGGTTTGGGAGCAAACGCATTGGACGCGGATGCTTCTAAAAAAATATATGAGGCAAAGGGAAGACCAAGTGATAATCCACTAATAGCACATATCGCATCACTAGATACGCTAGATGAGATAGTGGAAGATGTGAGCGATGTGGCAAAGAAATTGATAGACAAGTTTTGGCCAGGGCCAATGACTTTAATCTTTAATAAAAAGCCAAATGTGCCAGACAGTACAACTGGTGGGCTTGATACTTTGGCGGTGAGGTTTCCTAGTAATAAGATTGCGATGGAGCTAATCAAAAGTTCAGGAGTACCCATAGCAGCGCCTAGTGCTAACACATCAGGAAAGCCTAGTCCTACAAAGGGCGAGCATGTGATAGAGGATCTAGACGGCAAGGTTGATATGATATTGGACGGTGGCGAAGTAGGACTTGGACTTGAATCAACTATCATAGATGTGACAGATAAACCTACCATTCTAAGACCTGGTTTTATTACGCAGGAGATGTTGGAAGAGGTAATAGAAGAAGTAGAACTAGATAAAACTCTTTTGGCGAAGCCATCTGAGGATTTTGCGCCAAAGGCGCCCGGCATGAAGTACCGTCACTATGCGCCAAAGACAGAATTGGTGATAGTAAAAGGTGATGCCAAAGGTGTGGCAGAGAGAATCAGAGAAGAAATAGAAAACTTTGACGGTGAAGCAGCGATTATAACGGTGGATGAACACCAGAGCCTTTACGAAGAGGTAGATGCCAAAGTTGTTTCATGGGGCAGTTTAGAAAATATGAATGCAATCGCTCATCAAATTTTCGATGCGTTAAGACGCGTGGATGATTGGGGCGTTGATATTATTTATTGTGAGGCATTTGAAGAGAAAGACCTAGGACTAGCAGTAATGAATAGATTAACCAAAGCAGCGGGATATCAAGTGATTGATGTATAGCGAACGGAGGTAACTATGCTAGAATTTAACAGAATCATTTTTATAACTGAAAATGATAATTCGGAGGGTCCCCTGGCGGCCGTACTTTGTAAGAAATGGTTGCCGTTAGAAAAGATAGAGGTGGACTCTAGGGGACTAGCGGTAGTGTTTGAGGAGCCAATGAATCCAAAAACAGTGGCCGTGGCAGAGTCTAACGACTTTGAGATTGAACACACATCTAAGCAGTTGCAGGATGATGACTTTGGACAGGACGTGTTAGCACTAGTTTTGGACGAAGCCAAAAAGCAGACGGTGTACGATGAGTACCCATCGGCAGTAAATGTGTATACTATTACAGAGTACGTGAACGAGGCTGGAAGTATTTTGAATCCTGACGGAGGAGATTTATCAGATTACGCACAGCTATACGACGCTGTAAATGAAGCCACAAAAAAAGTGGCATATAAACTACGAGAAAGCAAATTTCAGGAGGATTAAAAATGGGAAAAGTAGTAGTAATGGATCATCCATTGATCCAGCACAAGATTGGAATTATCAGAAGAAAAGAAGTAGGAACAAAAGATTTTAGACAGCTTATTGGTGAGATCGGAAACCTAATCACTTACGAAGCTACTAGATATCTAGATTTGGACGAGATAGAAATTGAAACACCTATCTGTAAGACAAAAGTTAAGGAGTTAAGCGGAAAGAAGCTAGCTATCATCCCTATTCTTAGAGCAGGACTTGGTATGGTAGAAGGAATGCTATCACTTGTTCCTTCAGCTAGAGTTGGACATATTGGACTTTACAGAGACCCAGTGACAGCTGAGCCACACGAGTATTACTGCAAGATACCAGCTGACTGTGACAAGAGAGATGTATTTGTAGTAGACCCAATGCTTGCTACAGGTGGATCTGCAGTGGCAGCTATTCAGATGCTAAAAGATAAAGGCGTTAAGAAGATTATTATGATGTGCATTATCGCTGCACCTGAAGGTGTTAAGGCAGTAACAGATGCTCACCCAGACGTAGACATTTACATTGGTGCACTAGACGAGAAGTTGAACGAGCACAAATATATCGTTCCTGGTCTTGGTGATGCAGGCGACCGTATATTCGGTACTAAGTAATTAGGAGAAAACAATGAGCGAGAAAAGACAAGATTACATATCTTGGGATGAATATTTTATGGGCATAGCAAAGCTATCAGCTCTTCGTTCAAAAGATCCAAACACTCAAGTGGGTGCGTGTATCGTGAGCGAAGACAATAAGATTTTGTCTATGGGATACAACGGAATGCCAATAGGCTGTGATGATGATGAATTCCCATGGAACAGAGATAGCGAAGATCCATACGATAACAAATATTATTACTCTACACATAGCGAACTAAACGCAATTCTAAACTACCGCGGTGGAAGTTTAGAGGGCGCCAAAATTTATGTAACACTATTCCCATGTAATGAATGCGCAAAAGCAATCATTCAGTGCGGAATAAAGAAAGTTATCTTTGACGATAACAAGTATGAAGACACTTCTTCGGTAAAGGCTTCAAAAAGAATGTTTGAGGCATCTGGAGTGGAAGTGGTTCAGTATAGTAGAAGTAATGAAAAAATTGAAATAGATTTATAAAAGAGAGCGCGCTAAATGCGCTTTCTTTTTATTGGGAGACAAAATGATAAAGAAGGTTATAACGGTTACAATAATTATATGTATATTCATAGGAGTAGAGGCGCAAGGTTCTAAAACATACATTTTAAAAAAAGCTGGAAACTATCGAATTGAAAGAATGAATAGTGGAGTAGAACAACTCTATCATTTGGATTTGCCTAAATTTGAAATAAAGATAGCCAAAAAACTATATAAAAATAAACCATTAAAATTTTATAAAAGATATAAACAAGTGCTTAATTTAAATAATTCAAGTGTAATCAAAACAAAGTTGAAGAAAAATAGTTTAAAAGTATGGGGAAGAATAAAATACACAGGAACTAATAAAAAAATCAAATATAAATTGAGAAAATACAAGTTTAGACTATCTAAGAATATTAAGTTTTTTGGTGTTGGTTATGGGAAATCTCCAATTACAAAAAAGCACGGAAGAAAATTATTAAAAAAACCAGTGGGACTAGGGTTTAGATTTTTTGTAAAAAAGGGAAAAGTTTATAAAGTATATATTAACGCATAAATAGAAGAATTAATCTAATCTATGTTATTACTTGAATATTAGAAGTATGCAGATTCTCTGCATACTTCTTTTTTATACGTATTAAATTAATACGTATAAAAAATTGTCCGTGTTGCAATCATTATAATAATCATATACATTTATATATGAAAAATAAATAAGAGTTAGGAGGGGTTGATATGAAAGAATACACATACCCAGCATGTTTTTTCAAAATGGAAGACGGACATTATACCGTTGCATTTCAACATTCTCTTTTTGCATATACTACAAAAGAAAAAAATCTGGAGGAGGCGATGGAAAGTGCTATGGAGTTTTTAACTATTGCGATAGATGATTTTAAAAAAGAAAATAAAGAACCTCCGAAGCCAGAAAAACTAGATATGAAAAAAATTGCTCAAGGTATGGAGTTAGAAAACAATATTAAAAATAGTTATGTTGAAGACATAACGATAGATTATGATTATTATATGGAGTATTTAAACAAATCTGTAAATAAAAGCGTGACCATACCATCAACCTTGGATAGAAAAGCTAAAAAATATAGATTAAATTTTAGCAAAATACTGCGAGAGGAACTTAAGAAGGAAATAAAGAAAAAAGAAAAGAAGATGAAAAAAGTTAGATAATAAACAAAACCTCGGAAAGTAATTCCGAGGTTTTGTTTATATCGCATAAAATATAATCGCAAAGAATTGAAGTATACTTCCTGCGAGAATGAAGAGGTGGAACACGGAGTGTATCCACTTTTTCTTTTTGCCCACAACATATAAAACAGATCCTAGTGTGTAAGCTACACCACCCGTAATTAAAAATACTATCCCTCCGGTTCCGACGGAATCATATGTTTGCTTTATAAAGAAGACAATAACCCATCCCATTACTACGTAACAAACCAAAGAAAACTTTTCGAATTTCTTTAAGTCGATAGCGGTAAGTGTTCCGGCTATTATTGCGCATCCCCAAACAATACCAAAGATAACCCATGATAGTACAGGATATTTTCTATGCATTGCTCCAAATAATACTGGAGTATATGTGCCTGCAATCAAAAGATAAATAGTACAGTGATCTAATACCTGCAAAACTTTCTTAGGCATTCCCTTAGATAGTCCGTGATAAACACTAGACATAGTATATAAAATAATTAGGGAAGCTCCGTAGATGGCACAACCAACTATAGTAAGTGGATCGCCTTCTTTTGCGGCAAAGACAACACATAGCACCAATGCTGCCACACCAAGCAATGCTCCCACAATGTGGGATACCATATTAAAAATTTCTTCTCCCTTAGAATAATCTGGAAGTATTCTGTCTTTAAGTTTGATTCTTTTTCTCATAATAACCTCCACATAAATTCAAGCTGTTTATTTGAACCGAAAAAAGTGTAGCACAAAATTTTTTAAATGTAACCCCTTGACAAAAAATAAAAAGAAAAATAAGTATAATATATTTGTTTTTAGCATCATATTGTATTTGATAAAATAATAAACAATGAGAGATATAAATGTTAAAAATGTACCGCTTATTGCACACTAAATATAGTAATATATTTTTATAATCCTGTAGATTATTATTTTTTAAAAATAGGTTTTATTTATAAAAGAATAAAGTGATTTGAATAGAATAAATTAGAGCAGTGCTAATTTAGAAATATGATATAATTATATTAGTTTTTGTTCGGAAAAAATAGGAGGATATAAAATGAAGAATTATTATTTGGGATTGGATATTGGTGTAGCATCTGTAGGATGGGCTGTTGTTGGAGAAGACTATTCTGTAGTTGAAGCAGGGGCTAATTTGTTCCCGTGTGCTGATGCATCTAAAAATGAAGAGAGAAGAGGATTTAGACAAGCACGAAGATTAAAAAGAAGACAAAAAACAAGGGTAAATGACTTTAAAAAGATGTGGGCACAATCTGGATTTGATATACCAGATCAATTAGACAATGATGTTTTAAGGCTAAGAATAAAAGGAATTGGAGAGAAACTTACAAATAAAGAAATATATACTGTATTGCTTTATATGCTAAAGCATAGAGGTATCTCCTATTTGGAAGATGCTTTGGATGAGGGCCAAAGCAGTAGGAGTGAGTATGGTAGAAGCCTGCTTCATAATCAAAAGGAATTGCAAATGAAGTTACCTTGTGAGATTCAATTTGAAAAATATAGAGACTATGGTGCATTTAGAGGAGATATTAAAGTAAAGGACGAGGATGGTAATAAAGAAACTTATTCTAATGTTTTTACTACGTCCGCATATAGAAAAGAATTGGAAAAGTTTTTTGATACTCAAAAATCATTTAATAGTAAAATTGATGATAAATTTGAAAAAGATTATATGTCAATTTTTAATAGAAAGAGAGAATACTACACTGGACCAGGTAATGAAAAATCTAGAACTGACTATGGTATATATACTACACAAAAGGATGAAAATGGGAAATACATTACAGAAGATAATCTTTTTACAAAATTGATTGGCAAATGTAGTGTTTATCCTGAAGAACTTAGGGCTGCTGGTGCGTCGTATACATCACAAGAATTTAATGCACTAAATGATTTAAATAATTTGACAATTAATGGGAGAAAACTTGAACAGCAGGAAAAAGAAAAAATTATTGAAACTATTAAGAGTTCAAAAGTTGTTAATATGAAAAACATCATCAAAAAAGTGATTGGTGAAGATATAAACAGCTTAAAGGGAGCAAGAATTGATAAGCAAGAAAAAGAAATATTCCATACTTTTGAAGTATATAGAAAAATGAAAAAGGCATTATTGGAAGTAGATATTGATATTGATTCGTTCAGTAGAGAAGAACTTGATAAAGTGGCAGAAATAATAACAATTAATACTGAAAAGGAAGGAATAATAAAAGGGTTTAAAAACTCAGAATATCAATTTGATGAGGCGTTCATAGATGTGATGGCTAATTTGAGAAAGAATAACAGTAGCCTGTTTAATAAATGGCAATCGTTATCTTTGAAGATTATGAATGAATTAATTCCAGCAATGTATGAGACATCAAAAGAACAGATGGCACTGCTGACCGATATGGGTGTCTTTAAAAAGAAGAGTAGTGAGTTTGAAGAGCATAAATATATACCGGTAGATTTAGCGGTGGAAGATATTTATAATCCAGTAGTTAAAAGATCCGTGCGTGTGGCAATCAAAATAGTAAATGCCATAATTAAAAAGTATGGTTATCCATCAGATGTTGTTATTGAAATGCCTAGAGATAAAAATGATGAGGAAGAAAAGAAAAGAATACAGAGTGTTCAAAAGAACAATGAGAAAGAATTGTCAGATATCAAATCTAAAATTAGAGCAGAATATGGCATAGAAATTGTAGATGCTGATTTTAGAAAGCATAAAAAACTAGCTCTCAAGTTAAAACTATGGAATGAACAGAATGGTAAGTGTCCTTATTCTGGAAAAACAATTGGCATTGATGAACTTTTATCTAATGAAGGCATGTTTGAGGTTGATCATATAATTCCTTTATCCATTTCATATGATGATAGTAGAAATAATAAAGTACTAGTCTATAGAACGGAGAATCAAGATAAGGGCGTCCAAACCCCATATATGTACCTAAGTGGTTTAAATAGAGATTGGGATTTTGATGAGTTTATGAGTTATGTCCTCGAGTTAAAGAAACTTGGAAATATTCGCCAGGCTAAAGTGAATAACTTCCTTTTTAGGGAGGATATAACAAAAAATGATGTATTAAAGGGATTTATCAATAGAAATATAAATGATACTACTTATGCTTCGAGAACTATTTTAAATACACTTCAATCATATTTTAAAACAAAAGAATGTGATACGAAGGTTAAAGTAGTAAGAGGATCATTTACCCATCAAATGAGAGTGAATCTCAGATTGGGTAAGAACAGAGATGAAACTTACTCTCATCATGCAGTAGATGCTATGCTAATATGCTACTCGCAAATGGGATATAAAGCTTACAGAAAGTTCCAAGATGAACTGTTTGACATCGATAACGACGTAAAAATTGAAAAGTCAGTACTCGACCAACTCACAACTACAAGTTATAAAAACAATGTTTTGAATGATGAATACAATTTAAGATGGAAAAATATTAGAGATAATATTGAAGATGCTGAAAAGAATGTTAAGTACTGGCATAAAGTTGATACAAAGGTTAATAGAGGCTTGTGTAATCAAACCATATATGGAACTAGAAATGTTGATGGTGAAAATATCAAGATAAGTAAATTAGATATATATAATAATGATGGTTACAAAGCTTTTGTTAATAAAATTAATAATGGCAAAGAAAAAGAGTTCTTGATGTATCACAATGATCCGAAAACTTTTGAAACAATGATGAAAATATATGAAGAATACAAGGATGAGAAAAATGCTTTTGTGGCTTATGAACAGGACACAGGTGATTATTTTAGAAAATACTCAAAGAAAAACAATGGACCTAAAATAAGAATGCTCAAATATTATGATGGTAAGGTGAGATCATGTATAGACATCTCGCATAAATATGGATTTGAAAAAGGAAGTCAAAAAGTATTCTTGGGGCAGCTAAACCCATATAGAACAGATGTATATTTTAATTCTGAGGATAATAATTACATACTAGTTGGGGTTAAATATTCTGATATAAAAGTGGAAAGAGACAAATATGTTTTGGATAGAAAAAAATACATTAAAGAGTTGATTAGGGAAGGAGTTCTCAAAGAAGGAGAAACTATAGAGCATTCAAAATACAAATTTGTTTTTTCATTGTATAAAAATGATATTATCGAATACGAAAAGGATGGAAATGTATATAAAGAAAGATTCTTATCAAGGACAATGCCTGCAAAAAAGAATTATATTGAAACAAAACCGATCGATGCTCCAAAATTTGAAGGACAGAACTATGTGCCATTGAAAAAAACAAAGAGTATTAGCAAAATTGTTAAAGACATTTTAGGCAACGAATACATACAATCCCCAGAAAAATTTGAATGGGAGATTGACATGTAGTTGTGAGGTGTCTTATAATAGTGATGTAGATTTTACGATAACTCAAATTGTTCAGATCTACTAAAAAAAGGCTTTATGCCGAAAGTAAGGACACCGAAAGGTGTCCTTTTCTTTTTACCCAGGAGGATAAAAATGTCATTTAGAGTAGTATTAATAGAAAATGAGATAGATGTAAAAGTACAGTTGGACAATCTAATTCTCAACACATATGAAGGCGAGGTTTGGATTCCGATAGATGATATTTCCATTGTTGTGTTAGATAACTTGCGTATAAGACTAACTACCAGAATGATGTCAATCTTGGCAAATAATAATGTTGGTGTTGTGATTTGTGATACTAAACATATGCCTATTGGTTTTTATTCTTCATATGACAACCACAGTAGAGTATCTAAAAAAATAGGATTTCAAATTAATCAAGAACCTTATTTTTATGATAAATTTTGGTGTGAAATTATTGATGCAAAAATTAAAAATCAGAGTCAAGTTTTAGAAAAATTAAATTTATCTAAAGAAAAGATAGACAAAATCCGAGAATTGAAAACGGAAATTGAAGTGGGTGATGTAACAAATAGAGAAGCTCATGCGGCAAAAATATATTTCAATGAAATGATGGGAACAAGCTTTTCGAGAGGAAATGAAGATTTATTAATTAACTCTGGCCTAGACTATGGATATGCAATTATAAGGTCGTATATAGCGCGAGTGCTCGTGGGGTACGGATTAAATTCTCAATTGGGAATACATCATAGGAGCGAATATAATAGATTTAATTTAGTAGATGATTTGATTGAACCGTGGCGACCCATTGTGGATTTATATGTTTATAAGTTGTTGAATGATGATGATTATTTTAAAGTTGAACACAGAAGAATGTTGGTCAACATGTTAAATCATAAAATAGTTTATAGTAATAAAAAAATGTTTTTATGTAATGCAATTGAGGAATATGTATCTCAATATTCGTCGTTATTGGAAGGACGAAGAAAATATATTGATTTTCCGACAGTAGAAGGATATTTAGGAGATAATAGTGAGTTATAAAATTATGAGAATGTTATGTATGTTTGATTTGCCGGTTGAACTGGGTGAAGAAAAAAGAGTATATAGGATATTTAGAAAAAACTTACTGAAGGAAGGTTTTACAATGATGCAGTATTCTGTGTATGTTAGAACTTGTCCGAATAGGGATTTCGGAAATAGACTTGTGAAAAAAGTTAAATCATTTGCCCCACCAAAAGGTAATGTGAGGTTGATTATGATCACAGAAAAACAATATGATGAAATGATTATGATAGTAGGTAGCAAGAGCTTGATTGAAGAAAAAATAGGTTCTGAAAGGATGATTATATTATGATTTTAGAATTGTGTAATAACATTGAAAAGGTGGAGATGCCGATGGAAGGAATTGTTCAAATATGTGGGACAAATCTAGTAAAAAAAGAAAGGATAATCGAGTCAATAATAAAATATTTTTCTACTTCAAAAACTTCGTTTGAGGAAAAGCAATATAATAAAGTTTTTGCAAATGGTAAAGAGATTGGGAAAAACTATTATAAGTTTGATCTCGTTAACGGTAAAAGTGACCTCGTTAAAGAACTACAATTAGGCAAATCAACAATAATGAAAAATATTTTAGAGAACAAGCTTGAAGAGTTTGATTATAGGAGCGAGGTAGAAAAAATAAAAGAAGAAGTAGAAATACTATTTAATAAGATAAATGAAGAGTTGCTGGGAAAATTTAGTGGTATACAAATTGATTTTGAACATGAAAGCCTGTTGAATATGATTCAAAAAAGTCAAATATATTCGTTAGATGGTATGAGTGTGGATAGTATGGAAACATTTGAATTGGTGAAAAACTATTTGCAGTTACAGAGTCAAAATTTAAAAACAAATCATGTTATTGTATTCAAAAATATAGATCATTATTTGAGAGCAAGTGAATATAAAAAAATATATCAATTATGTAAAAAGATCAATTCTAAAAAACAGGTAATATTTTTGTTTACGATTAGTTTAGACTATTATTGTGTGGTTGATAAGGATAATTGCAATAATATTCTTGTAGTAAATGAAGAAGATTATTTGATGCCTGAATTAAGTAAAATAGAAGAATTTATTCTCGCCAATTACCCGGTGTACAAAGAGATAGAAAATATCCCACATATTTTAGAAAAAATAGTAAATAGAATATCTAAAAGTAATTATTTAATTCAAGTAGATGAGCAGGTTATTTTGAAATCTATTAATCGCACTATGATGATAGAGGACAAGTTAATAGAACCTGTCAATTCATTGGAATTAAAATATTTAGCCAATTAATATGTTATAATGTATGTGAGTTATCGTAGAATCAGAGGTACTAGATATTGGGTTGCATAGGTGATTTGATATTTTAGTACCTGGACAATTTGAGTTATCGTAAAACCGTTTCTTGCTCCCTCTCTATTAGATTGACATTTTAGTACCTGGACAATTTGAGTTATCGTAAAACTTGAAAGATTTAAACGCATATAAGAAAAGAATTTTAGTACCTGGACAATTTGAGTTATCGTAAAACCATACAACTGAATATGTAGAAATGGGAAGAATTTTAGTACCTGGACAATTTGAGTTATCGTAAAACAGGTTAAAGAAAATGAAGAACAATATGTTAATTTTAGTACCTGGACAATTTGAGTTATCGTAAAACATGTAAATGTCGGTAGTGAAGAAGTTGTTAATTTTAGTACCTGGACAATTTGAGTTATCGTAAAACAATTACAAAGTTGGAAGAGAAACAAGACCAATTTTAGTACCTGGACAATTTGAGTTATCGTAAAACCGATAGTAATATCTTGAACATTCGCTTTGTATTTTAGTACCTGGACAATTTGAGTTATCGTAAAACTGATAATTTGTTTATTTATAAAACCTTCAAATTTTAGTACCTGGACAATTTGAGTTATCGTAAAACACAATTCAGTAGCCTTTAGATTAAGTAACGATTTTAGTACCTGGACAATTTGAGTTATCGTAAAACTGCCACCCATTCCACCGTAAGGTGTTACAGATTTTAGTACCTGGACAATTTGAGTTATCGTAAAACAGCCAATATGGAATACGAGATAGTATTTTGATTTTAGTACCTGGACAATTTGAGTTATCGTAAAACCGAAACGCAATAATGAACGCAATAGCAAGTATTTTAGTACCTGGACAATTTGAGTTATCGTAAAACCAAAGGGCAACAACTAAACCATTAGAACAAATTTTAGTACCTGGACAATTTGAGTTATCGTAAAACTTAGTTCTTTTACAATAGTCATCCATTGATATTTTAGTACCTGGACAATTTGAGTTATCGTAAAACGCGATACAGTTGATGTTAGCGAGTATAAATATTTTAGTACCTGGACAATTTGAGTTATCGTAAAACAAGTGCACTAACACTAATAGGTGTATGGATATTTTAGTACCTGGACAATTTGAGTTATCGTAAAACATTCTCCTTTATCTGCTGCTAGTGGTTGTAATTTTAGTACCTGGACAATTTGAGTTATCGTAAAACTTAACGATTATGCTAACGCTAACATTGAAGATTTTAGTACCTGGACAATTTGAGTTATCGTAAAACTACTGTTCGACATTATCAGTAATAGATCCTATTTTAGTACCTGGACAATTTGAGTTATCGTAAAACATTTGAAACTAACCAACGATATAACCATCAATTTTAGTACCTGGACAATTTGAGTTATCGTAAAACTAAATGCTTATTCTAATGCAAAAGTTGAAGATTTTAGTACCTGGACAATTTGAGTTATCGTAAAACATAGTGAGTGTTGGTATTCTGTACCCACGTATTTTAGTACCTGGACAATTTGAGTTATCGTAAAACATGTGATTGTAGATCCATCAGCTAGTTCATATTTTAGTACCTGGACAATTTGAGTTATCGTAAAACATTTACAATTTGGTGCAAAATCTGATTCATATTTTAGTACCTGGACAATTTGAGTTATCGTAAAACACTGCTCTATGATCTTCTCCACGTTGTCCAATTTTAGTACCTGGACAATTTGAGTTATCGTAAAACCCAAAAGCAAAAACAAGTAGTATGGCACTAATTTTAGTACCTGGACAATTTGAGTTATCGTAAAACAATGTCTGCGTAATCTTGTTAAGTATTGAGATTTTAGTACCTGGACAATTTGAGTTATCGTAAAACTAACCTTATCGGTCTTAACAATGACACCATATTTTAGTACCTGGACAATTTGAGTTATCGTAAAACGCGTCAGCCTTATTATCAAAAGTCTTAGTAATTTTAGTACCTGGACAATTTGAGTTATCGTAAAACCTGTCTGTATATGTCAGCATCGCTATCAAGATTTTAGTACCTGGACAATTTGAGTTATCGTAAAACAAAACTTATCTAAATAAAACCCTAAACCCAATTTTAGTACCTGGACAATTTGAGTTATCGTAAAACAAAGGAGTTAAAGACTATGGCTTTAACAGAATTTTAGTACCTGGACAATTTGAGTTATCGTAAAACGAAACAAAGATGGAGGACAATAGTATAACGAAATAACCGAAAAAGATGCATTTAAGAATGTGTCTTTTTTGCATTTAATACGATACTTTTTAAATAACAATGTAATCAATACGATACATTCATAGTCTGTTTTTGTTATGATAAAACAAAAAAGGAGAGACGATGAAGAGAAAAGAAGTAATACGGATACACTTAAACAAAATATTAAATAATTGTAATGATGAAGATTTATATAATTTATTTTTGATGATGCAGGATACTGATGTCTTGTATGGGTATGCTACGGCATTACTTATGGGCTTTGAAGATAAAAAAATAGGGCCTCGCAAAGATTATGAAGTATCTGAAATGATAAAAAGTGGTAAATATTATAGATTATTTAACGAATGGTTAGAAGAAAATGTCTGATTGATTAAGAAGGAATAGTTATAGAGCCACCACTCTTAAAGTGTTATAATACAAAAAGAGATTGTACGGAGGTGCTTTATGAACGAGAATGTTTTAAAGTTAAAAGAATGGATTAACGGTTCGGATAATATTGTGTTCTTTGGTGGAGCCGGAGTAAGTACGGAATCAGGAGTGCCGGACTTTAGAAGTGTGGATGGACTTTATAACCAGAAGTGGGATTATCCGCCTGAGACCATACTTAGTCATACATTTTTTATGAATAAGCCAGATGAGTTTTATAGATTTTATAGAGAGAAGATGTTGATAGAAGGAGTAGAGCCTAACCCAGCACATAAGGCGCTAGCTAAACTAGAAGAAATGGGTAAGCTGAAGGCTGTAGTTACTCAGAATATTGATGGACTTCACCAGGCGGCTGGTAGCAAGGAAGTATATGAACTTCATGGATCAGTGCATAGAAACTATTGTATGCAGTGTGGAAAGTTCTATAGCTTTGAAGATATATTGGAGATGGACCTGGTTCCTAGATGTGAGTGCGGTGGAATGATTAAACCTGACGTTGTGCTATATGAAGAGGGGCTAGATAATGTCACTATTCAAAAGTCTGTAGAGGCTATTGCAAATGCGGATATGTTGATAGTGGGAGGTACATCTCTTACAGTTTATCCAGCAGCAGGACTGGTTGATTATTACAGAGGAAACAAACTTGTTTTAATAAATAAAGACAGCACCGGCAAAGATGGTATTGCCAATCTTGTGGTGAATGAACCTATAGGAGAAGTACTTGGCAGTATAGTTGATTTAGGGTAAACTATTTGTCGGGAGTTAACATGGCTAAAAACATTAAAAGAAAACTGAAGAGAAAAACTAGAGAAGCTAGAAATACCAAGGCGGCTCAGGCTACTAGAGGTTTTATGACTAAGACTAGAGTGAAAGTGGGCTTGGTTATTCTTTGCGTGCTTTTAGTTGTGCTTGCTATATATCTATTTAACCGCTTTAAAACATACGATGGCTACAAAGTAGTAGACAAAATTGAGATGAAGAGCGGTGAGAGCAGCAAATTCCTTCCTTTTGAAGGTGAGATAGTTAAATATAGTAGAAACGGAATATCATATCTAGATGGAGAAACTACCTTATGGGATGAATCATATGAAATGAAGAATCCTTTGGTAGATACTTGTGGAGATTACTTGTGTGTGGCAGATAAGAATGCTAATGATATTGAAATCTTTACAAAAGACGGAAAGAAGGGAAATGTTACTACTACATACCCTATTGCAAAAGCAGAGATAGCAGAGCAAGGTGTAGTGGCTGCGCTACTTAAAGATAAAGACGTAAACTATATTGAAGTGTTTGATAAAGAAGGAAATCTTTTGGTTTCTCACAAATCACTTCTTGTTGAAAACGGATATCCACTCAATTTTTCTTTGTCGGACGATGGAGAGAAGATGATTGTGTCATATGTTGAGGTGGCTGCGGGATCTATTAAGAGTAAAGTGGTATTTTACAATTTTGGCAGTCCTGGCAAAAACAAAAAGGATAGAGTGGTTGCTACATTTAAACAATACAAAGATGAGTTAGTTCCATTTGTGAACTTTACAGATTCATCCACAGCAGTAGCAGTGAGTGAAAACAGAATCACTGTTTACAAAGTGGGCGATGAACCAGAGATAGACGAAGAAGAAAAGTATAATGGCGAAGCGCAGAAAGTCTTTTACGACGAAGACTATATTGGTCTTGTGTTTAAGAATAAGAGCGATAACAAACCTTATAGAGTGGTAGTTTACAACACTGGCCTTAGTGAGAAGATGAATGAGGAAGTAGGTCTAGCGTTTGATACTATTAAATTTGCAGACAAAAATGTTTTAATGTATAATGACAAAAATGCTTTGATAATGTCTAAGCATGGAGTAGAAAAATTCAAGACTACATTTAAGAAATCCGTTACAGATATTATTCCGCTTGATAGTGATACAGACTTTTTAGTTACATATAATGATAGGGCGGAAGAGATTGAATTAGATTAGTATCATATAGAAGAAAGACGAAACGATGACAAGTACAATGATGGGAAATATTATATTGGTAATTGTAGGAGCGTTTATGCTCTTCATGATTATTTACGGAATGAAAAAAGGATTAGTCAGAATGCTTTTATCATTTGGTTCTATTTTTATTGTACTTATTTTGGTAAATTTCCTAAATCCTATAGCTAAGCAAACTTTGTCGGCATCTCCGGTGTACGATGGAGTGTATGCTAGAGTGGATGAATATGTGGCAGGCAATATTAAGGATGCGACAAAGAGTGCCACAGATACAGGAGTGGAATCACAAGAGAAGATAATTGAAGATTTGCCGCTTCCTGATTCTGTAAAGTCATCATTGAATGAAAACAATACAAAAAACAGCTATGCAGAGATGAAAGTAAACAGTTTTGCGGATTATCTTACAAAAGCTTTGACGGATATGATAATAGGAGCGCTTTCGTTCATCCTATTGTTTATAATTATTTTTATTTTGCTAAAAGTGTTAATAAGAGTGATGGATTTGATTACCAAACTACCGGTTATTCATGCATTTAACTCAGCCGGCGGTGGATTAGTAGGCTTGATCGAGTCAGTATTCATCATTTGGATTGCTTGTATTGTGGTTACAGTATTTAGTACAACCGACTGGGGCAAAATGATTTGCGACGGCATTGCTAGCAATGATGTATTGAGTTGGATTTACGATAATAACCTAATTCAGAAGATTATCACAGGTATTTTTACTGCATAAATGAGCATTTAGCTAAGCCTTGACGATAATTATATGAGTTGTTATAATACTTGAGTTGTTAAATACGGCGCGTTAGCCAAGTGGTAAGGCAGAGGTCTGCAACACCTTTATCACCAGTTCAAATCTGGTACGCGCCTCTACAAAGCGGAGACCTAGTGTTTCCGCTTTTTTTATCACAATTCGTAATTGAAATATGTTATATTATTAGGTGAGAAATTCTCAGAAAGGGAGTAGAGATGAAAAAATATATATTATCATTATTATTAGTTGCAACTTTAGTGGCTGCTTTTATTGTGCCTACTATGGGTGATGGAGATGTAGAGGATACATTCCCAGGAAATGCTACTTTATATTTAACTCATAGTGATGAGTCAATGTATGCAGGAATGAGTGGACACTTGAATTATACTTTGGAAGATGGATATTTGTTTATGAAAACAGATACTCACATTCAGAGTCCTAATAAAGTTGATGGAACAGAAATATTAAATGTAGTGGCCGTAAATGGAAGCAGTCTAGATAATATTGAAAGTTTTGAATATAAAGAAGGCAGTGGGGATTGGACAAATGCCCTTAATTATGTAGTTAACACTAATCGCAGTTTTACACAGAGATTGTCTATATCTAGATACTACAGAGTTAAATTTAAAGGCGATGTTAGTTTAGAGATGCAGTACAAAGTTAAGCCAGAGGGAGCCAAAGGCTACGAGTCTGGTTTAAGATGTATATCTATTGTGAAAAGTGGCGACACATACACAGCTGATGCTACTTTTATTAAAGCAGAAGATATAACAACTACACAGGCAACATCAACTACTACAGTAGCACCTACAGCAGAACCTACTAGCGAAGTTACAACTGCAGCCCCTACAAAGGCACCAGCAGTTAAGGCGCCAGGCAAAGCTAAGATTAAGAAAGTTTGGAGGAAAAAACGTTCGGCTAAAAAGTTGAAAATAAAACTTGCTAAAGTTAAAAACGCAAAAGGATATAAAGTTTGTGTATATAAGAATAAGAAGAAAGCTAAAAAGCATAAAAAGGCTATCGTAACAAAATACACAACTAAACTAAAATATACTATTAAATCAAAGAAACTTAAGAACAAGAAAAAACTCTTTGTCGGAGCAAGAGCTTATAATGTTGCAAGCAATGGAATAAAAGTATATGGTCCATGGGCAAAGATAAAGAAGGTAAAAGTTAAATAACACAAAACGGATTTTAGAATCTAAGATCAAGGTTAGTGGGTGATTTACAAATGAGTATTATAAACCATAATGGTGAACAAGAGGAAAGCATACTGAGCTATAAACCTATCAAAGGCTTTTTCAAAAGAAAAAGCCTTAGAAGGGTTTTAGCCCTATTTTTATGTGCGGCAACAATTTTTTCTTTTAATGTAGTGGAGCCTGTAAAGACAGAGGCTGCGCTTAAGTTGAATGCCTCACTAAAATACATATATAAGCAGCACACATTTACTTTTAAACTAGGAAGTGTCAAGGGATCAAAAGTGACATGGGGTGTTTCAAATCCATTCACAGGAACAGTATCCAATACGGGAGTATTTACACCAAAGGGATACGGCATGACATTTGTTACCGCTAAATACAAAAGCAAAACATATAAAAGTAAAGTGATAGTACCAGATACAAACAGAAACATTGCTCTAAATAAGAAGAAAGTTACTTTGTTTGAAACAAAGTCTTATAAATTGAAAGTGTATGGAACAGAGCAGATTAAGTTCCACTCTAGAAATACACATATCGCTACAGTTACATCTAAAGGCAAGATTAAGGCAAAGAACCCAGGAACTACTACTATAGTGGCTAAGAAAGGTGGAGCTTTTACTACATGTAAAGTAAAAGTAAAGTCTTTGGGTGAAGTAAAAATCAAAAAACCAGCATGGTTGAATGATAGAGCGAAAGTAACAATTAGAAAATATAACTCACAGTGGCATCCTACTTTTGGAAGAATTGTCAAAAGAAAAGGCCAGACTATCAATCTAGGAATTGCAAACGTTAGAGAGAACAGCATAAAGAAAGTAGTTTGGAGTTCAAGCAACACGGCTGTTGCCACTGTAACAGAAAAAGGTAAAATAACAGCCACATCAAACTTGCTTACAGTAGGTAAAACAAAGGTAAGCGCGGTTGTATTCTATAATTCAGGAAAGAATGAAGTTTTAACAAATACTATTTATGTTACACATCCACAGGTCAACACAAATGTTGTTAACTGTTTCACCAAAGCCGGCGGATCAAACAGATATCAATATGTTTATTTCACAGGTTTAAGTGAAGTTTCCAAAGTTAAATATAAAATATCTAACAAGAAGTGCGTAAAAGCAACAGTCTATAATAACAAAGTTAGATTGCTAGGAAAGAAAAAAGGACACGGAACAATCACTGCGAAAGTTCATGGTAAGAAATATAAGATTAACTATTATGTAGTTACTCCTAAGTTTGGTTCGATTATAGGCGTCCTAGCCAAAGGAAACACTACGAAGATTAAGATTGGCGGAATCGGAAAGATTCAACCAAAGTTTACTAGTAGAGATACATCGAAGTGTACGGTTGCCCTAGATGGAACAATTACAGGTAGAGGTTCTGGTGTTACATACGTAGATGTTAAGATTGGCACTATGACTTACTCTTACAGAGTAGAAGTGGCAGCAACCGGTATAAAGACTATTATCAAGAGAGCTAAATATATAGTTAACCATTGGACATATAGCCAAGGAAATAGAATGGCTGACGGTTATTATGATTGTTCAGCTCTAGTGTGGAAGGGTTATAAAGCATATAAGAACTACCATGCAAAATTGGGATCGACAAAGTACGCGCTTCCAGCGGCATATTTGTTTGACTACCTAAGAGCAAAAGGTCAAATCGCATACTTTGGTTATACAAAGATGGATGACTTAAGACCAGGTGACTTGTTCTTCTATGGAGACTACAACAGCGCAGTTAAATATTCACAACCGGGTAGAACGCTTAACATATATCACGTGGCAATGTATGCCGGAAACGGATATGTGGTAGAAAAGGGAACACCACGATTCACTTATAACAACTTAGATCATGTAGTTGGTGTGGGTCGAGTAGTATACTAAAAAAGAGATGATTAAAAGACTAGTGATGAAAAAACACTAGTCTTTTTTTGTTGAAAAAGCCCATAAATATAGCAGTTTTAAGTCTTTACACTAATAGGTAATTGTGATAAAATAAGGGCTCGTAATGTATTAACATACCACGATTTTGCGTGGTTCCTTGCTCTTTGGGTAACTAGAGGGCCAAGACCAAAAGGAGGTAAAAAGCATGAATAATTATGAATTAACAGTTGTTGTTAGTGCAAAGCTTGACGATGAAGCAAGAGCAGCAAAGGTTGACAAAGTGAAAGAGTACATCGAGAGATTCGGTGGAAAGATCACTAACGTGGACGAAGCTGGTCTTAAAGAGTTAGCTTATGAAATCGAAAAGATGAAAGAAGCTTACTACTACTTCATCACAATCGAAACTGATAACACAGACATGACTCGTGAGTTAGAAAGCCGACTTCGTATTATGGACGATGTTATGAGATTTTTGTGCGTGAGTGTAGAAGCGTAAAAATTAACAAGAGAGGTAAATAATATGAATAAAGTTGTTTTAATGGGTCGTTTGACTGCAGATCCTGATGTTAGATATTCTAACAACGGAGATAATCAGTTATGTATAGCAAGATACACATTGGCTGTTGATAGAAGATTCAAAAGAGATGGCGAACCTACAGCAGATTTTATTAGATGCGTGGCATTTGGTCGTGCAGGTGAGTTTGCAGAGAAGTATTTCCACAAAGGAATCAAGATAGCAGTAGATGGACGTATCCAGACAGGTAGTTATCAGAACAAAGATGGACAGACAGTTTACACTACAGACGTAATTGTAGAAAATCAGGAGTTTGCTGAGAGTAAAGCTGCTTCAGAGCAGAACGCATCAGCTCCAGTGCCTCAGGCTGAGCCAAAGGCAGAAGAACCTACAGCAGATGCTGGCGATGGTTTTATGAACATTCCTGACAGTGTAGATGATTCAGGTCTTCCATTTAACTTTTAATTAGATTATAGGAGGTCAAGTTATTATGGCATATAACAAAGATAGATCGGACTCTCCAATGAGAAGAAGAGGCGGTCGTAGAAGAAAAAAAGTATGTGCATTTTGCGCAAGCGAAGCAAAAGCAATTGATTATAAAGATGTAGAGACTTTGAAGAATTATATTTCTGAAAGAGGTAAAATTCTTCCAAGAAGAGTTACAGGAAACTGTGCTAGACATCAGAGAGCAATTACTACAGCAGTTAAACGCGCAAGAAACATTGCACTTTTGCCATACACAGTTGAATAATTTCAACTAGGCATAAAAAAATAGAGGGGTCGCACTTAAAATCGTTTGACCCCTCTATTTTTTTATGCCCTTTTAAAACTAAATCTGTGTATGGCAAAGTGCAGTGTTTCTTGCGGAGTAATGTGTATGGCAAAGTGCGATGTTTTTTGAAGAGTATATTTTTATTGATATTTAGAAGAGTGATAATGTATAATTATTAGGAATTATTTTGAGGGAGAGGAATATGAACACTAGAAAAGAATGGAAAAAAGCTGGAAAGAAATCGCTGAAGGCGCATTACTGGATTTTCATTACGGTATGTTTGTTGGCAGCGGTTATCGGTACTGAGTATGAGGTATCGCTAGAGTTTTTCTCTGCAGATAAAGATAATATTAGAGTTGTTAAACAGGCAGAAGATGGCAAGAAGGTTGTAGACAAAGTGAGAGAAGAAGGATCTGCAGCACTTCCTTCCACGCTTGATGATAGATTGTCTGAAAATATATTGGTTGACTTAGCCAAAGGCAACGCAGACAAGGCAGAAAAGAAGACCGCTGAAAATGAGAAGAAAGAACAAAAGAAAAAGGACACTATAGGTGGTGTAATTAGTCTTAACCATCAAAGAGGTGTACTTGCAAACATTGTAAACAAAGTATCATCCGGAGCTGTTATTGTGACAATCTATTCAGCTATTCTTTCTATAGTAAAAGATAACAACTGGGCTTCATTCATATTTGTATCTTTGGCGGCGCTTATGCTGATTGCGGTGTGGATATTCCTCATCAATGTTTACAGAGTAATAATGAAGAGAATCTTTATGGAAGGCTCCACTTATGAAAAGGTTCAGTTCAATAGATTCTTATTCCTATCAAGAGTGGGAAGACACTTTAAGGTTTCAAAGGCCGCTTTGAAGTGGACTGTTTATGAAACGCTATGGTCGCTCACAATCGTGGGGTATTTCATTAAGCACTATGCGTACTTTATGACCCCATATATTTTGGCGGAGAATCCAGATATGACTGGTAGCGAGGCTATTACGCTTTCTCGTCAAATGATGTATGGACACAAGTGGGAGTGCTTCAAATTAGACTTCAGTTTTATCCTCTGGGATATATTGGGCTGGATTACATATGGCTTGGCAACACTTTTCTTTGTCGCAGCTTACAGAGAGTCCACATATGTAGAGTACTATAAATATATTAGAAAGTTGGCATTTGATAATAAGATAGAAAATGCCGAAATGATGAATGACAAATACATCTTCGCAAAGGCCGACAAAGAAATTATCAAGCCAGCTTACGCCGATGTTAGAGAAATAAGACAAGAGGGAACTGAACTTCCTAAGGAGAAGGGCGTCAAAGGCTTCTTCGCCAAATGGTTTGGTATTGTTCCTGTTATGAATGAATACGAGTGGGATTACAGGCGCATCCAAACAAACAAGGCGAAAATTAAAAACTTGGAAGATGCTATCGATGGCAAATCATATCCGAGAAGATTGTTTACTTTGCCGGAGAAGGAAAAAGGAAACAGAGATTCATCTATGCTGTACACGAGAAGGTATTGCTTGATTTCTCTTGTGCTAATGTTCTTCGTCTTCTGCTTCATTGGTTGGGGCTGGGAAGTGATTCTACACTTGGTTGAAAAAGGTGAGGTTGTAAACAGAGGTGTTAACTATGGCCCATGGCTTCCAATATATGGAACGGGTGGAATAGGAGCGCTGCTAGTACTTACTAGAATCAAAAAATATCCGGTCGCAACATTCTTTGCATCGATCGTCTTTTGCGGAGTGATTGAGTACATTACGGGAGCATCGCTTTTGGCAAAACACGGAGCAAGATTTTGGAACTACAGCGGATATTTCCTAAATATAAACGGACACGTCTGCGCCGAAGGATTGCTAGTGTTTGGTGTTGCTTGTCTAGCATGTATTTATGTGGTAGCACCAGTTTTAGATAATAGATTTAGTATGCTGTCGTTGAAAACAGGAATTATTATCTGTGCGGTGTTATTAACAGTATTTATCGCGGATAATATTTACTCAGGAAAGTATCCAAACTTAGAGGGAATGTCGCCTAAATCACGCGAACAATATTTAAAAGATAATCCAGATGCATATAAACATCAGCTCTGGAATGTTCTAGGAATAAAGAACATGCAGAAGAAGTATAAGATAAAAGGATAGAAGATGTTGAACTAATACAGCAAGGTTTTTAAATCATAAAACAGCCATTAACTGGCATAAAAAAATACAGGGGTCAAACGATTGTTAGTGAGACCCCTGTATTTTTTATGCCTCCTATAAAGGCAAGTTTTATGCATTTGCTAAATCATCTTGATTGATTAGCGCAATATTGTTCTCCTCAAAGATAGATATTACATTTTCGTTGTCTGTTACTTTTAGAATTAGTAATGCATCATTACTATCTTTTGCTAGGAAAGCGTAGCAGTATTCAACATTTACATCAGCGTCTGATAAGATTTTAGAAATCTTAGCCATTGAACCTGGTTCATCAGGAATTTTAACGCCAACTACTTCAGTTAGCTTGCAAACCCAATCATTTTCTTTCAATGTGTTAAGTGTAGCGAATGGATCATCTACAATAATACGGATGATTCCATAATCACTGGCATCTGCCACTTCCAAAGCTCTTAAGTTTATATTTTGTTCAGCCAAAAAGTTAGTAAGTTCAAAAAGTCTACCTGGCTTATTCTCTACAAAAACAGAAATTTGATTAATATACATATCAAAACCTCCTATATCTTTCTCTTATCGATTACACGAACTGCTTTACCTTCAGAACGCTCGATTGATTTTGGTGAAACGAGTGAAACCTTAGCGTAAATACCAAGCATACTCTTAAGCGCTGATACGATTCTCTTCTCAGTTTTTTCGATAGCGCCCACAGTATCTGAGAACATCTCAGGTGTCATCTCAACTAGAACTTCTAAAGTATCACTGTTGTTAACTCTATCAACTACTAGCTGATAGTTAGGAGCAAGTCCCTGGTTAATCAAAACTTCCTCAATCTGTGATGGGAATACATTTACACCCTTGATGATAAGCATATCATCTGTACGACCTTTTAGTCTCTCGATACGGGCGATTGTTCTTCCACATTCACATTTCTCGTGAGTGAGGCTTGTTATATCTCTAGTTCTGTAACGAAGTAGTGGCATAGCCTTCTTGCTAATACATGAGAATACTAATTCACCTTCTTCGCCGTCTGGCAAAACTTCGCCAGTGTTTGGATCTATGATTTCTGGGATAAAATGATCTTCGTTTATGTGTAATCCATTTTGACACTCGCATTCAAAGCCTACACCAGGACCACTGATTTCTGTAAGTCCGTAAATGTCGTAAGCCTTAATTCCTAGACTCTTTTCGATATCTGCACGCATTTCGTCTGACCATGCTTCCGCGCCAAAGATACCGCTCTTTAAAACTATATTATCCTTAATACCTTCCTCTGCAATACTCTCTGCTAGATATGCAGCATATGAAGGAGTACAGCAAAGAATAGTAGAACCTAAGTCCTGCATAAACTGTAGCTGTCTTGCTGTGTTACCAGATGACATTGGAAGTGTAAGTGATCCAAGTTTGTGAGAACCACCATGAAGTCCCGCACCACCAGTAAATAATCCGTAGCCGTAACTTACGTGAACTACATCATCCTTTGTCGCACCCGCAGCCACAAGAGCTCTAGCACAACACTCATCCCAAATGTCCACATCGTCTTGTGTGTAGAACATTACAACACGCTTTCCTGTAGTACCAGAAGTAGACTGGATACGCACGCAGTCAGTCTTTGGCACAGCTAAAAGTTTGTCTGGATAATTTTCTCTTAAGAAATCTTTTGTTAGAAATGGTAGCTTGTGAAGATCCTCAATTCCTTTGATATCATCAGGTGTCAAACCCATTTCTTCCATTTTGGCTCTGTATGGAGCCATGTTCTCGTAGACGTGTTTAACTGTTTCTACTAGACGTTCATTTTGAAGTTTGGTCAGCTCGTCTCTAGAAGCAGTTTCCATCTCGCTGAAATATTTGCTCATAATATCCCTTCTTTCTCTCATTTTAAGTAGTATTTTACAATATTTGAGACCATAAGACAAATAAATAGCACTTTAATAAAGAAGAAAAACGATTAATTATATAATGTCAACAATTACATATTTTTTGCCATAATGGTCAGTAAAATTTAAGTAGTAACATCAAAAAATATTACTACTATATACTTGCAATTATGTTATATTAGAACTAACTATTTGGAGGACGATATGACAAAGAGAAATTTAGACAAATTTATAAACAAATCTAGAGAAGCGGCGGCTGAAGGCGCGGTTCTTCTAAGAAATGAGAAAAATACACTTCCTTTGGACAAAAATGAGGTTGTGTCTGTTTTTGGACGCCCAATGTTTGACTACTACAGAAGTGGTACAGGCTCGGGTGGTGCTGTTACAGTGCCTTATGCAGTAAACTTGCTAGAAGGAATCAGAAATTCAGGCCTAAAGATAAATGAAGACATTATAAATGACTACGAAGAATGGCTAAAGGACAATCCGTTTAACAACGGTGGTGGCGGATGGGCTCAGGAACCTTGGCATCAGCATGACATGGAAATAACTGAGGACTACGCCAAAGAACAAGCCAGAAAGACAAAGAAGGCTATCTATGTAATCGGTAGAACAGCCGGCGAAGATAAAGATAATTATATTGGAGAGGGCAGTTACCTACTTACAGAAAAAGAGAATAATAATATTAAAAATATAGCCAAAGCCTTTGATAAAGTAATCGTTTTACTTAACACTTCAAACATTATTGATATGAAGTGGGCGATTGATCCTGAAACACAGGATCATATCACAGCTATTGTTTATGTATGGCAAGGCGGTATGGAAGGTGGAAACGCTGTAATGGACGTTTTGCTTGGTAAGGTTAACCCAAGTGGCAAACTTTCTGACACTATCACATACGACATTATGGATTACCCATCTACATACAACTTCGGCAATGACTTTAGAAACTACTACAAAGAAGATATTTATGTAGGTTACAGATATTTTGAAACTTTCGCGCCTCATAAGGTTATGTATGAGTTTGGTTTCGGACTTTCATACACAACTTTCGACATCATTACTGAAGAAGTGCAGTACGGCGTGGATGAAACGGTGTTTAAGATTGATGTTACAAACACAGGAAACGTGGCCGGCAAAGAAGTTGTACAAATTTACTTAGAAGCTCCACAGGGAAAACTTGGAAAATCTAAGAAGGCTTTGGTGGGATTTGCTAAGACTAAAGAACTAAAACCTAACAAAACAGATACTCTAGAAATCGTTGTGCCAAAGGAAGTTATGGCATCTTACGATGACAGAGGACTTACTGGTCATAAATCTTGCTACGTGCTAGAAACGGGCAAATATCAATTCCACGTTGGTAACAGCGTGAAGAATTGTAGTGTGGTTTCTATCTTTGAGCAGGAAGAACTAGAAGTGGTAGAGGAGTGCAGCGAATGCCTCTGCCCAGATGATGAAAACTTAGAAGTGCTAACTACAGGTGATGCTAAGGGAGATATCTACGATGAGAAGTGGATTCCTTCCATGAAGCCTACTGTTGATTTGGCACTTAGAATAGAAAACAATCTTCCGAAATCTATGGAGATTACGGGCGACAAAGGAATCAAACTACAGGATGTTCACAAAGGAAAAGCATCTATGGATGATTTCGTGGCGCAGCTAAGCGTAGAAGATATGGCATGTTTGGTACGTGGCGAGGGTATGAGTAGCCCACGTGTTACAGACTCTACAGCATCTGCCTTTGGCGGACTTAGCGATTCATTGTTTAAGTTTGGTATTCCAGTTGGATGTTGTGCCGACGGACCTAGTGGTCTTCGTATGAAAGACGACACGGTTCAGCTTCCTATCGGAACTTTGCTTGCATGTACATGGAATACAGAATTGATTAAAGAGTTATACACATTTGAGGGTAAAGAGTTGGTTAACCACAAGGTTGATACATTGCTTGGCCCTGGTGTTAACATTCATAGAAGTCCTCTTAACGGACGTAACTTTGAGTACTATTCAGAGGACCCATTCCTAGCTGGTAAGATGGCAGTTGCTTGTACTGGTGGTATCAAGGCAGGCGGTTCTTGGGGAACTATCAAGCACTTTGCCCTAAACAGTCAGGAGGCTAGCAGATTTAAGATTGATGCGGTTGCTTCAGAGCGTGCTATTCGTGAGATTTACTTAAAACCTTTCGAGATGGCAGTGAAAGCTGGAACTATCAAGACATTGATGACTGCTTACAACCCTGTAAACGGTCACTGGTCAGCTTCCAACTATGACCTTTGTACTACAATCCTTCGTGGAGAGTGGGGCTTTGACGGAATGGTTATGACAGACTGGTGGGCTAGAATGAACGACGTAGTAAAAGGCGGCGAAGAATCTGCTCAGTTTACTCGCGATATGATTCGCTCACAAAACGATGCGTACATGATCGTAAACAACAACGGTGCTGAGGTGAACTCACACGGTGATAATACAGTTAAATCAGTAGAAGAAGGAAGACTAACTATTGGCGAACTTCAAAGAGCGTCAAAGAACATCTTAAACTTCTTAATCAATGCGACAGTTATTGAGAGAGAGCTAGTAGACACTGATGTTCCTAAGGATTGTCCAGTAGATCCAGACGCTACACCTAAGTACAAAGAGTTCACAATCAACGGAAATGATAAGGTGGAATTCGACAGCGAAAAATACGCTACTATGATAGTAGAGGAGTCTGGTACATACACACTAATCGTAAATATGTGCTTCGACAGCCACAACCTATATCAGGCCACACTAAAAATGAACACCGACAAAGGCAATGTACTTACACTACAGACAGCTGGTACAGATGGCTACTGGGTAACACAGAAGGTATGTAAGCTAAACCTAGAGAAGGGTGTTTACAATATCGAACTAGAAGATGTTCAGGCTGGTATTAAGGTAGCATGGATGCAGTTTAAGAAATAATTAAACGATTAAAAATCAAATAAAAAAGCAACATCACAAAAAGTTGATGTTGCTTTTTTATTTTCGGAGTATTATAATAATCTCCTGAGGCGTTGCCATAAACGGTGGACGGCTAGTTCTCCAATCCAAAAAGTTTCTAACTTTTGGAAAGGAGGTGATATAGATGGATGTAATAAATTCTTTTATTTCAATCCTTGCTCTATGTTTAACTGCGTTGAGTATAGGCTATATCATAGGACGAAATAATCGTCCAAAAAACTAACCGCCCCAGTTCACTGGAGCGGTTAATTAAATCGTTCTGAGGACTAGCCGTTTACCGGCATCGTCTCTACCTTTATTATATTGCTATTTTTCTTATTGTCAATGTTAAAAAGATCATTTTTTCCAGTCATTATTCCCCTTTTTCCACTACAAATAAATTGAAATTTATTGTATAATACCTATAAGTGTGTAACTGCGCCCTTTTGGCGGTTACGACCAGTTTTTGTGGGCTAAAATGCCCTATATTTAGGAGGTTTTATGATTAAATTATCAGATGGTGGAATGTTTTTAGTAGGTGGAAAAGACCTAGTTGAAAACTATGATGGTATGTCAAAAGAAGAGGCTAAAAAGAACACAATGGCTTACAACATTTTGGCGGACCACAATACATCGGACAATATGGAAAAACTACAGATCAAGTTTGATAAGATGACTTCTCACGATATTACTTTTGTGGGAATTATTCAGACTGCCAGAGCATCGGGAATGGATCATTTCCCAATCCCATACGTGCTTACAAACTGCCACAATTCACTTTGTGCAGTAGGCGGAACTATAAACGAAGATGACCATATGTTTGGACTTAGCGCTGCTAAGAAGTACGGTGGAATCTATGTACCACCTCACCAGGCAGTAATTCACCAGTTTGCTAGAGAGATGCTAGCTGAAGGTGGAAAAATGATTTTAGGTTCTGACTCACATACACGTTATGGCGCGTTAGGTACTATGGCTATGGGTGAGGGTGGACCTGAACTAGTTAAACAGCTTTTGGAGCAGACATATGACATCAATATGCCAGAAGTAGTTGGTATCTATATGACAGGTGAACCTGCTAAGGGCGTTGGTCCTCAGGACGTGGCACTTGCTATTATCGGTGCTGTCTTTGAAAAGGGCTACGTTAAGAATAAAGTTATGGAATTTATGGGCCCTGGAGTTAGCAACTTGAGTGCTGACTTTAGAATAGGCGTTGATGTAATGACTACAGAGACTACATGTCTATCATCGATCTGGCGCACAGATGAAAAGATAGAAGAATTTTACGAGATTCACGGAAGAAAAGACGCCTACAAAGAACTTAACCCAGGTGATGTAGCTTACTACGATGGAATAGTGGAAGTAGACCTATCAAGCATTAAGCCAATGATTGCTATGCCATTCCACCCATCGAACACATACACTATAGACGAAGTAAACGAAAACCTAGAAGACATCTTGCACGATGTTGAAAAGAAAGCACTTGTTTCATTGGACGGTCAGGTTGACTACACACTAATGGACAAGATTAGAAATGGAAAACTATACGTAGAGCAGGGAATTATCGCTGGTTGTGCCGGCGGTGGATTTGAAAATATTTGCGAAGCAGCAGATATACTAAAAGGCCACAGCATTGGTTCAGACGAGTTTACACTTAGCGTTTATCCCGCATCTATGCCAGTATATATGGAACTGATCAAAAACGGAGCAGCAGCAGACCTTATGGAGACTGGTGCGGTTCTCAAGACTGCGTTCTGCGGTCCTTGCTTTGGCGCGGGCGATACACCAGCGAATGATGCATTCAGTATTCGTCATTCGACTCGTAACTTCCCTAACCGCGAGGGCTCAAAACTTCAGAACGGCCAGATAGCCTCAGTCGCTTTGATGGATGCTAGATCAATAGCAGCGACCGCTGCAAATAAAGGTTTCTTAACTCCAGCTACAGACTTAGACGTTGAGTTTAAGGGACAGAAGTATCACTTCGATAAGAGCATTTATGAAAACAGAGTATTTGATTCAGCGCTTAAACCAGACCCAGATACTGAGCTAAAACTTGGACCAAACATTAAGGATTGGCCAGAGATGGTTGACCTAAAAGAAAACATGGTACTAAAAGTAGTTTCAGAGATTCACGATCCAGTTACTACTACAGATGAGTTGATTCCATCAGGAGAGACTTCATCATATAGATCAAATCCACTTGGACTTGCAGAGTTTGCGCTTTCAAGAAAGGATCCAGGTTATGTACAAAGAGCAAAAGACATCCAGGTAGCAGAGAAGGCTGTAGAAAAGAACGAGTGTCCATCGGAGGCATTCCCAGAGTTCAAGCCAATGCGTACTGTTATCAAAGAGCAGATGCCAGACAAAGACTTTGACAGAACTTGTGTATCTATCGGAAGTACAATCTACGCTGTTAAGCCAGGTGATGGTTCAGCTAGAGAACAGGCTGCATCATGTCAGAAGGTTCTAGGTGGTTGGGCTAACATCGCCAAAGAATACGCAACAAAGAGATATCGCTCTAACCTAATCAACTGGGGAATGTTGCCATTTATCTTTGACGAGGACGATCTACCATTCAAACTTAATGACTACATCTACATTCCAGGAATTAGAACAGCTATTGAAAATGCCGAGACAGAGTTTACAGCATATGTAGTGGATGTGGAGAACAATGAGATGAAGCCATTTACTTTGAAGATGGATCCGCTAACAGATAGAGAAAGAGAAATCATTCTTAAAGGTTGCTTGATTAACTACAACAGAAAATAGACTTTGATGAGCGGGAAATAAGAAAACCCGCGCGGTTTACATAAAATATACATTTAAATGCACGATGTGCAGGAAACGGAGAAATGTATGTCAAAAGATTTCATTACACAAGATGATTGTTACCTTTTTGGAAAAGGAACACATTATGAAATTTATAACAAGTTGGGAGCGCACCTAGTTACAAAGAACGGACGAAAAGGTGTGTACTTTGCAGTGTGGGCACCTCACGCGGTGAACGTGTCTGTGATTGGCGAGTTCAATGACTGGATTGGATTTGATCACAACATGGAGATGAACAACGAATCAGGAATCTGGGAGTTGTTTGTACCGGACGTGAAAGAGGGCTGCGCATATAAGTATGTGATTTCAACACAGGATGGTCGCACACTTTACAAGACTGATCCGTATGGTTTTTATTCGGAAGTTCGACCTGACACTGCTTCACGCGTATTTAACGTGGACAAATATAAATGGAAAGATCATGATTGGATTGCCAAGAAGTCTAGAGAGAATCACTACGAGCAACCAATGTCTATATACGAATGTCACCTAGGTTCATGGAAGAAAGATTTCCAGGGCCCAGATGATGAAGATGGATTTTACGATTACAAACGCCTCGCCAAAGAATTGGTAGAGTACGTTAAAAAGATGGGCTACACACATGTAGAGTTGATGGGTATAGCAGAGCACCCATACGATGGTTCATGGGGATATCAGGTAACTGGTTACTATGCTCCAACATCTAGATACGGAAGCCCTGATGAGTTTATGTATTTGGTGGATGCTTTCCATCAGGCAGATATTGCAGTAATCCTTGATTGGGTTCCTGCGCACTTCCCTAGAGATGCGCACGGACTTGCGATGTTTGACGGACAGCCACTTTATGAATATGCAGATACACGTTTGGGAGAGCACCCAGACTGGGGAACAAAGGTGTTTGACTATTCAAAGACTGAAGTTTCAAACTTCTTGATTGCAAATGCTTTGTTCTGGGTAGAGAAATATCATATTGATGGACTTCGTGTGGATGCGGTTGCATCTATGCTATACCTAGACTACGGCCGCGACGAAGGCCAGTGGGTACCAAACAAATATGGCGACAACAAAAACTTGGAAGCTATCGAGTTCTTCAAACATCTTTCAAGCGTAATGAATTATAGAAATCCTCGTGCTTACGTGATAGCAGAGGAGTCAACAGCTTGGCCAGATGTTACTAAAGATCCAAAAGATGGCGGACTTGGTTTCTCATACAAATGGAACATGGGTTGGATGCACGACTTCTTAGAATACACAAAGTTGGATCCTTTGTTTAAGAAGGGCGCGCACAACAAGATGACATTTGGTTTGACATATTGTTTCAGTGAGAACTTTATCTTGGTTCTATCTCACGATGAGGTAGTTCACCTTAAGTGCTCAATGTATAACAAGATGCCAGGCTACCCAGCAGATAAATTTAAAAACCTAAAGACTGCATATATGTTTATGTTTGGTCACCCAGGAAGAAAACTTCTCTTCATGGGACAGGAGTTTGCACAACTTCAGGAGTGGTCGGAGAAGCGTTCACTTGATTGGCACTTGCTAGAAGAGCCAGAGCATAAAGACATGCAGAAGTTTGTTCATAGACTTCTTGAAATGTACAAGAAGTATCCAGCACTTTATACCGAGACAAAGGGTTATGGTGCGTTTGAATGGATAAATGCTGATGATAACGAGAGAAGTATTTTCAGTTTCATCAGAAAGACTACTGAGGCAGATAACAAAAACTCAGTTGGATTCGTATTTAACTTCACACCAATGGAGAGAACTGACTATATAGTTGGTGTTCCAAAGGCAGGAACTTACAAGAGAATCCTATCTACTGAGAATGATGACCAGGTAGTTAAATACAAAGCAAAAGAGGGAGAGTGTGACGGCAGACCATACAGACTTGAGATTCCACTTAAGCCATTTGAAGCGGTCGCGTTTGAGTTCCCTAAAGTAACAAAAAGAAAATAAGTCTTCGACGAAGGAAAAGAGTAGTAATTATAAATGGAAAGTAGCAAAAGTAAAACTATAATAATCACAACTATTATATGTATTTTTATTGCCATTGTGGTAGTGGGCATTTTGACGAGGTGTTCGGGACCTAGTAAAAATGATGGTAACAGTTCTTCTAGCGCCGTAAAAGATCAAGTTCCAAAGATTATGGCCACATACGGCAAGATGAAGACAGGAAACATTTATGGTTACACAAATAATCTCCAGGAAAACGTGGAGAGAAATACTATTGTAATAATAAAACCTGATAGAACTACTACATTCAAAGTAAATGAGAATGGAGACACTATTCGTTCTATTAGATATGAAGTAAAGAGTACTGACGATGACAGACTAGTAGACCACGGTAAAATCGAGGAGATGAGGGGCGCTGGAAAGAGCGCATCATTCGACTTCAAGGCCAATGCCATTATGGAAGCCGGCATTGAGTACAGACTTAAGTTTGTGGTTACAACAGACAAGCATGATGCCATCAACTACTATGCAAGAGCAATCATCGCCAAAAATGAATTTGTCGACAAACAAGTCGCATTCGCAAAGAGATTTAGCGACAGAACTTTTGAAGAGACTGAGAGATCAAATTTAATGAATTATTTAGAGACTGATCCAACAGTTCAGAGTAATGACAACCTGGGCAAAGTAACAATCAACTCTAGTTACACTATGCTTCTTTGGAGTACTTTGGCGGCGGAGAAAATCACAAAGACAAATGTTGCTATTAAAGAGTGCACAATGAAGGATACTGGCCCAGCCACTACATATACTTTGACTTATCAGGTTAAGGCAAAGAATGCTGAGAAGGCAACTGAAAAGTACAATGTGTGGGAAACTATCACAGTATTTAGTTACGCTGGCAAACAATATGTGACTGGCTACGATAGAGAAGTAAACCAAATTTGGGAAGCAAACAAAAACAATCTGGGCGCAAGCTTTATTGATCTAGGAATTCAAAACTACGACAAAATAGAGCACGTTGAGAGTGACAACAAAAAGTATATCGCATTTGCTATAAACGGAGATGTTTACGCGCAAAATGTTGAAAATAGAAAGTTCTATCAGATCTACAAGATGGGTGCAAAATCTAGCGAAGAGCTAGAGATGACAAAGACAAAGGTTGTAGACATTGATAACAAGGGAAATGTTGACTACATGATTTACGGTTATAGCCCAGCCGAAAATCACATAGGAAGAAATGGCATATCCATTATGTCTTATAATATTAAATCAAACACTTCTAGGGAACAGGTATTCATTCCTACGAAGAGCACTGCTGAACTTTTAGATAATCAGCTAAAGACTCTTTGCCACGTGGGAGATAGAACATTGTACATCATGCTTGATGACACTATTTACTATGCAAATCTAAAAACTCAGGAGTGGGGTAAAGTGGTTGAGCACTTAGAGGCTGGAAGTTACGCGGTGAGCGATGACGGTCAGTATCTAGCGTTTAATAAATACGCAGGAAGAGATAACAGCGAGAGCATTACAATCCTCAACCTAAACACAGGTGAAAAGAGAAGTCTAGACGCAGAAAACGGCGACAAAAATTGTGTGCTTGGTTTCTCTGGTCAAAGTATGATTTATGGCCTCGCCAAAGACAAAGACATCAAGAAAAACAAATTCTTCTCGATGTATGCATTAAAGATTGTAGATTATGGTCTAAGAGAGCAGAAGTCATATTCAAAGAAGAATGTATTTATAAAGAATATTGATATTAAAGATGGAATCATAAATATTAAGCGTTGGAAAAACGGAAAGAATATTGATGATGACCAGTTGTTAGATAATACAGAAGAAGCCATGGCAGTTTGCACATTCAGTTACTACACTGATGATATCAAGATGCGCGAGGAAGTATTGTCATTTACAAACAAACTTCCAACAGACAAATCTACGAAGATTCTTCCATTCGGCGAAGTGAAGTTTTCTGATGCATCAGAGATTGAGGCAAACTTAGAAAAGAGAAAAGGTGATGTCTTCTATGTATATGGCTATGGAAAACTACAGAGCGTAGAGGCAGACAGAAAAGAAGCCATAAGCAAAGCCAAAAGAGTATATGGTCTAGTTTTAGACAAATACGGAAAGAAAATTTGGACAAAAGAAGAGCACTACAAAGATTAACAAAGATATTAAGGCATATTAACAAGCCAAAAATATAGAATAAAATAGGAGAACAGAAATGCGTTTTATTCACACGGGAGATATTCATCTCGGCGCTACGCCTGAAAAGGGACATCCCTGGGCGGAGACTAGAGGAGATGAAATCTGGAATACTTTTGAAAGATTAATATTAGAAATTAAGAACAAGCCTGTAGACTTGCTTATTATCGCGGGTGATTTGTTCCACAGACAGCCTTTACTAAGAGAACTTAAGGAAGTGGATTACTTATTCTCCACAATTCCTTCCACAAAGGTTGTTCTTTGTGCGGGAAATCACGACTCAATAAAGAAGGGTTCGTTTTATGAAACATTCGAGTGGAGTGATAATGTATTATTTATCGATAGCAAGAATGTGGAAGAGTATGATATCCCAGAGCTAAACACTTGCGTTTACGGTCTAAGTTACTACACTACAGAAAATACAGATGCTATGTATGATCACGTGATAGTAAACGACCCTGATAAAATAAATATCCTTGTGGCACACGGTGGAGATGAGAAACACATCCCAATCAATAAAAAACGTGTTGCTATGTCAGGCTTTGACTATGTGGCTATGGGTCATATTCATAAACCAGCAATTAATGAGTCAAACAAAATGGCATACTGCGGTTCTCTAGAGCCAATCGACAAAAACGATATTGGCGATAGAGGCTATATTTACGGCGAGGTAGACAAAGACGGCCTAGAGTTAAAGTTCGTTCCATTCGCAAAGAGAATATATATGGATATGGAATTCCCTGTAACACCAAACCTAACAAATATGGAAATCAAAAGCCGTTTGCAAGATGCATATGCAGAGCACGGTGAAGATAATATGTATCGCATAATATTCCAGGGATACAGAGACCCTGAATTTGAACTTGACTTAACAGAAATTGAAAATACTGGAAACGTGGTGGACATTGTGGACAACACAGTTCCAGACTATGACTTCGGCGAATTGTACGAGGACAACAAAGACAACATTCTTGGAATGTTTATAGGAAGATACATTGATAAAAATGAGTTGACGCCTGTGGAAGAAAAATCATTATACTATGGCACAAAGGCGCTTCTGGATGCTATGGAGGACAGACTATGATTATCAAAGAATTAGAGTTAATAAACTTCGGTAAATTTAATAATAAGACTGTCCGCTTCGAAAAAGGAATGAACATTATCTACGGTGAAAATGAAGCTGGTAAGACTACGCTTCACACATTCATCCGCGGAATGCTATTCGGCATCGAGAAACAGCGCGGAAAGGCTTCAGCAAATGACATTTACTCAAAGTATGAGCCATGGGATGATCCTACAAACTACCAAGGCAAAATGAGAATTGAGCAAGACGGTAAGAACTATCGAATTGAGAGATTCTTTAATAAGAATAATAAGCGCTTTGCAGTGATTGACGAGGATGAGGGCAGAGAATTAACAGAGGAAGAGATTGAAAAACTTCTCTCTGGCATTAATGAAGCTTGCTACTATAATACAATCAGCATCAGTCAGCTCGGTAGTGCTACTAGTAAAGAACTAGAGTACATCCTAAAGAGTTACGCCGCAAACTTAGGAGCCACTAAGTCTATGGAAATAGACATCAAAGAAGCATTTGCAGACCTAGACAAACAGAGAAAGAAAATAATGACTGACAATAAAGTTAGCCAGGAGCAAGAAGTCGAAAGGTCTTTGAAGAATGCTATAGAGAAACTTGAGATTTCTGAAGATGAGCAAAATAATATAGCAGCAGGACTTGAGCAAAAGCAAACTGCACTAGAGGGTGTAGAAGCAAAGCACAAGGAGATTTCTACAAAAGATGAGAAAAGACTAGAGCGTATTGCGAAACAAAATGAGAGAAAAGACAAACTATATCAAGACGCTTTAGTATTTACGGCTGATGTAGAAAAGTATTCCACTTCTCTTGAAAAAGTAAAAGAGCATAAAGCAGAGATAGAAGAAAAACTGCAGGAGTTTAAAGTATCTAGCAGAGAAGTGTTAGACGGGCTAGTAGAAAGAGCTACTAAGAAGAGCAATTTTCCTTTCTTATTTATGATTCTATTCCTTGCAAGTTTAGGCGCCGGAGTAGGACTAATAGTTGGGAACCTAGATTGGAATCTAATTAGAGCACATTGGAAACTGCCAGCGGCATGCTTTGGCGCAGCTTTAGTTTTCTTGGTAGCATCTATAATCAAATATTTCTATAACAAGAAAAAGAAGGCGAAAAACCTAGAGAAATTAAAGGAGGTTCGTCAGCTTATTGAAGAGCAGGAGACTGCTAAACACGAAGAAGTTTATATAGAAAGACAGCTTGCAAACAAGAAGGAAGCACTCGAGAAAACTCAGATTATGTTGAAGGCTGAAAACGACAACGAAGAAGGTGCAGAAGACTTCTCCGAAGAACTTAAAGAAGTTCGCGAGAAGGCTATGGAATTAAAAGAGCAGATCAATAGAGCGCAGTGGCAGCTAGAACAGAGCCAGGAAAGAGACATAGTTACTCAAAATCAAATTGCTGAACTAAAAGAAACTCAGGCTAACATAATGGATGCAAAGCGTGAGATGGAAGCAATTGAGAGAGCTAAAGAAGAAATAGAAGAGATTGCTGACGAGATCAGAAACAGCTTCGGCAAACGTTTGAATGAACGCGCATCATTCTATATGGGCAAGATTACAAACGGCAAGTATGACAACCTAAACATCGACGAGAAGCTAAATATCACGGTAAATGGCAAGCATTCGCTTGTGGCTGCAAACAGATTAAGTAAGGGTACTATTGAGCAGATTTACATGAGTTTAAGACTTGGAGCAGCAGATATTATCTTTGAAGATAGTGATATGCCAATTTTATTAGATGATGCATTTGCGATGTATGATAATAAACGTATGGGTAATACAATGCGTTTTATGTCTAGTGAGATGAACCAAGTGATTATGTTCTCATGTCACACACGTGAGAAGGTGATGGCTGATAAACTTGGATTGGGTTATAAGTTGATTACTTTATAGATTATTCACAAAGAGTAAGCGAGGCGGTTGTTAGACATTCATAGAAGATATGTGATAGTAATCGCTACGCTAATAAATATTAGGGCACTAGCTCAAAGAAAGGAGTTTTCTTGATGAAAACTCCTTTCTTTGAGCTACAAAAAAGTGTTTTGTGAACACTTTTTTGACCCTATATTTATCCCCGTAGCGATTAATCACATCACATCTTCTATTCATAAGTCTTCCAACCACCTCGCTTACTCTTTGTGATTATCTATAAACCACCCAGGCGTAATCCACTCCAAGTTTATATACCATCAATTTCAATTTTGTGACGATATAAAATATAGAGGTCATTTAAATAACTCATCTCGATCAAAAGAAAACATTTAATATAATATGATTGTAAATAGTTCGAAATATTAAATGCGTTACAAACATCCAAATTATTTGAGTAGAAATAATAATTAATATATTTAGAATACTTGACCTGGGGGTCACCCCCAACCTTATCATCTAATTAGACAGTTAAAACTTTAGTTTGGAAGAATCAACTAGTAATATATTTAAGCTAGTTTTTATTAAAGTGAGGAGAGCATGATACTAATAATAATGGGGACGATATTAACAATATATAAATGTGTTGATTTCGTAAAGAATAAAGAAAAAAAAGAATATAGTTTGATAGATAAAATAGATTCCTTCACTATTCCAATTAGTTTTATATTGGCTGGTTTATTTTTATTTATTTTTGATATTGCCATTTTTATTTGGTTGTTTATTATCGTTTTAGTTGAGAAAATAATCATTTTTATTATAAAAAAGAACTGGAAAAATAAGGGTTAAGGCTCTTGGTAGGAACATAATAATAGAAAAAGTAGTGAATTCAAAATAAGAACAGCTCCTTACGAGAGTGAACTCTCGACGGGGCTGTTCCTATTTTTGTGTTTCTGTTTACAACACTATTTCTTAGCGTTGTATTCGTCCACACGCATATTTATTCTCTCAACTGGATTCAATAGATCGCTAATAGAAGAATCGTGATTCAATCTATCAATGAAGGTAGCAGTAAATTTGGCTACGTCTACATCAATATACCATTCACGGCCAAGTAGCTCAGGTGTCTGGTAAATGCAGTTTGTAGTCATGACACGGTAGATTGTACCTTCTTCATATGCTTTGTCGAATGACTCTAGACCGTTTGTGAAGATACCAAAGGTAGCTGCCACGAACACTCTCTTGGCTTTACGCTTTTTAAGCTGTCTAGCTACATCCAACATACTCTCGCCTGATGAAATCATATCATCAACGATAAGCACATCTTTTCCCTCTACGGACTCGCCCAAATATTCATGGGCTACGATAGGATTTCTTCCATCGATTACTTGTGTGTAATCACGACGTTTGTAGAACATTCCCATATTGATTCCTAGCACGTTGGCGTAGTATACCACTCTGCCCATAGCTCCCTCGTCAGGAGAGATAACCATTAGATGATCAGCATCGATTGTAATATCATCTACGTTGCGTAGTAGATATTTGATGAACTGATATGTAGGCATGATAGACTCGAAACCTGATAGCGGTATAGCATTGTTTACTCTAGGATCGTGAGCATCAAAAGTCAAAATATTATCAACTCCCATAGCTACAAGTTCCTGAAGCATAACTGCACAGTCCATTGATTCACGAGCCAAACGTCTATGCTGTCTGCTTTCATATAAGAAAGGCATGATGACAGTTATACGATTTGGTTTACCTGCACATGCTGCAATCACTCTTTTGATGTCATTAAAATGATCATCAGGTGATTTGTGGTTTGTGTGACCGCAAACTGTGTATTCAACACTGTAGTTTGTTACATCGTCAATGATGTAAAGGTCAGTACCACGAACAGTGTCCTCAAGGGTACACTTTGACTCGCCTGTACCAAATCTTGGGTTAGAGAAATTCAAAAGATATGAATCCTTTTTGTAACCCTTGAAAGTGATTGGTGAGTCGTTCGTTTCAATACGAGTTTTTCTCCAATCGGCAATATAGGCATCTACCGTGTTGCCTAATGCCTTACTGCCAGACAAGGCCACAATAGCCAGTGGTCCGACAGGAATTGATTCTACGTGCTTTCTGTTAGCCATAAAATATCCTCCAATTAAGTGAAATTCTTATTTTCGTTTCCCCGTGAGGAGCGCTAGCCCCAAAGGACTAGTTCTCCCCACCAGAAAACTTTTTAAGTTTTCTTATATCATCACCAAAAATCTTGAAAGTAGAGTAGTATCCCATAGCGCGGGAGAAAACTCTATCATCATATCTTTTCTGCATCTCTTCTAAAGTGAGATTAGTAGATATGATAGTAGACTTTTGGTGTATAAGACGTTCGTTTAAGACTTCAAACAGATAAGTTTCTGAAAAAGCAGTGGTGAACTCTGTTCCCAAATCATCAATGATTAGTAGATCACAATTCTTTAAATTATCTAGATCTACATTTTTGTACACAGAGCTTGAGTCTTTGTTTAACACATTGTCAGCTGTTAAATTAAAAAATTGGGAAGCTGAAAGATAAAGAACTGAGTGGAATGTATCCATCAATTCCTTTGCAATACAGTTAATTAGGAAAGTCTTTCCTGTTCCTGCCTTGCCATAAAACAACAAATTGTCAAACTCTGTGTCAAAATGATTTATAAAATATTGGCAATACTCGGCAACATTCTTCATGTTAGTGCGAGCATCAACGCCAAGATTTTCATCCACGAGCGACTGCGAGAATAAGTCATAGTTGAATGTAGAAAAATTTTCACGCTCCAAAATGTTTTTCAATTCTGAGCGAGAGTAGAGATACTTAATAATCTCTTTGTCTCTGCATTCGCAGGATTTGCCGTCGACAAAACCTGTATCGTGGCATTTCTCACAAGTGTAGATTTCATCCAGGTAGTCCGCAGCAAAGCCGCCAGACAATAGTAGGGCCTTTTTCTTTTCACCCAAACTCTGGATTTCCTTCTTGATAGAATCAACATCTACAGAATTGCCAGATAAAGAACTTCTCATGGCATCGCTAGCAAGAGTAGCAATGTCAGAGTTGATTTTTGCAATCTCTGGGATCGCTTCCTCAACTTCCGCGAGTCGCTCGTTCATAACTATTTGATTATCTAAACGTCGGTTTGCATAGATTTGATCTATGACTTCCAACTGTGAATTACTTAGTGCCATTTTATTTTTGACAACACCCAACCGTATTAGTTGGGGATTGTAACTACCTTTATAAATTTAGTCTTTTTTCTTATTAGACTGCGCCAACTTCTTTTCCAACTCCTTAAAGTCATAAGTGTGGCTCTCAATCTTTTTCTTCTTCGAAGCCTTCTTCGAAGTCTTTGCAAACTTCGAAGACTGCTTCTTAGAATGCTCGTCATCTAACTTTTCAATAGCCTCCATCGACAAAGCACCTTTGTTGTACCAGTTAGTAAGAATACTATCTGTGTACTCAAAGCTTCCTTTGTGCGTGTGAGCCATTGTGCGATGACAAGCCTCGATTATGATCTCATCAGAGAACTTGAATTCATTATGCCATTTGGAAATGAAATCAATTTCCCTCTTAACAGGTGCTGGAGACTCCTCGCCAAAGACCTTATAAATAGCCTTTGAGATTTTGTCCCTAAACATTTCATCCTGTTTAGCATCTTCTAAAGTAGTGATACCAGCTTTAGCATAAGCAACAGCTTTATTCTCAATCTTAGATAGAGAAGTTTCTCCTGACTCTAGTAGATGTTCGATGAGATCAGAATCAAGCTTCAAATCTTCTACCATATAAATGATAGAGTTGGTGGCAGCCGGGCTCAAGGTGATGCTTAGGTATTGCTCTGCTAAAAAGCAAAGTTCCTTAACTGTGCCGTCCTCTGCGAACTTCGTAATCTCTGACGCCGAACGCTTTTTCTTCACAGGAATAATATATTCCTTAGAAGAAGTGGCAGGCACGCTCACGCTTTCGCCCGAAGCTTTTGCCAACAAGTTTACATCCACGCTTTCATCCTGATGCAAAATGCGACTGGATGCAGCTTTTGTTTGGATGTAATTATTTAAAAGCACACCTTCTATCTTGCCTTCTTCGTTGAACGATAGAGAAAGAACTTCCTCATCATTCCAATACGTTAAAGCTCGATAGACGTCTGACTCCAAGATTCCAAAATGGTCAGCGATCTTCTCAGTGGAAAATTCTTCTGGCGCATCCATTATCTTGGAAACCATACGTAAAAGGTAAAGGTAAATTTTTACAAATTCACCATTTGCTTTATTCATATATTCATCTATAAAAACATTAGACACGGAAGTAAAACTAGACACACTACCTCCGTCTAATACTAGCTTACACATAATCTCTCCTGTCCCTCATCACTGACAATAATATATCACAATTTTTTTATTTTGCAACATCACAAATTGGCTGAGAGGCCCATTTTTACTGGGTTTCAGCGATGTCAATAATGTCAGTAATGTCAATAAGTAAGTTCCATAATTTTACAAATCTGGGAGAATTGTAGATAGAATGGGGGAAGTAGATGGTTGCGTTTTTTAATGTTATGTAAATTAAAAAACCACAAAATTTTGAAGAAAGTTATCAACAAAATTTTGTGGATGTTAATAAGTTATTTACCTAGTAGGTGATCGCCGATTTTTACTACATCTCCGGCACCCATAGTTATTAACAAATCGTTTGGTTTAGAATTTTCTAGTAAAAAGTTTTCGATTTCGTCAAAAGTTGGGAAATAGTAAACCTCGGTGCCTAATTTTTCAAGTTCCGCTTTTAGGTCTTCGGAAGAAATGTTGTAAGTGTTTTTCTCCCTGGCTGCGTATATGTCAGCTAGCACCACAGCGTCCGCTTCGGAAAGTTCTTTGGCGAAGTCTTTTAAAAGTGCCTTCGTCCTGGAGTAGGTGTGAGGTTGGAACACTACCCACAACTTATTGTAATCAAAAGTTTTAAGTGTGGAAATGGTAGCTCGAATCTCATCTGGGTGATGAGCGTAGTCATCTATTATCCTAGCCTCGCCCAACATTCCTTTGTATTGGAAGCGGCGCTCTGTTCCGCAGTATTCCTTCAAGCCTTGAAGGATAAATCCTTTTTGAATTCTCATAAAGTTGGCAGCCGCGATAGCCGCTAGAGAATTTTGAACATTGTGACGACCAGTTCCATTTAGTTTAATGTAGCCTTGGTCTGCACCTTTATAAATCAATGTGTAACCGGCAGTCACATCATTGTTAAACACAACATCCTTTGCACTGTAGTCGCTCTTCTCTGGGTCCGAGCCAAAGGTAATAACTTTACACTCTAGTCCATCAGTAATCTCTTCTAGATTTTCAATGTCGCTACTAATAACAAGTGCGCCATGCTTTGGAATAAGTTCAGCGTAACGTCTGAAACTATTTCTAATATCATTTATGTCTTTGAAGAAGTCCAAATGATCTTCGGCGATATTTAGAATGATGCCGATGCTTGGACTAAACTCAAGAAAACTATTTGTGTATTCACAGGCCTCAGTAATCATAATGTCTGAATGACCAACGCGCGTGTTGCCTTTGATGGCTGGCATGATACCGCCCACCAAGATAGTAGGGTCAGTCTTTGCTGTAAGCATGATCTGTGAAAGCATGGAAGTGGTAGTAGTCTTACCGTGAGTTCCTGCCACACCGATAGCCACATCGTAATTCTTCATCATAGCACCTAAAAAACCTGCTCTAGTCATAATAGGAATGCCAAGTTGCTTCGCTGTCATAAGTTCAGGATTGTCATCCTTTACAGCGGCAGTGTAAACAAGCAAGTCTACATCATCAGCTACGTTCTCGCCGCGCTGTCCGTAGTAGACAGTGGCACCCAATTCCTCGAGGTGTGTAGTGATGTCTGACTTCATGCTATCAGAGCCAGTAACAGTAAAACCGCGCTCCAACATAATCTCCGCCAAAGCGCTCATACTGATTCCGCCAATTCCTGTGAAATGAATCTTCTTTTTTTCATTAAAATCTAATTTCATCATAAAAATATTATAGCACTAATACAAAATCAATGATATAATTTTTTATATATTGAGTGTGACGGATGAAAAAATAATTACCCAGAGGTGAGCTAAATGGTAAAAAAAGAAATGATTGCCATGCTATTGGCAGGCGGACAAGGTAGCAGACTAGGAGTGCTAACAGCCAAGGTAGCGAAACCAGCAGTTGCTTTTGGAGGAAAGTATAAGATTATCGACTTCCCACTAAGCAACTGTATTAATTCTGGAATCGATACAGTGGGTGTTTTGACTCAGTACCAACCACTAAGACTAAATTCGCATATCGGAATCGGAATTCCTTGGGACCTAGATAGAAATATCGGCGGTGTCACAGTGCTTCCACCATATGAAAAGAGTGAACACACAGAGTGGTACACAGGTACAGCGAATGCTATTTTCCAAAACATCGAGTATATGGAAAGTTATAATCCTGACTATGTTTTGATTTTGTCGGGAGATCATATCTATAAAATGGATTACGAAGCAATGCTTGATTTCCATAAGGAAAAAGGCGCGGATGTAACTATTGCAGCTATGCCAGTTCCTTGGGAAGAAGCTAGTAGATTTGGCGTTGTGGTAGCGGACGACGAACACAAAGTTTCAGAGTTCCAGGAAAAACCAGCTGAGCCAAAGAGTAATCTTGCTTCTATGGGAATTTATATTTTCTCATGGCCAGTGCTTCGCGATGCACTAATCAAACTTAAAGATCAACCAAACTGTGACTTTGGTATGCACGTAATCCCTTACGTTCATGAGCAGAAGGGTAACGCGTATGTTTATGAGTACACAGGATATTGGAAAGACGTTGGAACTCTAAGTTCATATTGGGAAGCAAACATGGAGCTTATCGATATAGTTCCTGACTTCAACCTATATGAAGAGTTCTGGAGAATCTACACTAGAAACGATTCACTTCCACCACAGTACATTTCGAACAATGCAAAGATAGAGAGAAGTATTGTATCGGAAGGCTGCGATGTCAGAGGAACTATTGCAAACTCAGTTGTCAGCTCAAACGTTAAGGTGGGCGATGGAGCAGAGATAAATGATTCCATCATCATGACTGGTTGTCGAATCGGCAAAGGTGCAAAGATTAACAAAGCGATAATAGCTGAGGACACAGTGATCGGAGACAATGTAGTTATTGGCGAAGGTGACTATGCGGACTCAGAATTAAATAAGAAAATTTATAACTGCGATTTAACTGTTATAGGAGAGGACTCAGTAATTCCTGACGGAGTAACTATTGGAAAGAACGTTGCTATCTCAGGCGTTACAGAAAAGTCCGACTATCCAAAAGGCAAGTTAGAATCAGGAAGTTATATTGTAAAGGCAGGTGAGCTAGAATGAGAGTATTAGGAATTGTTTTAGCCGGCGGAAATAATAAAAAGATGGATCAGCTTTCACAGAAGAGAGCTATTTCTGCTATGCCTATGGCTGGTAGCTATCGAGCTATCGACTTTACATTAAGTAACATGACAAATTCACACGTACAAAAGGTAGCAGTACTAACACAGTACAACGCGTGGTCACTAAATGAGCACCTAAGTTCATCCAAGTGGTGGGACTTTGGTCGTAAGCAAGGTGGTTTGTTTGTATTCACACCATCTATCACTGCGGAGAATGGTTTCTGGTACAGAGGTACAGCGGACGCTATCGCGCAGAACCTATCATTCTTAAAGAAGAGCCACGAGCCTTATGTCATTATCACATCAGGTGATGGAATCTATAAACTAGATTACAACGATGTGTTAGATCAACACGTAGAGACTGGCGCGGACATGACTATTGTCTGCAAAGAAATGCCAGCCGGCACGGATGTGTCAAACTATGGTGTTGTGAAAACTGATAATACAGGTCGAATTACAGACTTTGAAGAAAAGCCTGTTGAGACAGAGGGTAACCTAGTTTCTACGGGTATCTATGTTATTCGTAGGAGACTCCTCATTCAGATGATTGAGAAATGTATTGCTGAAGATAGATACGACATAGTTAATGATATTATCATTAGAAATAAAAACGCGAAGAAATTCTATGTATACAAAATGGATTCATATTGGAGAAATGTTGCGAGCGTTGAAAACTACTTTGATGCAAACATGGATTTCCTAAATCCAGAAGTTAGAGATTATTTCTTTAATCAGTATCCAGACATCTATTCAAAAGTAGATGACTTGCCTCCGGCAAAGTACAATCCTGGAGCTGATATTGGAAATTCTCTAATCTCAAGTGGTTGTATCGTGAATGGCGAAGTAAAAGACTCAGTAGTGTTCACTCAAGCATACGTTGGAAACAAAGCAAAAATTAAAAATTCAATTATCCTAAATGACGTTTATATTGGCGATGGAGCAGAGATTGAGAACTGTATCGTGGAAAGTCACAGTACAATTAACCCGGGCGAGAAGCGTGGCAAGAAGGGCGAAATCACAATAATAAACGAAAAGAATTTCAGATACGGGCTATAATTAGGTGGCATATTTTTATAAGGTATTGAAATATACAGAATAATGTAAAAATATGCAAAAAAACATTTGTAATTTTTCAAAAGTTTGCTATGATTATACATAGGTCTGATAATTGGATTATCACTTAAACGTTTTTAAGTGACAGAGGACAAATTCGTACGAATTATAAGGAGGACAGGATAGGTATGAACATTACAGATGTAAGAGTGCGCAAGATGTTGAAAGAGAGTAACTTGAAAGCAGTAGCTTCCATTACTATCGATGATGACTTTGTTGTTCATGACATCAAAGTTGTAGAAGGAGAGAAAGGTTTATTCATCGCAATGCCAAGTAGAAAGGCTGCCGATGGTGAATATAGAGACATTGCTCATCCAATCAACTCAGCAACAAGATCTAACATCCAGGAGATTGTACTTGATGCTTATGAGAAGGTTCTTATGGAAGAGCCAGCAGAAGAAGCAGCTCCAGCAGCAGAAGTTCCTGCAGAAGAAGCAGAAACTCCTGCTGAAGAAGAGTAAGTTACAATTTAAGGATTTTTAAGAAGAAGGCGATAGGGGTCTAATGACCACTATCGCCGAATTCTTATGTTCTAGAAAGGATAATTAAGTTATCGGTTAAAGAAAAGATATAACAAACAAAGACACAGCAAACAGGAAGCAGCAAAGAGGAAGATTATGTACGTAATAGTAGGACTTGGAAACCCAAGCAAAAAATATGATAAGACAAGACACAATGTGGGATTTGACGTGATAGACGAATTAGCATCTAAATTGGACATAGATGTTAAGACAAAGCGCCACAGAGCACTTTGCGGAATTGGAAATGTAAACGGCGAGAAAGTCATTCTAGTTAAACCACAGACATATATGAACTCAAGCGGAGAGGCGGTCAAAAAGGTGGTAGATTTCTATAAGCTAGACTCCACACAAAATTTGATTGTTATTTCTGATGATATAAATTTGGACATTGGAAGAATTAGAATTAGAAAGAGCGGAAGTGCCGGCGGGCATAACGGTCTTAAAAATATAATCGCACACCTAAAGAGCGAGGACTTCACAAGAGTGCGTGTGGGCGTGGGCGAGAACGGCGGAAACTCAGATTTGATTAAGCACGTTTTAGGAAAGTTTAGCAAAGCTGAGCGAGCAAAGATAGACGAGGCTGCTAAGACATCAGCAGATGCTATCTTAGATATAATCGAGCACGACGAAGAATACGCAATGAATAAGTATAATTCATAATCCGCCGAATCCGCAGTGATAATAGCGGCGCAACATTAAAGGAAGATGCCAAATGGCATTTTATATATACTCATGAAGCAATACTTTAGATATCCTTTAGAAAACTTAAATGAGTATGAGAGAGTGAAAGAGGCGATGGCGCTTGGAAGTTCAGTTCAAGTTACTGGCTTAGAAGCAGCAGGCCTTTCTCACATGATCTCAGGATTGAACGAGGGCTATAAACAAAAAGTCGTCGTTACTTTTGATGCCATAAAGGCCCAAGAACTATGCGATGACCTAAGAAGTTTTGGGGTGGATGCCATCCTTTATCCGTCAAAGGATTTGATTTTCTTTAGCGCGGATGTGCACGGAAGCTACATCCTAAAACAGCGCCTAGAGTTTATTAAAAAAGTGGTTAAGGGCGAGGAGTTTACTGTAGTACTAACAGTGGATGCATTCCTCGATAAAATCATGCCACTAAAAAAAATCAAGAGCCACTTCCTAAACATAGAAGCGGGCGATCAGATAAACATAGATGACCTAAGGGCTAAGTTTGTCGAGATGGGATACGAGAGCGTGGACCAGATTGAAAGTCCAGGTCAGTTCTCAGTGCGCGGAAGTATAGTGGATGTCTACACTCTAACAGACGAGGTTCCATTCAGAATAGACTTCTTCGACGATGAGATAGAAGAGATAAAAAGCTTTGATGTGGATTCGCAAAGATCCATTGAGAAAATTGATAGCATAAAACTTTATCCAGCAAATGAATATATTTTGGATGAGCAGCAGATTGAAAATGGTGTGAAAGCCATCAGGGAAGAACTGGAAACTCAGGCTGGAAAGCTGGAAGATAACGCAGAAGATGGAGATGATGCTGCTAGCAGACTTCGCTATACTGTGGAAGAGTTTTTGACAGCGGTTGATATCGACCCAACTAGCCCGGCGTATGATTCGTATGTAAACTATTTCTTTGACGATCTAGTAAGTTTGGTTGATTACTTTGAGAATCCAGTGTTCTTTATAGATGAGCCAAACAGAGTGGCGGAGAAGCTAAGTTCAACTAGCATGGAATTTGCAGAGAGCATGTCAAACCGCCTCGGCAAAGGATACGTGCTACCGGGTCAGATTGATATTATCTGGGACAAAGAAGATATCTTGCGAAAGATAAATAAAGAAGCAAAAGTAATGTTTACCACAATCGCACAGAAGGCCAAGGCCTTTGACGTGGATACTCAGGTGGAGATGGAGTGTAAGAATGTGCACTCGTACAACGGCCACTTTGAGATGTTGGTTAGTGATTTGGAAAACTATAAGAAGCGCGACTTTGCAGTTTTGATTACAACTAGTTCGACTACTAGGGGTAAGAGAATGGCAAAAGAACTGATGGACCAGGGACTAAACGCTTACTTTGTCGAGCAAAACGAGGTTTCGGACAAGGTGCCCCAGGGCAAAGAGGTAATGCTTGTTAAGGATAGATTGAAGGCAGGATTCATTTATCCGCTGCTTAAGTATGCCGTGATTACGGACTCTGACATTTTTGGTGAGAAGCGTCGTCGCCAGCGAAGAAAAAGCACTTACAAAGGTAGCGTGATTTCAGGTTTCGCAGATTTGAACGTGGGAGATTATGTGGTGCATGAGAATCATGGACTTGGAATTTACCGCGGAATAGAGGAAGTGGAAGTTGAGGACATAAAGAAAGACTACATTAAGATTGAGTATGCGAACAATAGCTTTTTATATGTGCCAGCTACACAGTTAGATGTCATTCAAAAATATGCGGATGCAGAGGCAAAGCCTCCTAAACTAAATAGATTGGGTGGCCAGGAATGGTCTAGAACAAAAGGCAAAGTTAAGAGGGCTGTCGATGAGATAGCAGAAGAGTTGGTAGAACTTTATGCTACTAGAGATAAGGGGACTGGATTTAGATTCTCACCAGATAATGAGTGGCAAAGAGAGTTTGAAGAACTTTTCACCCACGAGGAGACTGACGATCAGCTAGAGGCTATCAAGGAAGTTAAGAAAGATATGCAGAGTACCAAAATCATGGACCGATTGATTTGTGGTGATGTGGGATTTGGTAAAACGGAAGTGGCACTAAGGGCTACTTTTAAAGCGGTGCAAGATGGAAAGCAGGTGGCATACCTGGTTCCAACTACGGTTTTGGCGCAGCAGCATTACAAGACATTTGTACAGCGCTTCAAAGACTTCCCAGTGAGAGTGGAGATGCTATCGCGCTTTAGGACAAAGGCGAACATTAATCAGACTATAAAAGATTTGAAGAGTGGAACTGTGGAAATTGTTATTGGAACACACAGACTGCTCTCGAAGGATGTGAAGTTTAACGACCTTGGACTTTTAATAATAGATGAAGAACAGCGTTTTGGTGTGAAGCATAAAGAGCGCATCAAAGAACTTAAAAATAGTGTAGATGTAATCACTTTGACGGCTACACCTATTCCAAGAACGCTTCATATGAGTTTGATTGGCGTTAGGGATATGTGTATTATGACCGAGGCCCCACAGGATAGAATGCCTATCCAAACTTTTGTAATGGAGTACAATGACGAGACTGTTAGGGATGCTATAAATCGCGAGCTTTACAGAAAGGGTCAGGTGTTCTATGTCTACAACAAGATAGAGACTATTGCAAATATGGCAGCTAGAATCCAGAAGGCTGTTCCACATGCTAGGGTTGCGTATGCTCACGGACAGATGAGTGAGCGCCAGCTTGAAGATATAATGTATGATTTTGTAAATGGTGATATTGATGTTTTAGTTTCAACTACTATCATTGAGACGGGATTAGACATTCCAAATGCGAATACAATAATCATCCACAGCGCAGAGAGAATGGGGCTTTCACAGCTTTATCAGCTTCGTGGTCGTGTAGGTAGGTCAAACAGAAATGCATATGCGTTTATGATGTATAGCCGCGAGAAAGTCTTGAGCGAAGTGGCAGAGAAGAGACTTAGTGCCATTAGAAGTTTTACAGACCTTGGTTCTGGTGTAAAGATTGCTATGCGTGATCTAGAAATCAGAGGTGCTGGAAATATATTGGGTGCTTCGCAGAGCGGTCATATGGGAGAGGTTGGATATGACCTTTACTGTAAATTGCTAGAGGAAGCGATTCAGGTAAAGAAAGGCAACAAGCCTAAGGAAGACTTCGAGACAAAGATAGATATAAATGAGGATGCATTTGTCCCACCAACATATATTACAAACGAATCTCTAAAGATGGACATCTACAAACGAATCGCAAGCATCGAAACGCAGGAAGAATACGAGGATATGCAAAACGAACTTGTGGATAGATTCGGTGAGATTCCAACGCAGGTAGACAACCTAATGAAGATTGTCCTAATTAAGCACGCGGCCCACGAAAACTTCATCACAGAGATAAAGGGCAACAAGAACAAAATCACAATGTTCATGTGGCCTGAGGCAAAAATAGATGTTGAAAGAATACCTATACTTGTGAGAGAATATAGAGGAAAGTTGAAGTTCGTGCCGGACGATAACTGCTTTGAGTACTATCCAGAGGATAAGTCTAGGGACTTGATCGAGATAGTAAGAGATGTGGTGGAAGATTTATCCACATTAAAGGGGTAGATTGTCCGCAACAAAGAGATAATCTCTAACAAGATTTTAATGAAGGAATATTAAGGTAATTCATATTGGATTTAAGGATAAATTATGAGGAAACTATTAATTTTTACAATTTGCATAGGCCTAGTGATGGGCATGGCTGGCTGCGGTTGCGGAAGTAAGAATGATGCGACGCTACCGGATAACGAGAGACTAGCCATCACAGTGGATGGGAACGAAGTGTTCTTGGACGAGGCCAAGTACTATGCGTACAGTTCACAGGCTACTTACGAGGTGTACTTTATCTCGGAAGGCAAAGAGATAGATTGGAATGCTAAAGTGGAAGGGACTACTTGGCAGGGAATGGTTAAGGGTCAGACTCTTGATGATATTTGCCGAAGAGAATGCTTCTACGCTAAAAAGGACGATTACAACGTAAAGTTAGAAAAGGAAGAGAAGGAAGAAGTAGACAAGAAAGTTAAAAACTATTTCTCGGAGACTAGTGAAAAACTAAAGAATAAAATTGGCATTTCCAAAAGGAAACTTAAAGAGATTTTTACAAAGGATGCTATTGCGCAGAAGATGGAAGACATCATGGAAGCAGAAGAAAAAGGATCTGCCGGAAAGTATTACAAAGACTTTATAGATGACGCATCAGTAAATTGTGAAAAATGCTGGTCAGATATCAATTTTGGGGAGCATATTTTCAACCTAAAAGAGGTGGAAGAGGATACAGGATTGGCTACAGAAGTGCCTGAGGAAACAGATGAAGATGTGCAAGTAGAAAGCGCCGAATAAGGACACTAATAATCATAAGCCGAAAATGGCTGAGAATACGATAAATATTAGAAAAGCGACGGTAAAAATGCCGTCGCTTTTCATTTAATTTAGGCCTATTTTGTGGTAAAATATATATGAACTATGTGACAAAGGAGACCACTATGCATATAAAGTCGAAATATAGTTGGATGAAGCATTTAGATTTTATAATTATTGATGCAATTTTATTAAATGTATCAATGATTTTGGCGTACATTATCCGAACAAGAAACTTGAAAATGTTTATTTATTCGGAGTATCGTTCTATAGCACTTATCCTCACATTTTTACATTTATGTATAGTATTATTCTCAAGCACATATTCTGACATTTTGTATCGAGGCTACTTTACTGAATTTAAAAAAGTGGCATTACATACTTTAAAACTATTGGCTTTATCATTCTTTCTACTTTTTTTAATGGGATATATTGGTGACCTATCAAGGTTTATTATTGCTGTATATCCATTGTTCTTTTTAGTACTAAGTTACTTTGTACATATTTTGTGGAAGAAGTTTTTGCTCAGAACCACAAAGCGTGGTGTAAATATGAGGCAGTTTGTGCTAGTTACAGATCAAAGACATATAAATGAAGCTATGTCGAAGTTGCAGGATGGAACAGATGTAAGTTTTTCTGTCAAAGGAATTTGCCTTACCAAAGAACCAGATATTAATTCAGTACTATACAAAGAAAATGAATATAAGGGAGTGCCTATAGTGTCGGTTGGTAAAGATATGTATGATTACTGCGTAACCGAAGTGGTGGATGGTGTGGTTATTTGTCTAGGAACAAAGCATATAGATGAGATGAGACAGCTAGCGGATAACTTCCTAAACATGGGTGTTACAGTTTATGTAGTAATGAACTTGTTTGCAAAAGATATGCCACACACTATGTTTACTCACTTAAATAGCGCGAGAGTTATTTCGACTAGTATCAACACAGCATCTCCCCTTGCAATATTTGCAAAGAGATTGGCTGATATATTCTTTGGACTAATTGGTTGTTTAGCTACAGCTGTTTTATTTATATTCCTGGCTCCGCTTATTAAGAAGGCTGACCCTAAGGGACCAATCTTCTTCAAACAAGAGCGAGCCGGCAGGAACGGTAGAAAATTCTATATGTACAAATTCAGAAGTATGTATGTGGATGCTGAAGAGAGAAAGAAAGAACTTATGGAACAAAATGAGATGGAAGGACTCATGTTCAAAATAGATGGTGACCCTAGAGTGCTTGGAAGCGGAAAAGACGGAAAGAGAAAAGGTCTTGGCTACAGAATGAGAGAATGGTCACTAGATGAATTTCCAAATGCATGGAGCATTTTAAAAGGTGATATGAGTGTGGTTGGAACTAGACCACCTACTATGGATGAGTACGAAAAGTATGAACTAAGACATAAGTCCCGCTTGGCTGTTAAACCTGGACTAACAGGACTTTGGCAAGTAAGCGGAAGATCAGATATCACGAACTTTGACGAAATAGTTAAACTAGATAACGAATACATTCAAAACTGGACTATAGGATTAGATATCAAAATCATGTTAAAGACATTTATCGCAGTATTCAAAAGACAGGGAAGTCATTAAAAACATTATTAAATAGATTGTGTGAAGAGATACATAAAATCAAAACGGGAAGAGCAGAAAAATGAAACATGTATTTATTGTGGGAAGTAAGGGGATACCTACTCAATATGGTGGGTTCGAAACCTTCGTGGAAAAGTTAACTGAATATAAAAAGAGTGATGACATACAGTATCATGTGTCAGCTATTAGAGACGCTAAATCATACGATCCTAATAATGTGACATATGAATATAATGGCGCACACTGTTTTACAATCAAACAAAGAATTACTAGCGCTGCAAAGGCTATCTTTTATGATGTGGATTCTATCAAGTATTGCTTGAGATACATAAAAGAAAACAAAATAGATGAGCCAATCATTTATGTTTTGGCTTGCAGGATTGGTCCTTACATAAAAAAGTATCGCAAAAAGATTCATAAGTTAGGCGGAAAACTTTATGTGAATCCGGACGGCCACGAGTGGAAGAGAAGCAAGTGGAGTAAATGGATTAGAAGATATTGGAAATATTCTGAAAAGAAGATGGTAAAAAATGCTGATCTTCTCATCTGTGATAGCCAAGCAATAGAAAAATATATTCACAAAGAATATAAAAAATATAATCCAAAGACCACTTTTATTCCTTACGGAGCCGAGACTTCACCATCCACTTTATCAGACGATGATCCAAAGGTGGTAGAGTGGTATGACAAGCATCAAGTTAGACCTAGTCAGTACTATTTGATGGTGGGACGATTTGTACCGGAAAACAATTTCGAGACAGTCATAAAAGAATTTTTGATGTCGGATACTAAAAAAGATTTGGTTATTATCTCCGGTCATGAAAATACACCACTTTATGACTTGTTGGAAAATGAATATAAAATAGATAGCAACCCTAGAATAAAACTAGTTGGAACACTATATGACGAGCAGTTGCTTAAAAAGATTCGTGAGAATGCTTACGCATACATACATGGACATTCAGTGGGTGGAACGAACCCTAGCTTATTAGAGTCACTAGGGGAAACCGATGTGAATTTAGTGTATGATGTTTCATTCAATAAAGAAGTGGCAAAAGATGGAGCAATTTATTGGAATGAGGAGTATGCGCTTCTTAGAAACATTATAAATAAATGTGATGAGACACCTATAGATAGACGGTATGAATTAGGACTTCAAGCAAAAGCGAGGGTTGAAGGTTTTTATACCTGGGAACATATAACAGACCAATATGAGGAGTTGTTTTTAGGGAAAGAGCAGACAGCAGAAAAAACAAATTCCTAAAGAGGTGAGTGACTTTGAGAATATTACATTACTCCTTAGGGTTCCCACCTTACAGGAGTGGAGGACTAACTAAATACAGCGTAGACCTTATTTGGGCTCAAAAGGAAAAGGGCCATCAGGTAATAATGATGTGGCCGGGGAAGATGAATCTTACCGGTCATTTTGTGCGTTTTAAAAGAAGTAAAAATACGCAAAAAATAAATAGAGAGCCTGTAACTTTTGAGAGCATCGAGATGATAAATCCACTACCTGTACCTTTGGACGAGGGAATATTAGAGGTGGATAAGTTCATGGAGCCTTGTGAAAATCCTGAGGCATTTACAGAACTCCTAGAGAGAATAGAACCAGATGCTATACACATCCATACATTCCAAGGCTTGTATCCGGAACTATTGATTGCGGCAAAGGAACTGGGTATTAGAACTGTGTTTACTACACACGACTACTTCGGCATTTGTCCAAAGATTACATTGTTCAGAGATGGCGATATTTGTAATGGAGACTGTGGCAAATGTGCAGCTTGTAATAAAGATGCTCTATCGATGAATCAGATTAAAATTCTTCAGTCTAGTCAGTACAGAAGATTTAAAGATTCTTCGCTAGTGAAAAAGTTAAGAAAAAATCATAGAGATGACTTCTACCAAGAAGATGCAAATTTCCTTGAGGAAGAAGAAAACACAGAGAAGAGATTTGAACAGGAAGACTTGAGTGATGAAGTGTACGAGGCACTAAGAGATTTCTACAGACAATTTTTCAAGTTTATTGATGTAGTTCACTTCAATAGTTCTGTGACAAAAGAAGTGTTTAGGAGATATTTGCCTCCGGAGACAAAGGGCAAAGTTATAAATATTAGCAACAGTGATATTAAAGATAAAAGAAAGATACGCGGTTACGGCGGAAAACTAAGAATAGCATTTCCAGCAGCAGCTAGAGATATAAAAGGATATTTTATGCTCAAGGAAGCCCTAGATGAATTGTGGGCAGAGGGCATAAGAGATTTTGAACTAGACGTCTATAGCGAGCCTAGAAATGTGAGCGGATATATGAAGGTGCTAGGTGCATATAAACCGAGCCAGATAGATCAAGTATATGAGAATGCAGATCTACTAGTAGCGCCAAGTCTTTGTTATGAGACATTTGGATTTACCGTTTTAGAATCGCTTTCATACGCGGTGCCAGCGCTAGTGACTACTAGAGTGGGTGCAAAAGATTTGTTAAAAGAAGGACACTTCGGAATGATTATTAAGCCTACGAAAGAAGATCTTAAACAGGCGCTTTTATATATCATTAAAAACAGAGAAATATTAGAAGTTTATAACAAACGTATTTATAGAGAGTTTAATTTTAGAGACACTAGAAATTCTTTTGATGAAGTGGAGAAACTTTACCAATAAAAGTTGGAGAATGAGATGATTCCAAAAATAATTCACTACTGCTGGTTTGGCAATGGACCAATGCCAGAGAAAGAGAAAAAGTGCATAGAGAGCTGGAAGAAGTTTTTCCCAGATTATGAGATTAAAAGATGGGACGAAACCAACTTTGATTATTCATCTTGTAAGTTTGCGCGACAAGCATACGAGAAGAAACAGTATGCATTTGTGAGCGACTACGCTAGAGCAAAGGTTCTCTTTGAAGAAGGCGGGTTATATTTGGATACAGATGTTGAAATTCTAAAGCCGTTTCCAGAGATGGTAGATGGAAGTGGGCTTATGGGATTTGAGAGAAGACACTTCATTGGAACAGCTGTAATAGCTGCAGAGAAAAACAATCAAGTGATAAAAAAATTGCTGGAATACTATGAACAGCACGAGTTCTTGATGAAAGATGGCTCGATGGACAACATTGCAAATGTCTCGGTTCTAACAGATGTATTAAGAGAGTATGATTTGCAACTGGGTGGAGAGAGACAGACGGTGGCAGGTTTTGAAATATTCAACCGAGAATTTTTCTATCCAAAAAAATTGGATGAAGATAATTTTAGAATAACTGATGAGACTTGTGCCATTCATAGATGCTCGAACAGTTGGATGAGTGAGCGAGAGAGAAAACGCGGCAACAGTAAACTTTGGATCAATGTGGGAAGACCAATTTTTAGAACGGCTAGAAATGCGTTGGTGAAGGTGATGGGTAAAGAGCGCGCGAGAAAAATAGAAGTTAAGACCAGGAACAAAATGAGATAAGGAAACGCTATGTGGAATTCAGTTTGTGCAAATATCTTTTCAGATTGCGTAGAAAAATTGAATGAAAAAAACATTAGATACTTCATCTTGAGAAATTACGAAGGTTTACCAGAAAGCAATGACTCGAAAGATGTTGATATTATTGTCGAGCCAAAAAAGATAAAAGAGGCAAAAGAAATATTGCTTGATGCCTATAAGAAGAATGGGATAGAGCGAGTATATAAAGTTAGATTCGGAAACGTTCACTGCGTTCATGGAATGAGTATAAAAAGAAAAATAAGAATTCATATAGATCTGATAGCTGGCTACTTTGCGAAGGGCTACGAGGTGTATAAGTTTGATGCGCTCTATACGCATACACAAGATTATAAAAACTTCCGTGTGTTAAATGAATTCTACAACGGAATTATGATTTATATCTATAAACAGTTTGGGTATAAAAAGCCGGTGTTAAAGAAAGAGTATCAAGATGAAATTTGTAAGACATTTGAAAAATATCCGGATGAGTTTGAGAGAGAACTAGTTAAGTTAACAGATGAAAGATTTGCAAGCGAGACAGTAGAGAAGATAAAAGAAAAAGACTTTGACGGAGTCTTAAAAGATTCAAAAAGGCTTACTAAAAAGTTAAGAAGGTATGTCAGAAGAAAAAGACCTCTTAAAACACTAAAATACAGCATTATATTTTTCTTGCAAAAAGTGTGGAGAATAGTTTTCATCTACAGAGTAAAAGCAAGAGTGTGTGCGGTTGTGGCGCCAGATGGAGCAGGTAAGTCTACATTTATAGACGAGATAGTAAAACAACTAGATTATTATTATGTGAATTCGCCGGACGAGCCAAGAATGCATGTGTATCACTTTAGACCAACTATGCTTCCTAACTTAGGCGAGGTGGGCGAGAAGGCACATGTGATGAAGCAGGACAAAAACTTTACCGACCCTCACAGACTAAAACCAGCCAATCCTATAAGTTCATTCTTTAGAATTGCCTACTACACATTCGATTATATTTTTGGATATATGAAGTGTGTTAGACAGGACGTCCATTATGATAGGCACGTCTTGTTCGATAGATACAGTTACGATTTTATCGTGGATCCAAAAAGAAGTAGGCTCAATCTTCCAAGGTGGATTAGAAGATTTTTCGTATTCTTAACGCCTAGGCCAAAGATAGTTTATTTTCTAGATGCCAGTGCAGATGTCATCTACAAAAGAAAGCAGGAACTATCAAAAGAGATGATTCAAGAACTTTTGGATGGTTATAGAAAACTGGCAAAGGGAAAGAAACGATTTAAGACATTGAACGCGGAACAAGAGCCTGAAAAGATAGCAGAGGACGCAGTTAAACTATTTTTAGATAGATTTACCACAGAGTTGTAAAAGGTTTGTGGAGAATAATAGAGTAAAGAATGAGTAAGACGAAGATTTTTGTATCAGCATACGCGTGTGAGCCAGATCATGGTTCAGAAATAGGAGTAGGTTGGCATTGGGTTTTGGAGATGTCAAAGTACTTCGAACTTTGGGTGCTTACAAGAAAGAGCAATCAAGAAAACATTGAGCAGTGGCTTGCAAAGAACCCTGAAACAAATGAAATACACTTCGTTTATTATGACTTACCAGACAAACTCCGTTTCTGGAAAAAAGGAATGCGAGGAGTTAGAACTTACTACAACATTTGGCAGTTAAGAACTAACAAGATTGTCAAACAGACAATGATAGAAAACGATATCAAGATCTATCAGTTGCTTACATATGGGAACGCGCTGTGGAAAGCAAGCAGATTTGGAATGAAACAGACATTTATCTGGGGACCGACAGGCGGTGTGGATACCATTCCAAAGGAGTATTCCAAACACTACACAGCTAAGGCTAGGTTCATAGAGTGGGCTAGAAGATGCGTAGTGAAGATGTTACCAATCAACCACGGTTTTAAGAAGAGATGCAAGAATGCGGATTTGATTTTGTGTAAATCTTATAATATGCAAAACGCAGTGCCAGAGAAGTACAGAGACAAAGCAAAACTGTTTACAGATGTGGCTGTAGATATAAAAGAAAAAGAGGTTAGCAAAGCTTTGCACCATTCCACCAAGTTTTTGGCGGTGGGCAAGTTAGATGCTTGGCGAGGGTTTGATTTGTTGATAGAAGCATTTGCTCTCGCGCTGAAAGAAAATGAAAATATAACCCTAGACATTTTGGGAATTGGAATAGATGATGAGAGAATCCACAGATTGATCCAGGACTTTGGCGTAGCATCACACGTAAATCAGATAGGTGAAGTAAGAATAGATGAGTACGAAGAATATATGAGAGACTGCGACGTGGTGGTAAACCCAGCATTAAAGGAGGGCGCAGTGACAGTATCCTTTGACTCGATGGCCTACAAGAAACCACTTATCTGTGTGGACACAGGAGGATACACAAGATACTTCACAAATGATTACGCAGTGGTCCTTAAGAGAGAAGGAAGAGCGAAATTGATTAGAGAATTGAAAACTGGCATTTTGAAGATGACTGATGAGCTGGTGAGAAGACAGTTAGGCGAGAAGGCTTTCCAAGAAGGAATGAAATATACTTGGGAAGATAAAGGGAAAGAGATAGAAAAACTAATAAAAGATTTAATAAGAGATTAACTAGGAAAGAAAAATGAAAACAATAGCATTTTATTTACCACAATTTCATGAAATCCCTGAAAACAATAAATGGTGGGGAGAAGGTTTTACTGAATGGACTAATGTCAAAAAAGCGAAACCTTTATTTGAAGGGCACTATCAACCTAGAGTTCCACTAAACAACAACTACTACAACTTGTTAGATGATAATAAGACTTGGAAGTGGCAGATTGATATTGCAAAAAAATACGGAGTTTACGGTTTCTGTGTATATCATTATTGGTTTAATGGAAAATTACTTCTAGAGAAACCGATGGAAAATTGGCTAGAGGATAAGTCTCTAGATTTTCCGATGTGTATATGCTGGGCTAATGAGAGCTGGACCAATGGATGGGTATCAGACGATAATAAAGTTCTAATAGAAAATAATTTTAAAGATAAAGAAGACTGGGTTAAGCACTTTAATTACTTATTACCGTTTTTCAAGGATGATCGTTACATAAAGGTAGATGGAAAACCTCTATTTGGGATATACGTTCCAGACATCATGGGCAGTGTGGTTAATAAATTTGTGAAATGTTGGAAAAAAATGGCAGTAGAAAGTGGATTGCCAGGTTTAACAATCTTTTTCCAAAGTGTTCGAACATTTATGAATCAAGGGAGTAAATATGATTGCTATGACTATGGAATAGAATTTCAACCTGGCTTTGGAAAGATAAAAAAACAAAACAAAATAGAAAATTTAAAAATAAAATATTTTCCACATATTTCAAAAATACTTCAAAAGAGATTTCATATATATCTACATAAGAAAAAACAAGAGTGTACAGTTAGAAACTATGATGAATTGTGGGAAAGCATTATTAGTGCCAAGCCATATAATGACAGAATGTTCCCGGGTGCATTTGTAGATTGGGACAATACAGCCAGAAAAGGGAACAGTGGAGATCTGTACTTTGAAGCCACACCAGAAAAATTTGAGAAATATATGACTACTCAAATCAAAAGAGCAAGAGAAGTATATAAAAAGGATTACTTATTCTTGTTCGCATGGAACGAGTGGGCTGAATGTGGATATATGGAGCCAGATGAAAAGTATAGATATGGATATTTGGAAGCACTTAAAAATGCGCTAGATAATAACAGTGAGTTTCCAGAGTGGAAGTAATTATTAAAAAATAGGAAGTATATATGGACAGAAAAGTAAAAGTATTAGAAATTAATGCTACAAACACCTTTAGTACAGGTAATATAATGTTTGGCATAGCTGAAGTGGCCAAAGAAAAGGGCTATGATGTTTATACAGCATCCAAATACACCAGGCAATCCAAAGAATTAGAGAACCTAGTAAACCATAAAGATCATTATCTTATAGGCTCGAGATGGGAAAATACTTTAGCTAGATATTTTGCATGGTACACTGACATACAAGATTTTGGCCCAAAGATAGGTACACGAAAGTTAATAAAAAAAATAAAAAAAATAAAACCGGACATTATTCACTTACACGATATTGTGGGATGGTATATAGACATTGGTATATTTTTCAAATATTTAAAAAAAATTAACGTCCCGGTGATATGGACAATGCATTGTTGTTGGGCATACACGGGAAGATGCATTTATTATGATGCTGCAAAGTGTTATAAATGGAAAATAGAGTGTAATCACTGCCCACAGCGCAATAGTTATCCATATAGCAAGATATTTGATAAATCTAGATTTAATTATAAGAGAAAGAAAAAACTAATAACGAGTATAAAAAATATTAATATAGTAACTCCTAGCGAATGGCTTAAGTCAGAAGTTAAAGAGTCATTCTTGAAAGACTATCCAGTTACAGTAATTAATAATGGAATAGATTTGGAGTTATTTAAACCAAGAGAATCTAACTTTAGAAATGCATTTGGACTTGAAGATAAAAAAATAGTTTTGTTTGTTGCAGCTGCATGGTCGGAGAGAAAAGGCTTAAAGGATGCATTGGAAATTGCAAAAAGATTGGATGATGACTACAAAGTAGTTGTTGTAGGACTCTCAAAAAAGCAGGAGGAAAAGTGCCCTGATAATGTAATTAGTTTGGGTAAGATTAGAGATATAAAAAAACTAACAGAAGTTTACACTCAGGCAGATGTATTTGTGAATCCTACATACGAAGACAATTTCCCTACAGTAAATATAGAAGCTCAAGCGTGTGGAACGCCAGTTATCACTTACAATACCGGTGGTTCAGGCGAGAATATAGACTTGCGAGTTGGTGAAGTTATAGAAAAGGGAAATGTGGATGAAATAGAAAAGCAAATAAAAAATATTTGCAAAAAAGAAACAGACAAAGAAGAACTAAGAAAATTTGTTGAAAGTAACTATTCAAAAAAAGATAAATTTTTAGACTATATAAAATTATATCAGGAAGTATTGAATGATTAATCAACGTGAAAAAAATTATGATTTATTGAGAAGTGTTTGCATTGTGATGGTCGTGCTATTGCATTGGGGATGTTTTTTTTGCGGACAAAATTATGCATCAGACAAATTGTCGCTAATAATTGGATATGGTTCTCAGTCAATAAGTAGATTTGCAGTGCCTTGTTTTATAATGTTGAGTGGTGCATTCATATTGCCTAAAAATGTGGAGAAAAATATAAAGGCTTTTTACAAAAAGAGTTTCTTGAAACTGGGAATCCCTATCCTAGTCTTTTCAGTATTGTATGTTGCATTTTCATATATAAGGCTATTTGTAGGAGACAATAAGGGAGCAGCGAACAACAAACTTCAGCCATTAATTGATTGGCTAAAGGGAGAACCATATTGGCATATGTGGTTTGTTTATATGTTAATTGGTTTATATATTGCAATCCCATTGATTTCACTAGTAAGGAATAAAACGAGTCAGAAAGTATTCTTGCTTATCATTGGATTATGTTTTGTGATAGGCGCAGTTTTAGAGTATACGGTTAAACTCCCTTGGCCGATTCAATTTATACAGTATGTTGGATATTTTATGATGGGTGATTATATAAAAAGACATCCACTAAAGAATAGAGTTTTGAAAATAGTATGTTTGATTATTTCGATAATTATACTAGTGGGGGTGGCAGTAGTATCATATCATTTTCAGGATACAGAAACATTTTATCCCCCATTAGCTCCTTGGATAATAGTGGCATCAGTTATGATATTTGCTTACTTTTCCACTATTAAGACAAAAATATCTGCATCTTCATTTGCGGTAATGTCACTATACATTTATATGATAAGCACTGGAGTGATGGAGTTAATGAATATAGTTGTGACTAAGAAGATTGGATATTTGCCAGCCATATATTATTTACCAGTTGGATTTATTATTACAATGTTAATCTCCTATGGACTATCGAAATTGTGCATGAAGATTTTTAAACAATAGTATGAGAGATTTATAGAATGAAAGAAAAAAACATAAAAATAAAATCTATATCGCATAATGCAATAATGAATGGGATACTGTCTCTATCAACCATAGTATTTCCATTGATTACATTTCCATATGTTTGCAGAACAATAGGAGTAGAAGTTAACGGAAGGTTAGCGTTTTCCAATTCTGTCATCACATATTTTTCAATGTTTGCTACTCTAGGACTCACTACATATGGAATTAAAGCATGCGCTAGAGTGCGAGATGAAAAAAAGAAACTTAGTTCAACAGTAAAGGAGTTGTTATACATTAATTTATTTACAACCCTTATTACAATAGTTGCTTTAATAGTTTCTATACTTACAATAGATGAATTTAATAGAAACGCAGTTTTCTTATTGATTTACAGTATTAATATGATACTTAGTGTGGCAGGGCTAAATTGGTTCTTCACAGCATTAGAACAATATGATTACATCACAATAAGATCTATCATATTCAAACTTATCTCTTTGGTACTAATGTTTATTTTTGTACACAGTCCAAAGGATTCGTACATATATGCATGCATAACAGTGTTTGCAAACGCGGGAAGTAACATTTGTAATATTCTATACTCTAGAAAATTTATTGATTATAGAACAAAAGTAGAGAATATAAAACGACATATTAAGCCAACTCTTACTTTTTTTGCTACCACTTTGGCAAGTAACATATATTCTAATTTAGATACGATTATGCTTGGTTTTATAAAGGGAGATCATGAAGTTGGAATTTACTTCGCAGCTACAAAGATAAAAGTAGTATTAATCACACTAGTGGTATCAGTTGGGAATGTGCTAATGCCTAGAATGTCATATTACGTGGCTAAGAAAGACAAAGAATCATTCAACAAGACGTTGAAAAAATCATATGCATACCTAATTAGTTTGGCCTTACCAGTAGCAGTTTTTTTTATGATAATGGCTAAATCGAGTGTGCTTTTATTATCAGGGGAGGATTACGCAGCAGCAGCCATCCCTATGGTTGTTCTAATGCCAATATTGGTGACAACATGCATATCTAATATTACTGGATTACAAATACTCATCCCGTTAGGAAAAGAGAAGAAGTATATGATTGCTGTAATGATTGGGGCGTTAGTTGATTTGATTTTGAACTTTATTTTAATGAAACCGTTTGGCGCAGTGGGAGCAGCTATTGCTACATTAATTGCTGAATGTCTTCAATTAGCAATTCAATTTATATACACAAAAAAGTATTTAAAGAAATTGTTCCACTTTGAAGTTACAATAAAAGCAGTTATAGCAACAGCAATTAGTGCATTAACAATATTGATTGTTTCAAAATTAGGATTTTGCAAAGTGTTTAGTTTTAACACAGTGGAAAAACAATCTTTCGTAGAACTTGTTATATTGGGGGCAATTTTTGTGATATGCTACATAGCATCAATGTCTATAATGAAGTGTAGTATTATGAAAGACGAACTCAATAGAGTAAAGAAAATGTTAAAATTTTAAATCAAGAGAGTACATATGCCAAGGATTAATTCAGTTTTAAGTTTAAAAAAGAATACAGGCATAATTTGGCCATTAGTCCTTATTCAATTTTTGAGACTAATAGGAGTGAGTGATCAAGTAACCTTTGTTATCATATTAGGTTACATCATTTTTATGTTCATAAATGCAAAGAAAATAATTATTCCTCATATTATTGGGATGAAGTTATATCTTATTTTTATAGTTTACGCTACATTTATTGGGTTGTTGATGCAATCTACCCGCGCATGGGGAAGAGATTTGTTTTATATACTTCCAACAATAACAATAATTTTTTCAGGTTATTTCTGCAATGAAATATATCCTGAAAAATCAGTGCTTAAAACGATTTATGTGATTGGATTTATGATTTCCATAGTTGCCTTTATCAAATTGCTAACTAATCCAAGCGTTTTGAATGAGTTCTCTGATTTAAGACAGACAATCGGAATAGAGATATATGAAGTAAGTATGATATTTGTTGCTTTTGTAATAGAAAAAATCTTCTTTGGTAAAACAATTTTTTCAAAAGTAATGGATATATTAATTTTGTTTTTGATGCTTGCGCAGATTATTTTGTCATTTGGTAGAACACAGATTATTATGATTGTGGCAATGCTAGTTTTTGCATTAATTTGTAATATTATTTATAATCGAAGCTTTATCAACAGCATAGTAAGAATAATTATTATTGCTTTAGTCGGAGTCTCATTTATTTATGCATGTATAATGTTAGTTCCAAATGACATTTATAACGATTTTTCTGAGAAGTGGGAAACAACATCTACAGAGATTAATACCAATCAAGAGATTGACACAGAGTTAGAGGCTCTCGAAAACTGGAGAGCATATGAAATGCAAAGCGCCACCAAACAGTGGAAGAAGAGCAATGTGTTTGCGATGCTTTTTGGAAAAGGTCTAGGAGAAGGTATAAAAATAAAATTTGTTCCAGTTTTGTGGAAACAACTACAGATTACCGAAAACGGTAAGATAGCAATCTTACACAATGGCTATTACACGGTTTTAGTAAAAGGTGGAATAATAGGAACTATAGCTATGATTATTCTTTATTTATCAGGCATATATATGATGTTTAGATATATTAAAAAATATCCATCATTGGCCAAGGAACTGGTGATTGCAGGGGCATTTAGCGTAGGAGGAGCCATACAGGGTTACGTTGTTAACGGGATTTTTACTCTTCACTACATGTTCTGCTGGGCTGCTTATATGGGATATGTTAACAGTAAACTAAATAATGCGAAGGCCAAAGTAGATAATGAAAACTAACTTGGAGTGAATCCACTAATAGATAATAAGATTTCGGATGTGATGAAAGTAGTTGGAATATATAGTAATAGTAACATCCATATTGATATCAAAATATATTATTAGAAAAGTTAAATGGCTAAGATTGTTATTGTTGGGATTAGATTAAGATGTTGAAAAGAGAATTGTTAAAAAAATTATATATTGAGAATGAAGATTCAATGCAAGTTGTTTTTAATCACTCTGATAAAATATGGGTTATGCCTCGTGATGCCGTTAAAGGCGCTATGGAAATGTATCAACCATCATCACGTGCAGGAAAATGCCTTAAGAAACATGTGATTAAAAAACAAAAAACGCCTTTTTATGCAAGGGGGACAAAAACTACAGAATTAAACTTGGATATTAATCCAAATATTAAAAGACAACTGAAGGATTTACTCGAGATAAGTGACTTTTATGTAGCTACATATATGGGAGACGCATCTACCTTGCAAAATGACAAAGCGGTTCTTCAAATATATGGGGATAATGAGATATATGCTTATGTGAAAGTCACAACTAATGTAGAGAATGCTAAGAGGTTTGAGAAGGAAGCTAATGCCTTAAAGAATTTGCGAGATTTAGGAATAGAGTATGTGCCAAGAGTGATTGGTTTAGATTTAGATAGCGAAGTAAAGATATTTGCGCAGTCTAGTGATAAGCCAATGGGACAAGAAGTTAGACTAGAGTTTAATGAACAGATACTAAATACAGTAAAAGATATAGTTAGCAAAACTAAAAAGAATATAAACTACAAAGATTCAGATTTTTGCGAGAGTGTTGAATTCTTAAAAACACAGATAGATGTGTTTGATAAAGAGCAGCAGTCTATAGTGAAAAAGGGTATTGAGATGGTGGAGGATGCAGATTTGACGTTTGCCTTCTCACACGGTGATTACACGCCTTGGAACATTTACTATGTGAAGGATGAAATCAGACTGTTTGACTTGGAATACTGTAGTGCTTCTATGCCAACATATGTGGATGTGTTCCATTATTTGTCGCAGACGGCATTGCTTGGAAAAAGATTCACAGCGCAGTGCGTGATGAGAGAGTACGAGCATAAGTTAGAAATGATTAGCGAGTATGTGGATGACCCAAGGACTACATTCATTTGTTATTTGATTTGGGTGATCAGCTTTTACATTAAGAGATCAGAGGGAAACATAGATAGAATACGAGAAGCGCTAGATGTTTGGGTGGAGATGCTCGAGTATCTAATTAAATATTTAAAGTAGAGGAGATATTATGAAGAAGTTAAGTACAGACAAAGCCCCAGCGGCTATAGGACCATATTCACAGGCAGTAATAACAGGAAATCTATTGTTTTCATCGGGACAAATTGCGCTAGATCCAGAGACTGGCGTGGTAGTAGGTGAGACTATAGAGGAACAGACAGAACAGGTGATGAAAAATCTGGGAGCAATCTTGGAAGAAGCAGGACTAGGATACGAAGATGTAGTAAAGACAGTTTGCTTTTTAGATGATATGGGAGATTTCGCGGCATTTAACGAAATATACGGAAAGTATTTCACAGAAAAGCCAGCTAGAAGTTGCGTGGCTGTAAAGACTTTGCCAAAGGGAGTTTTGTGCGAAGTTGAAGTGATAGCGGAGATTAAATAATGACTAGTGAGCAATTGTTCAAAGCCCATCTGAACCAAATATTTGAGAATAGCGGCGCGTTGTTTAAAAGCCTGTTGATAGCTGTTCCCATAGGAATAATTGTATTAGTGGCAATATGGGCAATAATCAAATTAATAGAGAAAAGGTGCTCGAAGGATAGCCAAGGTGCAAGTGTGCTTAAAGAGAGAAAAGGATGGATTCTTGTTTTTGGCTTTTATATATCGCTTCTGATACAAATGGGAATATTTTCGAGGCCTTTCGGAAGCACAAGAATAGTAAATTGGATCCCTTTTAGAGTTCCAGGTGGCACAAATTTAATTGTTCTATATTCCCTAGCCAATCTAGTAATCTTCATTCCATTTGGAATTCTAGTTCCAAAGGTATTCCGCGGAGTGAATACAGTTTGGAAGATGGCTTTAGTTACATTTATCACATCAGTTTGCATTGAACTTATCCAGTATGTTTTGGCCTGCGGATACTCAGAAGTGGAAGATGTGATAATGAATGTAGCCGGCGGTGTGATTGGGTATTTGATAATTAGATTGATAGAAAAAAGAAAAAGTAATTGAATAAAAAAGATACAAAGAACCCCTATTTTATGGGGGTTCTTTGTTATGTAAATCATTGTAAAAACCCCTTAAAAATGGTAAAATATTATAAAATGTGGGTTACTTTACCCTTTTTTAAGAGAGGACGGAAATATGAAAGGAATTATCCTTGCGGGTGGTTCAGGCACGCGCCTTTATCCACTCACAAAAGTCACTTCGAAACAATTATTACCGATTTATGACAAGCCAATGATTTATTATCCATTGTCTGTGTTAATGGATTCTGGAATTAAGGACATACTAATCATTTCCACACCTGAAGACACACCTAGATTTGAGGCATTATTAAAGGATGGAAGTCAGTTTGGCATACATTTAGAGTATGCTGTGCAAGAAAAACCAGAAGGACTAGCGCAGGCTTTTATTATTGGCGCGGATTTTATTGGTAATGATAGCGTGGCTATGGTGCTAGGCGATAATATATTCCACGGCCATGGACTTAAGAAACGATTAATGGAAGCCGGTCAGTTGCAACAAGGTGCAAAAATATTCGGCTACTATGTAGATGACCCTGAGCGCTTCGGTATAGTGGAATTCGACAAAGAAGGCAAGGCTATATCCATAGAAGAAAAGCCAGAGAATCCAAAGAGTAACTACTGTGTAACAGGTCTATATTTCTACGACAATAAAGTAGTTGATTATGCAAAGAACCTTAAACCATCAAAGCGTGGAGAATTAGAAATAACAGATTTAAATAGAATTTATTTAGAGTATGGTGAATTAGACGTTGAAATCCTGGGAAGAGGATTTACATGGTTAGACACTGGAACTCATGAAAGTCTGGTAGAAGCCACCAATTTCGTTAAGAGTATAGAGGAACATCAGCATAGAAAAATTGCGTGTTTAGAAGAAATAGCATTCAGACATGGATGGATTTCAAGAGAAGATATCTTTGAAGCAGCAAAAACCATGAAGAATAATCAGTATGGTCAGTATCTAATTAACTATGCAGAAGGAAAGTATATTGATCCAACAAATAAGGACTGATAGATGAAAATATTCGTAACAGGAGTCAAAGGACAATTAGGCTTTGACGTAGTAAATGAATTGAATAAAAGAGGTCACGAACCTATTGGTGTGGATATTGACGAACTTGATATTACAAAAGAGCGAGATGTCCGCACAATGTTAGAGGTGGTTAAACCGGACGGGGTTATTCACTGTGCGGCGTGGACTGCAGTGGACGATGCAGAAGACAATCGAGAGAAAGTTATGGTAGTCAATGCTAAGGGCACAGAGCACATAGCTAAGGGCTGTAAAGATTTGGATATTCCAATGATTTATATAAGCACGGACTATGTATTCAACGGAGAGGGAGCTACACCTTGGAAACCGGATGACAAAAGAGAACCATTAAATGTTTATGGAGAGTCCAAATATCGCGGAGAATTAGCGGTAGAAGATCTTTTAGACAAATACTATATAGTTAGAATTGCCTGGGTATTTGGGCAGAATGGACATAACTTTGTAGATACTATGCTCAATCTTAGCAAAACACACGACAAGCTAACAGTAGTAGATGATCAGATTGGAACACCTACATATACTTATGATTTAGCCAGGTTATTAGTAGACATGATAGAAACTGATAAATTTGGTACTTATCACGCCACAAATGAAGGCGGATATATTAGTTGGTATGATTTTACAGTTGAAATAATGAAACAAGCCAGCGAACTTAATGAAGTATACAAAAAAGTTGAAGTATCACCAGTAGGCAGTGATGCATATCCAGCAAAAGCAAAAAGACCATCTAATAGCAGGATGGACAAGAGCAAATTGGTAGAAAACGGATTTGAGCCACTTCCTGATTGGAAAGATGCATTAGAAAGATATTTAAAAGAAAAGATAGGCTAAAATAAGGGATTTGAGAAATTTTAACGACATGAGAGGTTTAAAACGGTAAAATGAATAATCAAAAAAAAGTATCGGTTATAGTGCCGTTTTGTAATAACGCAAAGTATATTAGAAGATGTGTGGAGAGTTTGTTATCACAAACTTACTCCAACATTGACATTATCCTTGTTAACAATGCATCCACAGATAATTTTTTGGAGGAAATATCTGATTTAATAACTGATGAAAGGGTTGTGCTATTAGAGGAACCCCAAAGAGGTGTTTCAACTGCTCGAAATAAAGGTATAAATCAATCCAAAGGTGAATACATAGTTTTTGTAGACGGTGATGACTATGTGGAAAGTGATTATGTAGAGACGCTTGTGGGTCTAATGGGCGACAATGTAGAACTTGGAGTATGTGGTTATTCTCGAGTAGATGAAGATAGCAATATTATTACAACAGATAATGAGAATAATGGTGTAATTAAGACTCGAGAGTTTCTAAGTAAACTATTTGGAGTAGATGAAGAAGAATATAATGGTTTTGTTTGGAATAAAATCTTTTTATCAAGAATAATAAAAAATAATAATATACAATTTGATCCAGAAATAATACAAAATGAAGATAGACTTTTCGTCATAAACTATATTTTAAATACTGGTACAAATGGGTTAATAAAACGAACAAGTAAAAAAGAGTACTACTATGTACAAAGACCAGATAGTGCAACTAATAAACTTAGAGAAAAAACAAATCATCCATTTAGGATGGCTTCAGATATAAGGGCATTTGACAAGTGTGAACGCTTACTTTCAGATTACAGATACATTAGGGAACAAATAGTAGACGAAAGTGTAGAAAAAGCTATTATTTTCTTAAGACATATGAAAAAAGACAGAAAAGAGAGTAAATATATAGCTACATATTTAAGAAGAATAAGAAAAAAATATAATTATTATTTATCCAAACTAAGAAAGATTCAAATTTTGTCATATGAGGGATTATTATCAAGGCAATTTTTGTTATGGAAAAATAGAAAACAAATAACAAAATCACAAAATGAACAGCCAAGTATCAAGAAAAACTTCTTTTATAATACTGGCTATAAAATATTAACATATATCATTCCATTAATTACCGCACCATACACTGCTAGAATTTTTGGTGCTGATGGAACAGGAATTCAGAGTTTTACTGGGTCCGTTTCTGCATACTTTGTTCTCTTTGCTACTTTAGGAACTGTTTCTTATGGTATGCGTGAGATTGCTATGTGTAGAGATGACAAAAAGAAACGTAGCAAAACTTTTTGGGAGATAGAATTATTAAGTATTGCGACCACATCTGTTTGCTTAGTGGCATGGATAGTATTAATAATATTTTCTGAGAAGTATACACCGTACTATGTGGTATTAACTATGAATATCATCGGAGTGGCTTTTGATATTTCATGGTTTTTCTCTGGTCTCGAGAATTATAAATTGATTGTTATAAGAAATACAATTTTTAGACTTATTGGTGTTGCAATCTTATTCCTTGTAGTAAGAGAAAAGAGTGATCTTTTACTATACTGGGCTTTAACAGCAGCTTCTGGATTAATTGGAAATATATCTTTATGGTTTGCGCTACCAAGGCATTTAGTCAAAGTTCCTTTTAAGAATATGCATTTTAAAAAGCATCTAAAGGAAACAATGGTGTACTTTGTTCCTACTATAGCTACTACAGTATATACGGTTTTAGACAAAACTATGATAGGAGTAATAACAAAAGACACTAAAGAAAATGGATACTATGAGCAAACAAATAAATTAGTAACTATGGCATTGTCGCTGTTAATGTCATTTAACATAGTAATGAATACCAGAATGTCATACTTGTTTGCAAACAAAAAAATTAAAGAGATGAAAGAGCGATTAACGAAATCTATCGATTTTTCATTATGGTTAGCAGTCCCTATGACTGCTGGATTTATTGGAATAGCGAAACGCTTTGTTCCTTTTTTCTATGGTCCAGGTTACGACAAAGTAATAACTCTATTGTATGTATATAGCCCATTAATTATTATCATTGCAATTAGTAATTGTTTAGCAGAACAATTTTTAATACCTACTGGAAAGATTCGTAAAAATAGTATTGCAGTTATGGTAGGAGCCTTGGTCAATTTATGCTGTAATGTATTCTTGATAACTTATTTTAAATCTGTAGGAGCTGCTATTGCCTCGATTATAGCGGAAACTGTTATTACGTGTATTATTGTTTATTACAGTCGTACAATGATGGTTTGGAAAACTATTTTGATGAAAATGTGGAAGAGAATTATTGCTGCGATTCCAATGGTTATTGTAGTGAGTATTATAGGAAGAGTTAATATTAGCGCTGCATACGTTGTTTCTATGCAAATAATAGTGGGAATTGGAATTTACTTTTTGACATTGATTATTTTGAAAGATAATTCTACAAAAGAATATTTTAATTATTATATAAATAAAGTAAAAAAAAGAGTTAAAAGGAGTTAATTGTTGTGAATATAATAGTGACAGGCGGAGCCGGATTTATAGGAGCAAACTTCGTTTATTACGAATTGGAAAAACACCCAGAGGATAGAATAATCTGTCTGGATAAATTGACGTATGCAGGAAATCTAGAAACGCTAGAAGAAGCAATGAAGAATCCAAACTTTAGATTTGTGAAAGGTGATATTGCAGATAAAGAGTTTGTAGAAAAACTATTTGAAGAAGAAAAACCTGACATAGTAGTTAACTTTGCTGCAGAGAGTCATGTGGATAGATCAATAGAAGACCCCGGTATTTTCTTGAAGACAAATATACTAGGAACTCAAGTATTGATGGATGCTTGTAGAAAGTATGGAATTAAAAGATATCATCAAGTATCTACTGATGAAGTATATGGTGATTTGCCTTTAGATAGACCAGATTTATTCTTCACAGAGGAAACACCTATACATACATCTAGTCCTTATTCTTCGTCAAAAGCAGGAGCCGATCTTTTGGTTTTGGCATATCATAGAACATTTGGACTTCCTGTTACTATTACTAGATGTAGTAATAACTATGGACCATATCACTTCCCAGAGAAGTTGATACCCCTTATGATTTCAAGAGCATTAGCTGATGAATCATTACCAGTTTATGGTAAAGGTGAAAATGTAAGGGATTGGTTATATGTAAAAGACCACTGTGCTGCTATAGACTTGGTTATGAGAGAAGGAAAAGTAGGAGAAGTTTACAACGTGGGTGGACATAATGAAAAGTCTAATCTAGAAGTTGTAAAAATTATCCTTGAAAAGTTAGGAAAACCAGAATCTCTTATAACTTATGTAACAGATAGACCAGGACATGATATGAGATATGCCATTGACCCAACAAAGATTCATAGGGAACTTGGTTGGCTTCCAGAAACTAAGTTTGAAGATGGAATAGAACAGACCATTGAATGGTATTTGAATAATAAAGAATGGTGGGAGAATATTCTAAGTGGAGAGTATCAAAACTACTTTGACAAAATGTATAAAGAGAAAGATAGAGTTTAAGAATGGGCAAATTAAAAGTAACAAAATGTAATATAGAAGGTTTAGCTATAATAGAGCCAGAGGTACATAGAGACAACAGAGGCTACTTCGTAGAAACATATAATAAAAAAGATATGGAGGAAGTAGGTCTAGATATGAACTTTGTACAGGACAATCAGTCTATGAGTACAAAGGGAGTACTTCGTGGGCTTCATCGTCAAATGGAATATCCTCAAGGAAAACTTGTTAGGGTTATTAGAGGAGAAGTGTTTGATGTAGCAGTGGATTTGAGAGAAGAGTCTCCTACATATGGAAAGTGGTATGGAGTGATTCTTTCAGAAGAGAATATGAAACAGTATTATATCCCAGAGGGATTTGCTCATGGATTTTTAGTTCTATCAGATGAGGCAGAGTTTACATATAAGGTAACAGACTTTTTTCATCCAGGGGATGAGCAAGGAATTATGTGGAACGATCCAGATATAGGAGTAGATTGGCCTATTACAGACGATATGGAAATTATTTTAAGCGAAAAGGATAAGAAATGGCCAGCATTGAAAGATATAAAATAATTTTTAGATTTAACTAGGGGTTGCCAATGACGAACAAGAAAAAGAAAATATTATATTTAGTAGAAGCCATGGGTGGTGGAGTTGTTACTTATATAGAAACTCTAGCCAATGGTTTAATTGACGAGTTTGATTTTACAATTGCTTACGGCAAAAGAGGTCAAACCCCAGAAGATTTAGAGGACCATTTTGATAAAAGGATAAGATTGTTTGAAATTAAGCACTTTACTCGCCCAGTAAATCCTATTAAAGACTTTTTGGCACGCAAGGAAATAAAGAAATTAATTAAAGAGGAAAAACCAGACCTAATACATTTACACTCTTCTAAAGCTGGTGCGTTAGGCAGACTCTTCTTCTGCAAAGATGACTACAAAATGGTATACACTCCGCATGGATATAGTTTTCTAATGCAGGATGCCAAATTTATAATGAGAAAAGCATATCATTTTATAGAAAAAATATGCGGAAGAAAGAACTGTTTAACGGTTGCCTGTGGTAGAGGTGAATGGGAAGAAAGTCTAAAGGTAAGTAAAGAAAGTACATTTATTAGTAATGGTGTGGATACTAACTTTATAGATGACGTATTAAAAGATGATGAGAAAAAGGATGACAAGTTTAGAGTATACACTGTAGGAAGAGTAGAGTTTCAAAAGAATCCAGAGTTGTTTAATGAGATAGCAGAAATGCTTCCAAATATAGAGTTTGTTTGGATAGGTCAAGGTGAACTAGAAAAGAAACTAACTAGTCCTAACATCAAAGTTACTGGTTGGATGTCCAGAGAAGAAGTATTCAAAAGTGCTAATCATTGTGATGTATTTATTCTTCCATCTAGATGGGAAGGGCTTCCTTTGGCGTTACTTGAAGCTATGTATATGAAGAAAGCATGTATAGTGAGTGATGTTGTGGGTAATAGAGATATTGTTCATAATGGCGTGACTGGCTATATTTGTGAAACAGCAGAAGACTTTGTTGAGGTTATTAAGCAACTTGAGATAAGAATTGATGACAAGATGATAAAAAATGCTTATGAAACTATAGTGGACCATTACAATGATGGCTGGCTATGTGACAGATATAAAGATTTATATTTAGAGGTTTTGGAGAAGTAGATTGGAATCACAAACTAGTGATAAAAGAATAAATGTTTTAGTGCTTATTACAGCTATGGATAGAGCTGGCGCTGAAACTATGATGATGAACTACCTTCGTCATATAGATAGGAACAAAATTCATATGGATTTTGTGCTTAATAGAGAGTACGAAAGTGATTATGAAAAAGAGATAAAAGAATTAGGTAGTAAGGTTTATCATTTAAGTCCAATTTATCCAAACACAGTAAGAGAATACAAAAAAGAATTTAAAAAATTCTTAAAAGAGCATCCAAACTACGATGTTATTCATTCAAACCTTGAGGAGAGAAGTGCATATCCGTTAGCCATTGCAAAAAAAGCAGGGATTGATCTTAGAATAGTGCATGCACACTCTAACCTAAAGCATGTTGATATTAAATATATATTTAGACTGTACTTAAGAAAAAAATTAAGAGGTAAATATACTCACTCCTTTGCATGTAGTAGAGGTACAGCTAAATGGCTTTTTGGTGATGATAAAAAAACTATTATAGTTAGAAATGCCATAGACACAGATGAATTTAAGTATGATGAGAATCTTAGAAGGAAAGCAAGAGAAGAATTAGGGATAGATGATGATACTATCTTGATAGGTCATGTAGGAAGATTCTCATATGAAAAGAATCATAAATATTTGTTAAAAACCTTTGCCGAAGTCAATAAGATGAAGCCTAAAAGCAGGCTAGTGTTAATAGGTGGAGGAAAAAATAGAAGCGAGTTAAGACTTAAAGATGAGATAATTAAGACGATAGAAGAATTAAACTTAGAAGACAAAGTTATAATGTTAGGTGTAAGAGATGATATGCCATACATTATGCAGGCGATGGATATATTTGCACTGCCATCACTCAGTGAAGGCTTTCCTCTTACCTTGATGGAGGCGCAATCGTTAGGTCTTAAATGTATAGTATCTAATCAAGTGCCAAAAGAGTGCAACGTGACAGGTGAGGTGAAATATTTTCCAATTGACATTTCGCCTGAAGAGGCTGCTTGGGAACTGCTTTTGCTGAAGGATAAAAGGGTAGACCCTATTGAGATGAATAGGCAAGTTAAAGCGGCAGGGTATGATATAAAGACGAACGCTATGTGGCTAGAGAGAGTTTACTCAAAAGCCATCCTAAATGAACCAGAAGAATCTTCTAAAATACTAAAACCAAATGACAGGAGAATGAAGCTTATGAAAGCATGGTATCACTTGAAAGCGAAAATCAAAAAGTTAGTTTATAAGATTATATATGGTAGAAGACTTAAAATTGGTAAAGGAACTACTTGGAGACATGGATTTCATATAACGATAGAAGGTGGACAAGTAGAGATAGGGGAAAATTGTTTCTTTAATAACTATTGTTCTATTAACTCTTTGAAGAAAGTGACAATAGGAGATGGAACCATCTTTGGTTCTAACTGTCATATATATGATCACAACCATAGGTTTAGTGATTTAGAAACTTCTATCAAAGCACAAGGATATACACTAGGTGAAACACATATTGGTAAGCACTGTTGGTTTGGTACAAATGTAGTCGTGCTAAAAGGAGTAACTATTGGCGACAATTGTGTGATAGGTGCAGGAGTAGTAGTGAGTGAAGATGTGCCAGAGGGTACAATAGTTGGAAGATAATGAGGTGTTGATGTGATTAAGATAATAAACAAAAAAAGAGTTTTACTCTCTATATTATTCCTAATAACATCATTTGTTTTTTTGTTATTTTTTTCATGGTCAACATCAGTTTTATTTGATTATAAAACAACAGACTCAGGCATTTTCCAAGCTATAGGGAAATTTTCTAATAGAGGGTTGGACTTTTATAAGGACTTATTTGACCACAAGGGTCCAATTATGTTTCTTATAGAAAAAATTAGTTATTTTATAGTTGATAGCAAAGTAGGAGTATTTCTCGTCCAAATAGTTTTTTGGTTTTTCACGCTATGTGGAACATACAAAATTATTAGACAGTTTTTTTCAACAAAGGCGACAATAATATTATCTGAGTTTTCCTTGCTATTATATGCTCTTTATTATTCAGGAGTAGGAGGAAACACATCGGAAGAGTATATTTTACCATTTTTAGTGTGGAGTATTTATTTTACCTTAGTTTTTATTCTACGATTCGATAATAAATGCTGTGAGCATAGTCCTTGGTATTCTTTTTTCTATGGAATATCATTTGCAGTAGGCGCATACACTCGTTTGACGAATGCTTTGCCCATCTGCATTTCAGTGTTAGTAATACTTGGATTATTAATATATAAGAAGAAGTGGAAAAATATTTTAAAAAATGCAGCATTTTTGATAATGGGAGTATTGGTTATCACAATCCCAATCGTTATCTGGTTTGTGGCTAATGGAACTTTTGGAGATATGATAGATGCTACATTCCTAGCCAATATTAAATACTCTCAAGTACATCGCTACCATTATTCAGCAAAGCAGCTAATGATGTTTTTTGCGAGATATCGAATGATTCTGTTAGCGTCTTTAGTAGTGGGGGTTATAGGTCTAAAGAATAAAAAGTACAAACTACTATCAATATTAGTAATAGCTCATGTATTGGGAAGTATAGCAATTGATTTATCAACTCCTATGTTTTCATACTACGCAATGATATGGACTCCAACAGTATTAGTATCATTGTGTATGGCGTATTATTATAAGTGGTGCAAATGGATTTCTAGAGTGGTGTTGTATGGGACTCTTTTGTTTTTGATTATAAATGGCGCTAGACTAGCACATGATTGTTATTTAGCTAAAAAAGATAATAGATTAGCTGAATTAAGACAGTGTGTCGTGGATGTAAAGAAGAATATTTCGAGCAAAGAGTATAATAATGTGATTGCATATAACACATCACCTTATTTTTATCTAGAATCGGGAATACCACCGTGTTATAGAAATTTTGTTCTTCAAGATTTTCATTGTTCATTTAATGAAAAGAGTAGAAAGCAGTTTGAAAAGGATATTAAATCTTTAAAAGCAACATTTATTGTAGAAGAAAAAACAAAAGAAAAAAGCAAAATGGATGTCTTTATTGATAACAAATATCATGTTATTAAGCAGAACAAGTGGCTAGTTCTAAAAAAGAGAAACAGATAAAAGGAAGAACTTTGGAGTAATAATGATTAAGGTATTAGTATTAGATACAGTCATGGATCGTGGTGGCGCAGAAACCATGATTATGAACTATATGAGAAATATTAATAGAGATGAGATTTCGTTTGATTTCTTAACCAACAGAGACTATCGCGCTGCTTATGAAGACGAGATAGAGTCTTTGGGTGGTAAAGTATATCATATGGCCCCACAGCTACCAGGTCATTTTAGACAGTATAAAAAAGAAATGAAGGAGTTCTTAAAAGAACATCCGGAGTATAAAATAATTCACTCCAATTTGGAGGAGAGAAGTTATCTCCCACTAAAGGCAGCAAAGAAAGCAGGAGTACCGGTTAGGATTTCTCATGCGCACAATAGGCCATTAGGTTTTGATATAAAAACTTTGATTAGATATTACTTTAGATGGAGATTAAAGTCAGTTAATACACATATGTTTGCTTGCGGATATGAAGCGGGTGATTGGCTTTATGGAAAGAAGAATAGAGATAAAGTAATCATTATGAATAATGCAATTGATGCTAAAGAATATTCATATGATGAAGAGAAATCTCTAGAAATGAAAAAGAAATTAGGAGTGGAAGGAAAGACTGTGATAGGTCATGTAGGAAGATTCTTTGCGCAGAAAAATCATCCATTCTTGATAGATATTTTTAAGAGCATTCATGATAAGGATCCAAATACCGCTTTGCTATTAGTAGGTGGCGGAGAACTAGATGATGCTCTAATGAATCAGATGAAAGAAAAGGTAAAGACTCTAAGTTTAGAAGACTCAGTTCAATTCTTAGGTGTAAGGGAAGATGTATCAGACATATTACAAGCATTTGATTTGTTTTTACTTCCATCGTTGTTTGAAGGATTGCCTGTTACAATGATAGAAGCGCAAGCAGCAGGACTTCCTTGTGTGATATCAGACAAAGTTCCTATCCAGTGTAATATTACAGGGAATACAAAGGTGGTTTCACTAGACGATTCTACTGATAAGTGGGCTGATACAGTTTTAGAATGTGTAAGAGAATACAAAAGAGCAGATTCTTTTGAAAAGATAAAAGAAGCCGGATTTGATATTAAAGAAAATGCAAAATGGTTGGAAAAAACTTATAAAGATTATTTATTAAATTGTAAGAAAGGATGATTGGGAGATAAAATGCCAACAATTAGCCCGATTAGAAGAAAATTAGAAGAGAATAAGGTTATTTTTACGCTCTTTATCATTATGGCAGGTATTGCAGGCAAGATAATAGAGGAATTCTTTTTGCCAGCACAGTACTTTTATGATAGCAATAGAATAAATAGCACTGTGGTTGATATCAATTTTAAGGATAGATGGTATACAGGCTCATATAAAGTGGCTGTTGATTTTTTTAGGAAGATAAATGTATTCCACTTTACCGAAAGAGTTCAGTGGAGTATTCTTCTTGGTGTTGTTATGACAATAGTTTTGATTATTATGTTTACACGATGCAGCGGAATGGATAATACTCAAATCTTTTTTGCCACTATGTGTGTAGGTCTATGCAACATTTACATTTTCAATATTTGTAAAGACGTTATCCAATTTATGATTTTCATTCTTATTTATATCGTGGTTTCGATAAATAAACTACCTATTTGGGTAAAGGCTATTTTGGCAGCGTTATTGTTAAGGTGGGAAAGTGAAGTATATAAATCATACTATATTATTATGGCATTTTTCTTTGTTGTAATATTTATTGCTTTTTCTATTATTAGAAGAAAAAGAAAAAGGCTGACAAAATTGCAGTATCTTATAGTAGTGGTTGGTCTGTTTGCAATGGTATATGTTTTCTTGTTTGCAGCCAGGGTTATATACCCTAAAGAATATAACGATATAATGGAAGCGAGAAACTATTCCAATCAACAGGGACAGAATTCTGCTATACAAGAAGTATACGAACATAATGGTAATTTAAATATATTCTTTGTGGATTATTTGATTGATAGTGTAAGAATGATGTTTCCGTTTGAGTTGGTACAAATGGGAGTCTTTTATTTGCCATTCTTCTTATTCCAAGTGTTTATGCTGTTTTATTTAGTAAGGGGAGTAAAAAATATGGCTGAGTTTGATGATAAATCTTTCATTGGCTTATGCATTTTCCTAGCATATTTTTTAGGCTCTGTATTGTTCGAACCAGACTTTGGTTCATTTGTGCGACACGAGGCAGCTACATTGCCAATTATTTCATTAATGGTATTTAATGAAAATATGTGGAGCTCAAGACTAAAAGAACAAATTAGAAGAGATGAATTTCAAAGCGAGGAATTACCGGCAGATTTTTAAGATATTATGATTGATTATTCAAAGATAAAAATTGTTATATGGGATTTAGATGAAACCTTCTGGGAAGGTATATTTAGTGAGGGGCCAATTACACCTATTTCTGATAATATACAGTTAGTAAAAGATTTAACTGATATTGGAATAGTTAATTCGGTTTGCTCTAAAAATGATAAAGAACCTACAGAAAGGAAATTAAGTGAATTAGGAGTCGATGATTACTTTGTATTTAATTCAATTGACTGGAATCCTAAAGGTCAAAGAATTAACAAGATGCTAAAAGATATGGGACTTCGCGCTGAGAATGCTTTATTTATAGATGATAACCATTTGAACTTAGAAGAAGCCAAATTTTTTAACGAAGAAATAATGGTGGCTATGCCAGACGAAATCCCAAGTTTGATAGAGTGGGTTTCAAATCAGGAAAAGAAAGATTTAAATCATAAACGATTAAAACAGTATAAGATACTAGAGGAGAAAGCAAAAGAAAAAGAACAGATAGGATCTAACGAAGAGTTCCTCCTTTCTAGCAATATTAAAGTGGATATAAATACTGATTGTAAAAATGAAATAGATAGACTATCAGAAATGATAATGAGAACTAATCAGTTAAACTTTACAAAGAATAGAATGGAGAAAGATGAACTGTTTAAATTAATTAATGAAGATGGAGTAGATTCTGGTTATGTATCTGCTAAAGATAGATTTGGTGATTATGGCATAATAGGAATGTATGTGGTAAAAGATAATGCACTAATTCATTTCCTATTCTCATGCAGAACTATTGGAATGGGAATAGAACAGTATGTCTATGCAAAACTTGGGTATCCAAAGTTAGAAGTTGTGGGCATTGTTATAGGTGAAGTAGATGAATCTGATGCCCCTGCGTGGATAAACCAAGAAGTAAATAACGAAGAAGAAGGCAAGGAAAAGGCAAATGATGCGAGAGTGTTGGTAAAAGGACCTTGTGATCTCAAAGCATTGTTTTCATATATTGATTTAGGAAAGAATTCTGATACAGAGTTTACTTTTATAAATGAAAGAGGTGTATCGGATGAGCAAATAAATCATACAACTCATATAGTTGAAGCTAAAACCCTATCTACAGAGCAAAAGGATACTTTATTTGATGAACTTCCTTTTGCAGATAAAGAAATGTATTCAGATTTAATATACAGAAAAGACTATGATGTAGTATTTATTAGCATATTAAATGAAGCAAATCTTGGACTTTATAAAAGAAAAATAACAGGAGAGATAGTAGCTTTTACAGAGGAAACCTATCCTATGACAGATAAAGATAACTGGGATGGATATATAGAAGGGAAACGCTGGACTGGAGGATGTAATTTTACTGAAGACTTCTTGGAAGAGTTTTCAGACAAATACGAGTTCCTTGGACGCATAACTGTGGAGGACTTTAGAAGCAATTTAGAGTTTATACGAAACAATCTTCCAAAAGAGACTTTACTAGTGATAATGTTAGGATCTGAAACTCAATTTGAACAAAATGAGTTTGCTGCATACAAAGATAGAGAAAAGAAACATAAAGAATATAATAATGTAGCAAGAGAGTTTTCAAAAAATAAAGAAAACACAACGGTACTCGATGTAAATAATTATATAACTGGACAGGAGTCATTCTATAAGAATATTAATCACTTTATCCCTAAAGTTTATTATGAAATGGCACAGGATATGATTAAACTAATAAATGATTGGACAGGACAGAGAGTAGCGAAAACTAGTTTTGTTTTAAAACTGATAGCAGATACAAAGCAAAGAATTAGAAAACTTTTAGGAAAGAGATAATAATGGCTAAGAATATTTGGTTTTACTCTGGAGATATCACAAATAGCGGTGGAACAGAGCGAGTGGCAATAACAATTGCCAATGAACTGAATAAATGTGAGGACTTTAAGGTATCAATAGTAAGTCTAGTAGAAAAAGATGAAGAACCTTTTTTCTATGTAGATGAAACTATACCTAGGTATACTATATATGATCATGTGGTAAGAGGTGTCACGCACCTTCCGGGAATCATTAGAAGAACTAGAAAACTGATGAAAAAACATGATGTGGATATCTTAATAGACATAGATGGAATATTAGAAATGTATACTATTCCAGCCACTGCTTTTTTGAAAACCAAAGTTATATCTTGGGAGCATTATAATTTCTACCAGCATCCAGTAGTTAAATACAGAAAGTATACAAGAAAAATGGCTGCAAGATGGGCTGCACAAATTATTACTCTTACAGATGAAGATAAAGGATACTACGAGAGTAATCTTAAGTGCAGATGCCCAGTTACTAGAATTTACAATCCGATTATTTGGCCAGAGAAAGCTTACGAGTACGACAAAGAATCAAAAACAATTATTAGCGCTGGTAGACTAACATATCAAAAAGGTTTTGATATGTTGGTAGATATAGCAGATTTGTTTATAAAGAAATATCCAGATTGGAACTGGTTAATACTTGGAACCGGTGAAGATTACGAGATGCTTGATACCAAGATAAAAGAAAAAGGATTGGAAAATCAAGTAATCTTAAAAGGTGAAGTAGACAATATGGAATACTACTATTCCCATGCAGCTATGTATGTAATGACATCTAGGTTTGAAGGACTACCAATGACGCTTCTAGAAACAAAGCCATATAAATTGCCGCTAGTTAGTTTTAACTGCAAAACAGGGCCTAGTGAATTGATAGAAGATGGCGTAAACGGATATTTAGTGGAAGAAGATAACTTAGAAGGTTTGGCTAAACGAATAGAAGAATTAATAGTTATTCCTGATATTAGATACAAATTTTCAGAAGAAGCACAATATAAATTAGAGAGATTTGATTATAATTCTATAATTGATCAGTGGGAAAAATTATTAACCAATATTTAAATGAGGATAAGATGAAAACGCTTAGTGTAATAGTACCTGTATACAATTCAGAGAAATATTTACAAAGATGCATAGACAGCATCTTATCTTCAACATATAAAAAAATTGAATTGATACTGGTAGATGATGGTTCTAAAGATTCCAGCCCACAGATTTGTGATGACAATGCTAAAAGTGATGAAAGAATAAAAGTGATACATCAAGAAAATGGTGGAATATCACAGGCTAGAAACAATGGAATCAAGATAGCGACAGGATACTATTTAGCACTAGTAGATAATGATGACTATATAGATTCAACTATGTATGAAAAGTTAATCAAATGCATAGAAGATAATGATGTAGATTATGCAGAATGTGGGGTAAATCTAGTTTGTCCAGATAAAACATTTTGTGATAATGAATATGCTCATAAGGAGTTTGTATTCGATACAAAAAAAGCTCTAGAAATGTTTGATGGAGATGTCAGACCATATGTGTGGGATAAAGTTTTTATTAGAGAGAAGACTAGGAATATCAAGTTTAGAGATGGGTATGGAGAGGATAGATATTATGTACTTGATTACCTAATCAATAATAAAAAGTTTATGTACATAAATGAGCCAATGTACTATTGGAACAGATCAAATGAAAATTCATACACTAGAAGCAAGTTTACAGAGAATAATCTTACATATGTAGACTTTTATAAGTATATGGCAGACGTTTGCTATAAGTATGGATTGCCGGATACTGCAGTTAAGTACGAAGAACAGTACTATATAAAACTATTTGTTTATTATTGTTTGGCTAAAAAGTACAAAGTCAATAATTACAAAGAACATACAAAAAGATTTTACGATGCTTTTCATAAGCAGTACCCCAAAGTAAAGAGGGTAGTTAAAAACAAATTGCTTAGAATGGATATGGCATTATTTAATAAATGGCCGAAGCTTCTTGGAAACATAAATGGGTTCTTGATTTATCACTATAGGAAAAAAAGAAACAAAATATAAAGATGGAGAGACAAATGAATAATATAACTGCCATAGTTGTGACATACAATAGGAAAAAACTTTTAAGAGAAAATATTGAAGCATTATTAAATCAGTCATTTAGTCAGTTTGACATAATGATTATTGATAATGCTAGTACTGATGGTACATATGAATATATTTCTGATTTAGCAAGAAACTATGAGAAAATAAAATATTATAATACGGGTGAGAACTTAGGAGGAGCAGGAGGTTTTTCGTTTGGAATAAAAAAAGCTTGCAAGAAAGGGTATGAAAGAGTTTGGATAATGGACGATGACACTATTCCTCAAACCACAGCATTAGAGGAGTTAGTAAAAGCGGATAAATTATTGAATGGTGATTTTGGATTTTTAGCTAGCACAGTTTTGTGGACAGATAATAGTTGGAATAAAATGAATCTTTTAAGGACTGATCCATGGCATACTTTTGAAAAGGTTAATTTGGTTGAAAAAGGAGTAGTTCCTATTAATAGGGCTTCATTTGTTTCGTTATTGATAAATGCTGAAGCTGTTTTTGAGTTGGGGCTTCCTATTAAAGAATTTTTCATATGGTCCGATGATCAAGAATATACTGATAGGTTGTCTAAAAAGTATCCTTGTTATTATGTTTCTCATAGCAAAGTAATTCACAAAACTGTAACAAATGAAGGATCAAACATAGCAGTGGATTCTATGGATAGAATTGATAGATATAAGTTGGCCTTTAGAAATGAATATTATATAGCAAGAAGGAATAAGGCAAAAAAAGAGTATAGAATAAATGTTAGAGGATATTTTTTAACAATACTTAGAAAGAGTAAAGATTATAAATTTAAAAGAATTAAGACATTATTATCTGGAGTATTAGCAGGAAAACGATTTAAGCCAGAGATAGATTATATCAGTCAAAAGGAAGAAAAATGAGAAAATTTATTGCTTTTATAAAAGAGGAAAAACAGTTAGTGTTTTTTAATACTGTTATATTGGTTATTACATTTGGGTTTAGGCTATTTAATTGGTCAATTGGTAGAGATACGGACCTATATGTAAAATACGGATATCATAAATATCAACCATGGGGAGAAACGGGCAAGGCAGGGCTAGTAGCACTAAAGAAAGTTTTTGATGTATTTGATTTTAATATATACTTTGCAAATATTGTTTCTCTGCTTTTGATGTTAGCTGGAACTATGATATGGTGTTATTTTCTATATTATTTTAGTAACAAAAACAACAAAGTTGCAATGATGTTGTTTTCTGGGTTCTATTTAACTTCTGGTGTGATAGTTGAACACTATTCTTTTACATTACAAAACATCGAAATCTTTTTAGCATTGATGTTTGTCCCAGTGGTAGTTATGTTGTTTTATTATGGTTTGAATAGAAAAAGAATAAATGCAATTGTGGCATCAGTTGCGATAACAACCATTTTGACACTCGTATATCAAGCAATATTACTAATGATTTGTGCAACAATGATTATCGCCTTTGTTTTAATAAACAATAATGAAGAAACTAAGAACATTACAATAAAAAAGCAAATCCTCAGCATTATTGCTACTATCGGATTCTCGACACTACTATATTTTATTATAAGTAAACTGTTGATATTATTGTATTTTAAAAATAGTTCCTCTTACCTAACAGATAAAGTGAGGACCTATAAATCCCTTGGATCCTTTATAAAACAAATGTTGCTTTATACGTATATGCTTATATTCGGCAACTCTAAAATTATTTCAAAATATATAGATCCTATTTTAATTAATAAGGCCCATGGGGGAGAAAGTACGATAAGCAGTTTGCATACTTTTTTTAGTGGAACGGCGTCGATTCTTTTTCTTATTATACCAGTTTTATTCTATATTATATTAATAAAGAAAAATCGAAAGAAGATTAGCGTTATTATGTTTTCATTAGTGTTAATTCTATGTATGTTATTTTTCTTTATAATAGGATCAGGAGAAGGAGGAATAAGAGTTCATATGGCGCTACCAATATCATTGAGTTTTATGGTTTGGTATATTGTGTGCAATTTAAATTTTAAATTAGTAAGAAGAATTATAGTTATGGGACTCTTGTGTGTTTTACTAGTGCAGATTAATAGGACTGTAAACTGCTTTACAACAGATTATGAGGTTTATAATCAAGACAAAGAAATATGCAATAATATAAACGATGAAATAAATAGACTAAAACTAAAAAAACACAAAATTCTTGTGATTGGAAAACATAAGGAAAGATTAAGTAATTCAATGCGAAAAACCTTTATTATGGGGAACTCAGTATTTAATTGGGGAGAGATGGGAAATGGTGAAACAACAATCCGTAGTACTGCATTTATGTATGGATTGGGAATTAAATATGAACCATTAACTGATAGTAAGCTGATAAGTAAATTAAAAAGATTATCTAAAAAAATGCCGACATATCCTACAGATGGATATATCAAACTGTGTAAAAATACTGTCGTCGTAAAATTATCAAATTAGTGAGTATTAATTAGTGAAAATAGATGTATTAAAAACTGTAATACTTAATAATAAAAAATATAGAATGGAAATGGACACCTTTAACATTAAAAAACATAATATCACATTGGATTGTGTCAAAGGATTGGCATGTTTTTTCATAGTTTGGATGCATACAAATTCTGGAGGAATTGTTAACTCAGTGATTGCATGTATAGCACGATTCGGAATACCGATTTTCTTTATGGTGTCAGGCTATTATACATATAAAGAAAATAAATCAGATTACACAAAAGTGTTAATTAAAAAGATAATACATATACTCAAACTGATACTTATAGCAACAGTGGTTTATATTTTATGGCAATGGATAGCAGAGCCACTTATAAAAAATGGTCATATACCAAATATATTAAACAACATAGAAAGAAGTGTTCATAGTTTAAATATATTTAATATTCTAGTTTTGAATATAAATCCATTCTGTGGAATTCTATGGTTTTTAAATGCGTTACTATATTGTTATTTGATATGGTTTATAATAGCAAAAATAGAGGATAAACGTGTTGTATACATACTTGCCACTATAATTTTATTCGTTGGTATTTTTACAAGAGCTCTTATTCAGTATAATCATACAATACCAGAAGAGGTAAATATTAACTATTTTAGAAACTGGTTATTTATGGGATTGCCATTTTTTACCATTGGTTATTGCATTCACTATTATCAAGATATAATTATTAAAGTATTCAAACCAAAACATTTGATTGTTGCAGCAATCGTAGGAATGGTCATGAGTTTTGCTGAGAGATTAGCCGTACCATTAGAAGTTTTTGTGGGAACAGTAATAGTTTCTGTTGCTTTGTTTATTTTTGCTATAGAAAAACCCGATTTGCTAAAGATACCTGTTATAAATAAAGTAGGTGAAAGTTTTTGCTTTTTTATTTATATAGTGCATATAATTGTAAGAGATATTGTGCTAGTTATTTACGATAGAGTAGGAATAAGTAATAAAGTTGTATTATGGATTATGCCTATAATTGTATTTACATTGTGCTATCTTTTAGCGATGTGCTATTATACAATTAGTGATAAAATAAGAAAAGTATTAAGTAATAATAAATAGGAGACAATATGTACGATTATTTAGTAGTAGGAGCAGGATTATTTGGAAGTATTTTTGCTTATGAAGCAAAGAAAAGAGGCCATTCGGTCTTGGTTATAGAAAAGCGCGATCATTTGGCTGGAACAATGTATACTGAAAATCAGGACGGAATAAATGTGCATAAATATGGAGCACATATTTTTAGAACAGACAGTGATAAAGTATGGGAATACATACAGCAATTTGCAGAGTTTAATAGATTTACAAACTCCCCCGTGGCCATATATAAAGATGAATTATACAACCTTCCTTTCAATATGAATACATTTAATAAGATGTGGGGAGTAAAAACACCTGAAGAGGCCAGAGCAAAAATAGATGAACAGGTGAAAGAGGCAGGAATAACTGAGCCTAAAAACTTGGAAGAACAAGCCATTTCCATGGTGGGTACAGATATTTATGAAAAATTAATAAAAGGATATACAGGAAAACAGTGGGGTAGACCTTGTAGTGAACTCCCTAGTTTCATTATTAAAAGATTGCCGGTAAGAATGGTTTATGATAATAACTATTTTAATGACAAGTATCAGGGAATTCCTATTGGCGGATATACACAGATAGTAGAAAAAATGCTTAATGGTATTGAGGTTAAATTAAATACGGATTTCTTTGAGAATAGAGAAGAATTTGAGTCATGTGCTAAGAAGATTTTGTTTACAGGAATGATAGATGAATACTATGATTACTACTACGGAGAACTTGAATATAGAAGCTTAAGATTTGAGCACGAAAGATTAGAATGCGAAAACTATCAAGGCAATGCTGTAGTAAACTATACAGAATATGAAATACCATATACTAGAATTATAGAGCACAAACATTTTGAGTTTGGATGTCAGGGAGGAAAAGAGGGTAGCATTCCTCATACTGTTATTACAAGAGAGTATCCTGCTACATGGCAGAGAGGAGACGATCCTTATTATCCAATAAATGATGAAAAGAATAACTCTCTCTATGAAAAATATAGAAAGTTAGCAGATGATGAAGGAAAAGTAATATTTGGTGGACGTTTGGGTATGTATAGATACTTTGATATGCAGACAGATATTATTGCAGCATTAGAATTAGTAGATAAAGAATTTTAGTGGAGAGGAATACTTATTTAAAATGAAGACATTAACAGTATCCGTTGCAAGCTATAATATAGAAAAATTTATTGATCAAGCATTAGAACCGTTTCTATCAGATGATGTTAGAAGTGATGTTGAAGTGATTATTGTTAATGATGGTTCAAAAGATCGAACATCTGAAATCGCTCATAGATATGCTGAAAAGTATCCTGACACATTTATCGTAGTTGATAAAGTGAATGGTGGATATGGTTCTACTATTAATACTAGTTTGCCTATGGCATCTGGGAAATACTATAAACTATTGGATGGTGATGATTGGTATAACCCAGAATGTTTAAAAGAATATATCAATATATTAAAGGAATCAAATGAGGATTTAATTATTACCAGTGGAATATGGAAAGAGGAAGAAACTGGAAAAGAAACAATACATCCAGCATTTGGAGAATGTGAAGAGAATATTCAATTTACTTTTGAAAAATATCCTACTAATCAAAGCATACATGCTTATAATACTACATTTAAAACATCATGTATTAAGAATCAAGGTATAACAATAACAGAAAACTGTTTTTACACAGATACAGAATTCTTACTTAAATGCTTGTCTAAATGTAATACTATGAAGTACTTCAATATTCCAATATATATGTATAGAATAGGAAGAGATGAGCAAAGTATGAGTTTAGAGGGGTTGAAGAGACACTATAAGGACGCAATCAGATATTATAAAGAAATAATTAGATACCAAAATACAGAAACTCTTTCCGAGGCATACAAAAATAACTATTTAGAAAATGCTTTGGTTTCCTTGTTACAGTATCACTTGAGTACTTTTTACCTATTGCCAATCAAGCTTAAAAAAGAATATATAGAATTGGACAAGTATATAAAAGAAAAGTCAAAAAGGATATATAAACTATCATCTACAGGTAGAATAAAAATACTACGCAAGACACATTATATTGGTTACTCAATAGTCGCTTGGTATTCTAAAATAAAATTTGATAGAAGAAGTATCATTTAATTTGATTGTGGAGAGATAATGAATGATAAAAAAATAAGTATTATTATTCCAATATACAATGCAGAGCAACACTTAAATAAATGTATAGAAAGTGTTGTCAATCAATCATATTCAAATTTAGAAATAATATTGATTAATGATGGATCAACAGACTCTTCTATAGATATTTGTGAAAAATGGCATAAGCAAGATAGCAGAATAAAATTGATTGATAAGAAAAATGAGGGGGTTTCCATTGCAAGGAATAAGGGTCTAAGTATTTCTACAGGTGAATTGATAGGCTTTGTGGATAGTGATGATTATATTGAGCATAATATGTATGAATTGATGGAACGCGACATGGATAATTATGGAGTAGATATTGTTATGTGCAACAGCTTTTCAATTACGAGTGATGGCAATAAGAAAAGGGAATATAATGACTATGATAGCTTCAAAGTTAAAACGAATGAATTGACAAAAAGATTTATCAACTTTGAAAAGATATTTTATTCATCCGTTTGGAGCAAACTTTATAAAAGAAAAATTATTGATGGGATTAAATTTGAAAATAATATTGCGCTTGGAGAGGATTATTATTTTAATGGATTAGCCTATAAGAAAGTGTTAGCCTTTTATTATGAAGCAGAACCACTATACAATTATAATATAAGAGAAGAATCCATAAGTAGAAATAAAATCGATGGTCATTTCTTCGATAAGTACAACGTAGCAAAAATGTTGGCGGATGAATATTCGCAACTAAACCACTTAAATGATAATGATCTATATCATATAACTTTTAGTGCTTCATATGAAATACTTTATGAACTCTATGAGAAACATTACTCTAAGGATATAAGAAAAAGATGGAGAACAGTATTTAAAGAGGAATCTAAAAAGTATAAGAGCAGTAGAATAAAAAGTAAGTTCAAAATTTTCTGCATGAAATACGTTCCTCTTTTATATGTTAAAATTACAAAAAACTAATAAGGATAAAAAATGCAAATAAAAACGAAAAAAGAATTAAAAGAAACAATAGAATATGAAAAAAATATATATCTAGGAAAGTCTTCAAAGGCAAGGATTAAAGAACGCTTTACCAAATACAGGCTATGGTCAATCTTCCAGTATCTAAAAGCATTGAGAAGAGCAGAATATTACTTTAATAAGAAAAGTAAAAATGTTTACTTTGAAATTAAGTATTTGTTTGCTGAGAGGAAGAAAAATAAAATTGGAAACAAACTGGGAATAGAGATATGTAATAATTCTGTGAACAAAGGATTATTTATATGTCATTCCGGCAGTATAGTAATAAATGGCGAAGCTAGGATTGGCAAAGATTGCATTTTACATGGTGATAACTGTATAGGGAATGATGGAAGTAATAGTGAGGCGCCTATTATCGGTGACAATGTAGATATAGGAGTTGGAGCGAAAATTATTGGTGATGTAAAAATTGCAAATGATACAGTAATTGGAGCAGGAGCAGTAGTAGTAAAATCCTTTGAAATTCCTGGAAGTGTGATAGTAGGAGTTCCAGCCAAAAGAGTAAAATGATATAATAAAAAAATACTTGCATAGAATATCAGTGATAACAGTGGAGGAAAGATGAGATTTGTTAAACCTATAGTGATAGTGGCGTTTTTAATAGGAACAGTATTATTTGTATTTAAGTGGTGGTCTTTCAAAGGATCATTAGATACTAACCCACCCAAAATAGAACTTGGCCCTAAAATGATATCAGTAGATGTTGATGCTACTGACAGAGAATTAATGAAAAGTGTTCAAGCTACTGATGCGAAAGATGGGGATTTGACGGCGGGCTTAGTAATTGAGTCTATTTCTAATTTTACAGACAAGAAAAATCACATATGTAATATTACATATGCTGTTGAAGACTCAGACCACAATGTGGCGAAGGCTACTAGAAAGTTGAAGTATAATAATTATACTCCACCAAAGTTTGTATTAAGAAAACCTCTTCAGCTTGAAACAGGTAGTGAAGAAAGTTTGAGAGATATAATAGGAGCAGAAGATTGTATAGATGGTGATATTAGTAGAAAGGTTAAAATACTTTCTGCCGAGTTCTCTACTGCATCTACTGGAGATAATACTGTAACGGCTCAGGTGACTAATAGTAGAGGTGACACGGTTACACTTAAGGCACATGTTATAATAAAAAGTATTAATACAAAATCACCGGTCATTAATCTTAAGGATAATTTAGTTTATATAAAGAAGGGTTCATCTTTTGATGAAAGGAAGTATATAGACTCAGTCAAAAGTTCGACAGGTAAAAAATTGTCTAAAAGTAGAGTTAAAATAATGAATAGTACAGTTAACACGAAAAAGAAGGGTTGCTACTATGTAGAATATGTAATGAACGAGGGAGAGATAGATGAATCACTTGCTAATCTTACTGTGGTAGTGGAGGACTAGGAATGAACAAATTATTTGATTTTAATAATATAGACTTATACTCTGTAGTACGTGATGTAATAAAGCGACTATGGATTGTTTTGATTGTCGGAAGTTTGGGAGTAATGGTAGCATTTACTATTATGCAAAAGACCTACGTTCCTTCATATACTAGTTCTGCTATTTATGTGGTTAATCCTAGTCAAAGTACAGGATACGTAGCAGGAAACAAAATGGAAGCAGAAAGCGTAGTAGAAGTTTTTAGTAGTATATTGTATCAAGATGTTATGAGACATAAGTTGATGGAAGATTTGGGCAATACTGAGCCTAATTTTAGTTCAGAAAGAAGTGTTGAATTAATAGAGGGTACAAACCTGATGAAATTAACTGTTTCCTCTACTGACCCTATCATTTCATTCAAAACAGTAGGTGCTGTTATGGATAATTATCACGAACTATCTGAGTTTTTAAAAACAAATGCAGTTTTTGATCAGTTGAGAGCGCCTACCGTTGCTAGGAATCCCGACAATGCCTTTACGCCTAGAACCAGGTCTTTACAGATTGGTGGAATTTGTGCATTTCTTACACTATTAATTCTGATTGGTATTAGTATATTCAGAAAGACTATCAAGACAGAGAATGCTGTAGAACAAACTCTAGATACAACCTTATTAGGAACGATTTATCATGAGAAAAAGAATAGAACCATAAAAGCAAAGGTTGTACAGAGCGTAAAAGCCTTACTTATTACGAGTCCTATCATTACTAATAAATTTATTGAATCTGTTAATAATATTAGAATGAAAATAGAATATGAAAGGGAACGTAATCCAAGAAAAAATGCATTCATGGTGACAAGTGTTTGCGAGAACGAAGGTAAATCTACAGTAGCTCTGAATATCGCGTTATCTTTGGCTAAAGAGGGAAGAAAAGTTATATTGATAGATGCAGATATGAGAAAACCGGCTGTTCATAAAATGTTAGATATACCTAAAAAGCAAATTACAGATATGGCAAGTCTTCTTCAAGGTAAAATAGGTTTAGATGAAGCTCTCTATAAAGGAAAAGATGTACATATCGATATAATAATGTCTAGTCATGGACATTCTAGGACTAATGAATATATGAAGTCAGGTGCTATGCTAGATCTTATTAACAAATGCAAAGAACTAGCGGACTATGTAATAATAGATACCCCGCCTATGGCTTTGGTTTCAGATGCCGAGGCACTTTTGGATAGGGTGGATTATGCTCTATTAGTAGTAAGACAAGACTTTTCTTTTACAAGTGATATTGTAAATTGTATTTCAATGATAGAAGACTCCACAACTAAATTTGTTGGATGCGTCCTAAATGACTATAAAGTATTTAGGGTAAATTCAAAGAGACATTCATATGGTTACGGTTATGGATATGGCAATTCTGAAGGAAAGGTGGTGGAAGTCTATGAAGGAGAATAATCCGAATCACATTGGTGTTAAAGGAAATAAAGAAGTAAAAAGTATAGGTGATATGTTCTTTAGATTTCTAGACGCCTTTAGAAAGTTTTGGTATATATCCGTAATACTAATGGTAATATTAGGTATTTTTGGATATTTTTACTATAAGAAAACTTATGTGCCTACCTATGAATCTAGAGCTATTTTTTCGGTAACAGCAACAGACTATAGTGGTAGTGGTAAATTCACACATACAAATAATAATCAGTTAACAGAAGATCTTTCTGTTAGTTTCAATTACTTGATTAATAATGAGGTTTTTTATGAAATAATAAAGCAGGACTTAGGATTAAGCTATGTACCTGCAACTATAGAAATTATTTCAGTGGAAAACACTAATATTTTAAATATTAAGACATCAAGTGCTGATGCCAAGATGGCGTATAAAACAATTCAGTCAGTATTAAATAATTACTCTTCAGTGACTGCGTTTGTAGTGGGAGATACTAAACTAAAAGTAATAGAACAACCAACACAACCTACGGAACCTATAAACCCTTATATGCCTATTAAGGGAGTGCTTCTTTTTGCTCTTATAGGTTTTGCTATAGGAATGATTCCAGTTTTTATAGTTGGATTGTTTGTCAAAACAATACAAACTGGAGATGATGTAAACAAATATCTCAGCATTTATTTATTTGGAAATGTTCCATTCATTAATGCTGAAAATGCAAAAGGAGAGAAAGTTACAGATTTCTCCATTTTAAACAAAGATGTTGGATTTAGATTCTTGGAGTCTATGAGGAGTATTTCTTCCAGATGTGAGAGAGTTTTCAAACAAAATAATGCTAAGGTGATAGTAGTGACTAGCACAAAGAGCGGTGAAGGCAAAAGTACATTTACTATGAATTTAGCATATTCTTTATCTAAGATGCAGCACAAAGTTATGCTAATAGATGGAGATTTAAGAAAACCATCTCTTAAGAAAAAAGTAAAAGCACAAACACCATCTTATAGCTTGGGAGATTATTTGGATGGGAAGATAAAAAGTAGTCAAGCAATTACAAACTTAAAAGATACAAGAGTTATAGCAATAACACCTGATAAGAAGACAGAAAATGCAGCCGATGTTATAAACTCTGATAATATGAGATCGTTTATTGAGGATGTAAAATCAGTCGTGGACTATGTGATTATAGATGCCCCTCCATGTACGGGATTATCGGATGCTGCGGCTCTTGCCCAATATAGCGATGGTATTGTTTATGTTATTAAAGAATCATCAGTTCGAGTAAACAAGGTTATTAACAGCTTGCAGGAATTTGCATATACAAAAAAACCAGTACTTGGATGTATTCTTAATGGTAGTTTGGAAGGCTCAAAGTCTAGTTATGTATATGGCAAATATGCATATGGCAAGTATGGCTATGGTGTAAGACGTCGCGGATACGGTGGAGGACAATACGGAATGTATGGTTACGGATATGGCGATTCGCCAAGAGCCAGATACGGCTACAGCAGATATGGGAAGAAATATGGCTATGGTTATGGCTATGGAGATGAAATCCAATATGGATATAACGGAACATATGGAGAGTACGGCAAGACATCCGAAAAAGAATTTGATACATCCGTTCATAAATTAACAAAGCATATAAAAATGAGTTCTACAGATGAAGAGAAGAAGGCTGATGAACTTAAGAGAATAGAAGAAGAAAAAAAAGACGCTGAGGAAAAAGCAAATCCTAAAACATGGCGACAGATAAAAAAAGAAGAGAAAGAAATTAGGAAAAAGATAAAACAAGAGTTGAAGAAAGAAAAAAGTTCAGACAAGAATCAGACTGAAAAGGAATAACATTATGATGGGTAAAGTGTTTGGATTTATTAAAAAATATTCGGTTTGGATTTTCATATTATATTTTCTAGTACTTATATTTGTTTTGATTTTCAAATTTCCTTCACCTATTTTTTGGAAATTGATTGAACATTGGAAAAGTGGAAAAGAGATATATATAGAACCACCACATTTGGTGCCTTTTGAGATTATTACATATTATGTTAAAAGTGCACATTCATTCAGTGACTGGTTCTTTAAAAATCTGATGTGTAATATAGTTATGTTTATGCCATGTGGATTTCTCGTACCTTTGTTTGTAAGAAGAAATAAATGGTGGTATGTGTTGCTTTTTGGAAGTCTATTATCACTAGTCATTGAATTAACACAGTGGGCAATTGGAATTGGAATTTTTGACATTGATGATGTGATATTAAATTCTTTTGGAACAATGATAGGATTTGGAATTTACAAATTGATATACAGTGTAGCATTAAAAAATTCTTTGGATTAGATCCAAAGAATTTTTTATTTTAAACCACACATTTCAAAGAGTTCTTTTGTTTTCACTTTTTGTGTTTCAGATATATTTGAAATAGTTTTTATTTTACTTTTTGTCTTATTATGATTTGTGAAGAGCCTTTCAAATGTTAATCTAATCCAATAAAAAGGAATAGTTATAGGATGATTAGTTATTACGTCTCCGTAGTAGTTAGCCATTGTTGTCTTACTTGGGAATATTTTATTACTTATTCCTGTTGAAGAATTATTTACTACCTCATTTGCGGATTGTTGAGAAATATTTCCAAATGCCCCATTTTCAAAAATATATTCTGAAAGTAATTCAATTGATTTTTTATCCGAAGGGATATTGTCTTCAAACCAATACTTGCATAATCCAGATATGTTCTGTTCAAATTTATCAAGTGATAGTTCTTTGAAAACCTTTTCTGTATAGTTTGAATCTAAATCTGAATAATGATTCTTGATAATCCATGTATCTAACACATGCCTTAAACCTATACCGCCATTAATAAAGTGCTTAGCCATATGGACTATATGATATATGTAGAAATCTTCTTGAGTCATAGTATATTCATTATCTTGTTTATCACATCTATCCCAAACTGTATCTAGATATTTTAGCCATTCTGTAAAGCCATCATCTAATAGAGATTGCTGCATCTCTACCTTTACTAACTGGTTAGAACTTAGATACATTGCATCCTTTGGAGTAGACTTAGTCTGAGTATAACCATTGCTCTCAAGTAATCTTTTTATATTTTTAGAATCGGCATTTCTATAAAGAATATCCACATCACTCATCATTCTCATAGATGTATCAGGGTAGAAGTGCTTAGTGACAGACCCTTTTAATAGAATATAGTCCACATCATTTGATGCTAATAAATTTTTAATAATAGCTATTTCATTTTCTCTGTTTGCATCGTCCACCAGGTTAGATTTATATGCAAACTCATATTGCTCAAGATTAGAAATATTTGACTTAATATCTTTAGGTAGTTTTTGAATAGAAAAATACAAAACTGGAACTATGCGATGTATTTTTGCATAGTTAAATACCACATCCCAATCTAGACTCTCATTAGGAGTAGAAGGAGTGGTATTAGTGATAGCACATTTAAGTAGCTTTATTATATAGTTTTGTTCTAGTTCATATTTCATTATTAGTCGTCTGATCTTTCAGGTATTCCTCTGTTTTCTACAGAAGTTGAGAATACTATTTGGGTCTGTGTACTTCCGAACTTTTGTAGTTCACCTACAAACTCATCTAGTTCTTCTGTATCTTTAAACATAACTTCTACTAGCATAGTAAAATCACCAGTCACGTTATTGCATTCTACTACGTACTTAGATGGTCTAATAAAGTCGTAGAATTCTTGTTTACGCTCTGGTGCAACACCTACATTTACAAATGCTTTTATATGATATCCAAGTTCCACTGGATTAATCATAGCACGGTATCCAGTAATGATTCCGTTTTCTTCTAGTCTTTCTATTCTAGCTGAAACAGCAGGTGAAGAAAGGTAAACTTTCTTTGCTATTTCCTTTAAAGGCATTCTAGCATTTGCATGCAAAAGCTTAATTATTTCCTCATCAATATGATCTAAATGTTTTTTCATTTTATGATTACCTCAACCATTTTATTTTTAAGAAAAATACAGTATTAAGTTTACTTTATTAACTAAATATAGTCAATAACTTATTTTTATTAAGTAAGATATGGCCCATATTTAAATAAATTTACAGTTCACATAAAAATATAGTATAATGGAAACAGCGAAACGTTTCGAAAGGAAGGGCTAAGTTTATGAACAAACTTGAGTACTTAATCTATTTAGCTCCAGTAGTTGGCGTGATTGCGCTTATTTTTGCTGGAATAAAAGCTGCTAGCATTTCTAAGAAGGATGCCGGCACTGAAAGGATGAAAGAAATTGCTAGTTCTATAGCAGAAGGTGCTAGGGCATTTCTTTTTTCTGAGTATAAAGTACTGATCGTATTTGTATTAGTACTATCAGTAATACTTGGATTTGGAATAGACTGGCTGACAGCTGTCTGTTTTGTGGTGGGAGCATTGTTTTCTACGCTGGCAGGTTTCTTTGGTATGACAGTTGCTACAAAGGCAAATGTCAGAACAGCTAATGCTGCTAAAGAGAGTGGAATGAACAAAGCATTATCTATTGCTTTTTCAGGTGGTGCAGTAATGGGACTTTGTGTGGTAGGTCTTGGAATATTAGGGCTTGCTGGAATAGTTATAATTATTGGACTAACAAACAACTGGAACTTTACTCCTGAGAGTGTGAGTATCTTAACAGGATTTAGTTTGGGCGCTTCATCTATCGCGTTGTTTGCGAGAGTAGGTGGAGGTATATATACAAAGGCTGCCGACGTGGGAGCTGACCTAGTAGGTAAAGTAGAAGCTGGAATACCTGAAGATGATCCTAGAAACCCAGCTGTTATAGCTGATAACGTGGGCGACAATGTAGGTGACGTTGCTGGTATGGGAGCCGACCTTTTCGAAAGTTATGTAGGAGCATTGGTGTCATCGGTTACTTTGGCGGTGGCGTTCATGGTAGCAAGTGTTAAATTCAATGGTCAGAAGTTTACTATTTATCATGTAATCTTCCCATTAGTAATAGCTGCAGTGGGAGTGCTAGCAGCAGTTATAGCCACTTTCTTTGTACGAGGCGGAAAGAAATCTGATCCACAAAAATCTCTAAACTTAGGAGAGTATGTGGCAGAGATTATTGAGTTAATAGCAGCAGCCATTTTCAGTAAAGTTTTCTTTGGAAACTTCAACGCTTTCTGGGCGATCTTTGCCGGGCTAGTAGTTGGAATGGCTATTGGAAAGTTGACAGAGATTTATACATCAGAAAAATATAAGAGTGTAAAACAGATAGCAGATAGTTCACAGACTGGATCTGCTACTAACATCATAAATGGTTTGGCGGTAGGTATGAAATCTACAGCCATTCCTATCATCTTTATAGTGGCTGGCGTTTTGGTATCATACGCTTTCTTTGGAATGTATGGTATCGCACTAGCAGCAGTTGGTATGCTTTCAACTACTGGTATGACTATAGCAGTAGATGCCTATGGCCCTATAGCAGATAATGCTGGCGGTATAGCAGAGATGGCTGAATTAGATGAGAGTGTAAGAGGCATTACTGACAAGTTAGATGCAGTTGGTAATACAACAGCAGCCATCGGCAAAGGTTTTGCCATAGGCTCTGCAGCATTAACAGCACTTTCACTATTTGTTTCTTACTCAGAAGTTTCAAAACTAAGTAGCATTAGTATTTTGAAACCAACAGTAGTGGCGGGCGTGTTCTTAGGAGCAATGCTTCCATTCTTGTTCTCAGCACTTACTATGGATTCTGTGGGTAAAGCTGCTAATCAGATGATAGATGAAGTAAGAAGACAGTTTAAAAATGAACCAGGTATCTTAAAGGGAGAAGTAAAACCTGACTATAAGAAGTGTGTAGCTATTTCTACAAACGCAGCACTTAAGGAAATGGTACTTCCTGGAATCTTAGCAATAGTAGTTCCACTAGCAACAGGATTCTTATTAGGACCTGCTGCATTAGGAGGAATGCTTTGTGGTGCACTAGTTTGTGGTGTTATGCTTGCCATCTTTATGGCTAACTCAGGTGGTGCTTGGGATAATGCTAAGAAGTATATAGAAGAAGGACATGATGGTGGTAAGGGATCAGAGTCTCATAAAGCATCTGTAGTAGGAGATACTGTAGGTGATCCATTCAAAGATACATCAGGACCTTCTATTAATATTTTAATTAAGTTAATGACTATCGTGTCATTGGTGTTTGCACCATTGATTATCAAGGTGTGTGCTAATGGAGATGCTGTACAGGGATTCTTGGTACAGTGGTTTAATCAGATATTTAAATAATAAAAAAGATTGGAAACGTACTAAATGATATCTAGAATAAAGATACTTTTAAACATGTATAGGACGACCTTTCATAAAAGAGATAAGAGTTTATGGATTTTTGGTGCTTGGCTAGGTAGTAAATTTGCAGATAATTCCAAATATTTGTTTTTAAAAGCAATAAATGAGGGCATTAATGCTGTTTGGATAACTAAGAATCTAGATGTTTATAGAGAACTGAAGGGAAAAAACCTACCTGTAGAAATGCACAATAGTGAAAAAGGAATTGAACTACAAAAAAAAGCAGGATGTGCAATCTATTGTGTTGGGCCGTATGATTTTGATGAGCAATATTTAGGTGGATGTATTATGATCTATCTAGATCATGGAATTGCTATGAAAAAGATATTTTATGATGATACAGTTACAAATAAGCAGCCAGTTTTGTTAAGAAAAATTAAGGATAAAATATTGAGAGGACCATGCTTTCATAAGAACTATAAAGTATCAACCAGTTCTAAATTGACACCTATCTATGAACGAGCATACGGAATCAAACATAGTCATATTATCGAAAGCGGAAATCCGAGAAATGATATTTTTTTTACAGATGAATTTAAGGAAGAATCTGATTTTTCCTTTTTGTCTAATAAAAAAATTATATCGTATTTGCCAACTCATAGGAGAGAGGGCAATATATGCATTGATATAAATTCTATTCTGGATTTGGAATCAATTAATAAAATTTGTGAAGCTAACAATTATTTATTTGTAGTAAAGAAACATTTTTATCATAAATATGAGAAGACAAATTTAAGCAAATACAATAATATTGTTGATATAACACAAAAAGAGATAGATACACAAGAATTATTGAAGCATACAGATGTTTTGATAACAGATTATTCAAGCGTTTATATTGATTATTTATTATTAGATAGACCAATTGTTTTTTATAATTATGATATTGATGATTATAAAATGAATGATAGGGAAATGTATTTTGATTACGATACAGTTACACCTGGTCCTAAGGTACAGAAGAAGGATGAGTTTACACGCATAATAAATGAACTTTGTATGGGCACAGGTGACAGATATGCACAAGAGAGGTTAAAGTGTGTTGAACTATTCTTCGATGGCAAGAAACAAGTATGTGCAAAAGAGTTGATAGAAACAATAAAAGGATTATAGTTATTACGAAAAAACATATTATATTAGAAAAATACAGGGAATAATAATGGAAGAATTATCATTAGAAGAAATAAAGAAAGTACAATTAGATATTTTGATCTATGTAGATAAAGTATGTAAAAAACATAATATTAAGTATTCTCTAGCAGATGGAACACTTTTAGGTGCAGTAAGACATAAAGGTTTTATTCCTTGGGATGATGATATTGATATATTATTAGAGAGAAACGAATACAACAAATTATTGAAAGTGTTATATGATGAAAAGGATTCCAAGTTCAAAGTTTATTCATTGATAGATGAAGGGTATTTCTATCCATATGCTAAAGTGAGCGATACTGATACTAGAATAAAAGAAAAGAATTGGCCAGATTATAAAGATTTAGGGGTAAATATAGATATATTTCCAACAGATTATGTACCTGAAGGATGCGAAAAAGAATATTATGATAAAACAATGCACTATGTAAACGGTCTCTATGATTGCCTAACAGATATTGCTTATGCTCACGATAAATCGTATGTGCGATTAATTAAGAGAATATTAAGATTTAGAAAAGTAAGAAGAAACAGAAAAAAAGGTGAGTCATATTGGAAAAATAAGATAAATAGTATGACTTGCTTAAAAGAATCTAGTAAAATGTCAAGACTGGTTGAGGGTAATTTTCAAATATGGGATAAGAGTATATTGAAACAATATTCTGAACTTGAATTTGAAAACAATCAATTTAGCGTTGTTAAAGACTATGACAAGATTTTAAAAAGCATATACGGGGATTATATGGAATTACCTCCAGTAAGCGAGAGAGTTCCATGCCATGATTTTATAGCATATAAAGAATAGTTTCTAACAAAATAGAAAGATCAAGAATTATTGACCATAAAAACGATTAGAATTATAATGTTTCATATAGACAACAAATCCCTGCAAAATGAAACGCAGGGATAATGTTGTCCTTTTCGGTACAAAAATCAGGAAAAACTGTTCCATTAATCAATATTAATATTGTTTTTGAAACGAAAGAGAGAGAATATGAAAAAGGATTTATCAAGAAAAGAATTTGAAATATTAGAGACATTAATCAGCGTGAATAAGCCTTTAAGTCAAAGAGATTTAGAAAAAAATATGAAATATTCTTTGGCGACTGTAAATAGGACTATGAAAGGGCTTGATAGTAAGGGTTACGTCAAGGATGGCTTAATTACAGACAAAGGCATACATAAAATGGAAAATTATTCTGTGAAAAGGGCTATTTTCCTAGCGGCTGGTTTTGGAAGTAGGTTGGTGCCTATAACACTTAACACCCCTAAACCATTAATAACTGTTCACGGGAAAAGAATCATAGATGGTTTGATAGATGCGGTAATAGAGGCAGGAATAGAGGAAATAATAATTGTAAGAGGATACCTAGCTGAAAAATTTGATGAATTAAAAGAAAAGTATCCCCAGATTCAGTTTGTAAATAATAATCTATATAATGAAGCAAATAATATTTCTTCTGCGCTCTGTGTAAAAGATTATATGAAGAATGCATATGTGTTTGAAGCAGATTTGTTGATTAGTAATCCATCTATTATCAAAAAGTATCATTACACATCAGATTTTTTAGCAATAAAAAAGAAGAGAACAGACGACTGGTGTTTTGAAGTTGAAGATAACATTATTACTGAAGAGAAGATAGGTGGAACAGACTGTTATCAGATGGTTGGAATATCATATTGGGATAAAGAAGATGGAGAAAAATTGTCTAAGCATATTCTTGATACTTTTAATATGCCAGGTGGAAAAGAGTGTTATTGGGAGCAAGTTCCACTAGTTAAGTTTAAGGATGATTATAAAGTGGAGATTTCTGAGTGCCTAGAAGAAGACATTGTAGAAATTGATACTTTTAATGAGTTAAAGGAAATTGACAAAACATACGACGTATAAAAAAGGAGAGCATTATCAGATGCTGAGATTATTATGAAAAAAAAGAAAACAAAAAAAGAGTTAAACATTAAAAGGAACATTTTACTAAATCCAGGACCATCTACTACCACTGATTCTGTAAAACTGGCTCAAGTGGTGCCTGATATTTGTCCGAGAGAGAAAGACTTTGCCTCTATGATGAAGCAGATGAGGGATGATTTGGTAAAAGTAGTACACGGAAATCCAAATAAATATACATCCGTTATGTTTTGTGGATCTGGAACTATCAATATAGATATTTGCATTAATTCTCTATTAGATAAAGGGAAAAAAGTATTAGTGATTAATAATGGAGCCTATAGTACTAGAGCAGTCGAAGTATGTGATTATTATAGGCTAGATTATATTAATTTAGAATTCCCTGAAGATGAATTACCTGATCTAAAGAAAATAGAAGAGGTATTAAGAGATAATTCAGATATAGGTTTGGTTCATACAACTCATAATGAAACAGGAACAGGAATCTTAAATCCAATTAGAGAGATAGGTGAGTTGGTACATAAGTACAATGCCATTTTCACCGTAGATACTACATCTACATGGGCTCTTAGACCAATAGATTTAGAAAAAGATAATATTGATTTTTGTATGGCTAGTGCACAAAAGGGTCTTACATCTATGACGGGGTTATCATTTATAGTGGGTGACAGAAGAATTATTGAAGAATCTAAAAATTATCCTAAGCGTTCATACTATTGCAACTTGTTTATGCAATATGATTGCTTCGAAAAAACTGGGGAAATGCATTTTACACCACCAGTTCAGACCATATATGCAACAAGACAAGCATTAGATGAATATTTTGAAGAGGGTGAGCAAGCTAAATGGGAGAGGCACACTAGGGTGTTTGAAGCTATTCACGAAGGATTAGAAGAACTAGGATTTAAAGATTTAATCAAGAGAGAATGGCAAGCGGGATTAGTGGTTTCAGCTATTTATCCCGACGACCCTAATTGGGATTTTACAAAAGTACACGACTATTGCTATGAACGAGGTTTTACTATTTATCCAGGGAAAGTATCAAATACAAATACATTTAGATTATGTGCCTTAGGTGCAATTGATGAACAAGATATAAAAGACTTTTTTGTGGTTTTCAAAGAAGCGTTAATTGAAAATGATATTACAATTCCCGTAGTTTACAAAGATTAGGAGGCAAATATGAAAAGCGTATACACATGTTTTTGTACAGACATTATTCATGATGGACATTTAAACATCATTAACGAGGCAAGAAAACTCGGAAGTGTAACGGTAGGGGCTTTGAGTGATGAGGCTTTAATTAGATATAACAGATTTCCGACAGTTCCTTTAGAAAAAAGAATTAAAATTTATGAAAGTTTAGAAGGAGTTGACAAAGTTGTCGTGCAACAAGATATGCTTTATGACCAAATTGTTGAAGATTTAAAGCCTGATTATGTTGTTCATGGGGATAATTGGAAAGAAGGTCCTGAGCGTTCTATTAGAGAAAGTGTAATTAGGGCCCTAGAAAAAACTGGTGGAGAGTTAGTGGAAGTATCATATACATACAATGATAATGTTAAGAAGATTGATATGACTCTCAAAGAAAAACTTGCCATGCCAGAATATAGAAGAAAAAGACTTCGCCAATTAATTGATATTTGTCCTATTGTAAAAACCATAGAAGCTCATAGTGGTTTAACTGGATTAATTGCTGAAAAAACTATTGTTGAAAACAATGGAAAACTTGATCAGTTTGATGCTATGTGGGTTTCAAGTCTTTGTGACAGTACTGCAAAGGGCAAACCTGATATAGAATTAGTTGAGATGACATCAAGACTTAGAACAATTGATGATATTATGGAGGTTACTACAAAGCCTATTATTCTAGATGGAGATACAGGTGGATTGACAGAGCACTTTGTATATAATGTTAGAACTCTAGAAAGAATGGGTGTATCTGCAGTAATAATAGAAGATAAAACAGGACTTAAGAAAAATTCATTGTTTGGAACAGAAGTCGTTCAGACTCAGGATACTATTGAGAATTTCTGTGAAAAGATTTCAGCTGGCAAGAATGCACAGTTAACTAGTGATTTTATGATTATTGCTAGAATAGAGAGTCTTATTCTTGAACAGGGAATGGAAGATGCGCTAGAAAGAGCCCATGCATATGTGAAAGCAGGAGCAGATGGAATTATGATTCATAGCAGAAAGAAGAATCCAGCAGAAATACTTGAATTCTGCGACAAGTTTAGAGAAGAGGATAGTAAAACCCCTATAGTAGTAGTTCCTACATCATTTAATAGTATTACAGAAGAAGAACTTGCAAAGCACGGTGTTAACATTGTTATTTATGCAAATCAACTTACTAGAAGCGCATTTCCAGCTATGCAATCCACTGCTGAAGAGATATTAAAGAATCATAGAGCAATGGAAGTGGATGATAAACTAATGCCGTTTAAAGAGATTATCACTCTAATTGACGAGATTTAGGAGGAACGATGAAACTAGATTTTTTAGATAGATTTGAATTTTTTACAGGTGTTCCAGATTCATTACTAAGTGCTGTATGTAATTGCTTGATGGATAAATACGGCGTTGATAATAAGCATCATATTATTGCGGCAAATGAAGGTAATGCAGTGGGATTGGCGGCAGGATATCATTTAGCTACTGGGAAAACACCTGTTGTTTATTTACAAAACTCTGGAGAGGGAAATACCATAAATCCTATTGCTTCATTGTTGAATGAAAAGGTTTATGGAATTCCTTGTTTGTTCCTAGTGGGATGGAGAGGTGAGCCCGGAGTTCATGATGAACCACAGCATATTTTCCAGGGTGAAGTTACAAACGCATTGTTAGAAGATATGGATATTGAGTACTTTATCATATCAAAGGAAACTACAATGAAAGAAGTAGAAGACAAGCTAGCAGAATTTGAGAAACTATTTGAACAAGGCAAGCAAGCAGCTTTTGTTGTTAAAAAAGGTACTTTAGAATATGATAATAAGATTAAATTTAGCAATGAATATTTAATGACTAGAGAAGAGATTATTAATCATATAGTCAAGTATAGTGGGGAGGATATGATTGTTTCCACTACAGGAAAAGCAAGCAGAGAACTATTTGAAATTAGAGAGAAGAATGGACAGACACATGGATATGATTTCTTAACGGTGGGATCTATGGGGCATAGTTCATCTATAGCTATGGGTATTGCTAGCCAGAAGGCAGATAAAAAGATTTGGATTTTGGATGGTGATGGAGCAATGCTAATGCATATGGGTGCGTTAGCTTTGACAGGAACTAGTGGGCTTGAAAATATCGTTCACATTGTGTTAAATAATGCTGCCCACGAATCTGTAGGTGGAGCACCTACAGTAGCGGATAAAATAAATATTGTGCAGATTGCAAAAGGATGCGGATATGAAGAAGTAGTATCTGTTGACAGTTTTGAGAAATTAGATGTAGAATTAGAAAAGGCGAGAGACGGTAGAAAAAAATGTTTCATTGAAGTGAAATGCGCAATAGGTGCAAGAGATGATTTAGGAAGACCAACCACAACTGCTAAAGAGAATAAAGAAGCTTTCATGGAACAGTTGAGTAAATAGAAAGAGGATATAATGAATTTTGAATCACAATCATTCTTAAAAATAATAGACTACAAACCAGAGGAACTAGCTTATCTTATCGACTTAGCAGCAGACTTAAAAGCTAAAAAGAAAGCTGGTACACCTCACGATGTGCTAAAGGGCAAGAATATTGCCATTATCTTTGAAAAGACTAGCACACGTACTCGCTGTGCGTTTGAAGTGGCAGCGCACGATTTGGGTATGGGTGTTACTTACCTTGATCCATCTGGTTCGCAGATTGGAAAGAAGGAGAGTATAGCTGATACTGCTAGAGTGCTTGGTAGAATGTTTGACGGTATCGAATACCGTGGATTTGAGCAGACTAAGGTGGAGGAATTGGCTAAGTATGCTGGCGTTCCTGTGTGGAATGGGCTTACAAATGAGAGCCATCCTACACAGATTTTGGCGGACTTCCTTACTCTTAAGGAAAAGTTTGGTAAATTAGAGGGCTTAAAGTTTGTATATATGGGCGATGCTAGATACAACATGGGCAATTCCCTTATGATAGGTGCGGCTCTTATGGGCATGCACTTTGTGGGGTGCGCGCCAAAGAAGTATTGGCCAGACCCAGAATTAATAGAAAAAGCTAACTCAATTTCATCACAAACTGGTGCTACCATAGACTTCACAGAGAATGCCCTAGAAGGCACAAAAGATGCTAATTGTATCTATACAGATGTGTGGGTGAGCATGGGCGAGCCAGATAGTGTATGGGAGGAGCGTATTAACGATCTTACTCCATACCGTGTCACGATGGATTTAATTAAAAATGCATCTGATGATGTAGTGTTTATGCATTGTCTGCCAGCATTCCATGATTTAAAGACTACTATTGGACAGGAAATCTATGAGAAGTTTGGTCTAACAGAGATGGAAGTGACTGATGAGGTGTTTGAATCGGACTATTCGGTGGTCTTTGACGAGGCTGAGAATAGGATGCATACTATAAAAGCAGTGATGGCTGCTACTTTGGGAGCAGAGTTTTAAGAAGAATTGAGAAGTTACAATAAATAGGGAAATTTAGGGATATGCGAAAAAAACTATTAACAAGTTTAATAATAATGGTGTTAGCGTTTTCGTGTATGTCGCCAACTATGGTGAGCGCAGACACTTACGTTAGAAGCGGATATGCCTGCAAGAGTGGCAAAAATATCTACTTTGCATTTACATCTACAAAGAAATCTACACCTATATATAAGTTCAATGTGAAGACGGGCAAGAGAGTTAAGGTAGCTATCAAGAGAGTTAAGTTGAAAGAGTTTAAGCACTTAAGTACTGATGGCAAGTATCTATACTGTTCAGCGCGCCCTGCAAAGAGTCTTGGTTGTACTTATATTTATAGAATCAACTTAAAGACTGGTTCTACTAAGAGATTGGCGAAGGGGATTAAGCCTACATTGGTGGGCAATAAGATAATATTTGAAGGTGTGAAGACCCAAAAAGTGAATGACGACTTAAGATATACATATGTGCCTTCCGGCAAAGATTATCAGATTCCACAGGAAGGTGGAAGGAAACAGCCAGTTAGCCATGTGGAAGTGAGTGCAGAAACTTCGTGTCGCGGCACTAAGGTAGCCTCTGGTAAGTACAAATACTACATTACTAAAGATGGTAAGAAGATTTATAGACAGAGAGGCAAGAGTAAGAAGTTAGTTTGCAAGGCTAAGAAGATTACAGGGTTTAGAGTGCTTGGCGGATATCTAGTTGTTAAGACTACAAAGAAGGGCAAGAATTATGCTTACTGTGTTAAGAGCAACGGATCAAAGAGCATGAAGATGCTAAAATGGTAAATAAAAAAATGATGGCTCCAGTCAAAATGGCTGGAGCTTTTTTGTTGGAATTTTTTGTCAAAAATGCTTGACTTTTTGGAACTCTTGATTCTTCGGAAACCCCCAAAATATCGTACTTTTTGTTGACAATTACCCCTAAATGTAGTATATTCTTCACAGATACGATATAGTATCGGAATTAAAATTTTTAGGAGGAATTGATATGAATAAGAGTCAATTTGTAGAAGCTATTGCAAAAGAGACAGGTTTATCAAAAACTGATGCAGCTAAGGCTGTTAACGCATATGCTGACGTAGTTAAGAAAGCACTTAAGAAGAACGATAAGGTTCAGCTAGTTGGATTTGGTACATTTAGCGTATCAAAGAGAGCTGCTCGTCAGGGTATCAACCCAGCAACAGGCGAGAAGATCAGAATTAAGGCAGCTAAGGTTCCTAAGTTCAAAGCTGGCGCAGCTTTAAAAGACGCTCTTAACTAATAATTAGTTTTGAAATTTTGGGCCGCTACATTAGTAGCGGTCCTTTTTATTGTCTAAAAACCTAGGTTTTATGGGGGTTGTAATTGATAGTGTTTAAGGCTATGATAGATATCGATAAATAAAGAGGAGACACTATGAGAATAGATAAATATTTAAAAGTATCAAGAATAATAAAGCGCAGAACTGTGGCTTCTGATGCGTGTTCTGCGGGCAGAGTCTTAGTAAATGACCGCAAGGTTAAGGCTTCATATGATGTAAAAGTAGGAGATATTATCAAGATCCAGTTTGGCCAAAAGACTGTGGCAGTAGAGGTGTTAAGCCTCCAGGAGACTGTAAAGAAGGAAGCTGCCATGGATATGTATAAAGAAGTGGAAGCGGACTAAAAAAATGACCAAATTATGCTTATAAACCTATTGAAAACTGAAGGGTTTTTAAGTAAACTACTATTAGTGAATTAGCCTAGATTCTAGGCATTATATAGGGAAAGAAGATAGTAAAATGGCAAGAAAAAGTTCGAATATTGACAGACCAAATAGAGAAAGAGCTGTTAAGAATTTAAGTGCAGAGGGAAAGAGAAAGAAAGCGAATCGCAAGATGTTTGTCGCGATCGCTGTCGTTATGTCAGTTTTCCTAATTATTATGGGAATTCAGATTTTCCAGAAATTTAGCACTCTTAATAAGCTTAAAAGCCAGGAAGCTCAGCTCAAAGATGAGTACAAAAAGGAACTTCAACTTTCAAAAGAGTTGAAGGAGAAGAAAAAGTTTGTACAGACTGATGAGTATGTAGAGGATATGGCTAGAAAACTTGGTCTTTTGTATCCGGATGAAGTTATTCTTCAGCCAGAAAAATAATTAAAGCAAGGTTTGCGGTTAAGGACATGAAGAAAAAGGTACTAGAGTTTATCAGAAAAAATAAATTAGTTAAAAAAGGTAACAGCGTCGTTCTGGGTGTTTCAGGTGGCGCTGATTCTATTTGTATGCTAAAACTTCTCTCAGATTTGCAGAAGAGACTTGGCATTTCTTTGTATGTATTGCACATCAACCACATGATTCGTGGCGAAGAAGCGGACCAGGATGCGGCGTTCGTTAAAAAGATTTGTACGAAGTTTAAGGTTCCACACAGAGTTATAAATGTGGATGTGCCTGCACTAGCCGAGAGAGAAGGCTTATCCGAGGAAGAGGCTGGACGCTACGTTCGTTACGATGAATTTAGCAAATACGCATACGAGGTGAGCGCGACAAAGATAGCAGTTGCCCATAATAGTAATGACAATGCAGAGACTGTTCTTATGAACTTGGCAAGAGGCACTGGCATCAAAGGACTAGGTGGTATTCCACCAAAAAGAGAGATGGAAGATGCCAACGGAAATGTGGTAGAGGTTATTCGCCCAATTCTTTGTCTCAGCCGCAAAGAAATAGAAGACTATTTGAAAGAAAATGAGATTGAATATAGAAACGACTCGACTAATGACTCCACAGACTACACAAGAAATAAGATTAGACTAGAGATCATGCCACTGCTTGAGAACATTAATGATAATGCGATGCAAAACATTACTAATGCATCCAATGAACTAGCAGATACTTCGAACTATATAGAAAAAGATGTGGACGAGGCATATGAGGAGTTTGTGACTGAAGAAGATGGAAAATTGTTCCTAAGTGATGAGTCATTTGCTATTGACCCTATTGTTTTGACAGGGGTTATTAGGAAGATGATTGAGAATATTGCTGGAAAGCTGAAGGATATCACGCGCATTCATGTGGGAGATGTGGTTTCTCTTAGCGAGAAGCAAGTTGGAAAGAAGATTGATCTTCCATATTCTATAGTGGCAGAACGCGAGTATGAGGGTATCTCGATGTTTAGCGAGAGCAACGAAACTGAGTCCGAGACAAAGAATAAAGAGGTCATCATTTCCTTTGAAGAGGACGATTTTGACCGCACTAGTATAGAAGAACTTAAGTACACCAAGTGGCTTGATTATGATAAAATAGATGATGTGGTTGTGAGAACACGCCAGAAGGGCGATTATATCGTGATAGATGGCGACGGAGCCACAAAGAAGCTTAAAAAATACTTTATTGATGAGAAGATTCCGCGTCGCGAGAGGGACGAAGTGCTTTTGGTGGCAGATGGAAACCATATTCTTTGGGTTGTGGGCTACAGAATAAGTGAGGATGTGAAAGTGACATCTAGCACTAAGAAAGTAGTTAAACTTGAATACAAAGGTGAATAACTGTAGCCAGTTTATTTTGAGAAGGGGAGCAATATGAACGAAAAAATCACAATTATGATTGATGAAGACACAGTGGATAATAGAATAAAGGAGATTGCAGAGCAGATAAGCAGGGACTATGCAAAAAAAGAAGTGCGTCTCATTTGTATTTTGAAGGGAAGCGTTTTCTATACTACAGAGCTTGCAAAGCGCTTAACTATTCCAACTACTATGGACTTTATGAAGGTGTCTAGCTACGGTTCTGGCACTGTCAGCTCAGGAAAGATTGAGATTAAGAAGGACTTGGACGATAGTATTGAGGGTCTTGATGTAATAGTGGTGGAAGACATTGTTGATTCTGGACATACTCTAAGTCAGCTTATACCAGAACTTAAGAAGAGAAACCCTAGAAGTCTTGCAGTTACAACATTGCTTGATAAACCATCTCGCCGCGAGGTGGAGGTGGATGTAGATTACATAGGCTTTGAGATAGAAGATAAATTTGTGGTTGGTTACGGACTTGATTATGATCAAAGCTATAGAGACCTACCATTTATAGGAGTTGTGGAATTAGAAGACTAGGCTGTTGTGGTCTTTGTCGAGGACTAGTTTAAAAAAATTAGGAGAGTTATTTGAATGGATAATAGAAAAGGTGGAATGCCGAAAATTTCAATAGTTATAATGTTGATTTTGGTAGCGGGTATGCTTTATTACTCAATTTCGGGTATGATGCAGAATTCGCATTACAAATATAATGATTTTCAAAAGGATTTGAGCCAGGGTAAGGTTAAGAGTGTAACTATTAACCAGAACAAAGAAATCCCAACTGGTCAAATCATTATTAAGTTGAAAGATAATAGCAAAGAAGAAGTCTACGTGACTGATGTCAACAAGGTGATTGATGACTTGAATGCTTACAACAAAAAAGCTGCTAAGGATATTAACCCTACTATTAAAGATGTAGATAGAGATAGTGTGTTCTTGACAACTATCCTTCCTATGGTGTTTATGGGAATCATCGTGCTTGTAGTAATTATGATGATGAATGCCAATGCTGGCGGAGGTGCTGGCAAGATGGCAAACTTTGGAAAGAACAAGGCGAAGAAGGTAGTTGATGTTAAGGATATGGACTTCTCAAAGGTTGCTGGACTTCAGGAGGAGAAAGAGGAGCTAGAGGAGATAGTAGATTTCCTTAAGAATCCTAGAAAATATATTGATTTGGGCGCTCGTATTCCAAAGGGTGTACTGTTAGAGGGCCCTCCAGGTACTGGTAAGACTTTGCTGGCAAAAGCTACAGCGGGCGAGGCGAAGGTACCGTTCTTTACAATTTCAGGTTCTGACTTTGTGGAGATGTTTGTCGGTGTCGGTGCTTCACGTGTTCGTGATTTGTTTGCCGAGGCAAAGAAGAACTTACCATGTATCATTTTTATTGATGAGATTGATGCGGTTGCTAGACGCCGTGGAACCGGTATGGGCGGCGGCCACGACGAAAGAGAGCAGACTCTAAACCAGCTACTTGTTGAGATGGACGGCTTTGGTCCAAACGAGGGCGTTATTGTGATGGCTGCTACCAACCGTGTAGATATACTTGATCCTGCTATTATGAGACCTGGGCGTTTCGATAGAAAAGTAGTAGTGGGAAGACCTGATGTGAGAGGCCGTGAAGAAATACTAAAAGTTCATGCGAAAAATAAACCTTTGGGCGACAATGTGGACTTTGAAGAGATTGCAAGAATCACTGCTGGATTTACTGGTGCTGATTTGGAAAACTTGATAAACGAAGCTGCTATTTATGCGGCTGAACATAACCAGGGCTATATTACTCAAGAAGATTTGAATCGTGCGCTTATTAAAGTAGGCGTGGGCAAGGAGAAGAAGAGTAAGATTATTTCTCCAGAGGAGAAGAGAATTACTGCATACCACGAGTCTGGACATGCAATTCTTTTCCATGTGCTTCCAAAGGTTGGACCTGTCCACACTATTTCAGTTATTCCAACTGGCTTAGGTGCTGCGGGTTATACTATGCCACTTCCTGAGAAGGATGAGATGTTTATGACTAAGGGCAAGATGCTTCAAGAAATCATGGTTTCTATGGGTGGACGTATAGCCGAGGAATTGGTTTTGGATGATGTGACTACGGGTGCATCTCAAGACATCAAGCAGGCTACGGCCGCTGCAAAGGCTATGGTTACTAAGTATGGTTTCTCAGACAAACTTGGATTTATCAATTACGATGACGACTCAGACGATGTCTTTATCGGTTACGACCTAGCTCACTCTAAGGGCTACGGTGAGAAGACAGCATCTGAGATAGACGAAGAAGTTAGAAATATAGTAGACACTTGCTACAGAGAGGCAAAGGCTATTATTGAGGCTAACATTGATGTGCTTCACAAGAGTGCACAAGTTTTGATGGAGAAAGAAAAGATTACTAGAGAAGAGTTTGAGGCGTTGTTTGACGCTCCGGCTCAGGCATAAATTCGTAGGTATTTTCGTGTGAGGAAAATATTTTAGATTTGAGGCTTTAATTTATGGATAGACAATATCATAGCATGTTTCATGATGGGACCGATAGGTTTCGCCACGACAAAGACGGCGATCTTACATTTGTGCTTCGCTGTGCGGATGAAGATATTAATGTTTTCATTTGTATAAAGAAGGGCGAGTACTTCGAAGACCATCACATGGATTTAGATTACAAAGATGGAGGCTTTGCTTATTATAAGTGTAAGCCTCTTATACCTGAGAAAATAGTTGAGTATTTCTTCCGCGTAGAAAAGGACGGCAACAAAATTTTCTACGATGCGCAAGGTCCTAACTACAACAACATTCAAAATCCTTTTGTCTACAATACAGAGTTTAAGACTCCTGATTGGGCAAAGGGCGCTGTTATGTATCAGATATATGTGGACCGTTTCTGCAACGGAGACCCATCTAACGATGTTAAAACTGAGGAGTATGCATATTTAGGATCAGGTGTAGTTAAGATTGAAGATTGGTATCAACTACCTAATGCAGATGATACACGTGAGTTTTATGGTGGAGATTTACAAGGTGTAATAGATAAGCTGGACTACCTGAAAGATTTAGGGGTGGAAGTTATTTACTTTAATCCTTTGTTTGTGTCTCCTTCCAATCATAAGTACGATACACAGGACTATGACCATATAGACCCACACTTCGGAAAGATAATAAATGATGGCGGAAGAATACTTGATTACGGCGAATGGAGTAATGTGGGCGCAGAAATGTATCGCAAGCGTACCACGGATAAAGAAAACCTAGAAGCTTCAGATAAGTTGTTTATAAAGTTGGTGGAGAAGGCTCACAAGATGGGCATTCGAGTGATTTTGGATGGAGTGTTTAATCATTGCGGTTCGTTTAATAAGTGGCTGGATAAAGAAAAGGTTTACACAAAGATTACTGGCGCATATGAGAGTAAAGAAAGTCCATATGTATCATTCTTTAAGTTTAGTGAAGATGCTTGGCCAGATAACTACCACTATGAAAATTGGTGGGGCAATGATACTTTGCCGAAACTAAATTATGAAGATTCAGAAAAATTACAAGAATATATTTTGAAGATAGGAAAAAAATGGGTTTCACCTCCGTTTAATGCAGATGGATGGAGATTAGATGTGGCAGCAGACCTAGGACACTCGGAAGAGTTTAACCACAAGTTCTGGAAGCGTTTTAGAAAGGCTGTGAAGAAGGCTAATCCTGAGGCTATCATTTTGGCGGAGCACTATGGAGATGCTTCAGCGTGGCTTAAGGGTGATGAGTGGGATACAGTTATGAACTACGATGCGTTTATGGAACCTGTCACATGGTTCTTAACTGGAATGGACAAGCACTCAGACCAGTTAAATCCAGATTTGATTGGAAATGCTTGGGCGTTTGAGCATAGCATGAAAGTGGCAATGGCTCGTATGCAAAATGAATCGCTTATGGTTGCGATGAATGAATTGTCAAACCACGATCACTCACGTTTCCTAACTCGTACTAATTCTAAAACAGGTCGTTTGGCGTCTGCCGGTAGCGATGCAGCGTCGGAAGGCGTAAACTACGATGTATTTAGACAGGGTGTAGTGATGCAGATGACTTTGCCGGGCGCGCCTACAGTATATTACGGGGATGAAGCAGGACTAACGGGCTGGACAGACCCGGATAACAGAAGAACTTACCCTTGGGGCAGAGAGAATGTGGAGTTGATTGAGTTTTATAAGAAGGCTATCAAGTTCCATAAGAAATACGAAGTACTAAAGACTGGCTCATACACCACAATGAATGTGGACAGTGGAGCATTGGCATATGCTAGATTCGATGATAAGAATGCAATGATTACAGCAGTGAATGCTACATTCGAGCCAAAAGAGATGCATATTCCAGTATGGAAATTGGGCGTCAAAGGAAACGAATATGCAAAAATAGTAGAAACTGGCGAAGGCTGGTACGACATAAAACAAAGTACCAAAGACGCTGACCAGGTTATGGCAGATGAAGGTTGGCTTAGAATAACCGTACCCGCCAAAGGAACCGCTATTTATAAAAAAATATAGATATATATTGAGAGAAAAAACCAAGGGAACGAACGATTGTTAGTGAGTCCCTTGGTTTTTTCTCTCAAAAATAAAACTATATTTTTTTATAAAAAGAGGAGACTTGCGTCTCCTCTTTTTTGGTTGACTATTCTTCTGCAAATTTCTTTCTAGCCACTAGCGCAACTCCTGAAGCTGTGATAATAGCAACGAATGCACCTGCCAATGCCATTCCTGTCTTTGGAGATGTCTTGGAGTGATCAGCTCCTCTGTCACCATTATTACCGCCATTACCGCCGCCATTACCACTTTCCTTGGTAGGAACGGCTGTCTGTGTTGGACTTACCCAAGCTAAGCAATTTACAGAGAATGCAAACATCATCAAAAATGTGAGCATTAATGCGCATATTTTCTTTTTCATAATATCCAACCTCCGTATAAAATGCATTTTATAGATATCTACCTCTAAATATACCCTAAAACCCTAAAAATAGCAAGAGTCTCGCTAACAATCGCACGCATCTTGCTATTTTTGCGGTCCATTAATTAATATTATCTGGTTTGTGTATAGAATATATCTAAAATCGTCTCAAAGAATGGTACTTCCTTTACGAAAAACTCCGCTGAAGCATCCTCTGGCACCTTTTTATAAGTACCTTTAGTGTTAATCATCTCGAATCCATTAAAGCTAAATGCCAAATCAGTAGCTAAGTAAACTACCATAGATGAATCAAGACTTGATACTGTGTATTTTTGTGAATGATTGTATAGTTTTGATGGTGTATTTAAGTTAGAACGTGTGGCAGGAACAATTCTGCTAGCAAATTGTCTAATGTATTGTTTCTGGCACTCCATTCTTCGCAAGTTGTCATCCATTAATCTTATATCTCTGTGTCTAACGAATGTCTCTGCTTGGTTTCCTTTCAAAGTGATAGGGACACCCTTCTTGAAAATTTTAAATGTGTACTCAGGTGTAACTGGAACACCACCCACATCGTCATTCAATATCTTTATCGCGGACAAATCAATAGCATAGTAAGCATTGACTGGGATGTTGTAAATAAATCTTTGTACCGCGGTCTTTTCATTCTCTGCACTAGTCTTTTGGCCATCACCAAAGGCGTACGCCAAACAGATCTGTGTCTTTTTAGTATCGATGTAATTGCCAGCCTCATCGTATCTACTGATATCAGTCATCGTATCACGGTTGATACAAAGAACACGCATCTTTTTAGTAGTAACATCGTACGTCATTAGATACAAAGCATCGGCCTGACCAGCTGTACCTAGTTTGGCATTCTTCTTTAGTTTACGATTATCGATACCCATAAATAGGAAAGTAGCGATGTTATCGTTAAATGTGTATTCATGGCCTTTGTAGTATACGATCCAACCGCCGTCTCGATAGTCTACCCATTCAGGCAACATCAAATTTAGGTTGTCATAGTTTGTAAGTTCGTTTTTACCTTTCCATCTCATAATAAAGAAAGCGGAAAGAGTACCGATTATAATAGCTAAGAAGAAGATTAGAATTCCGATTAGAATCTTTTTCTTCTTGCTCCATTTTTTCTTATCTTTTTTATCTTTTTTCTTAGAATCCTTCTTTTTAGAACCGTGATGCTTTGTAGATTTGCTTGAACTGTGGCTTGAGTGATGGTGCTTACTGCTACTAGAGTGGTGGCTAGAACTCGAGTGATTTCTTGAACTAGAGTGGCTGTGACGATGGTGATGATGACCAAAGTTAGCCTCCTGATAGTTCTTCTCTATAGCATCCCAGTCCGCAACAAAACCAGTACCGTCACCAGTGTCAGTGATAAGCCCTGGATCTTCGCTACCTTCTATAAACTCTAAGTTTTCATCAGAATCAATGTCGATAATTGAATCGTCCTTTGCCGATGAATCTTGTGGTTCTAAATTAGAATCTGAGTTTTCAACTATTTTGTTGTCGTTATTAGTTGGTTCGCTCATCTTTAATTAAGACTCCTTGAACTAAATATCTTGTATTACTAGCACCGCTCGTGCATGTGCTTAAAGTCAAAATTTTGCTGTTCGCATCTAGTACAGTTTTCTTGCGAACATTTTTATCAAGCGCCTTTGGCTTCAATGTACTCTTTTGATATTGTTTTAGGATTTTGCCATCGCTAAAATCAAAAGAGTTCATGATATGTCTATCATCATATGTGTATGCAGAGTAGATTTTATATGTAATCCTTCTGTTTGGTTGATACACATACATCTTCTTATGTTTCTTGAAAAACTTTGGCTGTTTGAATTTGTGTAGTGTAGCAAACATACTGCCGTTTAGCATATTGTGGCCGTATAGAACAGTGACAGGATCAGAATAGTCCTTTTTATTCATACGTTCGCTAAAGATAGAACCTGCGAACTCGTATTCTTTGTCGAGGTTTTTATCTAAGTAGAAAAGATCACTCTCACCCTTTGGAGGTTGAACTACTGCGTAATCCACCTTTGTGCCAGGAATATAAATCCAAGAGTAAACATCTTTGTTTTTCTCGTGGAGTTTATTCCAGTCAATATTGTGGTTTTCTGCCATATTTGCTTGTGAAGCAGCAGTAGGTTTTATATATTCTTTGCTATCGTTGTCGCTAAAAAAGTGCAACACTATAAAACATGTTGCACCGGCAATAACTAGCATTGCAATAACAAATATTATTCCCCAAATAATTTTCTTACCCTTCATTTTAACCTCACAACTTTCTATATAAGTATATGATTTTATCGGTATTATGTCAAAAAAACGAGATGCATTTTATGGCAAATAGTGTGCTAATTTAGCAATTTAGTTGGTTTGCACTTTATATGTGATTATTATATAATTTTATTAGTGTGTTAAAAAGTGCGGTCTAGAATGGACCATATTGTAAGGAGATTTTTATGAAGATAGGATTTGGTTGCGATCACGCAGCTATCGATTTAAAACATGAATTAATTGAATATATGATAGAGAAGGGTTACGAGTGCATAGATTACGGCACTGACTACGACGAAAACGGCGATATTATCAAATGCGATTACCCCGACAAAGGACATGAAGTGGGTAAAGCAGTAGCCTCCGGCGAAGTGGATTACGCTGTTTTAATGTGTGGCACTGGAATTGGAATCTCTATGGCAGCCAATAAGGTAAAAGGAGTTAGAGCAGCAGTTTGTAGTGAGCCTTACTCAGCGGCCATGACAAAGAGACATAACAATTCAAACATTATTGCTTTCGGATCTCGTGTGGTGGGAGATGAATTGGCTAAATCTATATTGGATGCTTTCTTTGACGCGGAATTTGAGGGCGGAAGACACCAAAGACGCGTGGATTTGATAGAAGAAGTTTAAGGGTGTTGGCGTTTCATTAGAAATGTTGGCTCAAGGTGCTATAGATGGACAAGATTTTAGTTTTTATCCCTATGTACAACTGCGAAAACCAGATTGCTAGAGTTTTGGCGCAGTTGGAAGGGGAAATTAGAAATTATATATCGGAAGTTATTATCGTAAACAACCGAAGTACAGACAACAGTGTGGAGAATGCTATCCGCTATGCGAAAGAACATCCGGATTTGCCACTAAAGATTATGACAAATCCAGACAACTACTGGCTTGGTGGTTCTCACAAGGTTGCATTTAAGTATGCGATAGATAATGACTTTGACTATGTGATTACTTTGCACGGGGATGATCAGGGAAGGATTACAGATTTCCTTGATCTTTTAAAGAGCAAAGAATATAGAAATTATGATTGTTGCTTGGGTTCTCGTTTCGCAAAGGGCTCTAAGCTTATTGGTTATTCGAAGATTCGTATCTTTGGAAACCACTGTTTTAATGCGTGGTTTACTATTGCGGCTAGAAAGCGCGTGAATGATTTGGGCTCAGGCCTAAATATGTATAAGGTAGAGACTTTAAAGAGCGATTACTATCACAAGTTCCCAGATGCGCTTTACTTTAACGCGGTTATGGTTTTGGGTCATTGCTACTATAATCACAAGGTTTGGTATTATCCAATCACTTGGCGCGAGGACGACCAGATTTCAAATATGAAATTTATGAGTTTAACTACAGCGTTTTTCAAAATGACATTTAAATATATGTTCGGAAGAAAGAAATATATGGAGAGTGAGATGCGCGACAAAATAGTGGATGTTTATAATTCGGACGTAGTGTACGAGAATAAACAGTAGCGCAAATAATAGAAAGGGTGCGGCACGTCTGCACAGCTTATGAAAAAGATTCATTTAATAATGCCGATGGGCGGCGGTGGAACAAGATTTGGAAACAAGGGCTTTGATGTACCAAAGCCCCTTATTGAATTGCAGGGAAAGCCTTTCTTTTATTGGGCGACAAAGTCTGTAGAAAAATTTGTAGACATAGAAGATCTGACTTTTGTAGTTTTGCAAGATCACATTGATAGATTTGAAATTGACTCTAAGATTTTAGAGTACTTTCCAAATGCAAAGATAGAAGCAATTCCTGAGGTTTTGAACGGAGCAGTTCTTACTTGCCAAGAGGGTGTTCAGAGTATCAATGATGATCTACCAATTCTTTTTAACGACTGCGACCATGCATTTATTTCAAACGATTTTTATAAGTACTGCGAAGCAGCAGACTTTGACGGAATAGATGGAGCTCTACTTACTTTTGAGTCAAATAATCCAGCATACAGTTATGTGATTTTTGACGGCGACAAAGTAACTGGAACTATCGAAAAGCAAGTGGCCAGCAATGAAGCTATTTGCGGCGCATACTACTTTAAGAACAGAACTATTTTTGAGAAGTATGTGGAAGAGTATTTGAAAGAGTGCCAGTACGCCGAGTTCTTTGTCTCGGGCGTTTATAATGAGATGGCAAAAGATGAGTGCGTGATTAAGACATTTAAGATAGATGAGCACATTTCGTTTGGAACTCCAGATGAATATGATGTGGCGGTGAACGACGAAAGACTCGCACAGCTTGATTAGAAAATTAAGAGCATTAGCAAATTCATTTAAAAATTAAGGAAACGGATTTAGTTTCTTACTATATAAGAGGTACGTTTTGGAAATTTTGATTTTGGTTGGCGCAATTTTGATGATGACCATTGCCCATTTGGTGAGGACAGCTAGATGGCAGTTGTTCGTGGATGTCTATGAAAAGCCAAACAAGAGAAATTTAATACAGTCGATATCACTCGGATATTTAATCAACTACTTTATTCCATTTAAGGTGGGTGATTTGTTCCGTGCGTGGTTCAGTGGAAGAAAGATGAAGAACGGGAAAGCACTTGGCCTTTCAACAGTGATCGTTGATAGATATTTGGATGTCATTTCTGTTGGTTTGATTTTTATTGGGCTATCGGTTTCAAACATCGGCGGCAAAGACATCAAGTCATCGGCTTACTTTTATGTGATTTTGATGGCGGCGCTTATTGTTCTGACAGTGCTTGTTTACATTTTTAGAAATGTTTTGAAAAAAGTGGTTCGCGTGATTGCTAGCATCTTCAATCCAAAGATTGAGTCATTCATTTTGTTTTTGTTCTGGGCTTTAATCTGGAACTTCAGCGATATCTTTAAAAAAATCAGTAAACTCAAGATGATTGCATATACCATTTTTATGTGGGCTTTGTATGTGGGTTCATACTATTGCTTCGCGGAGTTTTTGCACATGAGCACAAAGAAGGGCTCATGGACAGATGTATTTTTAATGTTCTTTACATCGAACGGAATCACAAGCAGTACTATTCGAGTAGGAGAGAGAACTGTTTACATGCTTCTCTACATTTTCCTACCACTAATCATTCTGTTTGTTATTTCATTCTTCTTCAAACGTGTGGAGAACCAGACTTCGGAGCAGGAGCATGTTAACTTGCTCCCTCAGCTTAATGAAGAAGAGAAGTTGGAATTTTTAGATAGCTATTTCTCAAACGAGAACAGAGATTATGTAGAAAACTATTTGACTATAAACCGAGACATCTCGATTATCCGTGATTATTCGGCGGGGTCAAATGCTACCACAATGCTTTGTATGGATGGCGAGAGCACTTTCTTTAGAAAATATGCCTTTGGCGCGGACGGAGATAAGCTTTACGATCAGATTGAGTGGATAGAGCGCTACAAAGGAATGCTTGCGCTTCCAGAGATAAAGAAAAAAGATAAGACGGACAGCTACTGTTTTTATGATATGCCATACTACAGCCAGGCGGTTGGATTTTTTGAGTATATTCATTCGATGCCGGCGGAGAAGAGTTGGGATATTTTAAAGCGCGTGCTTGAAACTTTGGACGATAGCATTTACAAGTTAGACCAGAGGGATTCGGATGCGGAGACTATCGGTAAGTATGTTGATAGCAAGGTTACAAAGAATCTTGAAAAGATAAAGAGTGCTAATCATATTAGATCGATTATGGGTCACGACACTGTTGTGATAAACGGGGTCGAGTATAAGAACTTGTCATACTTTGAGAAGTTCTTAGACAAAGAATATTTGGGAAAGGTCTTTGACGATGACACATATTGTGCGATTCACGGAGATTTGACGATAGAAAATATTGTTTGTATGCAAGGCGAGGATGATTTCTATTTGATTGATCCAAACACTGGCAATGTGCATGAGTCGCCGAACTTGGATTACGGAAAACTTTTGCAGTCGGTGCACGGCGGGTACGAGTTTTTGATGATGACAAGGGACGTGAGCGTGGACGGCAACAAAATCAACTACATGCACACGAAGTCTTCGGCGTACAAGACTTTGCATCAGAAGCTTCACGACTATATGCTGGAGACTTTTGGCGAGGCGCGCACGAAGAGCATTTATTATCACGAGATTATTCATTGGTTGCGTTTGCTTCCATATAAGATAGAGAAGGACGGAAAGAGAGCGATGTTGTTCTACGCTGGTTTGATTATGGTGCTTAACGACGTGGCGAAGATGTTTGAGGACTAGTAAGCAAGCTAAATTTTATGGTCGATGGCAGCGGAAGGATTTCTATTAGTAATTAAAGTGTCGAAAGGAATTTGGTATGAAAGAAAAACTTGTCATGTTTGACATGGACGGAACTTTATACGATACGGTTGGTTCTAATTACTATGCCTACAAAGAGGCGCTAGAGCAGTGCGGCTACACTTTGGACCGCGAGTTCTTTGCGAATGTTTGCTTCGGGCACAATTACAAAACTTTTGTGCCTCTTATCATCAAGGACAACTTGAAGGGTGAGTACACAGGGCAGGAGTTGGATACACAGGTTAAGGAGCGCGTGACTGAGGAACTGCTTGAGAAAGTGCACGAAGTTAAGAAGGATGTTTATAAAAAGTACTTTGACGAGATCCGCGTGAACGAGGGTTTGATAAATTTGATTAAACGAATCAAGTACAACACAAACATAGCCCTTGTTACGACTGCGTCAAAGAAAAATGTTTACGACATCTTAGAACATTTCCATCACGTGGATTTGTTTGATTATATTTTTACACAGGAAGATGTGAAAGAACAAAAGCCAGATCCAACTTGCTACATAGTGGCAATGGAGCACTTCGGCGTAAAACCAGAAGAGTCTTACATATACGAAGATTCCGACGTAGGCCTAAAAGCTGCATATAAAAGTGGCGCTAATGTAATAAAGGTTGGGAAATTTTAATCAAGTTTAAATCAATTCAAAAATAAAAATATCAAGTAGCTCACTAACAATCGTTCGCTATCTTGATATTTTTATTTTTTGTTGACAAACTTTAAAATTTCCCATATAATATTCATCGAATACTTTAATGCTTTAAAGTGTTGCACTTTAAAGCAAAATACAGAACAAACGAGTCTTCCTTTGACTCGGAAATAAGGAGATAGAATTATGACAGCAACACTTTGCGGAATTATGTTAGTAGTTTTCTTTGCCGTAATGGTAGGAGTAGGAATCTACTCAAGAAAACATGCTACAGATGTTAACGGATTTGTATTGGGCGGAAGACAGGTAGGTCCATGGCTTACAGCCTTTGCCTTTGGTACATCTTACTTCTCAGCGGTTATCTTTGTCGGATACGCTGGACAGTTCGGATGGAACTTTGGTATGGCTTCCACATGGATTGGACTTGGAAACGCATTTATAGGATCACTTCTAGCTTGGAACGTGCTAGGCAGAAGAACAAGAATTATGTCACAGGCTTTGGATTCAAAGACTATGCCAGACTTCTTTGGCTCGAGATTTGAGTCAAAGAAACTTAAGATTGCGGCATCAATCATCGTGTTCGTATTCTTGATTCCATACACAGCATCGCTATACAACGGACTTTCAAGTTTGTTCAACATGGCGTTCGGACTACCTTACTGGACTATCATCGTGGTAATGGCAGTGCTAACTGGAATCTATGTAATAGTGGGTGGATACATGGCGACAGCTATTAACGACTTTATTCAAGGAATCATTATGCTATTTGGTATTATTGCGGTAGTGGCTGCAGTAGTAATGAATAATGGTGGTTTGAACGCAGCTACAGCTAAGTTAGCAACAGTTAAAGTTCCAGACTACTTTGACGGTGCGCTTTCATCATTCATCGGACCAGATCCTTTGGCGTTGTTGTTCGTTGTGATTTTAACATCGCTCGGTACTTGGGGACTTCCACAAATGGTAAATAAGTTCTACGCTATCAAGAGCGAGAAAGATATACATAAAGGAACTGTTATTTCAACAATCTTTGCCGTGATAGTGGCAGGTGGATGTTATTTCTTAGGTGGATTCGGTAGACTATACGACATCGCCATCAACCCAGTGACAAAGCAGCCATTGTTTGACACAATTATTCCAAACATGCTAAAGACTTTGTCGCCAGTATTGATTGCGGTTGTAATCGTACTCGTACTTTCAGCATCAATGTCTACACTTTCATCATTGGTACTAACATCAAGTTCCACATTTACTTTGGATTTGATTCAGCCAACAATGAAGAGAAAAATGTCAGAGAGCAGAAAAGTTTTGATTATGCGAATATTCATCGTGTTCTTTATCTTGGTATCAGCAATGATCGCCATCGTCAAAGACGCCAACCCAACAGTTACATTTATCGCACAGATGATGGGTGTTTCATGGGGAGCATTGGCCGGCGCTTTCCTAGCACCATTCCTATATGGTTTGTACTGGAAGAAAACTACAAAGATTGCATCTATCGTATGTTTCTTCTGGGGTTGCGGAATCGCAGTTTTGCAGATGGTTGTCAGCCTTGCTAAGATTGATGTTACAGCATGGGGTCCAGTTCTTGGCTACATCTTCAAATCATCAATCAACTCAGGTGTAGTTGCGATGGTAGGCGGACTTATCATAGTTCCAATCGTGAGCGCATTCACAAAGGCTCCTAGCCAGAAACAGACTGATAAGTTATTTGAGGCTTACGAAGAGAAGAGAGAGGTACCCGCGAAGGAAGCTTTGGATTAAGAGATATATATTTCAATACAAAAAGAAAAACAAAGGAAACTCACTAACAATCGTTCGATTTCCTTTGTTCTTCTTTTTTTGTAAAAATATATATTGTGCTGACGAGCAAAAGTGATATATCCACTACTAATAGGGCAAATATTTTAGAAATGGCATTAGAAAAAGGAGAACTTTATGGATGCCACTATCGACAACGAATTGCCTACACATGGAAAAAAGTTCTCCTTCTATTTTGACTTTACTACAACAGGTAATAGATGTCAAGAATATCACATAAACAATACTTGACCAAGACATTGAGTGTGATAAACTATTTTTAGTCGGTTATATCAGTGACATTGCTTGGCTTTGAGTTTCCTCCTTAATGAAGGAGGAAAAATGAATAGTAAAAAGATTAAATGGGAGGATTTAACCCTCTCAGATAATTATTTGTTCCAGACGTATATGGAAAAGGAGGAGAATTGTAAAAAATTGCTTACCGAAATTCTGGGTAGGCCGGTAAGAAAAATTGAATATTCCGGATTTGAAGAGAGTTATAAAGCAAAACTAGAAGCGAAAGGGATAAGACTGGATGTTTATATTGAAGGCGATGAAAAAATTTATAATGTGGAAATGCAAACCACAGATGAGGCTCTAGATAAAAGAAGTAGGTATTATCATTCAGTTCTTGATTTAAAAACATTGCAACCGGGAGATTCATATAGGGATATAAGGGAATCATATGTTATATTTATATGTACCTTTGATCCTTTTGATAAGAATGAAGTTTATTATCATATTCAAAACCAGTGCACTAATGTTAGGGATGTAGAATATGATGATGGAATGCACACAATTTATCTTAATACTAAAGGCAGTAAAGGTAAGGTTAGCAATTACCTAAAGACGTTTTTAAATGCAGTAGATGGAGTGTTTGATTCTAGTGAACTTTCTGCTAAAATAAAAGAAGAAGTAGACGAAATCAAGTATAGTGATAAATGGAGGGAAGAGTATATGTTCCAAGAAGTTCATGATCAAGATATGATGTTAAAAGGTAAAAGAATAACAGTTTTAAAAATGGTTCGTGATGGAGATATCACTATTGATAGAGCTGGAGAAATACTAAAAATGGACGTAAAAGAACTTCAAAAGCTGTTAAAGGAAGATTATGATAAAGAATAATATTAGTTTTAAAAGCCCCTGGTCAGTTGACTAGGGGTTTGATTTTTTATATAATACACTTTAGGACTTTAAAGCGACAGATTTAAAGTCTTTATCTATTTTTTTATAAGAAATTACAAGAGAGGCAAACTATGAGTGAGAAAAAAATAATGCTTGGAAACGAGGCGATAGCTCGTGGTGCATGGGAAGCTGGAGTGAAGGTTTCATCAGCTTATCCGGGCACACCAAGTACAGAAGTAAGTGAAAATTTAGCGAAATACGAAGATGTTTATTCGGAGTGGGCGCCAAATGAAAAGGTAGCGACAGAAGTTGCTATCGGAGCATCTATGGCAGGCGTTCGTTCGATGACTATGATGAAGATGGTCGGCTTAAACGTGGCAGCAGATCCATTGTTCACACAGGGTTATATCGGTGTGAATGGAGGAATGGTTTACTGCGTGGCAGATGACCCAGGAATTTATAGTTCACAGAATGAGCAGGATACTAGAATGATAGCGCGCGCTGCTATGGTTCCTTTAGTTGAGCCATCAGATAGCGAAGAGGCTCGTACTTTCACAAAGAAGGCGTATGAACTTTCAGAAAAGTACGACACACCAATCATCCTTCGCACAACTACTAGACTTGCGCACTCACAGGGCCTTGTTAATCTAGAGGATAGAGTGGAAGTGGATGACAAACCATACGAGAGAAACATTGCGAAGAACGTAATGATGCCAGGTAATGCAATTAAGCGTCACGTCTTCGTCGAAGACAGGCTAAACCGCATGGCTGAAGATGCAAACACTCTTGATATTAATAAAGTAGAAATGAATGATACTAGCTTGGGAATTATTACAAGCGGTATCCCTTATAAATATGTAAAAGAAGCACTACCTAACGCTTCAGTTCTAAAACTCGGGCTTATTAATCCTTTGCCTGAGAAGTTGATTAAGGACTTTGCGGCTAAGGTGGATAGACTGGTGATTGTGGAAGAACTTGAGCCAGTTATTGAGGAGCAGGTTCGAGCATTAGGTATCGAGTGCGACGGAAAGAATATTTTCACTCGCCAAGGTGAGTACAGCGCAAACCTTTTGAAGAAAGTTCTTTTAAACGAGGAACTAGATTTGGCCGAGCCAAACGATGCACCTATGCGTCCGCCAATTCTTTGTCCAGGATGTCCTCACAGAGCAACATATTCAGTGCTTCAGAAGTTAGGTATTCACGCAGCCGGCGATATCGGTTGCTACACTTTGGGTGCCGTTAATCCTTTGGGCGTGGTTGATACAACAGTCTGCATGGGCTCAAGTATTTCAACACTCCACGGTATGGAGAAAGCCAAAGGCAAAGACTATGTGAAAAATTGGGTAGCAGTGATTGGCGATTCAACATTCCTACACACGGGTGTTAATTCGCTTATGAATATGGTTTACAACAAAGCCACAGGTACGGTGATTATTCTTGATAACTCAACAACAGGTATGACAGGTCATCAAGATCACCCAGCCACAGGTAAGACTCTTCAGGGAGAGGAAGCAAACATTGTTCTTTTGGACGAGCTCTGCAAATCTCTCGGTGTTAAGAGTGTGGTGGTTGCAGACCCATTTGATATTAAGAAATTTGAAGAAGTGGTGAAGGAAGAAGTAGCGAAGGACGAAGTTTCAGTAATCATCGCTCAGTCACCTTGCGCGCTTCTTAAATCATATGTGCCAAAGGGAAAATGCGTGGAGATTCCAGAGAAGTGTAAGAAGTGTGGACTTTGTCTTAAGTCTGGTTGTCCAGCAATCACAAAGACTGCTGAGGGCAACATCAAGATTGATCAAACACTTTGTAACGGATGTGGACTTTGCATGAGCGTATGTCCATTTGACGCAATCGAATTAAAGAAGAGGGGTGAGTAAGATGGCAGAGACAGTAAACATTATGATCGTGGGAGTTGGCGGTCAAGGAACACTCCTTACAAGTAGAATTTTAGGCGGCATTATGGAAAAAGGCGGCTACGACGTAAAGCTATCCGAGGTTCACGGAATGGCTCAGCGTGGTGGTAGCGTTGTTACTTACGTGCGCTACGGCGATAAGGTGGAAGAGCCTATCGTGGAAGAGGGACAGGCTGACATCTTGATTGCTTTCGAGCGCCTTGAGGCTTACAGATACGCACACTTCCTAAAGAAGGACGGCGTGATTATCGTAAACGACCAGCGCATCGACCCAATGCCAGTAGTTACGGGTGCTATGGAGTATCCTGAAGATATTATTGAAAAGCTTTCAAGCAAGTACACAGTTTATTCAGTGGATGCTATGAAGGAAGCACTTGAGATTGGAAACCCTAGAGTTTTCAACGTAGTTATTCTAGGAATGGCTGCTAGAAATATGGACTTCGACAAAGACGAGTGGATTGAAGTTATCAAAAATACTGTTCCACCAAAGACTGTCGATATTAATGTAAAAGCTTTCGAGCACGGCTACAACATGGAATAATTGAGTCGCGAGATTTGTTTATAATACTTACTTTGACGGGGCATAATTGTCAATAAAGCATAGGAATTTTTAAGAATATGATAATAGATATTCACACACATATTTTTCCGGATAAAATTGCATATCAGACTTTGCGAAAGATGGAGCAAAGTATTTATGAGTGCCAGGGAATTAAGGTAGATGCTGAGGCTACGGCTTTACGTTCAGATCTTTCAAAGACTAGCATAGAGGCTGGAATTGATAAATCAATCATCTGCCCGGTTGCGACCAATATTACACAGCCAGAAAAACTAAATGCTTTGGCGAGCAAGATTAACGAGACTACAGATGAGACGCATTTGTTTAGCTTTGGCGCGATTCATCCGGACAATGAAAATTATAAAGAGATAATAGACGATGTGGTGGCAAGGGATTTGAAGGGAATCAAACTTCACCCTGATTACCAGGACACATTGTTCTCGGACATAAAGTATCAAAGAATAGTGGATTACGCGGCACAGAAAGATTTGGTTATCGTGATTCACGCCGGCGAAGACATCGGAATCCCAGCACAAATCCACTGTACACCAGACATGATTCTTGAAATGCATAAACACATGCAACCTGAGAAGTTGGTGCTAGCGCACATGGGCGGCTGGCGCATGTGGGATGAAGTAGAAGAAAAGCTAGTTGGACTTCCATACTATTTGGATAGTGCAATTTGCTTGAATAAGAATGTGAAGATTCATATGGAAAATGACCAGTTTGTTCGAATGGTTAGAAACCACGGCGCGGACAAAGTGCTCTTTGGCACGGACTCACCATGGTATGACCAAGCTAGGGCTATTGAAGATATTAAAAACACTGGACTAAATGAAGATGAACTGGGATTGGTGCTAGGAAAGAATGCTGAGAGTTTAATATTTGGTGATTAATTAGTGTTTGGGCATATAAAACGATAAAACTATTAAATTATATGCCTATGGAATTCAAACTTCAATTAGTAGTAGGCATATAAAATGACAAAAATGGCAATATATATGCCCATATACTTCTAACTAAAATGAGTGGATGGCATATAAAATAGCAAAAGTACTAAAATATATGCCTGTGCAATTCAAACTACTAGGAGTGGATGGCATATAAAATAGCAAAAGTACTAAAATATATGCCTGTGCAATTCAAACTACTAGGAGTGGAGGGCATATAAAATTGCGAAAATGCTAAAATATATGCCTGCTAAAAAAATATAATAAAAAAAATGGGCATATAAAATGACAAAAATGCCAAAACATATGCCCACACAATTCAAACCACGATGAGCAAAGGGCATATGAAATAGCAAAAGTACCAAAACATATGCCCACCAAACAAAAACTATAAATAGTTGAAAGGAAAACAAAATGCCAATTACAGAATTACTTGAGAGAAATCATAAAGAGGCGAGAGACGAGGTTGCTTTAGTTGAGATCAATCCGGACATGGAAGCTCACAAGCACGTGAACTGGATGGAGTACGAGCTAATCCAGCCAGCAGAAACTTCTTATTATAGAAGAGAGATGACATGGAAGGACTTCGACCACAGAGCAAACCGCGTGGCAAACTTCCTTATCAGTCAGGGAGTGAAGAAGGGCGACAAAGTTGCCATCCTTATGATGAACTGCCTAGACTGGCTTCCAATTTACTTTGGAATTCTAAAGTCGGGTGCTTTGGCGGTGCCTATGAACTTTAGATTTGACGCGGAAGAGATTGATTACTGCCTTAAATTAGCAGAGGCTGATGTCCTAATTTTTGGACCAGAGTTTATCGACCGTCTAGAAAAGATTCAGGACGATATAAAAGATGTGAAACTTTATTACGTGGGTGGTGGATGTCCAGACTTCGCCAAAGACTTCGACAGCCAAATCCACGGACAGTCATACAAGAAGCCTGATGTGGAATTGACTGACGATGACTACGCAGCAATTTATTTTTCATCAGGAACTACAGGTTTTCCAAAAGCCATTTTGCATAAGCATAGAAGTTTGACGCATTCGGCTATATGCGAGCAGAAGCACCATGGACAGACTAGGGACGATGTGTTCCTTTGCATTCCACCTCTATATCACACGGGTGCGAAGATGCATTGGTTTGGAAGTTTGATTAGCTGTTCAAAGGCAGTGTTGCTTCGCGGCGTTACACCTAAGACTGTAATGGAGGCTGTTTCAAATGAAGAGTGTACAATCGTTTGGCTTCTAGTTCCTTGGGCGCAAGATATCCTACTTGCGATAGAAAAGGGCGACATTAAATTAGAAGATTACAAACTTGATCAGTGGCGTTTGATGCACATCGGTGCACAGCCAGTGCCACAAAGTTTGATTAAAAATTGGAAGAAATATTTCCCTAACCACGACTACGATACAAACTATGGTTTGAGTGAGTCTATTGGACCAGGTTGTGTTCACTTGGGAATTGAAAATATTGAGAAGGTGGGCGCAATAGGCGTGGCCGGCTATGGCTGGGAGGCAAAGATTGTGGACACTGATGGAAACGAAGTTCCTAACGAGACAGTGGGAGAACTCATCGTCAAAGGTCCTGGAGTTATGGAGTGCTACTTCAATGACCCAGAAGCTACAGCCGAGAGTTTGAAAGATGGCTGGCTATACACAGGTGATATGGCAGAGAAAGACAAAGACGGGTTTATCTATCTAGTAGATAGGAAGAAAGACGTAATTATCTCTGGTGGCGAGAACTTATATCCAGTGCAGATTGAGAATTTCTTAAGCAAACATCCAAAGATTAAGGATGTGGCTGTCATTGGTTTGGCGGACACTCGTCTTGGTGAGATAGCAGCAGCAGTTATCGAACTTAAACCTGGCGAGGAATGCACAGAGGATGAGATAAATGAATTTTGTTTAGATCTTCCAAGATACAAGAGACCACGTAAGGTTATCTTTGCCGATGTGCCAAGAAATGCAACCGGTAAAATTGAAAAGCCAAAGATGCGTAAGATGTACAACAGCGAGAACTTGGTAGATGCACAAAACAAGGCGTAAAACTTTCAAAATATTAACAGTCTCGCTTGACTATTAAAAATAGGGGAAAACAATGACACAATCTAAGGTGAAAGAATACTTTACAATTCCAAATTTAATGGGATATTTTAGAATATTACTAGTCCCAATATTTTTGAGGCTCTTTGTTAAGTCGGAGCATACTGCAGGATACAATGTGTATTACTGGTTGATGCTAGTTACTATTGGAGTGTCTGGATTAACTGATTTCTTTGACGGTCGCGTGGCTAGAAAGTTTAACCAAGTGACTGACTGGGGAAAGATGCTAGACCCAATTGCTGATAAGATTACGATTGGTGCTATTATAGTGGCACTCGCCATTAAGTATCCGATAGTTCTAGCGATGGTTGCTTTATATATAGTAAAAGAAGGATACATGTCTATTGTTGGAATGATTCTTTTAAAGAAGGGTCAAAAGATAGAGGGTGCGATGTGGTACGGCAAAGTTTGTACGTTCGCCACTTATGTAATTATTATCGCGCTACTTGTGTTTAAAGAAATACCACAGATGTGGGTGGACATTTTGGTGTTTGTGAATATGGCCGTTATGCTTTTCACATTTATAATGTATATTCCATATCATGTTAAGAAGTTTAAAGAAGCAAAATCAGAATAAATTTATATAGAAAGAAAGAGTATGAGAGATTATGTTTGTGTCGATATAGAAACCACGGGCATCTCGCCGCAGCATGCACAGATTATAGAGATTGGTGCGCTAAAGGTTAGAGATGGAGAAGTGGTAGACACATTTTCAAAGTTAATAGATCCGTTAAGCGAAGTGCCTGCAGAAATCACTGCACTTACGGGCATCAACACAGAGATGGTAGAGGGAGAACCTACTATTGATATTGTTTTGCCGGAGTTTATCGACTTTGCAGGGGACGATTTGCTTCTCGGACACAATGTGCGCTTTGACTATAGTTTTTTAAAGCAAAACGCGATGAATCTTAATCTAGACTTCAGAGGAAGTGGAATGGACACTCTTCGCATCGCTAGAGCCAAATGTCCAGAACTAAAAAGCAGGAGTTTAGATTATTTATGCGATCATTTTGGCATCAATGATGAGAATCACCACAGGGCCTTCAACGATGCAAAGGTTACTAGTGAACTCTATTTGATGTTTTACGATATGTTCAGATCTGACAATCCTGAACTCTTTCAGCCGAAGGAGTTTATCTACAAACCTAAGAAAAGCTCACCTATCACGGACAAGCAAAAGAGATACTTGCTTGCGTTGATTTCATATCACAATTTGGGCGTAGACTATGACATCAATGAATTATCAAAGAGTGAAGCTTCTAGAAAAATTGATTACATTATTTCCACAAAAGGCAAGATAATTCGCTGAATTTTTCCACAAAAATAGCCTAAATACTATGCAAAGAAAATGTTTTGTGTTATATTTAATAAGGTTAAGGGAATTTTTATGCTTTTTCTCTATAACCCCCATAAATATAGGCTATTCTAAAGGTTGAATTTTTCATATTTTTAGAATAAAACTGGAGGAATTATGAACTTTTTTAACAATAAAAGGAACCAGAGAATTATAGCAGCAGTTATTGCATTGTTAGTGGCTGCAGCATTGGTTGTTACATCTATATCAATTTTCTAAATAAATGTTTGAGGGGAACATCATGAAAGTAATAAAACGAATGACATTATTAATAATGACTTTCACACTTATGTTTTGCATAAGTGCTTTTGTGATGGGCGCTGAAAAGAAGGACGACAAAGGAACGATAAAAAGAGGCGTTAGAATTAATGGCGAGAATGTTAGCGGAATGAAGAAAAAAGAAGCTACTCGCAAAGTTCGCGACGCAGTTAATAAGAAAACAAATATTAAAGTTAAGATAAAAGTGGGCGAGTACACATGCGATACTAGATTGGTAGACTTAGGTTACGAGTGGTCAAATGTGGACGTAGTTGACGATGCCATAGAATATGGCAAAGTAGGAAGCCCTATTACTCGCTATGTAAATAACACACAACTTCGAAACGGTGGCAAAGACTTCAAGATTAAGATGGAACTTAATGAGAAGAAGATGAAAAAGAAGTTTAAGAAAGCTGTTAAGCCTTACGAACTTCCTGTGTTAAATGCAGAACTAAAGGCTACTGGCCATGGCTTCAAGATTTTGAAAGAAGACAATGGCTATGAGGTAGATCAGAAAAAATCTACTGCAAACTTTGCCGAATATGTAAATAAAAAGTGGGATGGAAAATCTGATATTGATTTTACAGCTACTACAAAGGTTACAAAACCTAAGTACACAGTAAAAGATTGCATGAAAGTTTCTAACACACCAATGGGTTCATTTACTACATCAGTATCTGGTGGAGAGATTAACAAGACTAGAAATAAGAATATTAAAGTTGGTGCAAAGAAGTTAGATGGATATACAATCTATCCTGGAGAGCAGTTCTCATGTAATGAGCATCTTGCTCCATGGACAGAGGACAATGGATGGTATAATGCTGGAACTATCGTCGGAAGCAAAGTAGAAGATAGTTTGGGCGGAGGTATTTGCCAGGTAGCAAGTACACTTTACAATGCGTTGCTACGAGCGGAGATTAAAGTAGTTAAGAGATTCCCGCACTCTTTATCAGTGGGTTATGTGGACTTTGCGGCGGACGCCGCTTTGGCTGGAGATTATAAAGATTTAGTGTTTGAAAATAATACGGATGCACCTATTTACTTGCAGTCACACTTTGATGGTGTTTCACTTACTTTCAATATTTACGGTCATGACACTAGAAAGAAATGGCATGAGGTTAAATATGAAAGTGAACTAATCAAAACTATTCATGTTAAGAAGATTACTGTTAAGGATCCAACTAAGCCGGTAGGTTTTGTGGAAGTAGAAGAGGGCCATGTGGGTCGTGTTGCTAAACTATGGAAGATTACTTACGAGCACGGCAAACAGGTAAGTAAGGAACTACTCCATGAAAGTAAGTACAAGATGGTTCCAACTAAGACTATCAAGGGTACTGGCAAGAATATTAAGGAGACCGAGTCTAGCGATAAGAAAAAGGAAACTAGCGCTGGGCGTTAAGGAGAATGATGATTAATTCAAATTTGGAAGACACTACAATCGTGGTGTCTTCTTATTGCATTAAGGAGAATAAAGAAGAGCTTGAGAAGTCAACTGTCAGTCCAGGTATGGATGTGGTGATGGTGGGCTCTATTGGTGTTGGCGCTACGCTGTCTTTGGCGAAGAAGTATGAGAGTGTTTTGAGAGACAAATTTAGCAGCAGTTTTGTGGACGGAGTCTTAGGCTTGGAAAAGGTTTCAAGTACGGATAAGTATTTGGAAATGATCCAGGAGTTTTTGGCATCAGCAGATGAGAAGGCTTTAGTTTATGAAATTGGAAGCGAAGGAACTTTTGCAGGACTGTACGAGACTTCTAAGTTTATGGGAAAGGGCATAGAGGTTGAAATTCTAGACATTCCGGTTTGGCAGGAAGTAGTGGAAACAGCCGAGGTCTTTGACGTTAACCCATATAAAGCGGACGGCACAGGCGCACTAATAATTGTGTGCAATAGAGGCGACGATATGGTAAAATGGTTTTTAGATGAGGGCATTTTGGCCAGTGTTATTGGTAAGGTTACTGATAATAACGACAAGGTGGCTAGGAATGGTGATGAGGTTAGATACCTTGAGCCTACAAGAGTGGAAGAACTCGCAAATCTTTTATAGGAGAATTGTTATGAGAGAAGAGATTTTAAGATTAATCGAAAACAAGGGAAGAATTGATTTAAAAGAAGCCGCGGTACTTCTTGGAATGGAAGAGGCCGAAGTGGCCAACGCCATTGCAGACATGGAGAAAGAAAAGGTTATCTGTGGTTACTACACAATGATTGACTGGGACAAAACAGATGACACTAGAGTGACTGCTCTTATTGAAGTGCGCGTAACTCCACAGAGAGGTACAGGCTTTGATGATATAGCAGATCGCATTATGAAGTACGACGAGGTTAAAGCAGTTTATTTGATGTCAGGTGGATTTGATTTCACAGTTATTATAGAAGAAAAGAGTATGAAGGAGATTGCACAGTTTGTAACTAGCAAACTTTCAACACTCGATTCTATTTTGAATACATCAACACACTTTGTTTTGAAGAAGTACAAAGATTACGGAACTGTTTTATCAGATGAGAATGAAAGGATGTTGGTGACACCATAATGAGAGATCCGTTATCGAATACAATTAAGGACATTAAGCCTTCAGGCATTAGAAAGTTCTTCGATATCGTTAGCGAGATGAAAGATGCTATTTCGCTGGGTGTGGGAGAGCCTGATTTTGACACGCCTTGGCATATTAGAGAAGAGGGTATTTACTCGCTAGAGCGCGGTAAGACTTTCTACACATCTAACACAGGCTTGAAGGAATTAAGAGTCGAGATAAGTAAATATTTAGAAAGAAAGATTAATGTAACTTATGATCCACTAAGTGAGATCATAGTGACAGTGGGCGGTAGTGAAGCTATTGATTTGGCTTTCCGTGCTATGTTTGACCCAGGTGATGAGGTATTAGTGCCTCAGCCTAGTTATGTGTCATACGTTCCTTGTGTGGAACTTACTCACGGCGTGCCAGTTACTATTTGCCTAAAAGAAGAAAACCAATTTAGACTTACAAAAGAAGAGTTATTAGAACACATCACGGACAAGACTAAGATGCTAGTTCTTCCTTTCCCTAACAATCCTACGGGAGCTATCATGGAAAAGAAGGACTTAGAAGACATCGCAAAAATCTGCGTGGAAAAAGATATCTACGTTTTGTCTGATGAGATATATTCTGAATTAACATATGGAACAGACCATGTTTCCATAGCATCATTCCCAGGAATGAGAGATAGAACTATTGTCATCAATGGTTTCTCAAAAGGGTTTGCTATGACTGGTTGGAGACTTGGGTACGCAGCTGGTCCTAAAAATATTATGGAGCAGATGCTTAAGATTCATCAGTATGCAATTATGTGTGCTCCTACTATGAGCCAGTACGCTGCTGTAGATGCCTTGCAACACGGCGAAAAAGATGTACAGATGATGCGCGAGTCTTACAACCAGCGTAGAAGATTTTTAATGAACGCTTTTAAAGAGATGGGACTAGAGTGCTTCGAACCATTCGGCGCTTTCTACGTATTCCCAAATATAAAGAAGTATGGACTGACATCTGAGGAGTTTGCTACACGCTTGCTTAAAGAGGAAAAAGTGGCTGTAGTGCCAGGCACTGCTTTCGGCGACTGCGGCGAAGGTTTCCTTCGTATTTCATATGCTTACTCTTTGGATAATCTAAAGTTGGCGCTAGATAGAGTTAAGAACTTTATTGAAAGATTAGATGCTGAAAAATAATTGATTTTTAACTGGCCTAGATTTCCTGGGCCAGTTTTTATATGAGAGGAAACAATGAACATAGTTTTACTAGAACCAGAAATACCACAAAACACAGGAAACATAGGACGTACATGCTGCGCCACAGGAACTAAGCTTCATTTGATTGAGCCAATGAAGTTTAGAATTACTGAGAAGAATCTTAAGCGTGCAGGTATGGACTACTGGGAAGATTTAGATGTGGTTATTTATGATTCTTACCACGACTTTTGCGAGCAAAATCCAAACGCTAAGATTTGGTATGCTACCACAAAAGCACATCATAAATACACTGATGTGGAATTTGGACCGGACGATTTTATAATGTTTGGCAAAGAGAGCGCAGGTATACCGGAAGAGATTTTAGTTGAACACGAAGAGACTTGCATTAGAATTCCAATGAATGAAGATATAAGATCATTGAACCTATCAAACTCAGTGGCGATTGTTTTGTATGAGGCGCTAAGACAACAAGACTTTGCAGGCATGCAAGATGTAGGTGAATTACATAGGTTGGAGTGGAAATAAAAAACAGGTGTTAAAAACCTGTTTTTTTAGTGTATTTATTATATTTTAGTAAGAATTTTCAATATATAGTATGCAAATGCCCATTTTTATGGTAAAATGTACAAGATTTAGGGTGTAGAGGAAAAACCTAGATTGAATCGGATAGGGGCGAAAGCCCAAAAAAATTTTGTCTAAAAGGAGGAAAAAGAGAAATGGCAAAGAATCAAATTGGTTTAGAACCAATCTATGATGCTAGAAAACTTGGTTATCCTAGAATGGGTATCTTAGGATTCCAGCACTTGTTCGCTATGTTTGGTGCTACAGTATTAGTACCAATTCTAACTGGATTGAATGTTCAGACTACATTGCTTATGGCAGGTCTTGGAACATTACTATTCCACTTACTAACAAAGTTTAAAGTACCAGCATTCCTAGGATCATCATTCGCATTCCTTGGTGGATATGCAGCGATAGCTCCTATGGTAGATGGAAAAGCTAATTCAGAAATGCTTCCATATGCATGCTTCGGTGTTGTTTGTGCAGGTGCTCTTTATGTAATTCTTGCAGCAGTTATTAAGATTGTAGGAATTAAGAGAGTAATGAAATTATTTCCACCTGTAGTTACAGGACCTATCATCATCGCTATTGGACTTTGCTTGGCTCCATCAGCTTTGAACAACTGTGCAACATGCTGGCCACTAGCACTTATCGCTTTGGCTACAGTTATTGCATTCAACATCTGGGGTAGAGGAATGTCAAAGATTATTCCTATTCTTATTGGTGTTGCAGTAGCTTACGTATGTGCAGTAATCTTTGGTAACTTATTAGATATAGAAGCTTTCACTAAGGTTGAATGGTGGAAGATTAGAGATGCCGCTTGGGTTGGTCTTCCAGTAGACTGGAACGGAACAGTATTTGGCGGTGTAGATTTCTCACAGAAAGCTAAAGTAGTTACAGCAGTTACAACAATGGTTCCTATCGCTATTGCAACTATGATGGAACACATTGGTGACATTTGTGCTATTGGAGCTACATGTGATAAAGACTTTATCAATGAGCCAGGACTTCACAGAACACTTCTTGGTGATGGTTTAGCTACATCATTAGCTTCACTATTCGGTGGTCCTGCTAACACAACTTACGGTGAAAATACTGGTGTATTAGCACTTTCAAAAGTATTTGACCCTAGAGTGGTAAGAATCGCTGCTTATATCGCAGTATTGCTATCATTCTCACCTAAATTTGCTATGGTTATTGAGGTAATGCCAGCGGGTATCGTTGGTGGTATTTCATTCATGTTATATGGAATGATTGCAGCTATCGGTGTACGAAATGTAGTAGAAGCACAAGTAGACTTCTCAAAGAGTCGTAACGTTATCGTAGCAGCTATCATCGTTGTATCAGCGCTTGGTATTAAGTTTAGTTCAGGAATGGGCGCTGACGTTGTTAAGAGTTTCGACGGAGCTGTTAAGTTTAACATTGGTTCTGTAGCATTTAGTCTATCAGGACTTGCTGTTGCAGCTATTGCAGGTATCGTTCTTAACTTGCTATTCCCAGACAAGGATCCAGTGATTGTACACGGTGGAGTAGAACCTAAAGAAGAATCTGCGGAATAAAAAATATCAGTTTTGATGATTAAAGGGAGTGCCTCTGGCACTCCCTTATTTATTGATGCAATATTGAAAACAATAAAAAATCTATGATATAATCTTAAAAGATATGTGAATACGGAAGGTGAAAATATGGAACAACAGTGGTCATACGTAATACAACCTAAAACAAAGTGGTACGACTTCAAATTAAAAGAACTATGGAAATATAGGGATTTAGTTTGGTTATTTGTTAAGCGTGATTTTACAACGCGCTATAAGCAAACAATATTAGGTCCTGCTTGGTTTATAGTTCAGCCATTATTAATTGCAGCAATGCAGGCATTTGTATTTCATGACATTGCCCATATAGACATGCCCGCAGAAGGTGTTTCTCATTTTCTTTTCTATATGATTAGTAACGTTCCTTGGTTATATTTCTCAAATTGCCTCACCGCAACTTCAGGAACATTTGTAGATAATGTCAATCTATATGGAAAAGTTTATTTTCCAAGGTTAGCGCTTCCTATTTCTACAGTTATTACTTCTATGATTAACTTCTTCGTACAATTATTATTGGTGGGCTTCTTTTCTATTATATTCTTATGGAGAGGTTCTAATGCTAGAGTAACATGGGTAGCAGCTCTAACACCACTATTTTTGCTAGAAATGGCATTGTTGGGATTAGGATTTGGCATTATTATTTCATCATTAACTACTAAATATAGAGATTTGAGAGTAGTAGTAACTTTTGGAGTATCTTTGTGGATGTATGCTACACCTGTTATTTATGCCGCATCTTTTTTATGGAATAAACCTTTTTTATATAGATTAATTATGCTCAATCCTTTATCACCAATTGTGGAGCTTATGAGATATGGATGGATAGGTGTGGGTTCGCAACCATGGTTATGGTGGGGAATTAGTTGGTTAACAACATTTGTTGTACTATTTATAGGCGTGACGATGTTTAATAGGGTTGAAAAAACATTTATGGATACAGTTTAATTAAGAATAATAAATATTTGCATATAAAAATAAGAAAAGACTATTTAGTTGTGGAGAATAATTATGAGCGATAAAAGTATTGCTATAAAAATTGAAGGATTAAAAAAACAATATAGATTAGGTGTCATAGGTGGTGGAACACTAAAAGGTGACCTTCAAAGTTGGTGGGCAAGATTAAGAAAAAAAGAAGATCCTAACATAAAAATTGGTGAAAAAATATATAAAAAAAATGAAAAATTTTTGGCGTTAGATGGAATTAATCTTACTATTCATGAAGGGGAAAGACTTGGAATCATAGGACGTAATGGCGCAGGAAAATCTACACTATTGAAAATACTATCTAGGGTAACTGCTCCTACTGAAGGTGAAATCAAAGTAAAAGGTAGAATATCATCTATGCTTGAAGTTGGTACTGGTTTTAATCCAGAGTTAACAGGCAGAGAAAATATTTATCTAAATGGTGCAATTCTAGGAATGACTAGAGCAGAGGTTGCAAAAAAAATAGATGATATTATTGAGTTTTCAGAGTGTAGTCAATTTATTGACACGCCTGTTAAACGATATTCATCAGGTATGTATGTGAAACTTGCCTTTGCAGTGGCAGCTCATTTGGATTCAGAAACTCTAATAATGGATGAGGTTTTGGCAGTAGGTGATATGGCCTTCCAAACAAAGTGTCTAGAAAAGATGAATAGTCTTTCTGCTTCAGAAGGAAGAACTATTCTTTATGTTAGTCATAATATGAACACTATTCGTACATTGTGTAATCGATGCATTGTTATGGATGAAGGAAAAATTATTTTTGATGGAGATGTTGAACAAGCAATCAACGTCTATTTGTCTAAGGGTGAGGACATAATAAGCGACCACTATGTTTATGATGACAGAGATCGACTTTTTGATAGTGACGGAAACATTACAATCGATGAATTAAGATTAAATAATTCGGGTATTAAAGCAGGAGATAAGATTCCAATAAAACTATCGTTAAATTCTAAGAAACCAAAATCTGATGTGCGCTTAAGATTTGAGTTTATTCCAGCAGTAACTCCAAAGAAAGCCACCACAATGATTTTGGATTCAAAAGTAAATTTTGAAAAAGATGAGACGAAGGAATTAGAGTTGGAAATAGATACAAAGCATCTAATCCCATCCAGATATCAAGTGGATATTGTTGCATTTTCTACTGATCCATTTGGTAACGACAATTATTTGGAGGGTGTATTCCCTGGATTTGTATTTGATATGGAAGAGAATCCTGATGATGAACCACTTCTATGGAAAATCTATAACTGGGGTGCTGTAAGGTTACATGATGTTGAATTGAAAAAAGAATAAAAGCTACTAAACGAATATTTTGGTTAGTTTAGAAAAGAGGTTTTTATATGGATATTTTAATAGTAGGCTACGGAGTGGTAGGCCACAACTTGGAAAAAGAAATTGAAAAGTTAGAGCCAGAAGTGTTCGACAAATATAAAGAAGAGGACACTAGGACAAAGGATAAGTATGATATTGCTTTTATTTGCGTGGATACTCCTATAAAGGGCGAGAATTTATGTGATACTACAGAAGTTAAAAAAGCAATAGAGGATAACGATGCTAATATTTATGTTGTGAAGAGTACAGTTCTACCCCATACCACAGAAAAGCTAGTTGAAGAAACAGGAAAGAAGATTATTTTTAGTCCAGAGTACTATGGGGCAACACAACATTGTAATAACTTTGAATTTGGATTCACTATTCTTGGCGGAGAGAAGAGCGTTTGTCAAAAAGTTATACAAGTTCTTCAACAAGTATATGATGGACGTCATACTTTTAGAATAGTGGATAGTACTACAGCGGAAATCGCAAAGTATATGGAAAATAGTTGGCTTGCAACCAAGGTATCTTTTTGTTCTCAGTTTTATCAAATTGCAAAAAAACATAATGTTAGTTATGAAGAATTAAGAGAACTATTTGTTTTAGATCCAAGAGTCAACCCTTCACATACCTTTATATATGAAGAACATCCATACTGGGAGAGTCATTGTTTGGATAAAGACGTTAATGCTATAGCGAAATCAGAGGATGCACAATTGTTGCTAGATATTATTGAATTTAATAATAATTGTAAAAAATAGATGATATTTAACAAATAAAAAACATACTAATTAATGGGGAAAATCTATCAGAGTATTTTGGGAGGTAAGATATGCAGGAACATGACAATCATAGACATATGAATGTTTTGATTTCGGCCGATAAAAAGTACTTAAATAAATATAAGACAATGTTATATTCTTTAAAAAAATATAATAGTGATTTTACAGTGTATTTTTTAAACAAGAGCCTTTCTCCAAGGATAATGAAAAAGTTTCAAAAATATCTAAAGAAAAAAATAAACTGTGACTGTGTTGCAATTGATATGGATGAAGCTTTATACGAAAATTTGCCCATTAATTATGATCGCATAAGTTTAGAAACTTACTCGCGCTTGTTTGCTCAATTTTGTTTACCAGAGGAACTAGATAGAATTATATGGTTAGATGCAGATGTTATTTGTTTGAAAAACATAGAAGATAGTTACTTCCAAGACTTTGATAATAAAAGCCTTATTGGGACTATAGATATTGCAGAGGATGGGGTAAAAGAAGAGTATCAAGATAAAATAGGGTTGGATTTAGGTGGCGCTCACCATTACATTAATGCAGGCATTATAATACTAAACCTTAAAAAATTAAGAGAAACCACTACGCTACAGTCAATATTAGAATTGTGCGTAAAATTGAAAGATAGTATAAAATATCAGGATCAAGATATTATTAATGTTCTCTATAAGGGTGATATAAAATATGAAACAAAGTATTTTAACTACCTTCTGTTTTATACTGAATCTATCGAAAAGGAAGAATTAGAGAAAATACACTTTTTTCATTATATTGAATCTGAGAAACCATGGAGAATAAAGAGTCATAATGCGTTTTCTAATTATTGGTGGGATATTGAAATTGAGAGAGGAAACAGAATAAAGTATTATGCGTATACGTTTGTTAGAAAAATATATATGGGGATTAGAAAAGTCTACTTGCGGGTTAGAGGCGCATAGTATAAACATAAAAAGATATTATTGACGATAACTCCTTCGTATTTTGAACAGATTAAGTTTACAGACAAAAGACATTGACAATATAATTCTGATACAACGTAAAAAGTTAGAATTAGACAATTCTTCGTAGCATATTTCAGACCAACGATACCATAATATATTCTTTAATTTGCGTTGGTTATATATGTTATAAACCTTATTGGCTTTGATTATTGTTCGAAGCCATTTTTTTATTTTAGAAGTGTATGGTTTTTGTTCGTGCAAGAGTTTAAAATGTAGTTGTTTCAAATCATCATTTAGTGATAGGTGCAATTCTTTTAACTGTTCTTGTATTATCTGAATAGCAAATTTATCTTGTTCACCGGTTTTTGAATTAGAAATATTGTTTTTGTGCTGACGGAATTTAAGCAGTACATGAGGATAAATGCTACAATTTGCACATTTTGAACAGTATACCCACATATCATAGTCTTGCGAATAACGATATTCTTCATTGTATGTAATACCATAGGCTGTAAGCGTTTGATTATTAAAAAATGAACTAGGGTGAATAATGAGAGGATTGTTCCCAAATAGTAGGTGAATTCTATATTCGTCCATATCATTAATGGATTGGCAAGCCCATTCTTCTCTTTGAACATTATTATTCTCATCAATAACATCAGCCCATGTACCACAAACAATAGTATCGGGATTATCTCTCATATATTCAATTTGTTTTTCGAATCTTTCCGGATAACAAATATCATCTGAATCCATTCTAGCTATAAACTCTCCTTGAGCCGCATCTAATCCTTTATTTAAAGATTTTGTTAGACCTATGTTTTCCTCATTAATAATCAATTTAATCCTTGAATCATCATAAGACTTGATAAACTCCAGTGAATCATCAGTAGAACCATCATCTATAATGATGAATTCAAAGTTTGAATATGTCTGATTCAAAACACTATCAATAGACTCCTTCAAATACTTGATAGGAGTGTTGTAGTTGCTCATCACAACGGATATTAATCCTTTTTTTAACTCTTTTTTGTCTGCCATTTAGTGTAATCTCCGTATTTACTTACCATAAAAATAGTATTATAAAAAAATGCATTCTGTCAAGGAATACAATAACAGAAAAATAATAAAAAATGAGTGAAAAATCATAAAATAATTGCCCATTTACTGTTGAAAAAAACATTAAAAGTGTTATACTAACTAGGTTAGTGAACTTCTTTACATGTGTGAATGATTTTTTCAGTCAGTTCGCTAGAAATTAAGGCATTTGGAGGTGTTTTAATGGATACAAAAACATGTATAAAAACGAGAAGAAGTATTCGTAAATTTACGGATGCGCCAGTGTCAGAAGAAGTAATAAAAGAGCTGGTTAGTTGTGCAGCATATGCACCTTCTTGGAAAAACTCGCAAACAACACGTTATATACTAATCAAAGATCCAGAGATTAAGAAACAGCTAGCAGAGGAATGTTGTGCAGAGCACAATGCAGGCATCATTAATGGATCAGCAGCACTAGTTGCTACATTGATTGTTGATAAACGTTCAGGCTTTGAGAGAGACGGTAGTTTCTCCACAGTTCGCGAAGACAATTGGCAAGCGTTTGATAATGGAATCGCTGCCCAAACATTTTGTCTAGCGGCAGCAGAAGAGGGCTTGGGCACAGTAATAATGGGGTTGTATGATATAGAAAAAGCTTCAAACATTTTACAGGTTCCTGAGGGACAGTTGTTGATGGCTTTGATTGCAGTTGGACATCCAGCAGACGAGCCGGAGGCTCCAAAGAGGAAGACTGTAGAAGATTTATTAACTATTAAATAGGAGGAGAAAGAGAATGAGAGCAGAATGGGAAGGATTTAATAATGGCGCTTGGCAAAAGGAGATCAACGTCAGAGATTTTATTCAGAAGAACTACACACCATATGATGGTGATGAAAGTTTCCTAGCAGGTCCTACAGAGGCTACTAAGGAACTTTGGAAAGAAATTCTAGAACTTCAGAAGAAGGAAAGAGAAGCAGGCGGAGTTTTAGATATGGACACAAAGGTTGTTCAGACTATTACTAGCCACGATGCAGCTTATATCGACAAAGACAAAGAAACTATTGTAGGTTTTCAGACAGATAAGCCATTTAAGAGAGGTCTTCAGGTGAACGGTGGTATCCGTATGGCAATGAAGGCTTGTTCAGACAACGGTTATGAAGTTGATCCTGAGGTAGTTGATTTCTATACAAACTATAGAAAGACACACAATGCTGGTGTATTTGACGCATATACTCCAGAAATTAGAACATGTCGTTCAAACCATATCGTAACAGGTCTACCTGATGCATATGGACGTGGACGTATTATTGGTGACTACAGAAGAGTAGCGCTTTATGGTATCGACAGACTAATCGAAGACAAAAAGCAACAGAAGTCTAACACAGATCTTATGACTATGACAGCTGATGTTATCAGAGATAGAGAAGAATTCTCAGAGCAGTTAAGAGCTTTAGATGAATTAGCAAAGCTAGGCGATATCTATGGATTTGATATCAGAAAGCCAGCTAAGAATGTACAGGAAGCTATCCAGTGGACATACCTTGGATACTTAGCAGCAGTTAAAGAGCAGAATGGTGCTGCTATGTCACTTGGACGTACATCTACATTTATCGACTGCTACGCAGAAAGAGATTTAGCAAACGGAACATTTACTGAAGAACAGATTCAGGAATTCATCGATCACTTCATCATGAAGTTAAGATGCGTTAAGTTTGCACGTACTCCAGAGTACAACCAGATTTTCGCTGGTGACCCAGTTTGGGTTACAGAGTCAATCGGTGGTGTTGGTATTGATGGACGTCACATGGTTTCAAAATCATCATTCAGATACCTACACACACTAGAGAACTTGGGTGCAGCTCCAGAGCCAAACCTAACAGTTCTATGGTCAACAAGACTACCAGAAGCATTCAAGAGATACTGCGCTAAGATTTCTATCGGTTATTCTTCAGTTCAGTACGAGAATGATGACTTAATGAGAGTTACACACGGTGATGACTACGGTATCGCATGTTGTGTATCTTCAATGAGAATTGGTAAGGAAATGCAGTTCTTCGGAGCTAGAGCTAACCTTGCTAAATGTCTACTATACGCTATCAACGGTGGTATTGATGAGAAGACAAAGGTTCAGGTAGGACCTAAGTATAGACCTATTACATCTGAGTACTTAGATTATGACGAAGTAATGGATAAATTTGACGATATGATGAAGTGGTTAGCTAGGGTTTATGTAAGCGCACTAAACTGCATCCACTACATGCATGATAAATACTGCTACGAAAGAGTTCAGATGGCTCTTCACGATGCAGAGGTTAAGAGATGGTTTGCTACTGGTGTAGCTGGTCTTTCAATCGTTGCTGACTCACTTTCAGCCATCAAGAACGCTAAAGTTAAGACAATCAGAGACGAAGACGGTCTAGTAGTAGATTACGAGATTGAGGGAGATTTCCCTAAATATGGTAACGACAACGACGAAGTTGATGAATTAGCAGTAGAAATCGTTAACAAGTTCATGGGTTACCTAAGACAACAGCACACATACAGAAATGGTATTCCTACACAGAGTATTCTTACTATCACATCTAACGTAACATATGGTAAGAACACAGGTAACACACCAGACGGACGTAGAGAAGGTAAGCCTTTCGCTCCAGGTGCTAACCCACTACACGGTAGAGATACTCACGGTGCTGCATCATCACTAGCATCAGTTGCTAAGATTCCATTTATGAATGCACAGGATGGTATTTCAAATACATTTACAATCATCCCTGATTCATTAGGAAAAGATGACAAGGTTATCGCTGGTGACTTAGACGCTGACGAACTAGGCATCGATCTAGAAGAAGTAACAAAATAATTTTAAGATTGACTTTGGCGAAGTCACATAGGCTTCGCCAAAGATAAAGGTGTAACATGGTAGGTAAGCTTCATTCATTAGAAAGTTTTGGTACAGTTGATGGCCCAGGCATCAGACTTGTAGTCTTCCTTAAAGGTTGTCCAATGCGCTGTGCGTACTGCCATAATCCAGATACATGGACTATGGAGGGCGCCAAAGACATAACAGTGGACAGAATCATGGAAGAGTATGAGAAGAAGAAACCTTTCTACAAAGAAGGTGGAATCACAGTTACTGGTGGCGAGCCACTTATGCAGTTAGATTTTATAACTGAGCTGTTTACTGAAGCACATAAAAGAAAGATTCATACTTGCTTAGATACTTCGGGAGCACCATTCAAGCCAGATGATCCAGAGTATTTGGAGAAGATTGATAAGCTCTTAGAAGTTACAGACTTAGTGATGTTAGACATTAAACATATAGATCCTAAGAAACACAAGGAACTAACAAAGAGACCTAATGATAACATCCTAAAGTTTGCTGAGTACCTTAACGAAAAAGACGTTACCATTTGGATAAGACACGTGGTGGTTCCAGGCATCACAGATGACGAAGAGTCGCTACTTGACTTAGGAAGATTTATTGGTAAACTTAAAAATGTAAAGGCACTCGATGCACTTCCATATCACGATATGGGTAAAACGAAATATGAACAACTGGGTATCGAATATCCACTAGAGGATGTGGAACCAGCTACCAAAGAACAAGCGATGGAAGCTAGAGAAACTATCCTAAAGGGATTTAAGGAATCCAGATTAGAATTAAAGAAACAGGCCCAAGAAGCTAAGAAAGCTCAGGTCGAAGAAGAGACAAAAGAGACTGAAGAAGCTAAAGAAGCTGAAGAGGCTCAAGAGTCTGAAGAACAATAGGAGGGAAAAATTATGGCAGCAAGTAATAATAAAGTTGATAACTTAGTAGCTTTACTAGATGGTTATGCAGAAGAAGGTGGACATCACCTTAATGTAAATGTTTTAGAGAAAGAAACACTTCTAGATGCTCAGAAGCATCCAGAAAAGTATCCACAGCTTACAATAAGAGTTTCAGGATACGCTGTTAACTTCATCAAGCTAACAAAAGAACAGCAGGATGACGTTATCTCAAGAACATTCCACGCTAAACTTTAATCATTAGCGTGATATAAAAAAAGAGGTTGGCATTTGCTAACCTCTTTTTTTGTGAAATATGGTATAATTATTCGCGATGAAAGAACTCACAAGCTTATTACAAAAGATAGATGATATAGTATGGGGCCTGCCGTTAATTATTATTATAATGGCGACAGGTCTTTTCTTGACCATTCGTTTAAGAGGTCTTCAAATAAGAAAACTTGGCAAAGCCTTTAAACTTATATTTTCAAAAGAGGAAGGCGAAGAAGGTGAGGTCAGCAGTTTCGGAGCGCTTTGTACAGCATTATCAGCCACTATAGGTACAGGTAATATAGTAGGTGTGGCTACCGCTATTGGAATACTGGCCGGTGGACCAGGAGCACTCTTTTGGATGTGGATAGCAGCGTTACTTGGAATGGCGACAAAGTATGCCGAGGGATTTTTGGCTATTAAGTATAGGCATATTGATGAAAACGGACATGTGCTAGGTGGACCTTTTTATTATATAGAAAAAGGTATGGGACAAAAGTGGAAGTGGCTTGCGAAAATATTCGCCATCTTTGGCTCGTGCGTGGCTTTGTTTGGAATAGGAACATTTACACAAGTTAGCGGAATTGCAAACTCGGCTAAAACTATTTTTGATCCGAACCTAAAACATACAGTAAGTATATTCGGACACGAATACTCTTGGGCAGTGATAATAGTAGCAATTGTAGTTACTATCGCAGTGGCATTAGTTGTTATAGGTGGAATAAAAAGAATAGCAATGGCATCAGAAGTGATAGTTCCATTTATGGCTGGCTTGTATATCATTTCAGTGGTAGCACTTATCATTTGTAACATTACAAAATTGCCAGCAGCTATTGGTGAAATCTTTAGTTATGCATTTGGTTTTAAGGCTCTGGCAGGTGGTGCATTTGCATCCATTGCCATAGCTATGCAAAGAGGTGTGGCAAGAGGAATCTTTTCTAACGAGGCTGGCCTGGGATCTGCCCCTATAGCAGCAGCTGCGGCCAAGACAAAGGAACCAACCAGACAAGGACTTATCTCTATGCTTGGAACCTTTATAGACACAGTAGTAGTTTGTACTATGACTGGACTAGCTATTGTTATAACAGGAGTTTGGAAAGATAAAAGTTCAGAGGGAGTGGAAGTAACAATTAAAGCATTCCAAAAAGGACTTACTTTTATTCCAAATGAAGTGGCTGCCATCACGCTTATGGTATGTTTGATTTTCTTCGCATTTACATCCATTATAGGGTGGAATTACTATGGTGAAAGATGTGTAGAGTATTTGACGAACAAGAATAAATATTTGATGATGGCATATAGATGTGCTTTTATAGCAGCGATTTTTATAGGACCATATTTGATGGTGACGGTTATATGGACTATCGCAGATATATTCAATGGACTTATGGCAATACCTAATATTATTGCGATACTAGTGCTTAGTCCTATTATTGTTGCAGGAACGAGAGAGTATTTAAATAAAAGCAAAAAATAAAGTAATTAAGATAGTGAATAGCAAGAAACCGATAATAGAAAAAGAGTTTCTTGCTTTTTCTAATATTTTTTTAATATTAGCCCTTTATGATATAGTTAGTTAGAGAGGAGTTTAGCCTTTTAACAAGGAGATTTATATGAAGTATTTTTTTAAAAGAGCTTATATACTAGTATTAATCATCACACTTGTTTTTGGAACTATTAATATTGCAAGTGTAAATGTGAAAGCGGATAAATATGTACCAGCATTATATGCTAAAGACATAAATAACAATGATATAAAATATACTTTTAAAGATGGCACATTGATAGCAGAAGGAAAGGGCTATGCCGATAAATCTTATTCTTGTAGAAAGAAAGATATTAAAAAGATAGTAATTAAAAAAGGTATTAAAGGTATAGCTGATTATGCCTTTAGTGAATGTAAAAATATTAAGTCTATCAGTATTCCATCGTCTTTGACAGACATCGGTTTCTGTGCATTTTATAATAGTAATCTTCCTACACTAACTCTTCCTAAAACAGTAAGGAGAATAGGGGCTTGGTCTTTAACTACTAACAAGCCATTTTCTATTACTATGCCTGGAGATTTTAAATTAGTCTGGAATGATTACTTAGAAGAATATGAACGATATATTTCTTATGGTTTCAAAAAAATTAAACTCAATTCTCCATATAAACCAGAAAATAAAACTCAATTTGCTTCCGACAGCATTTATACTATGAAGAATGACCCTAAGTATAAGAGTTATAAAGGAACAATTTACAGTAAAAATGGAAAAACATTAGTTCAAGTTCCAGCCCATACTAAACATGTAAAGATTAGAAAGGGCTGTACTAGAGTTTTAGAATCATCACTTTTATACTTTGGAACAACAGAAGAAGATGGAAACGTTACTTTTTTAAATCCTAAAACAGTGTATATACCCAAAACAGTAAAGAAAATAGTCAATGATATAAAAGAATATGTAAACTTCGATTCAAAAGTAAAATGGACTATAAAGACTAAAAAGCTAAATGGAAGAAGTATTGAACTTTTGTGCAACATAATGTCAAACTCACAGAGAAAAAAGTTTTTGAATAGCCCAAATTCAAGAACAATTAAAAAATACAATGGAATGATAATAACGAGAAGTGGAATTCTTGTTAGATATACAGGAAAAAGAAAAACACTAAAACTACCATCTATAGTGAAGAGAGTAGGTTTTAATGCTGTCTCCAGTAATAAATTAAAAAAACTTGTTTTAAATAAAGAATTAAAAAGTATAGGTGCAGCTGCATTTAATGGATGCAACCATTTAAAAACAATTGTGTGGAATAAGAAATTGAAGAAAGTAGAGGATGATGCATTTTCTGATTGTGACTTTAAAACAGTCAAGATTACTTCGAGTGTTAGAAAATGGGGAAGCTATGTTTTTGCTTATAATAAATCCACAAAGATTATTATTCCTAAAAAAATGAAAAAAATTCCTGCAGGTATGTTTATAGGTAATAGAGTTAAAAACTTAGTGATTCCAAAGACAGTGCATGAGATAGGTAATGACTCATTCGCTGACGCGAAGAACAAAACAATCACAATAAAAAACGGAGTAAGGGAAATAGGAAGAGTAGCGTTCTTTGGCGGAGACTATACTATTAAAAAAGTAGTGATACCAAAGAGTGTTAAGAAAATAGGTGGCTACGCCTTTAATATGAGTGCTATAAAAAAATTAATAATCAAAAACACAAGTATTAAAATTGGAGAAAATGCTTTATATAGCGTCGGATTAATGGATGTTGGCAAAGACCCCGCAAAATATTTCACTTATACATATTTATCCAGTATGGGAACACGCTTTTATCAAATAGCTTTTTTTAAAGTTAAAGGGGCATCTGGAATGGAAATAGAAGTCTCTCAAAAACCTAACTATAGCAATCCTGTTGTCAAGAAAACAGTAACAAATGAAACGGGATATGTAGAAATAGAGACTCCAGAAGAAGGTTTTAAATATTTAAGGATTAGAGTATATACGATTAATAAAAATAAGAAAATATTTGGCCCATGGAAAAAAATAAGTTTATTGTAAAAACAAAAGGATTGGAGTGTATGATAGTAGATTTGCAAAGATAAAAATGCAAATCTACTATTTTTATTGTATAATCATTGTAACTATGGATTCATGAGAGGTAATTATGAAACTATTAGAAGAACGTATAAAAAAAGATGGAACAGTAAGGGATGGAAATGTCTTAAAGGTAGACAATTTTCTAAACCATCAAATGGATATGAATCTTTTCCAGGAGATGGGAAAAGAGTGGAAGAAGTTGTTTGCGGACAAGCCTATTAACAAAATTTTGACTATTGAGGCTTCGGGCATTGCTATAGCAGCCATCGCTTCACAGTACTTTGATGTGCCAGTGGTTTTTGCGAAAAAAGCACAGAGTATAAATATTGAGGGCGATGTTTACCAGACAAAGATTGAATCGTTTACTCACAAAAGAATTTACGATGTTATAGTTTCAAAGAAATTTATTGGACCAGAGGATCACGTGTTAATTATTGATGATTTTTTAGCTAATGGCTGTGCGCTTTTGGGACTTATAGATATAGTGGAACAATCGGGAGCCACAGTGGAAGGCATTGGAATTGCTATAGAAAAAGGTTTCCAGCAGGGCGGAAAAATTATTAGAGATAAAGGATACGACTTAAAATCATTAGCAATAGTAGACTCGATGGATAATAACGAATTGGTGTTTAGAAAACAATAAGGTGAATAGAGACGTTTATGCATGAATGATAGTTGATAATGTAAAATCTATATTTGGAGAGATTGATTTATGAATAATATAATTTCGAATTTATTGTTATACGGAGATTTACCAGAGGATTCTATTTTGATGGAGTTGTCTGATCTGTTCGCTACGTTCAATTCTAAAAAGTATGATGAAGATAAACTACGAACAAAAATCTATCATCAGATGAAAAGGATACTAGATATTTCTACAGACTATGGATTTGATGATAACCTATGGCACAACTATTTGACTTACCTTCTTATTACTTCGGAGAACTCATTTAGTTTAACTTGCGAGAAGGTGGGGGCATCTGAGGGCAGCGTTAACGACTTTGCAAAGAATGACTTTAAGCAGTTCAAGAATCTTTTTGATTTTGATTTTAGTAAAATAGAAAAGGAATTAGATATAGATTGTTTCAGCAAGATTGAAGATTATACAGCGATACATAAGCCTGAGTTTATGTATAACAAGAACGTGAGCGAGAAAGTTCGCGCACTTAGTAAAAAGTTAGAAGAGACTAAGGATGAGAACGAATTCTTTGACGCGATCTCAAACTTCTACAAAGACTACGGCGTTGGAATGTTTGGCCTTAACAAAGCGTTCAGACTTGAGTACACAGATGGCGAGCTTGGATTTAAGCCAATCAACAATATGGAGCAGGTAACGCTTGATGATTTGATTGGATATGAAATTCAAAAGAAGAAACTTATCGATAATACAGAAGACTTCGTGGAAGGCAGAAGGTGTAATAACTGCTTACTCTTTGGCGATAGCGGAACTGGAAAGTCCACTAGCATTAAGGCTATTGTGAATCAGTATTACGACAGAGGCCTTAGAATGATTGAGATTTACAAACATCAGTTTAAGGATTTGTCGAATGTTATTGCGATGATTAAAAATCGAAATTATAAGTTCATCATTTATATGGACGATTTGAGTTTTGAGGATTTTGAGACAGAGTATAAGTTCCTTAAGGCCGTGATAGAAGGTGGAGTGGAGACTAAGCCTGACAACATTTTGATTTACGCGACATCAAACAGACGCCACATTATCAAAGAACAGTGGAGCGACAGAGATGACATGATAGTGGAAGACGGTCTTCACCAGTCGGACACTATGGAAGAGAAACTATCTTTAGTTTATCGATTTGGTGTTACTATCAGTTTTTCAAAGCCTTCGCAGAAGGAGTACTTTGAGATAGCAAAGGGACTTTGCAAGAAAGAGGGAGTAGATCTTCCTGATGAAGAGATAGAGGCCGAGGCAAATAAATGGGAATTAGCTCACGGTGGTTTATCAGGCAGAACAGCGAGACAGTTTGCAAATTATATGGCAGCACTTAACGAGAAGAAATAATGAAGAATACTTACAAGTTTGGGGATATCCCAGTAGAAATTGAATATAGAGGCGACTACTTCGAAGAAAAGGCAAAGGATTATATTACAGATGAAGAGCCTTTGTTTTTTCTGTTTGCTACAGATGAAGATTTGGAGTACGAGCAAGATCATTCGGAAGAAGAAATAGAGTACTCAAAACCATATTTGGAGTACATTGCAATCTATCGATTGTTCTGTGAAAAGGCAATAGACTACGGAGTAGTTTTGTTTCACAGCAGTGTAGTGGAAGTGGACGGAGAATGCTATTTGTTTGCGGCAAAGAGCGGAACTGGAAAATCCACACACACTAGGATGTGGAGAGAGGTCTTTGGCGAAGACGCAGTTATGATAAACGATGACAAGCCACTGATCAGAGAGATAGATGGAAAGTTTTATGCATACGGAACTCCTTGGGATGGAAAACATGCGCTATCTGTAAATAAGAAATCTCCTATCAAAGCAATTTGCTATATTGAAAGAGGAGAGAAAAATGAGATAGCAAAGGGTGATATGGTAAATACTACATACAAACTGATTGCCCAGATTTACAGACCAAGAAACGAAGAAGGAACTATTAAAGTTTTGGATTTTGCGGATAGTATGTTAAAATCTATTCCGATGTATGAAATGAAATGTACTATATCACACGAGGCAGCACAGATGGCATACGATGCCATGAAGAATGGAGAATAAAATGAAGATAAGAGATGGATTTATTTTAAGAGAAGTGGGCGGACAGCCTGTAGTGGTAGCAGTGGGAGCTGCTAGCCAATATTTTAATGGAATGGTAAGGCTAAATGCGACTAGTGAATTTTTGTTTGAGAAGTTGCAGAAAGATATATCAGAGGATGAACTAGTAAAGGCAGTAGTCGAAAAATACGAGGTGGACGAAGAGACGGCTAGAAAGGATGTACAGTCCTTTGTAGAAACTTTAGTAAAACCGGGTATTATTGAAGAATAAAATACTATACTAAAAAAATATACTTATAAACGTTAATGAACCTTGATATACTACGCATATCAAGGTTTTATTATATCTTGACAGATATAATAAAATAAATGAATTGAAAGTAACGGAAAAATGAAAACAAAAGAGCACGGATTAATTAGCAATTTCATATACGCATGGAAGTTGTCAATAAAGAGTGGTAAGGGGGTTTTAATAGCCACTCTTATTATTGGTATTTTTCAGTTTGCGGGAGCATATATTAGAATCTATGCTCCTAAGATGATTGTGGCATTTGTGGAGAAGCATTTTTCTATACAGAAATTTGTGATGTACACAGTGCTTATTTGCGTGCTATTGTTTTTAGCTAATGCACTGAACAGATATGGATATAGTAAATTTGACTTAGAAATGATAAAGACTAACACATTCTTAGAACGACTCCGTATGCGTAAAATGTTTAACACAGATTATAAAAATATGGAGAATCCAGATTTCTTGGATTTTAGTCAAAAGGCAAAGACCGCACTTGCCCAGGGACCGGGATTCCATGGAGTTTTGTATGAAACGCATAATATAATAGCAAATTCCCTAATGATTATTATTTCATCAGTATTGATTGGTATGAAGAATATTTTTGTACTTATCGCAATATTGTTTATGGCAGTTATCGTGGGAGTTATTCTTGGATGGTTTGGAAAGAGAGATAAAATTAAAATCTCTGATTACCTAGCTCCTACATACAGAAAAACTAATTACTTAGAGAGAACTAGTAAGAATTTTGACTTCGCCAAAGACATCAGACTTTTTAATATGTCTGGTATTTTCAGACGCGAGTTTGAGGTACTTAATCAAACATTCTTTAGAAAGAATAAAGAGCACCATAACAGATGGATTCTTTGTGGAATAGCAATGGAGTCTATTCTTCTTTTAGAAAAAGTGGTTATGTATGGTTGGTTAGTTTATTTGATTATGAATGGCCAGATGGATATTTCTGATTTCCTACTATATATAGGTTTAGTAACTGATCTTCATAGAAAGATTGGATTTAACTCTTGGATTTATTCGGCTGTCAAATCTTATACGCTTATGATCAACGACTACAGAGAATTCATTAGTTGGAAAGAAGATAGTGAATCATTTGCCGAAGGAGAGGGATGTGAAAAAGACTTATCTTTTGATTCATTTGAATTCAAATTTGAAAATGTAAGTTTTAAGTATCCTGGACATGATAATTATGTATTAAAAAATATAAATTTAACTATTAATAACGATAGCAAGCTAGCTGTGGTTGGTATTAATGGTGCAGGAAAGACTACATTTATAAAACTCATCATGAAACTATATAATCCTACAAAAGGGCGCATTCTTCTTAACGGAAGAGATTTAAGAGAATTTGATAGGGATGAGTATTTCAAGATATTCTCGCCAGTGTTCCAGAACATTGAATGCTTCGCTCTGCCGATTTTTGAGAATGTTTCCTTTGAGACCGAAGAAGAAACTGATATGGACAAAGTGAATGACTCATTAAAGAGAAGTGGCCTCCTAGACAAAATAGATATGTATGAAAATGGTGTAAATACAAATCTACTAAAGATTTTTGATGAGAAGGGCATTGATTTATCAGGTGGAGAAAAACAAAAATTAGCTATGGCTAGAGCTCTCTACAAAGATGCACCAATAGTGGTTTTAGATGAACCTACAGCGGCGCTAGATGCTATAGCTGAAGACGAGATGTATAGAGAGTTTAACCGTATGGTTGAAAATAAAATTGCAATTTTTATTTCGCATAGACTTGGAAGTACTAGATTCTGTGATCAGATTGCTATGTTTAAAGATGGCGAAATTATTGAACTTGGAACTCACAAGGAATTATTGGATAGGGATGGCGAGTATGCTCACATGTACAATATCCAGTCTAGTTATTATGCCAAAGAGGAGGTGAGTGCAAATGTCTAAAAAAGAGACTAAAAAAACAAAACAATTAGGCAGATGTTTCAAATACTTCTCTAAGTTTGTTTGGAAAACAAATAAGTCATATTACTTTTGGCTCATCTTTGGCTTTATAGAAGGAATCATTTATCCATTTATCTCTATTCTAGGAACTGAGCAGTTGGTAAATGAGATTGCTTCTGGTGGCCCTAGAAGGTGGAACTATGCTATTTTTTGGATTGCGGTGATTTGTGGTGGAACATTCCTTGGCACAGTCATAGAAAAAGCATGTGATGAGAATAAGAATAGAATAAACGAAAACTTCTTTAAGGTTCTCGATACTAGAATATGCATGAGTTCTATTCAAATGAAGTTTGTCAATACTGAAGATACGAAAGTACTTGATGTGATAAAGAATGCTGAGAGAGCGCTTAATGATACTGGCCACGTAGATGGACTTCTAACTCCTTTATTAAATATTGTTCAGCAGACTATAGTGGCTTTGGGAGTGATAGTGGTAGTGGCTACTAGAGTCCCTTGGTTAATTATTCCTATAGTTTTTGCTTTCTTTACAAATTACTACATGTCAAAACTCATTAATAAAGTTAGAAAAAAGTTTTTTGACAAAACAGGTAATTTAGTTAGGGGATGTACTTATTATAATACTGAACTCATGGAGCCTAGATATGCAAAGGACATAAGGCTCTATAATGCAGATGATGTTTTTGTAGATAAATATGACTGGTTTAATGACAAGAGATACAAATTAGGAAAAAGATTTTTGATAAAAATCATATCTTTGCAAAATACAAATGCTTTCTTTAGAGATTTTGCAAATATGTTTATATATCTTTTAATCGGATACTATGCTATCAAGAAGTGGATTTCTATAGGTACATTTACTGCTTTGTTCCAGGCAGCAAATAGTTTCAATGAGGCATTGTGGACTATCATTAATTCATTTATGGATTTGTCATACACTATTTCCATACTAGGATATTATATTGATTTTATGGAACAAGTGTATGTGGAAAAAGAAACTGGCAATCTAGAAGTGAAGAAGGAAGATTGTAAGATTGAGTTTAGAAATGTTAGTTTCAAATATCCAAATACTGATAGATATATTCTTAAGAACATTTCTACTGTTATAAATAAGGGTGAGCATCTTTCCATTGTTGGAAGAAATGGTGCAGGTAAGACTACGTTTATCAAACTTCTTTGCAAACTATATGATAATTACGAGGGCGATATACTTGTCAACGACAAAGACATCAGGGACATGAAGTTTGAAGAGTACGTGGAATTATTGTCTGTGGTATTCCAAGACTTTAGATTGTTTGCATTTAAACTAAAAGAAAATGTTACTAACTTCCGCGACAAAGACATAGACCTAGATTACGTATATGAGACATCAGGAGTAGCGGATTGGGTTAACAGTCTGAAAGATAAAGATGATACTTACATATATAAGATGTTTGAAGAAGATGGTGTAGAGCCATCTGGTGGACAAGGTCAGAAACTTGCTATAGCAAGAGCTCTTTATAAAGACTCCCCTATTGTAGTTTTGGATGAGCCCACAGCTGCACTTGATCCGATAGCAGAGAACGAAGTTTACATGAACTTCGACAAACTAGTTAATGACAAGACTGCTATCTACATCTCACACAGACTTTCTTCTTGTAAGTTCTGCGACAGAATAATTGTGTTTGAAGGTGGACAGATAATAGAAGAGGGCAGTCACGATGACTTAATGAATTTAGAAAATGGCTTTTATGCAAATATGTTTAATACACAAGCAAGCCAGTACAAAGAAGCAGAAGCTTAAAACTATAAAGAGATATTCTTTTACGAATATCTCTTTTTTATTTACTTGCATTAGAAAAACCATTGTGATAGAATACATATCGTTGCGAGACTGAAGCGGTAACTATTGGTAAAACGCGAAATCAAAGTAATGCTGATGGATCGCAAAAATACGATGCCGCATCGCCAAATGGTAAGGCACTGGACTCTGACTCCAGCATTTCTAGGTTCGAATCCTAGTGCGGCAGTTCAAAAAACCACTTCGTATGAAGTGGTTTTTTAATGTTTAAATATTTGTTAAATGTTTAATATCGTAATAATCTGGAAGTCCGTCTTTGAAGTTTAAATCAACCTCGCCTTGGATGAGTGCCTTAGCATAAGTAATAAACTCGTCAGTCACATCATTTCCTCTCTCATTAATCCATTCTCTAGGAACGTGTTTAACTAATCCAGCCACGTCGTTCACATCTGTAGTTCCAAGAGTAGTAGCATATGGGAAATCTGAAATACGATTGATTGTAATCATAACTCCAGTCTCACCGTTCATAGCAACTTCTGCTGCAAACTTTCCCTCAATGAAGGCTTCATCTATATCAGTGTATGATGTAAGATGTCCGGCAGTTCTTTGTGGAATGTTAATCTCAACTGAGCGAACCTTTACATCAATGTTATCTTTGATGATATACTCTAGAGCTTTTCCAGCACCGCTTAACTGGCTGTGTCCAAATTTATCTTCGGCGGCCACGCCTGCAGTTATGTATGTACCATCTGCATCTTTAATACCTTCAGAGATTGCAATCACCACGTTGTGGTATTTGTCGATAGCAGCTTTTACATCTTCAACAAACTCATCTTTATCAAATGCAGCTTCTGGCAAATAGATAAGATGTGGAACTGCACTGTACTCATTTCTAGCAAGAGCAGCAGCACCAGTTAGCCAACCTGCATCACGTCCCATTATCTCAACTATAGTTACGCTGTTGATTGGATAGATTGCTGTATCGTGACTAACCTCTAGTAGAGTGGTAGCAATAAACTTTGCAGCACTACCATAACCAGGAGTATGATCTGTCACGCACAAATCATTATCTATAGTCTTTGGAACTCCCACGCATTTAACATCGATGTTGTTTTCTTTAGCATACTTGCTAAGTTTAGCAACAGTATCCATAGAATCATTTCCACCGATATAGAAAAATGCTGTTATTTCATATTTTTCAAACTGCTCAAAAATCTTTTTGTAAGTGTCCGCATCTTCATCCACAGTTGGTAGCATGAATCTACATGAACCAAGATACATAGAAGGTGTGTTACGTAGTTTCAATGTATCAATGTCGTTCAAACTTACTACTTCATCATTCATAAAACCTTGTATGCCGTGGTATGCACCATACACGGTATCAAAACCATTTTCCTTTGCACCAGAAATAACTCCGGCTAGACTGGCATTGATGGCGGCGGTAGGGCCACCTGACTGAGCTACTATACAATTATTCATAATGTTCTCCGTTTCGTTCTATATAAATAGTTTTCAAATCATAATTAGTATAACCTAAATTTGACTAAAAACTCAATGTTTTAATAATGTTTACCTAAAATATGCACTTGTTGAGAATACTTGTTTATAGATAAAATAAAAGATATAATAATATATACATTTAGGGAGGTACGGATATGAAAAGAATAATAGGTTTAGTAGTAGTGCTAGCAATGGCTCTCGGATTGTGTGGTTGTGCGGATATCCTTCAAGAACATACAATTGGAAAAGACTCTATTACTTCAAAAGCAACAATGGACATTGAAAAAGAGTATTATGACGATCTCTTGAAAGATCCTAGTTTGGATACCACAGATAGAATGATGCTGAATGAATTAAAAACAGCCATGCCTATTGTGAAGAAGGATGGTAAAGACTATTATAGATACCAACAAACTCAGACTAATTCATTTGCGGATTTTATGGAAGCAGGCAATATGAATGATGATGAAGATGGCGTAGAATCAATAGCATATGTGACGAATGAAGTATTGTATATAAAGCAATCTTCAACAGACATGTTATCTGGCGCGGAGTCTCTTTGGGGAGACATAAATAAATTAGATCTTTCAAAAATAACATTCACAATCACTATGACTTTTGGAAAAGATGTTGTAAATACTAACGGAACAATAAATACTAATAATAAAAAACAAGCTATATTCAACACTGATCCTAAAGCTGTAAAAGCTACTATTTTTGCATCTACAAATAAAAATATTACTCAAACTTCTGTGGAACAGATGATTGCTAAATCTAGAAAGATGGGCAAGGCAAAAATTAAAAAGATCACAGCAAATAAAGTAAAGAAAAAGGCAAAGAAAGCATCGGTTACCTTAAAACTTAAAAAAGTAAAAGGGGCACAAAGATATACTATTTGGTATTGCAAAAACAAAAAGTTTACTGGATCAAGTAGTGATTATAAAGAAACAAAAAAGACTAAAGTAACTATTAAGGGTTTGAAGAAAAATACAAAGTATTACTTTAAAGTTTATCCTAGCAGAAAAGATTTCACAGGTGCTTACTACGATGGAGCAGATAGTAAAATCAAATCAATTAAGACCAAAAAATACAAGAAATCAAAAAAGAAATAGATTATAAAATCATCAAAACTCCAGCACAAAAGTGCTGGAGTTTTATATTGTTTTCACATTGATAAAAGTCTTTTATTCAAGTATAATAATGTGGAACGCTAAAAGAAAAATTAAGCGAGGAAAATGGAGGTACAAAATGTTAGTATCAGCAAAAGAAATGTTAGACAAGGCTAAAGCAGGCCATTATGCAGTTGGACAGTTCAACATCAATAACTTGGAGTGGACAAAGTGCATTTTACAGACAGCACAAGAGCTTAACAGCCCAGTAATCCTTGGTGTATCTGAGGGCGCTGGAAAGTATATGACTGGTTTTAAGACAGTTACAGAAATGGTTAAGGCTATGGATGAGGAACTTGGAATTACAGTTCCTGTAGCTCTTCACTTAGACCATGGTACATACGAAGGATGTTATAAATGTATCAAGGCTGGATTTTCATCAATCATGTTTGATGGTTCACACTATCCAATCGAAGAGAACATTGAAAAGACTAAAGAGTTAGTAGCAGTTGCTCACGGACTTGGTCTTTCTATCGAGGCAGAAGTGGGAGCTATCGGTGGTGAAGAAGACGGCGTAGTAGGTAAGGGTGAATGTGCAGATCCTGATGAGTGTAAAGCTATTGCAGATTTAGGTGTAGATATGCTAGCAGCAGGTATTGGAAACATCCACGGCAAATACCCAGAGAACTGGGAAGGACTAAGCTTCGAAACTCTTGATGCTATTCAGCAGAAGACTGGCGAGATGCCACTAGTTCTTCACGGTGGTACAGGAATTCCTGATGACATGATTGCTAAGTCAATCGAACTTGGAGTTTCAAAGATTAACGTTAACACAGAGTGTCAGTTAGTATTCGCAGAAGAGACACGTAAGTATATCGAAGAAGGAAAAGATTTAGAAGGTAAGGGATTTGACCCTCGTAAACTTCTAGCTCCTGGATGCGAAGCTATCAAGGCTAAAGTTAAAGAAAAGATGGAACTATTCGGTTCAGTTAACAAAGCTTAATTTAACTTAAAAAATCATGAAACAAATTTGGCGAAGTCATCCGGCTTCGCCAAAATATTTTAAGGATACACGATGAAAAAGATTTCAGCAAAAACTTTCAACATAATAAGAATTGTAATTTTGTGTGCAGCAGCAGTTGCACTGATTTACGCGTCATATTCTTTGACGGATTCTTATCTTGGTTACAAAGAGGACGAGGCAAAGTATGCTGAGATTGATAAGATGTTTGAACAGGGAAATGCTAACTCAAACAGCGGAGTAGATTTTTCTACTAAAAGTAAAAAGTGGTCCTGGAATTACAAGGCGATGAGAAAGTACAACGACGAAGCAGTTGGATACATCAAGTTAGATAATTCTAGAATTCAATATCCGATAGTGGCGCATGAAGATAATAAGTTTTATTTGACGCACGGGTCTGATAAAGTTTCAAATGGCGCAGGGTCTATCTTTATTGATTACAGAACTGCGGGGCTAAATGCCGATGGTTGTATCATTTATGGTCACAACATGTTAGACGGTTCTATGTTTGCAGACCTTATGAAATATAGAAAGAAAAAGTTTGCTAGAAACCACAAGGTCTTTGACGTATATGTCGGATACAGACATTACAAGTACTATGTGTTTAGTGCATTCTCTACACAGAAAACTAACGAGGGTGTTTACAAGTTTGGATTCAAGACAGACGCAGATTTTACAAAGTGGATTGCCGACTTAAAGAGACGAAGTACTTTTAAGTTTAAAACTGGAACGCCGGGTGTGCATGATAAAGTGGCATTGCTTTCTACTTGCGTGGATGACTATGGCAACAGACAGCTAGTTGCAATCTACCGCGGCGAAGAAGTGGTTGACTAAAAATAAAAAAGAATTATTATATATAGAAGAAAATGAAAAACTAAAGGAGGAGATAATCATGGCAAAAGTTACAAAGGATATGATTATTGCAGATATCGTAGAAATAAATATTGGTTGCGTTCCAATTCTTATGGCAGAAGGAATGCACTGCGTTGGTTGTCCTGCAGCTCAAGGTGAAAGTTTGGAAGAAGCTTGTATGGTTCACGGAATTGATGCTGATGAGATGACAAAAAAACTAAATGACTTTTTAGAAAATCAAGAAGACTAAAAATATTTTTTGTAAAATTTTTTTAGAAAATAAAAGTTTTAAAAGTAAAAAAGTGCAACAAAATTTTTGAATAAAATTTGTTGCATTTTTTTATAAAAGTGGTACACTTATTCAAGATTGTAAAAAACAAATTTACAATAGCTATTTTAAATTTTTTGAGATTGAAATTTTAGGAGGAAATGATCATGGCAACAGCAAAGAAAACTACTGCTAAGAAAACAGCAGCAAAGAAACCAGCAGCTAAGAAAACAGCAGCAAAGAAGCCAGCGGCTAAAAAGACTGTAGCTAAGAAACCTGCAGCTAAGAAGACAGCAGCTAAGAAGAAAACTAACAACATTTACGTTGAGTTCGCTGGAAACAAGTTCAATGTAGAAAAGATTGAAAAGGCTGTAAAGGCTGACTACACAAAGAAGAGTGGTAAGAAGACAATGACTACAGTTAACATTTATGTTAAACCTGAAGACGGAAAAGCTTACTACGTAATCGACAGAAAGAAAGGCGACGTAGCTCTATAAGATGTCGATTGATTAAAGAAATTTAAGTCGTAGCAATTTGCTACGACTTTTTTCTTGCAAAAAATAAAAAGGTAGTTTAGAATATTGATAGTTTAATTGATATAGAAGGTAAAAAATGTCTAAGAGAAATAATAAAAACATTTTTAAAAATACATTTAGAAGACACAGTAATGGTGTTTTATACATAATAATATTTTTGTTAGTAGCTCTCATTACAGCAGGCGCTATCGTAATGAGTAACATGGAAACTAAGAAACTGGAAGATGCTGACACTACAGTTACTACAGTGGCTCCTACCACAAAGAAAAAAGTGGTGGAGGAAAAAACTGAAGAGGCCACTACAGAAGAAGAGACTACCGAAGAAGAAACTAGTGCTGGCAAACTAAAAGTTACTACAGAAACTATTAATATCAGAAGCAAGCCATCCGAAGATGGAGAGTTGATTGCTCAAGCTGAATATGACGATGTGTTTGAAGTAATCAAAAAGAAAGGCGACTGGTACCAGATTAACTTCAATGGCGTAAAGGGTTATGTCAGTGCAGAGTTAGTGGAAGAGATTGATTAAAAAGAGGCGCGAGAAATTCGCGCCCTTTATTTTTTGAAATACTATTTGAAGAGGATTAGTGATGGAAAAAGATCTATTAGAAAAATCAGAAGACTTTAATCAGACAGGAGAACACACAAAAGTTCTTTGTGGCGCTAGTGCATATGAGAAAAAGTTTTATTTGAATGAAGAGTTTAACTCTCTTCCTGAAAGAATTAAGCAGGAACTTCAGATTATGTGCGTGATGTTTACAGAGGACGTTGGTGGAGTTTTGTTGTTGGAGTTTGACGAGGATGGAAAGTTAACTTTAGTCACTCAAGCTGATGAGGGAGATTTGTTATACGATGATATCGGAAGCGAGTTAAAGATTAGAGAAATCCAAAACACTAAGAAAGAACTTTTGGAATCTATTGAATTATATTACAATGCGTTGAAAGAGTTAAAAGCAAAACAAGAGCAGAAGAAAGAGGATTAAAATGTTATTAGTTATAGACGTAGGAAATACAAATATCACACTTGGACTTTTGGAAGGTAAAGATGTAGTTGCTACATTTAGACTTACCAGCCAGGCATCATGTACTTCTGATGAGTACGGCTCACAGATTGCTGAGATGATCGAGAAGAAAGGTCACGACATTAAAGATATAGAGGATGTAGTGATTTCTTCGGTGGTGCCTAAGGTTATGTACTCACTAAACAGTGGTATTATAAAATACTTTGGCATCGAGCCAATGATAGTTGGTATTGGAACTAAGACTGGAATTAAGATTAACAGAACTGATCCTAGAGAGGTGGGTTCTGATCGTATAGTAGATGCAGTGGCTGCATATGAGATTTATGGCGGTCCATGTATTGTTATGGATTTTGGTACAGCTACTACTATAGATTTGATTGGACCAGATGGAACGTTTGACGCGGGTGTTACTGCGCCAGGTATTAGAATTAGTGCGCAGGCTCTTTGGAATGAGACTGCTAGACTTCCTGAGGTTGAGATTAAAAAGCCACAGACCATTTTGGCTACAGATACTATTATGAGTATGCAGGCTGGAATTGTTTACGGACAGATTGGTCAAGCTGAGTATATTTTGAAGAAGATGAAAGAAGAGTGCAACTATGAAAATGTGAAAGTAGTGGCATCTGGTGGACTTGGAAAGATTATTTATGAGAACACTGACTTTATCGATGTGTATGATCAAGAACTAACGCTTCAAGGTATGAGAATTATTTACGAGAAGAATAAGAACAAATAAAATGACAAATGAGATTTTCAAAAACAAAATAGCATTGGCGCCAATGGCAGGGACGACGGACCTGCCATTTAGATTGTTGTGCAAAGAACAAGGCGCGGACCTTTTTGTATCAGAGATGGTGAGTGCAAAAGCAATCTACTATGATAATAAAAACACTGAGCCTTTGTTAGAGATTGCAGAATCAGATCACGCAATTGTTAAAAAGTATCTTGATACGCCAGTGGACGATCATCCAATAGGCATTCAGCTCTTTGGCGCGGACCCAGATATCATAGCTGATATGGCTTACAAAGTGTGCGAGGGCAAGTGTGACTTTATAGATATAAATATGGGTTGTCCGGTTCCTAAGGTTGTGAATAATCACGAGGGCTCATATTTGATGACGGATTTAAAGTTAGCTGAGGAGATTATTTCTAAAGTTGTAAGTAAGATAGATAAACCAGTTAGTGTTAAGTTTAGAAAAGGTTTTAAACTAGATGACAATCAGGCGGTTGATTTGGCGAAGGTAGCTGAGGCTGCTGGTGCATCTGCACTTTGCATTCACGGAAGGACTAGAGAGCAGTACTTTAGCGGAGAGGCTGACTGGGATGTTATTTACGATGTGAAAAACGCTGTGAAGATTCCAGTTATCGGAAACGGCGATGTTAAAACTGCCGAGGATGCAAAGAGAATGTTTGAAGAAACTGGTTGTGATTCTATTATGATAGGGCAGGCAGCACAGGGTAACCCTTGGATTTTTAAACAAGTAAAAGAATACTTAGAAACTGGAAAGATTATAGAGAAGCCTACTAGAAAAGAAATAAGAGACATGATTATTAGACATGCGAACATGCTTTGTGACTATAAAGGAGAGTACACAGGCATTAGAGAGATGCGAAAGCACATCGCCTGGTACACGCATGGACTACCTCATTCGGCGCAGTTAAGGCAGGAGTGCAACCTTGTGGAAAGCATAGATGAACTAGAAAAATTAACACAAAAAATACTATAAAAAATGCCCCTTTGACGAAGTCTTCGAAAGGGCATTTTTTAGTTGACGATGAGGGGTAAGTGGAGTATTATATTCAGTGGTGCCTGGAGGAGGAAAAACCGGGCAGACTTAAGAAAAATCGATTATTTTACATACATGGAGGTTCAAAATGGGTGAAGATAAGAAGTTAATATTTACTAAATCCCAAGTTAAAGATTTGGAAAACGAGTTGAAAGACCTAAAATTAGTAAAGAGAGATGAAGTGGCTGAAAAGATTAAAGTGGCTAGAGCTCAGGGCGATCTTTCAGAGAACGCAGAGTACGATGCTGCTAAAGATGAGCAGGCTAAGATCGAAGCTAGAATTAGAGAGATTGAAAACATGCTCAAAAATAAAGAAGTCATTAGAGATAAAGATTTGGATGCTAGCGTGATTGGTATCGGTAGAGCATTTAAGATTCGTGATATGGAACTTAAAGAGACTATGGAATACGAAATGGTTAACTCTACAAACGCTAACACATTGATGGGCAAAATTTCTGACGAGTCACCTGTTGGCAAAGGCTTAGTTGGACACAAAAAGGGTGAGACAGTTAAGATTGAACTAGGCGATAGAGAAGTTAAGTATAAAATCTTAGACGTACAGAAAGCGTAATAGAAATTAGAAACCAAAATGCTTCTATAAATATAGAAGCATTTTACAATAATCACATAAATGGATGGAGATTATAATGGGAAACGAAAATAATCAAAATAACAATCAGAACAATAATCAAAACAATAACCAACCTGTAAACGAAAAGCAGTTACTTAAGGTTAGAAGAGAAAAGTTAGCAGACCTTCAGGAAAGAGGAAAGAATCCTTTTGAGGTTACTAAGTATGATGTGACTAACCACAGCCAGGAAATCAAAGACAATTATGATGAGTTCGAAGGCAAAGAAGTTACTGTAGCAGGTAGATTGATGCTTAAGCGTGTAATGGGTAAAGCATCTTTTTGTAATGTTCAGGACCGCGATGGAAATATTCAGTCATACGTTGCTAGAGATAGCATAGGCGAAGACGACTATAAAGATTTTAAGAAGTTCGATATTGGTGATATCGTAGGAATTAAGGGTGAAGTATTTAAGACCAAGACAGGCGAGATTTCAATTCACGCAACTGAGGTTAAACTTCTAACTAAGAGTCTACAGATTCTTCCAGAGAAGCACCACGGACTTACAAATACGGATTTGAGATACCGTCAAAGATATCTTGATCTTATTATGAATGCAGAAGCTAAAGAGACATTTATTAACCGTTCAAAGATTATTAGTGAAGTAAGAAGATTTTTGGACGACAAAGGTTTTATGGAAGTTGAAACTCCAATGCTAGTTCACAATGCAGGCGGAGCAGCAGCTAGACCTTTTGAGACTCATTACAATTCATTGGATGAGGATGTTAAACTTAGAATTTCTCTTGAACTATATTTGAAGAGACTTATTGTGGGTGGACTTGAGAAAGTTTATGAGATTGGTAGAGTTTTCAGAAATGAAGGACTTGATACACGTCACAATCCTGAGTTTACTTTGATGGAGTTGTACCAAGCGTATACTGACTACAACGGAATGATGGATTTGACAGAAGAAATGTTTAGATATATTGCTGAGAAAGTTTGCGGAAGCACAAAGATTTCTTACAAGGGCCAAGAGATGGATCTTGGAAAGCCATTTGAGAGAATCACAATGGTGGATGCAGTTAAGAAATATGCTAACGTAGACTGGAATGAAGTAGAGACTCTAGAACAGGCGCAGGCACTTGCTAAAGAACACCATGTGGAATTTGAACCACATCACAAGAAAGGCGATATTTTAAGTCTATTCTTTGAAGAGTTCGTGGAAGAACATTTGATTCAGCCAACATTTGTTATGGATCATCCAATTGAAATTTCACCACTTACAAAGAAGAAACCTGACAATCCAGAGTATGTAGAAAGATTTGAGTTCTTTATGAATGGTTGGGAGATGGCAAACGCTTATTCAGAGTTAAATGACCCAATCGATCAGAGAGAAAGATTTAAGGCTCAGGAAGAGTTGTTAGCAGCAGGAGATGAAGAGGCAAACACTACTGACGAAGATTTCTTACATGCGTTAGAAATTGGTATGCCACCTACAGGCGGTATCGGATACGGAATCGACAGAATGGTAATGTTGTTTACAGATTCTGAAGCCATCAGGGACGTGCTACTATTTCCGACTTTGAAGAGTTTAGATTAATTGCAAATTAAAAGAGCTAAGCAAATGCTTGGCTCTTTTTTTGCTTTTTATAGTGGATAAAATGATGTTAAATAAAGTATAAGTGGTATTGCAACAATTGATGCTAGTGTTGAAATGAAAATGGCCTTAGCAGTAAACCTACTGTCGAGGTCATATTCATTTGCCACAATAGTGGCACTGTTTGCTATTGGCATTAAAAATTCAATAAATAATACAATGCTTAATAAACTATCTTTAATAAAAATCTTAAATACCGGGAATAATAAAAGTGGAATTATAATCTGTCTTATAAAAACAAAAACATATATTCTCCATTCACTAAAAACTTCCTTCAATGCAACACTTGCCAAAGTAGCACCAACTATAATCATAGCAAGAGGTGGTGTTAAGTCTCCAATGGTTCCAAACAACCCCTCGACCACATCAGTTACCATATTTCCTTTGCCGGTGGCTGGATAGTGAATTCCAAATGCATAAAGCACAATTCCAACAAAGGATGAAATCATACCAGGGCTAATAAATTTCTTCCACGAGATCTTTCCCTGGGCTTCAGTGCCATACCCCACAATCATAATACCGTATGTGAAGAATGCTATGTTAAAGAAAATGTTTAGGATGGCTGCGTAGAAGACCGCAAGCTCTCCGTTTGAACCGCAGGCAGCTTTAAGGATTGGGAATCCCATAAAGCCAACATTTCCAAACACCATCATTAGCATGTACAAACCTTCGCGGTATTTCTTTATATGAATAGTCTTCGCCAAAATCTTCACAACGACAAATGCGATGATTGGCATAACCACGTAGAATAAAATAGATGCGACAAATAATGTGACGATAGTGGAAGTACCAGGCTTCTGACTATTATCGAGGCTTAGCACCGCATCTATAATCATGATTGGCATAGTTATTTCAAGCACGAATGTTGATAAGTGCTTACATACTGTGTGATTTAAAATTTTTGCTTTGAACGCAATATATCCAACAGCCATAACAAGAAATAGCTGTATTAGTTGCGTTATTAATACTGACATATCAAAATTATTCATAAGTAGTATTTTAATGTGAATAAGTAAATTTATCAAGATGAAGGCTTATGCCTTTGGGGATTTTTTGTGTAAAATGTTAAAAGTACACAAATTCCTACAAGTATTTCGTATTACTTTTGCTATATTTTTCCTACATTTTTTGTGTTAGTATATAAACACTAGAAGTTCGGAAATAATTAAATAGGGAAGCGGGACTAGGAGGAAAGAGTATTATGAGACTACCAAGATTCTACGCAAAAATTATTTCAGTTGTATGCGCTGTGGCAATTGCTATAGCGGGTTTTGCTTTTATGCCTTCAAGCAATGTTGAAGCAGCAGAGCCAGACTGGAGCACAATTGATTGGGCAGGAGACGGCGCAGGCGGCGGAGCTTATTCAAATAAGTATAAGTTCTATTCTGAAGACGGAAGTTTAGTTAACATTCAAAAGCCAGACTTTGCAAGTAAGCCGGGTTTATATGTTAGCTTTGGCGGAGTTGTCAGCGATTGTTCTTTGGATGGATATGATATCCAAGGCGCAGGTATTATTTTGCATCTAGATAACTTCACGAAAAAAGTGACAGAGTTTACAGTTACACAGGGCAACAAAGAAAGCACATGCTACGTTTACTATGCGGATGGAACTGAGGAACCAACTGGAGAGAGTCAGAGCAACACTCAGGCTCCAACACAGACTCAGGCACCAACCACTACTTCGGAACAGACTTGGATTTCAATTACAGGCGGAAATGACAAGTGGTTCTACACAAAGACTACTTGGAAGGGTATTAACGAAGTAGTAAGTGTTCAACATCCAGGCTTCGCCGAAGAAGACGGAGTATATATTTCAACTGGATCTGAAATTACAGAGATTAGAGTAAATGGACAGACTAACAATGTGGGTGCTATCCAGGGAGCTGGAGCATGCGTTTACCTTTCGGCTATGACTGAATATATAAACGAGGTCGAACTAGTCCGTGGAAGTGAGACATCTTATGTTCAGATTAAGAACGTGGATGGATCGCAGGACGAGCGAATGGATGTTACACCATATAAATCAACTAACACATATCCTACAAAGAGCGGCAAAGTCTTTGCAGGATGGTTTGAAGATAGCAATTTCACAACACCATATATGGAAAGCACAGGAATGGCGTATGCGAAATTTGTAGATGAGAATTCACTAACAGTTAAATTCCAAAAAGCAGAAGATAATACTGCAATCAGATTTGTAAGTACGATAGACTCTTTAGATTACGAGTACTGCGGATTTATTTTTACAGGTACTTACGGTAATAGCATAATTGCTGAGAAAGATAAGCAAGTAACAAAAGTTTACAGTTCTATTATTGCAGGTGGACAGTCTAAATTGCCAAGCATTTTCAGTGACGACTCAAAGTATTTCTTTACATATACAGTTAGAAGTATGGACCCAAGCATTGGATCTACCTGGAATGTGATACCTTACTTTATGACACTAGATGGAACAAAGGTTACTGGTACTTCTGGAGACTACAGCGAAGAAGAGCCAACTACACAGAAGCCAACTACAGCTAAACCAACTACTACAGTTGCTCCAACTACTGTTAAACCAACTACCACAGTAGCACCTACTACAGTGAAGCCAACTACAAAACCTTCTGAGGACTTTGTAGTAGACCCATCACTTCCAAAACCATTTGGTTTGGTGACTGAAAATCCAGATGCTGGAATTATCAGAGTGGTTTGGGGTGCAGGAGAAATAAACTGCTATAACCTATACATTGACGGAACAAGAGTTAGAACAAAAGTTACAGCGCAGGAGTTTAGAATTCCTGTATCAACTGAGGGTGACCATACGGTTTCAGTTGCAACAGTTAATGCGAAGGCAAAGACAGAGTCGGAGAGAACTTCACAGGTAGTAAATGTTCAAGGAACTGCTGAGACAGAGGTCCAAACAACAGCTATTCCTGAAGAAATGATGCCAGAGATTGATGATTCAATTCAAAAAGAAGATGGCAAGATGATTCTTCAGCTAAACAACAAGACTAATAGCCAGTATTCTGACAATCAGATTTACTGGATAATTGTGGGACGAAATCCGCAAACACATAGAATGGCTTATTTAACAGCCGACGGAAACTTAGTAGAAGCAAGCGCTGCAGATAACGATGGAACTATTGGCGGCAGACAGTATGCGGCAAAGATTGTGCATACTTTGGCGCAGAATAAATCAGTTCAGCTCCCAGCCATAGAGTCGGGAAGAATGTATCTAAGTTACGGCGAGCCAGTTTATATTACATTTAATGGTTCGGGACAGGACGTTGGATACGCGGGACCTGATACAAATAATCCGGATGATGCTAACGCGCATACATTGTTTGAGTACTTAGAGTTCACTACTGAGGCTGTTAATGATTCAATTACATTCCACGGAAACGTTACAAGAGTAGACTTTTTCAGTTTCCCAATGATTGCAAGACTTACTGACGAGTATGGTGCGTATGACAGATGCGTAGGTGATATGAAGACTCGATCAGAAACATTTGAGTTATTTAGAAATACAGTTTCCGCTCCATTTAAGACATTGATCACGGATGAGAGAATTATGTGTCCAGCCAAGATGACCTTTGGCGAGGGAAAACAATACGGAAACTACTATGATGATTACATCAATAGATTCTGGAGCAAATATGCGAGTCAAGATTTGACGTTCTCTTCAGAGACTGGAACATTCACGGGTAGAGTTTCAGGCAACAGAATTATATTCAATAACAAGTATTACATCGACAAACCAAGTACACAGGATGTGCTAGAGGGAAGAGGAGCGTTCAACAGAATCAGCTCGGAAAATGAAAACAATCCACAAAACGCTAGCGTTGAATTAGCAATAGAAGCACAACTTTGTGCGGCGTTTACTAGAGGTGTGGCGATGACTCCAGAGAATTGGAGCAAGCCAGAGACATATTATAAGACTGGAGAAATCTGCAATGAATACGCAGCATTCTTCCATCCAATCTCGGTTTCGGGTAGAGCATACGGCTTCTGCTACGATGATGTATTTGATCAAAGCACATTAGTTGAGTGTGGAAATGCAGAGAGATTTACTATTGATTTGAAATGGTAGATATATTAGGATGACCCAAGATTTATGAACGAAATAAAAAATGGGAGAAAAGAAATGAATAGAATTATTAAAACAATCGTTTTAACAATAAGTCTAAGTGCCTTTACAATGGCACTTGGACTTTTTGTGAATGTAAGTGCTTACGATGCAGGTGATATCGATAGAATTTATATCACAAGTGATACTGCGCTTAAGAATTTGCAGAAGGAGTATGTTCCAGCCACATTGGAAGTGGTGGACAAAAATGGAACAGTAGTAAAGACGGATGCTTCATCTAGCGTAAAACTTCGTGGTAATTCCACGTCAAAGGCAGAGAAGAAACCGTTCAAGATTAAGTTCAACAAAAAGTATTCTTTGTTTGGAATGGATGAGGGCAAGGGCTGGAATGTGTTAGCTAATGCCTTCGACAAAACAATGATGAGAAACAAGTTGGGATTTGACCTGGCGACAGCTATGGGTGTTCCATATGTAAGTCAGAGTCATTTTTGTGACATTTACTACAACGGAGCGTTGCAAGGAAACTATTTGGTAACTGAGCCAGTGGAGGCCGGTCCAAATAAGGTGGATATAGGCGATGACGAAGAAACAAAAGATTTTATGATTGAGATCGAGCGCGAGCGCTACGAATCAGATGTCACATATACAAAGTCTAAGGCTGGCATCAGATTTGCGTTCAACGTTCCCGAGGTTCCTACAAAGGAGCAGCTTGATAATGCAAATGCAGTTATCAACAGAGCAGAAGATGCTATGAAAACAAACCGCATGTCAGAGTATAGCAAGTATATAGATGTGGATTCATTTGTGAACTTCTATATAGTTTGCGAAATCTTCAAAGCGGTCGACTTTAACTACAGTTCAACTAGATTCTTCTGCAAAGACAGCAAGATGTACGCAGGTCCTATCTGGGATATTGATTTGTCTTCGGGCAACGCGTCAAAGTATTTCTACAAAGCTTACTACGACGGAAACGACAGCTACAAAAACTTACACTGTACAGAAATGAAGTGGTTTGGCTTCTTGATGGAGAGTGATGAGTTTGTGGCAAAGGTTAAAGCTAGACTTTCTCAGATGAAGAATAGAATTCAGAATATGTACGCTGACAATTCATTGGGCAAGAGCCAAATCAGTCAGTTCACTACAGAATATGGCGCTTCATTTGCTAGAAACTATGCTAGCGTAGATCAAGGTGGAGCAGGATGGAGTTTGATGAAGCGTTATTCAATTTGCGATAACCCTAAGGGACTGGAACTCGATCCACAGCCTGCCACATATAATGAGAGTGTAAATCTTTTGCAAACATGGTTAAAGAACAGAGTGAACTACCTAGAGGCTGAGTGGAAGAACACTCACAACAATTACATTGATATGCTAACCGCGTCAAAGAAAGGCGCAACAGGCATCTACTTAGACTGGTACAACAATGGACTAGTGGACGGCGTAGAAATTCAGGTAAGTATTGCCGGCGGCAAATTCAAAACTCTAAAGACGCTTACTGGCGATGTGAATACATACACAGCTAAGAAGATAAAACCAGGAGTTAAATATAAATTTGGAATTAGAACATTTGTAAAGAATGGAAACGTTAAGACATATTCACCATTTGCATACATTACAAAGAAGTTAACCCTTAAGAAACCATCTTTCAAAGTTAAGAGAAAAGGCAAAAAGGTGAAAGTTACTTGGAAGAAAGTAAAGGGCGCTGAAGGCTATGTAGTTTATGGCGGAAAGAAGAAAGGCAAGTTAAAGAAACTTAAAACTCTTAAAGCCAAGAAGATAAAGTACACTAAGAAAGTTGGAAAGAAGTATTACTTCAAGGTTAAGGCTTTTGTGAAGGTTGGAAAGAAGAAGTATTATAGTAAGGGTAGTGTAAAGAAATAAATTCATAGATAAAATCTATAATAAAGAATATTAGTCCATCAAGACACTGGCATAATGCCAGTGTCTTTTTCATATTTTATATTTGGGAGAATATATTAAAGGGACTTGACCTGGGGGTTGCCCCCAGGCTTATAGTGGTGTTGTAAATAATTCTAAAATATTTGTAAATAATTTTATAGAATATCAAAAAAATTGTGTATTAAATAGGCATTGGAGGAAAGACATTATGAACAAAAGAATTATTACACACTTTAGTAGAATGGTCGCACTTGTGATAGGTGCGCTTTTTTTAATGGTTAATACCACTGTTGCTGCCACAGATGAGGTACGAATCTGGAATAGTGTGGATGATGTTAACGAGTTTAATAAAAGTGTAAAAGTAGGAGAAACAACAGACAAATTTTTTACATATAAACTTAACGGAATTACAGAAACTAGCCACATATGGAGTTCTTCCGATACAAACATATTAAAAGTTAACGGTACAGGTAAAACAATATCTGTAACAGGAGTGAAGGAAGGCTATGCAAAATTACTATTACAAATAAAGGCAGATAATGGAAAAACCTATGAAGACTACACTAACATTTCTGTTTACACAGATCTTGATGAAGATGGATTTGCAAAAACAAAAACCACAGTAACTAGAGCTGCCACATCAACCACAGGAAATAGAAATGTACGAGGAGATGTTCCGAGAGGTACAAAATTTCAAATTATAGGTAAATGTAGTAACTATTATAGAATAATTGCAGATTACACATTTGACGATGAACAAAATCATAGTTACGGATATGTATTAAAGAAGGATGTAATTATTCCAACAAAGCAAATATCTGTACCAGAAAAAGACGTTGTTTTAAAAGTTGGAGATAAGAAGAAAATAACTCCAATAATCAAACCGGATCTGGCAACAGAAACTGCACTTACATGGGGTGTACAATATAAGTCTGTGGCATCGGTAACAGATAATACTGTAGTTGGAAAGTCAAAAGGAGCAACGAAAATAACAATAACAACAAAAGACAATAAGAGTTGTAATTTTATGACATCAGTTTATAAACCAATAGCTGATGTAAAAGGGTATATGAAAGAGTCTGACTCGCTTTTTAGCGGAGCATATCCTACAGCAGATAGTATAATGAATTTAGTTAAAAATGATAATATAACTATTATTGGTGACGCTGGAAATTATTATTATGTTAAACTAAAAGAAAAGTATGGATTTGTAAATAAAAAGAAAGTCGAGATACCAGTTACATCTATCAAAATATTGGATAAAGAAATAGAGGTAAAGGAGAAAAGAAAAAGAAGTGTAAAAGTGGCTGTCAGTCCAAGTATAGCAACAGAAAAAACTTTCTCTTGGAAAGTTGGAAATAATAGTATTGCAACTGTTAGTAACAAAGGTGTAATTACAGCAAAATTAGCAGGGAATACAATAGTTTCAGTAAGTACTAAATTAGGAGCAAGTGCATCGCAAAAACTAAATGTGCCAAAACCTAAAAAACATAAATGGGTAAAGATAAAGGATGTAAAAGAGAGTGGCGCTAACAAGATGCAAGGAATGACAGGATATAAAGATAACATATATTTCTTTAAAATAAAGAAAACTAAAAAAGGCTCTGAGGGAAAAACAAAGTATGCGGTATTGTATAAGGCAAAAATAAAGAAAGGTGGAAAAATAGGAAATATTAAAAAGTTAAAGAAATATGATAAACCTGGAAAATCTAATAATGTTGTTGGCCATGCAAATGGAATGACGGCGGTTTATGATAAAAAGAATAAAAAAGTAGTTCTTTATGTGGCGCCAATTGGCGAACAGAAAGGTAAAATTACTAGAATAAGTGTTAAATATAATAAGAAAAAGAAAAAATATGTGGTTTCCGATTCTAAACTAATAAAATGCACAGGTCGAGATATGGAAGACAAAAGTTATAGTTCCATTGCTGCTTGGAAATATAATAATGAGCAATTTTTTATAATTAGAAATGAATGTAATAATTTTGTATGCAAAGAGAAATATGGAAAAATGATAGCAGTTTATGATTTTGAAATCCCAAAACCCTATGAGCCAAATGACAAAAATAAGACTCGTGGACAAGGAACAGCGTGTGCTATAAAAGATGATATATATTATTATGTTAATTCATTTGCATACGGAAAAGATTATATTAATAAAAAGAAATATAGGAGAATAAGCTACGTATTCAGGTATCGTTTGTCGATTAAAAATAACGATATAGAAAGGAAAGCATTAAAATCATATAAATTTATAGCAACCAAAAAACACGTTAAAGCAAAAAAGAAAAAAAGAAATCTTATGAGATTTGAAATGGAAGATTTATATATCTATGGAAAACGAGCATATTTAAATTCAGAGGGCGGTGATAACTGTCTTGACTTGATAGGAAAATTTATAAGATAAGAGAGGAGAAATATAATGAGAATAAATAGATTTATAACATTGGTAATTTGTGGAGTTTTGTGTTTTACGAATATAATGACTGGAATAGTAAAAGTGAATGCTTCAATGGCTGATAGATCGCGTTTTTTGATTTTGGCTCCAACTGGTTTGCATTTAGAAAATGTTGAAGGGAAATATATTGACTTTAAGGAACATTATTGGACTGAAAAAGGACGTACAGGAAATATGACAATATATAAACTAGATGACTATGATGACGGATATCCAGAAGATACCGGCCAAACTGAATTAATTGTACCCAAAAGCAAAGGTTTTACTTTTAGCAGAACGGATGGCACAATAATGGACCTCTTTTTTGTAGAAAAATTTGTTGATAGTAAACATACAATGTATGTTAATACGAATTTGGCATCAAAAGTTTTCTTTTCAGATGATGAATTGACGGTTAGCACACAGGGTGATGAAACAACATGCGATTATTCCTTTGGAGGGTATATGCCACAATTAAAAAGAGAAGTGTGGGTTAGTGGAATTACGACAGGTACAGTTAATCTTAAAGATGGAAAAACTGGACTCAATATTACAGGAGCAAAAGGAAAGGTTAATTTTCAACTATCCGATAAAGTGGGTAAAAATCTTGTTTTTTCAAAATCCTACTATATCTATAACAACCAAGTAACTGTAAAAGTAAAAGGTGATAGACTATATGTCTCACCTGCAGTGTCTATAAGTAACAAGAAGAAAAATAAAATACAAAACCTATATTTGCGTCCTACTAATAGTGGAAAGAATATGTTCTTGTCCTGGGACAGAGTTAGAAAAGCAAAAAGTTATGTAGTGTATAAATACGATAATAATGCCAAAAAGTACAAGAAAGTGACTGTAAGAAATGGTTACACTTCAAACTTTTACAATATACCTAATGTAGTACCCGGAGAAGTGTACAGATATAAGGTGGTAGGAAAGACAAAGAAAAACGGCAAGGGGACGACCATTGTAAAAAAGAGCTACCCAGTATGGGCAGTTGCCAAACCATCAACATTAGGTAATGCTACAAAGGTAACAACAAGCAAGACAAAATTGATGGGAAAGACCGGTAAAACTAAGAAACTTAAAGCAAAGATAACAGCAGATGGTGTACCTAAGTTGTCAACATACACTCGCTGGTATTCATCTAATGCGAAAATTGCAAAGGTAGATCGTAAGACAGGCAAGGTTAAATTAAGAAAAAAGGGTAAATGCTATATCTGGGCAAAAGCACACAATGGTAAGAATAGTAAGAAGATTAAAGTAATTGTAAAATAATATGTTTATACATATGTAGTACAAAAAAATATTATTTAGTGTCAAAAGAGTGTCTACGGACACTCTTTTTTGTGTTGTAAATTTGCAAAAATTACAAGTTCTCTAATAGAAGCAAATTCGCAAAATTTACAAGTTCTATTATAGGAACATTTCACTATATTGTTCCGGAAAGGAGAACTTGTAGATTTCAAATTAAATGTTTATTGAAAGGAGAAACAAAACGGAAATACTGCAGGGAAATTTACAGATGAAAATTTGGAATAATAATGGCAAAGAAACTTCTGTAAAATTAAATACGGAGGAGGTCGATATGAGCGAAAACAAGGAAAAGTATAGCCAATTATACAAAGAATTGTCTGAACTCATAGGCGACGTGGCTACAATCAAACTTTGGGAGCATTACCAGGGGCTCAATATCTCATTCCCTAAGAAACTATATTCCAATGAGTATGTCAGAAACTTTGTAGCGGAAAACAAAGGCAAAATGAGTACGAAGGATATAGCTAAGGCTGTGGGATTATCTGAGCGTAGGGTAAGACAGATCCTAAAGGACTTAAAGTGATATGTGGGGACCAAGTGTCCCCACAAAAAAACATAGAAGGAGGATTATTATGTTTAAAAGAAATATTGCTTGGCTTTGTGCGATTGTTTTAATTCTAGGATCATTTGTTCTAGTGGGATGTGGAGAGACTGATTTTAATGGTATTTATACCGGCTCTAAAACATCAGGAAGTAATAAAGTTGATGTTACTGTTGAGGTGAAAAAAGGAAACCTTAAAGTATCACTTAAAACATATGATTTAGATGAAGAAGGAGAAGTGGATGATACTAGCGACCCTGTTACATATCAGTACGAGGACAAGTATAAGAAAGATAAGTCAGGTGATTCCATCAGCATTCCTGAAGATGCAAATGGTGAATCTGCTCAATTGCTATCAGAAGATGGTGAGTATTACCTTGTAATAAAAGAAGGTAAGAAAAGATCTATGAAAATTGCTCTTAAAAAGGGTGACAAAAAGGAAGACAAGGATGACAAAAAGAAAACAGAAAAAGTAAAAAAGGATGTACGCATGGCTACAGTTCTAGCAGAACCAGCTGATTCTTCATGGGATGGGGAGTATACTGGAGTCGATACTGATGACCCCGACACTAAAGTTAAACTAATTATTTCAGACGGAGATGCATTGATTGAGGATGAATATGATACACATGAAGGCAGATGTTTGTCTGTAGAAAAAGGCAAAGAATTATTCATTAAGAACAATGATTCAGATGCGTATGATTATGAAATGAAAAAATTTGCTGGTAAATGGTATTTAACTAAGATTGATGCTTATTCAGCTAAATATGAAATGACAAAAAAATAGAATGATTACTGTTGAGAAGGGCACCGGCATTTGCTGGTGCCTTTTTTGAAAAAACTTGAACATATATTTGTATATATAATATAATTAAGGAGAAATAAAATAGAACACTATAGAATAATCAGTAGTAATTAATTTGGAGGTTTAATTATGAATAAGGTAGTTTTAGGGCTTATCATTGCTCTAGTAGTTGTGGTAATATTATTTTTAATAGTGGCAATGCAACAGTTTAATTAAAAGGAGAGATAATAATGGGAAAAAAGATGACTAAAAAAAAGAAGAAAAAAATAATAATTAGTATATGCGCAATAATAGCTGTAGTTATACTTCTTTTTGCGGGATTTAAAGTTGCACAACAATTTTATCAAGGGGAAAAAGTAACAACAGAGTTGATAAGGGAACAAATAGAAAAATGTGCTGAACTTACAACTGTAAAGGATCATGTAACTGGCGTAGTAAAATTCAAAGATGGTGATATTCCTATCATAAATGAAAAAAGTTTTAAAATGTTTTATATGGCAGAAGTTAGAATGGGAGTAGATTTAAAAGACGTCCAGTCTAAAGTGTGGGGTAAAAAAATAAAAGTTTTAACTCCTCATACAGGTATTCTTTCGGTTAATATTGATGGTGGAAAAGTAATATATTATGATAAAAGTGGTTCAATTTTTAATGTTAAAGACTACGACGACACTAAGATTGCTTTAAAAGAGGCGAGAGAAAAAGCCACTAAAAAAATACAAAAACAAACTGTTTTGAAAATGGCGGATGAGCAATTAGTGAGAACATTTAAAAATTTACTTGCCTTTGCAGAAAAGGAAGGTTACAAAGTTGAAGTAGATTTTATAGAGTAAAAGCTATGTGTAAAAAACCGGCTGGAAAACTAGCCGGTTTTTTAATGCCATTTTAATATTCCCAAGCCATAATAAATGCATTATAATACAAAACAGAGGTGAGGAAATGGCAAACATAGACATTAAAAACCTAGAATACAGAAAACCTAATGAAGAAGAATTAAAAGAAATCAGAAAGAATCTTTCTATTCATAATAGAAAAGTTTTCTTTATAAGATTTGCAATTATATTCTTTGGATTTGCAGTGTGTATGCTGTTCCAATACTTTGGGCAGTTTCATAGATACACTTATAATGTGTGGGCAAGATTTATTGCGGATCAGTGGTTAATCATTTTGATTTTCATCGTGTTAAATGTGATATCAATTATCCCGTTGATTTATGCTCGGATTACTATTAAGGACATTGAATTTCATAGATTTAAAGTTCTAAAGAAGATAAAAGTAGCTGAAGTTCAAAATGCAGGAGAAGATATTGGAGATGGAATGACAGGGTTCTTTGGCGGAGGCAAAGTAAGATATAAGTATTTAATGGTGGAAGATGCTGAGACGGATGAAAATGTAGTGGGTAAGGTTTTTATAAGTGGCCCAATGGAATTTTCTTCAGTGAGAGAAGGAGATGAAGTGATAGCAGAAAAGGTCCCATACGAAGATCACCACAGATTCTATTATGTGACAGCATTATATACAAAAAGAAAGTAATAAAAAAGCTGATTGGAAAAAAATCCAATCAGCTTTTTCTAATGCGTATTAAAGATTAAACTACACTGTCTAAATACTCTAACACTTCAGCTTCAGTAGTCATGCTCATGACTTTGTCAGCCACCTTATCTGCCTCATCTTTCGTCCATTTAGCGATTGTTCCACGTACCTTTAGTACTGAAGGAGCAGAAACACTAAACTCTGTTAAACCGAAAGAAATGAGCAGTGGAATCATCTTTGGATCGGCAGCAGCTTCGCCACACATTCCAACTAGAATGCCTGCGTCGCGTCCATTCTCGATAATGCTCTTAATCATTCTTAGAACACTAGGTTGGAATGGAGAGTAGAGGTAAGCCACATCGCTATTTCCTCTGTCAGACGCCATTGTGTAACCTGTAAGGTCATTTGTTCCGATACTGAAGAAATCAGCTTCCTTAGCAAGCAAATCTGCTATTACACCAGAAGCAGCGGTTTCTGTCATAACACCCACTGGGATGTCATCGTTGAAATCAACTCCAGCTTCCTTAAGCTCTGCTTTACATTCTTCCACTAAAGCTTTTCCTTCGCGAAGTTCTTCTACAGCAGTGATAAGTGGGAACATTATTCTCACATCACCAAAAGCACTCGCTCTCAAAATAGCCTTAATCTGACTCTTGAACATATCTTTATTCTTCAAACAATATCTGATAGCTCTAAATCCCATAAATGGATTTTCTTCTTTTTCCAATCCAAGATAAGGAATTTCTTTGTCGCCACCGATATCGAGTGTACGAATAATTAAGCCTTTACCCTTAAGTGTAAGAGCAGCTTGCTGATATGCTTCAAATTGTTCGTCCTCAGTTGGAATAGCATCTCTATCCATAAATAAGAACTCAGTTCTGAATAATCCAACTCCTTCGCCGTCGGCTGCCATAGCCTTTTTAGCATCTTCTGGATTTCCGATATTACAGAAGAGTTCGTACTCTGTGCCGTCAGCTGATTTTGTAGGTTGGCCGCGGAAGTTTTCCAGCTCAGCCTTTTCTTTTAGATATTCCTCGCGCTTTGCGGTATACTCGCTAACCTCATCGTCTGATGGGTTTGCAATTACTACGCCCTCGCTTCCATCTACAATCACCTGATCGCCGTCAGCCACAGAAGTAGTAGCATTTTCAACACTAAGTACTGCTGGAATCTCAAGAGCTCTAGCAAGAATAGCAGAGTGAGATGTCTGGCTTCCGGTTTCTGTGATGATACCAACTATATTATCTTTGTTGATGCCGGCTGTCATAGATGGTGTGACTTCGTTCGCCACTACCACAGTGCCAGCAGGGGCATCGCTAATCTTTACGGTTTTAACTCCAAGCAAAATGCTAAGCATTGCAGTTCTGATGTCTTTGACATCGGCCGCACGTTGCTTCATCATTTCGTCAGGAATCTGCGAAAACATTTCCATATACTTTGTATATGTAACGTCAATTGCTTCTTCGGCGCATTTGCCGTCATTTATCATCCCAGTTACTTCGCCATCCATCATTGGATCTTTTGCCATCTGGATGTGGCCTTCCAAAATCTCGGCTTCCTTTGCACCGGCAGATTCCTTTAAAGCCTCAGCCTGTTCCACAGTTTCCGCGCAGAAATCCTCTAGCGCATCTTGATAGCGCTTGATTTCCGCATCTGTGTCAGACACATCCTTTGGTGTATAGTCTAAGGAATGCTCCTCAATAATCATTACTTTGCCAATTCCGATTCCTTCGGAGGCAGCTACACCTTTTAACATTTAGTCACCTCGTTTCCTTATTCGCCAAAGCCGCTTTCGATCATTTCACAAGCCTTCGCCAAAGCCGCCTCTTCATCAGGACCTTCGCAAACAACTTCTAGTTCATTACCACATTTGATGCAAGCAGCCATTATGTTCATTAGACTCTTTGCATTAACATCAACACCGTTGTGTTTTAGTGTGATTTCAGAAGTAAATGCACCCATTTCTTTGGCGAAGTCTGATGCTGGACGCATGTGAAATCCTTGAGCGTTAACTACTGTTAGTTTCTTTGATACCATTTTGTTTCTCCTTTGTTGTGGATGCTGTCAGATTTGAAACCTGGCAGCTCCAGTTTTTATTTCTTATTTTTACCTTTCAAGAATGTAAGTATTAGACAAGCAACAACTGAACCGATAATCAATGCTACGAAGTATAGCAATGGTTGTTTGATTGTTGCGATTACGAAAATACCACCGTGTGGTGCCATTAGCTGACATCCGAATACCCATGATAGTAAACCAGCAATACCTGAACCAATCATACAAGCTGGAATGACTTTTAGTGGATAGGAAGCAGCGTATGGGATAGCACCTTCAGTAATGAATGATAGTCCCATAATATAGTTTACTGGGCCGCTCTTTCTCTCAGCCTCTGTCCATCTACTCTTGAAGAATGTAGTTGATAGTGCGATTGCGATAGGAGGTACCATACCACCGATCATAACTGCAGCCATTGCCTGGTAGCAAACAACTACTGTAGGGTCTGTAACAGCAGCGCCTTCTTTCAAAAGTGCTGCGGCAGATGTAAGCATTCCCGTACCAAATACATATGCAGCCTTGTTAAATGGACCACCCATATCGATAGCCATCATTGCTGCTAGAATGAATCCAAGGATTACACCATAGTTGTGACTTCCTAGCCAACCAAGTCCGTTGTTAAGACCTGTGTTGATGATACTCATAATAGGGTTAACTGCACACATCATAACGCCTACTATACCAAGTCCCGCTAATGGATAGAGTAGAATAGGTTTTATTCCCTCTAGTGAATCTGGTAAGTGATCACATAGTCTTTCGAATAACTTCATAATCCAACCAGCAAGGAAACCAGCTAGCAATGCGCCTAAGAATCCAGATGGAACTGTCTCAGCAGCGCCAGGATCCATAAATGTAGCACCACTAGATGCTAACAAACCACCGACAATACCAACTAACAAACCAGGTCTGTCTGCTATCGACATTGCGATAAATCCAGCTAGTACTGGAAGCATAAAGTTAAATGCATATCCACCGATAGTCTTAAACCATGCTGATACAGGAGTTCCTGTACCGAAGTTTCCGTCCATCTTTACGCCAGCGATACTATCAATCAAGAATGCGATAGCGATAAAGATACCACCAGCTACTACGAATGGTAGCATGTGTGATACACCATTCATCAAGTGCTTGTATAGTTTACGTCCGAAGCTGTCGCCGTCCTCTGCTTTAGAGTCAGCTACTTCAGCTTTGTCAGCCTTAAATGCTGGAACGTCTCCACTCAATACTTTTTCAATTAATTCTTTTGGCTTGTGAATACCATCAGCTACCTTTGTAGATAGAACAGGTATTCCGTCAAATCTAGCTGTTTCAACGCTCTTGTCAGCTGCTATGATAACACCATCACAGTTTTTGATATCATCAGCAGTAAGTGCATTCTTAACACCGCCAGATCCGTTTGTCTCTACCTTAATATTAATGCCCATTTCTTTGCCGGCCTTTTCTAGGTTTTCGGCAGCCATATAAGTATGAGCAATACCAGTAGGACAAGCTGTTACAGCCACGATAAATTTTTCATCTGCTGGAGCCTCTGCAGCAGCAGGAGCAGCCTCGGCTTCTTTCTCAGCCTCTTTTGCTTCGATAATACTCAAAAACTCATCTGGAGTCTGAGCCACTTTTAACTTAGAAGTAAACTCTTCATCCATCATCATTCTCATTAGATTTGCTAAAACTTCTAGATGAACATCGCCATCAGTAGTAGCAGCAATCATAAAGAACAATTTGCAGTCTGCGCCGTCTGGAGCATCATAGTTGACACCACTAGGAACAGTGATGGCACTAAGTGCTGGAGCCTTAACAGCTGCGCTCTTAGCGTGAGGAGTGGCAATCTCATTTCCGATAGCAGTAGTTCCCATCTCTTCACGCGCAAGAATGTCTTTGGTGAAAGCATCCTTATCAGTTAAGTTTCCACTTTTGTCGTGGAGGTCTACCAGTTTCTCGATGACAGCATTTTTATCCGCTGCGGCTACGCCCAACTCAATGCTATCAACTTTTAGTAAGTCTTTAATACGCATTTTTTTACCTCCTTTGTAAATAATTGCATATATAATTAAAATCCGAAAATTTAATTACCTAAAATTTTTCAAGAAGTTCATTAATCTTTTCCTTTGTCGCAAGCCATGGAAGAAAAGCAGTAGCATTTCCGCAAACACTTCCAAGAGTTAGAGCATAAGAGTAACTGTTTTTCATTTCGTATCCTGCTACAAAACCTGCCACCATAGAATCGCCAGATCCCACTGTGTTAACAACCTTCTCCTTAATAACGCCAGCCTCGTGAATCTGTCCGTCCTCATCCACAAGCATAGCGCCGTCTCCGCCCAGTGAGATTAGTACATTCCTAGCACCCATATCCTGAAGTTTCTTTGCGTAAGTGACTATGTCCTCTTTAGTCTGAACGTCCACGTCAAAGATTTCGGAAAGTTCCTGTTTGTTTGGCTTAATTAGGAATGGTTTATATTTAAGTGAGTTAACTAAAAGTTGCTTGGTGGCATCAACCACTATTCGAACGTCCTTTTCGGAGATTCGCTCAAGCATTCTCTCATAAGTATCGTCCGGCAAAGTATTTGGAATACTTCCAGCAAGAACTAAAGTGTCACCATCTTGAATATGGTCCACCTTCATCATCAAGGCTTCTAGTTCGTCCTCTGATATATTAGGTCCTTGTCCATTTATCTCAGTTTCTTCGCCGGCCTTAATCTTTACGTTGATTCGAGAAATGCCGTCGCGAAGTCTGATAAAGTCTGTAGTCACGTAAGTGTTTGCCACCCATTTGTCGATGGCATCGCCCACAAAACCTGCAATAAAACCGAGAGCAGTGCTAGGAATATCTAGCTCCGCCAAAACCAATGAAACATTGATTCCTTTTCCGCCACAATAATACTCTTCGCTATTTGAGCGATTAGTTATTCCCATATGGAGTTCGTCCATACGCATAATATAATCGATAGCTGGGTTAAGAGTAACTGTATAAATCATTCGATCACCTCTATATTTAATTTTTGATTGAAAAGATAAGTCCGTCACTATTCAATCATCGCTAAGTCAATTATCTCATATATTGCGACAAAATAACAGTTGATATTTGCTCTTTGTTTTTGAAATGGTGGCATTTTTAGGACCGTTTTGCTTGATATAGTATGCTCTAATGGTATAATAGCAAAGGTGAGAAATCACACATAAAGAATAGTTCGAAATGGTCGAATTGAAGCGAGGAAAAAATGAGTTGTTTTTACCCGGCAGATATACTTTTGCCGAAGAATGCTAGTAAGGAAGATATGCAAAAGTGGGCGGTTATAGCCTGCGATCAGTACACTTCAGACGAGGAGTACTGGGAGGATGTAAAGGAGATAGTGGGCGATGCACCATCTTCTCTAAACATTATGCTTCCTGAAATCTATCTAGAGAAAGATAATACAGAAAAGATTGAAAAAATCAATGCGAAGATGCAAGAGTACTTAGATAGCGACATGTTTGAAGAGTACAAGGATGCAATGATATACGTGGAAAGACAAGTGGGCGACAAAGTACGCAAAGGCTTAGTGGGAATGGTAGACCTAGAGCAATATGACTACACACCAGGTAGCAAGACTTTGATTCGTGCCACAGAAGCTACTATTATTGATAGACTTCCACCTCGAATCAAAATCAGAAAGAATGCTCCGCTTGAAATGCCACATATTTTGATGCTTTTTAACGATGCAAACAAAACTATCGTAGCACCGCTAGAGGCAAGAAAAGATGAGTTAGAAGTGGTTTATGATTTCGACCTTATGAAAGACGGTGGTCATATCACTGGATACTTGCTTACTAAAGAGATGCAACAAGATGTGGAAAGAGCATTAGATAAGTTTGCCGAGGAAAACGATGGCTTGCAGTTTGCCGTGGGAGATGGTAACCATTCTTTGGCGGCGGCAAAGGCATGTTATGAGAAGGACAAAAATCCTTTGAACAGATATGCACTAGTTGAGATTGAAAATGTTCACAACAGTGCTCAGGAATTTGAATCGATCTTCCGTGTACTATTTAATGTAGACGCAGAAAACTTCCTAAGCGAGTTTAAAGATTACACTATGCAAAACGGCATGGGTGGTATGCAGAAGTTTAAATACTACGTGGGCGACGAAGAAGGCGAGTTTGAGGTGAAAGCCACAGCCAAACTTCCAGTTGGAACTCTCCAGGGATTTATCGACCTTTATATAGAAGAAAACCCTGAGGTTAAAGTGGATTACATTCACGGACAGGACGTAGTTAAGAAGTTAGCTAAGAAAGAAAACACACTTGGATTTATATATGAAGGAATTAAGAAGGATAACTTCTTTGACGCAATCATCCAAGATGGTTCGCTTCCTAGAAAGACTTTCTCTATGAACGAGGCTGACGAAAAGAGGTTCTACATAGAGACTAGAAGAATTAAATAAGAGAACATAGTTTATAGACGTAAAATTGTTGATTTCAAGCAGGAATAATTAAATGTGATAATAATAAAAAAGCATATATTTAACTATTGAGTCTATGATATAATACTAAAGAATGATTTTATAAATTTTCTTGTGGGAGGGAAAAATAATGAAATTAACAAAAAAATTACTAGCAACAGTACTTGTGGTAGCTCTTACTATCGCAGCAGTTCCTGTTATGGGAGCTACTGTGGATGCTACAAATACAGTACCTAACAAGAAGAGTCTTATGAAACTAGTAGATGAGTTTTCTACCCCTATTGGTGTAACTGAAGAGTATATCATGGGACCCGGAAAAAGTGTTACATACAACTTTAGTAAAGTGACTGCTAGAGCAGATATGCTACGTTTCAAAGCAGAGAAAAAGAAAGAAGTAAACAAATATTCAAAGAGAATGTTTGGAAAGAAGACTTCTAAAGTAACTCTATACCCAGGCGAATGGGGAGACTCCAAAGTAGTAATGGAAATTGGTAGTATCAAGAAGAATACAAAGAAGAATTACTATGTTAAAGGTCAAGTATACTTTACAAATCTAAGAGATGGTAAGAAACACCTTGTTGGAACATTTAGATTATATGTTCAAAGAAAGAAGACTGCTAAATATAAATATGTAGCAACAAAACTTAAACTTACAAAGTGGAAAAAAGCCACTACTAAATCTAGCAAAGTAAATCTATTCTCAAGTGCTAAGAAATACAAGAACATCAAAGCTACTATGACTTATCAACTCATTACAGTAAGCGGTGTAGATGGAGCTAAGGCCATCAACAAAGCACTTAGAGGCGATATGGATGCTTTGCAGAAGTCTAATAGTGCTAATAACTTTTACCAATGGGTAGCAGAAGACGATGCTAAGAAGATTAAAGATAACTATTATTTCACAGCTACTTCAAAAGTTAAGTACAACATGAACAATATCTTAAGTGTTCGTATTACTATTCACTGGTATGTAGGTGGAGCAGAAAACACTGACGAATATGGATACAACTTCGATGCTAGAACTGGTAGGCAGATCGGCATTAAGAAGGTAGTTAAAGGTTCAACTAAGACTATCAAGAAGAAGATGTACAAGGCTATAGACAAAAAGAATTGGTCTAAGTCATATAAGAAGAAAGCTAAGAAGTATATTAAGAAGACTAAACTTAGCAAGTTAGAATTCTATATGAAGAATGATAAGGTTATCATCTGTATGGAACCATACACACTTGGTAAGAAGCAGAGAGAATTTAAATCATTCTATATATTTAGTATATACTTCTAAAAAAATTAGCGGAGGAAAGGTAAAATGGGAAATAAGTACGAAGGTACAAAGACAGAACAGAACTTAAGAGAAGCTTTTGCAGGCGAGTCTCAAGCTAGAAATAAATACACTTACTTTGCATCAGTTGCAAAGAAAGCTGGTTATGAGCAGATTGCAGCATTGTTTTTAAAGACAGCTGACAATGAGAAAGAGCATGCAAAACTTTGGTTTAAAGAGCTAGAAGAACTTGGAACTACTGAGGAAAACCTTAAAGCAGCAGCTGAAGGTGAAAACTTTGAGTGGACTGATATGTATGACAGAATGGCTAAAGAGGCCGACGAAGAAGGATTCCCAGAGTTAGCAGAAAAGTTCAGAGGCGTAGCTGCTATCGAGAAAGAGCATGAAGAAAGATATCGTAAGCTTTTAGAGAATGTTGAAACTATGAAGGTATTCGAAAAAGCTGGCGTTGTTATGTGGGAGTGTAGAAACTGTGGACATATTGTTGTTGGAGAAAAGGCTCCAGAAATTTGCCCAGTATGTGCTCATCCACAGAGTTTCTTCGAAGTGAGAGCAGAGAACTACTAAAACTTAAGCCAAAGAATAATACAAATTTCAAAAAGAGCCATTTATATGGCTCTTTTTGTGTTATATGTGTTATAATTCAAAAGAATACTATTTAAGTAGGTGAAAAAAATGAAGGATACAAATAAAGATATCAAAAAAATTGTTGATAAAATCCTAAAGGATTATCAGGGAGATAGAGATATCGATCACATTGAACTTTTTGATCAACCAGATACAAAGATGGTTCAGGAGATGATTGGTAAACTCTTAACTATTGTGTTCCCTGGATTCTTTAGAGAGCAACATTATAGATTCTACAATATGGACAGCAGACTTACTGTTTTGATAGAGGATGTAATGTATAACCTAAATAAACAAATAGCAGTAGCGCTTCTTCAAAGAGAAGACATGAAGGATGCATCCGAGGAAGAAAGAGCAGAAGAGGCACAGAAGATTTCCCTAGAGTTTTTTGAAAGAATTCCAAGTGTAAGAGAGTATGTGGATACGGATGTCGAGGCCTTTATCGAGGGCGATCCTGCTGCGTATAATAAGAATGAGGTTATTCTCTCTTATCCGGGATTGTATGCTATTACAGTTTACAGATTGGCTCATGTTTTGCAACAACTACGTGTTCCACTGATTCCAAGAATTATGACAGAGTATGCACACAGCAAGACTGGTATTGATATTAACCCAGGTGCTACTATCGGTAAGTATTTCTTTATCGATCACGGCACAGGTATAGTGGTAGGAGAAACAACTATCATAGGTGATAGAGTTAAGGTTTATCAAGGTGTTACGATAGGTGCTCTAAGTACTAGAGATGTGATTGGTCTTAAGGGCGAAAAGAGACATCCAACTATAGAAGATGATGTTACTATTTACTCTGGAGCGTCTATTCTAGGTGGTGAGACGGTGATTGGCAAAGGCTCAGTTATTGGATCAAATGCTTTTATCACAGAACCTATACCAGCAGGAAGCAAAATTAAGTTTGAAAATTAGGAAATAAGCAAAGCGTCACAGTTTTAACTGTGGCGCGTTTTTTACGCTTGTGATATACTTATCTTGGTGTTTTATGATATAAAACTAGGAGGAATAGGATGAAAAGAATTCTTGCAATCGGACTAACATTAATTATGACAACTCTAGCGCTTGCCGCATGTGGCAACGACTATGATTTCGTGGAAGTAGGAGACGACAAAAAGTCTCTTGATATAAAGTTGGATGACAATAAAAAAGGTTATTCATGGAAAACTACTATTGCAGAGCTTGACAAGCTAACTCTTAAGAAGGAAACAGTTAAGGACGGAAAGTATATAGCAAAGATTGAGACTGTTACTAAATCAGGTAAGGGTAAAAAAGGCGGAAGAGCATCTGTTGCTTTCACATATGTAAATGATAAAGATCCTAACGATGTTTATTTAGGATATGTTGTGGGCGTGGGCGTAAACGCCAAAGGTCAAGCGGAGATAAGAGCAATAGACGAATACAAAGTTAATTTCGAAACAACACTTAAAGAAGATTGATAGACCTTAAGGAGTCTATATGTTAAATAATGAAAAGATAACTTTGATGACGAAGTTATCGCTATATGAAGAAAAACATTTTAAAGATGAAATTAAAACGAGTAAGCTTTTTAAGAGTGATTACTTATCCTCTAAAATGCTTGGTTCTTTTGCGTGTGTAACTGTAGGATATATTTTGATTATGGTTTTGTTGTTTTCATATTTGCCGGAGGTTATGTTTGGCTTAATGACAACTACTACCAGTTTTATCATTATGATGATTGCCATGATACTAATCTACATTATAGTGGTTGTTCTTTATCTGATTTACAGTTATGCATTTTACTCTCACAAATTTAAAGAGATTCGCGGGCACTTAAAAGAATATAATGGTGATTTGAAGACACTACACAGAATTCAGGAACAAGAGTACGACGCGATTATCGATGAGTTAGAGGAGGAGATGGAAGATGATTAGTTTAATGACATTAAAAGAAAAAGTTAAAAACATTTATGCTGAGCATGAATTTGTTTTGCAACCTGTTTTTAAGTTTGTCTTCTCATTTGTAGCACTTGTCCTTTTCAAACTCAATATTGGATATGCACCAGTTGTAAACATGTGGCCAGTAATGCTATTGATGGCAGTCATTATGGCGTTTTTGCCAAAGAGAATAGATGTAGTAATAGCTATGCTTGTAATGATATTTGATGTTTACTACATTTCATTGGAACTAGCTGGTGTTGTATCAATTTTACTTATTGTATTGCTTGTTTTATTCTTGAGATTTACTCCAAAACAGGGAATATATTTAGTGCTAGTACCACTAGCATTTTATTTGAAGATACCTTATGTAATTCCGATTGTAGCTGGATTGGTTTCTACACCAGTAGCTATCGTTTCAGTGACATTTGGAACTATTATTTACTATTTAATAGATGTTGTTAACAAAAACTCAGATGCTATCCAGACTATTTCGAAGAATGCGAGTGGAAGCAAGGAAACAATATCAGCGGTTTCTTCAATTGTTAACATTGCAACTAGCAACCCTAGTATGTATTTAACAATTGTTGTATTTGCAATAACTATCGCGCTAGTTTATGGATTAAAGAGAAGATCAGTGGACCACTCATGGGAGATTGCTGTAGTGGTAGGAAGTATCTTCCAGTTGATAGCATTTTTAGTAGGTGGAATTTTGTTTAACGCAAAGTTCTCAATATTGTGGGTTATTATAGGCTCCGTCATTTCTTTCATAATTGCATATCTATTGCAATTGCTAGTTTTCTCTGTGGATTATTCCAGAACGGAGAATACGCAGTTTGAGGATGACGAGTACTATTACTATGTAAAGGCTGTTCCTAAAATTAATGTTACAGCCCCAGAGATGAACGTTAAGAGAATTAACGCTCAGAGAAGAAAGAAAAGTGCACCGGTTAGAAGGGAGAGATAATTGAGCGCTATATTTCATAATGTTTACAATTTCTTTGATAAATATTTTTCTATCCCAAATATTTATATCAGTGACATTGTTGAAATTATAATTATTACAATCGCTGTATATTACATTATCCTTTGGTTTAGAAAGAGCAGAGCATGGGTTCTTATGAAGGGCCTAATTTTGCTGTTCATATTTATGTTTATAGCATCAGTTTTCCATTTAACGACCGTGCTTTGGATTATGAACAAGGCATTGAGCGTTGGTATCATTGCTATGGTTATCATTTTCCAACCGGAGTTAAGACGTGCACTAGAGGCTCTCGGAAGAAGAAATAAATTATTCCAGGTATTTAGATTCGCTGGTCCTACATACGAAGAGAGATTCAGCGACAAAACACTAGACAACATTTTGAGTGCGACAAAGGAACTTGCAAAGACAAAGACAGGTGCTTTAATTGTTATACAGCAGGATTTTGACTTAATTGAATTTGTAGAGACAGGAATCAGACTAGATGCAAAAGTTACTAGTCAATTACTTATAAATATATTTGAAAAGAACACACCACTTCACGATGGTGCTGTTATTATAGACGGCGACGAAATAGTAGCTGCTACTTGCTACTTACCAATGTCAGAGAATTTATCTTTAAGTAAAGAACTTGGTACTCGCCACAGAGCGGCAGTTGGACTATCTGAGATTGCAGATTGTCTAGTTATTGTTGTGTCAGAAGAAACAGGAACTATCTCACTTGCTAGAGATGGTGAATTAACTAGATTTGCTGATCAGCCAACTATCACTTCTGAACTTTTGAAGTCTCAAGATAAAGAGATGGTTAAGGGTAGCAAAATATTTAAGAAAGGAAGTGACCGCGATGTCGAAGAGCAGTAAGATTAAAGATGCTTTCACAAAGAATATTGGGTTGAAGATTGTTGCGTTAATCTTGGGTACAATCATTTGGTTAGCTGTCGTAAATACGAGTGATCCATCAACTACGGTCACTGTACATAATATACCTATTACTATTACAAACCAAAAAGCCATTACTAAACAGGGCTTGGTTTATGATGTAACTAGTAAGCAAAAGGTAGATGTAACTGTTTCTGGAAATAGATCTGTAGTAAGTGGTTTAACAGCAGATGATTTCAAAGCCACAGCTTCTTTGAAAGAGTTATCTATGGTTAAGGCTGCACCGGTTACTGTAAAACTAAAAGATAGATCAAATGCTAGAAGGGTGAATATCCTTTCGCAGAATGTTAACACGGTTACTATCGATATTAACAAAGTTACAAAAGAAAAATATCCGGTTGAGGTTAAATTTATTGGAAAACCTGCTGAAGGATATGTAGCCAAGATTAAGTCTATGAGCTTTAATAATGTCTTAGTGAAAGCTTCAGAGGCAGCTCACAAGAAGATTGATAAGGTTGTTGCCAAATGTGATATTGACGAGGCCGACGAAGATTTTTCAAAGACATATAATCTTGTATTTCTAGATAGAGATGGCAAGACTATCAAACCTGAACACGCAAAACTTTACAAAAAGAAGGTTAAAGTGGATATTCATTTGAGCCAAGAGAAAGAGGTTCCAATTATTATAGATACAGTTGGAAAACCTAAGTCTGGTTATAAGAGCAGTATCAAGGTTACGCCAAAGAATGTGAAACTAGTGGGTGATACTGATAAACTTAAGAAAGTAGATAAATTGGTAATAGAAGATCCAATTAATATAAAAGGCAGAAGCAGTGACATTGAGCTAGAAGTTAACTTGGACAAATATGTAGAAGATGGTCTTTATATAGAAGGAAATCACACTGCAAAAGTCAAAGTAACAATTGAGAAGAAATAATAGAGGTTATTATGGGAAAGATATTAGTGACAGGTGGCGCAGGATATATTGGTAGCCACACTGTAGTGGAATTGATAGATAACGGCTACGATGTTGTGGTAGTGGACAATCTATCTAACTCATCAAAAGAATCATTGAGTAGAGTGGAAAAAATCACCGGCGCTCAGGTTAAGTTCTATGAAAATGATATAGCAGATATGGATGCTATGGATAAAATCTTTGTCGAGAACGATATAGATGCTGTCATTCATTTTGCAGGACTAAAGGCAGTGGGCGAGAGTGTAGAAAAGCCACTTGAATACTATAAGAATAATATTTCTGGAACACTTAATATGTGTGAAGTTATGAGAAAACATGGTGTTAAGAATATTATCTTTAGTTCATCAGCCACTGTTTATGGAGATCCAGAGACGGTTCCTATTACTGAGGAGTGTCCAAAGGGAGTTTGTACAAATCCATATGGATGGACTAAGTCAATGCTAGAGCAGATTTTGATGGACTTTAATGTGGCAGATTCAGAGTGGAATGTGATTTTGCTTAGATACTTCAATCCTATCGGAGCTCACAAGAGCGGAATGATAGGTGAAGATCCAAATGGCATCCCAAATAATTTGATGCCTTACATTACTAAGGTTGCAACTAAGCAACTTGAAAAATTAAATGTCTTTGGCGATGACTACCCAACACCAGACGGCACTGGAGTAAGAGATTACATCCATGTAGTTGATTTGGCCAAAGGTCATGTTAAGGCATTGGAAAAAATAGTTGAAAACCCTGGCGTTAAAATATATAATCTAGGGACGGGCAAAGGATACAGCGTTTTGGAAGTTGTTAAGAACTTTGAAGAAGCTAGCGGAGTTGAAATTCCATATGTTATTGCCCCTAGACGTGCAGGAGATATTGCAGAGTGCTACGCAGATGCGTCTTTGGCAAAGGAAGAATTAGGCTGGGAAGCTGAGTTCGGAATTAAAGAGATGTGTGCGGACTCATGGAATTGGCAAAAAAACAACCCAAGTGGTTATAATAAGGAATAATATTTTTTATGGCTAAAAAAGAGAAAACAAAATGGGAAAAACTGAAAAGTGTTAGAAGAAAGAAAAGAATCCTTATAACATTTGAAGCATTATTTGCAGCGCTTATTATTGCGATTGGCGTTATTTGGTTTGTGCCACCGGTAAAGGCTGCATTTATTAAGGGCATTTCTCAGACATACATTGGCAAACAGCTAATGAAGTGGTTTGGAAGTGAAGCTTTCGAAAAGGGAGTCTTTGATGATGAGTTTGATAAGAGCAAGCTTATCAAGAACAATTTGAAGTACAAGTATTCTAAGGAGTATATGAACTTTGTATTGTTTGGCGTGGACTCAAGAAAGAAGGAACTTAACACTTCTAACAGCGATTCTATTTTGATTGTTAGTATCCACAACACAACGGGCGATGTTAAGATGGCATCGGTTTATCGTGATACTATGATGGCTATCTACAACAAGGATGGTCAGCAGAAGGATTACTTTAAAGTTAACTCTGCTTTTTCAAATGGTGGAGCAGAGGCTGCTATCAATACACTTAATAAGAACTTGGATTTGGATTTGACGGACTACGTTACAGTTAACTTTGGCGGAGTTGCGAGAATCATAAATACGCTTGGTGGAATTAAGGTTAATTTGACGAAGGAAGAAAAGCAGCAGATTAACTACCATATGAAGAGTACTATCAGTTCCACAGGCAAGCGCGGCAAAAAAGTCAAGAAGACTGGTAAGAATATTAAACTAAATGGTATTCAGGCAGCTACTTATTGTCGTATACGTAAAGCGACATTTATCGACCCAGAGACTCATAAGAGAATTAGTAACGACTTTGGTCGTGCGGCTAGACAGCGAAGTGTTATTATGAAACTAGTTGAAAAGGCTAAAAAGGCTGGAGTTAGTCAGCTAGAAGAGATGGTGGATGAGGTTCTTAATGCTGATGCAGAGAAGAACAGAATCATTTCTACAAGTTTTGATTTCGATTCTATTGTAAACTTGATTCCAGTGCTATTTGACTTTGAGTTGAACGGAAGTGAAGGATTCCCTTCAAAACTTCAGACTGGTACATATAACGGAGCAAGTTATGTAGTTCCACAGACTTTGGCTACAAATGTTAAGGAACTTCACAAGTACTTATACAATGAGAAAAACTATCAGCCTACATCTACAGTAAATGATGCTAGTTATACTATAGCAACTAGAACTGGAGTAAATGAAAGTTCTGATGGATTCGATCCGACAAAGATTGAGGGAATCGATAAAAGCCAAAAAGGTGATTCAGATGATTTTGATTATGACGATCACTGGAAGAGCCCATATTTCAGATAATCAATCAAAGGATTTGATGACGTTCATAGAAGATATTTGATAATAATCATTATTCAAAAATTTATTAGGGCACGAGCTCAATAAAAGGAGTATTCTTGATGAATACTCCTTTTAGTTCGCTCCAAAAAGTTTTTTGGTGAAAACTTTTTGTCCCTATAAATTTTTTCATACTGATTAATCAAATGTTATCTTCTATTCAAGACATCAAATCCTTTTGATTTATTTTCTGAAAATACACTCTTTTATCAAATTGTGTGTAAAGTGTACACAAATTGGACACATATAGAAAATATAATAGTCAACAGAATATAACAGATTCAATATACATGGAACAAGGAGGGTATTATGTATTACGAAGAATTCGATAATAAGGAAAGTGAAAACAATGAATTCGTGGACGCAGAATATGAAAATGTGAACAACGGAAACGATTCATCAGGTGGTAGTGATAAACCACCAAAGAAAAAAGGTAATGGACCTTTGATTGCTTTGATTGTTGCAATCGTTGTTATAGGGTTAGGTGTTTGTACAATTGGAGGATGCTTCTTAATTAGAATGAAAGATAACTCTAATCAAATACTTAGCAATCAAAAAGAGACAACAGCAGAGCAAGACATTGGTAATACTAAAACATCAAACAATGCAGGCAATTATACTGTGACAGATGTTTCTGGAGTAGTGGAAGATGCCATGCCATCAGTAGTGGCTATTACTAGTACTACATTTGTCGAGAGCAGCAATAATGATATTTACGATTTCTACTTCGGCAATGGATATGGAAATGGTAATAGTGGCAAACAAAAACAAGAGCAGGTGTCTGCAGGTTCTGGATTTATAGTTGATCAGAATAATAACGAACTATTGATTGTAACAAATAACCATGTAGTGGAAGGCGCAGATAAACTTGCTATTCAGTTTTATGGACAGAAAAACAAGGAAACTGTATCAGGCACTATTAAGGGTACAAACGATAAATTAGATGTAGCTATAGTTGCAGTTGATATGAGTAAGATTCCTGCGAAGATTAAGAGCGGAATTAAGAAAGCTACCTTAGGTGATTCAAATCAGGTTAAAGTAGGAAATGGTGCGATTGCAATCGGTAATGCACTAGGTTTTGGACAGTCTGTTACATCTGGCGTTATAAGTGCGGTAGATAGAACAGTTGAGATTGATAGTAAAAAGATGACATTGATTCAGACTGACGCGCCTATTAACGGCGGAAACAGTGGTGGAGCATTGTTGAATAAAAATGGGGAAGTTATAGGAATAAATGTCGCTAAGTATTCTTCGGACAGCTCATCCTCAGGCAGCGTTGAAGGTATGGGATTTGCCATTCCAATTTCATCAGTAAAGAGCGAAATATCTAAATTGGAAAAACAGAAAACTCGCCAAAAACAAGATGAAGATTCAAAGGGCTACCTTGGAATTACTGGTAGAACAGTAGATGAGCAGACTAGCACAGAATACTCAATCCCTAGAGGAGTTCAAGTGAATAGTGTTATTGACGGCTCAGCGGCAGACAAAGCTGGAGTTGAAGAAAATGACATTATTTCTGAACTAGATGGCAGAACTATTGAGTCTTGGGAAGATTTGACAAGTGCACTAGATTATTATAAGGCTGGCGAGACAGTCAAAATGAAAATTGCAACTAGAGATAGTGGATATAAGAGCGAGACTGTTAAGGTTACTTTGGGCAAACAGCCTAAGGAGACAAGTGAAGGAAGTCAGGGTAATAATAACTATAATAATGACAATGGGAACTATGGAAACAGTGATGATGCAGAAGATTTCTTTAGTTTTCCATGGTAGAAAATTATTTGTTATCAAATGAAGTTTTGTGCATCTAAAAGCACATAAATGATGGGATAGAGGCATATGAAAACCCAAAAGGTTCAAATCATATGCCTCTATTTTTATTAAAATATGGAAGTAGAGGCATATAAAAAAACAAAAAGTCGAAATCATATGCCTCTATATTAGATAAACCATAAAAATAGAGGCATATAATATGGCAAAAAGTTAAAATCATATGCCTCTATAGCATCTATTCCAGACAAAGCATAAAAGTAGAGGCATATAAAAAAACAAAAAGTCGAAATCATATGCCTCTATATTAGATAAACCATAAAAATAGAGGCATATAATATGGCAAAAAGCTCAAATTATATGCCCCAAACCACCGTATAGTATATTTTGCCCTTTACTATGATATATGGTAAGATATTCGGTGGAATATTTTAATATTCGGGAGAAGAAAAATGAGTGAAAACAAAGACAAAAACAATGAATTTGAAAATGAAAATATAGTTGAAACTGATGAAGTTAGTACAGAAGATTCTGATGTTAAAAAGGATGAAACTACTGTAGAAAACAGTGGTTCTAACGACGATTCTCAGTACGAAAAAGTTTGTTATGTTTGCCGTAGGCCCGAGAGCAAGTGCGGTAAACTATTTGACTTGCCTGGAAATGTAACTGTATGTGAAGATTGCTTGCAGAAGAGTTTCCAGAGCATGCAAAACATGGGCATGGGTGTGAGCATTTCTAAAGAAGAATTGGAAAAGCTACTTAATACTCCGGGTGTTCATATGATGACACCGGAAGAACTTCGAAACGAAGTACCTAACAAACAGAAACTTAAGAAAAAAGAAAAGCGCGAAGAGCCTTTGATTGATATCAACAAGATTCCTGCGCCACATAAGATTAAGCACATGCTTGATGACTATGTGATTGGTCAGGATCACGCGAAGAAGATTATGTCTGTGGCAGTTTACAACCACTATAAGAGAGTGGCTACAAATACTATGGACGAGATTGAGATTGATAAGTCAAACATGCTTATGATTGGACCTACAGGTTGTGGTAAGACATATCTTGTTAAGACTTTGGCGAGGTTACTTGATGTGCCTTTGGCTATCACTGATGCCACATCGCTTACAGAGGCTGGATATATAGGTGATGACATCGAGAGTGTTATCTCAAAATTGTTAGCAAATGCTGACAATGATGTAGAGCGCGCAGAGACCGGTATCGTATTTATAGACGAGATTGATAAGATTGCAAAGAAAGACACAACAAGAAGTCGTGACGTTAGTGGCGAGTCAGTTCAGCAGGGTATGCTTAAACTGCTAGAGGGCAGTGAAGTGGAAGTGCCAGTGGGCGCTACTAGCAAAAACGCAATGGTTCCACTAGCTACAGTTAACACTAGAAACATTTTATTTATCTGCGGCGGTGCGTTCCCAGATTTAGAAGATATCGTCAAAGAACGATTAAATAAAGAAGCAGCTATCGGATTCAAGAGTGATTTGTCGGACAAGTACGACAAAGACCCTAACGTTATCAAGAATGTAACTGCGGATGACCTTCGCAAGTTTGGTATGATTCCAGAGTTCTTGGGAAGACTTCCAATTATGTTTACACTTGATGAACTTACAGAGGATATGCTTGTACAGATTTTGACGGATCCGAAGAATGCGATTATTGCACAGTTCCAGAAACTCTTAGAGTTAGATGAAGTTAAACTTCAATTTACTGATGAAGCGCTTCACGCTATCGCAAAGAAAGCAATGGAGAGAAAGACTGGAGCAAGAGCGCTAAGAGCAATTCTAGAAGAGTTAATGCTTGATATTATGTATGAGATTCCAAAGGATGACAATATTGGAACAGTTACAATTACTGAGGAGTACATCAATGGTAATGGTAGTCCTAAGATTGAGATGAGAGCGACTCACCATAAGGAGGCTCCAGACCCCGAACCTAAAAAGGAAGCACAAGCATAAAAAATCAAACATTGATAGATTGGAGAAATAAAATGAAACTAGCAAATATGGTAGGCGATAGGTTTAAAGAAAGACCAGCCAGTTGTTTAATAGATAGCCATGCGTTAATGGTTAGAGGTGGATACATTAAGAATGTAGCAAACGGAGTTTACTCACAGTATCCAGTAATGAAGAGAATTTCTAGAAAAATTGAAAATATCATCCGCGATGAGATGGATAAGTGCGATGGACAGGAAGTCCTATTTCCTGTAACACTTCCAGCTAGCCTTTGGGATGAGTCTGGAAGATACGAGAGCGTAGGATCAGAACTTCTAAGATTTACTGACAGAACGGGTTCTAAGATGGTTCTTGGTATGACACACGAAGAAGCTGCAGTTCAACTTGTTCGCGAGTGGGCTAATAGTTACGCTAAGTATCCATTTATGATTTATCAGATTCAGACAAAGTTCAGAGATGAGGCTAGACCACGTGCTGGACTTATTCGTGTTCGCGAGTTCACAATGAAGGATGCTTATTCATTCCATACATCACAGGAAGATTTGGAAAAGTATTATCAGAGACAGTACGATGCTTACAATAGGATTTTTGCAAGATGTGGAATTCCACAGGTAAAGGTTGTGGCATCAGACTCAGGTATGATGGGTGGAAGCATTTCACATGAGTATATGCTATTAACTCCAGCTGGAGAAGACTCAATAGCAGTTTGTCCAGAGTGTGGCTACAGCGCAAACGTGGAAGCGGCGCCAGTTATTCTTGAAAACAAAAACGATTTAAAGATGGCAGACCTTGAAATGGTAGAAACTCCGGGTACAGGAACTATCGAGGCTCTATGTGAGTTCTTGAATGTACCAGCAGAAAATACTGCTAAGGCTGTTGTATATCAGAGAAACGAAGATGATTCATATATCGTTGCATTTATTCGTGGCGATCTAGATATTAACGAGACCAAACTTGCAAATGCAGCAGGTTGCGAGATACATCCGGGTGAAATAGTGGATGACAGCGTTCTAACAGCAGGATTTATTGGCCCAGTTGGAATTAATGAAAAGGTTACTGTTTTGTTTGACAAGTCATTAAAGGATATTGAATATCTAGTGACTGGTGCAAATAAAGTGGATTACCATTATCAAGGATTCAACGTGGACAGAGATTGCGACAGTCCAGAGTATGTAGATGTAGCCAAGATAGTGGAGGGTGGCATTTGTCCAGAGTGTGGAAAGAAAGCCATCAAGATTGAGAGAGGTATCGAGGTTGGTAACATTTTCCAACTTGGTACAAAGTACTCGAAGGCTATGAACTTCACTTATCTAGATGAGAATGGTAAGGAGCAGTATCCAATTATGGGATGTTACGGAATTGGTGTTGGTCGTATGGCTGCATCCATCTGTGAAGTTAGCCACGATGACTGGGGCCCAATCTGGCCTATCACTATTGCTCCATGGCAAGTTCATCTTTGTTGCTTGCGTTCAGATGATGCTGCGGCAAAGGCAAAGGCAGATGAACTATATGATGCACTTCAAAACAAAGGCATTGAGGTTATCTATGATGATAGAGACGTTAGACCTGGTGCTATGTTTGCAGATGCCGATTTACTAGGCGTGCCAGTTAGGGTAGTAGTTAGCCCTAGAAACTTGGCAGAAAATGCAGTTGAGATTTCAACTAGGGACAAACAAATTGATAAAGAGATGGTTCCTGTGGACGAGGCTCTTGATAAGGTGGATGAAATAATCCAGATGCTAACAGATCAGATTTACGAAAAGGTAAAATAACAGATAAGAGGCATCTATATGCCTCTTTTGTTTTTGAGGAAGTAAAATGAATACTAACGAGTTCTACGAAAAACTAAATAAGTTGTTTGCAGAGAAAGATTTGACAAAAGTGGATGAGTATTTGGATGACTCTCTACAAAGTGCGCTCCAAAATGGTGATGACTTTCTTGGAATCACTATTTTAAATGAAATCATTGGTTTCAATAGAGATACTGGAAATTATGAAAAGAGTTTAAGAGCGTGCGACGAAACAATTAGCTTACTTAATAGAAATCATTTGGAGGGAACAGTGGAGTATGCCACTAGCCTTCAAAATATTGCGAATGCCCATAGAGCAGCAGGCAAGAAAGTAGAGTCGCTAGGTTACTACAACACAGTTTTTAAAATTTACCGTGAGCAACTAGATGAAAATGACTACAAATTCGCTAGTTTACATAACAATATTGCTCTTTTGTACCAGGAGATGGGCAATTTCCTAATGGCAACAGAGCATTTAAAGAAGGCACTCTCAATAATCGAGCAGTTAGAAGGACATGAGATAGAGGTTGCTACTACACTTTCTAATCTAGCGGCCAGCGAGATTGAACTTGACGATTTGCCTTCGGCGAAGGCGCATCTTGAAAAGGCATTAGAGATTTTCAGAAAAGATGAAGAGAAGAACTTCCACTATAGTGGAGCAGTAGCGGCTATGGCTTCTTTGATGGTGAAGGAAGGAAACACTGCGGAAGCCCTAAAACTATATGAGGAAGCACTAAGAGAAATAGAAATAAATATGGGAAAGGACAGTGATGCTTACAAAACTGTTCTTGCAAACTTTGAAGAGATAGGCGGAAAGCTAGAGACTGTTGAAGAAAAAACAGACATCAATAAAAAAGAAGAAAAGAAAAAACTAAAGACAGAAAAGAAAGAAATAAAGAAGCTCAAGAAAAAAGAGCAGAAGCTAATAAACAAACAGTCTGAAGACATTTTAGAGGAAACTGAAGAAGTGATTGGTTCTGAAGTGGCATCAATTGAAGCAGATGATTTGACAGGAATGGAAATCTGCAAAAAGTTTTACGAGGAATACGGTAGAGCGATGATTCACGAGAAGTTCCCAGAGTATGAGGACCAAATGGCCGTGGGACTTGTGGGCGAGGGCTCCGAAGTCTTTGGCTATGACGACGCATTTTCAAGAGACCACGACTTTGGACCGGGCTTTTGTATTTGGCTTCCAAAGGAACTATACAAAGCGATGGGAGATAAGGTACAAGAAGAGTATGACAAACTCCCACAGACTTATATGGGAATAACAAGAGCCACTACAGAGATGGGCAAAGGCAGAGTGGGTGTTTGGAGAATGGGAGATTTCTTCGAACAATACACTGGATATAGAGAAGCACCGGAAATAGCTGCGGCTTGGGTTGAAATAGATGACTACAAACTAGCAACAGTTACAAACGGTGAAGTTTGGCGCGATGATTTGGGTGAGTTCACAAGAAGACGTGCTGGATTTTTGGCGCAGCCTCCTGAGGCATATCGTGTAAAGCTTGCCAGAATGATAAGTTCGATGTCACAGATGGGGCAGGCGAACTACGCGCGCTCAATGGCGAGAAAAGATTATGTGACAGCAGCAATCTGTATTGCAAAGTATATGGAAGACACACTTCATTGTTTGTTTTTACTAAACGATCAGTATGCGCCATATTATAAGTGGTTGCTTACAGGCTCGAAGTCTTTGGAAATACTTCCTGAAGTGGGAGATATGCTAAGGGCTTTGGCGGATACAAAAGATCAGAGAGAGTGCTGGAAAGATTTCAAGTATGATAGCCGAATGATCAACAATGAAGATCAGAAGGTTATGATTATTGAGATGATTGCTAAGCTTATTCTAAATGAATTACAAGAGCAGGGAATCATCAAAGATAAGAAATCAAACTTTTTGGGAGACTATGTGCATGAAGTTTTGATGGCTCCTCAGGCTGCTAGATTAGTTAAGCCAAAGACAAAGAGCAGAGATGAGATTATAGATGAGATAGTCAAAATCGAATTTGACGTTTTTGATAAAGTTCAAAATGAAGGTGGCAGAGCTTCTTGCCAGGATGATTGGCCAACTTTCAGCGTGATGCGAAAGAGCCAGTATATGACTTGGACAGATGAGATGCTAAAGACTCTTCTTAAACTTTGGAAGGAAAACCAGGCTAAAGGCTGGAATATGATCACTGAGAAGTATGCAAGGATGATGGAGAGTACTGCGCCTGATGAATACAAAGAACTTGAGCCAAATCTTCCAGTTAAGGATGCGAAAACTAGAGCGATAGTGGACCAGATAGTAGATATTCAAGTTGGCTGGATGGAAGAGTTCGCCAAAGAATATCCAAAGTTGGCTGGAGATGCTAGAGACATTACAAAAGAAAATGATTCACTTTACAACACATCATACGAGACATACCTTCGCGGTGAACTTTTGACTTACTCAGACGAGCTGATAAAGATGTATGGCAAGTTTATCGTTGGATTGTTCCACGAGGGAAAGAATTTGGCGAAGATGACCATTGAAAATACTGTTCATATGGAAGGGTTTAAGAGTTTGGACGAAGCTGAGCAAAATAAATAGAGATTATAGATATTTACATATTCATATATATCTATTTTTGATATAATACTAGTTGGTGAGCAAATTTATAGAGAGAACGAAATGAGAACTACTACTAAAAGGATTAGAAATGCAAAAAGAATATTGATAATAGATATCATCTTTTTCTTGATGATTGTTTTTATGGTGTCATTCGTTAAATTTAAAAAACATGAAGCGTTGACTTACAAGGAAAACTACAAGTCTGTGGATCTAGATGGAAGATGGTATATGGTAGATGTGGATGACTTCTTTGTAGTAGACATGGACGGTGGAGACTATGAAAAGCACGACGTAGATGGAAACCTTGTAAATAAAGGAACATACAAAATAGGAGAGCACACAATCAATCTTGATGGAAGTGATTATCCTATAGATTATACAGATGAATATTTGGAGGCTGATTACGCAGCTGACACTGATGACTTAGAGGATTATTCTTTGTCGAAGCATTTTGAAGTGAATGTTCACGGTAAACTGGTGTATTATTTCTCAAAGAAAGAAGCAGCAGAAGATCAAGTGGACTTTAATATGACCACAAATGATTACTACATAAGAAATGGATTGTTTAATGACGAGGGATTTGCGATAGATGGCGATGATACACTTGTTGCTTACACAGGTGATTTGGAAAATGTAAGGGTGCCATCGGAAGCTACGGATATTGCAGCCAATACTTTCTCTACAGATTATGATAGAGCGAAGAAAGTAAAGAAGGTAATTGTTCCTTCATCGGTGAAGACTATTGAGTCTTACGCATTTGCATTCTCAAATGTAGAAGAGATTATTTTGAGCGACGGAATAACTCAGATTCATGATAATGCATTTGCCAACAGTAAACTAAAAGATATTACTCTTCCAGATTCTATAGATTACTTAGGTGATGACATTTTTGGAAAGACAAAAGGTGTTAAAGTACATTGTACAAAGGATTCAAACACATATCGTTTCCTAAATAGTCACAATCAAAAGAAGAGTTTTGAAATCGTGATTGATTAGATCTGACCCATTATTAAATGCAGAAGGACTATGTAATGGAAAGTTATAAGAAAACAGCAAAGGAAGTTTTAGAAAATTTGAATGTAGATCCTAACGTGGGTCTTAATGACGACGAAGTAAAAACTTCTAGAGAGAAGAATGGTGCCAATTCATTTGGGTCAAGTGAGAAGGTGTCACTTTTAAAAAGAATATGGGATGCAGTAACTGAGCCTATGCTCATTTTGCTTCTAGTAGCTGGCGCTATCACAGTGGCAGTGAATGTAGCAAATTATATGAGAGGGGAAGAATACAACTTCATCGAATGTATAGGTATTTTTGTAGCAATTGGACTTAGTGTTGTTATAACAGTTGTCACCGAAGGCAAGAGCGCCAAAGCTTTTGAGGCTTTGAATAAGATTAATGAAGATACTTTAGTCAAAGTTATCAGAAATGGAGAGGCACAGTATGTGACTCAGGGCGAGATTGTGGTCGGTGATATTTTATTACTAGAAACTGGCGACAAAATAGTGGCTGACGGAAGATTAATCCAGACTCAAGAGTTAAATGTGGATGAGTCTACACTTACGGGTGAGAGCGAACATGTCACAAAAAATGAGGACTTTGTAGGAGATGATGGAACTCAAGTAGCAGATAGAGTAAATATGGCTTATTCTGGTTGTTTTGTTTCTGGTGGTACTGCAAAGATGGTAGTGACAGCAGTTGGAAAAGATACAGAGTTTGGACAGATTGCTGGTGAACTATCCACGGTGGATCAATCTACTACACCTCTTCAGGAAAAGTTAGACAGAATGGGCAAGATGATTGCCATTCTTGGAATAATAGCAGCAGTAGTTGTTCTTGGAATTCAGATTTGGCAGATGCGCGCGGATTTGAATTTCAGTACTGTGTCTGAAGCGTTCATCACAAGTATTGTACTTATAGTGGCGGCAGTACCTGAAGGACTCCCTACTATAGTAGCCGTATCACTAGCGCTTAATATTATAAAGATGACTAGAGAAAATGCACTTGTTAAGAAGATGGTTGCTTGTGAGACTATCGGATGTGTAAACATCATTTGTTCTGATAAGACAGGAACTCTTACTGAGAACAAAATGACTGTAAGAAAATTTTATGCGAATGATGAATTGCTAGAACCAGATCAACTAAGAGATGAATTTATTGTTCAGAACTGTGCAATCAATTCTAATGCCAATTTATCCAAAGAGGAAGATGAGTTTACATTTATTGGAAATCCTACTGAGTGTGCACTTTTAGTTGGACTCGAAAAATCAGGTTTTGACTACGAGGATATTAGAAATAAATATGAAGAACTAAAAACTTTTGCTTTTTCTTCACAGAAAAAGAGAATGACTCGAATCGTGAAGATAGACGGCAAAATTATGGCATATATGAAGGGCAGTCCTGGAAAGATTTTGCATAGATGTAGCAATGTGGACGAAGCCAAAGAAAAAGAATTGACTGAATTAATGCAATCATTCCAGGAGCAAGCTGGAAGATTGATTGGTTTTGCTCACAAGGAACTTGGTTCATACAACGATGAGTCGGAAGAAGTAGTGGAGAATGACTTTGTCTTTGACGGATTCGCTGTTATCTCAGATCCAGTGAGTGACGATGTTTATGATTCTTTGGCGAAGTGTCGAAAAGCCGGCATTGAGGTTAAGATGTTGACGGGTGACAATATTGTTACTGCAACAGCTATTGCCAACGAACTTCATCTGCTAGGTGAAGATGGAGTGGCAGTGGAAGCCAAAGATATAGATGAGATGAGCGATGAAGAGTTGATTGAGGCTCTAAAGAGAATTCGTGTTATTGCTAGAAGTACACCTATGATTAAAATGAGAGTGGTTAAACTCCTTAAGGGCGAAGGAAATGTAGTGGCAGTAACAGGTGATGGAATAAATGATGCGCCAGCTATCAAGCATGCGGATGTAGGTATTGCGATGGGTATAGCCGGCACAGAGGTTACTAAAGAAGCCAGCGACATCGTACTTTTGGATGATTCGTTTACTACTATTGTTAAGGCAGTTAAGTGGGGAAGAGGAATATATGAAAACTTTAAACGTTTCATTCAGTTCCAACTTACAGTAAATGTTTCATCGGTAGTTGTTATTATTGTTTCTATAGTGGCAGGATTTAAGAGCCCTTTTACAGCACTCGAACTATTGTGGATAAACATCATTATGGATGGACCACCAGCGCTTACACTTGGACTTGAACCTATGAGAGAAAATCTCTTTGATAGAAAACCTACTAAGAGAAATGAAAATATAATTTCTAAGAAGATGTTTGCTAGAATAATGCTAAATGGTGTGTTCATATCAGCCGTATGTTTGGTTCAGTACTTCACTGATTTTTTAGGCGCCGGCAAAGATGGATCAACCACGGTAATATTTACAATGTTTGTACTATTTCAGTTGTTTAACGCGTTTAACTGTAGAGAACTAGATACTACGCCAATGTATAAAAATATTTTGAAAAACAAACTAATGTTGGGAGTGTTCTTGCTAGTGTTAGCTATCCAATTTGTTATTACACAGTTTGGAAAACCGGTATTTGGAACAGTTGGACTCTCAATGGCTACGTGGGGCAAGATGATAGTTGTTGCATTATCAGTAGTGATTATTAATGAAATAATTAAACTTGGAATGAGAATAGTTAAAAAATAAAGGGAAAAAGCGATTAGTTTCCTAATCGCTTTTTTATTGCTAAAAACAGGGGGCTTATGATAAAATTATTGTATCGAAAATAGGAGGGATATTTATGAACAGATTATTAATTAAGAAACAAGCAAAAGCTTCATTAAAAGGTAAATGGGGCAGAGCAATCGGACTTTGCTTAGTAGCTGCTATTTTGACTAGTGTTATTCCTGGAATTTTCTATGGAATTGGAACAGCATTTTCGACTACTAAACAAACAGCAGAAGGTATTAAAATCACTTCAACCACTGCTACAGGAACAATATTTTTCATTATTGCTATTATTGCACTTGCAGTAATTTCACCACTTTTCCAGTATGCTCAATCTAAAGCATTCTTGAAAGCTAATAGAGGTGAAGACTTCACTGTTGGCAATGTATTTGACGGATTCAAAGAAAATCCTGGAAAGACATTCGCAGTTGGAATTCTTCAGTTCTTTGTAATTTGGCTATGCTACTTTATTCCATCATTTATAGGTGGAATTTTCTTAGGTATTGCTGGTGGAAAAGCTGAGAGTATTAAGAATGCTTCATCAATATTTACTGCTAAAGAAGATTTGGTAAGATTAATTGCGAGTGTTGGACCATTGATTATAATCGCTTTTGCATTCTTTGTAGCAGCTATAATTATTGGTATTATCGCTACATTTATGTACCAGTTGGTATACTATGTAAGAATTGATAACCCTGATATGTCAGTAGTTCAGATTCTTAAGACAAGTAGACAGATTATGCACGGACGTAAGATTGATTTCTTTGTATTACATTTTACATTTATTGGATGGGCTATCGTTTCATGTATTACATGTGGAATTGGATTCCTATGGTTCGTTCCATATGTTCAGGCTGCAACGGCTGCATTCTACGACGATGCAAAGGATCAAATTATCTAAGAATTAATTAAATAATTGTTTATAAAAGACAGGTGTTACTATTAACACCTGTTTTTTATTTCAATTGACATTGAACACCCTTTATACTATAATGAACGGCAAATGGCGAAGACAAAGAGAAGTAGCCGTACTTATCGCTATGAGAGAGTGGGTGATGGTGAGATACCTGCAGAATGAATTACGGTGAATAACACTTTCGAGCTGCAAACTGAAAACATAGGTTAGTAGGTGCGCCGTAGCCAGTCGTTAATGGCAGGAAAATCAAATGCGATTTACCGATGAGGGGTTGTTTAAAACAACAATTCAGGTGGTACCGCGGGCAATATTTAAGAATATAAAAGTCCGTCCTGAAAGCTTTGACTTTTGGGGTGGGCTTTTTCAATTGGAAAAACACTCCAAGGGAAGAACTTAAAAAAGGAGTAAGAGTTATGGATTTCAAAAACAAGTACAGAGAAGTGACAATGGATAAGATTTCTGAGTCTAACGTGGGCGACACACTAAGAATCGCTGGTTGGATTGAGAACATTCGTGATCACGGTGGTGTTTCATTTATCGACCTTCGTGATATGTACGGTGTGATGCAGGTGGTTATGCGTGACACTTCTCTTTTAGAGGGATTAACAAGAGAGGATTGTATTTCAGTGGAAGGCCCTATCCAACACAGAGACGAGGAGACTTACAATCCAAAGATTCCTACAGGAACTATTGAGTTAGAAGCCAAAGAAGTAGATGTTTTGGGTAAAGTTTATAAGCAACTTCCATTTGAAATAGTTACTTCAAAGGAAACTAGAGAAGATGTTCGTCTAAAGTATAGATATCTAGATCTTAGAAACCCTAAGGTAAAAGATAATATTGTATTTAGATCAGAACTTATTGCTTATCTTAGAAATAAGATGACAGAGATGGGATTTATGGATATTCAAACTCCAATCCTATGTGCTTCATCACCAGAGGGAGCTAGAGACTATATTATCCCTTCAAGAAAATTTAAGGGTAAGTTTTATGCTTTGCCTCAGGCGCCTCAACAGTACAAGCAGCTACTTATGGTGTCGGGCTTTGATAAGTATTTCCAAATTGCACCATGTTTCAGGGATGAGGATGCAAGAGCAGATAGAACTCCTGGCGATTTCTACCAGCTAGACTTTGAGATGGCATTCTCTACAGAAGAAGACGTATTCAAAGTGGGAGAGGAAGTGTTGGCCGATACATTTAACAAGTTCAAGCCAGAAGGTTACGAAGAGATAACTACTCCATTCCCAGTATTTACATATGAAGAGGCTATGCTTAAATACGGTACAGACAAGCCAGACTTACGAAACCCACTAGAGATTATCGACTTAACAGACTTTTTCCAAAGATGTACATTTAAACCATTCCACGGAAAAACTGTCAGAGCTATAAAGGTTCACGCGGATATGTCAAAGGGCTTCCATGAGAAGTTGCTAAAGTTTGCACAGAGTATAGGTATGGGCGGACTTGGTTACTTGGAAGTGAAAGAAGATATGTCGTACAAGGGACCAATCGATAAATTCATTCCAGACGATATGAAGGAAGAAATCAGAGAGACTGCAGGTTTGGAAGTAGGAGATACTATCTTCTTTATCGCGGACAAAGAAAAGCAAGCATCACTTTATGCAGGCGAGATTCGTACAGCACTTGGTGAGAGATTAGAGTTAATAGAAGATAAGAAATTTATGTTCTGTTATATTCATGACTTCCCAATGTATGAATATGACCCTGAGACAAAGAAGATGATATTTACACATAACCCATTCTCAATGCCACAAGGTGGATTAGAGGCGCTCGAGACAAAGGATCCAGAAGAGATTCTTGCATATCAGTTTGATATCGTATGTAACGGTGTTGAACTTTCATCAGGAGCTGTCAGAAACCACGACATGAAGATTATGGTTAAGGCATTTGAGATTGCTGGATATACAGAGGACGATTTGAAGGAAAAATTTGGTGCTTTGTATAATGCATTCCAGTACGGTGCACCACCTCACGCAGGTATGGCACCTGGAGTGGACCGAATGATTATGCTTCTAAGAGAAGAAGAGAATATCCGTGAGGTAATTCCATTCCCAATGAATGGTAATGCTCAGGATATGATGTGTGGAGCTCCAGGCGAAGTGAGCGAGATGCAACTAAGAGAAGCACACATTAAGGTACGTGATTAATTTAAAAGTAATTTGCGTGTGAGGTGAATTATGAGTAAAAAGTATTACGCAGTTAAAGTTGGAAAGACCACAGGTGTATTTGAGACTTGGGAAGAGTGCGAGGCTAGTGTTAAGGGATATCCAGGAGCGCTCTATAAAAGTTTCAAGAGCGAAGCGGAAGCTTACGCGTACATGGGTTGGTCAGGACAACAATTAACTTTTGATAATTTAAATGAGGTGCAGGGCCAAGATGGTCCGCTTTCAAATGAAGAGGCACCTGATGAAGATATGCCATATTCCAACACAGTGAAAGCAGTAGCGTATGTGGATGGAAGTTTTAATGAGGCGACCGGAACATTTGGCTACGGTGTGGTTATGTTCTACAAGGGCGAAGAGTTGCGAATGAAAGACTCTTCTAAAGATGAAGACCTAGTAGATATGAGAAATGTGGCTGGCGAAATCCAGGGCGCTATGAAGGCTATGGAGTTTGCTGTAGATAATAAGATTAGTTATTTGACTATTTACCATGACTATCTGGGAATAAGCAAATGGTGTAGTGGTGAATGGAAAGCAAATAAAAAAGGCACAAAGGCTTACAAGAAGTTTTATGACAAGTGCAAAAAATCAGTTGACATAACATTTGAGAAGGTAGATGCACATACTGGTGATAAATACAACGAGTTGGCTGATAGTTTGGCAAAGGAAGCTTGCGGAATAGAATAGGGCAAAATAAAACGCCCAAGACTGGACGTTTTAATTATTCTTTCCAAGGATTCTTTTTGTTTGGATCTGTTGGATCCCAAGAAGATTTGGTATCTTTCTTATCAAGTCTTTGTGGTTCCTCATATGGAATAGGTGGTTTTTCACCTTTCTTATCATAAATCTTGATCTCAGTGCCGTAGTTGCAGTGTTTGTATATCCATTTGATATCAGACACGCGCATCCTAATACAGCCAAGAGATGCAGAGTGACCTAACTTATTATACTCATCCACTTCTAAAGAGTCAGGAGACTGTTTGAAGTATGGAACTGAGTGAAGCATCAATTTGTCGTAGAAGCGAATAGCATACTGAGCGTATGAACCATCTACCATTTGATGCCAGCGATAACGGTCATTTAATCTGTAGTCACCTAGCAAAGTATTTTTAATATTCTTTGCAGATGAACATATAAAACATTTATAAGGAATTTTATATTTTCCGTGAATGTCGATGCCATATATCATAACGAAGTTTTCCACACGGTTGATTTTCACTTTATATGGCACAGAAGATTTAAAGTTAATCTTCTTTTTGATTTTCTTTTCCTGAGTCGCTCTATTGGCTTTTGGATTACGTTTAACATTTTTGAATAGGCTATCATGTTTAGTCTTTTTTAAATCAACGGAGATGGTTGGAACATATTTTGTGGTTGTCTCCTTGACCTGACTGTTGTTAGTAGCCTTAGGGTAGTAAACAAACAATAAAATAGAGAACAAAATCAATAAAAGACCTGGAATGATTTTGACTATGATGTTGTTTCTTTTATTAGTTGTTCCCATTTAACTACTCCGAAATTGTTATAAATCAATAATAAACAATGTGCAAAGTATAGTCAAACAATATTGCAAAATTTATACAAAATATCGTTATTTGACGGTAACTACTATATTTGATACTATAAAAATTGAATGAAATAGGAGGAATTTTTATGAGTTATACGAAGAAAGAGATTCTTGATATCGTAAAAAAAGAAGAGGTAGATTTCATTAGAATGCAGTTCACTGATCTATTTGGAACTATGAAAAACGTAGCTATTCCAGCCAGTCAGCTTGAAAAGGCACTAGATAATGAGATTATGTTTGACGGCTCATCTATTGATGGTTTTGCCAGAATTGAGGAGTCTGATATGTACCTTTATCCAGACTACGATACATTTGTAATACTACCTTTTATAGAAGGTTATGGAAAGGTTGCTAGACTTATCTGTGATGTTTACAAACCAGATGGCACACCATTCGCAAACGACCCTCGCCAGATTTTGAAGAAGACTATTAAAGAGGCAGAGGATATGGGCTATACATTTAATGTGGGTCCAGAGTGCGAGTTCTTCCTATTTAATACAGGTGAGCATGGCGAGCCTACTACAAATACATTTGAAAACGGTAGTTACTTTGACTTGGGTCCTACAGACTTGGGCGAGGACGCTAGACGCGATATTTGCTTGAGACTAGAAGAACTAGGATTTGAGATTGAAGCATCTCACCACGAGGTTGCTCCTGCACAGCACGAGATCAACTTCAAATACGGTGATGCTCTAACTACTGCAGATAGAATTATGACATACAAGCTTACTGTTAAGACTGTTGCGAAGAAGCACGGACTTTATGCATCATTTATGCCAAAGCCAGTGTTTGGTGTTTGTGGTTCAGGTATGCATATCAATATGTCATTATTTGAAGGAAAGAAAAACGCATTTATAGATGCTGATGACGAGATGGGACTAAGCAAGACTGCTTACGGCTTTGTGGCAGGTATCATGGAGCATATGAAAGAAATTTCTGCTATCACAAACCCTATTGTCAACTCATATAAGAGATTGGTGCCAGGATACGAGGCTCCAACATATATCGCATGGTCAGCTACTAACAGAAGTCCATTGGTAAGAGTTCCAGCAACACGTGGAGCTGGTACTAGAGTGGAACTTCGTTGTCCGGATTGCTCATGTAACCCTTATCTAGCATTTGCAGCATGCTTGGCTGCTGGTCTAGATGGAATTAAGAAGGGTCTTACACCTCCACCTAGTGTTCAGAGAGATATTTACTCTATGACAGATGAGGAGAGAGAAGAAGCAGGAATCATCCAGTTACCAAAGAACTTGTACAACGCTGTTAAGTATATGAAGAAATCTGAACTTATGAAAGAAACAATGGGCAAAGATGCATTCAAGAAATATACTACAGCCAAGATGGACGAGTGGATGGAATATACTTCACAGGTTACTGACTGGGAGATTGATAAATACTTAGCTAATGTATAAAATGTTTGGCGCTCGAGCGAGCGCCAAATTCGCGTAAATAAAAAAGAAAGAGGATTTAAAATGTTTAAAGTTAATGATAATTACTTGAAATTACCAGGAAGCTATTTATTTTCTAATATTGCTAAGAAAGTAGCAGCTTTTAAGGAAGCCAACCCAGACAAAGATGTAATAAGTCTTGGTATAGGTGATGTTACTCAAGCCTTAGCTCCAGCAGTCATTGATGCTATGCACAAAGCAGTTGATGAGATGGCAGATCCTGCTACATTCCATGGATATGCGCCAGACTTAGGTTACGCATTCCTTCGCGAAGCAATAGTGGAAAATGATTTTAAGGCTAGAGGTGTTGATATTGCGCCTGATGAGGTCTTTGTCTCAGACGGAGCAAAGTCAGACTCAGGAAATATTGGAGATATTTTCGCAGTTGATAACAAGATAGCAGTGTGCGATCCAGTCTACCCAGTTTATGTGGATGCAAACGTAATGGATGGAAGAACTGGCACATACGATGCTGATACTGAAATGTGGAGCGATGTTATTTATATGCCTTGTACAAAGGAAAATAACTTCTGCCCAGATTTGCCAGAGGAAACTCCAGATATTATTTATCTATGTTCACCAAACAACCCAACGGGAGCAGCTTTCAAGAAGGTTGATTTGCAGAAGTGGGTTGATTACGCTAACGAGAAGAATGCTGTTATTATATATGATGCAGCTTACGAAGCATACATAACAGAAGATGATGTTCCACACAGTATTTACGAATGTGATGGAGCAAAGACTTGCGCTATCGAGATTAGATCTTTCTCAAAGAATGCTGGATTTACAGGAACTCGTCTTGGATTTACTGTTGTTCCTAAGGAACTTAAAGATTCAGATGGAACTTCGCTTAATGCTTTATGGGCAAGACGTCACGGAACTAAGTTTAACGGTGCACCATACATTATCCAGAGAGCCGGCGAGGCAGTTTACTCAGAAGAGGGTAAACAGCAGACTAAGGAAATGGTTGCTCGCTATATGGAAAATGCAAAGATTATAGTAGAGGGCTTGAAAGAAGCCGGATATAAAGTAAGTGGTGGAGTAAACTCTCCATACGCTTGGCTTGAGACACCTGAAGGAATGACATCTTGGGAATTCTTTGACTTCCTACTAGAGAAGGCAAATATCGTTGGAACTCCTGGTTCAGGATTTGGACCAAGTGGAGAAGGATACTTCCGACTTACAGCATTTGGTAGTAGAGAAAACACAATCGAGGCTATCAGAAGAATCAAAGAGATTTCAAAATAATTTATGAATAAATGGCTAGCTACTTAGGTGGCTGGCCTTTTATATATTTTTGTAAGGGACAAGGCCTTTGCAGAGGACGAAATTTAAGGAAAGGAGGAGATACATATTTTTGGATTAGGAAAAAAGAATAGTGGAAAGCCAGAGGCAGTAGTATTTGTAGATTTTGAGCATTGGTATTATGGTTACAAAAATAAATTTTCGATGAGACCAAATGTAGAATCCTGGTATGAAGAATTAAAAGAAGAATACAATGTAAAAAAGATTATGTTTTTTGGTGACTTTAATGGAAGTATCGAGAATGAACTTCCAAGAGTGGAGCGAATTTCTAAAAACGTAGTTCACACAGCCAGCACAAAAGAAGGCGTGGACAAAGACTTCACAGATTTTATTATACTTGATGCCATTTATAGGGAAGCGGCAAAGGATAGTTCACCAGAAGTATTTATTATTTTCACGGGCGATGCTCATTTTAATTTAGCTATACAATATTTAAGAGAACTAAACAAAAAGGTTATTGTATACGGAGTAAAATATTCACTAAGTAATAAACTCAAATCATCTGCCAACTCATATGTAGAGATGCCACGTTCAGGCGACGAGCAGCAGTTCTACTATGACGCGATATTCTCTGCGTTATCTATGTTAAGTAGACGTCGTAAGATGGGAACATACAACAAGACTATTGAGAATGTTTCAGAGCATAGCGGAGTATCAAGAGACCGCATCCAAAAGGCGCTAGATGATCTTATGAATAATAAGTACATCACGGAAGAGACGAAATACCATAAAGGTAAACATCCTAAAGTGTTAGTTGTAAATTGGAAGCGCGCGATAAAGGATGGGCTTTGGCAAAAAGGAAAAAAGTAATAAATAATAAAAAAAGAAAAACGGTAGGTACCGAACGATTTTAAGTGAGGACCTACCGTTTTTCTTTTTGTAGATATAGATTTTTTAAAGTTTGCTATATCCGTAACCATTAACGAGCGCTTCGATAGGCTCGCCAGCTGCACATAGTGGGCAACTGTGGTTATCATAAAGCTCGTAGTCTGGAATGTCGTCTTCTCTGAAGATGGAATCAATTCGATATCCTTCGACGGAGTCTAATGCGCTAAATATTGTTGAGATACCTTGAACAGTACCGCCATAATATTTAATACATTCAAGACTGGCTTTAATGGTTTTACCAGTAGAACAAGAAGCCATAAGTAGAAGAACATTCTTACCTCTTATAGTAAGCTTCATATTATCTCTAAAGATCATATCGCCATATATATCATGTTCTGGTGTAACCACATAAATAGTTTTGTGGGCATTCATTGATAAGATACCAGCGCGACTAAGCTCGCTAGCTAAGAATGCACCAATCACTTCGCATCCGTCCAAACATACGATAGTATCAATAGGACGTCCCATCACATTATAATAATCTTTCATAGCGATGGCGATGCGCTCTGCCTCGTTGGCACGAGTCTTCATAGTGGTAACATCCAAGTAACAATTTAGGTGAGTGTGCTTGGTCGAGAAGTGACCAGGAATCACCTTCAAAGCAATATTAGGATCCTTTCTTGAGTAATACTTTATAACTCTCTCTTCTAACATATCTTTCTCCTTATTTTATCCGTTCTACTTTATAAAACGATTATACAATAGTTTGACTTTTTATGCTAGATTCTTTAAACTATTAGTTGTGGATTTAGCCACAAAATATGCCACAAATAAGTGGTTAGGAGGTCTTTATGGCTAACAAAATTACAGACGAAACAATCGATTATGTCGGCATTTTGGCGAAGCTTGAACTCTCTGATGAGGAGAAGGAAAAAGCTAAAAAAGACATGGGAGAAATCCTAGATTATATCGATAAATTAAACGAACTTGACACTTCTGGTGTGGAGCCTATGAGTCATGTTTTCCCAGTGAATAACGTCTTCCGCGAAGACGAAGTTACTAACGGAGATGACAGAGAAAATATGCTTAAAAATGCACCGGATAGAAATGAAGAAGCATACATTGTGCCAAAGACTTTTGAATAGGAAGATAAAATGAGTTTATTAGAATTAACAGCAGTTGAATTAGGAAAGAAAATAAAATCAGGTGAAGTAAAAGTGGTAGACGCAGTGGAAGCTGTTTTTGACCAAATTGAAATAGTGGAAGAAGACATCAACAGTTACGTAACAGTCTACGACAAAGAAGAAGTACTAGCCAATGCTAAAGAGGTACAGGAGAAGATTGACAACGGTGAGTTGACTGGACCTTTGGCTGGTGTGCCTGTAGCTATTAAAGATAACATGTGTAATGAGGGACATCTCACAGCATGTAGTACAAAGATATTGAGTAACTTTTATCCAACATTTACATCTACAGCAGTTCAAAATTTGAAGGATGCTGGAGCAGTGATTGTTGGTAGTGCAAATATGGATCAGTTCGCAATGGGAAGTACCACAGAGACTTCTTATTTCGGAATTACTAAAAACCCAGTGAATACTGAGCACGTGCCTGGTGGTTCATCAGGTGGTTCTTGTGCGGCGGTGGCTGCAGATGAATGTTTCTATTCACTTGGTTCAGATACAGGTGGATCTATCAGACAGCCAGCGTCATTCTGTGGCGTGGTTGGATTGAAGCCTACGTACGGAACAGTTTCACGTTACGGTTTGATTGCGTATGCTTCATCACTTGATCAGATTGGACCTATTGGAAAAGATGTAACAGATGTTGCCACTTCACTTGAAGTAATTTCAAGTTACGACAAACTAGATTCTACATCTATAAAGAGAGATAGTTATGATTTCACAAGTTCGCTTGTGGACGATGTTAAAGGTATGAAGATTGGTGTGCCAAAGGATTACTTTGGCGAGGGCATAAGTCCTGAGGTTAAGGAATCAGTTCTTAAGGCGATTGATGTGCTAAAGGAAAAGGGCGCAGAAGTGGAAGAGTTCGATTTTGACTTAGTAAACTATGCGGTTGCTACTTACCATATTATTGCGGATGCCGAAGCTAGTTCAAACCTATCAAGATTTGACGGCGTGAAGTACGGCTACAGAACTGAAGATTACCGCGATCTTCACAATATGTATAAGAAGACTCGTTCAGAGGGCTTCGGCGAAGAAGTTAAGCGTAGAATTATGCTTGGCTCATTCGTGCTAAGTTCTGGTTACTTTGACGCGTACTATTTGAAGGCGCTACGTGTAAAGGCTTTGATTAAGAAAGCGTTTGACGATGCGTTTGCTAAGTACGATGTAATTATTGGACCGGTCAGTCCAACTACTGCGCCAAAGATAGGCGAGAGTTTGAGTGACCCACTTAAGATGTACTTAGGTGATATTTATACAGTTTCAGTAAACATAGCAGGTTTGCCAGGAATTTCTGTTCCTTGCGGTGAGGATTCAGAAGGTCTTCCAATTGGTTTGCAGATTATTGGCGATTGCTTTAGAGAAGATAATGTTATTAGGGCTGCTTACACTTACGAGCAGTCACAAAAGTAGGAGGTTCGCATGAAGAATTACGAGACAGTCATCGGTTTGGAAGTTCATGTTGAACTTGCTACCAAGACAAAGATTTTCTGCTCTTGCTCAACTGAGTTTGGCGGAGCACCAAATACACATACATGTCCAGTTTGTACAGGAATGCCAGGTTCACTACCAGTTTTGAATAAGCAGGTGGTTGAATACGCAATGGCAGTTGGTATGGCGACAAACTGTGACATCACACAGAATTGTAAATTCGATAGAAAGAATTATTTCTATCCAGACAATCCACAGAACTATCAGATTTCTCAGCTTTATGAGCCAATCTGTAGAAATGGTTATGTGGAAATAAAAACTGAAGATGGCACAGAGAAGAAGGTTCGTATCCACGAGATTCATATGGAAGAGGATGCTGGAAAATTGATTCACGATGATTTCAACGATGCATCTTTAGTTGACTTGAACCGTTCAGGTGTGCCACTAATTGAGATTGTGTCTGAGCCAGATATGAGAAGTGCTGAAGAGGTTATTGCATATCTTGAGAAGTTAAGATTGATTATTCAGTACTTGGGTGCATCAGATTGCAAACTTAATGAAGGTTCAATGAGAGCCGATGTTAACTTATCAGTTCGTGAAGTGGGCGCTGAAGAGTTTGGTACTCGTACAGAGATGAAGAACCTTAACTCATTTAAGTCAATCGCTAGAGCAATCGAGAATGAGAAGAATCGCCAGATAGATTTACTAGAGTCCGGCGAAGAAGTACTTCAAGAAACTAGAAGATGGGATGATACAAAAGAGTATTCATATCCAATGCGTTCAAAAGAGGATGCGCAGGATTACAGATACTTCCCAGACCCAGACTTAACTCCAATCATCATCAGCGATGAGTGGATGGAAGAAGTAAAGAGCAAAGAGCCAGAGTTCAGAGATGAAAAGATGGCTAGATATATTTCAGAGTTTGATTTGCCAGAGTACGATGCAGAGATTATTACTTTGTACAAGCCTTTGGCGGACTTGTTCGAAGAGACAGTAGCACTTGGCAACAAACCTAAAGAAGTAAGTAACTGGATTATGGGCGAGACTATGAGACTTTGTAAGGAAGAGTCTGTTGACCCAGATCAAGTTAGCGTTACTGCAGAAAATCTATCAAAACTTATCAAGATGATAGAGGACAGCACAATAAACCGCGGTGCTGCGAAGGAAGTCTTTGAAGCGATGTTCAAAGATAATGTGGATCCTGAAAAGTATGTGGAAGAGCACAATATGAAACAGGACAACGACGAAGAAGGATTAAAAAAAATCATCAAGAAGGTGATTGAAGAAAATCCAAAAGCAGCAGATGATGTAAGAAATGGAAAAGAAAAAGCCATAGGCGCATTGGTAGGGCAGACAATGAAAGCAACACAGGGTAAAGCAAATCCTGGATTGGTAAATAAGTTGATAAAAGAATTATTATAAAAAGGGGATTTATTATGAACGATAAATACACAACACCACTAGGAGAGAGATATGCCAGCAAAGAAATGCAGTATATTTTCTCACCAGATAAAAAGTTTAAAACATGGAGAAAACTTTGGATTGCTTTGGCGGAGTCTGAGATGGAACTTGGACTTAATGTCACACAGGAGCAAGTTGATGAACTAAAGGCTAACGCTGATGATATTAACTATGATGTGGCAAAGAAGCGTGAAAAGGAAGTTAGACATGACGTTATGAGTCATGTTTATGCGTACGGCCAGCAGTGTCCAAATGCTAAGGGTATTATTCACCTTGGTGCTACTTCATGTTATGTGGGTGATAACACAGATATAATCATTATGACAGAGGGTCTTAAACTTGTTAGAAAGAAACTCTTAAACGTAATGAACGAGTTAGCAAAGTTTGCTGACCGCTACAAAGACCTACCAACTCTAGGTTTTACTCACTTCCAGCCAGCTCAGCCAACAACTGTTGGTAAGAGAGCATCACTATGGCTCATGGAATTGAAACTAGACTTGGATGATATCGACTATATGATTGATCAGATGGTTCTTTTAGGCTCAAAGGGTACAACAGGTACTCAGGCTAGTTTCCTAGAACTATTTGAGGGAGACCATGAAAAGGTTAAAGAACTAGATAAGAAGATTGCCGAGAAGATGGGATTTAAAGAGTGCATCCCAGTTTCAGGTCAGACTTATTCTAGAAAGATTGACACAAGAGTGCTTAACGTACTTTCAGGTATTGCTGCAAGTGCGCACAAGTTCTCAAACGACATCAGACTTCTTCAACATTTGAAGGAGATTGAGGAGCCATTCGAGAAGAGTCAGATTGGTTCTTCGGCCATGGCGTATAAGAGAAATCCTATGCGTTCAGAACGTATCGCATCACTTGCAAATTATGTAATGACAGTTAACATCAACCCAGCCATTACATCATCTACACAATGGTTCGAGCGTACACTAGATGATTCTGCCAACAAGAGAATCAGTGTGCCAGAGGCGTTCCTAGCAACAGATGGAATCCTAGACCTATATATGAACGTGGTAGATGGACTAGTAGTCTACGACAAAGTAATCACAAAGAGACTTATGAGTGAACTTCCATTTATGGCTACAGAAAACATTATGATGGATGCTGTTAAGGCAGGTGGAGATAGACAGGAACTTCACGAGAAGATTCGTAAGCTTTCAATGGAAGCAGGAGCCAATGTTAAGAGAGAAGGTCTAGAAAACAACTTGCTTGAGCTAATCGCGAACGACGAATCATTCGGCTTAAGTCTAGAGGATCTTCAGAAGACTATGGACCCTTCAAAGTATGTTGGACGCGCTCCAGAGCAAGTGGAAGAGTTCCTTCGTGATGTGATTAATCCAATACTTGAGGGCAACAAAGACGAGTTGGGACTTAGCGCAGAAATTAACGTTTAATAGACACAAAGAGCAGAAAGCAAATTGTGAAAATTCTGTTACCACTTTGTGATACCAAAGGCAATAAAATGCTTTAATAAAAGAATATAATATGATAAAATCGGTTATGTGTGAAATCGGCATATAACCGATTTTAATTTGAAGACAGAGGTGAAAATTATGTTTAAAAAATTACTAGCAATTATGCTTACAGTAGCAGTTGCATTCAGTTTAGTAGGATGTGGCTCAGACGAAGGCAAAATTAAATTAGCTAAATACAAAGGTGTAGTAGTCTATAAAGACGATATCAAAGTAACAGATGCAGACGTTAAGTCAGCAATCGATAATGCTTTGAGCCAGAGCGCTAAAGAGAAGAAAGTTAAAAAAGGTAAAGTAGGCGCTTCTGACAAAGTTAATGTAGATTACAAAGGCCAAATTGAATATAAAGGAAAGAAGGAAGCCTTTGAAGGTGGTACTGCTAAGAAGCAAGATATAGATCTAGCTCAGGATGCACAGAACTATATTGAAGGTTTCACAAGTTCAATTGTTGGACATAACGTAGGTGACAAGTTCACAGCAAAGATGAAGTTCCCTAAGACTTACACAAACAAGGCAAAGGTTAAGGGCAAAGAAGTTTCACTTGCTGGAAAGCCAGTATGGTTTACTTTCAAGATTAATTCACTTACAAAGAAAGAAACACCTAAGCTTAATGATAAGTTTGTAAAGGAAAATGCCAAGACATTATTCCAGGCTGACAAAGATATTAAGACTGTAAAAGAACTTAAGAAGTACATCAAGACAGAAATGAGAAAGTATAACATTTCCAATAAGATTATGGGCAAGATTCTTGAGGATTCAAAGGTTACTAAGTACGACGACAAAGAACTCAAGAAAGCTAAGAAGAAACTTACAGATCAGCAGTTGGCTCAGTACAGCCAGCAGTTTGGCGGAGAAGTTTCACTTGATGCTTACCTAAAAGCTTGCCAGATGACAAAGAAGCAGTGGAATAAGCAGTTAACAGAGCAGGCTAAACAGGTTGTTAAACAGAATATGTTTATCAGAGAAGTTGCTAAGAGAGAAAACTTAACTCTATCTGCCAAGGAATACAAAAAAGAAGCTAGCAAGTATGCTAAGCAGAATGGTATGACTCTAAAAGACTTCGAAAAACAGCAAGGAAAAGATGAAATCGAAATTGGAATTCTTGCTCAAAAAGTTCAAGACTTTATCGTAGACAACGTAAAAGAGAAGAAGGGTTCAGAGCCTACCACTACACCAGCCCCAATGACAACAAAGAAGGCTAAAACTACAAAAAAAGCTAAGAAATAAATAACTCGTTCGAGAGAAAAAATGAACTCGAAATTACGATTTTTAGTAATTTCGAGTTTATTTTTTTTAGGCTCGAATGTCATTTTTGTAGGAGACTTTTTTGCTTTACTTATTGGGGTTTTTGTAGTATATTAGCCTTCGCGGATGGTATTCGTAAGAAACCATACCCTGAAAAGCGAATAGAGATGACGGATTGAGCCTGAGCTTATATCGGAAGAATAAGACTCATTGTCCCGGAAGGAGGGATGCCCATGAAGTTTGGATTTATTGGCGCGGGAAAAGTTGGCTTTTCCCTTGGAAAATATTTCGCTGACCATGATTTAGACGTCGTGGGTTACTACAGCGAAGCAAAACAAGATTCACTAGAAGCAGCAGAATTTACTAATAGTAAAAGTTACGATTCATTAGATGAGTTAGTAGCGGATAGTGATGTTTTATTCTTTACAGTGCCAGACGATTCTTTGGCGGACGTCTGGAATCAGGTAAGTTTAAGTCATTTTACCGATAAGATTATATGTCACACTAGTGGCGTACATTCATCGGAAATCTTTTCAGGGTTAGATAATCATAACAGTTATGGTTATTCCATCCACCCACTCTGTGCGATTAACGACAAATACAAATCGTACAAAGAGTTATCCAATATTTATTTTACAATCGAGGGCGACAAAGAAAAATTAGACGAGGTGTCTAATCTATTTGTGCGTCTTGGAAACAAAGTAAACCTTATTAAGACAGAGGACAAGGCTAGATATCATTTGGCGGCGGCGGTTGCTAGCAACTTGGTAGTAGGTCTTGTTGATATGGCAGAAAAAATCATTCCTCACGAGGCTTTGGTTCCGATTATGAAAGCCAATATGGATCACATTATAGAAGATGGGACAGTGAAAGCGCTTACGGGTCCAATTGAGCGAGGAGATGCTACCACTATAAAGAAGCATTTGGCGGCTCTTAAAGAGAGCGAGATTGATGCTTACAAGTCAGTGTCAAAACAGGTGTTAAAAGTAGCAAAGAAAAAGAATCCAGATAGGGATTATTCACAGATAGAAGAATTGTTGAAGTAGCAGCAAAGGAGACAAAAATGAAGAACACAGTTACAACATTACAGGAACAAAAGAACAACGGCGAAAAGATTTCAATGATCACTTGCTATGATTATTCATCGGCAAAGATTATGGAAGAAGCAGGAGTAAACACAATATTGGTAGGTGACTCACTTGGAAACGTTATGCTTGGTTACGAGGATACTTTGCAGGTGACGATGGAAGATATGATTCACCACTGTGCGGCGGTATCTCGTGCAGTAAAAGATACTTTCGTAGTTTGTGATATGCCATTTATGTCATATCAGGCTGACGTGAGCGATGCGGTGAGAAATGCTGGCAGACTAGTTCAGGAAGGCCGCGCAAATATGGTTAAACTAGAGGGCGGCGTGGAAGTTTGTCCACAGATAGAGGCTATTGTGAAAGCATCTATCCCAGTTTGTGCACACATTGGTCTTACACCACAGTCCATCAATGCCTTTGGCGGATACAAGGTGCAGGGAAAAACTGAGGCCGCTGCAAAGAAGTTGATAGAAGACGCATTTGCTGTGGAAAAGGCAGGAGCATCTATGGTAGTGTTAGAGGGTGTCCCAGCGAAACTTGCCAAGATGGTTACAGAAAAACTATCTATTCCAACTATCGGAATAGGTGCCGGCAAAGACACAGACGGTCAGGTTTTAGTAATGCAAGATATGCTTGGAATGTTTAAGGACTTTGTTCCAAAGTTTGTTAAGCAGTTTGCCAATATGGGAGATGTGATGAAAGAGGCATTTGAAAGTTACATCAAAGAAGTGAATGATGGAACATTCCCAGGAGAAGAACACACATACGATATAGATGACGACATAATCGAAAAATTATACTAGGTTTACATAAAAACAGGAGAGAAAAATGAAGTTAGTAAAAACAATTAATGAAGTAAGAGAACAAGTAAAAGTTTGGAAGAGTGAAGGGTTAACTGTTGGACTAGTACCAACTATGGGATACCTTCATGAAGGACATGGAAGTTTGATAAAGAAATCTGTGGAGGAAAATGACAGAACAGTAGTTAGTGATTTTGTAAATCCAATGCAGTTCGGACCAAGCGAAGATCTAGAAAGTTATCCAAGAGATATTGAAAAGGATTCAGCATATTGTGAAAGTTTGGGTGCAGATTTGATTTTCAATCCAGAACCAGAGGAAATGTACAATCCTGGATTTAGCACATATGTGGATATGGATGTTTTAACAGAGGAACTCTGCGGACTATCTAGACCAGTTCACTTTAGAGGAGTTTGTACAGTAGTCAATAAGTTATTTAACATTGTTGCTCCAGACAAAGCATACTTTGGACAGAAGGATGCGCAGCAGCTAGCCATTATCAGACATATGGTGGAAGACTTGAATATGGATTTAGAAATAGTTGGTTGCCCAACTATCAGAGAAGAAGATGGGCTTGCAAAGAGTTCTAGAAATACTTATCTTTCTCCAGAAGAAAGACAGGCAGCGCTTATCCTATACAAGACTATAGAACTTGGAAAGCAGATTGTTGCTAACGGCGAGAGCGATGCTAATGTTTTAGTTGAGGCTATGAAAGCGAATATCGAGACTGAGCCTTTGGCAAAGATTGATTATGTGAAGGCAGTAAACGGACTTACAATGCAGCAGCAAGATAAGATTAAAGCGCCAATGCTTGTGGCAATGGCAGTATATGTTGGTAAAACTAGATTGATTGACAACTTTATTATTGAATAAATATTTAAGAGGTTTGAAAAAATGGTTTTAGAAATGTTGAAAAGTAAAATTCATAGAGCAACAGTGACACAGGCTGACGTGGACTATGTTGGAAGTATTACGATAGATGAGGAGTTGATGATTAACTCTGGTATTTTGGAATACGAAAAAGTTCAGGTGGCTGATGTTAACAATGGTAATCGTTTCGATACTTACGTGATTGCTGGCGACAAAGGATCAGGCGTTATATGCGTGAACGGAGCAGCAGCTCACAAAGTTGATATTGGAGATAAGGTTATCATTATGAGCTACGCTCAGATGAGCGAAGAGGAGGCAAAGAATACTCCTCCAAAGGTTGTCTTTGTCGATGACGAAAATAAGATCACTCGTGTTACAAACTATGAAAAGCACGGAGCATTGTTTGACGTAGAGAGGTTAGGATAATGTTAAAAGGAAAAACTGTAGTCTTAGGAGTTACGGGAAGTATAGCGGCTTACAAAACTGCAAATCTTGCAAGCGCTTTGAAGAAGTTGGGAGCGGACGTTCATGTTATTATGACAAAGAATGCGACTAACTTTATTAACCCTATCACTTTTGAGACTTTGACTGGAAATAAATGTTTGATCGAGACTTTCGATAGAGATTTCGAATTCAACGTGGAGCATGTGTCTTTGGCAGATAAGGCAGATGTTTTTATGGTTGCGCCATGCAGTGCGAATGTGATTGGAAAGATTGCCGGTGGCATTGCGGATGATATGCTAACGACTACCATTATGGCGTGCAAGGCAAAGAAGATTATCTCGCCTGCCATGAATACAAATATGTTTGATAATCCTATCGTGCAAGAAAACATCGAGAAACTAAAGAAATACGATTACGAAATAATAGAGCCAGCTACTGGTTACTTGGCGTGCGGCGACACAGGTAAAGGTAAGATGCCAGAACCTGAAGTGCTTTTGGAGTATATCTTAAAAGAAGTAGCTTGCGACAAAGACCTAGAGGGCAAGAAAATTCTAATAACTGCAGGTCCTACAAAGGAAGCGATAGATCCGGTTAGATTCATTTCAAACCACTCAACTGGAACTATGGGATATGCTTTGGCGAAGAATGCTGTAAGACGCGGTGCAGAGGTTACACTTGTGACAGGTCCTACAAGCATTGATAAGCCAATGTTTGTAGACGTGGTAGAAGTAGAGAGCGCAGATGAAATGTATGATGCAGTGGATAAGGTCTTTGACGAGCAAGACATTGTTATAATGAGCGCTGCAGTGGCAGATTACAAGCCAAAGAACCAGGCGAAAGAAAAAATTAAAAAATCTGAAAAAGATGTTATAATAGAGCTCGAGGAAAATAAGGATATTCTTTTATCTATGTCAAAGCGTAAGAAAAAACAGTTCTTGGTTGGCTTTGCCATGGAGACAGAGAATATGGTTGAAAATTCTAGACATAAGTTGGAACAAAAAAATCTAGATTTAATATGCGCAAATAACTTAAAAGTGGAAGGTGCAGGCTTTGGCGAAGGAACAAATGTTGTTACGCTTATCACTAAGGATAGCGAGGAACAGCTAGAAAAGGCGTCGAAGGACACTGTTGCATCACAAATATTGGATAAAGTTATTGCTGATATTAAGTAAATCGAAAAGTTGAACCTATGAGGGGTTGAAAGAAGGAATTATGTCTGAGAGTTTTAAAAATGTAATTAAAGGAGCCATAATCATAAGCCTTGTCTTTGTGATGGGCTCCATTTTTGCGCCACAAATTAATGCGGCCACAAAGGCTTGGAGTAAAAATTCAAAGGGCCAGTTTGTCAATGATGAAGGCGATGTGATAAAAAATGCCACTATGAAGGGCGTTGATGTCAGTAAGTGGCAGGGAAACATCGATTGGAAAAAGGTTTCCAAGACAGATGTAGACTTTGCAATTATAAGATGCGGATTTGGCGATAACATCACAAGCCAGGACGATGCTTACTGGGAGAAAAACGTAGCAGGGTGTATAAAGAACAATATTCCGTTTAGTACATACCTTTATTCTTATGCACAAAATACTACGCAGGCAAAGAGTGAGGCTCACCATGTATTGCGTTTGTTAAAGGGAAGAGACGTGTATTTCCCTATTTACTACGATATGGAGGAAGGCGCGCAAGCTAAACTTGGAAAGACAAAGGTTGGTCAGATTGCAAATACTTTCCTTAACATTATTAATGCGCAAGGTTACAAGTCTGGTATATATGCGAACTTAAACTGGTGGAATAACTATATTCCAGGTTCATTTAGTAAGGATATGACAGTTTCTAAGTGGGTAGCGCAGTGGGATTCAGACTTAGATTACAAAGGATCTGCCAATATGTGGCAGTGTACTTCTAAAGGCTCTGTTTCAGGAATTAGCGGAAGAGTAGATTTGAACTTCTGGTTTGGAGCATACAATGCTTCTTGGTATAAGAGAAGTATCACTGTAAGAAGTGGTATTACAGTTGAAAGACCTGGTAAAACTAAGATTAAATCTATAAAAGCAGGGCACAAAAAGCTTACTGTTAAGTGGAAAAAGGTTAAACATGCAGTCGGCTACAAAGTAAAATATTCAAAATACAAGTCTATGAAGAAGTCCAAGACAAAGATTGTTAAGGGCAAAAAAGTAACATTAAAGAAACTAAAAGCTAGAAAGAGATATTACGTTATGGTTAGACCATATAGTACCACTGTTGAAGGCAAGAGATTATACGCTAAAAAGTGGAGTAATAAGAAGAGCAAAAAGACTAAGAAGTAGTATAAAAACCAAACAATTCTAAATATACAAAAATTATTAAAAAAAGCCGAAAAAATCGGCTTTTTTTGTGCTTTTTTGTATCGCAAAATGTCCTAAAATATGGTATGATATAGGGGATTGTGGGGTCGTATGTTTTGGCGAGGAAAAATATACGAAAAGCCCTAAGAAATTGGAGGAAAAATCGGTTTGGTAAGACGAGTTTACGTGGAGAAAAAAGCGCCATTTGCTATGGCAGCAAAGGAACTAACAGATGATATTAAAGGATACTTAGGAATAGATGGACTTGAGAAAGTCCGTGTTTTGGTGAGATATGACGTAGAGAATTTGTCGGATGAAACATTCGATAAAGCTCTTACGTCTATTTTTTCGGAACCACCTGTAGATGATGTGTATGAGGAGGAGTTCCCATACGACGAGAGTAAGAGTAAAATCTTCAGCGTGGAATACTTGCCAGGACAGTTTGATCAAAGAGCAGACTCAGCTGAACAGTGTGTGAAGTTTTTGAATGAAGACGAGCAACCTGTTATCAAATCAGCTACTACATATGTTTTGGTGGGCGATGTTTCAGACGAAGAATTCGAAAAGGTTAAGAGTTACTGTATCAACCCAGTAGATTCTAGAGAGACAGGTCTAGAAAAACCGGAAACATTAAAACAGAATTTTGAAGAGCCAGAAGACGTTATTGTCTTTGACGGTTTCAAGGACATAGAAGAGGAGCCTTTAAAAGAATTGTACGACTCACTAGGTCTTGCAATGACTTTTAAAGACTTTTTGCATATTCAGAACTACTTTAAAAACGACGAAGACAGAGATCCAACAATGACTGAGATTAGAGTGCTAGACACATATTGGTCAGATCACTGTCGTCATACAACATTTAACACAGAGTTGACTGATGTTAAGTTTGACGAAGGTTTTTATAAAGAGGTTATGGAGAGCACTTATGAGGATTACCTAAAAGTGCGTGACGAGATCTTCAAAGGAAGAGAAGATAAGTTTGTATGCTTGATGGATTTAGCTTTGATGGCTATGAGAAAACTTAAAGCAGAAGGAAAGTTAGATGACCAGGAAGAGTCAGATGAAATAAATGCATGTTCTATCGTAGTACCTGTAGAGGTAGATGGTAAGACTGAGGAGTGGCTTGTGAACTTCAAGAACGAGACTCACAACCACCCAACAGAGATTGAGCCATTTGGTGGTGCCGCTACATGTTTGGGCGGAGCTATCAGAGATCCACTATCAGGTCGTACATACGTATACCAAGCTATGCGTGTTACTGGCGCAGCGGATCCTACTAAGCCTTTGGCGGAGACTATGCAGGGTAAACTTCCACAGAAGAAGTTAGTACAGGGTGCTGCAGATGGATACAGTTCATACGGAAACCAGATTGGTTTGGCTACAGGTTTAGTTAAAGAGATTTACCATCCAGACTACGTTGCTAAGAGAATGGAGATTGGTGCAGTTATGGGTGCGGCTCCTCGTCGTGCAGTACAGAGACTTACATCAGATCCAGGAGATATTATCGTTCTACTTGGTGGACAGACTGGTCGTGATGGTTGTGGTGGAGCTACAGGTTCTTCAAAGATTCACACAGAGGAGTCTATCGAAGAGTGTGGTGCAGAAGTACAAAAAGGTAATCCACCTACAGAGCGTAAGCTACAAAGATTGTTTAGAAGAGAAGAAGTTAGTTACTTGATTAAGAAGTGTAACGACTTTGGCGCAGGCGGTGTGTCTGTAGCTATTGGTGAGTTGGCTGACGGTCTTCACGTTAACTTAGATTTAGTACCAAAGAAGTATGCAGGTTTGGACGGAACTGAGATTGCTATTTCAGAGTCTCAAGAGAGAATGGCTGTAGTAGTTGATCCTAAGGATGTTGACCAATTCCTAGCATACGCAAAAGAAGAGAACTTAGAGGCTACAGTAGTGGCTGAGGTTACAGAAAGTCCAAGACTTGTTCTTGAGTGGAGAGGAAAAGAGATTGTAAATATCTCAAGAGAATTCCTAGATACAAACGGAGCTCACCAGGAAACTTCAGTGGCTGTTGATATGCCAGATGAAAATAAAGACTTCTTTAAGGCAGAGGAAGTATCAGACATTAAGACTAAGTGGTTAGATACTTTGGCTGACCTTAATGAGTGTTCACAAAAAGGTTTGGTTGAGAAATTTGACGGCTCTATTGGAGCAGGTTCAGTATATATGCCACACGGTGGTAAGTATCAGTTAACTGAAACTCAGAGTATGGTTGCAAAACTTCCAGTTCAAAATGGTGATTGCGACACAGTTACAATTATGAGTTACGGTTTTGACCCATACCTATCAAGCTGGAGTCCATACCACGGTGCTATTTACGCGGTTGTTGATTCTATCGCAAAGGTTGTAGCAGCAGGTGGTGACTTTAGAAAGATTCGTATGACATTCCAGGAATACTTCAGAAGAATGAGTGAAGATCCAAAGAGATGGAGTCAGCCATTCGCAGCACTTCTTGGTTCATACGATGCGCAGATGGGATTTGAACTTCCATCAATCGGTGGTAAGGACAGTATGTCTGGAACATTTAACGATATTGATGTTCCACCAACACTTGTTTCCTTTGCCGTGGATGTAGCAAAAGAAAAAGATATTATTACTCCAGAGTTTAAGAAAGCTGGAGACAAAGTAGTTAGATTCAAGATTGAAAAAGATAAATTTGAGAAGCCTAACTATGAACAGATAAAGAAAATGTATGATGCCATCCATCAGATGATTCAGGACGGTGTGATTGTGGCAGCCTACACACTTGATGCCAAGGGTATTATCCCAGCCGTTTCAAAAATGGCATTTGGTAATAAGATTGGTATTACTATCGATGACTCTTGGGACGGCAAAGACTTATTTGCCCCAGGCTTTGGTGATATTGTGGCAGAGATTGCTGCGGATAAAGAAGTAACAATTGACCACGACGTAGTTGGTATGACTAATGATACAAAGACTTTGGAAAAGGGCGATGTAGTAATCACACTAGATGAGGCTATTAAGACTTGGGAGAAACCTCTAGAGGCAGTATTCCCAACAAGAAGTCACGATGACACATCAGACCTTGATACACCAGTATATGACAAGGGTTCAATCTATGTTTGCAAAAACAAAGTTGCTAGACCTAAGGTATTTATCCCAGTCATGCCAGGTACTAACTGTGAGTACGATACAGCAAAGGCGTTTGAACAGGCCGGCGCTGATGTAATAACAAAGGTATTTAAAAACCTTACACCATCAGATATCAGAGATTCTGTAGACGCTTATGTGGAAGCTCTAAACCAGTCACAGATTCTCATGTTCCCTGGTGGATTTAGTGCAGGTGATGAGCCGGACGGTTCAGCTAAGTTCTTTGCAACAGCTTTCAGAAATCCAAAGATTGAGGAAGCAGTAACAAAGCTATTAAACGAGAGAGATGGTTTGGCACTTGGTATTTGTAACGGATTCCAGGCATTGATCAAACTTGGTTTGGTTCCAAACGGACAGATTACTGGACAGAACGAACAGGCGCCAACACTTACATACAATACAATCAACCGTCACGTATCAAAGATGGTTTACACTAAAGTGGTTTCAAACAAATCACCATGGTTGCAGAAGGCAGAGCTAGGCGGAGTTTACACAAACCCTGCATCACACGGTGAGGGAAGATTTGTAGCTCCTAAGGAAGTGCTAGATGAACTCTTTGCAAACGGTCAGGTTGCTACACAGTATGTGAACGAAGCTGGAGTTCCAACTATGGATGAAGAGTGGAACGTGAACGGTTCATATATGGCTATCGAGGGTATCACAAGTCCAGACGGAAGATGCTTCGGTAAGATGGCGCATATCGAGAGAAAAGGAAGAAGCGTAAACAAAAACATTTACGGCGAAGAAGATATGAAAGTCTTCGAGTCAGGTGTCGAGTTCTTCAAATAAGGAGTAGAACATGAACTATCTAAAAAGTTTGAAATGGGAAATGGTCGTATTCTCACTTGGATGTATAGCGATGGGCATTCTTATGGCTTTCTTCCCACAGGATGTAGAAAAAATCTTGTCATATTGTCTAAGCATTTTAATGTTTGTTTATGCAATCAGACATGCTATTGAATATTTCAGAAGAAGAGATTTGGGTAGATATACAGCATATGAACTAGTGTTAGCGGTCATCTTCTTGATACTAGGAATCATTTGTCTAACTCAAATGAGTAAACTGATCACATTGCTAGCATACTTTACAGCAGCTATCGTCTTGGTTAGTGGACTAATGAAGTTAGAGAATGCATTTGATCTAAAGAGAATGGGACTAAAATGGATTCCAATGCTAGTTGTTGCATTGATATTCATTTTGTTAGCAGTTGTATTTATGATTTATCCTCCACAGGAAGGCAAGGATAAAGGACAAACTCTAGTAGCAGCAGCGGGAATCGCACTTATCTTTGTCGGTGTCATTAACTTTATAACAACACTAGCTATCTCAGGAAAGATTAAGAGATGGACGAAGACTCAGAGTGGAAGTCCGAAAGTGATAGACGTCGAATACGAAGACGTGGATGAAGAAAACAAGTAGGTTTACATAAAAAGGTATAATTATGGGAATAGTAATGATGATAGTTGGAATAGCATTAGCGTTTGGCATTATGTTGTTCCTAAACAAAACTGAAAAAATTAAGAAAGACATTGCAACACTATTTATTGCATCATTTTTAATGGCGCTTGTTTTGGAAATCTTTACTTTTAATTACACCACATATGAGAATATTGGACAGTCGCTAAAGAAAAGCGAAAGTGTAATAACATATGATCAAGCAGGCGTAAAGAGTTCGAACGATGATTACTTTGTTTCAAAAGAAGATGATTCAGAAAAGCCAACGTTTACTGTAGAAATAAATAATATTGATTCAAAAGTAAACAATGTCTTTGTAGAAATTCCAAAAGATATAGAGAGCGCAAAGGTATCTATTGATTATAAGGATGAAGTGATTACTGAGTACTTCCCTATAAATGATTCGGATATAAATGTGGTTTATGGAACAAAGAACACACAGTATATTAGACTCCATTTGGCAGGAAAGACTACTGCTTTAAAAATTAAAATAGTATCAAATGATGCAGTAATAACATCTGGAATGATTAAAACTGGAGTAAACCAGGATATTCCATTTAGATTTAAAGCATGGAGATTGATAGTGGTTTGTCTAGTGTTCTTTGCACTAGCAATGATTTACAGATACAGAAATCTAAACTATGCCGGTCAGAAGTCAAAGAAAGTTAGAAAAATTGCAATAGTAAGTTTGTTAGTTGTTCAGATATTGTTCCTATACTTTTTGGCTTACGCACAAATGAAACCAAAAGACGGATTTTTATTTGAAGATACTAAGACAAATTCAGTTAGCAATTATGATCAGTATCAAAAACTAGCCATTGCCTTTACAAAGGGTCAGACACATTTAGATGGTGTGGATGAATTCACAGAAAATGGCGATAAAAGACAGTTAGATGTTTTAAAGGGATTGAAAGATCCATATAAGCCATTCATCAGAGATAAGGTGATGCAAGATAAAGGATCATCGTATGAGTGGGACTATGCATATAACGATGGACATTACTATACATACTATGGACCAGTTCCAGTGATATTTACATTCCTTCCTGTTTATGCTTTAACGGGAATAATGCCAACTACTAGATTGATCACATTTATCTTTGCGGTAATTATTTCACTTCTTATGTGCTTGTTAGTTCACAACATTGCAAAGAGAAGAAAGCTAAACATGTGGACTGTTATTGGTGTAATGGCAGCATCACTTAGCACAATATTCTTAACTTCGGTATTTTATGGTGCTAAGATTTACGAACTATCTCCACTAGGAGGTCTCATTTGTATATTGGCTGGAATAAACCTTGTGTACGAGGGAGTGCATAGAGAAAACAAGAACACATTGTTCTTAAGCTTAGGAGCATTGGCCTTTGCTTTGGCAGTGGGATGTAAAGCAAGTTTCTTGCTAGCATCTATTGTGGTATTACCACTAATTCTTAATTACTTGGCAAGTAAAGGAAACAGTGAAAAGAAGAATAAACTAGCAAGATACTTTGCAAATATCTTTTGCAAAGAGAATATAAAAACAATAGTAGCGATAGCTATACCTTATGTGGTTATTGGAGTGCTACTAATGATTTACAACCAGGTAAGATTTGGAAGCCCATTTGATTTTGGAGTGGCTCATCAGCTTACAGTTTATGACACTTCATATTTTAAGCCTACAGTCATTTCAAAAGTGCCAACTGTTATTCAGAATGGCTTGCTAGAATTACCAAAGACTTCGGCCAATTTCCCATTTATAGAATTAGCTGACACAGAGGTTACATACCATGGCTACCTATTTGCAATGGCGGGAATTGGAGTGTTTGCATATCCATTTATCTGGGCATTTGTGGGAGTGCCAGTTACAGTTAAAAATAGTCTTAAAGGCAGCAAAGACAAAGCCTTTGTAATAGCAACAGCTATCATGGCATTAGTTCTTTGCTACACAACAATAGTTATGGGTGGAGCATCATTTAGATACTCGCTAGACTTTGGTTGGGCATTCGTAATACCATCTATCTTTGTTATTTTTGCAATAGAAGGATGGGCTAGAAAGAAAGGCGTTTTAAGACAAGCATTACTTGGAATTTTTGTTGTATTACTTGCAACAATAATTATAAATGTACTAGTTACAATGAGTACTGGATTTAGTGGATTTACTGATACTAGACCAGATATCTATTATGACGTATACAACACAGTGATGTTCTGGAAATAAAGGAGAGTTCCTATGAACTTAAAAGAAAACAAATTTGTAAAAAAATATTTGGAGAATGAGAAATCAATCTTCGAAGGAATAGCAGTAAGCGTGGTAACAGCACTTGCTATTACCGCTATACTTACCGGCTCCTTCAAAGAACTAGCAAACATTGAGTTTGTAAAAAACACATCTCTTGTAAAAGTGATTTTGCTGTTTGTAGCCTTTGGTATTATTTCAGGCATTCTTTATAAAACTAAAAAATCACTATCTAAGATATTAATGTTTGCAGTTGTAATGATTTACTTTTTGCTAGCAGGTTACTTTACTAGCCAAATAAGTTTTGACACTGTATCGAACAATCCAATTGCACAGGTTTGTTTCTTGGCTCTATCTGGAGCATTAGCTGTTATTGCATTTTTGTATGTGAAAGACGAAGTCTTTGACGTAGTAGCAAAAATTAAAGTGAGTGATAGATCTTTAAAGATTTTTGTAGCAGTGATGGGAGCATTTTTGCTAATACTTACATCAGTCATTGGAGTATATAAGTTTGAAGCATATACAGCACCAACTTTTGACTACGGAATCTTTGCACAGGGCTTCGAGTATATGAAGCAAACTGGCGTATTTAAGACAGTAGTGGAGAGAGGTTACGAACTATCACACTTTGCGGTTCACTTCTCACCAATATTCTACATTGCACTACCAATTTACTTTATATTCCCTAAGCCAGAAACAGTGGCAGTAATCCAAGCGATTATGGTTGCGCTTCCAGTGCTTCCAATTTATCTACTTGGAAAACAATATAAATTAAGCAACAAAGTAACACTTGCAATAATCGCAATTTACGCTTTGTTCCCAGCAACAGTAGGCGGAATTCTATACGACTTCCACGAAAACTGCTTCCTAACATTTATGATCCTAATGCTAATATGGGCAGTTGAGAAAAAGAAAAACATCCTAACAGTAGTATTCTTACTACTAACCCTCTTCGTCAAAGAAGATGCAGCTATGTATGTAATGCTACTAGGACTATTCTGGATTGTTTCAAGAAAGAGCAGACTAAGAGGACTAATCTTTATCTTGGTGGGAGCAATATACTTTGTAGTCGCAATCAAAGTTATAAACAGTTATGGCTTGGGCATAATGGACTTTAGATATGACAATATGTTCTATGACAAACAGGCCGGCTTTACTCAGATGGCGAGAGTATTCATCACAAATCCTGGTTATGTAATCACTCAGATTATTTCGAACCATAATGGAGGTGTGATAGGCGGTGGAGACACTGTACAGATGGATAAGATTGGCTACTTGATTGAGATGTTTGTGCCAGTAGGCGCACTAATCTTTGCAACAGGAAGAAAGTATTCAAGATACATTTTGCTTGGAAGTATTATAGTTGTCAGCTTGATTACAACATATATTTACCAGCATCAAATTGAATTCCAATATAACTTTGGACATATCGCTCTATTCATTTATCTAATCATAATGAATGTGGCAGATATGAAACCTAAGAAGGCGAAAAAAATGGTTACATGTTCACTTATTATTTGCGCGATTATGTTTATGGGACTAATACTTCCAAAAGCGCCACGCTATGTGAATATGTATCAAAGCAACAGCACTAAGGTGGAGAAGTTTGATAAGGCTATAAGCATGGTTCCAAATGACAAGAGTGTATTCACAACAGGTTGGATTATGCCTCATATGGCAAAAAACCTACAGTGTTACGACATTGGATATTTAAATGAAGAACACAAAGACAAAGTTCCAGCAAATCCAGACTACTTGTTAGTGGATGAGAGTGAGAACGCTGATACTATTTCAAAGTTTGCTCCATATATTAACAGTGGAAAGTATGAATTGGTATACGACGGCGACAAAGAGAGCAACGACTCAAAGATTGTCAGCCTATATCAACTAAAGAAATAAAGGAAGACTATGAAACTACTAATCAAAAATGGAAATGTAATAGACCCAGCCACAAACACTGATGCAGTGTTAGATGTGCTAGTGGAAGATGGAGTGATAAAAGCAAAAGCTCCTTCTATTAGCGATGAGGCAGACAAAGTGATTGATGCCACAGGATTAGTAGTAGCACCTGGACTAATTGATATGCATGTGCATTTCAGAGATCCAGGCCAGACACATAAAGAAGATATCAAGACTGGTTCAAAGGCAGCAGCCAAAGGTGGATTCACTACTGTGTGCTGCATGCCAAACACAAATCCAGTTATAGATTCTGAAGAGACAGTCAAATATATCATAGACAAAGCTTCAGAAGAGAAATATACAAACGTACTCCCAGTAGGTGCCGTGACAAAAGGCATGAAGGGAGAAGAAATCACAGATATTGCTACGCTTAAAGCAGCAGGAATTTGCGCAATAAGTGAAGATGGTAAATCTGTGATGGATGAAGAAGTTTATGCGAAAGCGATGAAGGAAGCGGCTGAACTAAATGTTCCAGTGCTAGCACATTGCGAAGAAATAAATTTAGTTAAAGGCGGAGTGATGAATGCAGATTCAAATGCCCAAAAACTTGGCCTAAAGGGAATCACAAATGAAGTGGAAGATATTATCGCACAGCGCGATATCAACCTAGCAGAAAAATTAGGAACAACACTTCATCTTTGCCATTGTTCTACAAAAGATTCTGTAGAGATGCTAAAGGTGGCAAAGGACAAGGGTGTGAAAGTATCGGGAGAGGTTTGTCCACATCACTTCACACTAACTACAGATGACATTCCAAGTAATGATGCAAACTTCAAAATGAATCCACCTCTTAGAACAGCAGAGGATAGAGATGCATTAATAAGAGGTTTATCAGAAGATATATTAGAAGTTATCTCAACAGATCACGCACCACACAGTGAAGAAGAAAAGTCTAAAGGCTTTGAAGGTTCACCATTTGGCATTGTGGGACTTGAGACATCTGTTGGACTTACTGTTACAAATTTAGTAAAACCTGGTCACATCACTTTGAAACAGATGATTGAAAAGATGAGTTACAACCCAGCAAAGATTCTTGGAATAGATAAGGGAACTTTAAAAGAGGGAAGTGTAGCGGACATCACTATCTTTGACGCAGACGAAGAATACACTGTAGATAAAAATGATTTTGAGTCGAAGGGTAAGAACACACCTTTTGATGGATATAAACTTTTTGGAAAAGTTAAATACACAATTTTAGATGGAGAGATTGTTTATAATGATTAACAAATTAGTAAGTAAAATTAAAAAGATGGAAGCGCCTATCGTGGTTGGACTTGATCCAATGTATGAGTATGTTCCAAGTCATATTATGAAGGCATCAATTGAAAAATACGGCGAGACTTTGGAGGCTGTGGGCGATGCTATCTTTGAATACAACAAAGGAATTATTGATGCAATATACGATATAGCACCAGCGGTTAAACCACAGATTGCAATGTATGAGCAGTTTGGAATTCCCGGGCTTGTAGCTTTTAAGAAGACAGTAGACTATGCAAAGTCAAAAGATATGGTTGTGATAGGCGATGCAAAGCGTGGAGACATAGGTTCTACATCTAAGGCATATGCCACAGCACATATTGGAAAGATTAAAGTTGGAAGTGCAGAGTTTGCACCTTTTGACGAGGACTTTGTGACAGTTAATCCTTATCTTGGAAGTGATGGGATCAATCCATTTATCGATGTCTGCAAAGAAGAGAAGAAGGGACTATTCATTTTGGTTAAGACTTCAAATCCTTCTAGCGGAGAGTTCCAAGATCAAGAAATAAATGGAAAACCACTTTATGAGATGGTTGGACAAAAGGTAGATGAGTGGGGCAAAGACTGTATGGGCGATGACTACAGCTATATAGGCGCAGTAGTTGGAGCCACATATCCAGAGATGGGAGAAGTGCTTCGCAAAGTTATGCCAAAGAGTTACATCTTAGTGCCAGGTTACGGTGCGCAGGGTGGAACAGCTAAAGATTTGAAGCCATTCTTTAACGAGGACGGTTTGGGAGCCGTTGTTAATTCATCTAGAGGAATCATTTGTGCTTACAAAAACTTAGATGGTTTTGATGAAGAGTCATTTGCGGATGCTTCTCGTCAGGCCACAATCAATATGATAGAGGATATCAAAACTATTTTTTAGGAGAGAGTTATGAAGAAAATATCTTTAATAATTCCATGTTATAACGAGGAAGAAAGTCTTAAATATTTATACAAAGAGCTTGAAAAGACTGCAGGAGAGATGCCTTACTTTGATTTTGAATACATCTTTGTAGATGACGGGTCAAAGGATAAGACATTAGAACATCTTAAGGAACTAGCTAAATACGATAGCAAAACTACTTACATTGCCTTTTCAAGAAACTTCGGCAAAGAAGCCGCAATGTACGCAGGTCTTTGCAATGCAACAGGAGACTATGTGGCAATAATGGATGCAGATTTGCAAGATCCACCTTCACTTTTGCCAGAGATGGTAACTTACCTTGAGAGTGGAGAGTACGACAGTGTTGCAACAAGACGTGTGAGCAGAAAAGGCGAGCCAAAGATTCGTTCATTCTTTGCAAGAAGATTCTATAAGTTGATTAATAGATGGTCAGATGCGGACATAGCTGATGGCGCTAGAGACTTTAGACTAATGACCAAAGATATGGTTCAGGCCATTGTGAAGATGGGTGAGAGAAACAGATTCTCAAAAGGTATCTTCGGATGGATTGGATACAAAACTAAATGGCTAGAATACGAAAATGTTGAGAGAGTAGCCGGCGAGACAAAGTGGAGTTTCTGGAAACTGTTTAAATATTCTCTAGAGGGAATTGTAAACTTTACAAACGCACCACTTTCCATAGCATCAGTGTTTGGCGTTCTATTTACCTTCTTAGCGTTTATAGCAATTGTAGTTATTATGGTCAGAAAATTTATCTGGGGAGATCCAGTTTCAGGTTGGCCATCACTCGTTTGTATCATCGTATTCCTAAGCGGTGTGCAGATGTTTTGTATCGGTATTATTGGACAGTATTTGTCGAAGACATACGTGGAAGTGAAAGAGCGTCCGCACTATATTATTAGCGAGAGCAACAAAGATGTTGAGAAAGTAAACTAAGATGAAAAAAGAAACTGCAAAAATTTTAAGTCAAAATAAAATAGCAGACGGAATTTACAGCATGTGGATTGAAACGTTCGCGGCAAAGGAAGCAAAGCCTGGTCAGTTTATCGATGTGTATGTAAATGACGATTCAAAACTACTTCCAAGGCCTATCAGTATTTGTGAGGTGAAGGATAATTCACTGCGAATAGTGTATAGAGTAGTAGGTGGTGGAACAAAGATAATGTCTACTTACCAGGAAGGTGATGAGATTCAAATTATTGGTCCACTAGGAAATGGTTTTGACATGAGAGATGGAAAAGCCATTTTGGTTGGTGGAGGAATTGGAATTCCACCGATGGTTGAGCTAGCAAAGAACTTATCAGAAAAGATTGGTAGGGAAAATGTAATCTCAGTTATGGGTTACAGAGATGAACTTTTCTTAGTTGATGAGTTAGAACAGTTCTCTACTGTTGTCATTGCTACTGAAGATGGTAGCACTGGTACAAAGGGAACAGTAATAGATGCACTAAATGAAAATAGTGTAGATGGCGATGTGCTTTATGCTTGTGGCCCTATACCAATGCTAAAGGCTTTGAAAGATTGGGCAAATGAAAAAGGTATCGAGTGCCAGATTTCTTTGGAAGAGAGAATGGCGTGTGGTATTGGTGCATGTCTAGCATGTGTTTGCAAGACAAAAGAAAAGGATGAACACTCAAATGTTTGCAACAAACGTATCTGTAAAGATGGACCAGTGTTTGACGCAAATGAAATAGATTTTTAAAAGGTTGAAAAGATGAGCAATGATTTAAACATGAAAGTTAATATTGCAGGAGTTGAGTTTAAGAATCCTGTCACTGTGGCTTCGGGCACATTTGGCTCGGGCGAAGAGTACGGTGAGTTTGTGGATTTAAATAACTTGGGAGCTGTCACTACAAAGGGCGTGGCTAGTACTCCTTGGGAAGGAAACGATACTCCAAGAGTGGCTGAGACATATGGCGGAATGCTAAACGCAGTGGGACTACAAAACCCAGGTGTAGATGTTTTTGCAAAAAGAGACATCCCATTTTTAAGACAGTTTGATACAAAGATTATTGTAAATGTCTGCGGTCACACCGAAGAAGAATACTTAGACTGTGTTAAGAGATTGGCCGACGAAGATGTGGATATGTTAGAGATAAACATCTCATGTCCAAATGTGAAAGAAGGCGGAATTGCTTTTGGAACAGATCCAAAGGCAGTGGAAGAAATCACAAGAAAAGTAAAAGAGGTTGCTAAACAACCAGTAATTATGAAACTTAGTCCAAATGTGACTGACATAGTCGAGATGGCTAAGGCTGCCCAGCGTGGTGGAGCAGATGCTTTGTCACTTATAAATACAATTACTGGTATGAAGATAGATATTGAAAAGCAAGACTTCGTTCTTGCAAATAAGACTGGCGGACTTTCAGGTCCAGCTATTCATCCGGTAGCAGTACGCATGGTTTACCAGGTGGCAAATGCAGTAGATCTTCCTATCATTGGAATGGGAGGAATCCAGACTGCTGAAGATGCTATTGAAATGATTTTGGCGGGAGCCACCATGGTGTCTGTTGGCACAGCTAACTTCTATAATCCAAACGCTACTATGGAAGTAGTTAAGGGAATAGAAGATTATATGATTAAACACAACGTATCAGATATTAAAGATTTGGTAGGAAAGGTAAAGTAGATGAGTTACAAAAATGAATTTATAGATTTTATGATTGAGAGTGATGTTTTAAAGTTTGGCGATTTCACTTTGAAAAGTGGAAGAAAGTCACCATTCTTTATGAACGCTGGAGCATATGTTACAGGTTCTCAGCTAAAGAGACTTGGTGAGTTTTACGCAAAGGCCATTCACGAGCATTATGGTGACGACTTTGACGTTCTCTTTGGCCCGGCCTACAAAGGAATCCCTTTGGGCGTGGCAACAGTAATCGCATTTTATAACTTGTACGGCAAAGAAATCAGATATTGTTCGAACCGTAAAGAGGAAAAAGACCACGGCGATGCTGGAATCTTACTTGGAAGCAAGATAAAAGACGGCGATAGAGTTGTGATAATAGAAGATGTAACTACATCTGGTAAATCTATCGAGGAAACATTCCCTATCATTAAGGCACAGGGCGATGTGGAAATCATTGGACTTATGGTTTCACTAAACCGGATGGAAAAAGGACTTACATCTGATAAGACAGCGATAGATGAGATAAAGGAAAAATACGGATTCGATGCTAACGCAATTGTGAGCATGGATGAAGTGGTAGAGTATTTGACAGCAGAAGGAAAACTAGATGATGAACTAAAGGGAAGGATAGAAGAGTATTATAAAGAATACGGAGCAAAGTAGTAAATGCAACAAGCAAAGAAAAAAAGAATTAACAGAATAGTTGGAAGAATTCTTTTAGTAGCATATTTTGCGCTACTCATTTTCTTTGTGTTCTTTAGTGATGAGTTAGGAAGAAAAACTGGAACTATTGTTAGACGAATGAACACTCATCCATTCCACGAAATCAAGAGATTTTGGGCGATGAGATACACCTATGGATGGAAAACTACACTTATGAATTTAGGTGGAAATATGCTTATCTTTGTACCATTTGGTTTTCTCATTCCAATGAGTTCAAAGAATAAAGTTACTAGAAATTTTTTCGTGGTAACACTTTTGTCAATGATGTTTTCAGGAGCTATTGAGGTAATTCAGATTCTCACAAAAGTGGGAGCGTTTGATATAGATGATATTATTCTAAACACAGCTGGGGCAATCACAGGTTATGTTATTTATGCGATTGCAAAAGCGATTAATTAAGAGGTAGAAATGTTTAGCAAAAGAGCGAAGGCGCCAAAGCCTACTAGAGAAGATAAAAAAGATAGAAAAATACCACTAAGCAAATATGCAAGAGGTGGCAGAATTTCTAGTACAATCGGACTTTGCAATTTAGCACTTTTGTCACTGACTATTACCATGGCAGTGATGGAAGATGGCAAGTCTGGAATGTATATAGGAATTATTATGATACTAGTATTTATTTCAGCGCTTATGGGATTTGTTATCGGTATTAGAAGTTTTACAGAAGAAAACAAGTTTTATAGATTTTCATATATTGGAACAGTTCTTAACGCAATCATTTGGATTTCTATAGTTTTGATATACATCGCATACATTTAGAGAGGACAAAAAATGGAAGAAAGATACACATTAGTAATTGAAAAGGTAAATGAAATATTAAATGAAGCAGCAGTAGATGATAAGTTTAAGACTTACTTTGAAGCTGCCGCAAAGTTGATTCTTTTAATTGATGAAATAAAGGAAAAGAAAGAAAAGGGGTTCTTTGACGAGGCTGCATTAGAAGAATTAGAGGCTTTTAATAAAAAGTTATATGAAGAGATAGAGCCAGAAAACTACCAGAGTAGTTTTGCAAACCCAACATTTGCAGTTAACACTTTGGGCGAGGAGTATGGACAGATGCTATGCTATGTTTATGCATCTCTACGCTCAGGTATATTAAATATGTTTGAGGGTGACTTGGAAGTTGCTTTAATTAGATGCGAACTTGTAATTGAGATTTACAGTTTGTTTGAGGATGAAGAGGGACTAACGCCTGAAAACTTGAAAGATATTATCTACACATTTGAGAGAGATAATTCTGAAATCTTTATGGATGTAGATTTGGGCAGTATGCTAGATCCAAGCAAGGACAGAGTGACAAAAATTATTCTTGAGAGTGACTTAAGTGATATTAGATATCTTTACAAATACGGAAACCATATTGGTGATAATGAAATTAAGATGGCTAAGTTTTTAAACACACTTAGCGATGAAAAGATAGATGAGATTGCAAGTCTTTACACTGAAGGTTACAGAAGAGGTTTTGTGGCAACAGGGAAAGATTTATCAATCAAGAGTAACGTGCAGCTAATGTATGTGCTTGGCTTTGAGAGAATAGTAAAAGCAGCTATCAAGCGCTTTGCAGATATGGGACTAAAGCCTGTAATTGGATATGGGGATTACCAGTCTACAGATATAAATAAGCAGTACGCTTTTGATCACAAGCAAGATGCAGCATTATTCTTCGACAAAGCATATATGAAGAGAAAACTAGAGACTGAGACAGCGGCATTTGAGAGTAGAAAAGAGATGGCATCTCAGATGGCTGGACCTGCTAGACTTGAAATCTTTGGCGAGAAACCATTTGAACCAGAGAGCACTCCAGAGGCTATCAAGTTCACACCAGAGCAGCAGGAGTTAACAGCCCAGTATCAAACAGAGTTTACAAAAATTGTTAGAACATATATTAAGGGAGAGGAGAGAAGTTTTACTATTATCTCATTCCCTATTCCAGAGTTTGGCGATAACTTCGAAGAGTTTTTCCACGAGACAGTAAAGATTAACAGTCTTGATACTGAAAAGTATGGAAAAGTTCAGCAGGTATTGATTGATGCTTTGGACAAGGCAGAGTTTGTACACATCACTGGTAGAGGAAATAATAAGACAGACTTTACAGTGGCAATGCACGAGATGAATGACCCTACTAAGGAGACAAACTTTGAAAACTGTTTGGCGGATGTAAATATTCCGCTGGGCGAAGTTTTCACATCTCCAAAGTTGAAAGGTACAAACGGACTACTTCACGTTAGTTCAGTTTACTTGAAAGGTCTTAACTTTAAAGAACTTGAGATTGAGTTTGAAGATGGAATGATTAAAGACTATAGGTGCCAGAACTTTGACTCCGATGAAGAAAACAAAAACTACTTCAAAGAAAACGTAATGTTTAATCACGAGACTTTGCCTATTGGTGAGTTTGCTATTGGAACAAATACTACAGCGTACGTGATTGCAAACAAATATGATTGTATATACAAACTTCCTATTTTGATAGTAGAGAAGATGGGACCTCACTTTGCAGTGGGCGATACATGTTTCAGTTTCCAAGAAGATATGGAGACGTTCAATCCAGATGGAAAGCAGATAGTTGCCAGAGAAAATGAAGTATCAGCGCTACGTAAGACTGACATTTCCAAAGCATACTTTGGCTGTCATACGGATGTTACTATCCCATACGATGAACTTGGAGACATAGTTGCTATCACAAAAGATGGTGAAGAAATCAAGATTATAGAGCAGGGAAGATTTGTACTAGAAGGAACAGAGTTACTAAACGAAGCTTTGAATGAAGCATAGATTTGAAAGAAGTGAGTAATCACGGAAAGAAAGAGGAAATGAAAATGGCAAAAGTTGGAATAGTTATGGGCAGTGATTCAGATATGCCTATCATGGAAAAAGCAGCAGCGTTCCTAGATGAAATGGGAATTGATTATGAGATGAGAATTATCTCAGCGCACAGAGAACCAGACATCTTCTTTGACTGGGCAAAGGGCGCTAAGGATAATGGAATGAAAGTTATTATAGCTGGAGCAGGAAAGGCAGCGCATCTACCAGGTATGTGTGCAGCATTGTTCCCACTACCAGTTATCGGAATTCCAATGAAGACTTCGGATTTGGGCGGTGTTGATTCACTTTACTCAATCGTTCAGATGCCTTCAGGTGTTCCAGTGGCTACAGTTGCTATTAATGGCGGTTTGAACGCTGGTATCTTGGCAGCAAAGATTTTGGCTACAGAAGACGAAGAATTATTATGTAAACTAGAAGCATATGCTGAAAATATGAAAAAAGAAGTTATGGCAAAGGACGCCAAAATAAACGAATAAAGCGAGGAAAGAAATGGATTACAAAAGTTCAGGAGTAGATATTGAAGCGGGGTACAAATCAGTAGAGCTAATGAAGGCTAGCATTAAGGAGACAATGAGACCTGAGGTGTTAGGTGGAATTGGCGGATTTGCAGGAGCATTTGATTTGTCAGGAATTAAGGATATGGACGATCCAGTGTTGTTGTCTGGAACAGATGGATGCGGAACAAAAGTTAAGCTAGCGTTTGTAATGGATAAACACGACACTATCGGTATTGATGCAGTTGCAATGTGTGTAAACGATATTGCATGTTCAGGTGGAGAGCCATTATTCTTCCTAGACTATATCGCATGCGGTAAAAACTACCCAGAAAAAATTGCTACTATAGTAAGTGGTGTGGCAGAAGGCTGTAAGCAGTCCGGCGCAGCATTGGTTGGCGGAGAGACAGCAGAGCACCCTGGTTTGATGCCAGAGGATGACTATGACTTGGCTGGCTTTGCCGTAGGCGTAGTTGATAGAAAAGATTTAATCACTGGTGAGAATATTAAGCCGGGAGATAAGCTTATAGGTATTGCATCAACAGGCGTTCACTCGAATGGTTTTTCTTTGGTTCGGAAAGTGTTTGATATGACAAAAGAGTCACTAGACACTTACTACGACGAACTTGGAACTACTTTGGGCGAAGCTTTGATTGCACCAACTCGCATATATGTTAAGGCTCTTAAGAATGTGAAGGATGCTGGAGTTACAGTTAAGGGTTGTAGCCATATAACTGGCGGCGGCTTTTACGAAAACATCCCACGTATGCTTCCAGAAGGAGTTAAGGCTATCGTAAGCAAGAGCAGTTACGACATTCCACCTATCTTTGATCTTCTTCAAAAGACTGGCGGCATCGACGAAGAAATGATGTATGCTACTTACAATATGGGACTTGGAATGATTATTGCAGTGGACGAAGCTGACGTGGATAAGGCTATGGAAGCTATAGAAGCAGCTGGCGACAAAGCATACGAAGTTGGACATATAGAAGCCGGCGCTAAAGAAGCAGTGCTAGTAGATTAAGGAAGGACCAATATGAGATTTGGAGTTTTAGTTTCTGGTGGTGGCACAAACTTGCAGGCCATTATGGATGCAATGGATGCTGGAAAAATCACAAACGCCACACTAGAAGTTGTAATAAGTAATAAAAAAGATGCTTACGCGCTAGAGCGTGCTAAAGGTAAGGGCATAGAAGCAGTGGCGGTATCGCCAAAGGATTACGCGACTAGAGATGAATTTAACAAAGCACTTCTAGAGACTATCGATAGTTACAAACTAGATTTGATAGTGCTAGCAGGATTCTTAGTAGTACTTCCTGCGGAACTTGTTAAAAAATATGAGAACAAAATCATAAACATTCATCCATCGCTCATTCCTTCATTTTGTGGAGACGGTTTCTATGGTTTAAAAGTACATGAGAAAGCTTTGGAGCGCGGAGTAAAGATAACAGGTGCTACTGTGCACTTTGTCGATGAAGGAACTGACACAGGTCCAATCATCAAACAAAAGGCAGTGGCGGTTAGAGAAGATGATACACCTGAAACATTACAGAGACGTGTTATGGAAGAAGCCGAGTGGCAGATTCTTCCTGAAGTAATAAACGAATTAGCAAATAAATAAAGCGAGGAGAAAACAGTGAAAGTATTAATAGTAGGAAGTGGCGGAAGAGAGCATGCGATTACCACATCGGTTGCTAAAAGCCCAAAGGTTGATAAGATTTACTGTGCACCAGGTAACGCTGGCATAGGACAAATAGCAGAGTGTGTAGATATCGGAGCGATGGAATTCGATAAGCTAGTAGACTTTGCAAAGGAAAAAGAAATTGATTTAACAGTTATCGGAATGGACGACCCACTAGTGGGCGGTGTTGTAGATAAGTTTGAGGAGGCTGGACTTCGCGTGTTTGGTCCAAGAAAGAACGCAGCTATCCTAGAAGGTTCAAAGGCATTCTCAAAAGATTTGATGAAGAAGTACAATATCCCAACAGCTGGATATGAAAACTTCGACTCACCTGAGGAAGCAATGAAATATCTAGAGACTGCAAAGATGCCAATCGTTCTAAAGGCGGATGGACTAGCCCTCGGCAAAGGAGTTTTAATTTGCCAGACTAGAGAAGAGGCAATGGAAGGCGTTAAGACATTGATGCTTGATAAGAAATTTGGCGAAGCCGGAAATACTATAGTAATAGAAGAGTTTATGACTGGTAAGGAAGTTTCAGTGCTTTCATTCGTAGATGGAAAGACTATTAAGATCATGACTTCAGCGCAGGATCACAAGCGCGCCAAAGATGGTGACCAGGGACTTAACACTGGTGGTATGGGAACATTCTCACCTAGTCCTTTCTACACAGATGATGTGGACGAGTTTTGTAAGAAATACATTTACCAGGCATCTGTGGATGCGATGGCAGCTGAGGGAAGACCATTTACAGGAATTATATTCTTTGGATTGATGCTAACAGAAGATGGACCAAAGGTTCTAGAGTACAATGCTAGATTTGGCGATCCTGAAGCACAGGTAGTGTTACCTAGAATGAAAAATGATATAATAGATGTGTTTGAGGCTTGCATAGACGGAAAACTTGATGAGATTGATCTAGAGTTTGAAGACAATGCAGCAGTGTGCGTGGTACTAGCAAGTGACGGATACCCAGTTTCATACGAAAAGGGATTCGAGATTAAAGGACTTGAACAGTTTGACGGAAAAGACGGATACTATGTCTTTCACGCGGGCACAAAATTAGACGATGGCAAAATCGTAACAAACGGCGGAAGAGTTTTAGGCGTGACAGCAAAGGGCGACACATTAAAAGAAGCTAGAGCAAACGCTTATGAGGCTACAAAGCTAATCGATTTTGATAACAAATATATGAGAACAGACATCGGAAAAGAATTATAAAATTCAGATAAAGGAGATCATTTAAAATGAAAAGTCTAAAGAGATTACTAATTGCGATGATAGCACTTACATTTGTATTCGCATCAGCTCAAGTTTCAGTAAAGGCTGCCAGCGATACAGACTTGAAATCTATGCAAGTGTATAGTGTTGACACAGCGGGAGCAAAGAAGCAATTAAAGTTCAATTTTAAACCAACTACTTACAAGTATGATTTCATCGTTAAATCAAACTGTGTGAGAATTGAAATCTTGGTTACAACAAACAATCCTGCGTCTACAGCAGTTGTAGATAAGGAAGCAGTAAACACAAGAATGGATACTGGAAAGAACAAAACTACAGTAACAGTTACTGCAACCAACGGTGCAAAGCAGGTTTACACATTAAAGACTAAGAAGTGCACACCAGCAGAAGATTCACAGTACAAAGAAGGTGGCAAGGCTGCAAAAAAATCATCTTCTCCTGAAAAGAAGAAAGTGAGCAAGAAATCTGCAAAAGTCGAAATGAATGGCAAGGAGTATAAAATTACTTCTTTCTCTAAAAAAGATATTCCTAGAGGATTCGTAAAGACTACAGCCAGCTACAATGGCAAAAAGTACGATGCTATTAAAGGTAAAGAAAAAGACTTAACAGCATTCTACCTAACTGGTCCAGACGGAGAAGGATTCTGCATTTACGATAGAGACGCTAAAAAGTTCTACATAATGAACAATGTCAAAGTAAAAAGTAGAATGTACACTATCGTAGAACCAGAGAACCCAGATGACATCTTGAAAAACTACGAAAAGAAAACAATCAAGATTGATGGTCAAAAAGTAAAAGCATGGATTCTTGATGATGAGAAGGAAATGTTCTTTGTTTATGCTATGAACTGGGATGGTGAGACATCTCTATATACATATGATGACATTGAAAAATGTATGCAAAGATACTTAATTGATAATGATGTTAACAGTCAGATTGAAGCTGCTAACCAAGCATATGATAATATGAAGGATAGAAAGAATGCTTTGACTAAGAAGTACAATATTTTCCGTTACATCATTATCGGAATGGCAGTGTTAATTATTATCCTAATCTTCTTACTAATTCACAGCAAACTTAATAAGAAAGAAAAGAAAATTAAGGCTGAGGAATTTGTGACAGCCGGTATGGGTGAAGATAAGAAGGCTAATAAGGATAAGAAGGCAGACAAAGAAGAGCCAGATGAGAATGATATAGACGCTGTACCTACGGATGAAGATGACATTGATGCAATTCCACTAGATACACCAGATGAAGATGATATCGATGCAGTGGAAACAGAAGATGATATTTTGAATTTGGACGATGACGATATTGATGATGTTCCAGATGAGAATATCGAGGTGGATGCAGACGAAATACAAATCGAGCCTGCTGAAGACTTTATAGATAATAAAGTGGAAGCTACTCCAGTAGTAGACACACCAGTAGTGGAAACTCCAGTAGTAGAGACTCCAGCGCAGGAGCCAGTGGTAGATACTCCAGTACAAGAGCCAGTGGAAGAAACTCACAAGAAGAAGAGAGACTTTAGTAAGCGCCACGAAGGATATGGCGATGAGCCAACATTTGGCACAGACAAAGAGTCTACTGAAGGTTTCTACGGTGGAGAAATACACTCAGAGGATGAAGTACTAGTGGATATAACAGAAGATGATGGACCAGAACTAGCTGATCCGATTGAGAACTTGGCAGACAAGAGAGAAATTGTTGATACTTCGGAGATTGATGTTGATAGTTTGAATGAACCAGAAGATTTGAAGAGCACACTTAAATCAATGCTTCAATCAGATGACGAAGACGACGAACTAGATGAAGACAACGATTTTGAATTTATCGATTTAGACTAATCTTTTAAAAATTAATAAACATTAAAACGGATTGCACATTTTAAATGTGCAATTCGTATCTTTTAAAGGGGTAAATATATGGCCAAAGAGAAAAACTTATTTTATTGTACAGAGTGTGGCAACGAGCAGACCACTTGGTTTGGCGTTTGTCCTGCATGTCATGCGGGTGGAACTTGCGCGGAGGCACCTAGTTCTAAAAAGAAGGTACACGCTCACAAAAATTTATTAGTAAACGATCCAGTTGCTATTAATCAGGTAACTGCAAAGGACGAGGAGAGAATCACCACAGGCTTTAGTGAGCTTGACCGCGTGTTGGGCGGTGGAATAGTGCCAGGTGGTTTAGTGCTAGTAGGTGGAGATCCAGGTATTGGAAAGTCCACACTTCTTTTGCAGGTGTGCCAAAACATGGCAAACAGTGGACTAAGTGTTTTATATATCTCAGGTGAGGAGTCTTTGAAGCAGATTAGACTTCGCGCAAACAGAATGGGAGATTTCAGTGACAGTTTAAAACTATTATCTGAAACTAATCTTGAAATTATCGAAGCAACAGTGCTTGATCAAAAGCCAGATGCAGTGGTAGTTGATTCTATCCAGACTATGTATCGTGAAGATATAGGTACAGCGCCAGGTAGCGTAGGACAGGTGCGCGAGTCTACTAATTCTTTGATGCAACTAGCTAAGGGAGAGAATATTCCTATTTTTATAGTAGGACATGTGACTAAAGAAGGTACTGTGGCAGGTCCTAGAATGCTAGAGCATATGGTAGATACTGTTTTGTACTTTGAGGGAGACAAACAGGCGGTTTATAGGATTATACGCGGAGTAAAAAACCGTTTCGGTTCAACTAATGAGATAGGCGTTTTTGAGATGAGAAACAATGGGCTTAATCAAGTTCTTAATCCATCTGAATATATGCTAGAAGGTAGGGCAAAAGATGCATCAGGTACAGTGGTTGCATGCTTGATGGAAGGCACCAGACCAATGCTTGTTGAAATACAAGCACTACTTTCTCGCACAAACTTTGGACAGCCAAGAAGAACAGCAGTGGGCACAGATTACAACAGAGTAAACTTGCTTATGGCTGTTATCGAAAAGCGAATTGGACTTCAAATGGCAGACTACGATGCGTATGTAAACATAGCAGGTGGAATGAAGGTTACGGAACCGGCGCTTGACCTTGCTCTTGTAATGGCATTTATCAGTAGTTTTAAAAATAGAGTGATAAGTCCAGACACCATAGTCTTTGGCGAGGTTGGATTGGCTGGAGAGGTTAGAGCAATCTCTCAGGCAGAGCAGCGTGTGGCTGAGGCCAAAAAGCTAGGCTTTAAGAAAGTGATAATGCCAGCCGTATCTTTGAAGAATATAAGAGAAAATGACATAGAATTGATTGGCGTTAATGATATAAAAGAAGCAAGCGAGCAAATATAGTATTATTTAATTTTAAAAGAAAAAGCAGATGTACGAACGATTCAAGTGAGTACACTGCTTTTTCTTTTAATAAAAAAAGAAGCTATCTTTTCGATAACTTCTTTATAGCAGGGGCGGTAGGAATCGAACCCACCTCTGGAGTTTTGGAGACTCTTATTCTACCGATGAACTACGCCCCTAAGCGTTAAAACGCACTAGATATTTATATCACAAATCTAAGAGTATTGTCAAATAAAATATTATCTTGTATACCTGCTAGAAACCTTCTTTTGAATGAAACTACACAACTGATACAAGTACCGGAATATTGGCTCTGTACAAATAGCAAAGATTACAAACAACATAATCGTTCTATAATCTGTAACCATATGCATTGAGAATAGATTTCTAAATATAATCATGGTTGCTATACATCCGATTATTAAAGCGATGATTAAAACTGCATGCCACTTTGTCATAGGCGATGCAATCTTGTAAAGGATCATAAATCCAACAATCGCCATAATGATAGTGCAGGCAGATGATAGGTTAGTAGTACCCACCTTAAATTCGTAGCAGAAGAATACAAAACCACCCATAACTATAAATGTAGTAAGTCCCGCCGGCAAAGCCTTAAGGAATACATTCGTCAAGAAATGGCCACGTATTCGATTCTTGTTTGGCTCCATCGCCAAAATAAATGATGGAATACCGATAGTGAATGCGCCCACCAAAGAAATCTGTGATGGCTCTAGTGGATATTCCCAAACAAAAATCATTGCCATCAATGCCATTAGTAGTGAGAAGATGTTCTTCACTAAGAATAGAGAAGCAGAGCGCTGAATATTGTTTACAACGCGTCGTCCCTCTAGTACTACAGAAGGCATTCTTGAAAAGTCTGAATCCAAAAGTACAATCTGAGCTACGTTGCTGGCAGCATCTGAACCGCTGGCCATAGCCACACTACAGTCCGCATCTTTAAGAGCAAGCACGTCGTTTACACCGTCACCAGTCATAGCAACAGTTCGTCCTTGTTCTTGAAGAGCCTGTACAAACAATCTCTTTTGCTCAGGAGTAACACGTCCAAAGACTGTGTACTCTTGGATAGCTTCGTAGATATCATCATAATCCTTCAAAGTAGAAGCATCGATATATCTGTCAGCATGCTCAATTCCTGCTTTTATAGAAATCTCGGAAACAGTTCTAGGGTTGTCTCCAGATATAACTTTTAGTTCTACACCACATCTAGCAAAGTATGCAAATGTGTTTTCAGCTCCGGCTCTAATAGCATTTGATAGGAATACAAAGCAAAGTGGATTGACCGCCTGCTTCAATGCCTGCCCATCCAGCTCGCCATCGTACCTACCAAAGACAACCACGCGGTATCCTTTGTCGGTGTATTCTTCTATATCCTCTGCATAGTCTTCGTATTTCTCTTTCAAAATGAACTCAGGCGCGCCCAGCACGTAGCTGTCTTCGCCAAACTTTGCAGCGCTATATTTGTATGCAGATGAAAATGAGAACACCTCATCCGCTTTCTTTACGTCTTTGCCGTTGAAGTATTTCTTCATGGCATCCATTGTGGCATTATCGTTCGCCATAGAAGAAGAGAAGTCGCTCAAAAGCCAGAAGCATTCGTCTTTGTCTTTGGATTCCATAAGCTTAAAACCGCTCACTTCCATATCAGGAACAGTGATAGTACCAGTTTTATCTACGCACAAAACATCGACTCTGGCTAGAGTTTCAATACACTTCATATCGTGAAGCAATACCTTTTGCTTTGCAAGGCGCATAGTACTGACAACTAAAGCGATACTTGCTAGCAGGTACAATCCCTCTGGAATCATACCAAGTACAGCAGCAACCATTCCCTCGATACTCTTCTGGAAAGTAGCACCGTTGAAGAAGAACTGCTGAACAACCATAATAATGCCGATAGGAATAAGCACAATACCAATCCCCTTGACCAATTTATCTAGAGAACGAATCATCTCTGACTGTTCTTTTTTCTCTGTCTTTGTAGCCTCGAGTGTAAGCTGCGAAATGTATGATTCCTTGCCCACCTTATCAAGTCTAGCTTTACATGTACCAGACACGATAAATGAACCAGACATAAGCTGATCACCTTCAGCTTTTGCTACTTCGTCGGCCTCACCTGTTAAGAGAGATTCATTAACTGAAACATTTCCTTCTATAACAATGGCATCCGCCGGTATCTGATTGCCCGCTTCAAAGACAACAACATCATCCTGCACTAAATTAACAGAATCCACCATAACCTCGCGGCCATTTCGAATAGCCTTCGTGTGCGGAGCATTTAGCATATTTAATTTATCCAAAACCTTCTTCGAACGAAGCTCCTGGACAATACCAATCAAAGTATTTCCTATAATAATAGGAAGAAACGTCAAATTCTTAAATGAACCTACCAAAATAAGAAGACCAGCTAGCACAGCAAAGACCAAGTTAAAGTAAGTGAACACGTTAGAGGCAACAATCTGGCCTACTGTACGTGTATTACTATCAACTTGCTCGTTTGTAAGACCGCGGTTAATGCGGTCCCTAACCTGATCATCAGTCAGTCCATTATTGAAATTAGCTGGATCAAGAATCTCTTGATCAAAATTATTCTGCATATTAACTAGTTTAAACTAGAAAAAATATAAATCAATATAAAATGAACAAAAAACACAAAAAATTCATCTTTGAATACATTGAAGAAACCCCCATATTTTGTTATATTTATATGAGAAGAAAAACGGACTTATGCTTTAAGATAAGTGTATTAATTTTGTGCAAAATTACCTTAAAGCGGATAGGAGTAACAATGGATGTAGTATGTTTAGACTTAGAAGGAGTATTAGTTCCAGAAATCTGGATTACTTTTGCTGAGCATACAGGTATTGAGGAACTTAAGCGCACAACTAGAGATGAGCCTGATTATGATAAGCTTATGCAGTACCGTATAAATATATTGAATGAACATGGACTTGGATTAAAAGAAATCCAAGAAGTAATAGAAGGAATTGACCCATTAGACGGCGCCAAAGAATTCCTAGAAAAGTTAAAGGAAATCACGCAGGTAATCATCATAAGTGATACATTCACACAGTTTGCAAAGCCACTTATGAAAAAGTTAGGATATCCTACACTTTTCTGTAATTCACTAGAGGTGGCAGAAGATGGAAAGATTCTAAGTCACAAGATGAGATGTGAGAAGTCTAAGCTTTCAACGGTTAAGGCACTACAGTCTGTGGGATTTGAGACTATAGCAGCAGGCGATAGTTACAATGATATCGATATGATTTTAGCTAGTAAGGCAGGCTTTTTGTTTAGAACTACAGATCAGCTAAAGAAAGACTATCCACAGTACGAGGCCTTCGAAGACTACGACAGTTTCTTTGAAGCAATCAAAAAAGAACTTGATAAATAGCAAATTTTCATAAACTTTGTTATTTACAATATATATAGGAAATTGTGAGGACGGACTTAAGCAAGGAGGACACCTATATGAAAAAATTATTACTATTGGTAGCAACATTAACATTTACACTTGGAATGAGTGCGATTGTTATGGCAGATACTCCATCTAACATTGATTATAAAAATATGCATATTGTATGGAGTGATGAATTTAATGGAAATGCACTAAACCAGGACTACTGGGAATACCAGACAGGTGATGGTAGCCAGTATGGAATTCCAGGCTGGGGCAATAACGAAAAGCAGTGGTACAGAGCTCAGAATGTAACTGTGGGCGATGGTATGCTTTCTATCACAGCTAAAAACGAAAACATAGCAGGAAAGAAATATACATCAGGCCGTATTAGAACTTGGGACGGAGATAATAACAAAGCAAAAGTATCTGTTGGTCTTGGTTATGTTGAAGCAAGAATGAAGATTCCTTCAGCTCAAGGTATTTGGCCAGCATTTTGGATGCTTGGAAACAATGGAAAAACATGGCCAGCTTGTGGTGAGATAGACATAGAAGAATCATTTAATATTGCTTCATACGCACAGGGAACTATTCACTTCCCTAGTCCAACTGGAGCGGATGTTTATAAATATAGTCAAACTAATCCAGAAGGATATGACAAGACAGGTTGGAACACATATGGTGTTTATAGAAATGGAGAAGAACTTAGTTTCTATCTAAATGGTAAAGAATATGGTTATTTCAAGACGACAGATGTGGGCGATGGTGACAGGTCAGTATTGAACGATGACTATCATATCCTACTTAACTTTGCCGTAGGCGGAAACTTAGCTGGTGGCGAACCACCTTCAGGAACACTTCCTCTAACAATGAATGTAGACTATGTTCGTTATTATCAGGATGGAGCTCCAGCGCCTACAGTTAAACCAACAGTAAAACCAACTACAGTATCTAAGCCGGCAAAGGCAAAGATTAAATCACTTAAATATAAGAAGAAAAGAAAACTAATCGTAAAACTTAAAAAGATTAAAGGGGTAGCAGGATACCAGGTAAGATGGTGCGACAGCAAATCCTTTGACGGTTACGAGCAGAAGAATACAAAGAAAGTAAAACTAACAATTAAAGGTCTAGACAAAAATACTAAGTATTGGGTTAAGGCTAGAGCTTATAAGAAAGTTAACGGCGCAAAACTTTACGGTAAGTGGAGTGCTAAGAAGAGCAAAAAAGTTAAAAAATAATTTTTAAGGAAGTTTAGGAAAATGAGTGATAAGAAAGAATCTAATTCAAAGAAAGAAGTAGACGAGGGTAGATATACTACTCTGCTAGAGTTTGAAAAGAACCTTTGGACACATGGTTCACCAATCATCGTGGAAAAAGGTGTTTTGGAAAATGACAAGGTAAGCAACAAGAACAGAGTTAATCTTAAGTTTACTAATATTTTCCCAGAGACTATCAGAGATGTATATCTAACAGTAATCGCAAAAGACCTAGAAGGCAATGTGGATGAGATTGATCATTCCTACAAAGCTCTCGGTCAGAAGTACTTATCCACTAAAGGCGTGGCAAAGCTTACTATCGATAACAAAGACGCGAACGATTTTAAAGTTCGCTTGGATAGAGTTGTCTTTGAAGATGGCCGCGTTTGGGAAAAGGCTGATGCTATCTTAGAACCAGAGGGCGACATTGAAGATATTGAGGAATTTGCCGAGGAAAAACTCAAAGAGTATGAGGATGCTTACAAGGCGGCACTAAACTATGTGCAGTCAGATGACTCTGAGCATATCTCTGAGGGTATAGGTATCTTAGAAAAGATTCACTGGTACAAAGATTCTGACGATAGACTAAATGATGCTTACAAAAAGTTCGAAGCTGCAAAGCAGAACGAAGACAGAAAGAAGAGCAGAGAAGATTCTATTAAGAAACGTGAAGTGCTAGTTAAGAAGAGATTCAAAATAGCAATGGGAGTAGTAATTGCAGTTGTTATTTTGATTGTACTATCGGTGGTTTCATTCTTTATTCCTAATCTTCAATATGGAAAAGCAAAGAAATTATTAAAAGACGAAAAGTATGTGCAGGCTGCTAAAGAGTTTGACGATCTAAATGGATTCTTAAAGAGTGAAGACTATGAAGCAGAGTGCTATTACAATATTGGACTAGATTATCTAAAGAAGAGTGACGAGGAAAAGGCTAAAAAGAATTTCCAGAAAGCCTATGATGCTGATTCAAATTCAGAGTATGGTGAGGTAGCTAATTCATTCCTAGATTATTATCGAGGTGAGGAAGCGTTAAAGGAAAATAAAATTGATGACGCTTATAACTACTTTAAAAAGAGTGCTGACTCTGCATCAGATATTAACTTGGCAAACAAAGCCAGTGCAGGTTTTGCGCAAGTGTCCTTTGTAAAAGGAAACTACAAAGATGCTTGGGACTCTATTCAAAATGTTTACTCAAAAGATCCAAAGACATATCAAGCACAGTATGCACAGTACGGATACGAGTATGCTAAGCAATTTATTGGTAAAGAAAAATACAAAAAAGGTATTGAAGTATACAACAAGGTTGCAAAACTTACAAAAGAACAGAACCTAAACGAAGTAATTTACAACAAGGCGAAAGCTATCGCGGCAAAGGGAAATATTGCTGCAGCATCCGACTTGCTAAGTAAGATATCAAAGGGTTATCCAAAGGCAGCCAGACTTAATGATAAGATGCTTAAGTTTGATCGCAAGGTTAAGACTTGGCTTGGACTATGGAAACACCATGGAAAGGTTAAGGGTAAAAAGAAAACTTATCGCATTTATATCAAAGAAGTTTTGTATAAAGGTGACATGTGTCTCAGCATAACTGATAAAAATAATAAGAAGTTGGGCTTCGATACAGTTATCAGTAGAAAGAATAGAGTAACACAGATTGAAGTAACACCAAGTCATATTCACTTTAAACTTAAGAGATATGATGACCAGAAATTCACATACAACAAGAAGGTACCAAACAAGATGACAAGAATCTGGAAATACGGTGGAGAAAAATTCAAATCTAAGTACAAGAGAAAAGTAAAGAAATAATAACAATAAAATGAAGCTCTTTGAAATTATTCGAAGAGCTTCAAAGTTGTTATAGGTCAAAAGGGGAAATTATGTTTAAGAAAATAGTAGCCTTTAGTTTAATGGTTGTTATGTTGCTGCCAGTGGTACCGGCTATCAATACTGAAGCGGCCATAAACAAAGCTTCATACAAGTCGTATAAACAGGTGGGAGTAGAAGCGCGCGACAAAGTATATGAGCATAAATCTAGGGTAGTAGCAAAAATCAAGAGTAAAAGCGCAGATCCACAAAGTCTTTTTGAAAAATTAGAGAGAGTAATATATGCGGAAACTGCCAATCCTAATCAAGGCGATTTTATGAGATGGGATGTAGATGAAACTGCCACAGATTATTCTGCAGTTAAATCAGGTTCCTACTATTATTATACATTCATACTTAATATAGAGTATTTAACTACAGTTAAGCAGAGAAATACTCTAGACAAAAAAGTGAATAGTGTAATAAAGGATTTCAAATTTACTAATAAGACATCTACATACGACAAAATAAAGAAAGTATATGATTACGTATGCGAGAATGTATCTTATGCAAAGAATGCATCATCAGATGATACTAAGTATTATTCAGCATACCAAGCATTGATAGGAAAGAAAGCAGTATGCCAGGGATATGCAACACTTTTATATAAATTCTACAGAACACTAGGTATATCTTCTAGAGTGATTGCTGGAGAATCTACATTTAGCAAAACAAGTCACGGCTGGAACATTGTTAAACTTGGAAACTACTATTACAATGTTGATTCTACATGGGATTCTACTTTGACTCATGCAAAGAAAGACTATGACTACTTCTTAAAGGGTGACTCCTTCAAAGGACACGCTAGATGGAAGGAGTATAATGGCTATTCTTTCTATTATAAATATCCAATGGCTGCAAAGGGATACAGCAAAAAAACCGTAGCGAAAGCTTGTAAAAAGACAAAGATTGCAAACTTTAAAAATAAAAAGCCTAAATTTAAGAAAGTATCTAGAAAGAAAGTAACATTTAAGCCGATTAAGAATGCTAAATACCAATTTAAATACTCAGGCGTAAGTAATTTTAAGAAAAAGTACACAATTGTTGTAAATACTAAGAAGACTAAGTATAGATTCAAGAAATTGAGAAAAGGTGTTACATATTGGGTGAAATTTAGGGCAAAAAAGAAAATTGGAAGCAAGAGTTACTATTCTAAGTGGTCGACAGTTAAAGTGATCTAGTATATATGAACGTAATATAATAATAAAAAAACCGTTGTTTGATAAAAAACAGCGGTTTTTTAATTTTATACCGCTTTAGCGTGTTGAAACTAAAAATCATACCGACCTAAAATATATGCACTTACATAAAAAAGTATACTATTATAAGATATAAGATACAATAATATGTATCATTGGGCCTAGTGCGCCCAATTGGTGTTACTATGGCCCTTTTTGGGACAGAATTGTTCTTTACTTGAAAGGAGAAAATGAGATGAAAAAGAACTTGAAAAGACTGACTGCAATCGTTGCAGCGATTGCAATGACGGTAACTGGAATTACGTTCACACCGTCCAAAGTCGATGCAGCACAGGCTAACTCTTGTGTCATCGGCTCTGAAACTACGGTTGGACAATGGATTTACACAGTCGTCCAAAACCAGTGGAATAATGAAGCCGCATCATATAATGATGCTAGTAAAGTAGATGGCTTCATTTATTCACACGATGTTTATGGTTGGGACGGTGCTTACTGGAAAGTAAGAGACTTGAAGTCTGTGTATGGTTTGACAGCAGGACAATCATACGCAATGACTATCAATGTTAAAGCACCTAGCAACTATACTACATCCCAGACTACAACGCTTAATATTAGAACTACTGGTGGTACTGCTGATATGGCACCTACTAGTAAGAGTCTAAGTCCAGGCGCTGAACTAACATATACAGCTGATGTCACACCAGGCACTGCTAATTTTGTGTTAGCTATTGGATATGGTAATAATGGACAAGGTGGAGCAGCCGGAGCACAGGTTGGTGGTTTCGAAATTGAAAGTATTACATTCACACCAAAAGAAACAACAACTAACCTATATGACTGGCAGAGATGTCCATTTGACGATACTGACTTCGTACCAGAAGCAGGATCACCATGGACACTAAGATCCAATAACAATGCATCTACTGCATGGGGTAATCAATACTACAAGATGGATTCTTCTAAGCAGGTTTCTGACATTAGTAGAATGCACCTAAAGAAAGATTACGTAGATGGCAATAACTCTAATGACTGGTGGTGGGATTCAGCATCACTATATGGTTATGGTACTACTCTTGGACTAGATAACGGTTCAGCTTACACAGGTACAATCGTAATCAATACTGATACTGCTACATCAGGTAGTCATACTATTAGAATAGTTGCATTTGGCCATCAGTATGATGTTCCATTAACTGCAGGTGATAATGAAATTACTATAGATAAGTTCAAATATAACCCAGCAGATAATGATAATATCCAATTTGATTATGTAGAGATGCCACAAAACGCTGAATTCTACATTAAGAGTATTGAATTTAATAGTATTTATGATGGTTGGACTAAAGCGCCATTTGCTATAGACTCAGCTATTTCAAACTCTAATTGGAGTACATCAGTAAATAATGATAATTCTTCATCATACGGAGATATCAGATATAAACATGATACAACTGTTGATACAAATGATCCTGCAAGAATAACATTCAAGATGGCAGGAGCTATTGGGGAAGCAGAGAGAACTCCTCAGGGCGCTAGAATTACGGACCCAGCACAGAGATGGTGGTGGATGAGCGCTGATTTAACAGGAAACTACAAAGCTACTGTTAACAAAGCTGATGGAACTTCTCAAACAGGTAATATTAGAACAATTCTAGAAGAAGATGAAAGATATACTGCTAGCATAGTAGTAAATTCTTCAGAAGCTACATTAACAGACGCGTACGGAAATGATACAAAGCTATTTGTTACACCATTTGGTGGAACAGAGCAAGCATTTGACTTAGCAAAAGGCGACAATACTCTTTCACTACAAGAGTTCGTCTTTGACGGAAGCGATGCAAATCTTAAATTCTTATTTGACGAGTTAGTTGCAGATTCTGAACTAACTGTTAAGAGTGTAACTTTCACTCAAGTAGATGATGGATGGCATAAGGTTAAACCTAATCAGGATGTCACACCTTCAGGCAGCCCTTGGACACTATATGCAGATTATCAGCCAGACACAGATCTTTCAGATGGAGATCAGGGTCTATATGGTGATATGTGGTACAAGGTAGATGGAAGTGGCGTATCAGGCACATCTATCAAGCCTAAACTAGTGGCAGTGGGAGAACCATTCTACTGGAATAAGGCTACTCTAAAGAATTACCTAAGCAAAACAGTTGCACAGGGTGGTGCTGGTTTGCAAGATGGTCATTCATACACAGGAACTATTAGTGTTAGCTATACTGCTGGAGAGTCTGAAGCAGGCAAGACTCCAAAACTAAGATATGTTGTGGAAGAAGCTGGAACAGGCGAAGCAGATAAGGTTCTAAACAGTGGTTCTGGAACATACACAATTAACCTAAGCGAATTTATGTATCACTCAGACAGTGCAAATCAGGACATCTTGTTCGATTTGACTGGTCTAGAGAAAGATTCAATTTTCAAAGTAAATAGCATTACATTTACAGAAGTAGACGCTGACTGGACAAACGTTAAGGGCGACACAGCTACAGCTAATCCATGGACATTGACAGCCAACTATGATGGCGTAGAGCAATGGGGTCACATGAGATATAAACAGACTGGTACTGGTGTTGCAAGTGTTCAGATTAAGCCTATGGCTACAGCAATGGGCAACCACTACTACTGGAACAACGCAGTACTAGAAGATTATCTAAGCGATGTAGCTAATCTAACAGACGGCGTTGAATATGATGCTCAGATTCAAGTACAGTACACAGCTGGTGAAGCTGAAGCAGGTGAAACTCCACAGTTGAGATATATCATGGCTGCAGCTAACACCGGAGAAGCAAACTTTGACTTTGACGAAGGCTCAAAGACATATACAATCGATCTTCCTACATTTACATATGATGCAAGTGCAGGCAAAGACGATATCGAATTTGAACTTGATGGACTAGAGAAGGCATCAATCTTCAAAGTAACAGAAATCACATTTACTCCAACAGGATGGACAAAGGTTCCTAATAACACTGCATTTGTACCAACAGGTACACCTTGGACTCTAACAGCTACAAACGACCAGAGCGTACCAGGCGAAGAGCAGTGGGGTAACATGTCATATAAGGTAGATGGAACAGCATCAAATATTTCATCTACACTAATCAAACCTAATGCTACAGCAGTAGGAGAGCACTTCTACTGGAATAAGGCAGAGTTGAAGAACTATTTGGCAACATTGCAAGATGGTCATTCATACACTGGTAGCATTACATTTAACTACGTTTCAGGTACAGCAGTAGCTGGAAAGACACCTGAACTAAGAACAGTTATTGCAGCTGCAGGAACAGGCGAGATGGATACAGCGGTAACAGCTGGATCAAATACTATCGCAATAGATGAGTTTATCTACGAATCTACAGCTGAGAACAATGACATTCTATTTGAACTTGACGGATTAGAGGAAGGTTCAATTTTCCAGGTAACAGAAATTAACTTCACAGAAGTAGATGCTGATTGGACAAACGTTAAAGGTGGAACAGCTACAGCAACTCCATGGATCTTGACTGCTAATAATAATGGCACAGATCAGTGGGGACACCTAAGATATAAACAGACAGGTACTGGCGTATCAAGCATACAGGTTAAGCCAATGAACACATCAATAGGAGATCACTTCTATTGGAATTCAGCTAAACTTACAGATATGACATACGGCCAGACATTGACACCTGGCAAAGAATACTCAGCAGTTATCACTGTTCAGTACACAGCAGGCGAAGTTGAGTCAGGTAAGACTCCAGAACTTCTATATAATATCCCTGTTGCTGAAGTAAGTGAGGCTACTAAGGTATTGAATAGCGGAAGCGGAACATACACAATTGACGTTCCTGCATTCTCATATGATTCTAGTGCAGACAACAGTGTTGAATTTGAACTAGATTCACTAGAGAAGAAATCAGTATTTAAAGTTACTGATATCACATTTACAGATACAGGTTGGACAAAAGTAACTCAGAACTCTGATCCTGATAATCCAACTACAGTAAATCCAAGTGGAACACCTTGGACACTTCGTGCTGACTGGATACCAGATACAGATCTATCAGATGGCGATCAAGGTATGTATGGTGATATGTCATACAAGGTAACAGGAACAGCTTCAAACGTATCAGCTACACAGCTTAAGATTAATAAATCTGCAGTAGGAGAGCACTTCTACTGGGAGACAGCTACTCTAAAGAATTATCTAAATACTTTAGAAGATGGAAACTCATACACAGGAAGCATCACTGTTAACTACACACCTGGTACAGCAGAAGTAGGTAAAACACCACAATTAAGAACAATAATTGAGGGTGCATACGACGGAAATATTGATACTAACTTATCAAGTGGAACAAACACAATTTCAATTGATGAGTTTATCTACAGTGCTGCAGACACAAGAAAAGACATCATGTTCGAACTTACAGGTCTAGAAGCAGGTTCAATCTTCCAGGTAACAGCAATCAACTTCACAAAACAAGATAGTGATTGGACCAATGTTAAGGGAGGTTCAGACACAGCAACTCCATGGATCATAACAGCCAACAACGATGGCGAAGAGCAGTGGGGTCACTTAAGATACAAACAGACAGGTACTGGCGTATCAAGCGTACAGGTTAAACCAATGTCTGTATCAATGGGAGATCACTTCTATTGGAACGTTGCTAAGCTTACAGATATGGCTTATGGCCAAACATTAACAGCAGGCGAAGAGTACGAAGCAGTTATTACTGTACAGTACACAGCAGGCGAAGCTCAGAGTGGTAAGACACCAGAACTTCTATATAACATTCCTGTTGCAGGCATTAGCGAAGAAACAATGGCACTAGGAAGTGGAAGCGGAACATACACAATCGACGTTCCTGCATTCACATATGATCCTAATGAAGATAACTATGCAGAATTTGAATTAGATTCACTAGAGAAGAAATCAGTATTTAAGGTAACTGACATTACATTCACATCAACTGGATGGAAACAGGTACCTAAGAATACAGAATTCGTACCTACAGGCACACCTTGGACTCTAAAGGCTACAAATGACCAGAGTACTCCAGGTGAGGAGCAGTGGGGCGATATGTCTTATAAGATTGACGGAACAGCAAGTGATGTTAACGGAACTCTTATTAGACCAAACGCTACAGATGTAGGCGAACACTACTACTGGAACACAGCTACTTTGAAGAATTACTTAGCTACATTAGAAGATGGATGTTCATACACAGGTAGCATTACTGTAAATTACACACCTGGTACAGTAGTAGCAGGCAAGACACCTGAACTAAGAACAGTTATTGAAGCTGCAAACACAGGTGAGAAAGATACTGCATTAACAAGCGGATCAAATACAATTTCAATTGACGAATTCCTATATGATTCATCAGCTGCAAACAAGGATATCTTGTTCGAACTTGATGGACTAGAGGAAGGTTCAGTATTCCAGGTATCTAATATTACATTTACTAAGTTAGATGCTGACTGGACAAACGTTAAGGGCGATGAAGCTAACCCAGACCCATGGACATTGACAGCTAACTACAATGGCGTGGATCAGTGGGGTCACATGAGATACAAACAGACAGGTACTGGTGTATCAAGTGTTGAAATTAAACCTATTAACACAGCAGTAGGCGAGCACTACTACTGGAACAACGCAGTATTAGAAGACTATCTAAGTGATGGTGCAAATCTAACAGACGGCGTTGAATATGATGGTCAAATTAAAGTACAGTACACAGCAGGACAAGCTGAAGCAGGTAAGACTCCACAGTTGAGATATATCATGGCTGCAGCAGAGACTGGTGAAGCTAACTTTGACTTTGACGAAGGCTCAAAGACATACACAATCGATCTTCCTACATTTACATATGATGCAAGTGCAGGAAATGACGACATCGAATTTGAGCTAGATGGATTAGAGAAACAGTCAATCTTTAAGGTAACTGAAATTACATTCACACCAACAGGATGGACAAAGGTTCCAAATAACACAGAGTTCGTACCTACAGGCACACCTTGGACTCTAACAGCTACAAACGATCAGAGTACTCCAGGCGAAGAGCAATGGGGCAACATGTCTTATAAGGTAGATGGAACAGCAAGTAACATTTCATCAACACTTATTAGACCAAACGCTACAGATGTAGGCGAGCACTACTACTGGAACACAGCTACTTTGAAGAATTACTTAGCTACATTAGAAGATGGATGCTCATACACAGGTAGCATTACATTTAACTATGTAGCAGGCGATTCAGTTGCTGGTAAGACACCTGAACTAAGAACAGTTATTGCAGCTGCAGGAACAGGTGAGATGGATACAGCAGTAACAGCTGGATCAAATACAATTTCAATAAGCGAGTTCATTTACAACTCAGCTGATGAGAATAAAGACATTCTATTCGAACTTGACGGATTAGAAGAAGGCTCAATCTTCCAGGTAACAGGTATCACATTTACAAAACAGGATGCTGATTGGACAAACGTTAAGGGAGATTCAGCTAACCCAACTCCATGGACATTGACAGCTAACTACAATGGCGTGGATCAGTGGGGTCACATGAGATACAAACAGACAGGTACTGGTGTATCAAGTGTTGAAATTAAACCTATTAACACAGCAGTAGGCGAGCACTACTACTGGAACAACGCAGTATTAGAAGACTATCTAAGCGATGGTGCAAATCTAACAAACGGCGTTGAATATGATGCAACAATCAATGTTCAGTACACAGCAGGTACAGCTGAAGCAGGTAAGACTCCTCAGCTAAGATACATCGTGGCTGCGGCTGAAACTGGTGAAGCAAACTTTGACTTTGACTCAGGCTCAGGCTCATACTCAATCGATCTTCCTACATTTACATATGATTCAAGTGCAGGAACAGACGACATCGAGTTCGAGCTAGACGGACTAGAGAAACAGTCAATCTTTAAGGTGACAAGTATTACATTCACACCAACTGGATGGGTACAGATACCTAAGAATACAGAATTCGTACCTACTGGCACACCTTGGACTCTAGAGGCAAATAATGACCAGAGTACTCCAGGCGAAGAGCAGTGGGGAGATATTTCTTATAAGGTAGATGGAACAGCAAGCGATATTTCATCAACACTTATTAGACCAAACGCTACAGATGTAGGCGAGCACTACTACTGGAACACAGCTACTTTGAAGAACTACTTAGCCACATTAGAAGATGGATGCTCATACACAGGTAGCATTACTGTAAATTACACACCTGGTGAAGCAGTTGCAGGTAAGGACCCTGAACTAAGAACAGTTATTGAAGCTGCAAACACAGGTGAGAAGGATACTGCTTTAACAAGCGGATCAAACACAATTTCAATTGACGAATTCCTATATGATTCATCAGCTGCAAACAAGGATATCTTGTTCGAACTTGATGGATTAGAGGAAGGCGCAATCATCCAGGTAACAGGCATCACATTTACAAAACAGGATGCTGACTGGACAAACGTTAAGGGCGATGAAGCTAACCCAGACCCATGGACATTGACAGCCAACTATGATGGCGTTACTCAATGGGGTCACATGAGATACAAACAGACAGGTACTGGAGTATCAAGTGTTGAGATTAAGCCTATTAACACAGCAGTAGGAGAGCACTTCTACTGGAACAATGCTAAGTTACTAGATTACTTAAGTGATACAGCTAACTTAGAGAACGGCAAAGAATACGAAGGAACAATTACAGTTCAGTACACAGCAGGACAGGCTGAAGCAGGTAAGACTCCACAGTTGAGATATATCGTAGCTGCAGCTAATACTGGTGAAGGTAACTTAGATCTAGACGAAGGTTCAAAGACATACACAATCGATCTTGGCAAATTCATCTATGATGCAAGTGCAGGAAACGATGACATTGAATTTGAACTAGACGGACTAGAGAAACAATCAATCTTCCAGGTAACAGATATTACATTCGAGCCAACTGGATGGGAGAGAATTGAACAGAACGACGAAGTTGTACCAACAGATTCACAGGGCAACAACACTCCATGGACACTTGTAGCTACAAATGATGGCCAGCAGCAATGGGGTGATATGTCAGTTAAGGTTGACGGTACAGCATCAGACGTAGCAAGCACATCTATTAAGCTTAACACTGCAGCAGAAGGCGAGCACTTCTACTGGAACACAGCAACACTTAAAGATTACTTAGCTACATTAGAAGACGGATGCTCATACACAGGAAGTATCGTTGTTAACTATACTTCAGGCGAAGCTACACCAGGAAAGACTCCTGAACTTAGAACTGTAATCGCTGGAGCATTTGACGGAGAGAAAGATACAACATTAACAAATGGTACAAACACAATCGCAATTGATGAGTTTGTATACGATGCAGCTAAGGGCGAAGACGATATTTTATTCGAACTTACTGGATTAGAAAAAGGTTCAATCTTCAATGTTGCTTCAATCACATTTACAAAACAGGATGCTGATTGGATTAACGTGAAGGGCGACGAAGTAGACGCTGACCCATGGACAATCACAGCTAACAATGATGGCAGCACAGCTTGGGGTCACATGAGATACAAGAAGACAGGCACTGGCGTATCAAGCGTTCAGATTAAGCCTATCAACACAGCAATGGGTAACCACTACTACTGGAACACAGCATCACTAGAAGGTTACTTAGCTAACCTAGTAGATGGTAGAGAGTACACAGCCACTATCACATTAAGCTACACAGCAGGTGAGGCTGAAGCAGGTAAGACTCCACAGCTAAGATACATCATTGAAGCAGCTAATACTGGTGAAGCTAACTTGAACCTAAATAATGGAACAAATACATACACAATTGACATTCCTAAGTTCACTTATGAAGTTGAGGCTGGAAAGAATGACATCATGTTCGAACTTGATTCATTGGAGAAGGGCTCAATCTTCCAGGTAACAGATATTACATTCACTCCAACAGGATGGGATGAAGTACCTATAAGTGCAGCAGGATTTAACCCAACAGGCACACCATGGACATTGAAACCAATCAATGATGGTGCAACTACTTGGGGAAGTATGTACTACGATATTGTTGGTGATCCAGCAGCTATCGGTAGCACAAAGATGAGAGTTAATAATCCAGGCGGAGAGTACGACTGGAACTTAGCAATCCTTGAGGATTACGCTAAGAACAATATGGAAGTTGGACATTCATACACAGCTACAATCGTATATGATTACGATGATGCTCCAGGTAAATCAGGAGCTGCTGGTGATGAATTGAAGGTAGCAATTGATAACAACGCTTCAATTATTGACGTTGGAACTACACCTACTGGCTCATACACTACAGATACGTTCGAGTATACTGGCAGTGATGATGATGTAACATTCTTCCTAGACGGATTAACTAAGGGAAGTTCACTATCAGTTTCAAGTGTTACATTCACTAACCAGGATGGTGATTTTGAAAACGTACCTAACGATACAGACTTTACACCAACAGGCACACCTTGGACATTGAAAGCTATCAACGATCCAAATACAGGTCAGTATGGTAAGTTAATGTATCAGGTAGACGGTACACCTACTTCAAATATTGGAAGTACTTTAATCAACTTAAAGAACACAGTAGGACAGCAGGAAACTGACGAGCATGGAGATCCTGTTACTCCAGAGAATAGATGGTGGTGGACATCAGCATCATTGATGGACTACAACGCAGATCTAGAACCATGGATGACATACACAGGATCAATCACATTAGAGATTACAGAAACTACAGCACCAAATGCTAAACTATATGTTTACGTAGATGGTGAAGAGTATGGATTCCCACTAACTCAGGGAGAAAATACACTTGAAATTCCAGCATTCATCTTCAAGGGCGAAGATAATGGAGGAACAAACGATGTTAAGTTCTTACTTGACGAACTACCAACAGGTGCTAACTTCAGAGTTACAGATATTACATTCACTAAGGATGGTAACTGGGTAGCAGTACCTGATAACAGACCTGCAGACAACCAGTTCGAGATTACTAATGTACCATTCTCATACCAGTTCAGAAATGTGGACGGTACAATGGGAAGAACAGTTTCTGGTACTCGTGATTGGCAGATATTCGCAGGACAATGGGGCGGAGCTGGAGCAGTTCTATACTACGACCCAGACTTTACTGCAGCAGGTCAGCCTAAGGTTAGAATAGGTGCTGGTGAAAGATGGGATCCAGCATGTGCTCAGATTAAGCTACCTAACCCAACAGAGGCATACAAAGAACTAAGTGATTATACAAGTTACTACATGACATATGAGTTCACATCTACTGAGATGGGTACAGTTCATATTACTCACGAAGGATATGAACCAAATAGACCAGAGAGAATAGATGTTACAGCTGATATGTATGATGAGAGCGACGGACTATATCACGTTAAATATCAGAAGAAATTTACAAGATGTCCAGAGACAGACTACAGACCAGGATCAACTGAACCTAATAACCTATATTTGAGCTTGACACCTACTACATATGCAGATGGTGGAACTGTAGTACAAGATGGTACAGCATTACCACTTGGTACAGTATTGTCAAACTTCAAGGTAGAATATCAGAGAACTGATGAAGAAGTTTACACACTAGTTAATGATTGTAGATTTGACGGACATCAGGATTACACACCTATTGTTTCAAACGCTACTTTAGGAAAGGGTGTCCTACTTGGATACACTAACTCATACTTCAATGGATGGATGAGTTACCAGAACGGCGTTTATGCAGCAGGCGAAGATGCTATTGCACAAGCAAGCATCAGACTTGATGAGACAAACGGAGACTTTGGTCCGGAATCAGACACTAGATGGGCAGAACACTTGCGTATACCTAACGATTACTTCTATGGTAATAGAGATGCAGGTGGAGACATCACAACAGTGGGAACAGATACAAATGGAAATCCACTTAAGACAGGTAACCACTACAAGTTAAGATTCTACTATAATGTAGATCTAAGTGAGGCTGAAGGATCAATTGGCCAGGGCAAGGGTATTGTCCTAGTTCAGCAGGGATTTGGAGAACCACATAGATATCCAAGTCACAGTGGACTAAATATGGCTAACGGAACTATCAACACTAAGAGTGGATACAATAGCCACAGTGATGAAGATTATGCAAAAGATGGCGGTATTGACTTTGTATACGACGATGCTATTAGAACTATAGATCCTACAGTACAAGGCAATGAATTCCTAGGTCATGTACAATTTGACTTTAGTGACTTGCCATCGGGTGCTAAGATTACTGACATTAGTTGGGAGTTCTACGCACCACAGTACAAAGTATTTATAGATGATGTAGAAGACGGCAGCGTGGTAGAAGGTGAAACATACACATTCCCAGTAGAGACTGGAGTAATTAAGTACTACGATGAGGCGAATGGTGTATATTATGAACCAGGTGATACAATACCATTTGCTGACTTTGATGGAGATATTTACGTAACAGCGATTAGAAATTACACAGCTAAGGTTGTGGATGCTACTGATCCAACAACAGTATATGCAGGACCAGTAAGCGTACAAACTGGCGACAAGTATACAGTGCCTAATGTTCCTGGTATTGCATCTTACACATACAATGATCAACCAGTACAGCCAGGTGATGAAATTGATGTTGTTGGTGATATTGTTATTAAAGCTACTAGAGCAGCGGGAACTTACACTATAACAATTGATGGAGAACTAGTTGATTCAGTTACTGAAGGAAATTCATACACATTCCCAGCAGCTACTGGAGATTATGCTGGAGTTACTCACTTCGCAAACGTAAGTGACCCAACAGATACATACGACCCTGAAGAGACAGTGACTCCTACAGGAGATATCTCAGTAAAATCAGTTTACACAGTAACAATCGTTGGAACTGATGGAGAAACAGTACTAGATACATTTGATGTTGCTAAGGGTGATAACTTTACATTCCCAGCAGCTACAGGAACATATGCTCATGTTCAAGACTTCAAGGGAATTGAAGGAACAACAGAGACATATAATCCAGAGGGTACAATTAGTGGTGTTGATAAGAGTATGACATTCCAGATTGAAATGGTACCTCAGCACACAATTACAATTGATGGAGTAGATGTTGCTACAGTATACGATGGAGATACATACACATTCCCAACATCAACTGCTTACAACGACGCAATTTACTTTGTTGATGGTACTGGTACTAAGTACCAAACAGGTACAGGTTACACAGTAAATGACGACATTTCAGTTACATCTGTATATCTAGTTAAGATTTACAATACAGATGGACAGACAGAATTGAAGTCCGATGAAATGAAACTTGGAAGCACATACACATTCCCAACAACAGTTGGCCAGGTTGATCACATTAAGGACTTTACAGGTATCAACGGTACTACAGGTACATACGTTCCTACAGCAACTATTACAGTAGATGGTAATAAGGATTACAAGATTGAAAGAGCGTTCAATGTTTACATTGATGGTGTACAACAGCAAGGAACAGTTGATGAGGGAGCAGGATATACTACTCCAACAGATATGCCAGGAGTAACTAAGTTTATTGACACAGCTACTCAGACAGAATATGCTCCAGGTGCGACTATTCCAAACATCCAGGCAGATCTATATCTTGAAACAGTTAATGTTCCAGATTATACATGGACAGTAGATGGAAATCCTGGTGGCACAGTTCCTGCAGGAACAAAGATTACACTTCCTGATACAGCAGCTATCGGTTACCTACTAGAGTACACTGATGGTGAGGGACAAGGAGTGACAGATGATCTCTACAAACCAGGTGCTGAGTACACAGTGAATAGAAATGTAAACTTCATTTCAATCAACGAAGTTAACATGCAACAGACTGATAAGGTTTCAATGTACTACAAGCAAGGTGAAGACCAGAGAGGTATGAGATTCCTAGGTAAGTTGACAGTTAACGAAGAAAGTGATACAAATATATTGAGTTCAGATGCATTCCAGACAGGTATGCTAATATGTGCAGAGGATACATACTATGACCTTCTAGGTGAAGATATGACAATCGAGAAGGCAGAAATGTACGATTACTTAATCAATGCACAGAACAATTCTGAGAAGACAAGAAAATGGATTACAGGTCAACCTGGATCATTCGCTTGTGGTATAGTTGATATTAAAGATTACAATATTCCTAGAAACTTCTTATCAAGGGGATATGTGATTGTTAACTATGTAGATGGTGAATCACAAGTTGTATACAGTGATACGACTACTCCACGTAGCGTTAAATGGATTGCAACTCAGGTATTCAATGACAAGACAGCTTATGATAAATTAGCTAGTTGGAAGAAAGAAATCGTTGACTACTGTAAGGATTACGAGGAAGAATAGGAGGGTAGAGACATGAAAGATTTATATATTAAACCAGAAGTGGACTTTAAAGAGTTTGACATTTTAGATGTTATCAAAACTAGTCCATCACCATCTGAAGATCCTGGAAAGCCTACAGCAGCTAATGATGATGACGACGATTGGTCAGATTGGTACTAGAATAATAGATCAAACAAGTTAAGTTCAATAACCCTCGGACGAAAGTCCGGGGGTTATTTTTATGCTTAGGGATAAGCATGGAATTATTTAGCAAATAAAAATTAAATATAAAACAACACCCCACTCAAAAAATGATACCGTTTTGAATGTATACACTTTAATAAAATATAAATACTTTATATAATTATTGTACTAAGATGGAATAACTGTCTTTATGTCATTATGCCATCTTATATTACTAACGTATTTTTTCATTAACGAGAGGAGAAAAACAAATGAAGAAGCAATTGAGAAAAGCGCTAGCTATTCTTTGTGCGGTAGCGTTTGCCTTTACTGGCATTACGTACAGCCCAGCAACAGTTAGTGCGGCAGACGAAGGATGGTTCGATGCTACTTTGGATTGGGGTCATTATATGACTGACAAGACTACAGTAGGAGACGGACAAGGCATTTGGGATTACTGTGGAGGACAAGCTCCAAAAGCACAGTACAAAAATGGTGACCAAATAGAAGGTTTTACTTGGAACACTACAGCTTCAGGTGAGGCTATTTGGTTTGAGACTGTTGATTTGAAAAATCTTAACTGTGTTAACGAAAATGGCCAAATGGTAAAACCACAGCCAGGTGTTAAGTACAAACTTAATCTAACTATGGATTATGAAAGTACAAAAACTGCTAAAACTGCTTTGCAGGTATGGGTAAAGAATGGTGAAGCACCAGCTATGGTTGAAAAGCATTATGATGCTACTAAGACTAACAATCAGTTAGTTATCGAAGATGCTGAAATTATGCCAGAGGAAGATAATCCACTTGTTTTCCATTTTGGTATCGGTGTTAAGTCAAATTATTCAGGCTGGGGTGGAATGGCAATTCCACACACTGTAACTATATCTGACTTTACACTAGAGAGAGCTGATAACTTTGAGCCATGCATTATGGGTGATGATGGAACATTTACACCAGAAGGTACTCCATGGACTGTTAAGACACAGTACAACGGAACTGACCTATGGGGCAAGATGAGTTATAAAGTAGAAGGCACACCTTCAGATGTTGCTTCTACATATTTAAGAGTAGATACGCCAGCGCATGATGATGCATCAGAGAATGTAGATCAAGATGATCCATCAGCATGGTGGTGGTGGAATTCTGCTAAATTACCTGGATATCTAGCAGATGCTGGATTGACAGAAGGTAAATTCTACAAAGGAACTATGAAGGTTGAATACACTTCAGCAGGTACTTCATATTCACCAGTTTTGAGAACTATCTTTGGTGGAACTCCTATGGTGAATAACCTTCAAGAGGGTTCAAACACTATTACAATAGATGATTTCCTATATGAAGGAACAGCAAATGATATTGAATTTAACTTAGACCTATTAGAAAAGGGTGGAGTTATTCGCGTGACTGAAATTAATCTTGAGCCAGCAGATAGCTTCATTCCAATTACTAAGAATGTAAAATTTAAGACAGATCCAAATTCACCTTGGACATTTGAAGCGCAGAATGATGGTGCAACTACTTGGGGAGCTATAAGCTACATTCAGGATACACCAGCCTCAGACCCAACAACTACTACATTTAGAGTAGACACACCAGCGCATGATGATGAGTCAGAGGGAATTGATCAGTCAGACCCTACTAAATGGTGGTGGTGGAATTCAGCTAGTCTTATCAATTACTTGAAAGATGTTGCTGGATTGGAAGAAGGATACAAGTATAAAGGAACTATTGTTTTCGATTATACAAGACCAACTGGTAAATCAGGGGCAGGTGAGTATGATACTCCTCAGTTAAGAATGATTGAAAACGGAAACGTTACAGTTATAGATTTAGTAGAGGGAGAAAATACTATTAATATTGGTGGCGCTGAAGGATTCGCATATGATCCTAATTATCCATCAGTTGAGTTTAACCTTGATCTATTAGACAAGGGTGGTATTCTCCAGGCTAAGAGTATTGATTTCGTTAGAGCAGATAACTTTGAACCAGTTACTCCTAACGTTGAAGGCGGATTTGTACCAGAAGGTACACCATGGAACATTAAAGTTCAGAATAATGGAGACTCTACATGGGGTCAGATGAGTTATGCAATTGATGGCACTGCTTCATTAGTTGGCTCAACAACAATGAGAATTGACAACCCAGCACACGATGACGACACAGTTACACCTGCAGTAGATCAAGAAGATCCAGACGCATGGTGGTGGTGGAATAGTGCTTCATTGCCAAACTATTTGAAAAACAACTTAGTTGACGGAAGAACTTATTCAGGTTCAATGGTTATTAACTATACAGCACCTACTTCTCCATCAGCACAGTACACACCAAAATTAAGATATATCTTGAATGGTGAAGTACATGTTGTTACATTAGAGCCAGGTGAAAATACAATAGCTATTGATTCATTTGATTATTCAGATGTTTATCCAAACCTAGAATTTAACGTTGATCTATTAGAGAAAGGCTCACTATTCCAGGTTTCAAATATCAGCTTTACACAGGCACCTGGAAATTGGATGAGAGTGACTGACAATGATGAAGATGGTGTTGATATTCCAGTAACTTATGATTCTGAATTAACACCTTCAGGTGAAGTTACACATACTTGGAATCTATTCGCAGGCATGTGGGAAGGTCACGGAGCAGCGCTTTATTATGACAATGACTTATCAGATCCATATGACCCACTTAAGGTTAAGATTGGTGCTGGTGAAAGATGGGATCCAGCATGTGCACAAGTTAAACTTACAAATGAAGACGCTTATCAAGAACTAGAAGAATATACAAACTACTACATGACATATACATTCACTTCTACAGAGAAGGGAACACTACATATCAACCACGAAGGTTATACACCAACTAAACTAACAAGAATTGATATTACAGATGATATGTACGATGAGTCAGATGGACTATATCATGTTGAGTTTAAGAAAATATTCACATATCTTCCTGAAAAGGATGATTTAAATTTAACAATGTTCTTAACACCTACTACCTATGTGTATAACGAAGAGACAGGTGAGACGGACGTAGAAATGGATGGCGAATATTTGCCAGAGGGAACAATCATTGCAAATCATGAGATTTCATTCACAAGACAGGACAAAGATGGCTGGACTCTTGTTACAGATAGTAGAGATGAAGAACATCAGAACTATGACCAGCTAGTAAAAGATTCAGATCAGAATCCTATACTAGAAGCTTATACAAACTCATTTGGTTATAATCAAGCTCTATGGTCTGAGTATGACAATGGTAGAATGAGTTACTTAGCAAATCAGAATCCTGATGGAGTAGATGATATTGCTAAGATGGGTATCAGACTAGATTCTACAGCATATTCAAATGGTCCAGATAACTATTCATTTGATAATCAGTGGGCTAACCACTTGCGTATACCAAATGATTACTTCTATGCTAGACCAGATACAAATGGTAACTACTTAGAGAATGGAAATCACTATATACTAAGATTCTATATTAACTCTACTGAGGCCACAGCTCAGGGCAAAGGTCTAATAATGGTTAGACAGGGTTATGATAGTAATCAGTGGTTTAGATATCCTGTTGGAGAGGGACTAAACTTACTAAACGGAACACTTCAAGCTAAGAAGAGCGGAAGAAACACAGACCCATATATTGTAAATTCAGATTACAAGAAAACAGGTGGTATCGAATTCGTATATAATGATTACTTCACTACAAGCGAAGATTTCGTACAATTTGATTTTAGTGAATTCCCACAGGGAACAACTATCAATGATATTTCTTGGGAATTTGAGGCAGTTGGATATAACGTATTTATCGATGGTAGTACAACGCCAGATAACGATGAGCCTATTATGGAGAATGATACATATACATTCCCTACAGTAGAAGGTGTTATCGGTTATCAAGATAACTATGATGATTCAAAAATTTACAGACCAGGCGAGCAGGTTCCTTATGATGACTTTACAGATGATATTTATGTAACATCTATAACAGGTTATAAGGTAACTATTGTAGATACAGATGGAAATCCGATTAAGACGGATTATGTAGATCCTGGAAATCCATATAACTTCCCATCAGTGGATGATCCTGATTTTAAGGACTTCAAGGAATATAAAGATGGAGATGACACATATCACAATGGTGATACTATTCCATCAGTAAATAAAGATTATACATTTGTAGCTGTTCCAAAGGATAACTACATTGTGACAATTCAAACTCCTGAAGGAGTGGTTCTAAGAACTACACCAGTTGAGGAGGGTGGAACATACACATTCCCAAGTGATATTGAAGGTGTTCAGGATTATACATATAATGGACAGACATATCAGAAGGGTGAAACAATGGGACCAGTTAACGAGAACAGAACTGTTATCGCTAACCCAATTCCAGTTACTACACATACAGTCAAAATAGTAGACGCAGATAATCCTTCAACTGTATTGCTTACAGCTCAAGTTGAAGATGGTGAAAAATATGAATTGCCAACTACTATTTCAGAATTCGATTTAAAGAATTATGTATGGGGTGAAACTGAGTATCAGCCAGGTCAGGAAATTGGACCTATCACAAAGGATGAAACAGTTAAGGCAGTTAAAGTACCTTACTACAAGATTTCAATTGACGGAGTAAAAGTTGCAGACATTAGAGATGGAAGCAATTATACATTCCCAAGTGGACAAGATGCTGCTAAGATAGGATATATCCCAGTTAACGGTGGAAAGATTTTAGATCCAGGTTCATCAGTTGGACCAATCCATGAGAACAGAGATTATCTATCTATCGATGAAATTGGACTTACACCACAAATGGGTGCATCAATGTTACTAAATCAGGCAACTGTTAATCCAAGAGGAATTGGATTTGGTGCAGACTTCTCAATCTACAATAAGAATGGAAAATTAATTTCATTCAAGGATTACAAAGAAGTTTACAAATCAGAGTCATTCAAACTTGGAACAATGATTTGTACATACAGTGATTTTGTTGACAAGTTTAATGAAACACTTGATTTAGAAACAGTAGCAAAAGATAAAGAAGAACTTATTAGAAATATTAAGAATAATTACACATTCTGTGATCAAGCAGATCCAACAACAAACTTTGCGACATATCGTGCAGGTATTGTAAATCTAAATGATTACAATATTCCTAGAGACTTCATTGCTAGATCATACGGATATGTTGAGACAGCAAGTGGAGCTGTATCAGATGTAACATATGCTAACTATTCAGATATTAGATCAATTAAGACAGTTGCTACAAATCTCATGAAGAATCCAAACTGGAAGCAGGTATATCCAGATGCTTGGAAACAAGAGATTATTGAGTACTGTGCAGCATTTGAAGGCTAAGGAGGTAAGGTATGATGAAAGAATTATATTTAAGTCCTATTGTTGAATTCAAAGAGTTCGACGTTAAAGATGTAATTACTGGAAGCGCAAATCCTGGTGAACCAGCTGTCGCTAATGACAACGAACCAGGCAAAGAGTGGACAGGTAATGCTTAATCCATTAGAGGATTAAATAGAGAAAAAGGCTCAGGTTTTAAACCTGAGTCTTTTCTTATTTTCCAAATCCCATTTTATGTTTACCAAATAGGCACTTTTTTGGCAAAAATAGACTGTTTTTGTTCTTTGTTTATTTACAAACAATTTTAATTGATTTATAATTTTACTTGTGTTCATGTTCGGACATAAAATTGAATATTTTGGAGGAAGAATCAAATGAAAAAAGTATTAAGTTTAGTGTTAGTACTTACTATGGCAGCATCTATGATGTTTGTTACAGGCTGTGGTAAGAAATCAGACTCAAAGGGCTTTAAAGTTGGATGCATCATGGTTGGTGATGAGAAAGAAACTTATACTAAAGCTCATATGGACGGAATTAAAGAAGCAGCTAAGGAACTCGGTATTCCTGAAACTGATATCAAATGGAAGACTACTGTTCCAGAAGATGAACAGTGTGCAAAGGCTGCTAAAGAGTTGATTGGTAATGGTTGTACATTAATCATTGCAAACAGTTATGGTCATCAGGATCAGATAAACAAAGTAGCTAAAGAAAATCCTAAAGTAGACTTTGTTTCTATGACAGGTGATTACGCTGCTATTTCAGGCAATGACAACTTCTACAATGCTTTCACAAACATTTATGAAGCTAGATATGTATCAGGTGTTGTTGCTGGTATGAAGATTAAAGAATTAGCAGATGCTAAGAAGATTCCTAAGGCAGACTTCGACAAAGACGGAAATGTTAAAGTAGGTTATGTTGGTGCTTATCCATACGCAGAGGTTGTATCAGGATATACATCATTCTTCTTGGGAATCAAATCAGTATACGAAAAAGTTTCTATGGAAGTATTCTATACAAACTCATGGTTTGACCCTACAAAAGAAGCTGCAGCAGCAGAGAAGTTTATCAAAGACAACTGTCTAATTATTGGACAGCACGCAGACTCAACAGGAGCTCCAAGTGCTATTCAGAAAGCTAAAGACGGCGGTGCTTTAGTATACTCAGTTGGATATAACGTATCAATGCTTAACGTTGCTAAGACAGCTGCTCTTACAAGTCCACTTAATAACTGGAAAGTTTATTATAAAGATTTGTTAAGCGCTGCTAAGGACGGCAAAGAAATCCCTCAGGATTGGGCTGAAGGATATGCTAAGGGTGCTGTTTCTATTTCTGAACTAGGACCAGAAGTTGCTAAGGGAACAAAGGAAAAAGTGGCAGAAGTAGAAAAAGGACTTAAGGATGGTTCTATTAAGGTATTTGATACTGACACATTTACTGTAGATGGAAAGAAGAAGTCATCAGAGAAGATTGATCTTTCTTACATGGACTTCACAAAGAATCCACCAGCAGTTGTTTTCAAGGGCGAAACAAAAGAAGCTATAGAGAGCAAAGATGGTAAAACTTATTTTGCAGAGTCAACACTTCGCTCAGCTCCTTACTTCCAGTTGAGAATTGATGGAATCAAAGAATTAAATGCAGAACAATAATATTTAATTAACTATTGCAAGGGAAGTTACAATTATTGAAACTTCCCTTGTTTTGATTTTAAAAGAAAGGAAAAAAGCAAATTGGATAATTATGCTGTTTCAATGAGAGGTATCACAAAGGCCTTTGGAACAAAAGTAGTTGCTAATAAAAGTGTAGATTTCGATTTGAAATACGGAACTATCGTTTCGCTGCTTGGTGAGAACGGTAGTGGTAAGACTACACTTATGAATATGCTTTCCGGTATTTATTTTCCCGACAAAGGAGATATTTTTATTGATGGAAAGAAAGTAACTATTCGTTCACCTCATGATGCAATGGACTTAGGAATTGGAATGGTTCATCAGCATTTTAAATTGGTTGATGTCTTTACCGCGGCTGAAAATATCGTATTAGGCCTCAAAGAAAAAGTCAAGATAGACGAGGTGGCTAAAAGTATTAAAGATATTTGTGATAAATATGGATTTGAAGTGGATCCAAATCAAAAGGTTTACGATATGTCTGTTGCACAGAAGCAGACATTAGAGATTGTCAAAGTTCTTTATCGCGGAGCCAATGTATTAATATTAGATGAACCTACAGCTGTTCTTACTCCACAAGAGACAAGAAAGTTGTTTAATGTTATGCGTAACATGAAAAACGACGGCAAATCTATCATTATTATCACTCATAAATTGAACGAGGTACTTGAAATATCAGATGAAGTAGCCGTTCTTAGAAAGGGTGAATATGTAGGAACTGTAAAGAGCAGTGAAGCTACAGAGGCTAGCCTTACAGAGTTAATGGTAGGTGATACTGTAGAGCTTGATATTAAAAGAACTGAGCCTAAAAATCAGGAAATTAGACTAGATGTTCAAAATTTATCTGTTACTGATGATGAGGGCATAAAAATCCTCGACAACATATCATTTAAGGCTTATAGTGGCGAAATTTTGGGCGTAGCAGGCATTTCTGGCTGCGGACAGAAGGAACTTCTAGAATCAATAGCAGGTTTGGTAAAAACGGAAGAAAATAGTAGTGTTATCTTCACTCCTAACAAGGATGAAGTTGAGCAGTTGATAGGCAAGAGCCCTAAAAAGATTAGAGAATGTGGTGTAGAGCTATCATTCATTCCAGAAGACAGACTAGGAATGGGTCTAGTCGGTTCAATGGGTATGCCTGGCAACATGATGATTAGAAGTTACACAGAAGGTAACACACCTTTCATTCAAAGAAAGAAGCCTAGACGTTTGTCGAAAAAGATAAGAAAAGAGCTAGGTGTTAAGACACCTGGTATAAATACACCTGTGCGCAAACTATCTGGTGGTAACGTGCAGAAGGTGTTGGTGGGTCGTGAGATTGCAAACGCCCCATCGGTTCTTTTGACGGCGTATGCTGTAAGAGGACTTGATATTCATACATCTTACACCATTTACAATCTTCTAAATACACAGAAGGAAGAGGGAGTGGCAGTAGTTTATGTGGGCGAAGATTTAGATGTTTTGCTTGCACTCTGTGACAAAATCCTCGTTCTTTGTGACGGAAAAGTAAATGGAATGTTAGATGCTAGAACTACTACAAAGGAAGAGGTAGGTTTGCTTATGACTAATCTACAGGAAGGAGGCGTCTCAAATGGCCAGTAATAAATTTATATCACATGTTAAAGAGCCACTAGTTAGAGTGGTGAGAAGAGACAACCTTCCAATGTGGAAAGCTTGGTTATACAGACTGATAGCTATAGTTTTAGCACTCGGTTTAGTGGACGTTTTTGTATTTTCAATTACGGGACTAGATCCAGTAGGTGTTATGACGGTGATGTGGGAAGGTACATTCGGAAATATTGTATGTACATCAGCATCCATCGCATTGATTATGAAACTGTTGTTAATCTCAGTTGCTTTGGCGCCGGCGTTCAAGATGAAGTTCTGGAATATCGGTGCAGAGGGACAGGTGTTAGCAGGTGCTTTGGCGACGGCTGTAATTATGGTTACATTCAGCAACTTGCCTAATAGTGTTTTGATTCCGTTTATGGTAGTTTCGGCTATTTTGGCGGGTGGTATTTGGGGACTAATCCCAGCCCTCTTCAAAGCTAAATGGGGAGTAAACGAAACTCTATTTACTTTGATGATGAACTACGTGGCAATGAGCCTAGTTGATTTCTTCGTCAACCAAAACAAAGGTGACAGAGCTTCCATAGGAACATTGAATGTCGACACAGAAAAAGGTTGGCTACCAAAACTTGGTATGGAAATAAACTGGACAGTTGTAATTGTTGTATTGATTATTACTGTACTTATGTTTATTTATCTAAAATATACAAAGCAAGGCTATGAAATTGCAGTGGTAGGAGAATCTATTAATACTGCTAAGTATGCGGGCATTAGCGTTAAGAAGACAATCATTAGAACAATGGTTATATCAGGTGTCATTTGTGGTATCTGTGGTTTCTTGAGCGTGGCCGGAGAAGACCAAACAATTTCTCGAAATACTGCTGGCGGATATGGATTTACGGCTATCATTGTGGCATGGCTTGCTAAGTTTAATACTCTGTTTATGATTTTGATATCAGCATTTATCATTTTCCTAGAGCAGGGTACAAAGGCCATCTCAGATGAATATGTCTCTGTTGGTTTCAACGAGAGCGCATGTAAGATGGTAGTAGGTTTAGTGTTATTCTTTGTAATAGCATGCGAGTTCTTTATAAATTACAGTCTTGCGTTTAGACGCACTAGAAAGGAGAAATAATTATGGCTATATTAACTGGATGGATTACAATGTCAGTCATATTTGGTACAGTTATTCTCTACGGTGCGGTAGGAGAAACTATAACAGAGAAGGCTGGAAACTTGAACCTTGGTACTCCGGGTATCATGTGTATGGGTGGAGGATTTGGCTTTGTGGCTGCTTCACTCTGCGAGAAAAGTTCAGACAAACCAAATGCAGCATTGTGTATTATAATACCTTTGCTTACAGCATTTATTATGGGTATGGTAGGCGGACTTATTTATTCGTTCTTGACCACAACACTACGTGTAAATCAAAACGTAGTAGGTCTAACGCTAACTATCTTTGGCGTGGGCGTTAGTAAGTTCTTTGCTATGTTTGTGCTTCCAAAGGACGGAGTTGTAACAAAAGTAGATTTTACTCGTAAGATTTTTGCGGCAAAGATACCTTTCCTAAGTACTAAATTAGGATACATAGGGGAGATGCTTTTCTCATATGGATTTATGGTTTACTTGGCAATTATTATTGCAATTTTGGCATCAATATTCCTAAAACGTACTAGAGCAGGCTTGAATCTAAGAGCCGTGGGTGAAAACCCAGCTACTGCAGATGCTGCAGGTATCAATGTTACAAAGTATAAATATCTTGCCACATGTATTGGTTCAGGAATCACTGGACTAGGCGGTTGGTTTTATATAGTAGAGCTAAATAATGGTACATGGGCTACAGCCGATGGTGACGCTATAGCGGCAGTTGCTTGGCTAGCAGTGGCACTTGTTATCTTTATTAGATGGAAACCTATCAATGCTATTTGGGGATCAATCTTGTTTGGTATTTGCTACTGGGCATACAACTACTTCCCAAAGATTACAGGTATCAAGGTAAATACAGATCTAACAATGATGCTACCTTATGTAGTTACAATTATTGTTTTGATTATTACAAGTATTCATCAAAAGAAGGACAGTCAGGCACCAGCCAGTCTTGGACTTTCGTACTTTAGAGAAGATAGATAGTATTTGCAAATACGTGATATAAGCATATAGATAATGATTGCAAAATAGGGGATAAACTAGTATCATATTTACTAATATGAGTATGAAACAAAGGACATATTATGGATAACAAAGAATTTAAACGTATCGTGGTGAAAGTGGGAACATCCACTCTAACACACGATACAGGAAAAACAAATATTCGTCAGATGAAGAAACTAGTGGCAGTGCTTTCTGATATCGTAAACTCAGGTATCGAGGTAGCGCTGGTATCCTCTGGTTCTATTGGCGTGGGCGCTGGTAAAATTGGCTTGGAGAATAGACCAAACGATACTACTAGTAAACAGGCGCTTTCCACTATCGGTCAGTGCGAGCTAATGTTTATGTACGACAAAATGTTTAGCGAGTACGGACATTCAGTGGGACAGGTTCTTGTCACTAAGAGAAACGTAGAGCAAGAGGAGACTAGAAAGAATCTTATTAATACATTTGAGAAGTTGTTTGAATATGGCGTCGTTCCGATTATCAATGAGAATGATGCTATTGCTATAGAAGAGATTGTCTTTGGCGACAACGACACACTATCGGCCATTGTGGCAAAACTAGTGGGAGCAGATGCACTTATGATTCTTACAGACACTGATGGTCTGTACGACAAAGACCCTAGCGAGGAAGGTGCAAAGGTTATTCCAGTAGTTGACACTATTACAGAGTCATTGTTTGAAGTGGCCGGCGGTAGAGGTTCTAAGTTTGGAACGGGCGGTATGATTACCAAACTCCAGGCGGCTCAGATAGCTACAGAAGCTGGCATTGATACAGTAGTTTGCAGCGGTGACAAGCCAGAGAACTTGTACAAAGTGCTAGAAGGAAAACAAGTTGGGACGCTATTTAAGAAAAAAGATTAATTGTTAGGGCATCATTTAATTGGTGCCCAAAATAATATAAAGAGGAAGAAAGCTATGTTAGAAGAATTAGGAATTAGAGCAAAAGAAGCTGAAAAAGAATTAATGGTGGCTACTACGGTAGAGAAGAATGCTGCGCTAAAATCAATAGCGGATGCTTTGGTTATGAGTGCAGATGAGATAATAGAAGCCAACGCCAAAGATATTCAAAACGGTATTGATAATGGCATGAGCAAAGCTTTGCTTGATAGACTTAAACTTGACCGCGAGAGAATAGAGGGTATGGCACAGGGCGTTATGGATGTGGTATCACTTCCTGACCCTGTTGGAAGAGTGCTTAATTCTTTCGAGAGACCAAACGGCTTAAAGATTGAGAAGGTTTCAACACCACTTGGCGTGATTGGAGTTATCTTTGAGGCTCGCCCTAATGTAACTTCTGATGCGGCAGCGCTGGCGCTTAAGTCAGGTAACGCTGTGATTCTTCGTGGCGGCAAAGAAGCGATTAATTCAAATACAAAGATTGCTCAGGTTATGAGAGCAGCTGTGAAAGAGACTGGCATGAATGAAGATGTCATCCAGCTAGTTGAGAATACTACTCGTGAGAGTTCAACAGCGCTTATGACTTTGAATGAGTATGTGGACGTTTTGATTCCACGTGGTGGCGCTGGTCTTATCCAGGCGGTAGTTAAGAATGCTACAGTTCCAGTTATTGAGACTGGTGTTGGAAACTGTCACGTGTATGTAGATAGAGATGCCGATATTGATATGGCAGTAGAGATTGTGTTCAATGCAAAGACTAATCGTCCATCAGTTTGTAACGCTGCTGAAAGTCTTCTAATCCACAAGGATGTGGCAAAGGAGGCGCTAGTTAAGATCAAAAAGAAACTAGATGAGAAGGAAGTAGAATTAGTCGGCGACAAAGAAGCCATTGATATTCTAAAGAATTCCGACGAAGTATCTGATGGTTTTGATATAGAAGAAGCCACAGACGATGATTGGGCAACAGAATATTTGGATTACAAGATGAGTGTAAAGATTGTGGATACTTTGGAGGAAGCAATCGAGCATATTTATCAGTACAGCACAGGTCACAGCGAGTGTATCGTGACTGAAAGTATAGACAGAGCGAACGAGTTTATGGATAGAGTGGACTCAGCAGCAGTTTATGTAAATGCTAGTACTAGATTTACAGATGGTGGCGAGTTTGGCTTTGGCGCAGAGATAGGAATTTCGACGCAGAAGCTCCATGCTAGAGGCCCAATCGGCTTACCAGAACTACAATCATTCAAATATAAGATATATGGAGATGGACAAATCAGATAGTTTACATAAAGGTATATATTTATGTAAACTAATGGCGTTTTTATTTGATAAAAATGCTTAAAAATGGTAAAATATCTTCAGTGACTAAAAAGACAGTACTATATCAGTATTGTCTTTTGTATTTGAATATTAGTTTTATCAAAACAAAAGAAGGAATAATCATGAAAAAACTATTATTTATTATCAATCCTAGAGCGGGTTTAAAAAAGAATCCAGGCTTTATTGACGAAGCTGTTGAAGTATTTGAGCAGGCCGGCTATAAAGTTGGAAAGAAATTTACTAAGAAGAGAGCAGATGCTACTGAAATTGCAAGAGACCACGGAAACGACGTAGATCTTATTGTATGTATGGGTGGCGACGGCACTCTGAATGAGGTCTTTGAAGGAATGATGGAAGGAGAAGTACGTACTCCTATTGGATATATTCCTGCAGGATCTACTAATGATTTTGCTACCAGTCTAGGACTTGAGACTAAGCCAGAAGAAGCAGCAAAGTTTATCGTTAGTCATAAGCCAAGAAAGTTAGATATGGGTGAGTTTAACGGTAGAGCTTTTGCATATACTGCTTCATGCGGTATCTTTACAAAAACATCATACGCTACATCTCAAAAGCTTAAAAATAAATTGGGACACGCAGCATATGTTTTGTCAGCGTCAAAGGAAATATTCCACGTGAAGAAATTAAAGATGAAAGTGGAATTACCAAATGAAGTGATTGAGGGCAACTATATCTTTGCTGCCATCAACAATGCTACAAAAGTAGGTGGCGTGATGAAGCTAGATGAGAACATGGTAGAGTTTAACGACGGATTGTTCGAGTTGATGCTAATTGAGTATCCAAAGAACCCAATAGATTTAGCCAAGCTTGTTGGAAAAGTAGCAAAGCAGAGGTTTACAGGAAAGATTACACTTATCCAGATTGACCAAGCAAAAATTACTATCGATTCAGATGTTGATTGGTCTTTGGATGGCGAGAAAGAAAAAGGACAAAGTTACATATCATTTAGGGTAATCCCTGATGCTATAAACTTCATATATTAAGCGGGCGTCTTTGTCGCCTGCGGGCGACAGAGGAGGAAGTATATATGTTAAGAAAAAGCGATTTAGAAATAATTGAAAAGTACGCAGGATTTGCACAGGAAAACGATCAAGTAGATAAAGATTTATTTACTCAGTTCGGTGTTAAGCGTGGACTTCGTGACATCAACGGTAAAGGTGTTGTTACAGGTATCACAAACATTTCTCGTGTGGAATCTACAGAAGAAGTGGATGGCAAGATTGTGCCATGCGCTGGTAAGTTGTACTTCAGAGGCTACAACGTCAAAGACCTAGCAGCTGGACTAAAAGAGTCTGGTAGATTTGGTTTTGAAGAGATTGCATACTTACTTTTGTTTGGCGAACTTCCTACTAACGACCAGCTAAAAGAGTTTGAGGGAGTGCTTGCAAGTTGCAGACATCTTCCAACAAACTTTGTAAGAGACGTAATTTTGAAAGCGCCTAGTAAGGACGTTATGAACTCGGTTACACGTTCAGTCCTAACTTTGGCGTCATATGATAAAGAAGTGTCTGACACATCTGTAGAAAATGTTTTAAGACAGTGTATCGAACTAATTGCTACACTACCTATGCTTGCAGTTTACGGATATCACGCATTTAATCATTACAAGAGAAATAAGAGTTTGTACATTCACAGACCTAGCGCAAAACTTTCAACTAGTGAAAACTTCTTGAGAATGCTTCGTCCAAATATGCACTATACGAAACTCGAGGCAAAGGTTTTGGATTTACTTCTTATTTTGCATATGGAGCATGGTGGTGGAAACAACTCTACATTTACAACACGTGTAGTTACATCATCTGGTTCAGATACATACTCAACTATTGCAGCGGCTTTGTCGTCTTTGAAGGGACCAAAGCACGGTGGAGCTAATATCAAAGTAGTTCAGATGTTTAAAGACATTAAAAAGAACTGTGGCGATTACAAAGATTCAGAGCAGGTTAAAGAGTATTTAAGAAAAATTTTGAACAAAGAAACTTTCGATCAGAAAGGTCTTATATATGGAATGGGTCATGCTATTTATTCAGTGTCTGACCCAAGAGCAGAAATCTTTAAAGAAGAAGTAGAAAAGCTAGCCATCGAGAAAGGCAAAGAAGAAGACTTCGCACTATACAGCTTGATTGAAAACTTGGCTCCAGAAGTTATTGCTGAGGAGAGAAAGATTTACAAGGGCGTAAGTGCAAATGTGGATTTCTTCAGCGGACTTCTTTACAGCATGCTAGATATTCCAGAAGAGTTATACACACCAATGTTTGCGATAGCAAGAATTGTTGGATGGAGTGCTCATAGAGTGGAAGAGTTAGTGGCAGCTGATAAGATTATGAGACCAGCGTATGTGAGCGTTTGCCCATATAATGAATATAAAGATATAAATGATAGATAAAAATATACCAGACTCGATTAAGAGTCTGGTATAATAATATAGAAAAGCTTTTCAAGCTTTTCTATATTATGCTCCGCAAGGATGCACACGCTTTCGAAAGGAAGATGTCGCTTACAGCGACACGAAAGCGGCGCAAAAGTTTCGCAAGCGAAACTTTATTCTAGGAGGTTACACATGGCAAAATCAGAGAAACAAAAATTGAAAACAATGGCGGTTCTAGACATCCTTCGTGAAAACACGGATGATGAGCACGGAATTACTATGCCAGAGATTATAGAAAAACTAGATGCCATGGGAATTTCGGCAGAGAGAAAGTCTGTGTATAAAGACGTGGAAGAATTACAAGACTATGGTTACGAGATTTCAAAGGAGAAAGAGGGCGGAAAGTTTAAGTACTATCTTTTGGATAGAGATTTCGAATTGCCAGAGTTAAAACTTTTGGTGGATGCAGTTCAGGCTTCTAAGTTTATCAGCGAGAAAAGATCAAATGAGCTTATCTCAAAAATAGAGAAGCAAGCCTCCAAGCATCAGGCAAAGGAACTTCATCGCCAGGTTTACGTTACTAACCGTGTGAAGACTGATTACGAGAGTGTTTATTACAATATTGATGATATAAATCTAGCTATTAATGAAGATAGCCAAATAGAGTTCGACTACTACGAATGGAACATGGACAAAGAAATGGCTATCCGCGAGAATGGCCATAAAGAAAACATCAGCCCATGGGCTTTGATGTGGGATGATGAGAATTATTATATGGTGGCCTTTGACGGAGAGAGCGAGATTATAAAGCACTACCGCGTGGATAAGATTCGCCATATTAATTTGACTGGAGAGCACAGAGATGGAAAGTTGGAGTTTGACGGATTCGATATGGCATCCTACGCCAAAGAAACATTTGGTATGTTTACAGGTGAACCTGAAAACGTGGAACTAGAGTTTGACAACAACTTTATTGGCGTTGTGCTTGATAGATTTGGAAAAGACATAATGATCATGAACAAGGGCGACAAATTTAGAGTGCACGTAGATGTAAATTTGAGTGATCAGTTCTTTGGATGGATTTTGGGATTAAGCGGCGGAGTGAAGATTGTGGGTCCTGAAAATGTAGTAGAGGCTTACAAGGAGACTTTGGCGAAGGAAGTGAAGAAGTATAAATAATTGAGTGTGCGAGATTTACAAAAAAAGTTGCATTGGCAGGAAGTAATATGACCGAGAATAAAAAAGGAAAACTTTATATCTTTACTAGTTACACACCGGGCGCAGGCAAGAGCTATCGAATGGTGGCGACGGCTTGTGAGCAGGAAGAGAATGTGACGGTGGGTTTCCTTAATTCTGCCCACAGAGATATGGCAAAGCTATTGGATGACTATGATGTAGCGATAGGCGATTTCTCAAAGTATTCTGTTTTTGGGATTATTAATGAGAGTCCCGATGCCGTTATCTTTGACGAACTCGGAATGATAAGCCGAAACAAGGACTCAAAAAGACTTCGCAAAAAACACGGGCACAAAGAAAAAAAGCATGAGACTTTTATCTACAATGATATAGATACCATTTTGGATGCGGGCATAAATGTGTATGCGTCTGCTAACTTGAAGCGTTTCGAGAGTGCGAATCCAGTGTTTAAGGCAATCACTGGCATTGGTGTTAAGACAAAGGTGCCGGATGAGTATTTGGAGAAGGCTGATAAGATTATCTTTATCGACCGCGAGCCGAATTTGATGATTGCCGACTATAAAGATGGAAGTTTGTTTGTGGATAAGTATATGAAGTCAAAGATTATGCAGAAAAATTTTCTGCCAGAGACTTTAATTAAGTATAGAGAAGCAAGCTTGAAATACTTAGAGCAGTACGGCGACAAAGTGGAAGTAGTTTTTAGAAGCGGCGAAGGAAAAGAATTAAAAGACGAGGAACTAAAAGATTAGGATGAACGAAATTTTTATATACGATACAAAATATGAAGGCGAAGATGCCAAGAGCAAGATTGCGAGAGTAAGAAGTCAGATGCTAGAAAAAGGTGTGAATGTTTTGAAAACATTTGTGCCGGAGGAAGCAGCATGGCTTCTTAATTTACGTGGAAGTGGAGCAGGGGAAGAGTATGCGGATGATTTAAAGAAGTTTACTCCAGTGTTTCTATGTGAATTAGAAATGACAAACGATGGTGTCATACTTTATGTAAACCAAGAAGTTTCTGAAGAAGTGAGTGGATATTTGACTGATTTGGGAGTTTCGGTTGAACAAAAAGAATTGGAAGAGCGAGAGATTAATATAGAAGAAGACAAGACTCTTATTTCTGATCTTATGATGATAAAGAATGATGTTCAGATTAAGAATATGAAAGATGTGTTCTTTGACGATGGCTTGGTTTGGACGAAGTTTATTCATTGGATTAAGGATGAGGCAAAATCTGGGTCTTTGACGGAGATAGATGTTAAGAAAAAGATGGAAGAGTTGAGGCGTGAAGTGGCAGACTATGTGATGCCAAGTTTTGAGACTATCCCTGCATATAACGAGAGCGCGGCAGATATTCACTACCATGTGACTGAGAAAACTAATAAGGTGATTAAGCCTGAGGGGTTGATAATGGTGGATACCGGCGGACAGTATTTGAGGGGGACTACAGATACCACTAGAACTATCGCGCTTGGGCCGGTTACTGATAAGATGAAAGAAATGTATACTGCAGTTTTGAAAGGTCATATAGATGTGGCGCTGGCAAAAGTGGAAGAGGGGACTACTGGTGATGTGCTAGATGATATTGCTAGAAAATATATTAGGGAAAAAGGTTTGGATTACAAGCACGGAACAGGACATGGGCTTGGACATTTTCTAAACGTTCACGAGTACCCAAGGCGCGTGTTTAACGAAAACACTAAGATATATGAGAATATGACTTTCTCGAACGAGCCGGGTGTATATTTGGAAGGCGAGTTTGGAGTGAGGATTGAAAATATTGTACATACAATTAAAAAGAACAGCGAGATTAGATTTGAAAACTTAACATTAGTGCCTTATGAAAAGGAATTAATACTAGTGGAAGAATTGAGTGAAGGTGAGAAGGAGTACTTAAGCAATTATCATGACAATCTACTACGAGTTTTCAAAGATTATTTGAATGAAGATGAATATAAATGGTTAGAAACTCAAAAAATATAAAATCACATAGAGAATATGTTGACAAAACAAAGAGAAGTGGTATCCTAGAATTCTAATATTATTACAAAACTAAATTTGTAAGATAGGGGGATTGTATGGATATCATTTTTGATAAAAACACATATTTGGAGATATTGTTTTCAGAACAATATTTCATTCATAAGCTTCAGTTATATGAAAGCTATTTAAAAAGACAAAGATTTGTTCATGAGAACAAGTCTTTGTCTTATATTGATTATGACAAACTTACAACAAGCGCTATTTTGAACAATTTCTCTGAAGTAGTTGTAATGGAGGTTGTGAAAACGGTTGAAGAAGACGCTATTGAAAAATACCAAGGAAAAAACCTAACAGAAAAGATAAAAGGATATTTTCGCTCCTTTGATCAAACTCTCTTCAGCGATGAGTATGGGGAATTCCTATTAAGTAATTCTTCGGCAAAGAGTATTGTGCATCATAGCTTTAATAGAGTTAAGGGATATGCATTGAATGCAGTGAAAGAGGTATTGCAAAGCGGGAAGGCAATTTTTTATAAACAAAATTATAAGAATAATAAAGACAGAATGTTGATTGTTGCCCCTATAGAAATATGCATAGGAAAGAAGCAAGGGAAATATATGATGGGTGTGTCTGTTGAAGTGACACATAATAACAATAGTGTCGAATTAATAGAAGTTGTCATTGAAAAAGGAGAGTCAACGGACAGCTTCGATACAATAGTATCATCCCCTGTTAATAATGACTCTCCTTCTATACTCACATTACTACAACAAGTAATAGATGTCAAGAATGGTAATCTATCTTTGGATCAAGTTACAGCAATTGGAATAGATAGCGAATAAAAAAGCTCCACCAATAGGTGGAGCATTATTTTCGGGGGACCTAGGGGAATCTCACCCCTAGGTTGAGTATGAAAAACTTAATACATCATTTAAATGATGTATTTAAATTTAATGTATCATTAAAAATGATACGGTGATAGTATAGCCCAAATATTAAAAAAAGTAAATAAAAATTTAACAATAATTATTTGCCAAAAAATAGTGAAATATGTAAAAACTGTCCAAATATAGTCTTTAAATTTATAGCGAAAACAGTTATAATGTTAGCAGTGTAAATTAAAAAATGTGCAGTGTTTTTTTAAACTGCATAGGAGGAATTAAAGTGTTTGAGACAGATATTGGTATTGATTTAGGTACTTCGAGCATATTAGTTTATATAAAAGGTAAAGGCGTGGTTTTGAAGGAGCCTTGCGTGGTTGCGCTAGATCGTGACACTGATAAGATTGTGGCAGTGGGAGAAGAAGCTAGACTTATGATTGGTAGAACCCCAGGCAACATCGTTTCAGTTCATCCTATTAAGCAGGGCGTTATTTCAGACTACTCTATTACAGAGCAGATGATTCGTTACTTCATCCAGAAGGCTGTGGGTAAGCGCTCTTTTAGAAAGCCAAGAGTTTGCGTTAGTATCCCAAGTGGAGCTACTGAGGTGGAGACAAAGGCAGTAATGGATGCTACATTCCAGGCCGGCGCTAGAGAAGTGTTTATAGTTAAGGCACCTTTGGCGGCTGCTATAGGAGCAGGTATCGATGTAAACTTGCCATTCGGTAACTTGATAGTAGATATCGGTGGTGGAGTTACAGATTTAGCTGTTATATCACTGGGCGGAATTGTGGTTAGTTCATCACTAAAGTTGGCCGGTGAAGATTTTGACGAAGCCATCGTTAAATACATGAGAAAGAAACACAATCTTTTGATTGGAGATAGAACTGCCGAGGAGATTAAAGTGGGAATTGGTTCTTGCTTTAACGAGGCGGAGAAAACTTCTATGGAAGTGAGCGGTCGTAACCTTGTGACTGGTCTTCCAAAAGTTTTGGAGGTGACATCAGCCGAGACTGAAGAGGCTCTAAGAGACGTTTCAGACACTATGGTGGAAGAAATCCACAAAGTGCTTACAGAAACTCCACCGGAGCTAGCGGCAGATATCGCAGAGAGAGGAATTGTTCTGACAGGAGGTGGATGCTTACTTCACGGAATTGATGAGTTGATCGAATCCAAGACGGGTATCAACACAATGACTGCAGAAGATCCAATGACAGCTGTGGCCATAGGAACTGGTCAGTATCTAGATTTCCTAGATGAGGCTGCTAAGGAAAACAAAACAATAGATTAAAATAAAAGCTGTCCCAATTCCAAGGGGCAGCTTACATTTTGTTTAAAAGTCACTTAAATGCTAGTGAGACAAAGAAAGTACATAAATTTTAGTAACATTTAAAAGAAAGGTTAACATGATAACAGTAACTGGTTTTGTAGAAAACATTTTATATCAAAACCCAGACAACGGCTATGCGGTTCTGATACTGTCTGAGGACACAAACGAGTACACTTGTACTGGTGTGTTTGGCTATGTGGGCGAGGGCGAGTATCTAGAAGTTGAGGGTGAAGAAGTTTTCCATGATGTATATGGAGAACAAATTAAGATGCATTCTTATCGCATGGTGCCAGCTACTGATGAACAGGCTATGAAAAAGTATTTGGGCTCTGGAGCTATTAAAGGGATAGGTCCTACATTGGCCGAGCGTATAGTTAACCGTTTTCAGGATGATACTTTTAGAATTATCGATGAAGAGCCTGAGATGCTAGCAGAAGTGAAGGGCATTTCTATCCGCAAGGCTATGGAGATTTGCAATCAGATTGAGTCTATGCGTGAGATGAGAGATGTCATGATGTTTCTGCAAGATTACGGTATTTCTCCAGCGCTCTCGACAAAGATATATAAATCATGCGGCAACAGTGTGTACGATGTTATAAAGACTAATCCATACAGATTGGCTGACGATGTGGTGGGCATTGGATTCAAACGTGCCGATGAGATTGCTAGACGTGCTGGCGTGGAAGTGCATGCTGCCATTCGAATCAAAAGTGGAATGGTGTATGCTTTGCAGGAGGCTGCAAATATGGAAGGTCACACATATCTTCCAAAGGAAAAGATGGTGGAAGCCACAGTAAATATGTTAGGACTTCGTGACCAGTTCCAAACCTCAGATGGCAGTTTCAATATGGAATTACTAGATCAGTGCTACACGGAACTTCTTTTGGAGAAGAGGCTAGTAAAGAAGGAGATAGAAGGAGAGGAAGCAGTTTTTGCTATGCCTTTCTGGAATGCCGAGCGAACTATTGCAAACAAGTTGGAAGACTTAAATATAGATACACCCGAAGATGATTATATGATGGGTGTTAAGTTGGATACGATTGAGAAGTTGACAAATATTTCTTTGGACGAACTTCAAAGAAATGCTATCATCGCAACACAAAATCACGGTGTGTCAGTGATTACTGGTGGACCTGGTACAGGAAAGACTACCACTATCAATGCGATTATAAAAATGTTTGAAAGCGACGGATTAGAAGTTTCTTTGGCGGCGCCTACTGGACGTGCGGCAAAGAGAATGACAGAAGCCACAGGACATGATGCTATGACTATCCACAGGATGCTTGAGGTAGTCGGCGATGAAACCGAGACAGAATATCAAGCAACATTTGGACACAACGAGCAAAATCCGTTGGAGACTGATGTCATAATAGTGGACGAAGTATCTATGGTTGATACATTTTTAATATGTGCGCTACTTCGTGCGATGCTTCCAGGTACCAAGTTGGTTTTGGTGGGAGATGTTAATCAGCTTCCAAGCGTGGGCCCAGGTAATGTACTTAAGGATATTATTGCATCTGAAAAATTCGAGACCACATTCCTCACAAAGGTTTATCGCCAGGAGGGCAAGAGTGGAATAGTTACAAATGCTCACAAGATTAACAACGGCGAGGAAGTAGAACTTGATAACAGCGAAGAAGACTTCTTATATATAGAAAGAAACGATGTGCAGTCTGCAAAGAATGCCACTATCGGACTTATCACGCAAAAGTTACCTGAGTTTGTAGGAAGCGATATGCTAGATATTCAGGTCCTTACTCCAATGCGTAAAGGAAACATAGGTGTGGAGGTTCTAAACAAAGACTTGCAAAGATATATCAATCCACCTTCAAAGGCTAAAAAGGAACAGGTGGTAAACGGCGTGGTCTTCCGCGAGGGCGACAAAGTAATGCAGATCAAAAACAACTACGATCAGAAGTGGCTCATCAAAGCGAAGAATGGAATGACTGTGGAAAGTGGCACTGGAATCTTTAACGGAGACATCGGAATCATTACATCCATTAACACAACTACTCATTATATAGAAGTAAAATTTGACGATGACAAGTATTCAGTTTACGATTCGAACGAGGCTGAGCAGTTGGAACTTGCGTATGCCATTACGGTTCACAAGTCGCAAGGTTCAGAGTATCCAGCAGTTATAATGCCTCTTGTTATTGGAAATAATCGTTTGATGACAAGGAACCTTCTATACACGGGAATCACGAGAGCGATGAAGTGCGTTTGTATAGTTGGTAGAAAAGAAATTTTTGACGGCATGATTAAAAATGTGGACGAGCATAAAAGATATTCGGGACTTAAGTGGCAGCTGACTGAACAGGAAGAAGAGCAGGCATAACTATAGGCGGCCAATCAAAATTTAATAGGGGGAAGAGATGAAGAGATTAATCAAAGCGTTTTATCCGGACGTTTGTCCAAGGTGCGATAAAGTAATAGGAAGGGTAGGTTTGTGCGAAGACTGCAAAGGTGCATTTAGAGTATTGAAGCAACCTATTTGTGGAGTATGCGGAAGGACAATGAGCGAGGATGGTTTCTCGTGTGAAGAATGTAAAAGGATAAAGCACTACTTTAAAAGAAATGTATCTGTGTTTGAATACAGAGGAGATATAAAGGAGAGCATCTACAGATTTAAGTATGGCAATATGAGATGCTACGCTGAATTCTTTGCCGCGGAAGCTGTGAAAAGGTATGGGAAACTTCTTAAGAGTTGGAAGATAGATGCGATAGTTCCAGTTCCTATGTATAAGCATAAGCAAAGAAAACGTGGGTACAATCAGGCGGAAGAGTTTGCGAGGTCTTTGTCGAGGGCTAGCGGTATTAAGATGGATAGCAAGTTGCTTGTGCGCTCGAAAGATACTTTGCCGATGAAGACTCTCAGTAAGCAGCAAAGATATGAGAATCTAAAGAAAGCATTCATTGTTAATAAGAAGAGACAAAAGTACAAGCGAGTGTTAATAGTGGATGATATTTTTACGACGGGAAGCACATTAGATGCGTGCGCAAGAGTTTTAAGGGAAAATGGCGTGGAAGTGGTGTATGGAATGTGCATTTCGAGCGGTTCATAGACCACAAGATATAGATTAAAACTTGTGGTTGACGAAGACCTTTTATTCTGTTATATTATTTAGGCAGAGACGAGAGGTCTTTTTTTTGTGCTGAAAATATAGGTATTTATTTGACGCATAATCTTAAGGAAAACTCGATAAATAAAGGGATTTGACCCTTAAAAATAGGAAGGTGGATCTTATGAGAACAAAGATTACATTAGAATGTACAGAGTGCAAACAGAGAAACTATGATACTACAAAAGATAAGCAAGCTCATCCAGACAGAGTTGAGACTAAAAAATATTGCAAGTTCTGTAAAAAGCACACATTGCACAAAGAGACTAAGTAATTATTTTTTGGAGGTTTATCATGGCTAAGGATAATAAAGGACAAGGCAAATTCAAGACTTGGTGGACAGGACTAAAGTCTGAATTTTCAAAAATTATATGGCTCAATCGCAAAACTGTTATTAAGCAGACAGTTATTGTTATTGTGGTAACTATTATTGTTGGTGTATTAATCACAATTATTGATTTCTACAGTCAGCTAGGTTTAAAGCAGATAGTAAGCAAAGCTATGGCACAGGATGCTACTACAGCTGCAGCAGAGCAGGCACAGCCAGCTAGTCAGCAAGCAGTACAGGAAACTGTAGCTAAGGCACAGAAGGCTACTAAAGCTAAGAAGGCTGAGAACAAGAAAGAAGACACAAAGACAAAGACTACTAAGAAAGCTAATTAATAAGCGATTAAAGGAGCGATAAAATGGCGGAAGCAAGATGGTACGTTGTTCATACCTATTCAGGATATGAAAACAAAGTAAAAGCTAATATCGAGCAGTCTATCGAGAATAGAAAATTGCACGATACTATATTAGAAGTATCAGTTCCGACTCAGGAAGTAGTAGAAACTAAGAATGGTAAGACAAAGGTTTCTGAAAAGAAATTATTGCCAGGTTACGTTCTTATAAATATGGTTATGAACGATGAGACATGGTACATCGTTAGAAATACTAGAGGTGTTACAGGTTTTGTCGGACCAGGAAGTAAACCGGTTCCACTTTCTGAAGAAGAAATGATGAATCTAGGCGTTAAGCAGACTGAGAAAATCAATGCCGACTTTGAGATTGGCGACATGGTTGCTGCTATCGACGGTGTTTGGAACGGCACAGCAGGTGTTGTTAAAAGAATTGACGAAGGTAAGCAGACAGTTACTATTAACGTAGATATGTTTGGTAGAGAGACTCCTGTTGAACTTAAGTTCGCAGAAGTTAAGAAGATGAGATAGTTATAACGAGCAATCGTTTTATACTAGATGAATGTCATACACTGACACGTATGGCAGTGGGAGGGGTCCCCCGATAATACCACGAATTTTTAGGAGGTGCCAAAATGGCAAAGAAAGTAGAAGGTTATATCAAATTACAGATTGAAGCTGGAAAAGCTACTCCAGCACCACCTGTAGGACCAGCGTTAGGACAGTATGGACTTAACATTGCACAGTTCACAAAAGACTTTAACGCTAGAACTCAGGATCAACCAGGAATGATTATTCCTGTAGTTATCACTGTATACCAAGATAAGAGTTTCAGTTTTATTACTAAGACTCCACCAGCAGCAGTTCTTCTAAAGAAGGCAGCTAAGATTGGTAAGGGTGCAGGTAACTCACTTACAGAAACTGTAGCAACAGTTACTAGAGCAGACCTAGAATCTATTGCAGAGATAAAGATGAAAGACCTTAATGCCGCTAACATGGACACAGCTTGCAGCATGATTGCTGGTACAGCTCGTAGCATGGGTATCAAGGTAGAAGACTAATAGGTCTTTGTCGAGGGCGAGTTATTTGTCCTAAAGGAATTAGAAAGTAATAATATTTGATAAAAAGTGGGAGGTTTATCCGTTATTACCACTAGGAGGTATTTATGAGAGGAAAGAATTACGTAGATTCAGCAAAAGAAATCGATAGAGATAAAAAATACGATATCGAAGAAGCTGTATCTTTAGTTAAAAAAAGCGCAAAAGCTAAATTTGATGAGACAGTAGAACTACACATCAGAACTGGTTGTGATGGACGTCACGCTGAACAGCAGATCCGTGGTGCCGTAGTATTACCAAACGGTACAGGTAAAGATGTTAAGGTTTTAGTATTCGCTAAAGGACCTAAGGCTGACGAAGCTGAAGCAGCTGGTGCAGATTATGTAGGTGCAGATGATCTTGTAACAAAGATTACATCTGAAAACTGGTTCGACTATGATGTAGTAATTGCTACACCAGACATGATGGGTGTTGTTGGTAAACTTGGTCGTGTGTTTGGACCAAAAGGTTTAATGCCTAACCCAAAAGCTGGTACAGTTACAATGGACATCACAAAAGCAGTGGAAGAAGCAAAGGCTGGTAAAATCGAGTACAGACTTGATAAGGCTAATATAATCCACGTACCTGTTGGTAAGGCTTCATTCTCAGAGGACGCATTAGTTGCAAACTACAACGCTCTTCTAGAGGCAATCAACAAAGCTAAGCCAGCATCACTTAAGGGTACATACCTTAAGTCAATCACATTGACATCAACTATGGGACCTGGTGTAAGAGTTAAGGCCGACAAAGTAGAAGAATAATCAGACCCAAGTTGACAATAAATTTCAAGTGTGATATATTTTCACACGATGGTTATATACCAAATGCCGAAGACAGTAGGTGCCTAAGGGCGTAAACGTAGTGCCTACCGAGGATTTGTAAAGACTATTTATTTTTAGACTTTATACCTCTCTGTCTTTGGATGGAGAGGTTTTTCTTATATAAAGCCTCAAAAGCATATGGTGTAAACCGAAAAATAATTATAAGGAGGCAGAAGATGGCAAAAGTAGAATTAAAGCAACCTGTTATTGATGAGATTTCAGAGTTAATCGATGGTGCTGCTACAGTTGTACTTGCTGACTACCGTGGACTTACTGTTGCAGAAGACACAGATCTTCGTAGACAGCTAAGAGAAGCTGGTGTTACATACAAAGTATACAAGAACAGCATGATGAACTTTGCTTTCAAAGACACAGAGTTCGCTGATTTGTCACAGCATCTAGCAGGCCCAACAGCTATCGCAGTTTGTAAGGAAGATGCCACAGCAGCAGCTAGAATCCTAGCTAAGTTCGCTAAGAACGCTGAGGCTCTTGAAATCAAAGGCGGTGTAGTAGAAGGTGTTTACTATGATGCAGCTGGTATTGGTACTATTGCAAGCATTCCTGCAAGAGACGAGTTACTCGCTACATTGCTTGGATCACTCAAGTCACCAATGGCAGACTTCGCTCGTGTTATTAAGCAGATTGCTGAAAAAGACGGCGAAGAAGTAGCTGAAGAAGCTAAGACTGAAGAGGCTCCTGCAGAGGAAGCAACTGAAGAAAAAGCTGATGATGCAAAGGAAGAAGCTACAGAGGAAAAGGCTGAGGAAGCTCCTGCAGAGGAAGAGAAGGCTGAAGAAACAGCTGAAGAACCTGCAGAAGAAGAGAAAGCCGAGGAAGCAACTGAAGAGGAAGCTCCAGCTGAAGAAGCAGAAGAAACTGCTGAGGAAACTGAAGAAACTCCAGCCGAAGAAGAGGCTGAAGAAGAAGCTCCTGCTGAAGATGCAGAATAATCAATTTAGAAAAAGAAATTTAATTGGAGGATTTTAAAATGACTACAGAAGAAATTATTGAAGTTATAAAAGGTTTATCAGTATTAGAATTAAACGACCTTGTAAAAGCTTGTGAAGAAGAGTTTGGTGTATCTGCAGCAGCAGGTGTTGTTATGGCTGGTGGTGCAGCAGGCGGAGACGCTGGCGCAGCTGACAAGGACGAGTTTGACGTAGAGCTAACAGAAGTTGGTGATCAGAAGGTTAAGGTTATCAAGGCTGTTAAGGATGCTACAGGTCTAGGACTTAAGGAAGCTAAGGAATTAGTTGATGGCGCTCCTAAGGTTATCAAAGAGGGTGCTCCTAAGGAAGAAGCTGAAGCTCTTAAGACTCAGATCGAGGAAGTTGGCGCTACAGTTACTCTTAAATAATTATTGCTATAAACAAAATAACAATAAGTGCTTTGAAACGGCTTCGAGATGATATTTAATTATAATCATTACTCAAAAAGCCATTACGGGCACGAACTCAAAAGAGCGAGTATTCTGATGAATACTCGCTCTTGTTCGTTCCAAAAAGTTTTTTGGTGAAAACTTTTTGTCCCTATGGCTTTTTTCGTACTGATTAATTAAATAAATCATCACTGCAGAATGTTTCAAAGCACTTATTGTCTTTCCTTTATAGCGAAACGTTTAAGAATAACTGCGCCAACTTGTAAAATCACATAGAGTTTTATTGACAAATTTAAAAGAAGTGCTATAGTATTAATGTTGGTCATGTAATTTGATAAATAACAAGAGTTAGAAGTGTTGACAAAACACATTTTTGTTCATACAATAATAGTAGATAGGGAAATACTTTATCGAAGAACAAGTGCGAGGGTAGCACTATAAAGAAGTCCCAAACGAAGAATAAGTGCGAGGGTAGCACTATAAAGAAGTCCCAATTGAAGAAAGACTCTTGTACAAATGTACAAGAGTCTTTTTTTGTTTAAAGGGGGAAATATGAAAAAGAAATACCAATTAAGAAGACTGTCTGAAAGATTCTATTCTAAATATAATGAGATAGAATACCCAGAAATAGAGAGAAAGAATGAAAGACCATATGTGGTTGTATTAGTGAAAATTAATATGAATACATTTGCATTGCCATTTAGAACGAATATTAAGCATAACGCTTGTTATAAATTCAAATGTAGTGGAAGAAAAACAAATTACATGACGGGATTAGATTTTTCTAAAGCGGTAGTAGTAAATGATGAAAAATATATTGGTGATAGGGCATTTATTGATAATAAAGAATTTATGGAATTAGAAAATAGGTATTATTTTATCATTTCAAAGTTTAAAAAATATCTGTCAAATTATTATAGATATATAAATGGCGAGTTACAAGGAAGAGATGCGGCAAAGTACAAATACACTACACTTAGATACTTTCATAAAGAATTAGAAATTGAAAAGTAAAGGTTATGATATTTTTAATCATAATATGGTAGAATAGTAGTCAAAGGGAGACTGAAAAATATGAAAAAAATTATCTTACTATTATTGATGTCAATATTGATGACGGCTTGTGTTAATGATAACCCTATTAGTTATGTGGAAAATCAACTAGGGGTGAAACTAAATAATGCGAAAGTAGAAAAGAATAAAGAAAAAGAAGAAAGTTTTCTGGGAGATGGTACTGCTTATACAATCATTAAAAACATAAACAAAAAATTCGAAAAACAAGTTAAGAACAGAAAGGATTGGAGTCATAAACCCACAAAATTAGAGAGATTATTATTGTACGGAGGTAAATACAGAATAGAGAAGGGACCAAACGTAGAACCATTTGAAGAAGAAATGGAAGAAGAACCATATGTAACGGATGATAAAGAAAAAAGAATTGTGCCTAAAATGAATAATGCTTATTACTATTTCAAGGATACTGAATGGTTTGAAAATGATAAAGAAAAAGAAAAAGAAAGGAGAATGGATCCGGTTCCAAGAAACTTTATAATTGCAGTGTACGATGTAGATAATAACAGATTATATTATTACGAGTATGACAGTTAAAACTAATATAAAAGAAAGAAAAAAAGTCTTGCAAACGCAAGGCTTTTTTGTTACAATGAAAGTCGCTGTTTATGTGGCCTTTTATTTTTGCGCCCAAAAACCCCTATTTTAAAGGGATTCCGGGCAAAAAACTAATAAAATTAAGTATAAATAGCAGAAACTTTATTTAATTAACTTTAAAGGAGAAATGTCAATGGAGAAGAACAGAATTCGTCCTGTGAAAGCAGGAAAAGGAATGAGAATGAGCTATTCTAGACAAAAAGATGTGCTAGACATTCCTAATTTGATCGAAGTTCAGAGAGATTCATATGACTGGTTCTGCACAGAAGGCCTAAGAGAAGTGCTTGATAGTGTATCTCCAATCGAGAGTCACGATCAAAACCTAAGCTTAGAGTTTATTGACTTCGAAGTGTGTGAAGACGAGAAGAAGTATTCTATCGAAGAGTGTAAAGAAAGAGATGCTACTTACTCAGCTCCACTTCGTGTTAAAGTGCGCCTTCATAATAAGGAAACAGGTGAAATCACTGAACACACAATTTTTATGGGTGACTTACCACTCATGACAAAGACAGGTACTTTCGTAATTAACGGTGCTGAGCGTGTAATCGTTTCTCAGCTAGTTAGATCACCAGGTATCTACTTTGATGTAGAAAACGATAAGATTGGTAAAGAACTTTACTCATCACAGATTATACCTATTAGAGGTGCGTGGTTAGAATATGAAACAGATTCTAACGACATCTTTAACGTGCGTGTAGATAGAGCTAGAAAAGTTCCTGTGACTACACTTGTTAGAGCACTAGGTGTTTCAACAGATGAAGAAATCCTAGAGATGTTTGGCGATGAGGCAAAGATCAAAGCTACATTAGAAAAAGATAACACTGAGGACTACGAGAGTGGTCTTAAAGAAGTGTATGCAAAGATTCGTCCAGGCGAGCCTTTCAGTAAGGAAAGTGCTGAGAACATTATTGGTAACATGTTCTTTGACGATCACAGATATGATTTGGCTAGAGTTGGTAGATATAAATACAATAAGAAGCTTGCTTACAAGAATCGTATTGTAGGATTTACTTTGGCGGAGTCAGTAGTAGATCAGAGCACTGGCGAAATTATTGCTAGAAAAGGAAAGACTGTGGATGAAGAACTTGCTATCAAGATTCAGAACGCAGCTGTTCCTTCAGTTACAGTTGAAATAGAAGTTCAAGGCGAGAACGGACCAGAGAAGTCTACAGAAAAAGTTATGTCTAACATGGCTGTAGATATTCAGAACTATGTGAAGTTCGACGCTTCTGAATATGGTATTAACGAGGATGTTTACTATCCAGCATTGATGGAACTTATGGCTGAGAACAAAAAGGTTGCTGACCTTAAGGAAGCTATTAAGAAGAATACTGCTAAGTTGATGCCTAAACATATTACAAAAGAAGATATTTTTGCATCTATTAACTATTGTATGAATATCGAAAAAGGTATTGGTACTACAGATGACATTGACCACTTAGGAAACAGACGTATCCGTGCGGTTGGTGAGCTACTTCAGAACCAGTATCGTATCGGTTTCTCAAGAATGGAAAGAGTCGTTAAAGAAAGAATGACTAACCAGGATTTGGAAACTGTATCTCCACAGACATTAATTAATATTAAACCTGTAACAGCTGCTGTTAAGGAATTCTTCGGAAGTTCACAGTTGTCACAGTTTATGGACCAAAACAACCCACTTGGTGAGTTGACACACAAGAGACGTCTATCAGCCCTAGGTCCTGGTGGTCTTTCAAGAGACCGTGCCGGATTTGAGGTCCGTGACGTTCACTATACTCACTACGGAAGAATGTGTCCTATCGAGACACCTGAAGGACCAAACATTGGTCTTATCAACTCATTTGCTACATACGCTAGACTAAATGAGTACGGTTTTGTTGAGGCTCCATATAGAGTAGTAGATAAAAAGAATAAGAATAACCCTGTAGTTACAGATGAAGTTGTTTACTTGGCAGCAGATGAGGAAGACAACTACACAGTAGCACAGGCTAACGAACCTTTGGACGACAAAGGACACTTCGTTAACAATAACGTATCAGGTCGTTACAGAGAGGAAATTTCACAGTTCCCTAAATCAAGAATTGATTTGATGGACGTGTCACCTAAGATGGTATTCTCAATTGCCACATCAATGATTCCTTTCTTGCAGAACGACGACGCCAACCGTGCGCTAATGGGATCAAACATGCAGCGTCAGGCAGTGCCTCTAATGACTACTGAAGCTCCAGTAATCGGTACAGGTATGGAAGCAAAGGCTGCTGTAGACTCAGGTGTGTGCGTAGTGGCAGAACATCCTGGTGAAGTTATTAGATCTTCATCAGAAGAAATCACTATCAAGAATAGTGATAACAAAGAAGAGCAAACATACAAACTACTCAAGTTTGCTAGAAGTAACCAGTCAAACTGCTACAACCAGAGACCAATCGTTTCAATTGGCGATAAGGTAGAGGCCGGCGAAGTTATTGCCGATGGTGCATCTACATCAAACGGTGAGATTGCCCTAGGTAAGAACCCACTAATCGGTTTCATGACTTGGGAAGGTTACAACTACGAGGATGCTGTACTTCTAAGTGAAAGACTAGTTCAGGATGATGTTTACACATCTATTCATATAGAAGAATACGAAACTGAAGCTAGAGATACAAAACTAGGACCAGAAGAAATCACAAACGATGTAGCTGGTGTTGGTGAAGAAGCTAGAAAGAACTTGGATGAGAGAGGAATTATCAGAATCGGTGCTGAAGTAAGAGCCGGTGATATCCTTGTTGGTAAAGTTACTCCTAAGGGAGAAACTGAACTTACTCCAGAAGAGAGACTTCTTCGTGCTATCTTTGGTGAGAAGGCTAGAGAGGTTAGAGATACATCTCTTAAAGTACCTCATGGTCAGTCAGGTATTGTAGTGGATACAAAGGTATTTGAGAGAAAGGCTGGAGACGAACTTCCACCTGGAGTGAATGAATCAGTTCGCATCTATGTTGCTCAGAAGAGAAAGATCTCTGTTGGTGATAAGATGGCTGGTCGTCACGGTAACAAGGGTGTAGTTTCTCGTGTACTTCCTGTAGAGGATATGCCATTCCTACCAAATGGTCGTCCGCTTGATATCGTACTTAACCCATTGGGTGTGCCTTCACGTATGAACATTGGTCAGGTATTAGAAATCCACTTGTCACTTGCTGCTAAGGTGCTAGGATTCAACGTTGCTACACCAGTATTTGACGGAGCAGACGAAAATGACATCATGGATACTCTAGAACTTGCTAATGATTATGCAAATATGGAGTGGAAAGAATTCAAAGCTAAATACAAAGATGTATTAGTAAAAGAAGTTATGAAATACTTAGAGGATAACCAAGCTCACAGAGATGAGTGGAAAGGTGTTCCAATCAGAAGAGATGGTAAGGTACTACTTCGTGATGGTAGAACTGGTGATTACTTTGACAACCCAGTTACAATCGGTTTCATGCACTACTTGAAACTTCACCACTTAGTAGACGATAAGATTCATGCTCGTTCAACTGGTCCTTACTCACTTGTTACTCAGCAGCCACTTGGTGGTAAAGCTCAGTTCGGTGGACAGAGATTTGGTGAGATGGAAGTTTGGGCACTTGAAGCTTACGGTGCATCTTACACACTTCAAGAAATCCTTACAGTTAAGTCTGATGATGTGGTTGGTCGTGTTAAGACATACGAAGCTATTATCAATGGCAAGAGTATTCCACAGGCTGGTATTCCAGAGTCCTTCAAGGTACTTATTAAGGAACTTCAGTCACTATCACTTGACGTTAAGGTGCTAGACGAGAACGACAAAGAAGTTGAAATTAGAGAGAGCCAGGATTACGGCGATACATCTTTCAACTCAATCTTGAATAGCGATAAAAACTACGGCAAAAAAGAAACTATGAGTGATATGCAAAAAGCAGGATTCAGCGCAGACGAGGGCGTAGATAAGAACCTTGATGTGATGGATGCTGAGGATGCAGAATAAGGAAGGAGGAGATTAAAATGGCAGATAACAAAGCAAAAGAGCAAATCATTTTTGATAAAGTAAAAATCGGTCTAGCTTCTCCTGAGAAGATTCGTGAGTGGTCAAGAGGTGAGGTTACAAAACCTGAGACTATTAACTATAGAACTCTTAAACCAGAAAAAGACGGATTGTTCTGCGAGAAGATATTTGGACCTAGCAAAGACTGGGAGTGTCACTGTGGTAAGTATAAAAAACAACGTTTCAAAGGCATGATCTGTGACCGATGCGGCGTTGAGGTTACTCGTTCAAGCGTTCGTCGTGAGCGCATGGGTAGTATCGAACTTGCTACACCAGTTTCACACATTTGGTACTTCAAGGGTGTTCCATCAAGAATGGGACTTGTACTTGATATGTCACCAAGAGTACTAGAGAAAGTACTATACTTTGCTTCATACATCGTGTTGGATCCAAAGGATACTCCACTAGAGTATAAGCAAGTTTTAACTGAGAGAGAATACAGAGAAGCCAGAGAAGAGTATGGCGATGAGTTTACAGTAGGCATGGGTGCTGAAGCAATCAAGCAGATTTTAGAGGCAATCGACATCGACGAAGAACTTGAAACTCTAAAAGAAGAACTTGAGAGCGCTACAGGCCAGAAGAAGACAAAACTTCTAAAGAGACTTGATGTATTCGAAGCTTTCAGAACATCAGAAAACAAACCTGAGTGGATGGTAATGGACGTAGTTCCAGTTATCCCACCAGAACTAAGACCTATGGTTCAGCTAGATGGTGGTAGATTTGCTACATCTGACTTGAACGACTTATACAGAAGAATTATCAACAGAAACAACCGTTTGAACAAGCTACTTGATCAGATGGCACCTGAAATCATCGTTCGTAACGAGAAGAGAATGCTTCAGGAAGCTGTTGATGCTCTAATCGATAACGGTAGACGTGGTAGAGCAGTGACTGGCCCTGGTAACAGAGCACTTAAGTCATTATCAGACATGCTTAAAGGTAAGCAGGGACGTTTCCGTCAAAACTTACTAGGTAAGCGTGTTGACTACTCAGGACGTTCAGTTATCGTGGTAGGACCAGAACTAAAGATTTATCAGTGTGGTCTACCAAAAGAAATGGCTATCGAGCTATTCAAACCTTTCGTAATGAAAGAGTTAGTTAAACAAGAAAAGGCACACAATGTTAAGAGTGCTAAGAAGATGGTCGAAAGACTTGAAAATGATGTATGGGATATCTTAGAAGAGGTTATCAAAGAGCATCCAGTTATGCTTAACCGTGCCCCTACACTTCATAGACTTGGTATTCAGGCATTTGAGCCTATCCTAGTAGAAGGTAAAGCTATTAGACTTCACCCATTAGTATGTGCGGCCTTCAACGCCGACTTCGACGGTGACCAAATGGCTGTTCACCTTCCATTGTCAGAGGAAGCTCAGGCAGAATGTAGATTCTTGCTTCTTTCTCCAAACAACCTACTAAAACCTTCAGATGGTGAGCCAGTGGCAGTTCCATCACAGGATATGGTTTTAGGTATCTACTATTTGACTATGTCAAAGCCAGTAGACTACACAGGAACTGAGAGAGAAAAAGAACTTCCAAAGAATGCTAAGACATATAACACAGAGGATGAAATCAGAGCTGACCTAGATAAGAAGAAAATTCAGGCAACAGATTTGATTAAGTTCAACTATGTTCACGTAATGAGCGCAAATGAAGAAGAGATTCAGGAAATCATTTGTACTCCAGAAGATGTATTTGGTAAATCATTCAGTAGTCCAAACCAGGCTATTCTAGCTTATGACAACAAGGAAATCACTCTTCACGAGAAGATTAACGTTAGAAGAACAGTTCTTAACGGCAAAGGCAAAGAAATCACTGGTATGGTTAAGACTACAGTTGGTCGTATCATCTTCAACGAAGCTATCCCACAGGATATCGGAATGATTGAGAGAAAGACTGACGCTGATTACCTAAGATACGAAGTTGAGCATCGTCTAGAGAAGAAACCTTTGGCTCCTATGATCAAGAAGATTATTGATATCCACGGTGCTACTAAGGCAGCAGAAGTGCTAGATAAGATTAAAGCACTTGGATATAAGTACTCTACTATAGCAGCCCTAACTGTTTCTGTAGCTGATATGACAATTCCTGCTTCAAAGCAAGAAAAGATTGCAGAGGCCGACGAATTAGTTGCTAGAGCTCAGACTCAGTATGAGAGAGGTTTGATGACAGACGAAGAGAGATATAAGTCTGTAATTAAGATTTGGGAAGACACAGATAACAGTGTTAAGAAAGACCTACTAGAAGGTCTAGATAGATACAACAACCTAAGAATTATGTGGAAGTCTGGAGCCCGTGGTTCTGACGATCAGATTAAACAGCTAGCTGGTATGCGTGGTTTGATGGCCGATACATCAGGTAAATCTATCGAACTTCCAATCAAGTCAAGTTTCCGTGAAGGTCTAGACGTTTTGGAATACTTCATTTCAGCACACGGTGCTAGAAAGGGTCTTTCAGATACAGCGCTTAGAACAGCCGATTCAGGATATTTGACAAGACGTTTGGTCGACGTTTCACAAGGTCTAATCATTCGTGAAGTTGACTGTTGTGAAGGAAAAGACGACATCCCATTCATCGAAGTTGAACCTTTGATGAGAAAGGGTAAAGTAATAGAATCTCTTGAAGAGAGAATTACAGGTAGAACTGCAGCTGAGACATACAACGACAAGAAGGGTAATATGATTGTTAAGAAGAATCACGTAATCTACCCTGAAAGAGCTAAGAAGTTAGTAGCAGCTGGATACAAATCAATTAAGATTAGAACAGTTTTAACATGTAAATCACATCTTGGTATTTGTGCTAAGTGTTATGGTACAAACCTTGCTACTGGTAAGACAGTTCAGGTTGGTGAGGCAGTAGGTATTATCGCTGCTCAGTCAATCGGTGAGCCAGGTACACAGCTTACAATGAGAACTTTCCATACTGGTGGTGTGGCCGGCGACGATATCACACAGGGTCTTCCTCGTGTGGAAGAGTTGTTCGAGGCTAGAAAGCCAAAGGGTGTTGCTATCGTTACAGAAATCGATGGTAAAGCTAAGATTCATAGAGAAGAACTTAAGACAGAAGTAGAAGTTACAAATAAAGAAACTGGTGAGAGCAAGACTTACCTAATTCCTTACGGAATGAGACTAATTGATGACCTAACAAGAAAGAACTTGAAGGCCGGAGATAAGTTGACAGAAGGTAATATCAACCCTCACGACATTCTTGCAATCAAGGATGTAAGAGCAGTTCAAGATTACATCTTATCAGAAGTAATCAACGTATATAACTCACAGGGTGTAGGAATTAATGACAAGCACTTAGAGATTATCGTACGTCAGATGCTTAAGAAGATTACTGTGGAAGATGCAGGCGATTCAGATTTTGTACCAGGTACAAATGTGGAAGCTATCGAGTTCAACGAAGTTAACGAACAACTTGAGGCTGAAGGCAAGAAACCTGCTACAGGTAAGCAAGTACTTCTAGGTATCACAAAGGCTTCACTTGCTACAGATTCATTCTTAGCAGCAGCTTCATTCCAGGAGACTACAAAGAACCTTACAGAAGCAGCTATCAAAGGTAGAATCGACCCACTTAACGGAATCAAAGAAAACGTACTTATTGGTAAGTTGATTCCAGCTGGTACAGGTATGAAGATTTACAATAGAGTAAAACTAAATACTGATGAGACTATCGCAGAAGCTGTTCAGGAAGCAGTAGAAGCACCTGCAGAAGAAGCTAAGGCTGAAGAGGCAGAATAATGAACGAATTACTATTAATCGGATCAATTTTTGTGATATTTGGAGCAGAGCTAGCTTTCTATAAGCTCTTTGCAAAAAGTGGCCTATACGTGTTCACAGCAATTGCAACTATTGCAGCAAACATCGAGGTTTTGATTTTCATAAAAGCATTTGGCCTTGATATGACACTAGGAAACGTATTGTTTGCAGCGACATTCCTCTGTACTGATATTATCAGTGAGGTGTATGGTGCTAGGGAAGCTAGAAAGGCTGTAACAATCGGTGTTATTACAAATATTACTTTTGTAATCTTTGCACAGTATTGGCTATTATACACACCATCAAAGATTGATACAGTAATGCCACACATGCATGGAGTATTTGATCAAGTGCCAAGAGTAATGATTGCAAGTTTGTTAGTTTACATTATCGTACAGTACTTGGATGTATTCCTATATCACAAGTGGTGGAAGCTTACTGACAAAAAGTTTGGTAATCACAGAAAGTATTTGTGGTTCAGAAACAATGCATCAACATTAGTTTCACAGTTCTTAAACACAGTATTGTTTAATGTATTTGCATTCTATGGAACTGTAAGTACAGGAGAGCTGATGAGCTTCATTTTCGTAGGATATATAATCTTTGTGGTAACATCTTTGGCGGACACGCCGTTTGTGTATATTGCTAGAAAGATTTCCGACAGCGGCAAATTTGTAATGGTTTCAGATCCAGATGCAAGAAATTAGGAAATAGTCATAGTTTAAAGAGAAGCGATAGTCTAAAAAGACTATCGCTTTTTGGACGAAGAACTAATGTGTTTTTAATATTTAAATGGTAAAACATAAGTAATATAATAAAAACATACATATGAACTTTGATGATGGATAGAAAAGATAAAGGAGATAATAATGAAGAAAATAATAGTATTCTTGTTATTGATTGCTTTTGTTATGGAAATAGTAGGCATTAGAGATGTGAACCGCATGGTGGAAAATTTGCTAATGCACAATGTATTCGCGAAGGAAGTAGATGTGTTAGGGGCTAATCAACAAACTGGCGCGGTTGTACTCGATGCGATTCATTTTCCGGATAAACATTTTAGGGCAGTAGTAAAAGACCTATATGATAAGAATAAAGATAATATTTTGTCCGAGAAAGAAATAAAAAAAGCAACTCGACTAGTACTCTCAGATATTGATGAAACAGAGGATATGAAGTCTGTCAAGGGTATAGAGTACTTAACAAACTTATGGAAAATAAGTAATTCTAATTCAGATGGAATATCTAAAGTAAGGACACTTGATTTGAGGAATAATAAGAAACTGGAAGTGTTGGTATGGAAATTTGATGAATTAAAAAAAGTAATAGTTGGAAAAAACAACAAGTTAGAAGAAATAAATCTAGGATCTAACAATATCTCAAAAATAGATGTAAGTGGATGTCCTAACCTAGAATGGCTTTATTTGTTTGACAACAAGTTGAAAAGAATCAATGTAAAAAGAAACAAAAAACTAGAAATACTAGATGTGAGTGAGAACCGTTTGACCAAACTAAATGTTAAGCATAATAAAAAGTTAGAATGGTTAGATGCCGGAATTAACAAAATATCTAAGATAAATGTTAAGAAGAACAAAAAACTTACTAGATTGGATTTAGCTGATAATAAACTAAAAAAGGTCAATGTATCACACAATAAAAAACTCTGGGAGCTTGGTCTAGAATACAACAAACTAACTAAGGTCAATTTATCCAAAAATAAAAAACTTGAAAAACTAACCGTTGGCAATAATAAGTTAAAAAAGCTTAATGTTAAAAGTAAGAAATTGCGCTCCTTGGCTTGCAATCATAATAAATTAAGAAAACTAAAAATTTCAAAATGCAAAAAAATAAAAGAGTTAGAATGTCGTCATAATAAGTTAAAAAAACTAAAGTTAGGAAGGTTCACAAAACTTAAACAATTGGATTGTAATCATAATCCTTTGAAACAGATTAATATTTCAAGATTCAAAAAAATGTACGATCTTGATTTAGGCAAAACTAAAGTGAGATACCTAGACGTGCGCGGATTAAAAAAATTGGGTTGGTTAACTGTTCCTAAGAAATGTACTGTATTAAAAAGAAGAAGTAAGAATTTAGTTTTCTTGAGAGAATGATGAAGCAGTAAAGTATTATTATAATCAAATATGATGTAGAAAGAGGCAATACAAGTTGTCTCTTTTTAATTTAATCTGGTTATATTAAAAAAACAAAAATTGAATATATCAATAATACCAATATTTGATACAATATCTCCAATGCAAAAAACTGTTAGGAGGAATGTACTATGAATACTAAACTTACAAAGATAGTCTTAACATCTGTATTCGCGGCTATTGTATTTGTGGGAACATACGTAATTCACATTACAATTCCGGCAACAGGTGGATATATAAATATAGGAGATGCAGCCATTTTGCTAGCTGCTTGGTGTTTGGGCGGAATGTACGCTGGACTAGCAGCAGGAATAGGTGCAGGATTAGTTGATCTAATGATAGGACCAGCTTACGTGCCTGGAACTATTGTTATTAAGTTCTTAATGGCAGTAGTGGCATCATTCATTTTTGTTGCACTAAACTCTAAAGGACTTAAGAAGAGTGGATATGTGTTAGGCGCCTTTGTAGCGGAAGCGATTATGGTGCTTGGATACCTAGTTTATGAAGGTGTGTTCCTTGGATTAGGCTGGGGCGCTTTGGCAGGAGTGTATGGAAACGTAATCCAGGGTGTAGCCAGCATAGTGATAGGCGTGGTGGCTGTAGAAGTTTTGGAGAAAGCCAAAGTATTAAAAAAGATTAAATCGTATGTGTAGGAGAGAGACATGAGTATTAGAGAAGAAGCAAAGGCAGTAGTCAGAGAAGTAATAGAAAAAGGAAATATGTCCGAGGGGCAGATTCTAGTTGTTGGATGTTCGAGTAGTGCGGTGGGCGGAAGTCTTATTGGAACAGATTCCAATGTAGATACAGCAGCCGAGGTCTTTGACGCAGTCTATGAAGAAGCCCGCGCCAAAGGGATTATTTTAGCGACGCAGTGCTGCGAGCATTTAAACAGAGCCATTATTGTGGATGAAGAAGAGGTGAAAAATCATCCGCTAGGCGCAGTCATCTTGCAAGAAAAGGTGAGCGTAGTGCCAAAGCCAAAGGCGGGTGGATCGTTCTCGACAAAGGCATATGAGACATTTGAAAAACCGGTGGCACTAGAACATATAAAAGCAGACGCAGGAATAGATATAGGCGGAGTGCTAATAGGAATGCACTTAAAAGAAGTGGCAGTTCCAATCAAGTTAGAGAAAAACAAAATAGGTGAAGCTATAGTTTTAGCGGCATATACTAGACCAAAATATATTGGTGGAGAAAGAGCTCATTACTAGAGCTCTTTTTCTTTGTTAAGACACGCTTACATCTTCCTTTTTATCGTGATTTTTGCTATAATATTCGTTGACTCTGAAATCAGATATTATAAAAAAAGAGGGATTTTTAAATGAGTAAAACACTAGAAATTAGATGGCATGGTCGAGGAGGCCAGGGAGCCAAAACAGCAGCGCTACTATTAGCGGAAGTTGCCTTTAAAGTGGGCAAATGTGCTCAAGGTTTCCCAGAATACGGACCAGAGAGAATGGGTGCGCCTATCACTGCGTATGATAGAATAAGCGACACTCCTATTCGAGTACATTCAAATATCTATGAGCCAGAATATGTGGTAGTGGTAGACGAGACATTACTAGAGTGCGTAGATGTAACTAAGGGCTTAAAGGAAGACGGAGCCATCTTAATAAATACAGCAAAAGATAAAGATGAGATTATGCCACACCTTAATGGTTACAAGGGCAAAGTATATACAGTAGATGCTAGAAGCATAGCAATGGAGTGTCTAGGAAAGAACTTCCCTAACACACCTATGCTTTCAGCTATCGTAAAAGTTACTGGAGCTTTGGAGGAGAATACTTTCTTCGAAGAGATGGAAGGATCATTCAAACATAAATTTGCGAAGAAGCCAGAAGTGGTGGACGGCAATATGAAGGCTCTAAAAAAAGCGTTTGAGGAGGTTAAGTAATGGCTAAGTCAGATTTGAAAAAATTAGGTCAGGACGTTGCTTGGCAAGATGTTACTCGCGGAAACACTATCGTAGGTAGTGGAACTACTAGAGAGTTTAATACGGGTGACTGGACAAACGTAGCGCCAGTGATAGACGAAGAAAAATGTAAACAATGTTTGCTTTGCGTACCTGTCTGCCCAGACAGTTGTATCGCAGTAAAAGAGAACAAGAGACAACCTATAGATTTAGACCACTGCAAAGGTTGCGGAATTTGCGTGAAGGCTTGTCCATTTAATGCTATAACGATGGAGGTGAAGTCTAATGAGTAAGAAGGCATTTATGTCAGGTAACGAGGCCGTTGCTACAGCGCTTCGTCAAATCAATCCTGACGTATTTCCAGCTTTTCCTATCACACCATCTACAGAAGTGCCTCAGTACTTCTCAAACTATGTGGCAAATGGATTAGTTGATACAGAGTTTATTACAGTGGAAAGTGAGCACAGTTCAATGAGTGCGGCCATGGGTGCGTCAGCAGCAGGAGCGAGAGCTTTTACAGCTACATCATCTGCAGGTCTTGCATTTATGTGGGAAGTGTTAGGTGTTGCTGCATCTAGTAGACTTCCAGTTGGACTAGCAGCGGTTTGTCGTGCGCTTACTGGGCCACTTAACATTAACTGCGACCATTCAGATACAATGGGCGCAAGAGATTCAGGTTGGATTCAGTTATACGCAGAGGACAACCAAGAAGCTTATGACAACATGGTTATGGCATTTAATATTGCGGAGCACAAAGATGTTATGCTTCCAATTATGATCTGCCAGGATGGATTTATCACAAGTCATGCTGTTAACGATATGGAATTGTTAGAAGACGATGTGGTTAAGAAATTCGTGGGTGAGAGAGAAGCATCAGAGTACTTACTAAACCCAGATGAGAAATTTGCCGTAGGCCCATATGCTGTTTCAGATTACTATATGGAATCTAGAAAAGCGCAGGCTCACGCTATGGAAAATGCAAAGCAAGTAATCATGGATGTAGCAAAAGATTTTGAAAAGATTTCAGGTCGTAAGTACGGCTTGATTGAAGAATACAAGATGGACGATGCAGAGTATGCGATAGTTATTATCGGCTCAGCAGCGGGTACGTCAAAGGAAGCAATCGACCAGATGAGAGAAGAGGGCGACAAAGTTGGTCTAGTAAAGGTAAGATCATTTAGACCTTTCCCAGCAGAGGAGATTGGAAATGCTCTTAAGGGATGTAAGGCTGTAGCTGTTATGGACAGAAGTGAAGCGTTCTCTACAAACGGTGGACCTTTGGGTGCAGAAACTATGCAGGCTATGTATCAGTATGGTTGTGATGCACTTGCTATCGATATAATGTATGGTATCGGTGGACGTGATGTGAAAGTAGAGGATATTAAGGGTGTTTACGAGACACTTAAAGATATTGCGAAGACTGGCGATAGAGGAGAGATTTATCGCTATATGGGATTACGTGATAAGGAGGCAAAATAATGGGTTATAATTTTAGAGAAACAATGAATAAACCTGAACGTTTTGCGCCAGGTCACAGAATGTGTGCAGGTTGTGGAGCAACAATCTGTGCAAGAAATGTCCTTCGTGGACTAAAACCAGAAGACAAAGCAGTTATCGGCTGTGCTACAGGATGTCTTAATGTATCATCATTCCAGTATCCATATGTAGCATGGGAAGATAGCTATATCCATAGTGCGTTTGAAAATGCCAGCTCAACTATGAGTGGTGTTGTAGGTGCATATGAAGCAATGAAACGCAAAGGTAAGATTAATGAAGAATATAAGTTTATAGTCTTTGGCGGTGACGGCGGTACTTATGATATTGGTATTCAGTCTTTGTCGGGCGCGATGGAGCGTGGAACAGACTACACATATGTTTGTTACGACAACGGTGCATATATGAACACAGGTACACAGCGTTCATCAGCTACACCAATGTATGCAGATACCACAACTACACCAGTTGGTAGCGAGTCAGTTGGTAAGACACAGTACAGAAAAGATTTGTCAGACATTTTGGTAGCGCACAATATTCCATATGTAGCACAGACTACATTCTTTAATGGTTTGAAGGATCTTCATACAAAGTCTGAGCGTGCAATCTACACTAAGGGACCAGCATTCCTTAACGTAATGGCGCCATGTCCAACAGGTTGGAAGTACCAGACAGATGACATTATGGAGATTTGTCGTTTGGCGGTAGAGACAAATTACTGGCCACTATACGAAGTGGTAGATGGCAAGTGGATTGTAAGTTACGAACCAAAGAATAGACTTCCTATTGAGGAATTCCTACGTACTCAGGGTAGGTTCAAACACCTATTTACTCCAGAGAACGAGCACTTACTAGAAGAGTACCAGAGAGAAGTAGACAGAAGATGGGAAGACTTGATGTTTAAGGCAAGTAGAGGATAAGATGTTAAGTTTCGAGTATCAGAATGATAAAGAAAAATTCAAAAACGCTATTACTAGACAGGGTGAAAAAGAAGGTTTTATTGTAACTAAGGATAACGATAACTATTCTTTGGCATTTAACCTAGATCACGAGAAGGGTAAGAGGTATTATCCTATTGGATTTAAAGGAACTGTTGAAGAGAAGGCTGGAAAGACTTCTTTAGTTGGTAAAGTAAGCTACGGAATATACCTTTATATAATAGCAGCTATACTGTATGCACTAATAATTGCTAGACTGGTTTACTCAGTAGTGCAAAATCAGCAGAAGAATACAATTATTGCTTTAGTAGCATTTGCAATTGCAGTGTTTGTTACAGGGTTTATGATCTTGAAGATTAGAAGTTCAAAGAGAAGAATAATAGAATTCCTTGAGAATTTGAAAGTATAAAAAATCAGCACATAAGTGCTGATTTTTTGTAATGTCACGTATTTACCTAATAGAATAAGGTATTTATGTGACATTCGGTATTTTTATTGCATTGTGGAAAAGCAAATAAATAATCGCCAGTAGTTCCTGGCGATTATTTCATAATAATTAGCTTAGGGCTAACCGCTACGGTAGCACCTTTTCTAATTATAAAATAGCACAACAGTAGCATATTTGCAATACTATTTGTTGTTTTCCGCAATAGCTTTGATTAGTTTTTCAACAGTTTCGGCTTGTTCTTTATTTAGCAAGTTATAATAAGGAACAATCCTATTCATCATCTCTGGATATCTGGTATCCGTATCAAAAAAGTCCACAGGAGTAATATTCAACTCGTCACATATTTTAAAGAATACATCCATAGAAGGGTATGCTTTCTCGTTCAGAATACTGTTTATGTATCCTGAGTTCTGTCCAATGTTCAAACTGACGTCCCTAGCTGTCCTGTTGTTTTCTTCCATGATTTCACTTAGTCTTTTTGCAAATTCTGTCTTATTCATGTTTGGTGCCTCCATTTTCCCTGTGTGTAACAACATATCTTATATTCGAACAGTATGTATTGTATTGAATGCACTATTTTACTAAAAGCATAGTAACAGTTACGATACAATAAGAAAAATGACGCATTTATTGAGATATAGTGATGAATAACCAAGAAAATCTTGGAATCGCTTATAAACACTACAAAAATCGCCACATTTTTTGCTTGACATCAATTTCCCCTTTAACTATAATAATATGGCGTGTTTATAGGGGTAAGTGCGCCCTAAATTAAGTATAAACATAGTTCTAATAAGGAGGTAAAACGGATGCCAACATTTAACCAATTGGTAAGAAAAGGACGTAAGACATCTACAAAGAAGTCTACTGCTCCAGCTCTTTTAAAGACTTATAACTCTTTAAATAAGAGAATGACAGATACAGCTTCTCCACAGAAGCGTGGTGTTTGTACAGCAGTTAAGACAGCTACACCTAAGAAGCCTAATTCAGCTCTTAGAAAGATTGCCAGAGTTCGTCTATCTAATGGTATTGAGGTAACAAGCTATATCCCTGGTGAAGGTCACAACCTTCAGGAGCATAGTGTTGTTATGATTCGTGGTGGAAGGGTAAAAGACTTACCTGGTACTAGATACCACATCATTAGAGGAACACTTGATACGGCCGGCGTAGCAAACAGACGTCAAGCACGTTCAAAGTATGGTGCTAAGAGACCTAAATAATTTTAGGTAGACTACATCACAGGTTGAATGATTTGTTTCGGTTATTAGAATTATGAAGCGGAGTTCCCGCCCATATATGAGTTGTCTAATACCGGCAAAACACAACTAAGTGAGTACCGTAGATCTAATCGCATGGAGACATGCAACTGAGTTTCTTCTATATAAAGAAGAGATTCTAAAAAAATGATTAAGGAGGGAAGTATTATGCCACGTAAAGGACATACTCAAAAAAGAGAGGTTTTAGCTGACCCTATGTACAACAGCATAATCGTTACTAAGCTTATTAATAACATTATGCTAGATGGTAAAAAGGGTGTTGCGCAGAAGATTGTTTACGGAGCATTCGATAGAGTTGCTCAGGAAACTGGCAAAAATGCTTTAGAAGTATTTGAAGAAGCTATGAACAATGTAATGCCAGCATTAGAAGTTAAAGCTAGAAGAATTGGTGGTGCCACATATCAGGTACCTATCGAGGTAAGACCTGCTAGAAGACAGGCACTTGGACTTCGTTGGATCACAGAGTATTCTCGTGCACGTAGCGAAAAGACAATGGAAGAAAGACTTGCAAATGAAATTCTTGACGCTGCTAACGAGACAGGTGCTTCAGTGAAGAAACGTGAGGATATGCATAAGATGGCTGAAGCTAATAAAGCTTTCGCTCACTACAGATTCTAATCACGTTAGAATAATTAAGAAAATGTTTTGTCTTCGACGAAGACAAATTATCAAATTAAATTTCGTATAAGGAGGAAAGAGCTTTGGCTGGAAGAGAATATCCACTAGAGAGAACTAGAAACATCGGTATTATGGCTCATATTGATGCCGGTAAGACTACACTTACAGAGCGTATTCTTTATTATACTGGTGTTAACTATAAAATCGGTGATACTCATGAAGGTACTGCTACTATGGACTGGATGGAACAAGAGCAGGAGCGTGGTATCACAATCACATCAGCTGCTACTACATGTCATTGGACAAAGCAGAAGGATAACAAGCCAGCACCTGGTGAGTTAGAACATCGTATCAACATTATCGATACTCCAGGTCACGTGGACTTTACCGTAGAGGTTGAGCGTTCACTACGTGTACTTGATGGTGCTGTTGGTGTGTTCTGTGCTAAGGGTGGTGTTGAGCCTCAGTCTGAAAACGTTTGGAGACAGGCTGATACATACAATGTACCACGTATGGCGTTCATCAATAAGATGGACATCTTAGGTGCAGACTTCTTTAACGCAGTTGATCAAATTAGGGAGAGACTTGGCAAGAATGCTATAGTTACACAGCTTCCTATTGGAAAAGAAGATGATTTCAAAGGTATTATTGACCTATTTGAGATGAAAGCTTATATCTACAATGACGACAAGGGTGAAGATATTTCTATAGAAGATATCCCTGCCGACATGAAAGATCAAGCTGATCAGTACAGAGATGAGCTACTTGAAAAGATTTGTGAGTTAGATGACGAACTTATGATGGCTTATCTAGAAGGTGAAGAGCCTTCAGAAGAAGAGTTGAAGAAAGTTCTTAGAAAAGCAACTTGTGATTGTACTGCAGTTCCTGTATGTTGTGGTTCTGCTTACAAGAACAAGGGTGTTCAAAAACTTTTAGACTCAATCGTAGAATTTATGCCAGCGCCAACAGATATCGAAGCTATCAAGGGTGTTGACATGGAAGGTAACGAAGTTGAAAGACATGCATCAGACGATGAGCCTTTCTCAGCGCTTGCATTTAAGATTATGGCTGACCCATTCGTTGGTAAGCTAGCATTCTTTAGAGTTTACTCAGGTACTATGAACTCAGGTTCTTACGTACTTAACGCTACTAAAGAGAAGAAGGAGAGAGTTGGTCGTATCCTTCAGATGCACGCTAACAGTCGTGAAGAGTTAGACAAGGTATATTCTGGTGATATCGCAGCAGCAGTTGGTTTCAAAATAACAGCTACAGGTGATACTATCTGTGATGAGCAGGCTCCAGTTATCCTTGAATCAATGGAATTCCCAGAGCCTGTTATCGAGCTCGCTATTGAGCCAAAGACAAAAGCAGGCCAAGGCAAAATGGGTGAAGCTTTAGCAAAACTTGCTGAAGAGGATCCAACATTTAGAGCTCATACAAATGAAGAAACAGGTCAGACTATCATCGCTGGTATGGGTGAGCTTCACTTAGAGATTATCGTAGATAGACTTCTTCGTGAGTTTAAGGTAGAAGCTAACGTTGGTGCACCTCAGGTTGCATATAAAGAAACATTCACTAAGGAAGTGGACGTTGACAGCAAATATGCTAAGCAGTCTGGTGGTCGTGGACAGTACGGTCACTGTAAAGTTAAATTCGAGCCTATGGATCCAAACGGAGAAGAAACATTCTTATTTGAATCTACTGTAGTAGGTGGTAACATTCCTAAGGAATACATCCCTGCTGTAGGTGAAGGTATCGAGGAAGCTGCACAGACTGGTATTATCGCTGGATTCCCAGTACTTGGTGTTAAGGCTACAGTTTATGATGGTTCATACCACGAAGTCGATTCATCAGAAATGGCATTCCACATCGCTGGTTCTATGGCGTTCAAGGATGCTATGCAGAAAGGTGGAGCAGTGCTTCTAGAGCCTATCATGAGAGTCGAAGTAACAATGCCTGAAGAATACATGGGTGATGTTATCGGAGACATCAATGGTCGTCGTGGTCGTATCGAGAGCATGGATGACCTAGGTGGTGGTAAGATCGTTAGAGGTTTCGTACCACTAGCTGAAATGTTTGGATACTCAACAGACCTTCGTTCTCGTACACAGGGACGTGGTAACTACTCAATGTTCTTTGAACGTTATGAGCAGGCACCTAAGTCTATTCAAGAGAAGGTTGTGTCAGATACATCCAAATAATTAGTTTTGCTTAAGGCGAAAGCCGGCAAAGTTAAGTTTCAAAACAAGGGCTTCAAAGCCCATAAATAGCCGTTATTTGCTAAAGGTTTTGCCTTGAAAAATAACGAAAAATATACTTGAAAATGTTTCTATTATTGAATATAATGGTACTTAGTTTTCGAGATAAAGATAAAAATATTTTTTAGTTAATCAGGAGGAAATTAAAAATGGCTAAAGAAAAATTTGAGAGAACCAAACCGCATTGTAATATCGGTACAATTGGTCACGTTGACCACGGTAAAACAACATTAACAGCTGCAATTACTAAAGTACTTTCAGAGAGAGTATCAGGTAACCAGGCTACAGATTTTGAGAACATCGATAAGGCTCCAGAAGAGAGAGAGCGTGGAATCACTATCTCAACTGCTCACGTAGAGTATGAGACAGAGAAGAGACACTATGCTCACGTTGACTGTCCAGGTCACGCCGATTATGTAAAGAACATGATCACTGGTGCTGCTCAGATGGACGGTGCTATTCTTGTAGTAGCTGCTACTGACGGTGTTA
>DFEY01000002.1:123530-123774 GCA_002369135.1 Lachnospira sp. UBA3790 | reverse complement strand
TGGCTCAGACAAAAGAGCACATCCTACTATCTCGTCAGGTAGGTGTACCAAAGATCGTAGTATTCTTGAATAAGTGCGATATGGTAGATGATGACGAACTTATCGAATTAGTAGAAATGGACTTAACAGAAGTTCTTGAAGAGTATGGATTTGAAGATTCACCAATCATCAAGGGTTCAGCTCTTAAAGCTCTAGAAGATCCATCAGGAGAATGGGGCGATAAGATCATGGAACTTATGGATAC
>DFEY01000002.1:123069-123366 GCA_002369135.1 Lachnospira sp. UBA3790 | reverse complement strand
TTGCTACAGGTAGAGTAGAAAGAGGTACTCTAAACATCAACGACGAAGTTGAAATCGTAGGTATCAAAGACGACGTTCAGAAGACAGTTGTAACTGGTATCGAGATGTTCAGAAAACTTCTAGACAGCGCAGAAGCTGGTGATAACATTGGTGCTCTTCTTAGAGGTATCGACAGAGACGAAATCGAAAGAGGACAGGTACTTGCTAAACCAGGTTCAGTTACATGTCACAAGAAGTTCAAAGGACAGGTTTATGTATTAACAAAGGATGAAGGTGGACGTCATACTCCTTTCTTCA
>DFEY01000002.1:0-122999 GCA_002369135.1 Lachnospira sp. UBA3790 | reverse complement strand
TCTACTTCAGAACAACTGACGTTACTGGTGTATGTAACCTTCCAGACGGCACAGAAATGTGTATGCCTGGTGACAACGTAGAAATTACTGTTGAACTTATCCAGCCAATCGCTATGGAGCAGGGTCTTGGATTCGCTATCCGTGAAGGTGGTAGAACAGTAGGTTCAGGTAAGGTTACTGAGATTATTGAATAAGATTATTATTTAATTAATAATTATATTAAAGAGAAAGCCATTTAATATTTTATTAAGTGGCTTTCTTTTGTTTTGTTTTAGATTTTGATGAAATAAGCATATATTTTGAGATTTTATAGTTATATATGATTAGAAAATTCAAGCGTTTTTATGGAAGGGCATATATAATGGCAAAAGCATCAAAATATATGCCCATACTAAATCAAGCTTCAATGTGGAAGGGCATATATAATGGCGAAAGTATCAAAATATATGCTCATACTAAATCAAGCTTCAATGTGGAAGGGCATATATAATGGCAAAAGCATCAAAATATATGCTCATATGAAATAAAGCTTTAACATAAGAGAGCATATAAAAAGCAATAATATAATAATATATGCAAGGGGGATTAAAATGAACAAGTTAGAAAAAGAACTAGCAACAGAAAAAGAAAAAACGCAGAAATATTTAAAAGAAATTAATAGTATTATAAAAAGAACTAGAAAAGATAGTGCAAAGCTATCGGTGATTGCAAAAGGGAACCATGTTCAATGCTACATAAAAGAAACTCAAGAGGATGGGAAATACGGAAGATATCTTCCTGCCTCCCAGCGCGCTAGAGCAGTAAACATAGTTAAAGGCGAATACTACAATAAACTAAAGTCAGCACTTGAAAGAAGAGGTAAGATAATTGATAAAGCAATCAAGTGCTTGCAGGAAACAGAACCACTAGAAATATATAGAAAAATAGGTAAAGGTAAGCAGAGATTAGTGGAGCCAATAGAGGTATCAAACGAAGATTATAGAAAGACATGGGAAAAGTTTGAATATATAAGAAAACCATTTGAAGAAAACGCGCCAGAGATATATACTGATAGAGGAGAGCGCGTCAGATCAAAGTCTGAGAAGATAATTGCTGACAAACTTTATAGAGAAGGCATTGCGTATAGATATGAGTGCCCGCTGGAAATCCCTTATGTTGGGACTATTTATCCGGACTTCACGATACTAGATGAAGTGAATAGAAGGAACATAATATATGAACACTTTGGTTTGATGGACAATGAGGACTACGTGAATAATGCTATTGCCAAACTACAACAGTATTCAAGACAGGGCTATACGCTTGGCGACAATCTGTTTGTAACAATGGAAACATCGGCCAGGCCGCTAGACAGCAGGATGGTTGATAATAATATCAAGCAGATAAAAAATATATAGGAGAACTTTTATGGAAATAAATTTAGTAAATGTAAATGGAATCGAAATGAAGTACGCTAAGTTTGGAACGGGCTCTAAGGATATGGTTATCATTCCTGGCCTTAATGTAAACAGCGTGCTTGATAATGCAGAGGCGGTGGAGAGTTATTACGCCCGCTTCAAAGACGACTACACAGTTTACTTAATTGATAGAAGAATAAACTTGCCTGAAGGTTATACAACAAGACAGATAGCAGATGATACTGTGGAAGTTATGAAAGAGATAGGTGTCAAGGATGCCTATATGCACGGCGCATCACAAGGTGGAACAATACTCCAGGAGATTGCAATTAACTATCCAGAGATTGTAAGGAAAGCAATTCTAGCATCCACTATTTCAAAACCAACTGAAGAAGTAATTCAGATGGTTGATAGTTGGGCAAAATGGGGCAAGGCTAGAGACCGCGAGGCGCTAGAAGAGCACTTTGTGAAACTAGGCTACTCGGATGAATTCTTTGAGAAGTTCAAAGATGTGCTAGCTGGAACAATCCTTACAGCGTCGGATGAGAAACTTGATAAGTTTGCAATTTTGGCGGAGGCGCTAAAGGGCTTTGATACATACGATAGACTTAATCAAATCCAGTGCGAGACATTGGTTATGGGCGCCACTGGTGATAAGATGTTTGATTACAAAGATCAAATTGATATGGCTGAAAAAATAGGATGTGATTACTACATGTTTGAAGGATACAGTCACTGCGTGTATGATGAAGCACCAGACTATTTAGATAAATTAGAGGAGTTTTTTGATAAATAATGATTTATAGAAACGGTTATTCCATCTTAGGATATGGATGTATGAGATTGCCTAGCAACGATGCTGAGGCGGAAAAGTTAGTAATGAAAGCGTACGAGTCGGGTATTAATTATTACGATACTGCGTATGTTTATAAGGGAAAGGAAGAGCAACTTGGAAAGATTCTTGCAAAAAACAACATAAGAGAGAAAGTCCAGATTGCTACTAAACTTCCTGTTTATATGGTGAAAAGGAAAGAAGATTTCGACAAATTCTTTGACGAGGAATTAAGAAGACTTCAGACGGATTATGTGGATAATTATTTGATGCATATGTTGCCGGATGAGACTACTTGGAAAAGACTGCTTGAAATGGGCATAGGCGAGTGGCTTGAAAAGAAAAAAGCAGCTGGTCAGATTAGAAAAGTGGGATTTTCATTCCACGGATCGACAGATATATTCCTAAAGATTTTGGATGCGTATGATTGGGAGTTTTGTTTAGTACAGTATAACTACCTTGATGAGAATGCGCAGGCCGGAAGACAGGGAGTGGAAGAAGCGGCTAGAAGAGGGATTCCAGTATTTATAATGGAGCCACTTCGCGGCGGAAAGCTTACAAAAGGCTTGAACAAAAAGGCGAAGGCTATAGTTGATAAGAGTGACAAGACTGCGGCTGAGTGGGGGCTTTCATGGTTGTATGCGCAAGATACTATCACATGCGTGCTTTCGGGAATGGACACGATGGATGTGTTAGAAGAGAATATACGAATTGCTAATAATGGTCAAAAGAATTCGGGCGAAACCCAAATGAATTCAGGAGATTCTAAGCAGAGCGCTGAAACTAATACTAAATATGAGTTCACCGAAGAGGACTTTGCAACCATAGAAAAAATAAAGAATGCAATAAATAGCAAGAAGAACATTCCTTGTACAGGATGTAACTATTGTATGCCATGTCCATTTGGCGTGGACATACCGGGATGCTTCAAATGTTACAACACAAGCTACAATGACGGTTACATAGCAGGTGAGACGGAGTATGTGATGGCTTTGACGCTGAAGGAAGAGACGGGCTTTGCATCGCAGTGTAAGCAGTGTGGTAAGTGCGAGCAAGTTTGTCCGCAAAAGATCCCTATCAGGGAGTCTCTTAAGAAAGTGAAGCGTAGACATGAGCCGCTATATTTTATATTAGTGAAAAAAATAGCAGCACATTTTTATAAGAGAGGGAGATTATAGAGAACTATATTATAATACCGAAATAAATCACTAGCATAAACATAGGAAAGATAATATAATACTATAGGATTAAATAAAACTAGTGAAGAAAAAACTAGTGAGGCAAAAACTAGAGAGGTAAAAAATGAAAGTAGCGATAATGACGGACACAAACAGTTCGATAACGATTGAGGAAGGCAAAAGAGACGGAATTTTTCTGATGACTTTGCCGGTGATAATCGGTGATAAAACATATATAGAAGGAGAAAACTTGTCTACAAAAGAGCTTTACCAGGGAATGGCAGATGGAGTGCCGGTAAAGACTTCACAACCTTCGCCGCAGGATCTAATGGATATGTGGCAGAGCATTTTGGACGAGGGGTATGACGAGATAGTCTACATCCCTATGACTTTGACGCTGTCTAGTTCGTACAGTACGGCGGCTGCGTTTGCGCAGGAGTTTGACGGAAAGGTGCAGGTGGTGAACAACTACAGACTATCAAGCATGCTTTATGAGGCAGTGTACGATGCAAAAGCCTATGCAGAAAAAGGCATGAGCGCCAAAGAAATCAAAGAAAAGTTAGAGGGCGAGAGCAAGAACTCGTTTATGGTTTTGACGGTGGATACGCTCAAGTATTTGAAGGAAGGCGGAAGAGTGTCCGCGTCAAAGTTCTTGGTAGCGAACCTTGCAAATATAAAACCGATCATGATTTTGCATGAGGCAAAGATTGATGCTGTGAAAAAAGCTAGAGGCTTAAACATGGCGAAGAACAAATTGATTGCTTACGTGAAAGATAAAGTGGAAGAGCTTTACAATGAGTATGCGCCTGAGCGAATCTCGATTGGAATCATTGATACATTTTTGAATGACGAAGACTCGAAGGACTTGCTTGAGAGAGTGAAGAAAGTCTTCCCTAACCTAAAGATAATGGCTAGAAAATGCCCTTGCAGTATTGCATGCCATGTGGGCGCAAATGCTTTGGCGGTTTCAGCCACAGTAATAGGAGAGCGATAAGTTCTTCGATTATGGGAGATAATAGTTACGAGGCAGAGAGATGAAACATAAATCTTTATCGAAAACGCCAGTGATGATTCTTATAGCAATGTTTTGTTGCTTTTTGTGGGGATCGGCGTTTAGTTGCATCAAAATTGGATATAAAATGTTTGGAATATCTGGGAACGACATAGCTTCCCAGATTCTTTTTGCTGGAATAAGATTTACGATAGCCGGAATCATGGTGATAGCAGTGGAAAGCATCAGGCGAAGAGAGTTTGTGAAGCCTAGCCACCCGAAGTACATTGCTGTGCAGTCTTTGTTCCAAACGGTCTTGCAGTATTTGTTCTTCTATGTGGGGCTGGCACACACGACGGGCGTTAAATCGTCCATCATAACAGGTGCTGGAACATTCTTTACGATCTTGATTTGCTCGCTTGGCTTCAGACAAGAAAAACTAACAACCAAAAAGGTCGTGGGAAGTTTAATAGGATTTGCGGGACTAATCGTAGTGAACTTAACCGGACAGGGCTTAGACTTTGATATGAGCTTCTTCGGCGAAGGTTTCATATTTATAGCAGCATTTTCTGGAGCCATGGCTCAGGGATATATTAAGAAGTTTTCAAAAGACGCCAGTGTAGTGATGCTCAGTGGATATCAATTCTTCTTTGGTGGATTGGTGATGACGATAGTAGGAACGATAGCTGGTGGACATATGAACATGCCAACAGGAGATGCAGTATTTGTGGTTAAGGCTGTAGCGCTCATTTTATATATGGGATTTATCTCAGCAGCAGCTTACACACTATGGGGAGTGCTTTTGAAATATAATGATGTGTCAAAGGTTGCAACATGCAAGTTTATGAATCCTATCTTTGGAGCGGTGCTATCGCTTATCATATTGAACGAGACGGATGTGATGGGTTGGCAGATAATGGTTGCATTAACACTGGTGTGCATAGGCATTTTCATTGTTAATTATGAAAAGAAATAGCAATAAATATCATATAAACAATACTTGACATTAGACATACTTGATGTTATTATAATGAAGAACAAGAGCAGTGGAGAGAAAGCTGTTTTTGGTGTTGACAATAGGGTGATAAAAAAATAAAATATAAATATACAAGATGTAATCTTGTTGAAGAAAAGTGCGGAGGTGACACTATAAAGAAATCCTCAATTATTACAAGTGCGAGGGTAGCACTTAAAAGAAATCCCAATGGAAGAAAGTGCAAGGACAGCACTTTAAACATAGTCCAAGTAAAAAAGCTCTTGTACAACTGTACGAGAGCTTTTTTGTGTGGGGGAAAATATGAAGAAATACAGCATAAACTTTTTGACGGAGTCGTTTTTTAATGATCACGGTAGAACAAAATATCCAGAAATAGAAAGGAAGAGAAATAGACCATATATGTTCATTGCTTTAAGGATTGAAGGAAACTACTTTGCGATTCCTTTTAGAACTAATATTAATCATAAATATAGTTATCGTTTTGGGGCAACAGGGAGAAAAACAGTTTTTTCTACTGGTGTAGATTTCACTAAAGCAGTAATAGTAGATAAGGAGTCTTATATTGGTGAAAAGGTGAAAATTGATAAAGCAGAATATAATGAGTTGAGAAAAAAGTACTTCCATGTTATTGCAAAATTTAAAAAATATGTAAAGGGTTACATAACATTGTCAAGGAATAAAGTAGATATGGAAAGCAATTATAAATATAGGTATTCGACACTTAGATATTATCATAAAGAACTAGGAATAAAATAAATTATGTAAACTAAAAGGGTTGTTTTGTAGAACACTAAAAATCTATAAAACAACCCTTTTTTTTGACTTTTTATATGATATAATAAGGCGAGTTTGAAAAAGGGGGAAACTAGAGCAATCTAGTTTCTTTTTATGAGAAGAGAAGGCATTTGTCTAAGTCGCCCAACTAGCGATGAGAGAGATAGCCTAACTAAAAGAATATGAAAGAGTTTAAGCCAGAAACTAAATACTACAAATCCTTTGAAGATGACTTTGTAGAGAGTATGGATCAAGACTACAAGCTAAAGGAAAACTACAAGTGGATTCATACAAATCCGATTTACAGATTTTTCTCATGGGTTATCTACGGGATTGCGTGGGTGAGCATTAGAATTGCGTTTCCGATAGCCTATGGAATAAAGGTTAAGAACAGGAAAGTGATTAAGCCGTACAAGAAAATGGGTTATTTTTACTTCGGCAATCACACGCAGATGTTAGGAGATGTGTTCAAGGCTCCTTATGTGGCAAAGAGCAAGCGAGTTTATGTGATAGCATCGCCTGCCAATCTAGGAGTTCCGGTCATTGGAAGGATTTTGACATCGCTTGGTGCCATAACGATTCCAACAGACTTCAAGCACATGAAGGATTTCACGAACGCTATCCACACAAGGATTGAGCAGAAGCACTGCGTGTCTATTTATCCAGAGGCGCACCTTTGGCCATACTATACTGGCATTAGGCCTTTCCCGGAGACGAGCTTTAAGTTTGTGGTGAATGAGAATGCTCCGGCGTTTTGTATCACGACCACATACCAAAAGAGAAAGCATCGCAAGAAACCAAAAGTCACATTGTTTGTGGATGGTCCGTTTTGGCCGGACAAAACTTTGTCGAGGAAGGATAGAGCGAAAAAACTTCACGACGAGATTTACGAGACTATGTTGGAGAGGAGTAAGAATAGTTCTTACGACTATATAGTATATAAAAAGTATGAATAAAGAAGTAAACCTACTTTACTGCGGAGATGAGAATATTGAGAAGGGTTTGATCATTTCGATCATTTCCATAGTGAAGCATTACAAGGGGAAACTAAATATTATTGTTTTGACGGCGAGTCTTGAGACTGTGCACAGAAGATACAACACTGTGAATGCGGACACGATAAAGGTTTTGGATTTTTACGTCAAGCAGGTGAATCCTGAAAGCAGCGTTAAGTTGATTGACGTGAGCGCAAACTTTGACAAGTTCATTCCGAAGTCAAACTTGGACACAAGGTTTACACCGATGTGTATGCTTAGATTGTTCGCAGATCAGATTGAGGATATGCCAGATAAGATTTTGTATTTGGATAACGATACGATAGCTGATGGCGATATAAGCGAGCTCTTTGACGAGGACGTGGAGAATTACGAGTTTGCAGGCGTGCTAGATCACTACGGCAGTTGGTTCTTCCGCGACAAAGTCACAAAAAGAGATTACCTAAACTCGGGCGTTCTTCTTTTCAATATGAAGAAAGTAAAAGAGACTGGGCTATTTGAGAAGTGTAGAGAAAAATGTAGAAATGAAAAAATGTTTATGCCTGATCAGACGGCACTCAATAAGCTGGCTACAGCCAAAAGGACTTTGCCGCGCAAGTTTAATGAACAAAAGAAGAACAAGAAAAACACAGTGATTAGACATTTTACAACGGGCTTTAGATTCTTCCCATGGGTTAGAACAATTACAGTTAAGCCTTGGGACATAAAGAGAATGCACAAAGTACTAAAGTTATATAAATACGACGGCATCTTGAAAGAGTACAGAGCAATGTACAAATCAATCAAGAAAATATAAATCACATAAATCAGAGAATATAATCACACAAAATAAAAACAATAATCACATAAAAGAGGTTAGAAAAATGGAAAAAACATTAATACCTATATTTTTTACAATTGACGATGGCTATGCGCCATATTTAGGAGTGGCTATCAAATCACTTATTGAAAACGCATCAAAAGATTACCGCTACAGAATTCATATCATCCAGGAAGGTCTAACAGACAAGTACAAGGGATACCTTGCAGACATGGCTACTGATGATTGCGAGATCGAGTTTTGCGAGATGAAAAGAGAGTTGGATATCGGAAGTGACTTTGACGGACACAAACTGCGTGCGGACTACTTCACGCTAACAATTTACTATAGACTATTTATTCCAGAGATGTTCCCAGAGTACGACAAAGTAATCTACATCGACAGTGATGTGGTAGTGCCTGGTGATATCTCAGAACTATATAATGAAGATCTGGGAGATAATATTTTGGGAGCAGCTCCAGATTCATCAATCGAGCATATTGAAGAACTACACCAGTACAAAGAAAATGCAATCGGAATAAAGAGAACTGAGTACATTAACTCTGGAATTCTTTTGATGAATACAAAGAAGATGAGAGAAGTGAAGATGGACGAACACTTCTTAGCACTACTTAACAAATATCAGTTTGATACAGTAGCTCCAGATCAAGATTACCTAAATGCAATGTGCAATGGCCAAATTTTATATCTTCCAATAAAGTACGATACAATGCCAATAGATGGAACTCCAGACAGAGAAGATGCGGTAATTATTCACTACAATTTATTCTCTAAACCATGGTTGTTCGACAATGTTCAGTATGAAGATATATTCTGGAAGTATGCGAAGAAGACAAAGTTTTATGATGACTTGGTGAAAATCAAAGAGACATACACTGATGAGCAAAGAGCACATGATATGGAAAGTATGCAGGCTATTGTGGACAGAGCTGTGATGATTCAGTCACAAGATGTAACGTTTAAGAGTGTGCAGGAAAAAGAGGGCGTAGTAAGACTATAAGTCACATATTCAAACGAGAAAGGCAACACAAAAAATCTACAAACGCCACACAAATGAGGGATATGTATGATTATTCTCGATGATGTAAGAGATAAAGTAATTGAAAATATAAAGCAAGCCATTAAGGATGAAGAATGGTACGCCAAAGTTGAGGTGAACGATCCGGTTCTAACAACGAACGAGCGAGATGTGTTGCTTAAAAAAGTAATGAAGCGCAGACATACACCTAAGTATCTTTTCAACAGACGTATGGCTAGATACATGGCAAACATGGCATCTAGAATGGTTAACATCAGCACTCACATAGAGGGCATTGAAAAGGTGAAGAAGCTAAAGGGTGGAGCCATCATTACAAGTAACCATTTCAGTCCTGTGGAGAATGCTATCGTTAGATACATGATTTTAAAGGCTGGCAAGAAACACCTAAACATCGTAAGCCAAGAGACTAATCTTGCGATGGAAGGAATGCTAGGTTTTCTGATGAACTATGCGGATATTATCCCAATCAGTAACAATCGAAATTATATGACAAAGTTCTTCGAACCGCAGCTAAAAGAAATGATGGCCAACAAAGAGTTTACCTTGATTTATCCAGAGCAGGAGATGTGGTTTAACTATAGAAAACCTCGTCCACCAAAGAGAGGACCTTTCTACTATGCATCGAAGCTGGGTGTTCCAGTAATTAGTTGTTTTGTGGAAATGATTGACACAAAGAAAAAAATGGCAGAAGACTTTGTCGACGTCAAATATAAGATAAGCGTGCTTGATGTGATGATTCCAGATCCACAGAAGACAGTCAGGGAAAACAGCATCTACATGCGAGACAGAGATTACGCATTAAAAAAGCAGGCCTATGAAAAAGCTTACGGCAAAGAACTTACATATGATTTTGATGTGAGCGACATTGCAGGCTGGAGACCAGAAGGTGTGGAGGAACCACCAAAGAAAGAAGAGTCAAAGCAAGAAGAGCAGAGCGAAAATAACGAAGATAAATAAACATAAAAAAAGAAATGCACTTGGGGTTAACCAAGTGCATTTCTTTTGTGTGAGGAAGTTAGGTTTTATTTCGAAAACCTTTGTACCTTTATTATATAAAAATGCAAGAAAAGTAAAAGTACTCATTTTTTTGAAATTCTCTCGATTTTTGTTTGTTAAAAAAATAGCAGAATGGGATAAAAAAAGACTCAGGCGAATCATTTCGCCTGAGTCAAAATTGTTTTTACTGAACATCACTTGTACAGTGTGGACACTTAGTAGCTTCGATGTCGATCTCTGACTTACAGTGAGGACATACCTTTGTAGTAACTTCTTCATCTTTTTTGCGAAGTTTGTTCATAGCCTTGATCATTAGGAAAATAACAAATGCCATAATGATAAAGTTAAGAACATTTGATAGGAATGTTCCCCATGTGACAGTTGCTGCATTTTTGCCTGAACCTATCACCCATTTCCATTTGTCGAAGTTGATGCCACCTGTGATAATTGAAATAAGTGGCATAAAAATGTCATTTACCAAAGAGTCAACAATGCCTTTAAAAGCACCACCTATAATTACACCAACTGCCAAGTCCATCATATTGCCCTGAAGGGCGAACTTTTTAAATTCTTTAATCATAATAATAACTCTCCTTTATCGTTCTTTTTACGTTAACAATATTATATAAAAAACATTGCTAAAAAATCAAGAAGTTGTATAATAATTGAGAGCAAAAATATCACATATTTTAGCTAGAATACTCACCGAAATTCAATCGGTAAAGAGACATATTTTAGGAGGAATGCGCACCCAAATTAAAGGCGCGCGAGGCGAATATGAATATTATTATTGCAGGATGCGGCAACGTAGGTGGCACACTAGCAGAGCAACTAAGCCAGGAAGATCACAAGATAACAGTTATAGATACTGATGCCCAAATAGTTGAGGAAATATCAGATTCCTTTGACGTGTACGGCGTAGTGGGAACTGGTTCTAGTATTAATGTGCTAGAAGAAGCAAATATAGATGACTGTGATTTATTTATTGCGGTCACAGGAAATGACGAGATGAACTTGCTCGCATGTCTTATTGCAAAGAGTAAGGGTGTTAAAAACCTAATTGCCAGAGTGGGCAATCCAGAGTACGGCAGAGAGATTGGACTTATCAAATCTACACTAGGTTTAACTATGGTTATAAATCCGCACGCTGCATCAGCTAGAGAAATGGCAGCGCTTCTTAACTTGCCAATAGCATTAAACGTAGATATTTTTCCTAAAAGCAGAGTCGAAATTATTTCATACAAACTAAATGAAAAAAGTCCGCTTTGCGATATGACAATGAAAGAATTCGGTGATAAGTACAATTCAGAAATATTAATTCCTGTTGTGGAGAGAAACGACGAAGTTTTGATTCCTGGTGGAGATTTTAAAATGGAGCAGGGAGATATCATCTCAGTGCTTGCGAGCATAGATGTAGCTCACGAATTTTTCAAGAGCCTAGGAATTTCAGTGAACGGTGCATCAAATGCCATTCTACTAGGTGGTGGGCGTACAACAGTTTACCTATCAAGGATTTTGATGTCTATGGGCGTCGAGGTTAAAATTATTGAACAAGACCAGGCTAGATGTGAAAAGTTGAGTGATATACTAGATGGAGCCACTATTATCCAAGGTGATGCCACAGATAAAAACCTTCTAATAGAAGAGGGTATAGAGGATGTAGATGCGTTCATCGCAAACACAAGCTTTGACGAAGAAAATATTATGCTCGCGCTTTATGCTAAAGAAGTTTCTGATTGTAAGGTCATAACAAAAGTTCACCGAACTGCATTTGACAAGATTATTGACAGTCTCGATATAGGCAGTGTGGTTTATCCAAAATATATTGTTGCGGAGAGAATTTTAAGATTCGTTCGTAGCCAAATGCAAAACGATAATGGAATACTTTCTCTATATCAATTAAACGATAATAGAGTGGAAGCTATCGAGTTTGAAGTGCCAGAAGACGCTAAATTCATCGATAAACCTTTGTCGGAAATTAAAGTGAAAAAGGGAGTTATTATTGGCTGTGTAACTCACGATAACAAGTCAAGCATTGCTACGGGTTCAACATTTATTCACGCGGGAGACAAAGTAGTAGCTTTGACTACAGTAAAAGGTCTTCACGATGTGCATGATATTGCGAAATAGGTACATGATTAAAAAAGTTACACAAAAATATAAAGACGTCACATATTTAAACTGGAGATATTATGAATATATCAATGATTAGATATTTACTTGCATATGTATTGTGCTTTGAAGGAGCATTTTTAACCCTTCCTGCCATGGTAGGGTTTTATTATGGCGAGACAAAAGATGCGCTAATCTATTTAGGACTAGCGGGAATAGTATTTGCAATCGGAATGATTGGAAAGATAAAAAAACCTAAAAGCGAGGCATTCTTTGCAAAAGAGGGATTTGTTTCGGTATCGCTCGGGTGGATATTGCTCAGTTTAGTGGGCGCAGTCCCATTCGTATTAACAGGCGCTATTCCATATTACTTCAACGCATTATTCGAGACAATCTCAGGATTTACTACTACGGGATCTAGTATCCTTACACCGGATCAGTTGACAGAGAACGTCCAAAATGGATTCAACTCCATTTCGCACGCCACATTATTCTGGCGTTCATTCACACACTGGGTAGGCGGAATGGGAGTGCTAGTATTTATTATGGCAATTTTGCCGCTGGGCGCAAGTTCAAGTATCCATATGATGAAGGCGGAATCTCCAGGACCTACAGTTAGCAAATTTTTGCCGAAGGCAAAGAACACAGCAAAAACACTTTATTTAATATATATTGCAATCACATTTATCGAGATGATTGCGCTTATAATAGCAGGACTTACACCATTTGAATCATCCACACTTACATTCGGTACAGTGGGTACTGGTGGATTTGCCTTGCTAGGAACAAGTATCGGAAGTTATTCTACAGCTGTACAAATTATAATCACAGTATTTATGATTTTGTGTTCTATCAACTTTACGATGTACTATTTGCTACTAATAAGAAAGCCAAAGTTAGTTTTCTTCGACGAAGAATTAAGATGGTACTTTGTCATGCTGATAGCGGCCGTAGCCATCCTTACGATAAACGGAAGAGGATTGTTTAGTGGTTGGGGCGAAGCGATTCAACAGTCGGCTTTCCAAGTGGCATCAATATCATCGACTACAGGTTACGGTACGGTAGCAGACTTTAATGCATGGCCTACTCTTTCAAAATGTATAATCTTATTCTTGATGGCGATAGGTGCGTGTGCGGGATCTACCGGCGGTGGATTTAAAATGTCGCGTTTAATTATCGTATTAAAATCAATTAAAAACGAGATTGTAAATATTACACACCCAAGACTTGTTTCAAAGGTAAAAATGAACAAGAAGAGTGTGTCAAACGACATCATCAAAAGAACAATGGCATACCTAGGTGCGTATGTGGCAATACTTATCGTATCAGTTTTAATCATAAGTATAGATGGGCATACTGTCACAACAAACATATCAGCAGTTATGGCTACGCTAAACAACATTGGACCCGGTTTTGATAGTGTAGCATCAGACTTTACTTGCTATGGAACAATTTCAAAGATTGTACTTATGTTTGATATGTTAGTAGGACGTCTTGAAATATTCCCACTACTAGTATTGTTCTCGAGTATATTCTCCAGAACAAGACTCCAGGGTAAGAGGGCACTAGGAATAAATACTATGAAGAAAAATATATAAATAAGTGATATTTGAGAAATAAACAAGTGACATTATATTTAGGAGAAACGTGAGGAAAGATGGAAGTATACTATTTTGACATTGAGCCTTTAAGAAACAAGGCAATATTTAATTCACAGATTGAAAATATAACAGAAGGCAGACTAGAGAGAATTGAAAAAAGCCAGTCCACAGCGGATAAACTCAGACTTATGGGTTCTGGACTAATGATAAATTTTATAAAGACAAAGTATTTTGTGGATTCTGACGTGGCAACAGATAAACACGGCAAACCATATTTTGTAAACTCTGATTTAAAGTTTAATCTATCGCATTCAGGCAGATATGTGTTAGCAGCAGTTTCAGACTACGAGATAGGGATTGATATCCAAAAGAAAAAAGCAGACAAGCACAGAATAGCAGAGAAGAACTTCTTGCAAGGTGAATGTGCATATATAAACGCAGGCGCCAACGATGAAGAAAGACATCAAAGATTCTGTGAAGTGTGGACATTAAAAGAAGCTTATCTTAAAAATATAGGAATGGGACTTAGAAAACCATTAAACTCATTTGAGATAGTATTTAGACCAGAAGGCCCAGTAATCAGAAATCAGACAGAGTTCAAATGCACTCAGTTTAAGATGAACGATAAGTATATCGTATCAATTTGTAAGGATATAAATGATGAGGGATTTGAGTTAAGTGAAGTAACACTGGAAAATGCATAATTTGAAAAGGTGATAAAAAGAAAATGTGTGACCTAAAGGTCACACATTTTTTATTTACTCCATCTTCCGCTAGCCCCGCATGGCAATACCAACCCATTAGAACTAACTGGAAGGCCTATCTCATCAGCCTCAACCTTACCACCAAACTTGTTACCAACAGCCATATTTATCATATAACTTAGCACAGCTGGCTGAAGTCCAGTAGTGTAAGAATTTACTAAAAAGAAAAGCGGATCGTCGCATAGTAATTCAGAACACTTCTCAATAAATGGGAAAATACTTTCCTCAATCTTCCAAATCTCACCTTTAGGTCCACGTCCGTATGATGGTGGATCCATAATGATAGCATCATATTTGTTTCCACGTCTAATCTCGCGCTCGACAAACTTAACGCAATCATCCACCAGCCATCTTAGTGGTCTATCAGCCAAACCTGAAGATACCGCATTCTCCTTAGCCCAAGTTACCATACCCTTTGACGCATCCACATGTGTAACATGCGCTCCAGCGTTAAGAGCAGCTAGAGTAGCACCGCCGGTGTATGCAAACAAATTCAAAACCTTAATCTCATCCTTAGAAGCCTTAGCCTCTCGGATCAATCCGCTAAACCAATCCCAATTCACAGCCTGCTCAGGGAACAGTCCAGTATGCTTAAAACTAAAAGGCTTTAGATTAAACACTAAATCGCCATAGTTTATCTGCCAAACTTCGGGCAAATCATTAAATTCCCATTCGCCGCCGCCTTTATTTGAGCGGTAGTAGTGGCCGTTTGGGTTGTGCCATCTATAATCTAATCTTTCAGTGTTCCAAATCACCTGAGGATCTAGGCGCACTAAGAAGAAATCGCCCCAGCGTTCAAGCTTTTCGCCGGAGGATGTGTCTAGCACTTCATAGTCTTTCCAGTTATCTGCAATCCACATAATAAACCTCTAAATCTTTAAATAAATCATACTAATTATAACACAATGACACCAGATTTATGAAAAAACTGACAATTGACAAATAACCACAAAAAAACACATAAAAAAGCGCACTTACACGAAAAATAACAGCCATAATTGATAGTCTTTTTATCAGTATTATGATAAAATAATAACCGAGTATGGGTTATTGCGCCCACAGGTTTTTCGTGCGCAAAAATACCCATCAAACTTTAAATAATTAGGAGAAACAAAATGTCTAAAAAAACAGCAATAATACTATCAATTATCTGCTTTTTCTTATTAGCAGTACTAGTAGTATTAGAAAAGAAATATCCTGAAGCAGGCTATAATCTAATTCACGGATTAGCTACATTAAAGTAAGAGGTAAAACATGAGCGAAGGTAGAAAAGGTTTTAGAGAAACCATAAAACAACAAAAGAGCGCTGTTATCTACCTAAGTATCTTTGCGGTCATCTGTATAGTGGGAATTTTGGCTATCATCTTCATAGGCGAGCCAGAGGACACCACGAAAACTAATAGAACCGACAAAATCGTAAAGATAGGTGGAGTAAAATGTGTTGCCAAGCCAAACATCGAGACATATTTGCTAATAGGTACCGATGTGAAGGGCAAATTGACAGCAGAGACCACACAGCCAACTACAGAAGAAAGAAACTACGGCACGGAAGAAACAACAAAAGAAGAGAAGGATACTTACAATCCTGGGCGCGCTGATGTGATAACTCTTCTAGTAATAGATAGAGAGAAAAACACATACGCACTTCTTCCAATAGATAGAGATACAATAACAGCTGTGGATTCGTTGGATGAAAACGGAAAGTACTTGGCAACCACAGACATTCAATTAGCATTGGCATATGAAGTAGCCGACGGCAAAGAAAGATCATGCGAGAATACAATGAAAGCTGTTTCAGAGTTGCTACATGATCAATACATAGATGAATACACTGCTTTAAGCCAAGATGCTATCAAAGTAATAAACAATGCAGTAGGTGGCGTTTCAGTAAAAATAAAAGACGACTTCTCAGATTCAGATAAGACTTTGAAGAAGGGTAAAACTATTAAGTTAAATGACGACCAAGCACAGCATTATGTACATGACAGAATGAATGTGGGAGATGGCTCGAATGAATGCAGAATGCGCAGACAGAACGAGTATATGAAAGGTTTAAAGGAATTAGTTGGCAAGAGAACAGATAAGAATCCTAAATTCTCAATTGATGTTTACAGAGACTTACACGACTATATGATAACTTCAATGTCTGGTGAAGATGCCAGCATGATAACAAAAGCTGTTCTAAAGAATAAATATTTAGGTTCTTTTAAGATAGAAGGCAAGAACAAGAAGGATGACTATGGATTTAATGCGTTTTATCCAAACAAGAAGAGTCTAGATAATGTAGTGAGAAAACTATTCTACGACGAAGTAGATAAAAATGGAAAAATTATAAATAAATAGATCTCAAAAATGATAAGGAGACGAACAAGAACTATGATAGGTAATGAAAAGAAACAAATCGAACAAAATGTAGATGACATTATCATTTCCACAGCGGATGTAGCATCTACAGATGGTGATACTATGAATTTGACTAAGATTTTTAGTATGTTACTAGACCATATACAGTATATAATCTTGTGTTTTTTAGTGGGAGCACTTTTATTTAGTGCATATGCATACTTTACAAAGCATCCTACATATCAATCTACAGCTAAGTTATATGCTGTTACAGCATCAGAAGATGCAGTAGTAAACATAGCCGATCTAAATATTGGACAAGCTCTTACAAAGGATTATGAGGAGTTGATTTTCAGTTATCCTGTAATGGAAGAGGTTATTGATAAACTTCATTTAGATATGACAGCCAATAAATTGTCAAGCATGATAGAGATTGAGAATCCAGAAGACACAAGAGTGCTACGAATTACTACTACAGCAGGTGATGCTAAGACTGCACAAAAAATAACTAACACACTAATTGATTCTCTTAGAACATACTTGCCTAGAGCTATGAGTACTACAAAGCCCAATATCGTTCAAAGAGGTAAGTTGGAAGAAAAGAGAGTGGGGCCTAATTATTTGAAATATCTACTATTGGGTGGACTTATTTTTGCTGGATTATACTGCGTTATTATAAGTATTAGATTCTTGTTAGATGACACAATAAAGACTGCAGAGGATATCGAAAACGAATTTGGTTTCGCACCACTTACAGTTATTCCAGAAAATGATATTTTCATAGAGGACGATGAAAAGAAAAAAGGAACTAGGAGGGCAAAATAATGAAAAATGTAAATATAGAACTAGTTGACCTTCCATATTCATTAGAAGAGGCGCTAAATAGATTAAGAATAAATGTAAAGTTTACAGGTGAGAGTACAAAGAAAATACTTATCACGAGTACAGTTCCAAATGAAGGAAAGAGTTTCATATCAATCTACCTTTGGAAAATGTTGGCAGAAGCTGGATTTAAGGCAGCATTTATTGATCTAGACTTAAGAAAAGCTACAGCTACTAATAGATACAAAGTAAAGAGCAACGAAGAAGTAAAGGGTATGGACTATTACCTATCAGGAAATGCTACTTACGAAGATGTTGTTTATGGAACAAATATAGAGAATGGATACTTTGTTCCATGTACAAATGTTTTAGAAAACCCAACTATTCTTCTAGAAGATCCAAAGTTTAAAGAATTGCTAGAAAAAGTATCAGATGACTTTGAATATGTGATCATAGATTCACCACCACTAGATAACGTGGCAGACGGCTCACTTATCGCGTCAATGTGTGATGGAGCGGTAATGGTAATCAGAAGTGGATATGCTTCAAAGAAGATTGTAAAACAGGCAGTAGCTCAGTTAGACAGAGTTGGCTGTAAGTTACTTGGAACAGTTCTTAACCGTGTTCCAAAATCAAAGAAGAAATATGGCAGATATTACGGTTACGGATATGGCTATGGATATGGTTACGGAAAGACTAAGAACGAGGAAGTTAAAGAAGACCAAAAATAATTGAGAAATAGGGGAACAATTATTTGTCTAAACCATCGAAGAAAAAAATTGCAATGATTGGCCACAAGCGCATACCTTCTAGAGAAGGTGGCGTGGAGCGAGTAGTGGAGAAAATCTCTGTCCGTTTAGTGGAGAGAGGATACGACGTTACTTGTTATAATAGAAAGGGCCGTCATGTAAGTGGAAAACAATATAATAGAAAACGAGTAGACAACTACAAAGGTGTTAGAGTAAGACGAGTGTTTACAATTGATAAAAAGGGACTAGCTGCTATGACATCTTCTCTTGTTGCGTCTCTTAGAGTAGCAGTTGGTAGACATGATGTAGTTCACTACCATGCCGAGGGACCTTGTGCTGTTATGTGGATTCCAAAGCTATTTAGAAAAAGATGCATAGCGACTATCCATGGACTAGACTGGCAGAGATCTAAATGGGGTGGATTTGCTTCATGGTACATTAAACGCGGTGAAAAAATGGCCGTGAAGAAAGCTGATGAAATAATTGTTCTTAGCAAAAATATGCAAGACTACTTCAAAGAAACATATGGCAGAGATACTGTATTGATTCCAAATGGAGTAGAGAGACATAGAGAAAGAAAACCAGACAAAATTAGAAGAGAGTATGGTTTGGAAAAAGAAGATTATATTCTTTACCTAAGTAGAATAGTTCCTGAAAAGGGCTTGATATATTTGATAGAGGCTTTTAAGAAACTAGACACAGATAAAAAACTAGTGATAGCCGGAGGTATTTCAGACACTGAAGATTATGCAAAAGCAGTAAAAGAGCTGGCAGGTGATGATGACAGAATAATCTTTACAGGGTTTGTTCAGGGTGTTACTAGAAAAGAATTATATGATAATGCATATGTTTATGTACTCCCATCAGATGTGGAAGGAATGCCACTTAGTTTGTTAGAAGCTATGAGTTATAGAAACTGCTGTCTAACATCTGACATACCAGAGTGTACAGAAGTGGTAGGAGACAAAGCGTTATCTTTCCAAAAAGGAAATGTAAAAGACTTAAGAGCAAAACTTCAGACTCTTTGCGAAAATCCACACATTGTTAAAGAGTTTCAAGAACAATCAGCAGATTATATTTGTGAAAAATATAACTGGGAATATGTAGTGGATGAAACAGTGAAACTCTACGAGGGACAAGTCTAAATGAAAGTATTAATGGTCAACAAATTCTTATATCCTAATGGTGGATCTGAGACATATATGTTTAAACTTGGTGAATATTTAGAAGCAAAAGGGCACCAGGTAGAGTACTTTGGTATGGAGCATGAGGGTAGATGCGTAGGGAATAGTGTAAATGCTTATACTACAGATATGGACTTTCATGAAGGAAGCAAATTATCTAAACTAACATATCCACTTAAAACCATTTACTCAAAGGAAGCTAGAAAGAAAATAAGAATAGTACTAGATGATTTTAAACCTGATGTAGTACATATTAATAACTTTAATTATCAACTGACACCATCTATCATTTTGGAAGTAAGAAAATGGGAAAAGCAGACCAAGCATAAAGTAAAGATTATTTTCACAGCACATGACTATCAGCTTATTTGTCCTAACCACATGATGAACAATCCAGCAACACACGAGAACTGTGAAAAATGTGTTGGTGGAAACTTTTTTTGTTGTTTAAAGGGTAAATGCATTCATAGTTCAATTATGAAATCTGCAATAGGAATGGCAGAGGCAAAGTTTTGGAAGTGGAAAGGTGTATATAAAAAGATAGACACAATGATTTGCTGCTCAGAGTTTATGAAAAGCAAGATGGATACTAATCCAATCTTTAAAGATAAGACAGTGGCACTTCATAATTTTATAGATAAAGTAGAACAAAAAGAAACAGAGAAGAAGGACTATGTATTGTACTTTGGAAGATTCTCCGAAGAAAAAGGTATAGATACTCTAATCAAAGTTTGCAAAGAACTGCCAGATGTGAATTTCATATTTGCTGGAACTGGACCGCTAGAGGAAGAATTAAGTAATATACCTAATATTAAAAATGTTGGATTCAAATCTGGTAAAGAACTGGAAAAGCTTATCAGAGAAGCGAGATTTAGTATTTATCCTTCTGAGTGGTATGAGAACTGCCCGTTCTCTGTGATGGAAAGCCAGATGTATGGAACACCTGTACTTGGTGCAAATATAGGCGGAATACCTGAACTAATAAAAGCAGGACAAACTGGTGAATTATTTGAGAGTGGAAACAAAGAAGAACTAAAAGAGAAGATAAACAGTTTATATAACAACAAACAAAAGACAGACGAGTATTCAAGAAACTGTAAGGATATAGACTTTGACGATATTGAAAGATATACATCTATATTAATGAGTTATTATAGTTAGGAGAAAAAATGGGAAAAAAGTTTTTATTGTTTAAAATGATGTGCTTCAACCTCGTAAGTACAAGTAAATATAAAGCAGAAGCAATTAGAAAATCTAAAATATTTAAAGAGTACGGAGAGGGAGGACGTTGGAAACCCACATGGCTTCCAGCGCATCCACACTTAATATCTATAGGTAATAATGTTACTGTCTCTGCTGATGTCAGGTTCTATGAGCATGATGTTGTTGGAAGGATGTGGAATCATGATAAGGAATATACTGGACCTCGAATTGCATATTATACTGGTGAGATTAAAGTGGAGGATAATGTGCTGCTCGGAGCTAGAAGCATAATTCTATACAACGTTACGATTGGAAAAAATGCATTAGTAGCAGCAGGTAGTGTGGTAGTGAATGATGTGCCTCCATACGCTATTGTGGCAGGAAACCCTGCCAAAGTAATTGGAGATACTAGGGACTTATATAGAAAGAGATTAGAGTATACAAATAAATTAAAAGGTGAAAAGAATGAGCAATAAAAAACTCAATGGAACAGTCATTGTGACATATAGATGTAATGCTAGATGCAATATGTGCAACAGATTTAAAGCACCATCTAAACCAGAAGAAGAAATAACAGTAGAGGCTATAAAGAAATTACCAGAAATGTATTTTACAAATATTACTGGTGGCGAGCCTTTTATTCGTGAAGATCTAAAAGATATCGTTCGCGAACTTTATAAGAAAAGTGATCGTATAGTTATTTCTACAAACGGATTCTTTACAGATAGAATTGTTGATTTGTGTAAAGAGTTCCCAGAGATTGGAATTAGAATTTCAATCGAAGGATTAGAAGATACAAACAACAAAATCCGTGGATTAGAAGATGGTTTTAACAAAGGCTACACTACACTTAAGAAACTAGTTGAGATGGGAATGAAGGATGTAGGTTTTGGTATGACTGTACAGGATGCTAATGCAAAAGACTTGGTTGCTCTATATGATTTATCAAATGAGATGAATATGGAATTCGCTACAGCTTCACTTCATAATTCATTCTACTTTGTGGAAGCAAAGAACATTATTCATGATAGACCAATGGTTGCTAAAGAGTTTGAAAAGTTGGTTAACAAGTTACTTAAATCAAATAGTCCGAAGAAGTGGTTTAGAGCATACTTCAATCATGGTTTAATTAATTATATTTACGGGCAGAAGAGACTTCTTCCTTGCGATATGGCTTTCGATACATTCTTTATTGATCCTTACGGCGATGTAATGCCATGTAACGGAACGAAAGATAAAGAAGTAATGGGCAACATAAATCAAGTAGATAAGTGGGATGACCTTTGGGAGAGCGAACAAGCTGAGAAGGTAAGAGCAACAGTTCGTTGTTGTGATAGAGATTGTTGGATGATTGGTTCCGTATCACCAGCTATGAGAAAATACATTTGGAAACCTGCTTGGTGGGTATTTAAGCATAAGATTAAATTCTGGACAAAGAATAAATACTCTATGTTTGAAAACAAGATAGTAAGAGATTACCGAGATGGAAAAGTTACAAAGGAAGATCTAGATAAATGCAGTACTTGCGACTTTAATGCAGTATTAAATGATGGATTAAGTGAAGCAAGTAAAGAACAGCTTAAAGATAAGACCGGCGAAGAAATAGTAGATGCAGATATTGCAGAACAGATGAGTGAATAATAACTGAAAGGGAGAAAAAAATGAGTGAGAAAAAATTCAAAATTGGTTATACAACAGGAGTATTTGATTTATTCCATATTGGACATTTGAATATTATAAAGAGAGCTAAGGAACAATGTGAACATCTTATAGTTGGTGTTAGCACTGATGAGTTGGTAAAAGAGTATAAGAATAAGTATCCTATTATTCCATATGAGGAGCGTAAGCAAATAATAGAAGCTTTGAAGTATGTGGATGAAGTGGTTCCTCAAACTACTATGGATAAATATGCCGCATGGGAGAATTTACACTATGAAGCGCTATTCCATGGTGATGATTGGAAGAATAGTGATATGTACAACAAATATCTGGAAGAGTTTGAAGGAACAGGAGTGGAATTCGTATTCTTACCACATACTGAAGGAACATCTTCAACAATGTTAACAGAAGTGCTACAAACTATTAGAGAACAAAAAGGTGGAAAAATATAGTTTTGGATTAGGGATTTAAGAAAACATATTATGATAAAAATACTTTATTAATCGATAATATCGAAAGGATGTAATAACATAATGGGAAAAATAATCAAGAACCATTCTTTTACAGTTGAATATACCACTTTCATTAAAGCAGTTGCTGTCATATTGATGGTGCTAGTGCATTCTATAATGGATAATGCGGGTTATGGTGAACTTTCATTGATTGAGAGTAGTATATGCGCGTTGTTTAAGCCAGTTGTTAGCATATTTGCAATTTTAAGTGGTTTAGGCATGATGAAATCTGCAAAAAAAACTCAAGGGCTAGTAAGATTATCATTAAAAAGAATAATACTAGTTCTTGTAGGGTATTGGATGGTTTTCATTGTACTATTTGCTAGGATAATGGCTTTTCATGAAAAAAGTCTAAAAGACATTTATGGTGGCAATGTTACATTTTCATTAGTAAAAGATATATTTGGATGTTCTCATGTAGGGCCAATAACTAAGAGTATATTGCCTATTTCTTGGTTTATTGGAACTATTATTGTTTTCTATATACTCTTCCCAGTATTATATAAATTGATTAATAAATTAGGCAAATTTGATTTTATTTTACTCATAATAACTGCTATACCAATTATTTTATTAGGATTTAGAGTCTCTCTATATACATGGGACTCAATAGTTTATTATTTGTTTTCATTTGTGCTAGGAATGTTTGTTGAAAAGCGCAATATATTTGATTTTTTTGTTAGAAAAAAATATGAAGATTTTTGGAAAGTATTCTTACTTATAACATTAGGGACAATCGTGTTCAGTTATTTGAGAATTACAATAAGGCATATAGTTGATCCAATATGTGGTTTTTTCTTTATATCATTTCTAATATTTTTTGTTAATAGAGTCAAACTATTAGATAAATTTCTTCTCTTTATTGGAGGAATAGAATATTTTATTTATTTGATACATTATTCTGCAATTAAACAATGTAGTGCAATGCTTCACCACAGGGGTGCGTGGATATACTTCGTGGCTTTTGCCATTACTGTAATTGCATCTGTCATTTATGAATTCTTTTATTCTAGAATAAAAAGAGGTATTAGTTCACTAAAAGTTTTTAATTAACACCCAATAACAGTTGGCTTGTTAATTAAGAGAGAAATGAGTTTTTATGGATATGCAAAAATTGGAAAAAATACATAAATTACAAATTGAGATGATTAAAGAATTGCATGAGTATTGTAAAGAACGCAATTTACACTATTCCGTCATTTGTGGATCTCTTTTAGGTGCTATTCGTCATAAAGGAATTATTCCTTGGGATGATGATGTAGATATAGCGCTGATTAGAGAAGAATATGAAGAATTAATAGAATCTTTAAAAGAAGATCCAATCGAAGGTCTTTTTATTCAAGATTATTCTACAGACCCATATTATTATCAGCCATATGCAAAACTCTTGAAAGAGAATACAGAGTATATTGAAGGTTTCAGAAAGAATAATAAGTCGAGGAGTGGAGTGTTTATAGATATCTTTCCGCTTGATTACATAAAGAAACCTGGAATGAAAAAAACAAAAATTCGCAGAACTATTTCTCGATTCATAACATTTGCTATCTGGAATAAAGAGAATTGTCATATGGAAAGAGAAGGATCAAAAAAACTAATAAATGGTGTTTCAAAGATAATTAGTGTCTTTCCAAAGTCTTTTTTGATTAAAGTTCAAAACAAACTTGTGATTAGAAAGAGAAAAGATAAAGAATATGTTGCTAGTATGTTTTCTAGCAATTATGAAACAGATAGATTATATTTTACAGTAAATGATTTTGAAACACTAATCGAATTACCGTTTGAAGATACTGTTGTGAATGCTCCGAAGAATTGGAAAGAAAACTTGACTCGTTTGTATAAAGATTATATGGCATTGCCACCAGAAGACAAACGCAACTCAGGACATGATGTTTATAGAGTTAGTCTATAGTTATAATGCATGGAGGCTTATGTGAATAAGATAGTTCTTATAAATTGCTACTTTGGTAAATTTCCTGAATATTTTGATTGTTTCCTAAAATCCTGTGAGAGAAATAACACGGTTGATTATTTGTTTTTCTCAGATGATACAAGGAGTGATTTACCAAGTAATGTAAAAATAATAAAGACATCTTTCAAAGAATTAAGAGAGCTTATTCAGTCTAAGTTTGATTTTGAAATAACTCTTAACTCCCCGTACAAACTTTGCGATTATAAGCCGGCATATGGTTATATTTTTAGTGAATACCTAGAAGGATGTGATTTTTGGGGTTATTGCGATATTGATATGGTATTCGGAGATGTCAGAGAATTCTTAACAGAAGATGTTTTCAATATTTATGATAAAATATATCAATTTGGTCATTTGACTTTATATAAAAATAATGATTCTAACAATAGAGTGTTTATGGATGAGGGAGAACCATTCTATAAAGATGCATTTCAAACAGATGTAATAACAGTTTTTGACGAGGTCGATGGAGTACAAAAAAAATATGATAAAAGAGGTTTGAAAACTTACAAAGAACGAGATTACGCAGATATTACCCCTAGACACGAAAGATTTTTGTTAACAAAAGCTTATGTGAATATTGAAAACGATAATCATAAACACCAAATCTTTACTTATGAAAATGGAAAAGTTTTCAGATATTATTTAGATGAAAAACAAGTCAAAAAAGAAGAATTCATTTACATTCATTTTCAAAAAAGAAATCTGCCTATCGTTAAAGAGTTAGGTGATAAGTTCTTCATAACATATAAAGGATTTATTCCTTTTGAAGGAGAAGTCACAGAATATGATGTGAAGAAATATAACAAGTTCAAATTATTACCTGAATTAAAAGTAGTATTAAAACACAAAAAATGGAAACTGGTAAGAAAGATAAAGAAAACAAGAGGAAGAGCATAGTATGAATGTATTGCATTTACAATTAACTGGAAATCCTGGCGGCATCGTATCACTATGCTATTCGATTGCAAAAAATTCCGAGAACAATAATCATATGTATTTCTTGCTTGATGGTGGAACAGTTGAGAAAGCTATGAGAGAGGAAGAAATACCAACTCATGTTGCTTATGCTAATAGATATTATTGGCATAAAAGCAAGAAGGAGTTATTGAACTATTGTAAAGAACATGAAATAGACGTAGTGGTTAATCACTCGAATTCACCAATTGCGTGTTCGCATACGGTTGCTATTAAAAAAAGCATTCCAACCATGAGAGTTATTTCATATTTGCATGCAGATTCGAAGAACATAGTTAATACACTTTACAAAAAAATACTTTATAAACCATATATAAAGCGAGTACAAAAAATAGCTGACAATATTGTGGCAATATCAAATTTTGTTAAAAAGTCAGCCCTGGAAGTGTTCAAATTAAAAGATGGAGATGTAGTTGTTATTCATAATGGCGTTGATTATGAGTACTTCGCTGATTTTAAAAAAGAGAGAAGTGCAGAGGTTCTAAAATTAGTATATGTTGGAAGACTTTTTGAACAAAAGGGAGTTGGATTATTGATTGAATCGATTTCCAATATTTGCGACAGTATTCCGATTAAGTTAAGAATTGTTGGTAGGGGACCTCAACAAAAAGAATTAGAAGAACTATCGAAAAAACTAAATATATCAGATAGAATTGAGTTTTTAGGATTGAGAATGGATGTTCCGGAGTTGCTCGGTGATGAACATTTCTTTGTACATCCAGCAACGCTCGAGGAAGGTTTTGGCATCACATTGATAGAGGCCATGTCAGAAGGAATTCCATGTATAGCATTTGATAAAGGAGCCATTCCAGAAATAATAAACGATGGGGATAATGGTTTTATTATAAAGGAAGAGTCAGTTGGGGCATTGGCAAAAACAATTGAGAAATGCTACGAAATAGTAAAAAGTGATAAATATAATAAGATGTCAGAAAAAGCAAGTGTAACTGGTAAAAAATTCGACATAAAAGAAATGGTAAAGAAACTAGAAAAGACATATTGTTGATCAGAGGAAGGGAAATACTATTTGTGAATGATATAGGTGTAGTAGTCATTAATTATAATAAATATGAATTAACGCAAAACTGTGTTGATATGATGCTAGATATTAATGCTCCAGTGCAGGTATTAATTGTGGATAATGATTCTTCGAATGATTCGTACAATATTTTACAAAGTAAATACCAAAATGTTGATAATGTAGATGTCATTTGTAATTCAGAAAACGGAGGATACGCAAAGGGTAATAATTACGGCATAAGATATTTATTACAAAATAATGATTTGATAAAATATTTTTGCGTTATGAATCCCGATGTTGAAATAACATATTCAAAAATATTCGACAATTTAAAGAGAATACTAGATGAACATCCGCGAATGGCAGTGGTTACAGGCAAAATGATTACCAATGGTAATTTAGACATTAACAAGAGTTACTGGGATTTTCCTAAAAAAAGAGAAGCCGCACTTGGACATGCATTAGTTTATAAAAGAAAAAAAGGTAGTATTGATTATTTGGAAAATGGCATTGGAGAGGTAGAAGTAGTCACAGGATCATTTTTCATGATAAAGAGAAGTGTGTTTGAAAAGCTAAATGGATTTGATGAAGGAACATTTTTATACAATGAAGAAAACATAATGGGGATAAGAATTAATAAATTGGGACTGACTTGTGGCTTATCCACAAATGATTATTTCAATCACAATCACCCCAAAGGTCCAAGACAGAAATTAAGGCAAAAAATCAAATCCAGAAAAAACGGAAATCAATCTAGAAGATATATGTGTAAGACATATTTCAAAAAAATAGATTCATTACTCTTAGAGTTAGTAATAGCATTTAATTATTGTTATATTGTTTTAACTCATATGTTAGGAAATATTATAAGATCAAATAATAGGAAAGGACAATAAAATGAATACTAAGAAGAAAAGCGCTGCGGGAATAGTTGTAATAATACTAATTCTTATTATTATGCGCTTTTTTAGCATTGTTGAATTGCCAATTCCTTCATTATATATTTCTTATTTGACATATGCGTTTGCCATTTTTATATATTGTTATACATTCAAAGGAAGAAAAAGAATTGGCAAAAAGTATCCATTTATTGGAAAGTATTTTACATATATTGTATTTGCTCAAATAATCTTATGCGCCTACTCAATGATAAAATATAATGAAACAATTCTAGATATGATTGTTTGTATTAGTGCATATTCGTTGTTGTTGATAACTTATGCTATCTTGATTAGTTTTGAAAGAGACGGAATGAAGTTCTTGCTTGATGCCATTTTTTGGATAATGTTTATCAATACTATTTTGGCGTCGATTCATGCAGTTGTATTGAATTACACAGGAGTAAGATTGTTTGGATTTGTAGAAATGGCGTCTAAAAATGAAAATGTAAGAATTGGACTGGGCGCTCTAATGAGTGTATTTTTGATTTATGCTTTCTATAATCTAATCAATAAAAAACGAATGATACTAATGAGCATTGCGTTGGCTATTGGAATCTTTGCATTGTTTTATGTGTCAATGACGAGAGCTAGCCAATTTGCTACAATAGCTTCTTTGTTTGTTGTTTGGGCTTTTCATAAAAACAATGGCAGAAAAGATATGATTAAGTATATAATTATTGGAGTTTTGCTAGTAATATTCTTTAATTCAAGTATTTATACTAGTATCCTTAACGTGTTTAGTATAGATCCTAATGTTAATGAACACTTTACTTCCACAGAAGCTAGATACAATGCTATTGATTATTTTAGTCAATTTACAGATGCCAATCCTATAATGGGAATGGGATGGGTTGTACCCAAAAATGAGGAATTAACTAAGATTTGGTCAGGAAAAAGTGGAACAAATTACTTTGATGATTTAGGTGTTTTGGGTCAATATTATAGACAAGGACTATTAGGTTTAGCTATATTTATTATTCTTATTATTCGAATGCTATATACTACAATTAAAATTAGAAAAGGTATTCCAGAAAAGGCCTTTTGTGTTGGGCTATGTGCTTATGTATTATTGACAGCAGTTTCACAAAACACTTTGGATGGTCAAAGAATGATAACCGTTCCATTTTATATAGCCTGCACAGAATTTGTTTACTATAAACAAAAAACCAACATGCTTTTATTAAAGAGAAAAGAAACAGACGCATTAAATAATGAGAGATAATAGATTTATTGATGATAAGAAAGGGGCATCCTATTGAATATATTAATATTTGGGGCTAGTTGGAATAATAGGGGAGACGAGTCCGCAATTAGAGCAATGATTGATGAATTAAGAATAAAGTGTCCTAACGTTAAGTATAGGATTTATTTTTCTGGAATGAATGTTTCGAGTGTTCCTTATGAGGATGTCGAAATAGTTCCTAGGCATTATCGTGTTCCTAGAAGAAAAATCTTTAAGAGATTACTTTACGACATTTCGGTTAAAACAGGTGGCAAGATTAATTTGCTACCGGGTACTAATGTAATATCAAAAGAAGATAATAGAATGGCTTTTAAAAAATTTGTAGAGGCAGTCAAATGGTGTGATTTAGCATTAAGTGCACCAGGAGGTCCCAATATAAGTGATATTTATAAATCATATGCAGTTTTAGATCATATAGATATTATAAGACACCATAAAAAACCATATGCTTTCTATGCTCCTTCTATGGGTCCATTTAAACAGTACAAAAAAAGAATAAAAAAAGTATTAAAAAATGCTGAGTTTGTATATTTGAGAGAAAGTATTTCTGCAGGATATATTAAAGGATTATATGAAGAGTTAGAAACCAAAGTAACGCTTGATTCGGCTTTTCAGCATAAGTTTGATGAAAATAAATATAGCAAGCAACTAGAAGAGTATAAAGCGTTAAGTGATTATTTGAAAAAATATGAAAAAGTAATAGGTATTACTATAACGGATTTGCAATGGCATGGCATTCACAAGGGGATTGAAACAGAAGAAAGGATCTCAACATCATTTGAGTCATTTATTGAATACTTAACTAACAAGGGATATGGAATTGTCTTTATTCCCCAACTATTTGGTGAAAAGAAAGACAGGGATTATATGGCTCGATTTGCCAATAAAGATTGTTTTGTTGTAGATGATGAACATGATTGTTATTTCCAACAGTATTTAATATCAAAACTATTTGCGGTAGTAGGTATGAGATACCATTCGAATATTTTTTCGGCAAAAATGGGAACACCTTTTGTTTCAGTAGCTTATGAACAAAAAATGAAAGGATTTGCAGAGAAAGTAGGATTATCAGAATACTGTTTTGATATTGGAGAATTATCTTCAGATGTTTTAATTAAACATTTTGAACAATTAGAGAAAAACTACGACGAATACAAAGAAAAACTTTTAGACATAAAAGAATGGTGCAAAAAAGAATCTTATAAAACAACAGAACGTGTAATACAAGTGATCGAAGAGAAAGGCTTGGACAAATAATGGCAGTAAAATTGGGGAGAAAACAAAATTATAAAAATTTAAGTCTAAACATAGTTGCATTTTTAGTGCAATTTATTGTTAATTTTTATATTTCACCAATCATTGTCGGCAATGTTGGAAAAGCAGCATATGGTTTTATTGGAGTAGCTAATGATTTTGTTGCATATGCATCTATTATTGCAACTATATTTAATTCCGTTGCTTCACGTTTTATTGCAAATTCATATTATAAAAAAGACTATGAAAGGGCAAATAAGTATTTTAATAGTTTTGTTGCGGCCAATATTGGTATAGGAATTTTGCTAGCTATAGTTTCAGTAATTCTTGTGCCATTTTTGAACCATATTTTAACGATACCGGAAGGATTGGTTTTTGACGTTCAACTAACTTTTATTTTAGTTTTTGCAACATATGTAATTAATCTATTAATTATTGTACTAACCACATCTACATTTGTGACAAATAGAACAGATATTAATGGTGTTAGAAATGTAATTCAGTATATTATTAGATTTGCTCTAGTAATCGTTTTCTTAAACTTTGTATCAATAAAAATATACTGGGTGGCATTAGCATCCTTTATAGCTGCTTTGGTAGGCGCGACACTGAATGCTACTTTGTTTAAACGCTTAACGCCAGAACTATCTTTTAATCTCAAGGATGCAAAAAGATCATACATATTTGAGTTGGCTAAGTCAGGGTGTTGGATGGCTTTAATTAGTATTAGTTCAATACTATTAAGGGGTTTAGACTTGACGGTTGCAAATATTATGATTGGTGATGACGAGATGGGAATTCTATCTATTGCAAGAACTTTCCCCAATAGCATTACGGGCGTGATATCAGTTTTGGCTCCATTATTTACTCCTACATTTATTTCGTTCTTCGCAAAAGGTGATTCAAATGGATTGGTTAAGGATGTTAACAGAAGTATTAAAACGATGGCATCAATAATGTTTGTCCCAATCACTTGTTTTATTATTTTTTCTTTTGATTTTTATACACTTTGGCAGAGTAGTTTGAAATTAAACGAGTTAATAATGGTTACCTCTTTATCAATAATCACAGTAGTACAAGCTTATTTTAATTCAACGACCGCAACTATGGCTCAATTAAGTGTTGTTGTTAATAAGTTGAGAATTCCTGTTTTGGTTAGTGTAGGCTGCGGAGTTGTAAGTCTTGTTGCTGAAATTCTTTTAATCAAGTTTACTGGTTTAGGTTTATACGCAATTGTTATTCCGACAACTATTGTTATGGTTTGTAGGTATGTATTCTTTAACTCCATATATGCAGCATATTGTATAGACAAGCCTAAAAAAACATTTTTCCCAGCGGCAATCAAAACATGGATTTCCATACCTATACTTTTATCTGTAATGTATGTTATAAGACTAGCTTTGCCAGTTAGTTCTTGGATAACATTGGCTATAGATATTGCTATTTGTTGTGTTATAGGCTATATCTTCATAGTTTTTGTATACAATAGAGATCTGATTAAAATTGTTTTTAATAAAGTTAAGGCAAGAAAGCAGTAAAAAACAAATGAACAACGTAAAGAATGTAATTAGAAAAAAATGTGTAGGGTGTGGTTGTTGTATAGGAATATGTAAACAAAAAGCGCTTGAAAAAGAATTTGATAAAAAAACTGGATTTTATAATATCGTTCTTAACAAAGAGAGATGCAATGAATGTGGTTTTTGTAGAAAGATTTGTCCTGCTTTGAAAAGAAGTAGCAAACTAGATTATATAGGATCTTATAAAAAACTATTGCTTATGCATTCAAATGATTCTGTTATTAGAGAAAAAGCCACATCTGGTGGAGTAGTTTTCTCAGTAATTAAGAAAGCATTAGAAAAACAAGTTGTAGATTATGCTTATATTTTGGGATGGTCTTCAGAATCTGATATGCAAACAAAACTATGGTTAATGGATAAAGAAACCATAGAGGATATCGATGATAATAGGAAATTTTCGAGTAGGTATGTATCGTACCCCATTGGAGAGGTGATTGGTGAAATAGATCCAGATAAAAAATATGTGATAGTTGGATTACCTTGCCAAATAGAAGGATTTAGAAATATAAATCTTGAAAATGTTTTTTTAATAGGAATAGCTTGTTCGGGAGCAGTCAGTTATAAAGCTAGTGAAATGGCGCAACAGCATTTAAAAGATACTTTTGACCCCCAAAAAGATTCATATTTTTATAGAGGGGATGGGTGGCCTGGCTTTAATGAAGTGGTAAATGATGAAAACAAGTTTAGAGAAGATCACCTAATGTCATTTTTTAATACAGTTTTTTCTTCAAAAGTGTTTACGAAAAAAGGTTGCATGAACTGTAATGATCAACTAGCGGAAATGGCAGATGTATCATGCTTTGATTACTGGAATCAGATGGAGTTAAAAAACGAAAAAATAGGTAAAACTGGCGTTATTGTTAGAAGTGAAAAAGGAATGCAATTGATGAATAGTGTCGATGAGGTGATTTCGACAGATGCATTATTGGAAAAAGAAGAAATAATAAAAACACAAATAATACCAATTACATACAAGAAAAAAGTTGTGAATAAAAAGCCATTTATCGTTAAACTTTACTACGTTTTTGCAAGGATTGTTTTTAGAACAGGAATTTACAAATACTTTTCTAAAAAAACCTACAAAAAAATGACTAAAATATATAATAGAGCAGTTTTAAAATACAAATAGATGGAAGGGTAATATGAAAATAGGAATACTTACATTTCATAATTCAGATAACTATGGTTCGGTGCTTCAAGCATACGGACTTAAAACATATGTTAAAAAGAGTTTTCCAAATGATGAGTGTGAAATAATAAATTATGTAGCGCCTCACCAAAACGATTTGTATGCCCTTTATTTAAAAAACAATTCTATTAAGAATATTGTGAAAAATATTAGAGCTTTTTTATTCTCAAAACTGTTGAAGGATAGAATAAAAGAGTTTAATGAATTTAGAAAAAGCTTTTTAGAAATAAAAAAAGAACGAATAGAAAGCTCGAGTATTCTTAGAGATTATTTAAAAAAGTTTGATGTGATTATTTGTGGAAGTGATCAGATATGGAATCCCTTATCATTAGATTTTAGCGAGGAATACTTTGTTCCAGGTTTTGGCGGAATTAAGATTGCGTATGCTCCTAGCTTTGGAAATGGAAAAGAAAAGGATTTAGAAAAGATTAATAGAAGTGCTGTGGAGAAAGCACTTAAGGAATTTGATGCAGTTTCTGTTAGAGAGGAAAGTGGAAAAAATATAATCAAAGCACTAGGATATAAAAAAGAAACTGAATTAGTCTTAGATCCGACATTGTTGTTGAATGACGGTGAGTGGGATGAATTGATTGATTTAAAAGATGGAAAAGAATCGTATATATTCTTTTACTCGATTAACTATAATCCCGAAGCAATTGCTATGGTTCAAAGAATATCCGATGTTTTAGGTCTGAAAGTAAAGATAATGTTTAGTACAAATAAAACTTATGGTGCATTGAGAAAAGGATTTGAATTGATACACAAAACAAGTCCAGTTGATTTCTTGGAAATGGTAAAGAATGCGAAACTTGTTTTATCAAATTCATTCCATGGTGTTGCTTTTTCAACTATTTTCAGAAAAGAATTCTTTGCATTAGAAGTTAATAAAAATGGAAAAATGTATAAAGATGAAAGAATTCACAACTTACTCGAGAATTTTAATATTGAAGAAAGAATAATTAGAATGAAGGATATTGATAGTATAGATTGGAAACAACTGCAGAAGGTTAACTATAAGGAAGAAATTATTAATAAAGAGATTAGGAACTCTCAGGAATACCTAATTAATCAATTACAAAATGAAAACAAAAGATAAAGATAAAATTGAATTATGTGATAGAGAAAAGTGCACTGCGTGTTTGGCTTGCCTAGAAGTATGTCCCAAACACTGTGTTAGTGTAAAAAAAGATGCATATGGAAATGATACTCCGTTTATTAATAGAGAAGAATGCGTTGATTGTGGAAAATGTCAAGAGGTTTGTCCGGTAATTAACAGTGTTCAATTAAGACAACCCACCAAAGTATATGCAGCGTTTAGTAGCAATTCTACAATTCATAGGGAATCTGCTTCAGGAGGAGTGGCGTCTGAACTTGCTCTAGAAATACTACAAAGTGGAGGAGTAGTGTACGGTGCTGCACAAACAAAAGATTTAATAATAGAACATATAAGAATAACGGAGAAAGAAGAAATTGAAAGATTAAAAGGATCAAAGTATGTTCACAGCCACAATAAGGGGCATTATAAAAAAATCAAAACAGATTTGTTAAATGGACTTCAAGTATTATTTGTGGGAACGCCTTGTCAGGTGGCAGGATTAAAAAAGTATTTGAATAATGAGCAATACGATAATTTGTTTTGCATTGACCTAATTTGTCATGGCGTTCCAAGCCAGAAAACTTTCTTGGACTGTATGGAATATGAAACAGGAGAAAAAACATTTGAAGGATGGAATATATCGTTTCGAGATGAGGATGGATTTGAAATAAAACTGAAAAATCCATTAGACGAAGTGAAGTATAAACTTAATTTAAAAAACAGTTTTTATTACAATGGTTTTATGGAAGGGTACATTTACAGAAAAAATTGCTACATTTGTGAATATGCAAGACCAGAACGATGTGGGGATATAACCTTAGGGGATTTTTGGGGATTAGGTGACGACATACCATTTTTTGCAGAAAAAAAGGATGGAATCAATGTAATCCTGATAAATACAGAACCTGGACTTAGATTGTTTAATAGAATAAAAAATAACCTTCAATATTGGGAAAGAACTTATAATGAAGCAAGGTTAAAAAATGGACAGCTAAACCAACCCACATCTAAAACAAGTCATTGTGAGAAGTTTTTAAAATTATCAAATAAGTATCGTGAAATAGATAACGGAAATGCAATTGCGGTAAAAAAGTGCAATAGAAAAAAACGAATTGCTTTAGTATTCAGAAATATGATTAAAAAGAACAAATTGATATATAAATTTGTTCAATTAGTATTCAAGAGGAAGGACATTTAATGGTAAATAGTAGAAAGAATATAAATTGGATTGACTATACAAAAACATTTGCAATATTTATGGTAGTAACAACTCATCTTTATATGTCATTTGCTAAGAGTGGTTGGGTGAGTAAAGATGCTTTGTTTTATAATATACCTATTCAAATGTCGCTTGTTTTTACAGTGCAATTATTTTTTGTTTGTAGTGGTTTTCTATATCAGTATTTTAGAAAAGATACATCTGTAAAAGGTCATTTTAAAAACATAGTAAATAAGGCAATTGCATTGGGTGTACCTTATTTTGTTTTTTCAGGAATATCTCTTGCCATAAAAAATGTATTTTCCGCTTCAGTGAATTCGAAACCATCATCAATACTTCATACACTTTTTATAAAACCTATGGCACCTTATTGGTATCTATATGTATTGTTTTTGTTGTTTGTAATAATTCCATGCGTTAATGATAAGAAAAAGATCTATATAATTTTTGTCTTGTCAGTTGCTGCAAAATTTATATATGTGTTCTTTCCAATTAAACTGCCATATATTTTAATGCAAATTGTGAGTCAGTCAATTTGGTTTACATTTGGAATGCTACTCACAACGATAGAGTTTAAGTATAATTATCTTGAAAAGTTTTTATGTTTGATATTGGGTGGTGTAGGAATAATTTTGTCTATATTCTTCTTTAGAGTTGGAAATGGGACGAGAATTATTAGGTTTTCCTTGTCGATATTGTTGGTTTTGTCGTTGTTATATTGTTTCATGTGGATATCTAGGGGAAGTAGTGGAAGATTAACTTCAGGATTAAGGAAATATATTTTGCCTATATTCCTAATGCATACTATATTTGCAGCGGGAATGAGAATACTTTTAACCAAAGCGGGTATCAGTTTGTTTTCTGTTCATATAGTTCTTGGCACAGTAGCAAGCTTTGTATTTCCTGTATTAGTTTATATTTTCATTCAAAATAAGTGGTATTTATTGGTTTTCATTGAACCATTAAAAGCATGGAAAATGAAAAAAAGTTCGAAATAGAATGAATTATGGAGATTATATGAAAGAGCCGATTGAAAAAATAATAACAAATATTTTAAAGTCAATATATCAACCATTTTTATTTGCTATTGTTATATCCTTTTTGATTGTGTTTGTGTCGATGTATCTAGAAAAGTACCAAGGCATGGAATGGAAAGCACAGCTCAAGAGGGCATTATTAGATTGGAAAACAAAGTTTGTTAGATCGAAAAAAACTAGAAGGATATTCTATTTTTCTTTTATCACTACATTGATATTATTTAAAACGCTATTTTCACGTGAAATGTGGCTGAATCCTTTGACGGACGTCTTGGGGGTCTGGGGATTATATAAAAAGAACGGTCAATTTACAACAGAGATATTTGAAAACATATTATTGTTTATTCCTTTTGTTCTTTTCTTTTTCTTGTTTTTGGAAACTACAACGAAGAGAACATTTAGGTTTTTGAAAATTATCGGAGAATCGATAGTGGTTTCATTTGTTTTTTCGCTTGCAATAGAAACGTTACAATTGTTTTTGCGACTAGGAACATGGCAACTATCCGATCTTTGTTTTAATACACTTGGGGGTGTAGTAGGGGGATTATTATACTGGATTAGTGTGAAAATCAGAAGAAAAAAATTGTAATAATATGGTTATTGATGGAGGCGATCCAATATGAAAAAGAAGAGCAACAGAAAACAGTATATTATATGTCAAATTTTTATATGCTTATTCATATTGCTTTGCGTGAGCTTATATTGGGAAAAAAAGAATTTTGGCGGAGTAGATTTAAATAGTATTGTGTTTACTATGACTATGCCATTAGAGGGAACCTCTGGGACATTTGTTGTGAGCTATTTGTTAAAAGCTTTATTACCAGCAATAGTATTGTTTGTTCTTGAAATATTGGCGGTATGGGCTTTTGGTAAATATCTAAGATCTAAAATTGTTGAAAAAACAAGAATAAAAGATAGTTTTTTTGAACTGACCACAATTAAAACAGTGATTTTTGTAGTGGTTATGTTTGTTGCTTTTTTGGGAATAGCTAATTATAGTTTGAAAGTATTTGATTTTATTAGAAGCCAATATGCAACATCTGAGTTCATCAAGAATAATTATGTGGATCCAAATAAAACAAAATTAGAGTTTCCAAAAAAGAAAAGAAACTTGATATATATCTTTATGGAGTCTGCAGAAAGTACACTTCAAGATAAAAAATCAGGTGGATTGTTTAAAGAAAACTTTATTCCTGAAATGACAAAACTAGAGAAAGATAATGTTAGTTTTTCGCAGAACAGCAAATATATTGGTGCAAATGTAGCTGATTCGGGTGGATATACTACCGGTGGTATGGTCGCGGAACAATGTGGATTACCGATGAAGGTTGATATCTACAAAAACGCAATGGACAAATTTGAGTATTTTCTACCAGGTGCAACATCAATTGGAGAGTTGCTAGAAAAAGAGGGCTATTATAATTATTTTATGTGTGGTTCAAAATGGGTCTTTGGTGGAAAGGAAAAATACCTTAGTCAGCATGGATATAAAAATCATTTTGATTACAATACAGCTGTTAAAGAAGGGAAGATAGATGAAGACTACTTTAGATGGTGGGGATTTGAGGATGAAAAGCTTTACCAATATTCAAGAGAAAAAATAACTGAAATGGCAAAGAATAAAAAACCATTTAATTTCTGCATGCTTACTGTCGACACACATCATGTTGGCGGTTATAAATGTAGACTTTGTAAGAATGAGCATAAAGATAAGTATGCCAATGTTTGGTCGTGTGCTTCAAGACAAGTGTATGAGTTTGTTAATTGGATAAAAAAACAAAGCTTTTATGAGGAAACAACAGTTGTGATATGTGGGGATCACTGCAGTATGGATCCGAATTTCTATGAAAAATATGGAATTACAAAAGAAGAAAGAAAAGTGTACAATGTGTTTATTAATTCGGCTGTAAATCCTATAAAAGATAAAAACAGGAAATTTACTTGTCTTGACATATTCCCGTCAACATTGGCTGCAATGGGGGTTAAAATTAAAGGGAATCAATTAGCGCTTGGAGTTAATTTGTTCTCTAGTAAAAATACTTTGCCTGAAAAATATGGTTTTAAAAAATTTGATGATGAGATGAGCAAAAAATCAACATTTTTTAATGATACAATTCTTTATCCAAAGAAGAAGTAGAAGAGGCGATTGAATGAATAAAAGGATTGCGTATCTAATATTGATTACTATGTTGGTTTCTTTGTTTTTACAACCAACTATTTTTTCTAAGCCTAAAACAAGACTCAATCATAAAAAAATCACATTAAAAATTGGTCAAACAAAACAGTTAAAAATAAAGAACAAGCCTAAAAAAATAAAAGTGAAGTGGACTTCAAAAAATAAAAGTGTCGCTAAAGTAACAAAAAAAGGGAAAGTAGTAGCAAAACGTTGTGGAAGAACAATTGTTATTGCAAAGGTAAGAAAGAAGAAATATAAGTGCAAGGTTACAGTTATAAAAAAGAAGGAAGAAGCACCTATAGTGTTGGATGTGCCAGCAAACTTTAAGATATACAATCCAACTGCTTTGGATGTGGAAACCACACCACCTACTTCTATAATTCCAGAGACTACTACAACAATACCTTCAACGACAACCCCAGAAACTACAACAGTTATTCCTACAACAACAGCCTCGGAAACAGCTGTTCAAAAAGAAAACAGAATCGTTACAAATCTATCTAAAAAAATAAATGTAACTTGTCATAGAGGTTATAATCGTTTGGCACCGGAAAATTCGATTGCTGCGTTTAGACTAGCAAAAGAATATGGCTATAATACTGTAGAAACAGATATTAGGTTTACAAAAGATGGTGTTCCTGTGATACTTCACGACTCAACAATTAACAGGGTTGCTAGAAATTTAGATGGAACGGAAATAACTGAACCAATTAAAATTGCCGATATTACATATGAAGAAGCATTAGCTTTCGATTTTGGCATTTATAAATCACGGGAGTTTAAGGGGGCAAAAATACTTACGCTAGATGAGTGTTTGCCTGTATTTAAAGAGTTGGATATAAATATTTACTTACATATAATCGCTGGAACTGAATCCCAGATTAGAGGTGTATTCGACGAGGTTGTAGGATATGGTTTGAAAGATCATGTGACATGGTATTCTTTTACGAGGTGGATAGTTGCTTGCATAAGAGATTGCGACCATACTGTTAGACTAGGGTTAGCTAAATCGAGTGGAATCACACCGGAGATAATAAGCCAAGTAGAAGATTTGCGTAAATATGGAAATCCTGTATTCCTCAATAGTTGCACTTATTCTGATGAGGAAATTCAACTTTGCAAGGATGCAAATATTCCGTTAGAGGCATGGTTCTTTAATGATTTAAATGTTATTAACTCTCTTGATAGTTATATTTCAGGAGTAACCGTGGATTATATTAGGTAGACGTTTTCTTCGTAGAGGACGAGTGGATTCTTCGGAAGTGATGAGGAGAGCGATTGCGATTTCGTTTTTGTCGTCGCTCGCGATTGAGATGCTTCAGCTGTTCTAGCGTTTGGGTACATGGCAGTGGTCGGATCTTTGCTTTAATACACTTGGCGGAGTGATTGGTGGATTGATTTACTGGGTGAGTGCGAAGATTAGAGGGAAATAGGTTATTTGCCGAAGGCACCTAATCGTCAAACATAGAAAGATTTAAAGGGTAGTAGAGCGTCGTGGTTTTGGCGCATTTCTACTACATGGAAATAATATAATCGTCGCTGCGTTGGGCGGACTGTTCCCGATCTATAAGGAGACTGGTTTGGGGGTGATGTTTGTGCATGCGCTAGGTGCGATGCGCGCGGTTTGCGTTGTGTGCGTTGGTGGAGGCGTTGAGGCAGGCGATGGTTGTGGCTTTGATTCTTGGATGGGTGTTTGGTTTCGATGAAGGCTTGAGATATGTGAGTGTGTAGGAAGATTGGTGGGGGAGTGGAGAAGATTATAAGAATAAAAAAACCAACTTTAAGAATAATCTTAGAGTTGGTTTTTTAGTACAAATGGGATTATAATAATTACATTATGAGTGCTAGTTGATAGATGATGAATTATATTGAGGAGAAAGAATGGATTATAAAAGATTAAACAGCAAACTTAAGGAGAAAATGAATGGAATAATTAATAATAATGACAGAATGGAATGGCAAGATGAGAAACTAATGAAATATCTGGCTGGGGAGTTACCTGAAATTAGACGATTCCATGAAGATGAGGATTTAAGAGAAAAGGTGGATTTATTAGAAGAAAAGATAAGAAAATACGATTACTTTTCAACAGATAAAGAGGTTTTTATAAATGATATTAATAAATCTATAGACGAAATAAGACAAAATGAAAAATATTGGAACGGATTAAATGTTTTAGAAGTTGAAAACGTTATTAGAGAACAAAGTTTTTGTTTAATGAATGGTGAGGGTGGAATAGGCAAAAGCTATTTTGTCAAGTGTTTAGAAGAAGAGGTGGATAAAATGAATATTCCACATCTATGTTTGTATGGAAAATTTGAAAAAGATGTTCACAATATAGAAGTAGATGAAATAAAAAAAGAATCACGTTTTTTTATGATTATTGATGCAGTGAATGAAATGTCTGAAAAAGGGCAGAAGGAATTGATTAAACTTTTGAAAGAACTGGAAGTGTGTTCTCACATTAGATTTCTTGTGACGTATAGGACGGGTACTTTAAAGAATGAAATAGAAACATCCTTAAAGGAGTTAGCGGAGTCTATCATATCATTCTCAGGTGTATCATTTGAGTCAGCTTTAAACTTAATGATTAAAAAATCTGTTCCGGATATTTATAAATATGAGAGTATTCTATATTCCAATAATGCATATTGGTTAAAAATGTTGTGCGTGGTTCTAAGTAGATATAAGATAACAGATGAAAAAATAAAAAGCATTACTTCCATTACTTTTATTATAGAAAAGTATATTAGAATCTTAGTGAAGGATCTTATTGGAAAAAAAGATGGGTATAGTGAGGCAGATGTATGGGATGATACAAAAAGTATTGCTTTATGGATGTATAACAATAATAAAAAGAGCATTAGCGCAACCGCATTAGCTTCTGTTGTAGAAAATGACTTATTATATTTAAATATAATGAATCAATTGGGGTTTATAAGTGAATTTGAAAATGAGTTTGGTAAAGAGTATGGCTTTACAATTGAAATAATATATGACTACTTGATTGCGAGATCTCTATTTAGGGAGATTAGTGGAAAGGAAATAAGCGAGCAGGTGGAAATAATAAAAGAGAAGATAAAAAGTATTGAAAACATTCAAGAACCAATAATATTAGTTCTATTCGATATGTTTTCTCCTGATTTTAAAAAGATAAAGATATTATTAAATAATACAGGTTTGAACCAGTATTTGCGTTGTTCGACTTTGGTGAAAATGATTTTCAAAAAAAATTCAGTAAAAGAATTTCAATCACATTTTCAACCAACGAATTTTTATGATTGCTTGTTGGTGATAGGTGGATTTGCAAATAAACCATTTAATTGTGGCAATTATTTGTTTAAATACTTTTCGAAAAAAGAAAATGTATTAGAATTGTCCGAGGCGCTATCTGGTTTTAGATTTAAAGAGGGTATTAAGAGTAGACTGAAAAATTTGCTTTACTTTACTGCAGTTGAAGTAAATGAAAACAGAAGGGATGATGAGATATATTATTTTGCATTACTATGTTGTTCGGCTTCGAATGAAGATGTTAGAATTTTGGCAGAAAAACTACTGTATGATCTTATCTCGAATAAGGAAAAATATATTAATAAGCTGAAAAAAGATTATTATGTAGTATCAGATTATTATATAAAAGAGTCGATCATTTTCACAATGTCTAAAATTGATAAAAATGAAACTGTCAAGACTTTTTTTAATAAGCTTATAGAAAATGAAGATAATATTTCTGCAAAGAATGTAAAGAGAATTGCTACTTATCTAGAAGATGATTATGGATTTATTGAATGGAAAAGAAAAAATGTGTTTGTAGATGATGAATCAGAAATCTCTGATTTTATGGACAAACTACTATCACATGTGGACTTTATGTACAGTGATTATCTTCCTTTTAAATATATGAATAAAGAGAACTATAATATTCATAGACTATTTTTAGTAAATGAAAAATATGACATACAAGAAATTAACCGCATTCTTAATGAAAAGTATGAATGTGTTAAGGGTGGGGAATGCGAAGGATCAATGGTTTTTGAGGAAAGAGCGTTAATTGATATAAAAAAAGATGGGATTATTAAAAGAATGAATAATAATGCTTTTATTAATACTTATGAGAGTGTGGTTAATAAAGTCTTTAGTTACTATGGAATTGATACTGAGCCCAGTTTCAGAATGAGTAGTGAAGAGTTTATTTATTCAACATATATGAAGTGTATTGATATAGCTACTAGTTTGTTATATGGTAGCTTGATGTGTAATTATTATTCTGACGAATTCGGAACATTCAATAGTAATCAAAATGTGCTTGGTTATGAAGTCTATGATCCATTGGAGTTTGGGGAAAGCATTCATTTACCATCTCATATTGCGATATACCAAGAAGACATTGAGAAGATGGGGGATTGTGCTATTCAGTATATCGATACGGATTATAAGAAAAGTCGAGAGTGGGCAAAAAATGTTGCAGTAACACGAAAAAATGTTGTCAGCGTACTTAAACCAATTAATTATAAAAATGATGAATGGGTATTATTATCAGCAAGGATTTCCATTAGAGGGCGAAAAGAGTCGGAGTGGAAAGATAATTACAATATTTGGTGTTGCACATCTGATAAAGAAACAATTAGAAATGATGAAAATGCTAGATATTTAACAATTGAAATGGATTATTATGAGAAAGAGTTAAAAAACTACATAAACTCAGTTGACAAACCTTGGCTTTGCAAAGAGGTGAAAGCGGTTTTTGGAAATAGCGATGTTTTGGATAATACTGTATTAGTATTACCGCCAGTAGATTTAGTAAACAATCTTGGACTAGAATTAAATGAGAAAGAATTATTGTGGGAAAAGAATGGGGAAGCAGTAATTGTATGCAACAATAATAAAGCATCATATTATGAGGATTTCATAAAGAGTTCCTCTTTTATAAAAAAAGAATATTTAGATAAATTCTTGGAAGATAATACCTTAAAATATTTTGCTTTTACTGAGCGATTAATTCCAGAAGTTGGTCATTATGAAGACGAAACATCACTGCATTTTGAAATAAGTGATGGAAAGATAATAAAAGAGATAAAAAACTTTGGAAAGACAATACCATCGAAAACCTCGAAAAATAAAAAGTGTGAGAACTGTCCACATCCCAACATTTTTAAAAGCGATGTTAATGTGTTGAGTGATGAAGATATTAAGGAATTATTAAAAACATATGGTATTGAAAAAAATATTTAACAACTGTCGGCTTTAGGATTTAATACATTAGGCGGAGTTTAAGTGGACTTGTGTATTGGGTAAGTGCGAGTAGTAGATGAATGCAAAAAATAAGTGATATTTTGAAATTTTTTCAAGTTAGAATATTATTTTAAATGTTTTTTGTTATTTATTGCTTCTCTCAAGAGTGTCAATAAAAACTAATATATCTGATATGGTTTTTACTATAAACTCAGCCTCTACTTTTTTTAAAACAGAATTTGTATGGGCGTAGCTTTGATTGTTTCTAACATTGTTGTATTTTTCGAACATTGATATGCATGTTTTCAAGGCTTGTACAGAAAAATCTGATTCAATTAAAGAATTTTCTGAATAGAATTTTGCTAACATACCTGCAAGGCTGTGAAGAGGTAACTTATTACATTTATCATCATAGATATCTATTGAATGAGATTCGCATAGATTTTGCAAATACTTTACTGAAAATGTGTGCAGACGATCCAGTGCCAACTCGGGAGTGTTGTTTAAAATGTATTTATCAATATCTTTTTTTAGGGTGTCTAATGTTTCATCTTCAGAGCGTGGAAGAGTAGTTTTGTTGGAATTTTCCATTTGAATAACAAGTTTTTCTTGAAGTTTAGATATGGACTTCTCGAGATAATTACTGAGTCTATTGTTTTTCAAATAATAGTTTTCTGCATATTCTAGTAACTGTATAGTTAGATTTAAAACGATGAAATCGCTTTCGATATCCCAAATTTGACGTAATTTTTTTGCTTTGGAACAATATTCTCTATAGTTAAAGTCCTCATATATATCAATACCAACACAATCCTTTATAAATGTTTGAAAAGTAGAATTACTGAAATCTAAAACATAACCAGAGTCCATTTCAAATATATGCTCTAATAGTTGTTTGTCGTTTGCTGTTAAGATTGACATAATAACCTCTCTATTTTAAATTATATTAATTCTTAGGTGCCTAAATTATTGTATCATAGATAATTTTTAATAAAAATATTATAATTGTCAAGAATAAAAGCAATATTAAAAAATAATATAAATCATTCTAGTTGTGAATGTCCATATAATAATTAAGAGGTATAGATATGAAAAGATTATATATCATAGGTAACGGCTTTGATTTAGAGCATGGTCTGGAAACTAAATACTCACAATTCAAGAAGTATCTGATAAACAAACATCCTAATTATTATCAAGAATATGATGGATTATTAGAATCAAAAATAGGAAATCATGGTGAAATAGTGTTTGATATGGATGAACTAGTTGGGGCTATTATTAGTGTGATAGACCATATTGATTCAGAATTTGCTAATCAGAAAGATTACCCCGAGTGGAATAAACTAGAAGAGCACGTTGGCACAAAATATGCCTATACAATCCTAGATCATAATGAATTCTTTTTAAATAAAAATGATTGGGGCAATATGAATGATAGTTATGATAAAGTTAGAATAAGTTCATACAATAATAATGAAATATTGTCAGGAGATTTAGAAGCAGCATATACTAGTTTTAAAGGATTGTTTGATGACTGGGTACGAGATTACTGTGCTAACATTTCATTTGATTGTGTTGGAAAGATTGATACACCATCTTTTAAGGATAGTGTATTTTTGAATTTCAATTATACAAGTACACTAGAAGATGTTTATGGAGTTGACAGAAATAACATATGTTATGTACATGGTTATGCCAAAGATTATAATAGTGAAATATTCTTTGGGCACGGAGAGAAAAATGTACGATTTGAATTATCCGATGTTTATTTGGGCGCGGAAAACTCGTTTGAAGACATTTTGAAGAAAATGAGAAAAGATACAGAAAAAGCTTTTAGAAATAATACAGACTTTTTTAATAGGCTTGGTTCGATTGAAGAAATCTATTCGTTTGGTTTTTCTTTTTCTGATGTTGATATGGAGTATATTGATGCAATTAGGAGTAGAGTTAATGTCGAGAAAGTGATTTGGTATTTTAACAAGCACGATTACATAGAAAAAAGAGAGAGTATTAAAAGAATTGCTGATATGGGATTTAAGGTAGCCAAAACAGAGATTTGGTAATCAAGAAACATCTCTTGACAGACTATCAATTGATAGTTATAATATCAATTGATATTAAATAGATGGAGGTGGTATATGAGCGATGAAACCGCAGTCTAATAAAAATGAAATTAACACTTGTCTAAATAATTTAAAACAAATTATAGACAATAGTGTTTTTGATATAGATAGAGATTTTACATTAATATACAGTTACAAGCCTAATGATATTGAACATTCAACAAGATATACAATGGATGATTTAGAATATACTGAAGAAGATGTCATAGAAGAATTGAGAAGCTTAACGCTAGAAAACTATTCGGGAACATTGTTAGATCAGGACAACCCAAACCCACCCTTGTTATATGTCTTTGGAAAAACAATTAATAAAAAACAAGTTTATATAAAACTGAAACTTAAAGGAGAACAGAGAAAGCGCATTTTATGCGTATCTTTTCATTACGCTAAGGAAGCAATGTTATTTCCTTACGCGTAGGGAGTCAAGAAAGGACGGTTTAAAGAGATGAAAAAGCCTACTACACTAATTAGGAAGGTTTTAATGGAGTGCCCTATTTGTGATAAAACACATGAAGTGGAAGAACGAAAAAGAATTGTAAAAACAATAATAAAAGGCAAGGAAATAGAGTGCGAAGATAGATACTATTATTGTAGAAATGCTAAAAATAAGGATGAATGCGAATTTGTAAATGGTTCTATGCTTAATAAGAATCTTATGAATGGACGAAATGCATATCGTGAAAAGTATAGCTTACTAACCTCTAATGAGATTGTTGAAATAAGAGAAAACTATGGGCTCACTCAAGTTGATCTTGCTAGATTGCTAGGATGGGGAGAAGCTACTATTGCTAGATACGAGAGTAAGGCTATACAGGATGAGGCATATGATAATATACTTCGCCTTATTAAAGAAGATCCGCTTTGTGCTCTATTATTTTTGAAAAAAAATGGTGATAAATTTGACGATACAAAGAGGGCGGAAATTAGAGAAAAAATTCTTGATAAAATGGACCTTTATGGCAAAGAGTACTTAACTCGCCAAACTTTTAAAGGTGAATATGTGGGATATGAGGGTGAATCGGATTACAACGGTTTTACAAAGTTAGACATTGATAAAATAGAAGCTGCTATTTCCTATATTGCCGAGAAAGTTCCGAACCTTTATAAAGTAAAATTAATGAAAATGCTTTGGTATAGTGATGTTATTTCATTTAAAAACTATGGACATGCTATAACGGGCCTGGTATATAAACATAATACTATGGGAGCTCTTCCTGTAGGGCATTATAGTATGATGAATTTGGAAAACCTAAATGTAGATGAAGAAGAAAGTGCAAATTATGATTCAAAGTTTCATATTTATCCATCGAAAAATATGGACTATAGTGTTTTGAGCGATGAAGATATACTTGTGCTAGACAAAGTGATTGAAAAATTTTCAAATTATAAAGCTAAGGATATAGTGAAGTATATGCATGAAGAAAAAGCGTATACTGAAACTGAAGATGGTGATATAATTCCTTTTTCGTTAGCAAAAGAGATTAGAAAGTTTTAGTTATTGAAGGTGAAAAATGTTATGAAAAAACTAAAAGATATTGCTCACTAATTATAATATCAACAGTAAGTCCTAGGTAAGCGCTATTATCGAGGTAAGTGTCATGTGTTGGCATCGCTCCTAGGCGATTGATATAAACAACCACAGCCAGAAATGGACTGTATACACTCGTCACCTGATACTATTGTATTAAGCGTATTTGTAAGTACGCCAGTTGGGTGGGAAAGCAGCTGCTAGCAGCTGCTTTTTTTGTTGCTTTATTTTTCTAAATAAACACATTATAATTAAACAGAAGAAACTATGGACAAAAATGAAATTGAAAGGTTTAAAATGAACGAACTACACAAAACAATTTTCAACTTAATAAACTTATCTTTGCACCAGACGAGTGGTGCAGAGTTTAAACTGCCAGAAAACATAGACTGGGATCAGGTTTTGGAAGAACTATCTGACCAGTCTATTTTAGGCATACCGCTTGAGTATATGGTGAAGAATGTTGATGCGCCAGAGGAGCTAAAGCAGGAGTGGACCGTAATGGTCTACAGCCAAGTGGCAGAGTGGACCAAGCTTATGGAGGCGCAGACTAAACTCATTAAACTTTTACAAACCAACGACATTCCAGTTGCCATCATAAAGGGTAGTGCGGCGGCTATGAATTATCCAAAGCCTGACTATCGTTCGATGGGCGATGTGGACTTTTTCGTCCGCACCCAAGACTTCGACAAAACATACGAGCTCCTTAGGGAGAATGGATATGACTTTGCAGCGGACGCGTCAAAGGGGCAGATGCACCTGGAGGATGAGAAGTATCATCACGTGGAGCTTAAGAAGAACGGAGTGACGTTTGAACTTCACAGGCGTATGTCTGACACAGTGCAAGGCAAGGAGACGGACGCAAAGATTGAGGCGCTTATCCAAGAGGGCATGGATCACATCCAGACTGGCCGAGTGGGCGAGTACGAGTTTCCGATGTTTGAGGAGAAACTGAACGGCCTTATAATTCTTCGCCACATCATTCAGCATACTGGTCAGTCGAAGGGCGTTGGGCTTCGTCACGTAATCGATTGGATGCAGTTTGTGGAAAAGCATGTGGACGACCGCGCGTGGGAAGAGACTTACGCGCAGTACCTAGATGCGGTTAACCTAAAGGATGCGGCCATCGTTTTCGCGCGCATGGGTCAAATGTACTTTGGACTAGATAAAAGCATCGCCTGGTGCAAAGGAACCACTCCAGCCACCACATTGCGTGAAGCAGCAGAGCAAGAGCAAAATGAAATTGCCAAACTGGCTACCGCGTGGATGGAACAAATCCTAGCATCCGGCAACTTCGGCGCAAAACAAACCGCCGCCGACGAAGGCGCAGGCGTATTATATAGAAACAAAAATGTTTTCGCTATGATTGGATCGCTCCAGAGGCTTGGACTCACTCACTGGGAGGCAGCCAGAAAGCACAAGGCGCTAAGGCCTTTGGCGTGGGCGTACCAGGCGGGCAGATATGCAAGAAAGGGCCTCGGCAGAAAGAATCCAATCAAGTCGCTAAAGAGCGATATGGACAAAAGCAATTATAAGAAGGAACTGCTCAAAGGACTTAAAATTGATTAGCAAAAAGAGCAGCAGCGACAAAGAAAATATAGTAAAAATAGAGTCGCAAAAGTGGCTCTTTTTTGTGCATAAATTAACGCTGATAACTAAAATATCAATAACTAAATCAAAAAATGATACTACATCAAAAACACTGCCTATACTACAATAGAAGTAGCGATAATTCGGTTATCAGAACCGATTTTTTAGACAGTTTATACGGACAAAATTTTATAAGAATTCTTTGTTTGTAGGAGGAAAGATATGAAGAAAATTATTAGAAGAACTCTTGCAATAGCATTGAGTTTATCAATGGTATTCTCAGGGTTTATGTTTAGCGCTGCAAAGGTAGATGCAGCTACGCTCACTCAGGATGAGATTGACAGTATTGCAGGTAACGGTACTATGACTAACCTTGCACTACATGTTGATGCTACAGTTTATCCTGGAGTAGCAGAAGGTAATAAAGCTAACCTTACAAATGGTAACTTTAATGGTCACTGCGCTCTATCATCAGGATGGGGTTATTCAGGTGAAGCTTATGCCATCATTGACTTAGGAAATTACTATAAGGCAGAGTCATTAGATGAAATTGTTCTTGTTTACAAGGACATGGCTACTAATGACACTGTTGCAGGTAGAACTTACAATATTCAGTATTCTGTAGACCAGTTGAATTGGGATACAGTTTATACTTCTGGCACAGTAGCTGCTGAAGATTTGGCACCAGATAAGTGTACTGTTGATGATGTAAGTGCATATGAAGGAACAGTTAGATTTGTAAAGATTGATTATCCATCACTACCAACATATGGTATTCAGCTAACTGAGATTGCTGTATTGGCAGCAGACCCAGAGCTAGCACCTATGGATACTTGTGATGATCCAGCAGATGTTTCTGCTGAGTCAGTTGGTCTTGGACAAATCACATTCAACATTACAGCTGGTGAAGATCAGGAAGATTACTTCTACGCAGCAATGCTAGATGGTCCTAGCGGAACAATACTTAACGGAAATTGCCAGGCAGGAGTAGATTATACATACGATGTACCAGGCGGAAATCACAGAATTTTTGTTCAGTCACACAAGGGTACTGCTGTTTCGGATGGTATTTACTCAGACCAAGTAACAGTAGATACATACGAGACTTTGGTTACAGATCCAACTTCGAACTATGCATATGGTAGAACTTTCACAATGGACAGTGGTACTTCTACAGAAGGAAGCGGTAGTGTTACAGACGGTGTTATTAGAGATAACTCATACTCGACAGCGTCAAAGGGCAAAGCTGGTTCATGGTTCACTATCGATTTAGAAAGTGTTTGGAAAGCAACAAGTTTCGAAACAGTCTGTGTTTGGTTCAGATCAAACGTAGGTGGAACATTCCCAGAGAATGGCGGAATGAAATTCCAGTACTCATCAGATGGAGTTGACTACACAGATGTAGCTACTTTGACTCAGGCAGAATTCACTGCACAGAAGGGCACTCAATCAAATCCATTTAGAATTATGGGTGATGTATCAGGTCTTACTGATGGAGTAGTAAGATTTGTAAGAGTTTACTTCCCTAACTCAGTTGCATATGGTGCACAGATTACAGAAATTGGTGTTTATGATATAGATGGTGACGCTGAAGAAGCAGAAGTAGAGACAGTAACAGACCCAGCTGATTTTACAGCTGAAGCTACTGACTACAATGAGATTTCAGGTGTAATCACACCAGACGTAGACCAAGAAGATTACACATATAATATTTACTTAGATGGACACTTAAAAGCAGAAGGTTTGACTGGTGGAGCATATACATTAAATGGTGTAGCAGAAGGAACATATGATGTTACAGTTAAGTCATACAAAGATGGATTCTTGTCACATGGATTAACTGTCTCAGACGTAACAGTAGAAGACGGATTTACATATAGTTCAACAACAGGCACTGGCGTATATGACGATACAAGTGAATATGGATTCAACCTTGTAACTAGAAATGGTGCTACTATAGATGGAGTATCAGCTACAGCATCAGCAGGTAACGCTACAAGCGCTATTGATTATAAAGCAGGAACACGTTGGGAGACTCCAGGTAGTGATCCACAGTGGATTACAGTAGACCTTGGCGCAGTTAAAACTGTTAAGGCATTTGAAGCTTGGTGGGAGACAGCAAGTTCAAAAGACTTTACTATTGATGTATCAACAGATGGTGAAACATTTAAATCAGTTGCTACAATCACTGGAGCAGCATCAGGAAATAACAGAAGAGATACAATTGTATTGAAAGAAGCAGCAAATGCTAGATACGTAAGACTATACGCTACAGCAAGAACTACTGGTTACGGCCATTCAATTTGGGAGATTGCTATCTACGACGGACAGGTAGTTCCAGATAACTATATGGATGTTACAGAATACAAGGCTCAGGGAACATATCCTACAGAAACAGGAAAGATCTTTGCAGGATGGTTCGAAGATGCAGAATTCACAACACCTTATATGGAAGATACAGGATATGCTTATGCGAAGTTCATAGATGAAAATGTATTGACAACTAAATTCCAGGTAGCAAATGATGGTAGTGCAGTTCGTTTTGTTAGTTCACTAGATAGTATGGATTATGACCAAGTAGGATTCAAGTTTACTGGTACATATGGTAATTCAGCTATCACAGAGAAGACAAGGACTACAAACTCACTATATACAAAGATTACGGCTGACAGCGAAAGTATTTTGCCAACAGTATTCAGTAATGAATCACAATACTTCTTTACATATACGGTAAGAGGAATGACAGATGCTGGAACTAATTCTACATGGAATGTTACACCATTCTATGTAACGCTAGATGGAACTACAGTAGAAGGTTTTTCAGGCGAATATCCACAAAGCTAACTAACAAATAATCTTAAAAAAAGATTTAAATAAATAGACCGACGCTTAGGCGTCGGTCTATTTTTCTTCTATAATATAAAAGAAAAGCATAAAAGACATCCTAAAAAACAAACCCCCATTCGAAAAATGACACCCCTATAATTTCACTACTTTAGTAATTTGTTTAAATGAGATATGATACTAGCATAACTGTGCCCTTTTCGCTATGGGCAAAATTGATTAATTTTATTGAACAAAAAGAGGAAGGAGATAATTAATCATGAAACTAATCAAACTTACCAAAATTGGCAAGAGAGTTTTGGCTATTACTTTAGCAATAGCTATGACCTTAGTAGGAAACTATTTTATGCCAAAAAGTATCGGTGCAGCGCAAGCAGGATACACTGACGCTATAATCGATAACGATTTTCATACTATCGGAACGGATGGATGGCAATATAAATTTAGAGGAAATCACCTTGTAGAGTATAAGGGAGGAACAGCTTATGATGATCCACTTATCACAAATATTACGAGAAGTGAGAATAATGATCACGATTTCCAAATCAAGACACCAGTTGCCACAGTTACACCAGGTCATACTTACAAAATGACTATGAGAATTGATAACTATGGTACTACTACACAAGGAAATACTGTTTATGCTACAGTAACAGATCCAACAGCGGCTTCGGGAGATATTACTTCTAACTATGATAATAAGGTTAATGTACCTGCTGGCTCATATAGAGAGATTGAACTTGAGTTTACAGCGCCAGCATCAGGACAGATTTATAGTAAAGTAAACTGGGGATGGTCAGCTCTTTGCGAGTTTAAATTCACACCAACACTTGAAGACATCACACCAGCTGGATGGACAGACTGTGTAGTGGATAATAATTATCACACAATAGGTAACGATGGATTCCAGTATAAGTTCAGAGATGCAACATCAGCAAAGTACAAGGACGGAACTGGAACATCTCTAGATGAACCATTAGATATTCAAGTTACAAATAGTATTAATAATGATCATGACTTTCAGACAAAATCACCAGTTGCGACAGTTACACCTGGCAATACATACAGGCTTACATATAATCTAGCAAACCTAGGAACTACTTCGGCTCAAGATTGTGGAAACAATATTTATGCAACTGTAACAGATGCTAGTAATGATAATGACATTACTTCTAACTTTAATAGTAAGGTAGGCTTGGCTCATAATGATGATGTTGATATTGTGTTAGAATTTGTGGCACCAGCATCAGGTCAAGTTTATTTCAAACTAAATAATAGTTGGACGCCAAAAACAGAATTTATTTTAACACCAGTGATAGAAGATATCACTCCAAGTGATTGGACAAATTGTATAGTGGATAATGATTTCCATACAATTGGTCAAGCTGGATTCCAATATAAGTTTAGAGAAGCAACCACTGCTAGATACCAAGGTGGTGAAGCAATTGATGACCCACTAGATATTCAGATTACAAATGGAATCAATAACGACCATGACTTTATAACAAACTCACCAGTAGTATCAGTTACACCGGGTAACACATATAGACTTACATATAATGTGGCTAACTTGGGAACTACAGCTGCACATGATTTAGGAAATAATACATATTCAGCTGTAACTAACCCTGCCACAGGTGAAGATATTGCAACAAGCTTTAACGACAAAGTGGGAGTTCCACATGATGACGATGTGGATATCGTATTGGAGTTTGATGCGCCAGCATCAGGACAGGTATATTTCAAATTAAATAGTAGTTATACACCTGCCACAGAATTAGTGCTCACTCCTGCAGTAGAAGACATCACAGAACCTGGATGGACAAATTGTACTATTGATAATGAATTCCATACAATTGGCAATGCGGGATTCCAATATCAGTTTAGAGAAACTACAATTGCAAAATACAAAGGTGGAGAGACTATAAATGATCCACTACATATCAAACTTGTCAATACTATCGATAACGATCATGACTTTATAACTAATTCACCAGTAGCTACAGTGACACCGGGTCATAAATATAAACTAACTTATAATGTGGCGAATGAAGGAACTAATGATACAGGTGATACTTTCTATTCAGCAGTAATGAATGCGTCAGGAGACGCGGAACTTGCCACTAACTATAATAGCAAGATAGGTATAGATGCAGGAACAAGTGAAAATATTGAGTTGACTTTCCAAGCACCGGAATCAGGTCAGGTATACTTTAAATTGAACAGTAGTTATACACCGGTTTCTGAGTATGTTCTTACTCCTGCACTTACAGACCTTACACCAGATGCTCAAGCGTGTACACAAGGTGCATGGACATTTGCGGGCAACAATAATACTGGATGGCAGTATTATGTTCCAGCAGCAGGTTCAGCATATACAGGCGGTACATCAATCAATGATGATTTAACTATCAACTATGGAACATACGCAGATGCTGATCCAGCCCTCATGGCTCGTACACCTATATATCAAGTAGAGCCTGGAAAGACATATACAGGAACACTAACAATAGAGAATGGTGCGGCAGAAACTATGAAACAAACAACATGCGCAGTTAATGCTTATAACTCTAGTACAGGCGCATATGATTGGATTCCTGCTACTATTACAGGTGGAACTGCCACAGTACCAGCAGGTGGAACCACAACATTTAATATTTCATATACTGCCCCAGACTATGGATATGTAGTATTTGTTACAACAAGCAGTTGGACATCTGGAATGTCACAATATAAGTTCTCGGCTACTAATACACCACCAGCGGATGGCAAGTATGACGTGGCGGTTTATAAGTCAGGCGACACACCTACATATCCTACAAAAGAAGGTAAGCTATTTGCAGGATGGTACGATGATGATGAGTTTACTACAGTACATACTGGAAATACAGGACTTGCGTATGCTAAGTTTATTGACGAGGATGTGCTTGCTATTAAATTCCAAGTAGCAAACAATGGTTCAGCTGTTCGTTTCGTTAGTTCACTAGATAGTATGGGTTATGAGCAAGTTGGATTTAAGTTTACTGGTACATACGGAAATGCTGTTATTACTGAAAAGACTAAGTACACTGAGAAGCTATATACAAAGATTACGGCTGACGGCGAAAGTATCTTGCCAACCGTATTCAGTGGCGAATCACAATACTTCTTTACATATACGGTAAGAGGAATGACAGATGCTGGAACTAATTCTACATGGAACGTCACTCCATTCTATAGAACATTAGATGGAACTGTTGTAACAGGAACTCCAGGTAAATTACCTAAGGAATAAAAACTAGAGTCGCAAAAGCGGCATAGCAAAAGATAAAAAGGCTGCCACAAAAATGTGGCAGTCTTTTTTGTGTTGTTATATAATTATTACAACAAGGAGGTTCGTGATGAATAAGTATAAAAAGATAATGGCGATTGTATTGTCTTTGGCGATGGTGATAGCAACTTTTGCATACTTAGGTGCAAACGAACACACGAACATACTTGCAGAGGAAGAGAGCACAGAGCCAGAGGTGAATCCTAATAATTACAAATACAGTTTTGTTTCATATTACGAGGAGTTTCCAGATTCAAATGATAATGGCGCAAACCTAGTTACTCAAGAAGGGGCCACTGTAGAAGGAGTGACAGCTACAGCCTCAGAGGATGATGCATCATATGTTATAGATGCTGATCCAAATACCATTTGGAATGCTAGCGGAGATGATACACAGTGGATTACTGTGGACTTGGGAGAAGTAAAAACAGTAAAAGAAATTGATTATAGATGGGCAGAAGATAATACTGCTAAAGCATACACAGTAATGGTTTCTACTTATGGTAATGAATTCCAGCCGGTGGCTACAGTTGATAACGATTCATTCTATGACAACAGAAGAGACATGATAGTGCTTGGTGAATCAATTAGCACTAGGTACATTAAAATAGAAATGACAGAAAGTCATTTGCCGGAAGGCTACTCATTGCGTGAGATGGCTGTTTATGATGATTCCAATTACGTTGGAATAGTGGATTACTTAAACAAAGTTAATACAACAGAAAACCTTGCCTACAAGAAAACACCTATTGTTGCACGTTATAATAATGAAGGACAAGCGAGAAGATTTTGCGATGGAAATCTTAATACGGGATGGAGAGCGAACAAACCAACTGATAACTCGTGGTTTGCAATAGATTTGAAGGACTACTACAACATAGAAGATGTAATGGTTTGCTGGTCCGACGCCAACGCCGTTGACTACGATATTTACGCAGGCAGAATACCAGATTGGTACGGAGACGAACCCGTAGCTTCAGTTAGAGGTTTGTGGGATAACAAGTCTGTATCTGCAGTAACCAAGGACCTTAATGTTAAGGCGAGATATATAAAGATTGAGGTTGAAGAATGGAGCGAAAATTCAGAGCGCGATGGAATTCAACCATTAGAAATAGCCGTCTTCGGCGAAAAAGCAGAAGGCTACTATAACATAAGAGACTACAAGTGGGTTTGGCCTTGGCAATATCCAACCATGGAAGGCAAAATCTTTGCCGGTTGGTTTACAGATGAAACACTTACTGAACCATATATGGACGAAGATGGATATGCTTATCCTAAGTTTATTGATGAGAAAGCGTTGACGGTTAAGATGCAGAAGAAGGAAGATGGCACTGCTATTCGCTTTGTAAGTACTATTAGTAGGAGACTAGAAGATTTCGAATCAGCAGGCTTTGATTTCTCCGGAACGTATGGAGAGAGTACTATTGATTCCAAGTCGAAGAGCGTTGAAACTGTTTATCGAAGGATTACGGCTGACGGCGAGACAATCAGACCGAACACAGCTTTCGACAACAATGATTCAGCATACTTTGTCACATACACAATTAGAAATATGGACGGAGTTACTCCATCTAACTGGACTGTAACACCGTTCTATGTTACAGCGGATGGCACTAAAGTGACAGGAAAGACTGCTACCTTTGACGTAGTCCCAGAATAAATTGAACTATATTATATAGAAGAAAGATCGGTGCTACGGCACTGGTCTTTTTATATTGAAGAAACAGGTGTTAGGTTTTCGAAGTGTTTTCGCAAATATGATGGTATGTTGATACAATATTGATAATGTAGAATAAAGGGTAAAATTAAGGCACTCTTTTCAAAAATGATACTTTAAAAAAAGTTTGATTTTTACTAAAATAATAATTAGTTTGAGAAACTGTATTTTTGTGTATAGTTATATAAAACAAGGAGGGAAACAAGAAGATGAAATTATCAAGATTTTCAAAGAGAGTTATTGCTATTGCATGCTCATTGGCAATGGTAGTGGCAGGACTTGTTTTTGTACCAAGTACTGACACACAGGCGGCACCAGATTATTCAGGTTTGACCTATGCTGCTTTGGCTAACAACCAAAACAATGAGTTTAACCAGAAGTTATATGATGCAGAAATAGCTGTAGCAGAAGGTACTGTCAACTTTAATGTTAAGCAGTTCCAAGGCGCTGGATTCAATCAGTTATACCTAGCTACAGGCGGAAAAATTCCTGCAGAGGTTACTATTAATGGTGATGCTAATGCCGCTAGAGGATTAGGTGACCAGGTATTTATTGATGATGCTGCTAGTGCACTAACTAGTTATGAGTACAATGTTTTGGATGTAACATTTAATGATGATAGTACAGCTAAAATTATTATTCACTTACCATCAAACCCTGGTGCTGGTACTTATGATCCAGGTGAGGCTCCTACACCGGACCCATCTGCACCTACTACTACAGCAAGTCCTTGGAAAGAGATTGAGGGTGACGCTGTACATCAGTGGTACTATAATAATGTAACAAAGCAGAATATCAATCAGGTTGTTAATGCTCAAAAGCCAGGTTGGGCTGCCGAGAAAGGTATCTATATTACTACACCAGCAGGTATTTCAGAAGTTAATGTAAACGGAAATACTGAAGGTGTTGCTGCTATTGATGGAGCGGGATTTGTAGTATACCTATCAGCACTTACTAAAAAGATAAATGAAGTAACGGTTACTCAGGGACTTGGTACTTCATATATTCAGATAAAGAATGAAAATGGATCAGAAGATCCAACAGAGGAACCTTCAGTAGAGCCTTCAACAGAGGCACCTACAGAGACAGAGGCTCCAACAGAGGAACCTTCAGTAGAGCCTTCAACAGAGGCACCTACAGAGACACAGGCTCCAACTGTTACAGAGGCTCCAAGTGAATCAGAGAGTGAAACTGAGACAGAAGCACCTCAACCTTCAACAATTAGCACCGATGATGCGCAGTATCATTGGCTAGCTAGAGAAAGCAGTGGAAGTTTTGCTTACTCTACAGTAGATGGTCCTCAGTACAATACCGAAGGTATTTGTGCGCTTTACGCTGGTAATTGGGGTGGTCAACATGCGACAATGGTTGTGGACCAGACATCACAAGATCCATATAGCGTTAACGCTGATGTAACATCTACAAATGATGGTGCTTGGTTAACACAGGTTGCTTATAAGAAGACAGGTTTGGATGCGACTAAGACATACAAAATAACACTAAAAGCAAATGATATAGTGTTATCAGAAAGAGTAGTTGCAGAAGCAACTTCTGACCAATTCTGCGCTGATGCTGGTACTAAATTACCAACAGGTCAGTATACATTCACATTAGATGTTGAAGAACAGACTAAACCAGAACCTCCAGTGGTTCAGGATATTATAATCACGCCAAATGCTGAACAGATTACAGCCAACCATATGATTTATGCTTCATGGGCTAATCCAGCTACTACTGTTAAAACTTATGCATATATTAATGAAATAGATCCTGGAAAAGGACCTATTGCAGCTAATGGTTGGGACTTCAACGTTCAAGCAGGACAGCCTATGGTAGGAGTGGATACTGTAAATAAAACAAAAGATAATACTATTCAAATAACAGAAGGCGAGACATATAAACTTATTGTTGTTTCATATGATGCTTGGGATCAACAGACTGGATACGGTGAAGTTGAAATCACTATTCCTGGTCTTACACCAGAGGAAAGAGAAGCACAAGAGTATTTGGCTAAGATTAACACATCAGAAAACTTAGCTTATCAGAAGACTCCATTAGTAGCGGAAGGAAATAATGAAAATACAGCCGGAAACATCTGTGATGGTAATAAAGATTCTAGATGGCAAGCAAACAAAGCAGTTGATAATACATGGTTTGCTGTCGACCTACAAGGCTATTATTCAGTAGATAAAGTATTAGTAAGCTGGGAAGCTTCAAATGCTACATCTTATGAGATTTATACAGCAGGTTTAGACGGTGTTTATGATACTACACCTGCAGCTACAGTTTCTGGATTGGATAATAACAAAGCAATTGTTAAACTAACTAAGAATATTGTTGCAAACGCTAGATACGTTAAGATAGTTGTAACTGGATGGAGTGGAAATGCTGAAGCTTACGGTATTTCACCTTACGAGTTAGCCGTGTTTGGAGAAGCAGTAGAAGGGTACTATGATGTATCTGAATACAAGTCAACCACACCATATACATATCCTACAAAGACAGGAAAAATCTTTGCTGGATGGTACACAGATGATACATGTACTACAGCATACACAGATACAGAAGGTGTTGCTTATGCTAAATTTATTGACGAAGCAGTGCTGGGAACTAAATTCCAGGTAGCAGAAGATGGATCAGCAGTACGTTTCTTGAGTTCAGTAGATAGCATGAATTATGATCAAGTTGGATTTAAGTTCACTGGAACATATGGTGATGCTGTTATTACCGAAAAGACAAAGACTACAGAGAAGCTATATTCTAAGATTACAGCTGCTGGAGAAAGCGTTAGCCCTTCAGTATTCAGTGATGAATCAAGTTACTTCTTTACTTATACTGTAAGAGGAATGACTGACGCTGGAACTAATTCTACATGGAACGTAACACCATTCTATGTAACTTTAGATGGAACTACAGTAGAAGGAACTCCAGGCGAATTCCCACAAAACTAGTAAGCACATAATTATAAGTTCTAAAATCTAAAACATTTACTTGATAATGGAGGAATTGTTATGAAAGAATATGAAGATCCTACGATGGAATTGTACTTTGCAGATAATATGAAGAGTGGTTTTGATGTTCACAGTGACGATGACGAGACAGAACACGGTGGAGGTTTTGGACCATTAATTGGGTAAATTGTTGCAATATAAATAAACGTATGTTATTATAACTATGATGTTTGAGATAACTATATTGTGAAAAGGAGAGATAGTTATGAAAAAGTTTTATAAAGATCCAGAAGCTGAAATCCTTTTAATTGATGCTTCAATCACTACACTTAAAGATAGTGGTGAATTGGATGACTTTAAGGACGGCGACGGAGATGATATTAACGATTTAATTAACGGATAATAATAGACATAATTTTAAATAATAAAACAAGCATCACATATTCGTATGTGGTGCTTGATTTTTTATCAATCTATTGTAGTAGATTATGATTGATTGAGAGGTATTAGTTATGGATAAAAAGAAGATTAGTAGGATTAGAGTAATGATGATAGCTGTAGCTACTGTTGCTTTAGTGTTTTCAGCTGCAGGCTGTGGATGTAATAATGAAAAGAAAACAGAAGTGACAGATGCTAACGGTAATGTGATTACTAGCGTGAATGAAGAAGCTCCTGCTCAGACTGATAAAAACGGAAAAGTAATAAAGGGAAAGAAATCAGACGTTAACGTGGACAATGCAGACAAGAGCAATGGCGATGATGTTAACGATTTGGTAAACGATAAAGATAATAATAAATCATCTAAGGACGGCAAGGCATCAAAGAACGGCAAATCAAGCAAGAGCTCAAAGAAGAGTGACAGCAAAAAAGGAAGCAGCAAAAAAGGTGACAGTAAAAAGGGTGACAAAAAAAGCGACAAAGGCGGAAACTTTGACGTGAAAGACGAAGATGATGAACCGGGATTTGGACCACTAATCGATGGATAATAAAAATATGTTATGTCAGATTGCTGGCATCCAGTATGAAATAGAATATAAATACTCATATCTTGAGAAAAAGTTTGGTGAGTATTTGATTGATGAAGTAGAGAAATCTGATAGAGTATATCAGATTTCTTATACTGATGAAGATTTTAATAAGTGGATGGAAGAAGATCTGCCACACAAAAACCCAGACTATATTGAGTTTTGTTGTGTTATGGAAAAGATTGCAACAGATCTTCCAAACCACGGTATGCTTCTAATGCACGGAGCAACTATCGAGTATGACGGAAAGGCGTATATTTTCACAGCTCCTAGTGGAACCGGAAAGTCTACACATATTTCTTTGTGGAAGAAGTTCCTAGGAGATAAGGTTAGTGTTATTAACGGAGATAAGCCTGAGGTTTCCTTTGACGAAGGCAAAGTGTATGTGCACGGAGCACCATGGTGCGGCAAAGAAGGATGGCAGATTAACACTAGCGCTCCTTTGGCGGGGGTGTGCGTGGTAGAGAGAGGAGAAAAGAACTCTATCGAGAGCATTCATCCAGGAGAAAACATCGAGCTGTTTATGAGTCAACTTTATTTGACAGACGAGCCTGACTATTTGATTAAGGTGGTTGACCTGTTTAAGAAGATGGCAGAGGCGGTTCCGTTTTATAAGTTGAAATGCGATATTTCCGAGGAAGCTGCTAAGTGTAGTTTTGAAAAACTTACTGGAAACGAGTGGGAGAGCAGTAAGGAAAACTAAATTTGATTGGAGATAATATGAAGATTAAAGACGGTTTTGTTGTAAGAGATATAATGGGACAGTGCGTAGTTGTGGCTACGGGCGAGGCTAGTGAGAGTTTTTCTGGAATGATTAAGCTTAACGACACTGGAAAGGTCATCTGGGAAGGTGTTGCTAGTGGGAAGTCTGAAGATGAGATTGTGGATTTTATCGTGAGCGAATATGACGTGGAAGAAGACCGTGCTAAGACAAGCGTTAAGAAGTTTATTGATGAAATGAAGGACAAAGGATTTATACTAGATTAAGGGTTTTAAAATGAATCAATTTGATGGCAATATTAAAATTGAAGATGTGATAGAAGATCAAACCTTTTACGTGGGCACGACTTCAGGTGTTAGTATGTATCCTATGCTTAGACATAGAAGGGATACGATTGTTGTTAGACCACTTGAGGGAAGACTTAAGAAGTATGATGTGCCGGTTTACAAGGCAGATGGAAAGTACATCATGCATCGTGTTATAAAGGTTTTTCCGGATCATTACATAATAAGAGGGGACAACTGTATTAACAAAGAATATGTGACTGATGATATGATTATTGGCAAACTAGATGAGTTTTACAGAAACCCAAAAGATGTAAGTAATGATAAAATGAAGGATGCAAAGCCAGTCAATATGAGCGGCTGGAAGTACAAGTTCTATTCTAGATTTTGGGTGAAATCATTCCCTATCAGACTCTTGTATAAGAAGGTCAGAGGAGTGCTCGGAAGAGTGAAGAGGAAAGTGCTAAAACAGGGCTAAAACCCTTTAAAATAGAGACCTAAAAAATGAACCCATATTCTAAAATATAGACCTAAAATAGTGATAAAAATTGTTGAAATGTATTGTAAATAAAATATCGTTATGATAAACTATAAAAGATTAGTTTTACTAATACATATGTATTTTTAAAAGGAGGAACAAACCAATGAGCAGAGTTAAAAAAATTCTTGCTACTCTAATAGTCATGACAATGGTTGCATCATCTTTCACAGTTGGCGCAGCTACACAGAGTCCAGCAAAGAAAAAATTAACTGATTCATCGGTTACTGTTACAGCAAGAGCGCTTACTTATAATAAGACAGCGCAGGTTCCTACAGCAGTAAAGGTTGTCGTTGATGGCAAAACTTTAAAGGCAGGAACTGATTACTTAGTAGTAGTTGCTAAGATCACTAACGCTGGTAAGTACATCGTTACTACACAGGTTATTGGTATCGGCCACTATGAAGGTACAGTTGCTAAAAAAGTAACAGTTACTATGAAGAAAGCTAAACAAAAGCTTAAGAACACTAAGAAGCGTAAAGTTAAGTACAAAAAACTTAAAAAGAAATCTGTAAAGATTAAGCTTAAGGTTAAGTCCACTGGTAAAGGCAAGATTAAGTACAAGAGAGTTTCTAAGAAGCTCAAAGTATCTAAGAAGGGTAAAGTAACTATCCGCAAGGGTACTAAGAAGGGTACTTATAAAGTTAAGGTTAAAGCTAAAGGTAATAAGAATTACAAAGCTACCAAGTGGAAAAAGATTAAGATTAGAGTTAAATAATTCTGACTGATCGAAAAAAGAGGATGTATCGAGAGATGCATCCTCTTTTTTTATGAGCTGACGCATGCGTATTTTGCTTCGCAAAATACTTATGTCGCGCAAGCGCGACATACAGAGAATAATAAATAAGAACATTTTTATAAGTAAACTTACAAAAATGTTCGTTTATTATTCTCCATGCGTCAGCTCTTTTAAACGCGCAAGATATACCTCTTTTTTTGTGTCACAAAACTATATGGTGTGGAATTACCATAAAATAGGCGCATTTAGCAGTAGAATAGGGCTAAAAATTTATTAAATTTCCTCTTGCATTAGTATTGTTTTTGTTGTATACTTTTTCTTGCTGTGACATTGATAGCGTGGATGCGTGAGGTTGCTACGTTATATAGCAGTAACAAACGTACAAAATAACGTAGGTTTTTACGCGGAGCGAATGTCATGTTAGGAAACTGACGACAAGTCACTGTACAGACACAGAGTCCACCAGAAGATGTGGATACAACGTGTGAAAGTTGTATGTATATTATTATGACACACACGGATAGGTTGTACGGTCACCGCTTGTCGTGCTAAATAGTACGAAAAGGAGGCGACTTTTTTTATGGCACAAGTAATGAGAATTACACTTAAGGCTTATGATCACAAATTAGTAGATCAATCAGCAAAGAAAATTGTTGAAACTGCAAAGAAAGCAGGCTCAGAGGTTAGCGGACCAATTCCACTACCTACTAAGAAAGAGGTTGTTACTATTCTTAGAGCTGTACACAAGTACAAAGACTCAAGAGAGCAGTTTGAACAGAGAACTCACAAGAGACTCATTGATATAAATATGCCTACACAGAAGGCTGTTGATAGTCTTTCAAGACTAGAGATGCCAGCAGGTGTTTATATCGACATTAAGATGAAAGAAAAATAAATCATCTTAATTTCCGTGATTAGTTTCTTCTATATAAAGAAGCGAATCACAACATAAGGTGATTTTTAGAATTATCATCTTATTAATCAATGGAATGATCGAGAAATCGATCCGCTGTAAATTAACAGGAGGTAAGTTAATATGAAGAAAGCTATTTTAGCTAAGAAAGTCGGAATGACTCAGATCTTTGGCGAGAACGGCGAACTAATCCCAGTTACAGTTCTTCAGGCTGGCCCTTGTGTAGTAACACAGGTTAAGACAGTAGAGAACGACGGATATGACGCTCTTCAAGTTGGATTTGAGGACATCAGAGAAAAGCTTATCAACAAACCAGTTAAGGGAATGTTTGATAAGGCTAAAGTTTCTTACAAGAGATATGTAAGAGAGTTGAAACTAGAAGGAGATTACAACGTAGCAGACGAGATCACTGTTGACATCTTCGAAGAAGGCGACAAGATTGATGCTACAGCAATCGCAAAAGGAAAAGGTTTCCAGGGCGCTATTAAGAGACATGGACAGTCACGTGGACCTATGACTCACGGTTCTAAATACCACAGACATGCTGGTTCAAACGGTTCTTGTTCATCTCCAGGTAGAGTGTTCAAGGGTAAGAAGATGCCTGGTCACATGGGTGGTAAGAAAGTTACTACACAGAACCTATTGGTTGTCAAGGTTGACCCAAGCAGAGACTTACTATTAGTTAAGGGTGCTGTACCAGGACCAAAGAAAGCGTTAGTTACTATTAAGGAAACTGTTAAAGCTTAAGGATTTTTGAAAGGAGGACATTCAGATGGCAGAAGTATCTGTTTTAAATATGGAAGGAAGCGAAGTTGGAAAAATGAAGCTTAATGATGCTATCTTCGGTGTTGAGATTAATGAACACCTTGTACATCAGGCAGTAGTTGCACAGCTCGCAAATAACCGTCAAGGTACACAGAAAGCCAAGACTCGTTCAGAAGTCAGAGGCGGAGGCAGAAAGCCTTGGAGACAAAAGGGAACTGGTCATGCTAGACAGGGTTCTATCAGAGCTCCTCAGTGGACAGGCGGTGGAGTAGTATTTGCTCCAACACCAAGAGATTATTCAAAGAAAATGAATAAGAAAGAAAAGAGAATCGCTCTTAAGTCAGTATTGACATCAAGAGTGGAAGAAGGAAAGTTTATTGTATTAGACGAATTGAAGTTTGATGCGCCAAAGACAAAGGAATTTGCAGAGGTGCTAAAGAACTTAGAGGCTGATAAAGCATTAGTTGTTTTAAACGACAATGACACAAACGTAGTTAAGTCAGCAGCAAACATTCCTACAGTAAAGACAGCAAGCACACAGACTATTAACGTATATGACATTCTAAAGTACGACACAGTTATAGTTACACAGGATGCTGTTAAGACTATAGAGGAGGTGTACGCATAATGGCAGATATTAAATATTATGACGTTATATTCGAACCTGTAATTACAGAGAAGAGTATGAACGCAATGGCAGAGAAAAAGTATACATTCTATGTGCACCCAGAAGCTACTAAGGTTCAGGTTAAGGACGCAGTAGAGAGAATGTTTGAAGGTGCAAAGGTAGAAAAAGTTAACACTATGAACTTAGCTGGAAAGAACAGAAGACGTGGTTACACAACAGGTAAGACAGCAGCTAGAAAGAAAGCTATCGTTCAGTTAACAGAGGACAGTGCAGATATCGAGATCTTCGCAGGACTATAAGATTAACTCTTATATAGAAGAAACTTAAAATTATTGCACAAACTATACGCAACACAAGCGTGATAATAAATGGATTGAAAGGAGAATTACAATGGGAATTAAAACATTTAACCCATATACACCTTCTAGAAGAGCTATGACTCAGCTTGACAACAAAGAGATCACTAAAGACTCTCCAGAGAAGTCACTTACAGCATCTCTTAAGAAAAACGCTGGTCGTAACAACCAAGGTAAAATCACTGTAAGACATCACGGTGGTGGTTCTAGAAGAAAATACAGAATTATTGATTTCAAGAGAAATAGTAAAGATGATATCCCTGCTAGAGTAGTGAGCATCGAGTATGATCCAAACCGTACAGCAAACATCGCACTTATTTGCTACGCTGATGGTGAGAAGGCATACATCCTAGCTCCAGAAGGACTTAAGGTAGGAGATAAAGTAATGAGCGGGATGAGCGCTGAAGTGAAAGTAGGAAACTGCTTACCACTTTCAGAGATTCCTGTCGGTACAGAGATCCACAACATCGAGCTATACCCAGGTAAGGGTGGACAGTTAGTTCGTTCAGCAGGTGGTACAGCACAGCTTATGGCTAAGGAAGGCAAATATGCAACACTTAGACTTCCATCAGGCGAGATGAGATTGGTTCCTGTAATTTGTAGAGCAACAGTTGGTACAGTAGGAAATATCGAGCACGGTCTTGTTTACATTGGTAAAGCAGGACGTAAGCGTAATATGGGTATTAGACCTACCGTTCGTGGTTCTGTTATGAACCCTAATGATCACCCTCACGGTGGTGGTGAAGGACGTGCACCAATCGGTCGTCCAGGTCCATGTACTCCATGGGGTAAACCAGCACTTGGTTTGAAGACTCGTAAGAAGAATAAGAAGTCTAACAAGATGATTATTAGAAGACGTGACGGAAGCAATATGAAATAAGGAGGTAGGAACTAATGTCAAGATCATTAAAAAAAGGCCCATTTGCGGATGAGAGCTTATTAAAGAAGATTGAAGCTATGAACGAATCTGGCGAAAAGTCAGTTATCAAGACTTGGTCAAGACGTTCAACAATTTACCCACAGATGGTTGGACATACAATTGCTGTCCATGATGGTAGAAAACATGTTCCTGTATATATTACAGAGGATATGGTTGGTAACAAACTTGGTGAGTTTGTTCCTACTAGAACATTTAGAGGACACAATAAGAACGAAAGCAAAGCAGAATAATTTGTATTTTGAAAGGAGGCCAAGTCTATGGCAAAAGGACATAGATCTGAAATAAAGAGAAAAAGAAACGCCGAAAAAGATACTAGACCTTCAGCAAAACTTTCTTTTGCAAGAATTAGTACTCAAAAGGCATGTTTCGTACTTGATGCCATCAGAGGTAAAGATGTAGAGACTGCACAAGGTATTCTCACATACAACCCAAGAAAAGCATCAAAAGTAATTTTGAAGTTGTTAAACTCAGCTATAGCAAATGCTGAAAATAACAACAACATGGACACTAGTAAATTATACATTGCAGAGTGCTACGCTAGTGCAGCACCTACAATGAAACGTATTAAACCAAGAGCACAGGGTAGGGCTTACAGAATCTTAAAGAGAAACAGCCACATCACAATCGTGCTTGACGAAAGATAAGAAGGGAGGCAAAGCATGGGACAGAAAGTTAATCCACACGGATTAAGAGTCGGAATTATCAAAGACTGGGATTCAAAATGGTATGCAGAGAAAGATTTCGCTGATAACCTAGTTGAAGACTACGAAATTAGAAAATTCCTTAAGAACAAACTTTACGGAACAGGCATCTCAAAGATTGAAATCGAGAGATCAACTGACCGTGTAAGAGTAAACATTTATACAGCTAAGCCTGGTCTTGTTATCGGTAAAGGTGGCGCTGAGATAGAAAAGATTAAAGCAGAAGTTCAGAAGATGACTGATAAGAAGTTATTCATGGACGTAAAAGACGTTAAGAGACCTGATAAGGATGCACAGCTAGTAGCAGAGAACATTGCTCAGCAGCTAGAGAACCGTATCTCATTCAGAAGAGCTATGAAGTCTTGTATGTCTAGATCACTTAAAGCTGGTGCGCTTGGTATCAAGACATCAGTATCAGGACGTCTAGGTGGTGCTGATATGGCTCGTACAGAGTTCTACAGCGAGGGAACAATCCCACTACAGACACTTCGTGCTGACATTGAATTTGGATTCGCTGAGGCTGATACAACTTACGGTAAAGTAGGTGTAAAGGTTTGGATTTATAACGGCGAAGTACTTCCAACTAAAGAAGGAGGTAAGAAATAATGTTAATGCCTAAAAGAGTTAAACATAGAAAACAGTTTAGAGGATCTATGAGAGGTAAGGCTACAAGAGGTAACAAAATTACTAATGGTAAGTATGGTATCGTAGCTATGGAGCCTGCATGGATTAAGTCAAACCAGATAGAGGCAGCCCGTGTAGCTATGACTCGTTACGTAAAGCGTGGTGGCCAAGTTTGGATCAAAATTTTCCCAGACAAACCTGTTACAGCACATCCTGCTGAAACACGTATGGGTAAAGGTAAAGGTGCAGTAGAGTACTGGGTAGCAGTTGTTAAACCAGGTAGAGTACTTTTCGAAATCGACATTGAAAATGAAGAGGACGCTAGAGAGGCTCTAAGACTTGCTGTTCACAAACTACCACTCAAGTGTAAGGTTGTGTCACGCGAGGAACTAGAAGGCGGTGATGACAGTGAAAAGTAAGCAATATGTAGAAGATTTAAAGAGAAAATCAGCTACAGAACTTCAAGATGAATTAGTAGCTGCTAAGAAGGAATTATTTAATTTAAGATTCCAGAACGCAACAAATCAGCTAGATAACACAAGCAGAATTAAAGATGTAAGAAGAAACATTGCCAGAATTCAAACTGTTATCGTTGAGAAAGAAAACGCGTAAGAGTTTGTAGGAAAGGAGAATTGTTGTGGAAAGAAATTTAAGAAAAACACGTACAGGTAAAGTTACTAGCGACAAGATGGATAAAACTATCACAGTTGCTATCGAGGATCATGTAAAGCATCCTTTGTACAACAAGATCGTGAAAAGAACTTATAAGTTGAAAGCTCACGATGAAGAAAACCAGTGCGGTATCGGTGATACAGTAAAAGTTATGGAGACAAGACCTTTGTCGAAGGATAAGAGATGGAGACTTGTTGAAATTATTGAGAAGGCTAAATAAGCTTTCATTTGGAAAAAGAAGGAGGAATACAGCATGATTCAACAGGAAAGTAGACTTAAAGTAGCTGATAATACAGGTGCTAAAGAATTACTTACAATCAGAGTGTTGGGCGGATCTACTAGAAGATATGCTAATATCGGTGATATTATCGTTGCCACTGTTAAAGATGCTACACCAGGTGGTGAAGTAAAGAAGGGTGACATCGTAAGAGCCGTAGTAGTTCGTACTGTTAAAGGCGCTCGTCGTAATGATGGTTCATACATCAAATTTGACGAAAACGCTGCTGTAATAATAAGAGAAGATATGACTCCAAGAGGAACTCGTATCTTTGGACCAGTTGCAAGAGAATTGAGAGAGAAATCTTTCATGAGAATAGTTTCACTTGCACCTGAGGTATTATAGGAGGTAGTGAGATGTCAAAGATGAAGATAAGAAAAGGCGATGAAGTTAAAGTTATCGCTGGAAAGTATAAAGGTACTGAAGGTAAAGTTCTTTCAGTAGATGTGGAAGGTAACAGAGTTAAGGTAGAAGGCGTGGCTATGCGTACAAAGCACATGAAGCCAAATGCTGAAAACCAAAACGGTGGTATCGTCACACAGGAAGATTATATCGATGCTTCAAACGTAATGATCTCTATCAAGGGACAAGTTACAAGAGTAGGATATAAAGACGGAAAAGATGGAAAGAAAGTTCGTATCGCTAAGAAGACTGGCGAAGAACTAGATTAATGAAGGGAGGTCCAAACGTTGAGTAGATTAAAAGATACATACCTAAACGAAATTAGGGGTGAAATGCAGAAGAAGTTTGAATACAAAAACGAAATGGAAATCCCTAAGATCGAAAAGATTGTTGTAAATATGGGCGTGGGCGAAGCTAAAGAGAATGCTAAGATTCTAGAAAGTGCTGTAGCAGACATGGAGGCTATCACAGGTCAGAAGGCTGTTATCGCTAAGGCTAAGCATTCAGTTGCTAACTTTAAATTAAGAGAAGGTCAGCCTATTGGATGTAAAGTTACACTAAGAGGAGACAAGATGTACGAGTTTTTAGATAGACTTGTAAACCTAGCACTTCCTCGTGTACGTGACTTTAGAGGAGTTAATCCAAACGCATTTGACGGAAGAGGAAATTACGCACTTGGAATTAAAGAGCAAATCATTTTCCCTGAAATCGAGTACGATAAGGTAGATAAGGTTAGAGGTATGGACATTATTATTGTTACTACAGCTAGCACAGATGAAGAAGCACGTGAATTATTGGCACAATTTAATATGCCATTCGCAAATAATTAGGAGGTAAACCCATGGCTAGAACTGCTATGAAGCAAAAACAGCAAAAGAAAGCTAAATTCTCAACACAGGCTTACAATAGATGCCGAATTTGTGGACGTCCTCACGGCTATTTAAGAAAATACGGAATCTGCAGAATTTGTTTCCGTGAATTAGCTTACAAGGGACAGATACCAGGCGTTAAGAAAGCAAGCTGGTAAGAGAAAATTTGAAGGAGGAAATTAATTATGACTATGAGTGATCCAGTTGCAGATATGCTTACAAGAATTCGTAATGCAAATACTGCAAAGCACGATACAGTAGATGTTCCTGCATCAAAGATAAAAGTAGCTATTGCTGAAATTTTAGATAAAGAAGGATACATCGAAGGTTTTGAAGTGGTAGAAGAAGGAAACTTCAAAAACATCAGAATCACATTAAAGTATGGTAAAGATAGAAATGAAAAAGTTATCACAGGACTTAAGAAGATTTCTAAGCCAGGTCTAAGAGTATACGCTGGTAAAGATAATCTACCAAAGGTTCTTGGCGGACTTGGTGTTGCTATCATATCTACAAACAAAGGTGTGATTACAGACAAAGAAGCTAGAAAAGAAAAAGTAGGTGGAGAAGTACTTGCTTTTGTTTGGTAAGAACTAGCGAAGAAAATCTTACTTTGCCGAAGGCAAAGTATACACAATATTTTAAGGAGGTAAGGCGAAATGTCACGAATTGGTAAAATGCCTATCGCTATCCCATCAGGTGTAACTGTGGATATAGCAGAAAATAATACGGTGACTGTCAAAGGACCTAAGGGCGAACTTGTTAGAACTCTCCCTGAGGCTATGGACATTAAACAAGAAGGCGAAGAAATAATCGTTGAGAGACCAAACGACCTTAAGAAGAACAGAGCCCTACACGGACTTACAAGATCACTAATCAACAATATGGTTATTGGTGTGACAGAAGGTTACAGTAAGACTCTAGAAATTAACGGTGTTGGTTACAGAGCTCAGAAACAAGGTAAGAAGTTAGTACTTTCACTTGGTTACTCACATCCAGTTGAGATGGAAGATCCAGAAGGTATCGACGTACAGGTGGAAGATCAGAACAAGATTATTGTTTCTGGTATAGATAAAGAAAAAGTTGGTCAATACGCAGCTGAAATCAGAACTAAGAGACTTCCTGAGCCATATAAGGGCAAAGGTATCAAGTACGAAGATGAGTACATCAGACGTAAAGACGGTAAAGCTGGTAAGACTGCAGCAGCAGAATAATAAAGGAGTGTAGAAAATGATTAAGAAGAAATCAAGAAGCGAAGTTCGTGCTAAGAAACATAGCAGAATGCGCAATAAGTTTAGTGGTACACCTGAGTGTCCACGTCTAGCAGTTTTCAGAAGCAATAATCATATCTATGCTCAGATTATCGACGATACTGTTGCAAAGACTTTGGTAGCAGCTTCTACAAACGAAGCAGATATTGCTAAAGAAGTTGAAAAGACAAATAACGTTGATGCAGCAGCATACGTAGGTAAGGTTATTGCCGAGAGAGCGACTGAAAAAGGTATTAAGGAAGTAGTTTTCGATAGAGGCGGCTTCATATATCAAGGTAAAGTTAAGGCATTAGCAGATGCAGCTCGTGAAGCTGGTCTGGAATTTTAGTTAGGAGGTAACACATGAGACGTGAAATGATTGATGCAAGTCAGTTAGAATTAGAAGAAACAGTCGTTGCCATTAAACGTGTTACTAAGGTAGTAAAGGGTGGACGTAATATGCGTTTCGCAGCTTTAGTAGTAGTGGGCGACAAAAACGGACACGTTGGTGCAGGCTTAGGAAAAGCAACTGAAATTCCAGAAGCTATCCGCAAGGGTAAGGAAGATGCTATGAAGAGCCTTATCACTGTACCAATCGATGAGAACAAGAGTATTCCATATGACATTATCGGAAAATATACTGGTGCGCAGGTACTTCTTAAGAAGGCACCTGAAGGTACTGGAGTTATCGCCGGTGGTCCTGCACGTTCAGTGCTAGAGCTTGCTGGTATTAGTAACATCCGTTCAAAGTCACTTGGATCAAATAACAAGCAGAACGTAGTTCTTGCTACAATTGAAGGATTAGCTGCACTTAAGACTCCAGAAGAAGTAGCTTCACTTCGCGGTAAGACTGTTGAAGAGATTTTGGGCTAAGGAGGTAATTAGAGATGGCAGATAAGAAATTAAAAATTACTTTAGTAAAATCAACAATTGGAGCAGTTCCAAAGAACAGAAAAACTGTTGAAGCTATGGGACTAAACAAGCTTCACAAGACAGTAGAGATGCCTGACAACGATGCAACTAGAGGAATGATTCAAAGAGTCAGACATTTAGTAAAAGTAGAAGAAGTATAATAGGAGGTGCGACAATGGATTTATCAAACTTAAAACCAGCAGATGGTTCAAAACATAGTGATAATTTCAGACGTGGTCGTGGCCATGGTTCAGGAAATGGTAAGACAGCCGGTAAGGGTCATAAGGGTCAGAAAGCACGTTCAGGCGGCGGTACAAGACCTGGCTTTGAAGGTGGTCAGATGCCATTATACAGAAGAATTCCAAAGAGAGGATTCACAAACATTAATTCTAAGAATATTGTAGGTATTAATGTTTCAGCTCTTGAGAGATTTGACGATGGTGCAGAAGTAACTGTAGAGACATTGGTTGAATCAGGAGTAGTTAGCAATCCTAGAGATGGAGTTAAAATTCTTGGCAATGGTGAATTGACTAAGAAGCTTACAGTTAAGGTTAATGCTTTCAGCGCTAGCGCTAAAGAAAAAATCGAAGCTGCAGGCGGAAGTTGCGAGGTGATCTAATATGTTAGAGACATTAAAGAAAGCCTTTAAGATTAAAGAAATTAGAAAAAGATTATTCTTTACATTGTTAATGCTTGTAGTTGTAAGACTTGGATGTCAGATTCCAATTCCATTTGTAGATGGTAAAGCACTATCAGACCTATTCGCAGGTTTGGCTCAGTCAGCAGATGGTACAAGAACAGCTACACAGGACGCATTTAACTTTTTCTCAATCTTCACTGGTCAGTCTTTGGAGAAGATGTCAATATTCGCTTTGAACATCACTCCATACATCACATCATCTATCATTATGCAGTTGTTAACAATTGCTATTCCAAAGTTAGATGAGATTCAAAAAGACGGTGAAGAAGGTAGAAAGAAAATTGCTGAGATTACACGTTACCTAACAGTAGGTCTAGCGTTAATCGAATCAACAGCGATGGTATTTGGTTTCAAGAACCAAGGACTATTCGGCGATGTAAACAGCTTGAAGGGTGCACACTACTGGATAGTAATTATCACATGTATCCTTGCTATGACAGCTGGTTCAGCAGTTCTTATGTGGATTGGTGAGCGCATCACTGAAAGCGGAGTAGGAAATGGTATTTCAATAGTGTTGACTATTAACATCATTTCAAGTATTCCATCAGATGTTAAGAACTTGTTCACACAGTATCTAACTGGTGAGAACAGATCAAAAGGTGAAATCATTCTTAACGCTTTAATTATTTCAGCTATCCTTATTGGTGTAGTTGTACTAGTAGTTATCTTGCAAGGTGCTATTAGAAAGATTGGCGTTCAGATGTCACAGAAAGTTCAGGGTAGAAGACAAGTTGGTGCACAACAGTCTAACATCCCACTACGTGTTAACACAGCGGGTGTTATCCCTGTAATCTTTGCTTCATCTTTACTACAATTCCCAGTAGTTATTTATTCATTCTTTAATGCACAGGGAAGACAAGCCGAGTGGGCTAAGTACTTAAGCCAGTCAAACTGGTTGAACCCTACAACAGGATGGAAATATTCAATTGGATTTGTAGTTTACCTATTGTTAATTATATTCTTTGCATACTTCTATACATCAATTACTTTCAACCCAAGAGAAGTTGCTAAGAACCTAAATGATAGAGGTGGATTTATCCCTGGTATCAGAAGTGGTAAACCAACAGTATCATACTTAACAAAGATTCTTAACTACATCATTTTCATTGGAGCGGTTGGTCTATGTATCGTAGCAACTATTCCAATTGCAGCTTCAGGTTTCTCAGGTGTGGCTCTAGGATTTGGTGGTACATCAATCATCATTATCGTAGGTGTTATCCTTGAAACCCTTGAAACTATTAAGTCAATGGTTAGTGAAAGAAACTTCAGTACAGTTAAGGGTATATTTTAATTAAGATATAAGATTACAATGAAGATTTTCGTGAGATTCTTGCGAAAATCTTCACTGTGTCTATAAAGTTTGAAAAATTGCGTTCTTTGACGCAGAGGAAAGATAGGAGAAATCAATGAGAATTATTATGCTTGGAGCTCCTGGTGCCGGCAAAGGTACACAGGCAAAGAGAATTGCAGAGAAGTATGATATCCCACACATTTCAACAGGAGATATCTTTAGAGAAAACATTAAAAACGGAACTGAACTTGGAAACAAAGCAAAAGCATACATGGAAGCAGGAGACTTAGTTCCTGACGAGTTAGTGCTTGAGCTAATTATGGATAGATTTGAAAAAGAAGATTGTGCTAACGGTTACGTATTAGACGGTTTCCCACGTACAATCCCTCAGGCAGAAGCTTTAGATGAGGCGCTTGAGGCAAAGGGTCAGGCTATCGACAACGTTATTGACGTGGACGTACCTGACGAGCACATTATCACAAGAATGGCTGGTAGAAGAACTTGTGCACACTGTGGAGCTATTTTCCACCTAGAGCACATGCCACCAAAGATTGAAGGTAAGTGCGACCAGTGTGGTGGTCACTTGATGATGAGAGAGGACGATCAGCCAGAGACAGTTTTGGCTAGACTTAAAACTTATCACGAGCAGACACAGCCACTTAAGGATTACTACGGAGCTAAGGATTTAGTTCACAGTGTAGATGGTACACAGGACAGAGAAGTAGTATTCGAAAACGTTGTTAAGATTTTAGGAGAATAATAATGGCAGTAACAATCAAGTCAGCTAGAGAAATTGAGTTGATGAGAGAGGCTGGAAAGATTTTGGGAAATTGCCACAATGAGATGGCAGATAAAATCAAAGCCGGAATGAGTGCATATGAGATAGACCAGATAGCGGAAAAGTTGATTAGGGGTTACGGATGTGAACCATCCTTCCTCGGATACAATGGATTTCCAGGCTCAGTGTGTATTTCAATTAATGACGAGGTTGTACACGGACTTCCAGAGAAAGACAAGTTTATAAAAGATGGAGACATCGTTAGTCTAGACATGGGAGTTATATATCACGGCTACCAATCAGATGCTGCAAGAACTATTGCAATCGGTCAGATTGATCCAGAAGTTCAGAAGCTTATTGATGTGACAAAAGAAAGTTTCTTTGTCGGCATCGAACAAGCAAGAGATGGAAATCATTTGTTTGACATCTCAGCAGCTATTGGAGATTATGCTGAAAGCTTTGGCTATGGCGTAGTTAGAGATTTGGTAGGACACGGCATTGGTCAAGAGATGCACGAAGACCCAACCATTCCAAACTTTAGACAAAAAAGAAGAGGAATGAAGATACGCGAGGGTATGACTTTTGCCATCGAGCCAATGATCAATATGGGAAGACCTGAGATAGCGCAGCTAGATGACGGTTGGACTATAGTGACAGACGACGGCTCTATGTCAGCTCATTATGAAAACACTATTCTGATTACAGATGGTGAACCAGAAATATTATCACTAGTTGAATAGATAAAAGATTTTTCTAAAACTTAGGAGGATAAGAATGTCAAAAGCAGATGTTATTGAGATTGAAGGTAAAGTAGTAGAGAAGCTACCTAACGCTATGTTTAGAGTAGAGTTAGAGAATGGCCATATCGTGTTAGCGCACATAAGTGGAAAGCTTAGAATGCACTACATTAAGATATTGCCAGGCGACACAGTTACTATTGAAATGTCACCATATGATTTGTCAAAAGGACGTATCATCTGGCGTGATAAATAGGCTGAAAAACTACTATAATTTATTAAATTTTTGCTTGAAATGTCCGGCAGATTTTGATATGATGTTAGTCGGACTTTTTTTAAGAAAGGGGTGTTACTATGAAAGTAAGATCATCAGTAAAACCGATTTGCGAAAAATGCAAAGTCATTAAAAGAAAGGGAATCGTAAGAGTAATTTGCGATAATCCAAAGCACAAACAACGTCAGGGATAATAATTATTTTTGACTAAGAGCAAGAGTGAATGATCATAGTATTGTTCGCTTATTTGTGCGTTTTTAGGAATATTTTCCTAAAGAATTTGCGGCTGCAGTAGCTAACTTGCTACTATTACATAAGGAAATCACAAAATTCCTTAATCTACGGAATGATTTCTTTAGGATAGGCTTAATTAAATTGCTGAAAGCTTATCCGGAAACTTTTAAACTGTGAATCTAAAGTCGCGTACACATTTCAGGCGTGTGATGATATCACCTAAGGTGGTGTAGCACGAGCTACGCAGATTTGTTTTTCACGTAAATTTAACTATATGGAGGTTATACACATGGCTCGTATTTCAGGTGTTGATTTACCTAGAGACAAAAGAGTTGAGATTGGCTTAACTTATATTTACGGCATTGGTGTTTCAAGTGCTAAGAGAATCTTAGCTGAAGCAGATGTTAATCCAGATACTAGAGTTAAGGATTTGACTGACACTGAAGTAAAGAAAATCAGTGACGTTATTGAGGCATCTCAGGTAGTAGAGGGTGACTTAAGAAGAGACACCGCTATGAACATCAAGAGACTACAGGAGATTGGATGCTATAGAGGTATCCGTCATCGTAAGGGTCTTCCAGTGCGTGGACAGAATTCCAAGAATAATGCTCGTACTCGTAAGGGACCAAAGAGAACTGTAGCAAATAAGAAGAAGTAAGGTAAAACCCATAAGGGAGGTTAGTTTAAAAAATGGCTAAGAAAGTTACAAAAAAAGCGACAAAAAGACGTGTTAAGAAAAATGTAGAACACGGTCAAGCACATATTCAGGCGTCATTTAACAATACTATTGTTACTTTGACTGACGCTGAAGGAAACGCTTTATCATGGGCTAGTGCTGGTGGCTTAGGATTTAGAGGTTCAAAGAAATCTACTCCTTATGCCGCACAGATGGCAGCAGAGACAGCTACACAGGCAGCTTTAGTTCATGGATTAAAATCAGTAGACGTTATGGTTAAGGGACCAGGTTCAGGTAGAGAGGCAGCTATTCGTGCTCTAGCTACTTGTGGACTACAGGTTACATCTATCAAAGACGTAACTCCAGTACCACACAACGGATGTCGTCCACCAAAGCGTCGTAGAGTCTAATGAGGAGGAATAGAGAATGGCAGTAAATAGAGTTCCTGTTCTTAAAAGATGTAGATCACTTGGTTTGGATCCAGTTTATTTAGGAATAGACAAGAAATCAAATAGAAGCTTAAAGAGATCTAACAGAAAGATGAGTGAATACGGTCTTCAGCTTAGAGAAAAGCAGAAAGCTAAATTCATCTATGGTGTGTTAGAGAAACCTTTTAGAAACTATTTTAAGAAAGCCCAGAAGAAACCTGGTAAAACAGGTGAAAATCTTATGATTTTATTAGAGTCTCGTCTAGACAACGTTATTTTCCGTCTAGGATTTGCACGTACTAGAAGAGAAGCTAGACAGATTGTCGGTCATAAGCATGTAATGGTTAATGGAAAACAAGTAAACATCCCATCTTACATTGTAAGTGAGGGCGATGTAATTGAAATCAAAGAGAATTGTAAAGGCTCTCAAAGATACAAAGATATCTTAGAGGTAACTGGTGGAAGAACATTCCCAGCTTGGGTTGAAGTAGACCAGGATAACCTAAAGGGCGAGATTAAATCTCTACCAACAAGAGAAGATATTGATGTACCAGTAGATGAGATGCTTATTGTCGAGTTATATTCTAAATAGAATTCATAATAAGCTAATTCAATTCCAAATAAAGGAGGGGCTAATTAGTGTTCGATTTTGAAAAACCAAATATTACAATTGAAAAATCAGATGATGGAAGATATGGAAAGTTTGTAGTAGAACCTTTAGAGAGAGGTTATGGTACTACACTAGGAAATGCGCTTCGTCGTATTATGCTTTCATCTTTACCAGGAGCGGCAGTAAGCCAAATTAAGATTGACGGAGTACTTCATGAGTTCTCATCAATCCCTGGAGTTAAAGAAGATGTTACAGAGATTGTTCTTAACATCAAACAACTAGAAATTATCAATCACAGCGAGTCTGACAACGTAAAAGTAGCTCACATTGATGTGTCTGGTAACAGAACAGTTACAGCTGCTGATATTGAAGCAGATTCAGAGATTGAAATTCTTAACCCTGACCTAGTAATTGCTACTATTAACGGTGGCAGCAAGAGTAAGCTTAGTATGGAATTAACTATTACTAAGGGTAGAGGATATAAGAGTGCAGAAAAGAACAAAAACGATAATCTACCAATTGGTGTAATCGCTATTGATTCAATTTACACTCCAGTTGAGAGAGTAAACATGACAGTAGAGAACACTCGTGTAGGTCAAGTAACAGACTATGATAAGTTGACACTTGATGTTTACACAAACGGTACTATCGAGACAGATGCAGCAGTTTCACTTGCATCAAAGGTTCTTTGTGAGCACCTAAACTTACTTATCGATCTTTCTGACGTTGCTAAGGATGTGGAAGTTATCACAGACAACGACGAAGAAGAGAGCGACAAAGTACTAGAAATGAACATTGATGAACTAGAACTTTCAGTTCGTTCATTCAACTGTTTGAAGAGAGCACAGATTAATACTGTGGAAGAATTAGTTAACAAGACTGAAGACGAAATGATGAAGGTTAGAAACCTTGGTCGCAAGTCTTTAGAAGAAGTTATCAATAAACTAGAAGAGCTTGGTCTTGGATTCAAGAAATCAGGCGAAGATCAGTAATTACTGATTTGTAGGAGGTAAGAAAATGGCAGGTTATAGAAAACTTGGAAGAACTTCAAGTCAAAGAAAGGCTTTAATAAGAGGTCAAGTTACCAGTCTTTTAAATAACGGAAAAATTGTCACAACTGAGAGCCGTGCAAAGGAAGTCAGTAAGGTTACTGAGGGCTTGATTGCACTAGCTGTAAAAGAGAAAGACAATTACGAAGAAGTTAAAGTAACAGCCAAAGTTGCTAGAAAAGATAAAGATGGCAAGAGAGTTAAAGAAGTGGTAGATGGCAAGAAAGTTACAGTATTTGACGAAGAGTCAAAGACTATTAAGAAAGACAAACCATCAAAGCTTCATGCAAGACGTCAAATGATGAAAGTTCTTTATCCAGTAACTGAGAAGGGTGCTACAAAGAGAGAGACTAAAGAAGTTGATTTGACTAACAAGTTATTCGACGAGATTGCTCCAAAGTACGAGAACCGCAATGGTGGTTATACTAGAATCGTGAAGATTGGTCAGCGTAAAGGTGACGCAGCGATGGAAGTATTATTGGAGTTAGTATAAAATTATTAAATTTTTAAAAAACAGACAGATAAAGAACATCGTTTCTTTTATCTGTCTGTTTTTATATATTGTGAAAATACATATACATTCCACTTGAATCGTTGAATGTATATGTATTTTCACAAAACAAAAAACGCAGGAAAAGATATGAGTATTATCAATGTAAAAAATTTAATATACGATTACAAAAACCACGAGGGTCATTCGCGCCAACGTGCTGTTAATAATGTCACTTTGGATGTGAACGAAGGGGACTTTGTTGCGGTTATTGGACATAATGGATCTGGCAAGTCTACATTTGCTAGACATCTTAATGCGATGTTTATGCCAACAGCAGGAACTGTGTATGTAGATGACATTGATACAAAAAATAGCGAGACTATTTTAACAGTGAGAAGAACTGCGGGATTGGTGTTCCAAAATCCAGAAGACCAGATTGTTTCTACAGTAGTGGAGGAAGATGTGGCCTTTGGACCGGAAAACCTAGCGGTGCCAACCGATGAGATTAGAAAGAGAGTGGATGATTCTTTGACTTTAGTTGAGATGAGGAAATTTGCTAAGAGATCTCCTCTTAATTTGTCGGGCGGACAAAAGCAGAGAGTGGCTATAGCGGGTATTCTTGCAATGCAACCAAAGTGTTTGGTTTTGGATGAGCCAACATCTATGCTAGACCCTGTGGGAAGAGAAGAAGTTATCAATACTCTTAAGAGTTTGAATAAAGAAGGCATCACTATCATTTTGATTACTCACAATATGGAAGAGATTGTGGATGTGGACAAGGTGTTTGTGATGAACAAGGGTGAACTTGAAATGCAAGGAACGCCTAGGGAAATTTTCAAAGAAGTTGATAAACTTAAATCCTTTGGATTGGAAGTGCCTCAGGTTACTGAGCTAGCGTATGAACTAAGAAAGAATGGTGTTCAGATTTCTGATAGCATTTTGACGGCGAAGGATTTAGTGAGTGAACTTGAAACTTTGAAAGGATAAATTTGGAAGGAATTATATTTTTAAATTATGGCAAAGATAGAATTTAAAAATGTAAATTACATATACAACCAGAAAACTAGCAAGGAGACTAGGGCTCTTTGTGATGTGAACTTAAAGATAGACGATGGTGAGTTTTTGGCTATCATTGGTCACACGGGTTCTGGTAAGTCTACGCTCATTCAGCTTATGGATGGGTTGCTTAAAGGTGCTACTGGAGAGATTTTGGTGGACGGCAAAAATATTGAAGACAAAGACTTTAACAAAAGGGAACTACGTAAAAAAGTTGGATTAGTTTTCCAAAACCCAGAGAATCAATTGTTTGAAGAAACTGTGCTTAAGGATGTTTGCTTCGGACCAAAGAATATGGGACTCTCAAATGAGGAGGCTGAGAAGAAAGCTATAGAGGCTTTGAAATTGGTTGAGGTTCCAAAGGAAAGTTATGACAAGTCTGTCTTTGAATTGTCTGGTGGACAGAAGAGAAGAGTGGCTATTGCCGGAGTTTTGGCGATGGATCCAGAAGTATTGATTTTGGATGAGCCAACTAGTGGTCTTGATCCACAGGGTAGAAACATGATTATGGAGCAGGTTAAGAAACTGCATGAAGAAAAAGGCATTAGTATCGTCTGGGTTTCTCACAATATGGAACAAGTTGCTTTACATGCGAAGAGGATCGTTGTGATGAACGATGGCAAAGTGGCAATGGATGATACTACTAGAAATATATTTGCAAGAGGTGATGAACTTGAACAGATGGGACTTAAAGTTCCTCAGGTGACAAGCGTAATGCATGAACTAAAGAGCGCAGGATTAGATGTTGATACATCGGTACTGAGCGTAGAAGAAGCGAAGGATAACTTACTAAAAGTTTTGAAATAGATAACTAACAGATTTTGAGAGGGAAAAGATGTCAGAGTTTACGATAGGTCAATACTATCCTGAAAACTCAATAATTCACAGACTAGATCCAAGAGTCAAATTGTTTGGCACTTTGGTCTTCATTGTGATGCTATTTGTCGTAAACAACTTTATTGGATTTGGACTGATGGCATTATATTTATTTGTCGTTGTTAAGATGTCTAGAATTCCTTTTAGAAAAGTTTTGAAAGGTGTAAGGGGAATTATAATCATTTTGATTATTTCAGCTTTGCTAAACATATTCTTTACACCGGGTAAACCTTTGGCACACTGGTGGATATTTACTATTACATCAGAGGGCTTGGTAAGATCTGCATACTTAGTTGTTAGACTAGTTCTTTTGGTTTTATCAACATCAGTTATGACACTAACTACAAAACCGAATGATTTGTCGGACGGACTTGAGAAGGCACTAGGTTTTCTAAAGGTAATTAGAGTGCCTGTTCATGAGATTGCGATGATTATGTCTTTGGCGCTCAGGTTTATTCCAACTTTGATGGAAGAGACAGAGCGTATTAAGAAAGCGCAGATGGCAAGAGGGGCGGACTTTGAGACGGGCAATATGTTTAGGCGTGCGAAGAGCTTGATTCCAATTTTGATTCCGCTATTTGTGTCCTCGATAAAGAGAGCAGTCAATTTGGCGCAGGCTATGGAAGCAAGATGCTACCATGGAGGAAACAGAACAAAACTTCATCCGCTTAAGTACAAGAAGCGCGATGCCATGTCATACGTATTTTGTGGAGTGATTATTGCGAGCGTGATTGTAGTGAATGTGGTAGTGGTTAAGTTTTTGGGAAATACATTTGTTGTTTTTTAGAGGTTTGATATGAAGAGATACAGATTAAAAGTGGCGTACGATGGTACAAACTACTGTGGTTGGCAGGTTCAACCAAACGAAGTGACAATAGAGGGAGTTTTGAATGAGACTCTGTCTGATTTGTTGAATGAAGACATAGAAGTAGTAGGTGCTAGTAGAACAGACTCAGGCGTTCATTCGGATGGAAACTATTGCATCTTTGACACGGAAACTCATATTCCCGCGCCAAAAATTGCGTATGCTTTGAACCAGCGTTTGCCGGAGGATATTTCGATTGTGAAGTCTGACGAGGTGGATGAGGATTGGCACCCAAGATACCAAAATAGTATGAAGACATATCAGTACACAATTATTAACCGTGATATGCCAGATCCAGTCAGAAGACTTTATACATATTTCACATATTCTAAGCTGGATGTGGACAAAATGAAGGAAGCAGCGGAGTTTTTGGTGGGCGAACACGACTTTGCAGCATTCTGCAGTACTGGTTCACAGGTAGAAAACACTGTAAGGACGATAGAATCGCTAGAAGTCACACAAAATGGCGACGAAATAGCCATAATCGCCAAAGGAAACGGCTTTTTGTACAATATGGTGCGAATAATTGCCGGAACACTGTTAGAAGTGGGAGAGGGCAAATTAGAGCCATCAGATATGGAAGATATTATAGCTTCTAAGGATAGAGGAAGAGCTGGTAAGACAGCTGTTGCTAGGGGATTGAGATTGGTGGAAATTAAGTACGAAAACGAGTAATTTAGAGCCCCTAAAATATGCGAAAAACCGTTTGACATAGGGGATTCTTTATTATATAATCTTACTCTGTGGCGTGTAATATAGTTCTGGCCATAGCCCCGGTAAGAACTAGTAAACACGTACGTTTGCAGGCGTTTCGGACATTTCGCTTGCAGTGAGAAATTGAAAATTAAATCAGGAGGAATACCAATGAAAACATACATGGCTAATCCAACAGATATTGAAAGAAAATGGTATGTAGTTGATGCTACAGGATATACATTGGGACGTTTGTCATCAGAGATAGCTAAGGTATTAAGAGGTAAGAATAAACCAACATTCACACCTCACGTTGATACTGGTGACTATGTAATCGTTACAAACGCAGACCAAATCAAAGTAACAGGAAAGAAGTTAGATCAGAAGATCTATTACCATCATTCAGACTATGTTGGAGGAATGAAAGAAACAGATCTTAAGACTATGCTTGAAAAGAAACCTGAAAAGGTTATTGAACTCGCAGTTAAAGGCATGCTTCCAAAGGGACCTTTAGGAAGAAAGATGTACAAGAAGTTATTCGTGTACGCTGGTGCTGAACACCCACACGCTGCACAGCAGCCTGAGGAATTAAAGTTTTAATAACTGAGAGGAGGAAATAACATGGCAAAAGATACATACTACGGTACAGGTAGAAGAAAAAGTAGTGTCGCTAGAGTTTACCTCTCAGCAGGCACAGGTAGAATTACAATCAATAAAAGAGATATAGATGATTTCTTTGGTCTTGAGACATTGAAAGTTATCGTAAGACAGCCACTAGAAGCTATCGATCAAGCTGATAAGTTTGATGCAGACATTACTGTAAAGGGTGGCGGAACTACTGGTCAGGCTGGTGCCATCAGACATGGTATCGCTAGAGCATTAGTTGAGGCTGATTCAGAAAACAGAAAAGTCTTGAAGAAAGCTGGATTCTTGACAAGAGATTCAAGAATGAAAGAGCGTAAGAAGTATGGATTGAAGGGTGCGAGAAGAGCTCCTCAGTTCTCAAAGAGATAATATTTATATTAATAAAAATAGAGCCGAAAGGCTCTATTTTTTGTGCTAAAAAACGGACCATATAAAAGAATATACTGACTGCTAAAAACAACATTTTCTCACCATATAGTGTTAAAATATTCCTATAGTACAAGGATGGAATATTAAAGGAGAAAAAGTATGTACAAAAGAATAGTATCCTACATAATAGCGATTGCATTAGTTATTACCGGAATAACTTTTGTTCCAATGTCAAAAAAGGTTCTAGCGGTAGCAGACCCATCCGATAGTGGATGGACTTTGCAGTGGAGCGATGAGTTTGACGGTAATTCACTTAATACAAATACGTGGACATATGAGACAGGAACAGGACAGAACGGCTGGGGTAACAACGAACTTCAGTATTACACAAATAGAACGGATAATGTTTATGTAACAGGCGGAAACCTAAACATCAAAGCGAAGCGCGAAAGTTATAATGGTTCGAACTTCACATCAGGTCGTATTATTTCTAAGAACAAGAAATATTTTAAATACGGAAAGATGGAAGCCCGCATCAAAGTAGATGGCGGAAACCAAAACGGCGTTTGGCCTGCATTTTGGATGATGGGTAACGATATTGATCAAGTCGGTTGGCCAGCATGTGGCGAACTTGATATTATGGAGCACGCTAATAGCAATCCATATATTGGAGGAACTATTCACTGGGGAACTGACTGGCAAAACCATACATATTGGGGCAGTGGAAATGAGAATACTGATAAATATTATACAGACAATACTAATAATGGAATCAACGGATGGCATACTTACGGTGTAACGTGGGATGAATCCACTATCAAATGGTATATGGATAATGAAGTATATTTCCTTGCTAATATTGGACCTGGTTATAATGCTAATGGTTATTTCCAAAAAGATGCATTTTTCTTATTGAATCTTGCGATAGGTGGACCAGCTACAGGATATACTAACAATAAAGGACCAGATGATAGTTTCCAAAGCGCCACTATGCAAGTTGACTATGTTAGAGCATACAAATACAATGGCTCACAGCCAGAGACACTCTATCCAAGTGGATACACAGAGGCAAATAGAGGTGGCATAACTAGTGTGGGTGCATGGTCATACTTCTTCGGCGATGATAGCTGGGGTCAGTGCAAAACTGCATACAAAGGTGGAACAAATCTAAATGATTTCTCTGTTTACTTTATGAAGAAAGCAACAACAGACTGGGGAGCTCAGATTAGACCTAATTTATCGTTGGATGCGAATACAAAATATAACTATAGTTTTACAGTTGATACAGATGCGGGAGGAAACAACTTCCTTGTAAAATATGAAAATTCGGGAACTGATAAGATATTGCATAACGAAGCTTTGACGTCCGGTACAAAGACATATACAGGAACGTTTACTACAGGCGACAGCACCGAAGGTAGAGTATGTTTCAATCTCTGGGAGATTGCTTCGGGAAAAACATTTACGGTTAAGAACTTTAGTGTTTGGAAAGATGGTACAACAACTCAAGCACCTACCACTCAGGCGCCAACGACAAAGGCCCCAAGTGGCGAATTAGTGGCGAATACTGATGTCCCTGTTGATGCATGGGGTCAGTTTGGAAACTACTATGTATACACAGGTACTTGGGATGGCAACAACACAGCTAAGGCTGGAGTAGATCCTAACAATGCAAACCATATAGTAGTAAATAAGACAAATACAGTTTACAACAGCGCATGGCTAACACAGGTTAAGTTGGAACTACCAAATATTCCGGCCAACACAGATTACACATATGAGTGGCCGATCAAGGCTGCGAATAGCGATGGAACAGTTTGTTCGTCGGATGCAAATGATGGCGATAACAATCAGACAGCTTTAACGGGTGCAAACCAGACTTTGACTGGTCATGTTGAAGTGTCAGGTGACGTTGCATGTGTAGTAGTAGGAATGGGTTGGGTTAACCCTTCAAATCCAATTGAGTTCTTTGAGCCAACTATCAAAGACAAAAATGGAAACGTAGTTTATCCAACACAAGCGCCTACTACAAAGACTCCAACCACAGCAAGACCAACAACTACACAAAGACCTACACAGGCACCAACTACTAAGGCGCCAACCCAAAGACCAACTCAGTCACCTACAAATGAAGGTGTCACAACAAAAGTTCCAGACACAATGACAATAGGTGCAGTACAAACTAATGCGTCTGTCACAAAGAAAACACCAACTACCACAAAGAAACCAAGTGCAAAAGTTTATGTTGGAAAAGCAAAAGTTAAGAAGGCTAAAAAGAAGAGCGTCAAGAAGATAAAAGTTAAACTAAAGAAGGTTAAGGGTGCTACAGGTTATCAAGTAAAGGCTTACAAGTCTAAAAAGAAAGCAAAGAAGAATAAGAAGGCGATAGCTAAAAAGGTTGTTAAGAAAGTCAAATTTACATTTAAGTCTAAGAAGTTTAGAAATAAGAAAAAGATTTATCTTAGAGCTAGAGCATTCGTTGTTAAAGGACAGACTAAAGTATACGGTGCATGGTCAAAACCTAAGAAAGTAAAAATTAAAAAATAGATGAAAAAGTGGAGAGAAATCTCCGCTTTTTTTGTAAAAAAATGCTTTTCTAATGACACCTTTTCACAAAAACTGTATAATAGAAGAGAAGTATAGAACGGAACTTACAGGAGGACAAACATATGAGAACTATAAAAAAAATATTAGCGGTGGCGCTTACTTTGGCGATGGTGCTTACTATTGCACCTACTTTTAATACGCCGGTGAAGGCTGGAGATGGATTCAATATAAATGATATAGCAAGTGGTGTTAGTCATACACAAAATCCAGATGGAACTTATGATGTTAAAGCACTAAAGACAATTGCTGTTAAGTTAAGTGACTTGAATTCAAAAGTGGATAATGGTTTTAAAGATAGATATTTAGCAGGCAAGGCTACTGTTAGATGTGATATTTATAAGAGCAATGGCTTTGAAGGATACGAAGCTACAGTAACGCCTGAATGTGTGGGTGAAACTTTAAAACTCAAAGTGAAGGCAAGTTACAAGAATAAATATTTGTGTTTCTTTATTCATGATTCAGAGGGCGGAACTGAAAATCTTAATTCAGAAATTTTCAAGGTAGTGCCTGGAGAAATCCATATAGATGGAGGCCCAAGTTTTGGAAGCATTTATGGAACAAAATCATTCCTTAAGAAAAATTTCACTATCGGAGTTAATGGATACGGAACTTACAGACTAAATGATGATCCAGATATTTACACTACTTATAAGAAGATTGTGAAACTATATAGAAATGGCAAGTTAGTTGGAACTTTGAAAACTGAAGGAAACCAAGTTGTATTTAAGAACATTCCTGTTTCTTATGGTAAGAACGATACTTTTAAAGCGGCTTTGTTTATGGACATTGAAGGCTTAGAGATAGCTGGACCTACCACTACATTTAAAACTACTTCTGAGAAGGTTCCAAACATTAAGGTTCTTGCGACAAAGATTAGTTCTAAAAAAGTTTACCTAAGATGGCAGCAAGTGGGCGGAGTTTCTGGCTACTATATCTACATGGGTAAAAAGAAAGTGAAAACTGTCGGAGCGAAGACTACTAAAAAGATGATTTCGAAGAAGAAGGCAGGCAAGAATAAATTTAAGGTAGTTCCTTTTGTAAAGATTGGAAAGTCAGTTTACAAGAGTTCGTCAAATAAAGCTAAGCCTAAAAAGAATCAGGCTAAGTGGTCAAGAAATCTAGTTGTAACATCACACAGATATGCCACATGTGATTTTGAGGTTACTAAGATTTCTTTGTCGGGCAAGACTTATAAGGTAACAGGTTATGCACTAAACCATAGAATTTTCAAAGTTAAAAAGTATAAATCATTAACTATTGCTTTGAAGGTTGATGGTAAGAAGGCATTTAGCAAGAAGTTTAAGAGAGTTAAGCTTAACATAGGTAAAGAGAAAAAGGAGAAACTTACATTTAAGATTAAAGGGAAAGCTGGAAAAGATTTGGCTAACGGATCACTTTCTCTAACAGTAGGACAGGACCCTGATTGGGGCTTCAAAGATGAATAATATAAAAAGAGCAGCAGTTTTAATAATTAGTATATGTTTAGTATTTGCATCATCCTCATTTGTGAAAGCAGATGAGGATGATTATCCGGATGCGTCAAATGCGTCTTTGGCGCAGACGAGCATGGACTTATATATAACAGATGGGTTTGGCACATCAGGTTCGGTTGCTATTTTGAATGCACCGGATTTGTATGATTATTACTTTGATTATGAATGCTCGAATCCATCGTTAGAGTTTAGTTGCTATTTGGACGTGACCACAAAGGTTATCACTTTTTATGTGGAAGGCGCTGGAAGTGGAAGAGTGACGTTTACTTTGAACAACAAGCAGTTGTATTTGGATCTTAGAGTTTCGAAGGTTAAGATCAACAAGACTTCGCTTTTGGTTGTTAAAAAGAAGAAAGCTACTTTGAAGATTAAAGGTTGTTCTGCGAAACTCAAATGGGTTAGCAAAAACAAGAAGGTAGCAACGGTTTCGTCAAAGGGAGTAGTTAAGGGTAAGAAGATTGGAAACACTCTTATTTATACGAAACTTGGAAATGGATACTTGGGATGTGCGGTTTCTGTTATTTCTAAGAAGATGAATAAAATCATTAAGAAGGCGTACAGTTTGAAGAAGGGCAAGTACTCGCAGGCCAAGCGAATGCTTAAAGGATATTACGACTGCAGTTCTTTGGTTTGGAGATCTTACAAGAAAGGCAAAGTCAAACTGGTTAACAAATATTATGCGCCAGTGGCTGCAGACCTCGCCAAATACTATGTTAAAAAGAAGAAGAGAATTAAGGGCGGCTATTCCAAAAAGAATGTTGCTAAGATGAAACTTCGTCCGGGAGATTTGTTCTTCTGCGAAGGACAAAAGAACGGAAGATACCGAGGCATTTATCATGTAGAAATGTTTACGGGATATCGATGTTTGGGTATTACTCCAGACGGAAAGGCGACGATTGTTGCAAGATGGGCCACAGTGCCAGATGATTACTATATGAAGGATAATGGTCTTATGGTTAGACCTACTAAATAGAGAAGGAGAAAAAATATGAAGTATTGTTCAAAATGTGAAACAGAGGTAAGTGATGACACTAGGTATTGTCCGAAATGTGGAGAGATGATTCAGACAACTGGTAATCAAGGAAATGGTTATAATAATGATGGAAACAAAAAACTTCTAATTGTGCTTGCCTCGGTATTTGCAGTGGTTGTGGTAGTTTGCATTGCTGTTGTATTAATTATTGTTACTCGCGATAATCAAAATGGGTCGATTGATACAGCTTCGACTATAGTAGCGAACGGATCTACAGCTTCTTCATACACTACGGAAGAAAGTAGATACAAAAGCTTAAAGCAGAGATTTAACGCAGCGAAACTTAAAGCGGCTAATAATGGAGTAAAAGTTAACAAGGAGAAGAATGCCGCAAAAGAAGCGTTAGATCAATACGAAGACGCAATTGATGATAATGACGCAAGCCTTATGGCTCAATACGGAAATGAAGCAGAAAAGTATGTTTCACAATTAGAGTCTGCAACAAACAAGTCTAAGAAAACGAAGAAAAAACCAAAGAGTGAGTATAACATTCCTGAATCAGAGAAAACTAATTATATAGTAGATCCTAGTTTCAGAGTTGATAGGTTTTACTTTGATAATCTTGTATCGCTAGATAGGGACAGATATGGAGCTACTGTGTTGGCGATTAACGAATACTATGCTAGAAAGGGCTGCAAGTTTAAAACGGATTCATTACAAGAATACTTTGAACATCAAAGATGGTACGAGAATAAAGGAAAAAGCACTACAAATGTAAGTCTTTCAAGTTTGGAAAAACATAACATAAAAATGTTCCAAGAAGATAGAGAATGGTATAAAAGAAATCTATCTGGAGCTACTGCTAATGCATCTGATTTTAGTTGTCAAGAGTTTTTAGATATTGCTGAAATGGTTACTCATTAATTTTATAAGGGAATAATAATGAATAGATATCAAAAGATAATTATTGCAATTGTTGTTGCGATGGCTGTAGTTATAAGTGGAACTATAGTGTTTGCGGCATTCAGTTGTAGTAAAACAGACCAGAGTCAAGAAAGTACACAAACTAAAGAATTTGTAACTACGATAGAAACAAAAACGTTAGTAGAAGTAGTTCTCTATACAAATGATGAAAATGTAAATTTGCGCGAAAAGGCAAGTAAAGACACAAAATCTTTGGAAGTGCTTCCAAAATTTACTAAACTGGTAAGTGACGGTACAAAAGGAGACTGGACTCACGTAAAATATGAAAATAAAGTGGGTTATGTGAAAACAGAGTTTCTAATGTCCGAGGCTGACTATAAGAAGGCAGAGGAAGAATCGAAGAAGGCTGCAAAGAAAGCGAAGAGGCATCAGGTTAAGCTAAAGAGCACGAATGGATCAGGAAGGGTTATCTGCATAGATCCGGGACATCAAACTCATGGTAATTCATCACTAGAGCCTATTGGACCGGGTGCGAGCCAAAAGAAAGCTAAAGTTACGGGTGGTACTTCAGGAGTTGTTTCGGGACTAACAGAATATCAACTAAATTTACAAGTTTCATTGAAACTTAAAAAGGCCCTTCAAAGTCAAGGCTACAAAGTGGTCATGACTAGAGAAACTAATAATGTTAATATTTCGAATTCCGAAAGGGCTGCAGTTGCAAATAATGCTGGAGCAGATGCGTTTATTAGAATCCATGCGAACGGTGGTGGTTCGGGTCAGAGTGGAATACTTACAATGTGTCCAACGGCTAACAATCCATATTGCAGCGAAATCTATTCTAAGAGTAGAAAATTGGCAGACTGCATTTTGGATGAGATGATAAGTGCTACAGGGGCTAACCGAGTGGGGGTGTCCGAAGTAGACAACATGAGTGGAATAAATTGGTCAAAAGTTCCAGTTACCATTGTTGAAATGGGATTTATGACGAACGCTGTGGAAGACAGAAAAATGGCAACTGACAGTTATCAAAATAAATTAGTTACAGGAATTGTAAATGGACTGGCAGACTATTTTAATTAAAAAAGATATCTAGTGGTATTTATTATCACTAGATATTTTTTATGTATTTGCTATAATATACGAAGTAATTTAATAAAAGCGAGGGATACTATGAAACCAATTAAAGAAGGAAAAGTAAGAGAGATTTATGACAATGGCGACAGTTTGATTATGGTTGCTACAGACAGAATTAGCTGCTTCGACGTAATCTTAAATAATGAGATTACAAAGAAGGGAACAGTACTTACACAGATGAGTAAGTTCTGGTTTGATATGACTGAGGACATTTGTCCAAACCATATGATTTCTGTAGATGTAAACGATATGCCAGAGTTCTTTAGACAGCCACAGTTTGACGGTAATTCTATGATGTGTAAGAAGCTAGAAATGCTTCCTATAGAGGCTATTGTGCGTGGCTATATCACAGGTAGTGGTTGGGCTAGTTATCAGGAAAATGGCACAGTTTGTGGCATTAAACTACCAGAAGGACTAGTTGAGTCAGATAAGCTTCCAGAACCTATCTACACACCATCTACAAAGGCAGAGATTGGCGATCACGACGAAAATATTTCATACGAGCAGAGTATTGAGGTTCTAGAAAAAGCATACCCAGGAAAGGGAGAAGAGTATGCAAAGAAACTTAAAGACTTAACTATCGCCCTTTACAAAAAATGTGCAGACTATGCTCTTTCAAAAGGAATTATCATTGCAGATACAAAGTTTGAGTTTGGCTTGGACGAAGATGGAAATATTGTGGTGGCAGATGAAATGCTTACACCAGACAGTTCAAGATTTTGGCCATTAGAAGGATACACACCAGGCGTTACACAGCCATCATTTGATAAGCAGATTGCTAGAGATTGGCTAAAGAACAACGAAGGTCATGATTGGACGCTTCCAGATGACATCGCACAGAAGACTATTGATAAGTATTTGGAAGGTTATAAATTGTTAACTGGAAAAGATTTATAAAAATTAGTGAAATTACAATAAGTTGCAACATAAATAATATGTTGCAACTTATTTTTTTAGTGCTATAATAAAAATCGAGCTACCCTTATACGGTATGCGGCTAGCCCGGACCTAAATAATTGTAATGATTATTGATGGAAAGGGGGTGGTATTATGACCATGTTTGAATCAGTAGAAATACTAGTTCAGGTTTTGAGCATAGTAACATTGGTCCTTTTGGACACAAAAAAATAGTCGCCGCTCGCGACGACTATTTTTCTAAATAGTTTCTCGGGCTAGCCGTATACCGGTAGCTCTTTGTACTTCTAAATTATCATATATAAAATCAAAAATCAACTATTCTTCAAAGTTCTCAGCCACATCAATTATAAAGTCAATACACTTATCAATTCCTAAAATGCCAGAGTTTAAGCATAGTGCATAATTCTTTGCATCACCAAATTTTCTGTCTGTATAGTAGCGGTAGTAGCTCTTTCTACCTTTATCTTTTTTCTCGATACGTTTTTCAATCTTTACATCAGTTTCGCCATATACTTCCAAGACTCGTTTCTTTCTATATTCCATAGAAGCATGAATAAAAACATTTAGTGCTGGAATGCCAGCATTTTCCAAAACATAATCTGCACATCTACCAGCTATCACGCAAGGACCTTTCTTGGCTTGCTCAATTATGTATTCACTTTGTAACTGCTGGATCTGCTCCTGTGGAGTATCAAGATAGTTTGTGCTAAAAATATTTGATGTGATAAATAGCTCTGGATACGTAGCCATTTCATCTTGTTCTTTTACGTAGTCTTTGGCGAAGCCGCTTTCCTTAGCCACTTCCTCCACAATCTTGCTATCCAAAAATGGAATACCAAGTTTCTCTGCAACAGCCATTCCGATAGAATGTCCGCCACTTCCAAATTCTCTACTTATTGTAATAACAGGATACATATTGAACCTCCTCATCCGTTCATAATCTTGTTTACAATATAACATATGTGATAAAATAAAAAAAGTGAAAGGAGCGAATATGAAAGTAGCAGTATGTCAGCTTGATATCAAATATGAAGACAAAGAGTACAATCTTGCTAGAGCGAAAGAGTTTATTGAAGACGCGGCTAATCAGGGTGCGAATATTATCTTTTTCCCAGAAATGAGTTTTACCGGTTTTTCTATGGACACAGAGCTTACTGGCGAAGAAGACTTGTATACGCAAAGTCTTATGGAAGAGTACGCCGAAGAATTTGGCATTGCTATAGGCTTTGGTTGGGTAGAGCACCAGGTTGAAAGTGAGAATCATTATACTGTAATCGACTCTGATGGTGAGATGATCGCAGACTATTTGAAGATTCACTTGTTTGAAGATGCCGGCGAAGATGAACACTTTGTGCCGGGCTACGAGGTTGTGACTTTTACTTTGGATGATATAGACTTTGGACTCAGCATTTGCTACGATATGCGCTTTGACGATGTATATGAAGATATGGGCGCCAGTACTGATGCGGTGGTGGTAGCGGCCAACTGGCCAGCGGTACGTTCGGACGATTGGAGACAGATTATTCGCGACAGGGCGACTGAACTTAACAGTTATATGATTGGTGTTAACTGTTACGGCGAGCAGGAGGAACACTATTCAGGATATAGTTGTGTGATTGGACCTGATGGCGAAGCACTCTTCGAAATAGAAGACATGGAAGACATGGTTATAGTAGATATTGAGAAGGTAGAATAAACTTTTGCGACAAAGGAAAAAGAATTATGGAAATATATATTATCCGCCACGGCAAGACAGATTGGAATAATGACAGACTTTTACAGGGTGGAACAGACATAGAACTTAATCAAGACGGAATAGACTTGGCAGTAAAGACTGGAGAAGGGTTAAAAGATGTGGACTTTGACGTAGTCTATTCATCACCGCTTAAAAGAGCTTACAAAACGGCTGAGTTGATAGTGGGAGATAGAGACATTCCGATCATTACTGACGATAGACTTCGCGAGATTAGCTTTGGTTCAAGAGAGGGTGAACCGTCCATGGCGTTAAAGGATGATCCTACAGATCCATTTTACTTTTTCTTTCATGCTCCAGAAAAGTATGACCCGTTAGATGGAGAATCTTTTCAGTCGGTTATGGAGAGAACAAGCAGTTTTCTAAAAGAAGTGGTTGAGCCAAAGGAAAATGAGTACAAACGAATTATGATAGTAGGACACGGAGCCATGAATAAAGGACTTCAGTGTCATATGTTAGGGCATGGGGTGAAAGATTACTGGAAAGGTGACTTGCAACACAATTGTGCTTTTAATATTTATGAATTAAAGGACAGTAAGTACACTTTACTTGAAAACAATAAAACATTTTTTGAAAAATAAAAGTTGCCAAAAGGCAACTTTTTTTATGTAAATTTAGGGTTTTTTTTAACCCCTAAAAATGTTAATATTAAATGTGTGCGAAGGCGCATTTATTAACGAGGAAAAACACTATCAGGAGGTGTATTATGGCTACAGATAAAGAATTGGATGAATTTATTGCAATGATGGATGGAAAGGTTGAGGACGGAGTAGGACGTATTAAAGTCGCTACTTCAGAGCAGCAAGAAGAGGGCACTGTATCAGAGGTGCATCATCACGGAAGATGTGATGTTTGTAGTCCTTTTGCCGAAGGCTCAGAGAAGAATAGCGAATTGGTAGATACAGAAATGCCAGAAGATAAGGCGGTTGAAAACGAATAACTAACCATAAGGAAAAGGTGAAAAGATGATTAGTTTTGGCGGCAAAAAATTTGGATTTGGATTAATGAGACTCCCTATGTTTGATGGGGATCATGTGGATGTAGAGCAGGTTAAGGGCATGGTTGATATGTTTATTGAGCGTGGCTTTACATATTTTGACACTGCATGGATGTATTGTAATTTTCAAAGCGAAAGTGCGACAAAGGAATTTCTAGTTGACAGATATCCTAGGGATGCGTTTACTTTGACGACGAAGCTTCATTCTGGATTTATTAATTCTCTAGAAGATAGGGATAATATTTTCAATGAGCAGAGAAAGAAGACAGGCGTAGAGTACTTTGATTATTATCTACTTCATGATATGGGAGAGGATAGTTACAAGAAGTATCAAAAATTTGATTGCTTTAACTGGCTTATGGACAAGAAAGAACAGGGTCTAGTTAAGCATATTGGATTTTCATTCCACTCTACAGCAGATGTTTTAGATAAAGTTTTGACTGAGCATCCTGAGATGGAGTTTGTTCAGTTGCAGCTTAACTATTTGGATTGGAATAGCGAAGGCATTCAGTCTAGAAAGTGTTACGAGGTTGCTGAAAAGCATGGAGTGCCAGTAATTGTTATGGAGCCTGTTAAGGGTGGAACATTGGTGAATGTGCCTGAAGCAGTAGAGAAGCACTTTAAGGCAAAGGATCCAAATATGTCAGTGGCTTCATGGGCTATCAGATTTGCTGCATCACACAAGAATGTAAAGATGGTTCTTAGTGGTATGGGTGATATTAATATGGTAGACGACAACACTTCTTATATGAAGGATTTCGTTCCTCTAACTGATGAGGAAAAAGAATATGTGCTAGAAGCAGCAGACATTATTAATAAGAATATCGCAATTCCTTGTACAGGTTGTGAGTACTGCGTACCAGGATGTCCAAAGAACATACCTATTCCAAAGTACTTTGACCTTTATAATGCAGACTTGCAAGAATTCGAAGGCAAAGGATGGAATCCGCAGGGAACTTATTATGATAGACTTACGGAAAGCTTTGGTAAAGCTTCAGATTGTATAGAGTGTGGCCAGTGCGAAAGAGCATGTCCACAACATCTAGAAATCATTAAATACCTTAAGGATGTTTCAAAACATTTTGAAGGATAGTACTTTGTCGAGGACAAATACCAGTTATTAGATTATTTGTCGAAGACAAAGAATATGGAAACGTAAACAATTTGCTTAGAGGCAAAAATAACACAGGGAGGAGGTGCATTCCGATGGGCAAAGAATTTGAAACAGAAGAAAAACTAAATAAAGAAGAGCTAGAAAACCAAGTTGAAGTGACAGAAGAAATGCCTGAGAAAGAAGACTACGAGCAAGAACTTGCTAGGATTATTAAGAGTGATGCACCTGACACTGTTAAGCTAGAGCAAATTGATGATTACCATGAGAATGATATAGCAGCAGTTTTGGAGGAATTAGGAGTCGAGGAGAGAAAGGAACTCTATCATTTACTTGGTATTGAGAGACTTTCGGAAATCTTTGCTTATCTAGAAGATCCGGGAGAGTTTGTAGAAGAACTGGACCCAGAGATTGCTGCCGATATTATCGAACTTATGGACTCTGATGAGGCCGTAGATGTCTTGGAAGAGTTGGACGAAGAAAAGCGTGACGAGATTGTAGACTTGATGGAGGACGAGGCCAGAGAAGATGTCGATTTGATTCAGTCTTACGATGAAGATGAGATTGGTTCGAAGATGACAACGAACTTTGTATCTATTCCTCTTAATTACACAATTAAAGAAGCGATGAAGAGTGTTGTAAGTCAGGCGGCTGACAATGACAACATTTCTACTATATATGTATTGGATGATGATGGAGCGTTTTACGGAGCGATTGATTTAACTGATTTGATTATCGCAAGATCAGAAGTGCCACTAGAAACTTTGGTTACAACATCTTATCCATACGTGTTCGACCACGAGACTATAGACGAGACTATTGAAGACTTGAAAGATTACTCAGAGGATTCAATCCCTGTTTTAGATAACGACAAACATATCTTGGGTGTTATCACATCACAAGATATCGTAGAAGTAGTAGATGAAGAGATGGGTGAAGACTACGCCCGTTTCGCCGGTTTGTCTGAAGAGGAGGATTTGAACGAGCCGCTTGTAAAGAGTTTAAAGAAACGTACTCCTTGGCTTATCGTTCTTTTGTTCCTAGGACTTATCGTAGCATCGGTTACAGGTATGTTTGAAAAGGTTATTCACGACCTAACAGTAATCGTTTTCTTCCAGTCAGTTATTTTGGGAATGTCTGGTAACGTTGGTACTCAAACACTGGGCGTTACTATCAGAGTTTTGATGGATGAAGAGTTGACGTTTGGACAGCAGATGGGATTTGTTTGGAAGGAACTTAGAGTTGGTTTTTGTAACGGACTGATAGTAGGACTTATTTCTTCACTTATCACAGGTTGTTACATTCACTTCATCAAAGGATATCCATTTGAACAGGCATTTGCTATTTCAGCATGTATCGGAATGGCATTGTGGGTTGCGATGGTTATTTCTAGCTTTGTCGGAGCGATGGTTCCGATTATATTTAGTAAGTTGAAGATTGATCCAGCAGTAGCGTCTGGACCACTGATTTCTACGATGAATGACTTGGTAGCGGTAGTTACTTACTACTCACTATCAATGGTAATTCTTCTACAATCAGGAATCATAAAATAAGGTTAACCAAAAGATAAAATTTGGTTAACCTTTTTTATTATATCTATTGCAAACAAAGTCTAATTGCAATATACTAGGTGAAGTTATGCAAAAAGAAAACATTTTGGGCACAGCGCCCGTAGGAAAATTATTAAGAAAATTTGCAGTTCCAAGCATCGTATCGATGCTTGTTATTTCGTTATACAATATTGTAGACCAATTCTTTATTGGTCAGACAGTGGGACACTTGGGTAATGCTGCCACAAACGTAGCATTTCCTATTACTACATTATGCCTCGCAGTGACTTTAGCGTTTGGTATTGGTGGTGCCTCAGGATTTAATTTAAACCTAGGTGCCGGCGATAAAAAGCAGGCAATGAAGTTTATTGGAAACTCTATCACAATGCTAGTTGTTATAGGCATTGTTATTGCGATTTTAGCACAGATTTTCCTAAGTCCAGTTCTTGTTTTGTGTGGTGCGTCAAAGAACGTTTTACCATACGGAATAGAATACATGAGAATAATTTTGATTGGTGTACCATTTGTTATGTTAGCAGGTGGTGGAGCACATTTAGTAAGAGCTGATGGCAGTCCATGGTACTCAATGGCTTGTAACTTATCTGGTGCTATTGCAAATGTAATTTTGGATTACCTATTTGTAATGAAGTTTGGATGGGGAATGACAGGTGCAGCTGTAGCCACAGTGATAGGGCAAGTGTTGAGTTCTGCTATTGTAGTAAGATATCTATTCAACTTTAAGGCTGATAAACTATTACTCAAACACTTGAAACCACAGTTTAGAATTGTTTTTAGAACAATGCAACTTGGTGCGGCTCAGTTCTTCAATCAGCTAGCGATGATGGTAGTGCAGGTAGTTGCAAATCTTTCTGCCAGCCACTATGGTGCATTGTCGAAGTACGGATCAGATATTCCTTTGGCGTGCTCGGGCGTTATGATTAAAGTACTGATGGTTTACTTCTCATTCTGCATTGGAATTTCGCAAGGTATGCAACCTATTGCGTCATTTAATAAGGGAGCGAAGAAGTACGATAGAGTTAAGAAAGTCTTTTTGCTTGCCCTAGTTTGCAACGAAGTTATTTCTATAATAGCGTGGATTATAATGCAAACTTTCCCAAGTCAAATTATGGGATTGTTCGGAAATGGAAACGCTTTATATATAGAATGCGGAACTAAGTTCTGTCATATTGTTGCGGCTTTGACATTTATAAATGGTATACAGCCTTTGACGAGTACGTTCTGTACCGCCATCGGCAAACCAGCAAAGGGTGCGTTCATTTCTTTGACGAGGCAGATTATCTTCTGGCTACCTTTACTAATTGTGATGCCAATTTTGTTTATGCATTTTGGCAAACCAGGAATTGATGGTATGATGTACTCAACGCCAGTGGCGGATGCTTTGGCGGCTGTTGTTTCTGTAATTATGATTATTGGCATTTTCAAAAAGGAATTGAATACAAACACAGAAAATGTGCTATGATATAGGAAGTAACATACATTTAGTGTGGAGGGCGATTTTATGAAGAAAATATTGGCAGTTGTTTTAACATTTGTAATGCTTGTTTCGACTTTTGCGGTTATGAAGACTAGCGGAGTGGAAGCGAAGACAAAGAAGGGTTATTATTTTACGATGCTCCAAAAAAAGAAGTCTTATTTTGGATACATCAAGAAGGTAAAAATTGTTGCGAAAAAGAAGGTGGTTCCTGTGGAAACTGAAACTACTACACAAGCTGTGGAACAACCTACTGGTGAGCAACCAACTACGCAACCTGTACAACCTACAAAACCAAAAACTAAGGTTATATATAGTAAAGGTCCAGCAAAACTTATCACTTACGGATCATTTATGTATAGAAAGACTGATAAGGGTGCTAGTAAGATTATAAAGGCAAAGAAGAGAACATTTGTTATTGCTAAGAAATGTAAGTTTTATGACAGATGCTGGGAAACAAAAAAGAAGAAAAAGAAGATTAGTAGAGCAAAAGCTTTTGCTAAGTTTAAGAAGATTAAGAAGACTAGCTTGAATGAATGCGAATTAAAAGTTAAGAATGGTAAGGTTACTGTTATTAAATTTGGCCGTGGCTAAGTTGGAAACACATTCATAATTTGCTTCGCAAATTATTCATGTGTTCGCAAATGAATATTTTTACAAGTGCAGATTAATTAACATCGCGTAAACGCGATATTTGAAAAAAAGATCAGGACTTTATGAAAGTAAACTTTCAACAGTCCTGTTCTTTTTTTCAAAAAATCTGCACTTTTTTGTAAAAATATTCAATTTTCTCTTTACAAAACGGTATATATCGTGTACAATACAGTCAAGAAACACAAGATGTTGTGGTTTTTGGGACAAAAAGAGGTAAAAAACCCCTAAAAATCGCGGCTTTTTGTATGTGAGGAAGAACGGGAAGTTGAAAGTAAAGGAGAAAAGTTATGGAAGTGAAAACACAAAAAGTAATTAAAAGAAATGGCGAAGAGGTAATCTTTGATATTAATAAGATCCTTAACGCTATTAGAAAGGCAAATAATGAGATTGATCCTCTTTACAAAATGAATGAGTATCAAATCGCTGCAGTTGGTAAGTTAGTAGAAGACCAAATTATGTCTGCTAACCACGCAGTGGCAGTGGAAGATATTCAGGATATGGTAGAAAGAGGCATCATGGAGATGCGTGGCTACGAAGTAGCTCAGAAGTATGTACGTTATCGTTATACTAGAGAGCTTGCTCGTAAGTCTAATACTACTGATGAGCAGATTTTCTCACTCATTAACCAGAGTAATGAGGAAGCTAAGCAGGAGAACTCAAACAAGAACCCTACTATCAACTCAACACAGCGTGACTACATGGCTGGTGAGGTTAGTAAGGATTTAACAAGACGTATTCTTTTACCAGAGGATATCGTGCAAGCGCACGAGCAGGGAATCATTCACTTCCATGATTCAGATTATTTTGCTCAGAAAGAACACAACTGTGATTTGATTAACTTAGAGGACATGCTTCAGAACGGAACATGTATTTCTGAGACAAAGATAGATACACCTAGAAGTTTCTATACAGCATGTAACATTACTACTCAGATAGTAGCACAGGTTGCATCTAACCAGTACGGTGGACAGTCATTCTCTTTGGCGCACTTGGCACCATTCGTTCAAGTTTCAAGAGAGAAGATTAGAAAAGAAGTTTTGGCTGAGAGTGAAGAAATTGGATTGTCATACACTGACGAGCAGGTTTCCGAAATCACTGAGAAGAGATTAAAAGAAGAAATCAATCGTGGTATCCAGACTATCCAGTATCAGCTAATCACTTTGATGACATGTAATGGTCAGGCACCATTCGTTACTATGTTTATGTATCTAGACGAGGTACCAGAAGGACAGACTAGAGATGACCTTGCAAACCTTATCGAAGAAGTATTGAAACAGCGTATGAAAGGTGTTAAGAATGAGAAGGGCGTTTGGATTACTCCAGCATTCCCTAAACTTATCTACGTATTAGACGAAGATAATGTTACACCAGATTCTAAATACTGGTACTTAACAGAGTTAGCTGCTAAGTGTACAGCTAAGAGAATGGTTCCAGATTACATTTCAGCAAAAGTTATGAAGGAACTAAAACAGGGTGAAGTTTACACATGTATGGGATGTCGTTCATTCCTTACAGTAGAAGATAAACAGCGTAAGCCAGATGGTTCACACCAGTTCTATGGTAGATTTAACCAGGGTGTTGTAACTATTAACTTGGTAGACGTAGCGTGCTCAGCTAAAGGCGATGAAGAATTGTTCTGGAAGATTCTAGACGAGAGACTTGAACTTTGCCACAGGGCACTTCGCATTCGTCACGAGCGTTTGATGGGAACACCATCTGACGTGGCACCTATCCTATGGCAGTACGGAGCATTGGCTCGTTTGAAGAAGGGTGAGACTATCGACAAATTGTTATTTGACGGTTACTCAACAATCTCACTTGGTTACGCAGGACTATATGAGATGTGCGTAAGAATGACTGGTAAGTCTCACACAGATCCAGCTGCTAAGCCATTTGCTATGAAAGTTATGCAGAGACTTAATGACAAATGTGCAGAGTGGAAAGAAGCAGAGAACATCAGTTACTCAGTTTACGGAACACCTATGGAATCTACTACATACAAGTTTGCTAAATGCTTGCAGAAGAGATTCGGCATAATCAAGGGTGTTACAGATAAGAACTACATCACAAATAGTTACCACGTACATGTTACAGAAGAAATCAATGCTTTCGATAAATTGAAATTCGAAACTGACTTCCAGAAGTTATCTCCAGGTGGAGCTATCAGTTATGTTGAGGTTCCAAACCTACAGGACAACATCGAGGCAGTAATCGAAGTTATGAAGTTTATCTATGACAACATCATGTACGCAGAGCTTAATACTAAGTCTGACTACTGCGAATGCTGTGGATACGATGGCGAGATTGCAATCACTGAAGACGAGAGTGGAAAGCTTGTTTGGGAATGCCCGAGCTGCGGAAATAGAAACCAGGACAAGATGAGTGTTGCGCGTAGAACTTGTGGATACATTGGAACACAGTTCTGGAATCAAGGAAGAACACAAGAAATTAAAGATAGAGTGTTGCATCTATAAACTTTGTTAACACAAAAAGAAAAACAATAGGGATTCACTAACAATCGTTCATTCCCTATTGTTTTTCTTTTTGTATACAAATATTTAAACGCAATCACTCTGTCTTTAATTTCTTGTGTAGAGTGTAATTGTTTGGTAGAATTTATTTAAGAGTGTGAGCGGATAATAAGGAGGAAAGATGAGTAAGTCTTTCTATAAAAATAGAATAGAAGATAAGGATGCAATATACTTTACAGAAGAGAACTTCGGCATAAAGGCCAACGGTTCTTTTGACATATCAGATCAATTTCAAGATGCCATTATGCAAGTTGTAAAACAGCATGGTTGTGGCATTGTTTTTGTGCCAGAAGGAACTTACCTTTTTAGTAAGACAATTTACATTCCAAGTGGTGTTCGAGTGATAGGTTATGGAGAGAACAGACCTAAGTTTGTACTTCAAGACAATGCACCAGACTTTAATACAGAAAATGAACTTACTAAAGGTGGATATAGATACTTGTTTTGGTTTGTGGCGGAATATGAAGAGCCAATGAGCGACAGGCATGATGCGCATCCAGGAACATTCTACAGCGGAATGCAGAATGTAGATATAGAGTTAGGCGAAGGAAATGACTATGCAGTTGCTTTGCGTACTCACTATGCGCAGAACAGCGAAGTTAGTCATATCAATATTGAAGTAATGTCAGGTATGGCCGGCATCTTTGACGTAGGAAACTTTGCGTGCGACATCACGATTAATGGTGGAAATTATGGAATCATTAGTACGAAGTGTTCGCCGGGGTGGCCTTTTGTGATGACGGATATGAGATTTGTTCGCCAGAAGAAGGCGGCTATCAAGTCGCGTGAAGTTGGTTGGAGCATTCTTAGAAGTTATGCATCTAGTACGCCAAAGTTTATTGATGTGGACGAGGGATACTTTGAGAAGATTTATCTTGAGAGTTGTATCTTTGAAGATATGAACTGCGTTATGAGTGTGTCGATGGATGAAAATGCTCTTACCCAGGTAAATATGTACGATTGTTTTTTAAAGAGTGTCGAGTCGATAGCAGAGTACAAGGATACAAAGCGCACGGTGGCGAATGAAGACTACCAGTGCAAAATTAGAAAATATATTCACGGTGTAAAGGTCAGCACTGATTATCCTGAGAAGCAAGTGCACGATCAGATTTACCGTTATGCATTAGATGTTGATTACACAATTCTGGATTCAAAAGAAAAAGAGATGCCCGCTACAAAGGACTGGGCGAATGCACTTGATCTAGGATTTATAAATGACGGCGAAACTGACAACAGTGATGTAATAGAAAAAGTATTTAAGAAAAATAAACACATCTACTTCCCACAAGGTGAGTATGTGTTTACAAGACCAATCGTTATGCCAAAGCATAGTTCACTTATCGGACTTCATTCCGGAAGAACTAGATTGGTGGTTAGAGATAACACAGAAGCTTTCGAGGGATTTGGCGAAGCCATCGGTTTTGTTCAAACTTCAGAGGACAATGTGATTTCTGGACTTGCTATAGATGCAGGTGGAATCAACCCAAGGATATGTGCGGTAGAGTGGACATGTAAGAAGGGCTTGATGAGCGATATTAAATTCTACGGTGGACACGGTGCGTTTGATATGGAGACGGGCAAACGAGTTCCTCCTTACGGACCAGGTCGTGTGGGTGAAGCTAGGCCTGAGCGCAAGTGGGATTCACAGTACCCAAGTCTTATGATAAGAGGTGGCGGTGGAGTATTCAAAAACATTTGGACAGCCAGTCCATATGCCAGCGCCGGTATTTATATAGAAGATACGAAAAATGAAATAGATATGTATGCCATTTCGCTAGAGCATCATGTTCGAAATGAACTGGTGATGAAGAATGTCGAGAATGCGAAACTATACGGCATGCAGTTTGAAGAGGAGAAGAACGAGGGCGAGTTTGTTCTTCCTATAGAAATGCACGATTGTAAAAATATTGTGTTTGCCACGGTGTATTGTTTCAGGACTGTGTTTGTGGATACACCATCCAGTTTCTGCGCGAAGACTTACAACTGCCAGAAGATAAAGTTCTTTAATGTTCACAACTTCAGCCAGATGAAATACACTATCTCGAATTTCCTTCTGGATGTGAATTCAAGAATTGTAATTCGTCCCGCGCAGGCGGCCATGGTAGAAGTGAATGAGAATAGTGATTCGAAGAAGGCATATATAGATTCAGTTAACAATTCGCATACCCCAGTTAAGTTGTTTGCGGACTTTAGATTTGCCGACGGCTCGTTTGCGACAAACGACGGAGACTTTTTATTTATAGATAGCTTGGACAAGAAACTCTACAAGATAGATAAAGACACGCTGGATTTGTCGGTGGTGTTTGACTCGCCATATAAGATTAATTCGGTTGGAGTGGATACAAAGGACAACTTGATAATTGTGGGCGAGTATTCTGTACCGATGGGCGCGACAAAGGATGGTGAACCTATCAAGGTAATGAGACCAGTCGATTCTCACGGCTCATCATATCACGGATGGTATGACCACAGAGTGCAGATAAAAGTATTCACGCTAGATCACGGAAAGATTAAAGAACTTGAAAAGGTAAGAATTGGAAAGAAGAAACCAAAGAGAGTTCTTTATCCAGGAAACAGATGGAGAGACGGAAATGATGTAGCAAAGATTTTGCAATTCAAACCAGAGTTTGCATATCTAGCACCAGACGGATGCACAATCATTCCATATCACTTTGACCTAATTCGTGCAACCAATCTTACAAAGTCGAAGCCTGGCAGAAAACTTTACAGCGTGGACGAACTCTACAACAGAGTTTACATGTGCGAGATAGATGAAGAGGGAATGCTAAAGAAACCTAGAGTTATTATTAACGAGGGAACATATAGAGTTAAGAAGCATAATGACTTTATCTATGTGGGCGATGATGAAGTAAAAGTATATAAGGAAAGAAAATTTATAAAGAGTATAAATGTTCCAAAGCATCCGTTAACATTTGACTTTGGCGGACCAGGAAAGAACATCCTGTTTATTACGACAAAGAAAAATGTTTATGGAATTAAGGAATAAAAAAAGAACCTCATATGAGGTTCTTTTTTTATACTTGCCAGCCGCCATCTATTCCGATTATCTGGCCGGTTATATATTCTCCAGCATTGGTTAGTGCTAAGCAGGCGTCTGCCACATCCTTTGGCGAGCCCAACCTATCAGCTGGGATTTCTTCTATAATAGTGTCTTTTATATCATCTGAAATTTGATCGTTCATCTTCGTATCAATGAATCCTGGACAAATCGCATTCACCTGAATGTGTGAAGGTGCCATTTCTTTGGCGTAGGCTTTTGTGAAAGCATTGACTGCGCCCTTTGTCGTGGAATAAGCAACCTCCATGCTAGCGCCGCGCGTTCCCCAAACAGAAGAAATGTTTATGATGTGTCCTTTGCCCTCTTTAAGGAAGAGCGGAGTGACTGCCTTTGATAGGAAGAGAGTGGAAGTGACGTTTAAGTTCCACAAATAGTCCCACTTATCTATAGTAAGATCGCGTAGTTCCTCGACCAAAGCTGCGCCCGCGTTGTTTATCAAGACCTCGTAAGAGAAATCAAGATTTTTCAACTGATGCGCGAAGTCCTCTACAAAACTAGGATCCGTCATATCATATTTATAGAAGAAAGTCGGATTCTTTAGCTCCTCGCCTAACTTTTCTATCTCGGAAGTACCTTTGAAGTAAGTACCTATTACAATATAGCCTTCTTCGTCGAAGGCTTTGGCGATAGCGCTACCAATATCACCCGAAACTCCTGTTATAATTACTGCTTTTTGCATATTTATCTCCTAACTATCAAGATTATATTACTTTTCTATATATAATAGTGATTAGTGTTTATCTAGAAAAAAGATAGCACAAAAAGTAAAAAAAAGCCACTTTTACTTTACATAAAAAAGGAGTATAATTAAAGATGGTGTGGATAACTTTACATAACACACTTTCTCAAATGTGATGAAACTTGAGAAAATAGCAAAAAGTGGTTGACAATAATAAAAATATTGTTATAATTGTAATACATTTGTAACATTTACAAATTCCAATGCGTTACAAATTATTGGAGGTTATTTTTTATGAAAAACCAAATTACAAAGAAAATAGCATGTATGGTGTTCGCTATGACACTTTCTGTGTCTAGCATGGTTCCTGTACCAGCGGAAGAGTTGGAAACAGATATCCCTGCAGCGGGTGCTACAGAGCTTGTTGGCGGTTATATCAATAACGGTGGCAAGGATGTTTCTAGCATGCTTCCAGCATATCAGACTTCACCAACAGATGGTGAAAACGTGAATGTTAACATGAATAGCAAGATGAGCAAGGTATTCTCAGACATCGCTATCGCAAAGGTAGAAGGTGGAGAAGACGGCTATGTTAATGTTCGTAAGAAACCAAACGAAAATTCAAAAGTTAAGGGTAAAATCTACAATAACTGTGGAGCAATCATTCTAGGACAAAGTAATGGTTGGTATAAGATTAAGTCAGGTAATTGTAGAGGTTACTGTAAAGCAAGCTTCTTTAAAACAGGTGATGATGCTATCAACTTCTGTTTAGATGAAGGATATGTATTTGCTACAGTTAAAGAAAACGGTGTTCACTTAAGATCTAAGAGTTCATCAGATTCATCTGTTGTAACAAACGTCTTCAAGGGTGACTGCAAGTCAATGAAGAAGTACAGCAAAGATGGTAGATGGGTTAAACTTAGAGTAAGCGAAGGAAAGAACGGATGGGTTTCATCTGACTTCGTCAAAGTATCCGTTGACTTTGACCAGGCTAAGACTATCGCTGAAGAAAAAGCAGAGATTGCAGCTCAGAAGGCTAGAGAAGAAGCTGAAGCTAGAGCAGCAGCAGAGGCTGCAGCAGCAGAAGCCGCTGAAAACAACAACGGTGGCGGAAACGCAGGCGGTGGAAACAATGGTGGCGGAAACGTCAGCAATGGAAACAGCAACAACGGTGGTGGAAACAACTATTCAAATGGAAATAGTTCACGCCGTAGAAGTAACTCAAGCAGTTACGGATATAGTAAACCAAAACGTAGAAGTTACTCTGGTGGTTCATCAGGTGGCGGACGAGGCGGATCAATTGTTTCATACGCTAAGAACTTCCTAGGAAATCCATATGTATTTGGTGGATCAAGTTTGACACACGGTACAGACTGTTCAGGATTTACAATGTCAGTATATGCTCACTTTGGTATTTCGCTAAACAGATCATCTTATACTCAGGTAAACAATGGTCGTGCAGTATCAATGAGCAACCTAAAAGCTGGAGACTTGTTATTCTACAGATACGGTGGTGGAAGAATTAGTCACGTTGCTATCTATATGGGTGGCGGACAGATTATTCACGCATCAAACGAGAGAACAGGTATCACAATCAGTGGAATGGGATCACCATGTGCGGCTAGAAGAATTATTGGATAATTAAAAATCGAATATATATTAGAAAGAGTTTGGATTAGTAATCCAAACTCTTTTTTATGTAAAGTGTATATATTTTACTTCCGTTAGTGAAGATAAAATATATTAACTATACACAGAAATAATTAATATGATATTTTGTTTGAAATTGGTTAAACACACCACCTTCTCGATAGGAGAGGAAGAAAGAGTGTGGTAAGAACAATATATTATTGAATTGCATCAGGTGGAATAATAAAATGGAAAAAGTTAAATTGAAAATAGTTTTTTTAGCATTAGTTATCTTGGCAATTGCTTTATTGTCCTATTTAACATATGAACACAATTCTGTTTGTATAAAAGAACATAAACTAAGAAACAAAAAAATAGGAAAAAAAATAAAAATTGTACACATATCGGATGTTCATGATAGAGTATTTGGCAAAAACAATTTGGGTATAATAGAAAAAATAAAAAAACAAAACCCGGATTATATCGCTGTAACAGGTGATGTTTTAGATAATCCACATTCTGACATTAAACCTATGGTGTTCTTAATGGGAGAATTATCCAAAATAACAAAGACTTTTTATGTTACGGGAAACCATGACGATCCCATAACAAATCCTTTGGCAGACAACTTTATGGAAGAAATTGAAAGTAAAGGTGTGATAGTTCTAAATCATGAATCGAAAGTTGTTAATAATATTTCATTTATAGGAATTGAGGATAATTTGTTATCTGATAAGGAAACAGTGAATGGAAATTTGAAAAATATTATTTCAAATTGTCCAGCGAACAGTTATAAAGTGCTTTTAATACATGAACCGCAATTTTTTGACATATATGTTAATAATAAAGTTGATTTAGTACTAACAGGACATACTCATGGTGGGTTTTTGAGAGTACCTTTTTCTAGGTATGCATTATACGCTCCGGGGCAGGGATTATTCCCTAAATATACTAAAGGCATATATAAAGAAGATGGTACAACAATGATTGTGAATGCTGGTTTGGGGGCAAGTGTTTTACCTATTAGAGTTAATAATAGACCCGAAGTAGTATCAATTAGTATTGACTAAGATGAGAGTTATGCTAGTTATTTATTTAGTGAACGCCCTATCGATATTCAAATTTTTATTAATACATTTCTCGTTGTATATGATATAATGGAAATACCAAATAAAGAAGGGAGTGACATCATGAATATTATTATTTTTGGAAAGAACTTGGAAGTTAAAGAAGGCATTAAGAACCAAATTAATGACAAGTTTGCAAAGGTAGGTAAGTACCTGGATGATGACACCAAAGTAGATGTAACCCTTAGTGAACGTAAGAACATGAAGAAAGTGGAGGTGACAATACCAGTAAGAGGACATATCATTAGAGCGGAAGAAGAGGATATGGATTTATTTGCTGCTATTGACATGGCACAGGATACTATCATCAGACAGTTGATTAGACACAAAGAAAAATTAATTGATAGTAAACGTACTGCAAAAGAAATCTTCGCTGATGATTATGTGGAAGAGTACACATACGATGACGAGGGTATTCAAATTGTTAGAACTAAGAGATTCGGCATTAAGCCTATGGACGCTGAAGAGGCATGTGAGCAGATGGATATGCTAGGACACAGCTTTTTCGTTTTCCTAAACGCAGATACTGATGAGGTAAATGTAGTTTATAAGAGAAAAGGCGACACATATGGACTTATTGAACCGGAGCTTGATTAGCAATGAGAACAGTATAGATAAAATGGAAAAGGGAGATAAGAATTTATTCTTATCTCCCTTTTTTATTTTAGATATATTGGGCGAACGCCCTCACGAAAAAGGCCGAAGGCCTTTGAGGGATTGTTCTCATTGTTCATAGATTGTTTACATTTATATCACAGTATGTTTATTGATTAAAACTAGCCTAGATGCTAAAATATTTCAAGATGTGTATAAGGGCTAGTTTTTCAATGCCCTAGAAATAAGAGGTACAAACAATGGGATTAATAACAAAAGTAATAGGAACTCATAGTGAGAGAGAATTAAAGAGACATAAGCATAAAGTCGATAAGATTCTTTCACTAAGAGATGACATGATGAAACTTTCTGATGATGAGATGAAGGCGAAGACTGAGGAGTTCAAAGAGCGCCTAGCAAATGGTGAGACTTTGGATGATCTTTTGCCGGAGGCATTTGCTTTGGTAAGAGAGGCTACAAGACGTATCCTTGGTACAGAGCATTATCCTTGTCAGTTACAGGGTGGTATTATTCTTCACGAAGGTCGTATCGCAGAGATGAAGACTGGTGAAGGTAAAACACAGACTTGTTTGCTTCCAGCATATTTGAATGCCCTAGAAGGTAAGGGTGTACATATCGTAACAGTAAACGAATACTTGGCAAACCGTGATGCTGAGTGGATGGGTCAAGTTCACAGAGCGTTGGGTCTTACAGTTGGTTGCGTGCTTGCCGATATGGAACCTGAAGAGAAGAGAGAAGCATACAACTCAGACATTACATATATCACAAACAACGAACTTGGTTTCGATTATTTGAGAGACAACATGGTTGTTTATAAAGAACAACTTGTTCAAAGAGGTTTGCACTACGCAATCGTGGACGAGGTGGACTCGGTTCTTATCGACGAGGCTAGAACACCTCTTATCATTTCTGGTTCAAGTGGAAAGTCTACAAAGCTTTATGAGATGTGCGACATCTTAGCACGCCGTATGGAGAGAGGTGAAGCTAAGACTGATCTTTCAAAGATGGATGCTTTGATGGGCGTTGACTTAGAAGAAGACGGAGACTTCCTTGTAAACGAGAAGGACAAGATTGTTACACTAACTGCACAAGGTATAAAAAAGGTTGAGCAGTTCTTCCACGTAGACAACTATGCTGATGCTGAAAACTTAGAGTTGCAGCACAACATGATTCTTGCTCTTCGTGCGCACAACTTGATGCACAGAGATCAGGACTATGTGGTTAGAGATAACGAAGTATTGATAGTAGATGAGTTTACTGGACGTATCATGCCAGGTAGAAGATATTCTGACGGTTTGCATCAGGCTATCGAAGCAAAAGAGCATGTTAAGGTTCAAAGAGAAAGTAAGACTTTGGCTACTATTACATTCCAGAACTTCTTTAATAAATATGAGAAGAAAGCGGGTATGACGGGTACCGCTATTACAGAGGAAAAAGAGTTTAGAGATATCTACAGTATGGACGTTGTTGAAATTCCAACTAACGAGCCAGTCAGAAGAAAAGATTATGACGATGCTGTATTTAAAACAAAAAAAGAAAAGTTACACGCTGTAATAGAAGAGATCGTCAAAGCACACAAGAAGGGACAGCCGGTTTTGGTTGGTACTATCAACATCGATTCATCTGAAGAGATTAGTAAACTTCTTAAGAAGCAAGGCATTCCTCACAACGTGTTGAATGCGAAGTTCCACGAGATGGAAGCTGAGATAGTAGCAGATGCTGGTAAGCATGGTGCAGTAACTATCGCTACTAACATGGCTGGTCGTGGTACTGATATTAAGTTGGACGATGAAGCAAGAGAAGCTGGCGGTCTAAAGATTGTCGGAACAGAGAGACACGAATCACGTCGTATCGATAACCAGTTACGTGGTCGTTCAGGTCGTCAAGGTGACGTCGGTGAATCTAAGTTCTTCATCTCACTAGAGGATGATGTTATGAGACTCTTTGGTTCAGAGCGTTTGATTTCAGTGTTCAATGCACTTCGCGTTCCTGAGAACGAAGAGATACATCACAAGTCTTTGTCGAACACGATTGAGCGTGCGCAGAAGAAGATTGAGGGTAACAACTTTGGTATCAGAAAGAACCTTATGGATTACGATAAGGTTAACAATGACCAAAGAGAGATTATATATGCCGAGAGAGCTCGTGTGCTAGACGGCGAAGATATGCGTGACTCTATCATCAAGATGATGAATGAGGTTATTGACGCAAAGGTTGATCAGTTCTGCCATGGTGATAATCCAAAGGACTGGGATACAGAAGGTTTGCGCCAGGCGCTATTTGATATTATTCCTTTGCAGTTAGAGATTAGCGAAGATGAATTGAATCAGCTATCACAAGCTGAGTTTAAGCAGATTATAAAAGAAGGTGCTCACAAGGCTTATGAACTTAAAGAGTCTGAGTTCCCAGGCGAAGAGCATGTGCGTGAATTAGAGCGTATGGTTCTAATGCGTGTTATCGATCAGAAGTGGATGGATCACCTAGATGATTTAGAGCAGTTGAAGCAAGGTATTGGACTTGCTGCTTATGGTCAGAAGGATCCGGCTATTGAGTACAAGATTCAGGCATTTGAAATCTTTGCTTACATGGTTGACGCCATCAAAGAAGACACAATCAGGACTCTATTCCACATTCAAGTTGAACAGAGTGTTGAGCGTGAAGAGGTGGCTGAGGTTACTGGTACAAATAAAGGTGATGACCAAGAGATTCACATGCCAAAGGTAAGAGAGACAGAGAAGGTATATCCTAATGATCCATGTCCTTGTGGAAGTGGTAAGAAATACAAACACTGTCACGGAAGACCTGGCGCATAAAAACTACTGTGGGGGAGTAGAATGAATATTTACATTTATATAGATGAAAGTGGATCTATACACAAGAATAGTAAGGCTAAGTACTTTGCAGTAGGCGGGTATTTTACAATACAAAGAGACAAAAACAAAATTATTTCTTGTTATCGAACTATTAATAAAGAAATTAAAGATGAAAAGAATATTCCTTTAGAAAAGGAAATAAAATCATTTGATTTTGAAGATGAAGAAAAGATTAGAATATTTGAATCGATTCAAAAGATTGAAAACTTTTATGGATTCACAAAAGTTTTCAATAAAAGACAAATGAGAAAATCCGTTGTACAGTCTAATATTTTCTTCAATTATGCTGTAAAGTTAGTTATTCAAGATTGTATATTACCTTTAATTGATTTAGATAACCTCAATGAAGAAGTGAGATTTATTTTTAGTATAGACAATAGAAACCTTGGTGTTGGTGAGTTAAAGGATTTGAGAACATATCTGTTAACAGAGTATTGTGCATATGATTTCGATTTTCAAATCACTTATTATGATTCTGCTACTAATTTTGGGATTCAGTTAGCGGATTTAATTGTTAACACTTTTTATAATTCATATAAAAGGCGTGATATTGTTAAGAATGTTTTGCCAATCATATCTCATGAAAAGTTTCGAGTAAGTGAGTTTCCAGGTGACATTGTAAAAGGACGTACTGACAAAGTGATGGAAACAGGGAGTTATATGATTGACACTCTTAAGTCACTATGATAATATGATGTTACAAGACCTAAGGTAGGTAGCTCAATGCTAAGCGTAATGTTAAGTACGTTGCCCCTTAGGCATTTTTTTGTCTAAAAATAAAAGGTATAAAATATGATAGAACTAGAACAGTACAAACAGGAATTGAATAGTTATACAGATCGTCTAGAAGAACTTGCGAAGTCTTTTCATATAGAAGAAACTGAAAGCAAGATTGCTGAGCTAGAAGCAACTATGGAAAAACCGGACTTCTGGGATGATTCTGAGTCTGCGCAAAAGACTGTGAAAGAAGCGAATGTTTTGAAGAAATCTTTGGCGGAGATAAAGGATTTGCAAGAGCAGTACGATGATGTTTCTGTAATGATTGAGATGGCAGAAGAAGATGAAGATGCTTTGTCAGCTGATGAACTTAAAGAGGCGTTGGATTCTTTTGTTGCTGAGTTTGATCGAGTGAAGATTTCGGCACTTTTGTCGGACGAGTACGATGATTGCGATGCAGTGATTAAGATTAATGCTGGCGCAGGTGGAACAGAGTCATGCGATTGGGCAAGTATGCTTTATAGAATGTACACAAGATATGCAGAGTCACACGGATTTACACATGAGGTGGTAGACTTTTTAGATGGCGACGAAGCAGGAATTAAATCGATCACATTTATGATTAAGGGAACTAATGCATACGGCTATCTTAAATCTGAAAAAGGTGTTCATAGATTAGTTCGTATTAGTCCTTTCAATGCACAAGGAAAAAGACAAACATCTTTTACTTCGGTTGAAGTTATGCCAGAGATAGAAGAGGACTTAGATATAGAAATAAATGATGACGAGATAAGAGTAGACACATACAGAGCGAGTGGAGCAGGTGGACAGCATGTAAATAAAACATCATCCGCCATTCGAATCACACATATCCCAACGGGAATAGTTGTGCAGTGTCAAAACCAAAGATCTCAAACTCAAAACAAAGAACAGGCTATGAGAATGCTTAAGTCTCAACTGTATTTAAAGAAGAAAGAAGAAGAGGCTGCTAAGCGAGATGACATCCGCGGCGAAGTAACTGAGATAGGATGGGGCAACCAAATCCGCTCATATGTACTTCAGCCATATACTATGGCAAAAGACCACAGAACAAACTGCGAAGTGGCGGATGTGAATAAGGTCCTTGATGGTTACTTAGATCCTTTTATTAACGAATATCTAAAGTGGATTCATGAGTAGTGAATCCACTTTTTTTATATTACATTTGTTAATAAAATAACAAAGTTTTTATTGAAAAACACCTGTATTTTTGGTAAATTTATTAGTAATACTGATTAAGGAGTACACAATGATAAAAGTAGCAATATTGGGATACGGAACAGTTGGTTCTGGAGTATTCCAAATCATAAAAGAGAATAGTGACATTGTTAACGAGAAATCAGGTGAAGAGATTGATATTAAGTATGTTTTAGACTTAAGAGAATTCCTTGGTGATCCTTGTGAAGACGTACTCGTGCATGATTACGATGTAATTTTAAACGACCCAGAAGTGGAAGTTGTGATTGAAGTAATGGGTGGTTTACATCCTGCGTACGAGTTTGTTAAGTCTGCCTTAGAGGCTGGCAAGAGTGTTGCTACATCAAACAAAGAATTAGTTGCTAAGTATGGTGCAGAGTTGATTGACATTGCGATTTCACATAACAGAAACTTCTTATTTGAAGCGGCTGTAGGTGGTGGAATTCCAATCATTCGTCCAATCAATATGCACATTACTGCAGATAGAATTCAAGAGATTGCTGGTATCATGAATGGTACTACAAACTATATCTTGACTAAGATGGAAAAAGAAGGAGCTGACTTTGATAGTACTTTGAAGCAGGCGCAAGATCTTGGTTACGCAGAGAGAAATCCTGAAGCTGATATTGAAGGATTTGATGCGGTAAGAAAGATTGCAATTTTGACTTCGCTAGCTACAGAAAAGACAGTGGACTTTGAAGAAATTTACACAGAAGGAATTTCAAAGATTACTTCTGATGACTTTAAATATGCAAAGGCTATGGACATGACTATCAAACTTATTGCTTGCAGTAAGATGGATGGTAAGAGAGTGACAGCTTTTGTAGCTCCAATGCTTCTAAAGGAAGGTCATCCGCTATATCCAATTCAGGATGTTACAAACGGCATTATGGTTCGCGGAAACATGGTGGGAGACATTGCGTTTATCGGAAGTGGAGCAGGTAAGCTTCCAACAGCCAGCGCGGTGGTTAGTGATGTGGTGGACTGTATCAGACACCTTAACACATCAACTACTATCCAGTGGAAGGCTGATAAGCAGGAACTAGAAGATTTCTCATTCTCAAAGAAGAAATTCTTTGTAAGAACCAAGGCCGGCAAAGACAAAGTAAGAGACGTCTTCAAAGATGTCGAGTTTGTAGATGCTGGCATCGATGGAGAGATTGGATTTATTACATCAGTAATGTCAGAGAGTGACTTCAAGGCAAAGGCTGGAACACTTGGTGTAATTTCAAGAATTAGATTAGACGATTAATATTAGAGGTTAATTATGGAAGTAAAAGTTGCAAAGTTTGGCGGAAGCTCTTTGGCGGACGCGGGACAATTTAAAAAAGTTGCAGATATTGTAAAGGCTGATGACAAGCGCAAATTCGTGGTTGCTTCAGCTCCAGGTAAGAGAGATAAGCATGACATCAAAGTTACAGACATGCTATACGAATGCTACGACAAAGCTGTTAACGATGAGCCTTTTGAAGAGTTGCTTGCAAAGATTAAAGAAAGATATGACGGAATCATTTCAGAACTTGGTATTGATATCGAGTTGGATGCAGATTTCGACAAAATAAAAGCGTCATTCACAAATATGGCAGGTCGTGACTATGCGGCAAGCCGTGGTGAATATTTGAACAGTAAGATTTTAGCAGCATACCTTGGATATCAATTTTTGGATGCGGCTAAATACATTTTCTTTGACGAGCAAGGAAAGTATGACTGGGATAAGACAAGAGCAAAACTTCGCCCTAAACTAGAGGAGAGCGAAAACGCAGTTGTCCCTGGTTTCTATGGTTCAATGCCAAACGGAACAATCAAGACTTTCTCAAGAGGTGGTTCAGATATCACAGGTTCTATCGTGGCTAGAGCAGCACAGGCTGAACTATACGAGAACTGGACTGACGTTAGTGGATTCTTGATTGCAGATCCAAGAGTGGTAAAAAACTCAGAGCCAATCAAGACTATTACTTATGCAGAGTTGCGAGAGCTTGCTTACATGGGAGCATCAGTGCTACATGAAGATGCAATCTTCCCAGTTCGTTCAGCAGGCATTCCAATAAATATTAGAAATACAAACAGACCTGAAGATCACGGCACAATGATTGTGTCAGAGACTGCAGAAAAGCCAGAGCATATCATTACAGGTATCGCCGGCAAAAAGGGTATGTCAGTTATTACTATCGAGAAAGACAAAATGAACAGCATGGTTGGTTTCGGTAGAAATGTTTTGAGATCACTCGAGAAGAATGATGTGAGCTTCGAGCATATGCCATCAGGAATCGACACAATGAGTGTTATTATTCAGACTGATGCACTCACAGGCAAAGAGACAGCTATCCTAGATGAAATTCATAGCAGAGTTCATCCGGATCAATTATATATAGAATCAGATCTCGCTCTAATTACTATTGTAGGTAGAGGTATGAAGAGCACAAGAGGTACAGCAGCTATTCTTTTCAAAGCGCTAGCTGATTCAAGAGTAAACGTTAAGATGATTGACCAGGGTTCTTCCGAGCTTAACATTATTATCGGTGTGGCAGAAGAAGATTTCGAAATTGCTATGAGAGCCATCTACGATGCTTTTGTACAAATTAAAAAATAATTAAATACAGACATCTTCGAGGCGGGGTTAGATTCCCCACCGGCTGTTAAAGTCAGCAAGCCGAAGCCCCCAGGCGGACGCATGATATGGTGAAATTCCATAACCGACAGTATAGTCTGGATGAGAGAGGAGAAAGTAAATGAATAAATTATTTACGACAAAGAAAATGGCGTTAATGGGCGTCATCACTGCTATCAGTGTTATACTTTATTTTATTGAAGTACCATTACCATTTATCGCACCAGATTTTTATAAATTAGATTTAAGTGACATCCCAATTATGATTGGATCATTTATTCTAGGACCTGTAGCAGGTGGAATTATGGAGTTGGTTAAGAACTTGATTCACTTAGCTATAACAAGAACTGGTGGTGTAGGAGAACTTGCAAACTTCGCAATTGGTTGTGCATTTGTAATTCCAGCTAGTCTAATTTATAAGTATAAGAAGACAGTGCACGGAGCGATAGTAGGACTTGCAGTCAGCATTCTTTGCATGGCAGTTGTGGGTGGTCTAATGAACTACTTTGTTATGCTTCCACTTTACGGCGTAGACGATAAAATGTGTGCAGGAATGGGTAAAGCTATCAGTAACTTGATTGTTGATAGAAAGACTTTGGTTCTATTCTCAGTAGTTCCATTCAATGCGATAAAAGGTTTTATCGATGCATTTATAACATTGCTAGTTTACAAGCGCTTGAGTGAATTTATTAAAAAGCATATATAGTATGCGGATTCTACCTACAAAAAACTTGATAGTTAAAAAAGGGTTGTATATAATTTGTATGCAACCCTTGATTTTTTAAAAGGACAAAAAATGATTTACGAATCTTTATCAGAAAAAGACACATTTGAATTGGGAATGAAACTAGGCGCTAAGGCACAGCCTGGTCAAATTGTGTGCATTGATGGAGATTTGGGTGTTGGAAAAACTGTCTTTACTAAAGGCTTCGCGGGAGGTTTAGGCGTGGAAGAAGATGTAGTCAGTCCAACGTTTACAATTATTCAAGAATACACGGATGGCAAAATTCCTTTTTACCACTTTGATGTTTACAGAATTGGTCATCCAGATGAAATGTATGATATTGGATATGAGGAATATTTCTTTGGCGAGGGCGTGTGTTTGATTGAGTGGGCGAACTTGATTGAGGAACTTTTGCCAGAAGACGTGGTTCATATTTGTATAGAAAAAGATTTGGAAAAAGGATTTGATTATCGAAAGATAACAGTAGAGGAGTAGGATGAAAATTTTAGCAATCGATTCATCGGCTGTGGCGGGCAGTGTCTGCCTATACGAAGATGGAGAAATAAAAGCTGAATATTTGACACTTGATAAGCGAACTCATTCTGAAACTTTGCTTCCTTTGATAGACGAGTTGAAGAAAGAGACAGAGCTTGATTTATTGACACTTGATGCCATTGCTATCACTGGCGGTCCTGGTTCATACACAGGGCTTCGTATAGGTGGGGCTACGGCAAAGGGCTTAGGCCTTGCGCTAGATAAACCAATCGTTAATGTTCCAACTATGGAAGCGCTAGCATACAACGTGTGTGACTCTGATGTTTTGGTTTGCCCAATGATGGATGCAAGGAGGGACCGAGTGTTCACTGGGCTTTACAAGTTTAGAGATGGAAGAGTAGAAGTGATTAAAGATCAATGTGTTCTTACTATAGATGAGTTGGTTAGTGAGATAAATGAGGAAGTCATTTTCTTGGGTGACGGAGTGGATGCTTACCGCGAGTTAATAGATTCGAAAATGGATGTGGCACATTCCTTTGCCGAGGACGATTCTAATTATGTGAAGGCAAGTTCATTTGTATATTTGGCAAAAGATTACTTCGACGAAGGACAAGTGATGAGCGCAGATGATTTTAGACCAGACTATTTGATGTTGTCTCAAGCGGAGAGAGAATTAAAAGAGAAACAGAAAAATGATTAGTGTAAGAGAAGCTACTGAAAATGATATAGATGGAATTTTTAATATTGAAAATTCTAGTTTTACAGTTCCTTGGTCCAGAGAGATGATTGAGGAGACTTTTGAGAACAACTATACCAAGGTCTTTGCCGCGGACGATGGCAAAGAGCTAGTTGGTTATGCTTCGGTGGGACTTATGGTTCCTGATGCAGAACTTCTAAGCATTGCGGTTGATCCTCAGAGACGTCGCGAGGGAATTGGCGAGATGTTGTTTGACAGCATTTTGGCCTACCTTGATAAGAAGGATGTGAGCGATTTATTTTTGGAAGTTCGCGAGTCGAACGAAGCAGCGATTGAGTTATATTTAAAGAAAGGCTTTGAGGTGATCGGTAAAAGAAAACAGTATTACCAGAAGCCAGTAGAAGATGCAGTGCTAATGCATTATAAAAATGAAAGTGGAGAAATACTATGCTAGATATTTGTTTGCTAGGCACAGGTGGAATGATGCCACTGCCAAAAAGGTTTTTGACATCACTTATGTGTCGTTACAACGGAAGCAATATATTGATTGATTGTGGCGAGGCTACTCAGATTGCAATCAAGGAAAAAGGTTGGACAGTTAAGCCGATCGATGTGATTTGTTTTACACACTATCATGCGGATCACATCAGCGGTTTGCCTGGTCTTTTGCTTGCAATGAAAAATGCTGAGAGAGAAGAGCCTATCACAATGATTGGACCAAAAGGTTTGGAGAGGGTAGTTAAGTCTTTGTGCGTGATTGCTCCTGAGATTCCTTTTGACATCAACTTTATTGAGATTAAAGAGCCTGAAGAGTCATTCGAGATTAACGGCTATAGAATAAATGCGTTTAAGTTGAAGCACAAAGTAACTTGCTATGGCTACTCGATTGAGATTGATAGAGCCGGCAAGTTCGACCTCGACAAAGCAAAAGAACTTGGCCTTCCAGTGACTAGCTGGGGCAAGTTGCAAAGCGGAGAAGATGTGGAGTTTGAAGGAAAGACTTACACACCTGATATGGTTATGGGGCCTGCGCGCCGTGGCCTAAAGGTTACTTACGCTACAGACTCAAGACCTTGCGACTCTATAGCAGAGAACGCCAAAGACTCTGATTTATTTATCTGCGAGGGAATGTATGGCGAACCAGATATGGAGGAAAAGGCTAAGGAAAAAACTCATATGACATTTAAGGAGGCTTGCGAGATTGGTGCGAAGGCTCAGCCAAAGGAAATGTGGCTTACACATTACAGCCCATCACTAATCAGACCTTGGGATTATGTTGACAACTACAAAGACATCTTTGACAGAGTCAAAGCCGGCAAAGATGGAATGAGTTTGGAATTAAATTTTGACGAAGAGTAGTTTTATATAGAAGAAACAGTTATGGAAGATGTAAAGATTTTGGCAATTGAAAGTTCATGCGATGAGACGGCGGCAGCGGTCGTTGTTAATGGTAGAGAAGTTTTGTCTAACGTTATCTCATCACAGATTGACTTGCACACGCTCTACGGTGGAGTGGTGCCAGAGATTGCTTCAAGAAAACATATCGAGAATATTAACCCAGTAATCGAGAAGGCGCTAAGTGATGCTAATTGCACACTGGATGATATCGATGCTATCGGTGTTACATACGGACCAGGTTTGGTGGGCGCGCTTTTAGTGGGCGTGGCCGAGGCAAAGGCTATTGCTTTTGCAAAGGACATTCCTTTGGTTGGTGTGAATCACATAGAGGGACATGTGTGCGCGAACTTTGTCGAGGACAAAACTCTCGAGCCACCATTTCTTTGCCTTATAGTTTCTGGTGGTCACACACATCTTGTGAAGGTGAACGACTACTGTGAGTATGAGATACTTGGAAAGTCTAGAGACGACGCAGCAGGTGAAGCCTTCGACAAAGTCGCTCGTGCAATTGGACTTGGTTATCCAGGCGGACCAAAGATTGATAAGGCAGCAAAAGAAGGAAACGAAAATGCTTACGAGTTTCCAAAGGCAAAGATAGCAGACAATCCATATGATTTTAGTTTCAGTGGTGTTAAGTCTGCGGTGCTAAATGAGTTGAATGCCAAGAAGATGAAAGGCGAGGAGATTGTGACTGAAGATGTGGCAGCTTCGTTCCAGAAGTCTGTGGTAGAAACTTTAGTGGAGAGAGCAATGCTAGCGGTTAAAGAAACTGGAATGAACAAGATTGCTTTGGCCGGTGGTGTAGCATCGAACACAGCTCTTAGAAAATTGTTCAAGGAAGAGTGCGAGAAGCGCGGAATAGATTTTTATTATCCATCACCAGAACTTTGTACAGACAATGCTGTGATGATAGGATCAGCTGCGTACTTTGAATATAAAAATGGAACAAGACATGGATGGGATTTAAATGCCATTCCGAACTTGAAGTTAGGAGACAAATAATGAGTAAGATTACTGCAATAGTTTTGGCCGCAGGTAGCGGATCAAGAATGCAAAGTGAAACAAAGAAACAGTATATGGAGATTAATGGAAAGCCAGTTGTGTGGTACTCGCTTAATGCTTTTGAAAACTCAAGAGTAGATGAAGTGATTTTAGTAGTGCCTGAAGGTGAGAGAGAATACGCGCAGGCTGAGTTTGTTGATAAGTATGGTTTTAAAAAAGTTGCCATGGTTATCACTGGTGGAGCGCACAGATACGATTCTGTTTACCACGGACTTGAGCACACAACAGGTGACTATGTTTTGATTCACGATGCAGCTAGACCAATGATTACAAATGAAATAATTGAGAGATGTATTGATGGCGCAGTAGAGTACAAAGCATGCGTAGCTGGAATGCCAGTGAAGGATACTATCAAAGAAGTTGATGAGACAAAGACAGTGATTAATACTCCAGCTAGAGATACACTCTACATTACTCAAACACCACAAGCATTTGACTACAACTTGGTTCACGAGTCTTATATAAAAATGTTTAGTAAAGGAAACCCTGAGGTGACAGACGATGCGATGGTGGTAGAGCAGTTCGGTCACACCAAAGTTAAGTTTGTAGAAGGCTCATATGAGAACATAAAAATCACAACACCGGAGGATGTTGAAGTAGCAAAAACTCTGTTGACACTAAAATAATTTTTTGATATTATTTTAATGTTCGCTCGCTAGCGAGTGAGACACGGAGAGGTGTCCGAGTGGTTTATGGTGCTGGTCTTGAAAACCAGTGTGGTTCACGCCACCGTGGGTTCGAATCCCACCTTCTCCGCTGTAGATTAAATTCTGCATCCGACATCATAGTCGGAACTTATAACATAGTATGAAAACTATAGTCAACTGGGAGAAGTACCCAAGTGGCTGAAGGGGCTCCCCTGGAAAGGGAGTAGGTCGTTAGTAGCGGCGCGAGGGTTCAAATCCCTCCTTCTCCGTTTAGAGTATTTCTCTAAAATTTTTCTTTTTTTCGAAGAAAAAATTGTTGACATGCCTTTTGTGCTGTGCTATATTTAATAGGCTGTCGCGAAATCAGCAGATTTTATGCGCAGTATAACAGCTTTTAGCTAAAAGAACATTGATAACTAAACAGCAACCATCCCTGAAATTTCTAAAAAATTTCAGAAATCATTTCATAAGAAATGATGCGAACTTCAGTTTTAAAACTGAAACCTTTAAAACAGTAATGGATGAAGAATGGCTAACGTCATTCTGAGTACATACAAACACTTTTAACGAGAGTTTGATCCTGGCTCAGGATGAACGCTGGCGGCGTGCTTAATACATGCAAGTCGAACGAAGAGCCCTTAACCGAAGATGATGACGTGCTTGCACTGAATCTGATTCACCTTAGGGTTACTGAGTGGCGGACGGGTGAGTAACGCGTGGGTAACCTGCCTTAGACAGGGGGATAACATCAAGAAATTGGTGCTAATACCGCATATGCTCACAGTATCGCATGATACAGTGAGGAAAACTCCGGTGGTCTAAGATGGACCCGCGTCTGATTAGCTAGTTGGAGGGGTAACGGCCCACCAAGGCGACGATCAGTAGCCGACTTGAGAGAGTGATCGGCCACATTGGGACTGAGA
>DFEY01000003.1:757494-843439 GCA_002369135.1 Lachnospira sp. UBA3790 | reverse complement strand
AAGGAAGAGGAGTTATCCTAGGAAAAGTCTAAGAATTACTTTTCAGTGTGTGGTTTTGAGTGTATAATACTCAATAGTTCGGCTATGCCGATTAAATGATCCTCGATAGCTCAATGGTAGAGCATTCGGCTGTTAACCGAAGGGTTGTAGGTTCGAGTCCTACTCGGGGAGTTTTTTTATACTAATAATTATTTTTAGTATAAAATGCACTAGTAGTGCTTTCGGCTCCATGGTCAAGTGGTTAAGACACCGCCCTTTCACGGCGGTAACAGGGGTTCAAATCCCCTTGGAGTCATCAAGGCATATCACCTAGTGTGATGTGCTTTTATTATTTGCCGACGTGGCTCAGTTCACGCTTATCGACCGGAGGTCGATATGAGGCAGAGCAGCACTGATGGAATCAGCTGCTCGTAAGCAATCTTTCGCCGACGTGGCTCAATTGGCAGAGCAGCTGATTTGTAATCAGCAGGTTAGCGGTTCAAGTCCGCTCGTCGGCTCTAATTAGGACCTGTAGCTCAGTTGGTTAGAGCAACCGGCTCATAACCGGTTTGTCCGGGGTTCGAGTCCCTGCAGGTCCACTAAGATGGGATCTTAGCTCAGCTGGGAGAGCATCTGCCTTACAAGCAGAGGGTCACAGGTTCGAGCCCTGTAGGTCCCACTTGCGCTAGTCGTGGGAAGCGCAATATAAATCCACGTGCCGGCGTGGCGGAACTGGCAGACGCGCAGGACTTAAAATCCTGTTGTGGCAACACAGTACCGGTTCGATTCCGGTCGCCGGCATTAAAAGCATCCGAGTTCGGGTGCTTTTATTTCTATAACAATTAGGTGGTATTTTTTTTAACGTTATGAAAAAAAGAGTTTTATGTTTTGTATTAAGTTTAATAATAATTGGATCAGTTGCGCCTGTTACTAATGTACAGGCTGCTTCTAGTGTAAAAATAACTAGCATCAAAAACACTAAAAACGGAATTGTTTTGAAGTGGAAGAACAGCAAGAAGGCTGCTGGTTATAGGATTTACAGAAGCGAAGACGGCGGAAAGTTTTCTTCCATAGATATAACTAACAAAAAGACTTACACAGATCCTAACGTAGAGACAGGTACTACTTATCAGTATAAGGTTCGTCCTTATAAGATAAAAAGATATAAGAGAAAGTTTGTGAGCAGTAGTGCTACATCAAAGAGTATTACTGCAGTTCCAAGAATAGTGCTTGATGTTGTTCATCATGCATACACCGACAAAGTAGTTATCACTTGGGTGGCAAATGATGATGCGTCATCATATATGATTTACAGATCTACCGACAAAAAGAACTGGGAAAAGATTGATATTGTCCCATACGATACAGATGCTTATGAAGATATCTATATAGAGCCGGGAGTAAAGTATTATTACAAGGTTCAGGAATTGAAGTTTGTCGATGGCCATAGTTACGAAGGTATAAAGTCGGCAGCATCTACATCATATGATGATCCTATTAATGTTTATAAAAAGAATAAGATAAATATTAAAACTTCGAAGCTACATCCATACTTGCAGCTTAAACTAAAACAGGCTTTGAAGAAGTGTAATGAAAAAGGAATTTACTTAATTATTACTGAAGGTCTTAGAACAAAGAAACGTCAAGACTCTTTGTACGCACAAGGTCGTACAAAACCAGGTGCTATTGTTACTTATGCTAAGGGCAAAAGTTACTCTTCACAGCACCAGTGGGGTATTGCCTTTGATATCGCAATAAACGGACCAAAGAAGGTACGTTATAACGTAAATATGCTTGCGAAAGCGGCAAAGATCATAAAGACTACAGGTTTAGCTTGGGGCGGAGACTGGACAGGTTTCAGCGATATGCCGCATTTCTATTTGAAGACTTGGGGAGCTACGCCATCCAAACTTAAGAGACTTTACAAGACACCTACCAAGTTTAAAAAGACTTGGAAGAGAACTGTAAAGAGCGCAACTCCTTTGTATGCGTCTACAAAACTAAAGGGTGGACCAGTGCTTGCGACTATTCCAAAGAGCACGAAAGTAGCTGTATACTATTACAAGACAAAGGGCTATGCTAAGGTTGTATACAACAAAATGAAGGGCTATGTGTATACAAGCGCTTTCAAAAAGATATAATAATCAAATTGACATAAACACCCTCGTGGTGTAAAATAAACACCGTCGCATTTGCGACATTTGTGCATGTAGCTCAGCTGGATAGAGCGTCTGGCTACGGACCAGAAGGTCGAGGGTTCGAATCCTTTCATGCACGCTAGAGGCGATTTATATCGTCTCTTTTTTCTGTTATAATACTTAGTTGAGAGTGTAGATATGAAAGAATTAACTTTGATGGCTCCTTGCCATTTTGGCGTGGAGGCTGTATTAAAAAGAGAAATAACAGACCTTGGATACGAGATAGAACAGGTGGAAGACGGCCGTGTCACTTTTAAGGGAGATGCTTTGGCGGTGGCTAGAGCAAACATTTTCCTTAGAACTGCTGAGAGGGTTATGATTGTTGTGTCTAGATTTAAGGCAACTACTTACGATGAGTTGTTTGAGGGCGTAAAAGCGCTTGATTGGGATAGTTACATCCCAAAGGATGGAAAGTTTTGGGTTAAGAAAGCTAGTTCAGTTAAAAGCGCATTATTTAGCCCATCAGATATACAAAGTATTGTAAAAAAGGCTATAGTTGAGAAGCTAAAGATTAAGTATAATGTTGATTGGTTTGACGAAGACGGGGATGAGTATCCTATCAGAGTCTTCCTATACAAAGACGAAGTGATAGTGGCGCTTGATACATCGGGCGAGTCGCTTCACAAGCGTGGATACAGAAAGAATACGGCAAAGGCCCCAATATCTGAGACTTTGGCGGCAGCGCTCATTATGCTCACACCTTGGAGAAAAGATAGAATTTTGGTTGATCCATTCTGCGGTTGTGGAACTTTTCCTATTGAGGCGGCTCTTATTGCAGCAAATATAGCGCCAGGATTAGAGCGTGAGTTTACGGCGGAAAACTGGACTAACATTATCGATAAAAAATGTTGGTATGAGGCTGTCAACGAAGCTAACGATCAGATAGACATGGATATAGAAACCGACATTCAAGGTTACGACATCGACAAAGAAGCAATCGAGATGTGCAGAAAGAATGCAAAACTAGCAGGAGTGGAAGATTTGATTCACTTTCAGACTAGAGATGTAGGAGATTTAAGCCATCCGAAGAAATATGGTTTTATTATTACAAACCCACCTTACGGCGAGAGACTAGAGGACAAAGAGCAAGTTAAAGTTTTGTACGAGAAGCTTGGAAGACAGTACAAAAAGTTAGACAGTTGGTCTGCGTTTGTCATTACCTCATACGAGGACGCACCAAAGGATATGGGTGTTAAACCAACTAAGAACAGAAAGATTTACAATGGAATGATAAAGACTTACTTTTATCAATTCCTTGGACCTAAACCACCAAAGAGAAAGAAGAATGAAAATTAGAAACTCAAAATTAATAAAAGCATTAATAGTTATTTGTTTAGTTGCCTTTATTGGAGGCTTCTTTTTGGTGACTTATCAGCAAGTGGAACAAGGCAGTGCAAAGATAGAGTCGGACAGCGATTTTGCAAAGATAAAGGCAGAGTCTATTAATAAAAAGAACATCATATTAAAAGTTAATAAAAAAACAGCATACCCGGCAGAGGGCAAATATTTTATGAGTTCAAATATGAACCTAATGATACCTTCTGACGTGGTTGAGAAAAACCTAAACTGTGCTTGCTTGAAATACAAGGGCGATACAGTGGTAGTGATTAAGGGCAATACAAAAGCAAATCTTAAGATCGATTCAGATAAAGTTAAGATTAATGGAAGTGACTATGATTTAAAAGAGAAAGTGATGAAGAAAGACGGTGTAATTTATATTCCATCTAGTCTTTTTGAAAACTACTTGGGATTCGCGTACAACTGGGACAATGACACTTACACAGCATCACTCACGGACACCGCGCTTGGAAATGCACTTCCTACCAGATACAACTACGCTGAAGAAGGTCGACTTCCTAAGGTGCAAGATCAGGGGCAAGAGGGCACTTGTTGGGCATATGCTACATTGTCTGCGATAGAATCATCATTGCTTCCAAATGAGAACTATGAATTCTCGAGAAAGCATTTAGTGAACTATAGTAGAAAGTTGAGTGATAACAAAAATGGTGGAGACTATTCACTTTCTATGGCATATTTGGCTGCGTGGAAAGGTCCGGTGTCTGATAATTCAAATGGATTTGGCAAAGTGAAAAAGCACCTTCAGTCGGCACAGTTTTTGACACCAAAAGATCAGGAAGAGATGAAGCGCATGGTCTTTAAATATGGTGGAGTTGAGACATCTATTTATTTGCAGCGCTCGGTTTCTGCTGACGGGTCTCCTTACTACAATTCAAGTGCCGCGGCATACGCATATGAGGGTGACAGCGAAGCCAACCACGATGTGGTAGTAGTGGGCTGGGACGACAATTTCCCTAAGGAAAACTTCCCAATCAATGTAAAGCGTGACGGAGCATTCATTTGCTTGAACAGTTGGGGCAAAGACTTTGGTCAAAATGGACTTTTTTATGTATCGTATGATTGTGTGGCTTTCGGCGAAGTAAGCATTTGCTACACGCAGATAGATGATGTGAACAATTACGACTATATCTACCAGAGTGACTTGTGCGGATGGACTGGAATAATGGGATATAAGAATCAGTCGTCGGCGTACTTTGCAAATGTATTCAAGGCAAAGAGTGACGAGAGTATAAAGGCGGTAGGATTTTACGCTACAGAGGAAAACTCAGATTTCGAGGTATTTGTCTGCGACCAATTTAAAGGGATTAATTCTCTTAGCGCTAGAGGTCGTGCGGTTGCAAAAGCATCGTATGATAACAAGGGATTTTACACTATAAATTTGGATAAACCATATAGTATCAAAAAAGGTCAAAAATTTAGTATAATAGTAAAGGCGCACAACAGTAATAAAAAGATGAGGCTAGTTCCGGTGGAGACTCCGTCAAAGTCTGGAAAGAGAAAAGTGAATCTAAAGGACGGCGAAGGATACATAAGCTCCGATGGAATGAACTGGCAATCTACTGAAAAACAAAAATGTAATGTATGTCTTAAAGCATATACAGATAAGAGGTAACAAATGAAGAAAATAATATTTGCGACTACAAACAAGAACAAGATAAGAGAAGTGAATATGATGATGGAAGGGTTCGATGTGGAACTTATTCCAATGGCAGATATGGGTATTGATGTCGAGATAGAAGAGACAGGCACTACCTTTGAAGAGAACGCCATAATTAAAGCAAAGGCTATCTGTGAAATGACAGGAGAGATTGCTTTGGCGGACGATTCTGGTTTGGAAGTAGATTACTTGGATGGAGCGCCTGGTGTTTATTCATCTAGATTTTTGGGCGAAGACACTCCGTATGAGATAAAGAATGACTATATTATCGAAAAACTAAAGGACGCCAAAGGCAAAGAAAGATCAGCTCGTTTTGCGTGTGCAATGGCTATGGTATTTCCAAATGGCGATGTTGAGACATGCTATGGAACAATAGAGGGACTTATTGGATATGAGCAAAAAGGTACAAACGGCTTTGGATATGATCCTATAGTGTATGTTCCTGAATACGAGATGACTACTGGTGAGATGACACCTCAGCTTAAGAACAGTATAAGCCACCGCGGCAAAGCATTAGAACAGATGAAGGAAGTAATGAAGAGGAGATTCAAGTAGTGTATAAGGTACTTGTATTTAGTGATTCGCATGGGTCGCTTCACAATATAAAGAAAGTTCTAAAAAAGAATAAAGATATAGATTTGCTAATTCATCTTGGTGATATTGGACATCAAGAGGAAGAACTTAGAATGCTAGTTCCTTGTGGAGTTAGGATTTTTAGAGGTAATTGTGACTGGGGTTCTACATATCCTGATGCAGATGCTTTTAACGTAGGCCCAATTAAAATTTTTGCTTCACACGGACATCAATATGGTGTAAACTATGGTTACGAGAAATTGTACTATACAGCACTCGAAAATGAGTGTGATGTAGCGCTTTTTGGACATACACATGTACCGGTGCTAGATGAAGGGGAGAAGGTAACTATTGCCAACCCTGGAAGCATTGAAAGGCCTAGACAGTATGAGGCACAGCCTACATATTTAACTATAGAAATTGATGACGATGGCGAGTGCAATTTCGAGATAAAAACTGTATAAAATCAACGTCGAGAGATAACAAATTAGGGCAAAAAAATGTGTTGACATTGCCCCCGCGTTCTTTTATAATAATGGTTGCGCTGTGAATTAGCGCCGTTTAACGGGGTGTGGCTCAGCTTGGCTAGAGCGCCTGATTTGGGATCAGGAGGTCGCAGGTTCGAATCCTGTCACCCCGACGTATCTGCGGGTGTAGTTCAGTGGTAGAACACCAGCCTTCCAAGCTGGATATGTGGGTTCGATTCCCATCACCCGCTTAATTATATGTTAACAGCATATAATGTGTGTTCGTAGCTCAGCTGGATAGAGCAACGGCCTTCTAAGCCGTGGGTCGGGGGTTCGAATCCCTTCGAGCACGTTCACTAGCTACAGCTAGTCATGGTGGCTATAGCACAGTTGGTTAGCGCGCCAGATTGTGGATCTGGAGGTCGAGGGTTCGAATCCCTCTAGCCACCCTAGATACCATCTGGTATCGACACTGGGCTATCGCCAAGCGGTAAGGCAACGGCCTTTGACGCCGTCATTCGTAGGTTCGAATCCTACTAGCCCAGCTAGGAAACTAAATATTGATATGGGCCACTAGCTCAGTTGGTAGAGCACTTGACTTTTAATCAAGTTGTCGGGAGTTCGATTCTCCCGTGGCTCATTCGGGTGTATCATTTAGATACACCTTTGTAATTCGCGGGTGTGGCGGAATTGGCAGACGCGCTAGATTTAGGTTCTAGTGTCCCTTCGACGTGCAGGTTCAACTCCTGTCACCCGCATAGGTAATGGTATAGTCTGTCGGCTATACCATTATTTATTTTTTAGAGGTAAAAATGGGAAAACTAAAAGAATCATTTTACAAAAAGAGAATATATAACAACAAACTACTACAAAAGTTTGCGTTAATCTCGGTTAAACCCGTGAGTCTTTATGACACAATGGTGGATAAGAAGATTTGTGGTTTTTCTATAAAGAAAACTGTTCCCACAGAGTTTAGAGAAAGCCACGGTGCCACAAGCAGTACTGCAACTAATTATTGCGTGCTAAAAGAAGTAGTGGACACAAAAAATCTAAATGAGAATTCTAAGTTTATTGATGTTGGCTGCGGCAAAGGAAGAGTGCTATCATACCTTGTTCATGAAAAGGCAAAATGTAAGGCTGTTGGAGTGGAATTAAACGAAGAAGTGGCCAATATTGCTAAGTCCTGGACTAAGAATTACGAAAACCTTGAAGTAATAACTGGCAACGTCTTTGATATGGACATGAGCGAGTATACAGACTTCTGTTTATCTAGACCTTTCGAGGCTGACGCTTTTAAAAAGTTTTTGAATAAAATAGAAGATGAAGCAAAGCAAAAAGTGAATGTTTATCTAATTTCTGATCAATTTCTTGGAGATTATTTAGATAATAGAGAAGGATGGAGTATCGAAAAAAGAGGAGCAATCTACTCTAGAAAAGGTTTTATTATTTATCAATACCCTCAGAGATACTCAGTTTGCAAATATACTCCAAAAGACAAATAAAAAAGTGCGCTACATAGCGCACTTTACATACTAATTAGAATTAATTAAAATCATTAATATCAAATACATCTAGGCTGGACAAGTAACTATTATGGTAGCGTCTATCTTTTGTGACGTCCTCACCAAACCATTCAGGTGGATCAAAAGCAGTAGCTTTATCTAGAGAATCGAATTCCACTTCCACAAACGTAAGCCCATCAAACATATTTTCAAATACATCTAATTCTGCGGTCAACCCATCATTTATAGGAATAAAGTATCTAGTCTTAGTTATTTTGTTTCCATCAGATTTTTCCAACAAATGTTCATAACCCTCTTTTCCAAGAGGAAGATTATACTCTGGATGTGCGAGAAATCCGCCGCCCTTATAAGTTAAAATATAGTCATCATCTTGTTTTCTTATGCGAATAACAGGGGCTGTACATATGTAAGCTTGTTCAATAGTACACGATTTGTACTGATTTAAGTTTTCAGGTAGTGACTTAATCTTAAATTTTCTCTCAATCTCAACGTTATTCATAATAACTCCTAAATGTTAACAATTTACTTAATCTTAATATTTATTTTACATTATTGCAATAAAACTATCATATATAACTGATAAATTATTAATCGTTGTGGTACAATATAGAGCAAATGGATTAAAAAAGAAAGGAAAAACCCTATCTGGGGTTGGAAAAGAAAAAATGAAAAAAGTTTATGCATTTTTAGCAGATGGTTTGGAAGAAGTAGAAGCTTTGATGGTAATCGACTTACTACGCAGAACTAAGAAGTTAGATGTAGTTATGGTTTCAATCAAAGATGATCTAATGGTGGAAGGATCTCATGGAATAAAGATTATGGCAGATGCCAATATAGATGAGATTAACTTTGACGAGGGAGATTGTATTTTCCTACCTGGTGGAATTCCAGGCACACCAAATCTAGAGGCGTGCGATAAATTGATTGAAGAAATCAAGAAATACAACGAGCAAGGAAAACTTTTGGCAGCTATTTGTGCAGCGCCAACTATTTACAGTCATTTAGGCTTGCTTAAGGATAAAAAGGCTACTAGCTACCCAACATTTGAAGATGAATTCGAATGCAAAGAATATGGCGGCAGAGTAGTAAGAGATGCCAACTTTATTACTGGAAGAGGACTAGGAGTAGCCCTAGAAGAAGGACTAGAAATCATTAGTTATTTGGTGGGCGAAGACACTGCAAAACAAGTGGCGGATGCCATCCAAGTATGATATAATAATTGTCTGCGTGCCCCTTTATTTACGGGCATAATAATAAAGAATATTTCAAGTAAAACTTGTTAATATAAGGAGGAATTTTAAGATGAGTTTTAAAGTAGAAAAAACAAAGGATAACGAAGCTAAGTTAATTATTGAAGTGCCTGCAGAGGACTTTGACAAAGCTATTGACGAAGCGTATGAAAAGAATAAAGACAGATTCAAAGTTGATGGATTTAGAAAGGGTAAAGTTCCACGCGAAATGATTGAAAAAGTGTATGGTGTGGGAGTTTTCTATGATGATGCTGCAAACGCAGTAATCCCAGAAGCTTACGCAGAAGCTGCAAAGGAATCTGGACTTGAAATCGTAGCTAGACCTGAAATCCAGGTTACAAAGATTGCAGCTGGAAACCCTATGGAGTTTGAAGCAATCGTAACACTTAAGCCAGAAGTTAAGCTTGGCAAGTACAAAGGTGTTAAGGTTGAAAAGGTAGAAGCAGAAGTAACTGACGAAGATATCGAAAACAGATTAAACCAGGATAAAGAGCAGAACGCTAGACTAGTAGCTGCTGATGATAAAGAGATTGAAAATGGTGACCAGGCTATTATCGACTTTGAAGGTTTTGTAGATGACAAGCCATTCGAAGGTGGTAAGGGTGAAGATTATCCACTAGTTATCGGTTCACACTCATTTATCGATACATTTGAAGATCAGCTAGTTGGTAAGAAAGTGGGAGATGAAGTAGATGTAAACGTTACTTTCCCAGAACAGTACCAAGCTGCAGAGCTAGCAGGTAAGCCAGCACTATTCAAAGTTAAGATTAAAGAAATCAAAGTTAAAGAATATCCAGAAATAGATGATGAGTTTGCTCAGGAAGTTTCAGAGTTCGACACTCTAGAAGAATACAAAGAGGATATCAGAAAGAAACTTACAGAAGCAAAAGAGAATGAGGCTGCTAGAGAAACTGAGAGCAGAATTATCGAAGCAATCGTAAAAGATTCAAAGATGGACATTCCAGAAAAGATGATCGATACAGCTTGCGATCAGATGGTAGAAGAGTTTGCTAGAAATATGCAGATGCAGGGTATTGCTTTTGAGCAGTATTTGCAGATGACAGGTTCTACACTAGAGCAGATGAAAGAACAAGTTAAGCCACAGGCTGAAGCTAGAGTTCAGAGTAGTCTAGTACTAGAAGCTATTGTAGATGCTGAGAATATCGAAGCAAAAGATGCAGATGTAGATGATGAGATTTTGAAGATGTCAGAACAGTACGGCATGGAAGTTGAGAAGATTAACGAAATGCTAAGAGATGAAGACAGAGAAAACATCAAGAAAGATATTTGTATCAGAAAAGCAGCGGAGTTAATTGTAAACGAAGCAAAATAATAGGAGGTAGATTATGGCATTAATACCTTACGTAATTGAGCAAAACTCAAGAGGAGAGCGCTCATACGATATTTATTCAAGATTATTAAAAGACAGAATCATTTTTATTGGTGAAGAGATAAATGACGCAGTAGCTAGTACAGTAGTTGCACAGTTATTGTTCCTAGAATCTGAAGATCCAGGAAAAGACATTCACATGTACATTAACAGTCCTGGCGGATCAGTAACAGCTGGTATGGCTATATACGACACTATGAACTATGTTAAGTGTGACGTATCAACTACATGTATTGGAATGGCTGCTAGCATGGGTGCATTCTTACTTGCAAGCGGAGCTAAGGGTAAGAGATACGCACTTCCTAATGCAGAAGTGATGATTCATCAGCCAATGGGCGGTGCTCAGGGACAAGCTAGTGAAATCGAAATAGCAGCAGAGCACATCCTAAATACTAAGAAAAAGTTAAATGAAATCTTGGCAGATTGCACAGGCCAGAAGTTAGACGTAATAGAGAAAGACACTGACAGAGATAACTGGATGAGCGCAGACGAAGCTAAAGATTACGGCTTAGTAGATGAAGTAATCAAAGACAGAAAATAATAATTTTAAGGCACCGCATTAGTGGTGCCTTATATGCCATTTATAAATCGTTTTTAAGGAGACAAATAAATGTCAAAAAAAGATACAAAGAACGAAATTCCTGTTTGTTCATTTTGTGGAAAAACAAGAGACCAAGTAAATAGACTTATTGCTGGTCCTAATGACACATACATTTGTGATGGATGTGTTGAGATATGTGCAGGCATAGTGGAAGAAGAACTATATGCCACACCTGAAGAGGAAAAGAAAACTGAAGATATCAATCTTCTCAAGCCAAAGGAAATCAAAGAGTTCCTAGATGACTATGTTATTGGTCAGGAAGAAGCTAAGAAGGTTTTATCTGTGGCAGTTTACAATCACTATAAAAGAGTTTTATCAGGTGCAGACTTAGATGTAGAACTTCAAAAGTCAAATATCTTGATGCTTGGACCAACAGGTAGTGGTAAGACATATCTTGCACAGACACTAGCAAAGGTTTTGAATGTTCCGTTTGCTATAGCAGATGCGACTACACTTACTGAGGCTGGCTATGTGGGCGAAGATGTGGAAAATATTTTGCTAAAGATTATTCAAGCAGCAGATTACGATGTAGAGCGTGCAGAACACGGAATTATTTATATCGATGAGATTGATAAAATCACAAAGAAGTCAGAGAATGTTTCAATTACTAGAGACGTCTCCGGAGAAGGCGTTCAGCAGGCACTACTTAAAATAATTGAAGGCACAGATGCTTCAGTGCCACCACAGGGTGGAAGAAAGCATCCACAGCAGGAATTAATTCCAATTAACACATCAAACATTTTGTTTATTTGTGGCGGTGCCTTTGACGGTCTAGACAAGATTATCGAGACTAGACTAGATCAGAGTAGTATTGGATTTGGTTCTGAAATTAAAGAAAAGACTGATGCTAAGACAGACGAATTGTTCAAGCAAGTTATGCCAGAGGATTTGACTAAGTTTGGACTTATTCCAGAGTTTATCGGTCGTGTGCCTGTTACTGTATCACTAGACTTCTTAGATGAAGATGCGTTGAAAGAAATTTTGACAACGCCAAAGAATGCGCTCGTTAAACAGTTTGAAAAGTTGTTTGAACTAGATGATGTTAAACTTACATTTACTGAAGGAGCGCTAGATGCTATCGCAAAGAAGGCAGTTGATAGAAAGACTGGAGCCAGAGGACTTCGTTCTATTCTAGAAGCAGCAGTTATGAACACAATGTATGAGACACCATCAGATGAGACTATTAAAGAATGCATTATCACTGAAGAAGTTATTAACGATGGTGCAGAACCAGAATTGAAATACAATTCAAAAACAAAGAGTAAGAAATCAAATAAATCAGCATAGAGGAATAATATGTCAGAAAAATTATATTTAATTCCGGCTATACCTTTAAGAGGTTTAACAATTTTGCCGGGCACTACAGTGCATTTCGACATAAGTAGAGAGACATCAATCAATGCAGCAGAAGTTGCTATGCAAAAGGGTCAGAACTTGTTTGTGGTAGCACAAAAAGACCCTAAGGAGGAAACTCCTAACTTTGAATCAATCTACAAAGTTGGAACTGTAGTAAAAGTAAAACAAATGAATAAGTTACCTGAAGATGTAGTAAGGGTAATGGTTGAAGCAATAGAAAAGGCGGAAGTTTTAACTTTCGATAATGTCGGAACTCACTACGAGGCAGAAGTCGTGGTAAGAGAAGAGACAGATGATGACTTAGACGACATTAAGAAAGAAGCTTTCAAGAGAGAATTGCAAGATATCTTAAAAGATTACGATTCCTATTCTCATGAATTTTCTACAAAAACTCTCCAACAACTTTTGAGCATCGCTGATCTAAACGAGTTGATGACTCAAGTTATTAGAAGAATCCCGCTTGACTATAAACTTAAACAAACTTTCCTAGAAGAGGAGAGTACTTTAGAAAAGTTTATTTTCATTTCTAAGTTCTTGAAGACGGAAAATGAGATTAACTCAATCCGTGGCGAGATTGTAGAAAAGGTTAAAATGCGCCTGGATAAGGCTCAGAGAGAACATATCTTAAGAGAACAGATGCAAGTTATCCGCGAAGAGTTGGGTGATGACTATATGTCTGAAGCAGACGAGATGGAAGAGAAAATCAAAAATCTAAATGCAGAAGACTACGTCAAAGAAAAACTTCTAAAGGAACTTGCTAGATTTAAAAACTATGGCAACAACGGAGTGGAAGGAAATGTCATTAAGACATATCTAGACACTATGCTTGAAATGCCATGGAACAATATGACAGAAGAAAACCCTGATCTAGATAATGCTCAGGCTATATTAGATAGAGACCACTATGGTCTAGATAAAGTTAAAGAGCGTATGATTGAATTCTTGGCAGTTAGAAATCTTACAAAGAAAGATGGAAACAGCCCAATCGTATGTTTAGTTGGTCCTCCGGGTACTGGTAAGACATCTATTGCAAAGTCAGTGGCTGAAGCTCTAAACAAAAAGTATGTGAGAATCAGTCTAGGTGGTGTGGATGATGAATCAGAAATCCGTGGTCACAGAAAGACTTACGTTGGTGCTATGCCAGGTAGAGTGGCAGTAGGACTTAAGAACTGCAAGAGTGGAAATCCATTAATCCTCTTTGACGAGGTCGATAAGCTTGGACGTAGCATGCATGGTGATCCTGCATCAGCATTGTTAGAGGTTATGGACTCTGAACAAAACTTTGCATTTAGAGATAACTATTTGGAAGTTCCAATTGATTTATCAAATGTATTGTTTATTGCGACAGCAAATAACAGAGATACTATTCCAGAACCACTACTCGACAGAATGGAAATCATTGAGGTGAGTGGATACACTTCAAATGAGAAGTATCATATTGCTACAGAGCATTTGATTAAGAAACAGTTAGAGAAACATGGCTTAACTATTAGCCAACTTGATATTACCGGTGATGCTATAAATGCTATTATCGATTACTACACTAGAGAGTCTGGTGTTAGACAGTTAGAGCGAGAGATTGCAAAGATTTGTCGTATAGCTGCTAAGGGTATCGAGAAAGATGGCAAGAAGAGCATGAAGGTGACTGACAAGAATATCACTAAGTACCTTGGTCGCAAGAAGTTTGACGTTGAAATGGCAAACAAGAAAGACGATGTTGGTATTGTGCGAGGTCTTGCTTGGACACCTGTCGGTGGAACTACACTTCAGATAGAAGTAAACACTATGCCAGGTAAAGGTAAGCTTAAAATTACTGGTCAGTTAGGTGATGTAATGCAAGAGTCTGCAGAGATCGCGCTTACATATGTAAGAAGTATCGCATCAAAGTACGGCGTGGACAAAGATTTCTTTGCAGAGCACAACATTCACATTCACGTGCCAGAAGGAGCAGTGCCAAAGGACGGCCCTTCAGCAGGTATCACTATGGCCACAGCACTTTTATCAGCGGTTGCAAATATAAAAGTGGACTGCAAAGTTGCTATGACTGGTGAGATTAACTTGCGCGGCGATGTTATGCCAATAGGCGGCGTCAAAGAAAAACTTCTCGCTGCAAAGAATGCAGGAATAGAGAAAGTATTGGTGCCATTTAAGAATAAACCAGAAGTTTTAGAACTAGATAAAGAGATTACTGATGGACTTGAGATTGTTTTTGTTAAGACTATGAATCAAGTTTTGAAGAATGCTCTAAAGGAAAAATAATGAAAGTTAAAAATGCAGAATTAGAAACTGTATGTGGAGTTACTAGCAAGCTACCTCATAACACTATGCCTGAGATAGCTTTTGCTGGTAAGTCCAATGTTGGAAAATCATCCCTTATCAATGGCCTTGTGAACAGAAAGGCTCTAGCCAGGACATCATCTTCCCCTGGAAAAACCCAAACTATTAATTACTACAATATAAATAAAGAGCTATACTTTGTGGACTTGCCTGGATATGGATATGCCAAAGTTTCAAAATCAGAAAAAGAAAAATGGGGTGTAATGATAGAAAACTATCTAAACACATCCGAGCAACTTCGTGCAATATTTTTGCTTGTGGATATTAGACATGAGGCATCAAAGAATGACAAGCAGATGTATGAGTGGATGTTGGAGATGGGTTTTTATCCAATCATTATTGCCACAAAGTTAGATAAACTAAAGAGAAGTCAGGTTCAAAAGAATCTTAAAATACTTAAAGAAAGCTTAGGGGTTGTGAAAGACACTATTGTTATTCCTTTCTCGGCAGTTACAAAGCAGGGCAAGGATGAAATATTAGATTTAATAGAACAGATTTGCGAGGATTAGTTATGGCATTAGATATGGTCGTACTATACAAGTTAATAATAATGCACATGTTGGACAAGGTGGATTTTCCTTTGACGAACTCACAGATTACACAGTTCTTTACTGAGAATGAGTACACAAATTATTTCACAGTGCAGAAGTGTTTGAATGAGTTGATAGAGGCGGGATTTGTTTTCTCAAATGAAAACAGAAATACCACTTACTATCACTTGAGCGCAGAGGGTAGAGAGAGTTTGAAGTTCTTTGAGAACAAGATTTCAAACTCTATCGTGGACGAGGTTGATATGTATTTGATTGAAAACAAATATGAACTTCGTAACGAAATCGGAACTACATCTGATTACTACCAAGCATCAAACGGAGACTATATCGTTCACTGTCAGGTAAAAGAAGGTGACGGAACACTAATCGAGATTAATATAGCGGCACCAGACAGAGAGACAGCATCTCACATGTGTGGCGCATTTGATACAAAAGATAACAGTCAGGAAATTTATCAATACATAATTGAAAAACTGGGTCAGTAGACCAAAGGAGTTAATATGAAAGAAAAATTATCAGCTCTACCAGTAAGCGAATTAAGAGAGATTGCAAAAGAAAAAGGAATAAAAGGTGTGTCATCTTTGAGAAAACAGCAGTTAGTGGATATGCTAGCTGAGCTTGATTCGAAAGATGAAGGAATCACTCACAAAGACGAAGTGCCAAACGAAAATGGCGAGACTACCACAGGTATTTTGGAAGTTTGCCAGGATGGTTACGGTTTCTTGAGATCTGATAACTATTTGTCGGGCGAAGATGATGTGTATGTTGCGCAGTCACAGATCAGAAGATTTAGACTTAAGACTGGCGACTATGTGACAGGCCGCGTTCGTCCTAAGAGAGAAGGAGAGAACTTTGGCGCTATCTACTATGTAGATCAAGTAAATGGCGAAAGTTTGGATAAGGTTATAAACAGACCAAGTTTTGACGATCTAACACCAGTGTTTCCTCATGAGAGAATCTCGTTAGAGACTGACGGACACAGTATCGCTATGAGAATGGTTGATTTGATTTGTCCGATCGGTAAGGGCCAAAGAGGTATGATTGTTTCACCTCCTAAGGCAGGAAAAACTACTCTTTTAAAAGAGACAGCAAAAGCAGTGCTTAAGAATAATCCAGAGATGGAAATAATTATTCTTTTGATAGATGAGAGACCCGAAGAAGTTACAGACATTAAAGAGGCTATTCAGGGTGATAATGTAGAGGTTATTCATTCGACATTTGATGAGAGACCAGAGCATCACAAAAAAGTATCTGAGATGGTGCTTGAGCGTGCAAAAAGATTGGTCGAGCACGGCAAAGATGTAATAATTCTTCTAGATAGTATTACAAGACTTGCAAGAGCTTACAACTTAACAGTAAATGCAAGTGGTAGAACGCTATCAGGTGGTCTTGATCCAGCAGCGCTACATATGCCTAAGAAATTCTTTGGCGCAGCTAGAACAATGAGAGAGGGCGGAAGCCTTACAGTGTTAGCCACAGCGCTAGTTGATACTGGAAGTAAGATGGACGATGTAGTGTACGAGGAATTTAAGGGTACTGGTAATATGGAACTTGTTCTTGATAGAGCACTTTCTGAGAAAAGACTATTCCCAGCTATTGATATAGCAAAATCAAGTACAAGAAGAGAAGATTTGTTGCTATCAGACGATGAAGTATTTGCCGCTAACTTTATTAGAAAAGAGATGAGTGGCATGAGAAAAGAAGAAGCATTAGAGCAGATTGTGGACACTTTTGCTAAGACTAAAAACAACGACGAATTCGTCCAAAGAGTTAAGTCTATAGCTAAAAAATAACCCGTTTTTAGCTTTAAAATAAGTGTTGCATAGAAAATACTCCTATGCTATAATTATTTGGCTATTGAATTGTCGAACTAAGTTCGGGATATTCGATATTTCAAGGCAAGTAATTGGCATAAGCCAAAATACATATATTATTCGAAGAGGTGAAAAAAATGAGAAAAGGAATTCATCCAGAATACCATGAAGCAAAGGTTACATGTAACTGTGGTAACACATTTGTAACTGGCTCTACTAAGGAAGATATTCACGTGGAAATTTGTTCACAGTGTCATCCTTTCTATACAGGACAGCAGAAGGCTGTTACAGCTCGTGGTAGAGTTGACCAGTTCAATAAGAAGTATGGTATCAAATAAGATTAAAGATTACGGGTTGAGATATTTTCTCAACCCATTTTCTTTTTAGTATCTTTAAGGAGTTATTAGATGAAGAATAGACTACCTTGTTCAGGTATTGGCGGACAAGCTGTGCTTGAAGGCATAATGATGAGAAATAAAGATAAATATGCAGTAGCCGTGAGAGCAGCCGACAAAGAAATCGACTGCAGAGTTGGTGCGCATAAAGATATAGCAGAGAAAAACGTTTTAGCTAGGATACCTTTTGTAAGAGGAATCTTTAAACTATGGGATTCTATGGTTTTAGGAATAAGAGCACTGACTTATTCTTCACAGTTTTTAGATGAAGAAGAAATAGAGCCGGACAAGTTTGAAAACTGGCTTAATAAAAAGTTTGGCGAGAAGGCTGAAAAGTTTATTATTGGATTTACAATTGCAATTTCTGCTATTTTGGCGATAGCCCTATTTATGATTCTTCCATTGTTTATAGCAGATATTATGGAAAGACATATTTCTTGGGTCACAAAGCAAAGAGTGCCTATTATTGAGGGTATATTGAAAGTTCTTATCTTTATTCTTTATTTGGCATTAACTGCTTTAATAAAAGATATTAGAAGAACATATATGTACCACGGTGCTGAGCACAAGTGTATTAATTGTATTGAAACAGGAAAAGAACTAAATGTAGAAAATGTTAGAAGTAGTTCTAGATTCCATAAAAGATGTGGAACAAGTTTCTTGTTTGTAATTATCTTAATAAGTATTATTGTTTTCTTGCTAGTTAGACCAGAAAACATTTGGTTAAGATATGGAATAAGAGTTTTGCTAGTTCCAGTGATTGCCGGCTTTTCATATGAATTTATTAGATTGGCTGGGTCAAAGGATAATTTGTTTGTAGATATCTTGAGCAAACCAGGTCTTTGGATGCAAAGAATTACTACAAGAGAACCTTCTGACGATATGATTGAAGTGGCTATTGAGGCTACAGAGGCAGTATTTGACTGGAAAGCTTATCTAGAAGATAACGGAGTGGAAGTTAGAACTAAAAGAAAACCTACTCCTAGACCTCAGTCTTACGTTAGACCTGAACCTCATGATTTGCCAAAGAGAGATAAAAATACAGGATCAGGATTCAATTGGAAATTTTAGTTAGAGATTTTGTAAAAGAAAATACAGATAAACTTGATGCGGCTGGTATTTCAGACGCATCAGTTGATATATGGCTTCTTTTAGAACATTTTGCAGACATTAAAAAAAGCGAATATTTTGCAAATCAGGATATGCAAATTAGCAAAGTCCATGCAGAGCAAATAGTAGAAGCAGTTGAAAAAAGAATAAACCACATCCCACTTCAGCACATAATAGGTGAAACTGAATTTATGGGACTTACATTTAAAGTAAATGAGAATGTTCTAATTCCTAGATTCGACACTGAAATCTTGGTAGATGAAGTAGTAAAGTATGTGGGCGATGATTTCTTGAAAGTGCTAGATATGTGTACTGGTTCAGGTTGTATAGCAATTACTATCAGCGATATGTGTGACAATGCAACTGTTGTGGCAGCGGACATTTCAAAGGATGCACTGGACGTAGCAAAGGAAAACAACACACTTAATCAGACAGATGTAATCTTTGTCGAGTCAGATTTGTTTGAAAATGTGGAAGGACAGTTTGATGTAATAGTTTCAAACCCTCCATATATTAAAACAGAAGAAATTGAGAACTTGGAAGAAGAAGTAAAGATGCACGATCCGCGCCTAGCGCTAGATGGTGGAGAGAGTGGTTTGGACTTTTACCAAGCAATAGCAAAGCAGGCAAAAGATTATTTGAATGAAAATGGATTGATCTTCTTTGAGATTGGTTTTGACCAGGCCAAAGAAGTTTCAAATATACTAAAGGAAAACGGCTATCAAGATATAGTTGTGAAGAAGGATTTAACGATGAATGATAGAGTAGTTTACGCAAAGAAAGGTTAGCTGGGCAAATATAATATAGTAACTAGAAACAGAAATTTGAAAGGAAAGATATTATGTTTGACAAGTTAGAAGCGATTGTTGAGAGATTTAACGAAATTAACGAACAGCTTACTAAGCCAGAAGTAGTTAATGACCAAAACAAGTATAGAAAATTGATGAAAGAGCAAAGTGACCTCGAGCCAATAGTCGAGGCTTATGAAGAGTACAAAAAATGCAAAGAGACTATTGATGAGAGCTTAATGATTCTAGATGAAGAGTCCGATGAAGATATCAAGGATTTGGCAAAAGAGGAAATGAATGAAGCAAAAGAGCGCCAGGCACAGCTAGAAGATGAATTAAAGATTTTGCTCCTTCCAAAAGATGAAAATGATGATAAGAACGTAGTAGTTGAAATTCGTGGTGGAGCAGGTGGCGACGAAGCCGCTTTATTTGCCGCAGAATTATATAGAATGTATTGTATGTATGCCGACAACATGGGATGGAAGACTGAGCTTATCTCACTAAATGAAAATGGAGTGGGAGGATTTAAGGAAGTAGTCTTTATGGTTAATGGTAATGGTGCATACTCAAAACTTAAGTACGAGAGTGGAGTTCACCGTGTACAGAGAATTCCAGTTACTGAGTCAGGCGGACGTATTCATACATCGACAGCTACAGTAGCAGTTATGCCAGAGGCAGAAGAAGTAGATATTGAGATTGATATGAACGATTGTCGATTTGATGTGTTTAGAGCATCAGGAAACGGCGGACAGTGTGTAAATACTACAGACTCAGCTGTTAGACTTACACATATCCCTACTGGAATCGTTATTTCATGTCAGGATGAAAAGTCACAGCTTAAAAACAAAGACAAAGCTTTGAAAGTACTTAGAGCTAGACTATACGAACTAGAGTGCCAGAAGAAGCAAGACGAGGAATCTGCAGCTAGAAAAAGCCAGATTGGTTCAGGTGATAGATCTGAAAAGATTAGAACTTACAACTTCCCGCAGGGACGTGTTACAGACCACAGGATTAAACTTACATCACACAGATTAGAGCAAATTCTAAACGGTGATATTGAAGAGCTGATTGATGGTTGTATAGCAGCAGATCAAGCCGCTAAGTTAGCTCAGGTAGAATAGTTACTCTTTTTTTGGTAAAATGTTATTGGATTATGGGATTTAGGAGGACGCTTTAATGAAGGGCTTTACGGATATTCATAATCACATTCTTTTTGGGGTGGATGATGGAGCAGAATCCATTGAAAAATCCATCGAAATGATTGGTGAGGAGTACAACCAAGGGGCTAGAAGTCTTATTTTAACCCCACATTACGACGAAGAAAGTTTCAATCTTTCTATTGAGAGATGGAACAGTCATTTTGCCGAGTTGAAAGCATTGGCTGGGGAGAAATACCCTGACATGAAACTGTATCTGGGCAATGAAGTATTGTTGTGTAACGATATGGTTGAAAAGCTAGATGCTGGAAGAATCTTGACAATGGCAGGCAGCAGATATGTGCTAATTGAGTTTTATCCTTCGGAAGATTACGGCACTATAGAACGTGCTCTTAGCCAGTTGGTAAATGGCGGATATATTCCAATCATCGCTCACTGTGAGAGATACAGAGCTTTTAGAAAAAGAATTGGAACTATAAATAAAGTGAATTTAAACCATGTGGTGGAGATGGGATGTTACCTTCAGGTAAATGCCACATCGGTATATAGAGAAGATAGAAAGTTTGTCGCAAAGTTAGTAGAAAACGAGATGTTACATCTTGTGGGCACAGATGCTCATTCAGTTAGACAGCGTGGCATTCACTGGAAGAAATGTATTGAACTGCTCGAGTCAAAGTACGGCGAGAGATATGTTGAGTGGTTATTAGTAAGAAATCCAGAGATGATTATTTCAGGAGAATATATTTAATCGAAAGGAAGAGACATGGGAGAACAGAATAACAGAAACGAAATAGAGATAGATCTTCGTGGTTTACTCTCAACTATTCTGAACAGATTGACTATCATTATTTTGGTTGGAATATTAGTGGGTGGTATTGCATTTGCATATACTCAGTTCTTTATTACTCCACAGTATATGTCTACTACTAAAGTGTACATTTTGAGTAGACAAGATCCTAACCAAAGTGGTTTGACATCTAGCGATTTGGCGTTTGCCTCAGATCTTGCAAACGACTACCAAGTGTTACTTAGAAGTGAACCGGTCTTGAGTAAAGTAAAAGATGACCTAAAACTTGATTTAACTGTTGGACAGTTGGCAGGCATGGTAGAGGTAGAGTTGGAAGAGGATACTCGTATTCTTGATATAAAAGTTACGAGTCCAGAACCAAAACTATCGAAGAAGATTGCCGACAAAGTGCGTGATGTCGCAAATGATAAGACAAAAGAAGTTATGGAGGGTGTAGAAGCTGTTAACCCTGTTGACGAGGCTACACTACCTAGAGTTCCTTCTAGTCCACACGTTGAGAAAAATACAATGCTTGGCTTTATCATTGGATTCGGATTGGCGTTGTTAGTAGTAATCTTGATGTTTGTACTAGACGATACTATTAAAACTCCTGACGATATAGAAAAGAAACTTGGTGTATCCGTTTTGGCTTCTATTCCGCTTAAGAGTTCAAGAAGCAAAGGCTATGGTTATGGATATGGTTACGGCTATGGCTATGGAAGCACAAAGAAAAAGGATTCATCGGATGATGATACCACAGAGGGAAAGGAGTAAGGTCATATGTTAAATATTAATTTAGAGAAAATATCTGATTTAGATTTTAAGACTAGAGAAGCATATAAGACACTTAGAACTAATGTCCAATTCTGTGGTGATGATGTAAAACTTATTTCACTAACTAGCTCAGTTCCTAACGAAGGAAAATCAATGGTGGCATTTAACCTAGCTGTTTCAATGGCTGAAGGTGGAAGTAAAGTATTATTTATCGATGCCGACCTTAGAAAATCAGTTTTGATTGGACGTTACAAAATCAACAAAGCAATTAAGGGTCTAACACATTATCTTTCAGGAGTGGAGAGACTAGACAGTATTAGATACAGAACAAATATCGATAACCTTGATATGATTCTATCTGGCCCAGTTCCTCCAAACCCAGCGGAGTTACTTGATAATGAAAGATTTACAGAGATGCTTAGACTTACAAGAAATGCATATGATTATGTAATTATTGATACACCACCTATTGGACAGGTAATTGACCCAGCTATCGTGGCACAGCAGACAGATGGTGTAATTTTCCTAATTTCACAGGCTAACGTTAGTTACAAATATGTTCAAAAGCAGATTGAACAGCTTAAGAAATCAGGATGTAGATTATTAGGTGCAGTGCTTAATAAGGTGGATCCAGACGGTAAGGGTGCTTATTACAGTGGATATTATGGCAAATACTACAAGCGCGGCTACGGTTATGGATACGGTTCAGAAAACTATTACAAATAATTATTAATATCAAAGATGCCTATGTTTTAACCGCATAGGTGTTTTTGACTATTAGTGGAAGATGGAGTTTTGTGTGGCTGAAATACATGAGTTTACAGCTAAATATGAAATAGCAGGCCTAAAGATATTGATGACCACTTACTTTGATAGAACTAGAGAGTTGGCCAAAGACTATTTGGCAAAGACTGAGTGGGACGAGCCTGACATTGAAATAATCTTTGACTCAAATTACTACGAGGAAAACAAAAGTGAATTTCCACAAGGTGCTACGTATGAAGATATGGAGTATGTTTATACGGGAGAATATTTTCATAGATTATTGCTTGGTTACGAAGGCCTAATGCTTCATTCGTCGGCTGTAGTAGTGGATGGATACGCTTATCTATTTTCGGCTGACAGTGGAATGGGAAAATCCACACACACAAATCTATGGCTTGAAAAGTTTGGCGACAAAGCATTTGTTATAAACGATGACAAGCCAGCCATCAGAAAAATAGATGGACAGTGGTATGTGTATGGCACACCTTGGTGTGGAAAGCACAACACAAATAAAAATGCGAAAGCAAAACTAGGTGCTATAGTTTTCCTTGAGAGAAGTGAGAAAAATTGGATAGAGCCTGAAAATGTAAAGGATGCTATTCCAAAGTTTTTTAAACAGACTACTAGAAAACTTACCCTAGAAGAATATATGGACAAAGCATTGTCCAATATGGAGGAAGTGCTTAGCGAGACTCCATTATACAAAATGGGCTGTGATATTTCCAAAGAAGCAGCCGACATAGCATACGAGACCATTAGGAGAGTTTAGATGAAGATTAAAGAAGGATATATTCTTAGAAATGTAGCGGGATCATTTGTCGTTGTTCCGATAGGTGAGGCAGCATCAGAATTTAACGGAATGATGAATCTAAATGATACGGGTGCATTTTTATTTGAGAAAATGATAGATGGCATAAGTAGAGAAGACTTGATTAAGGCTTTGACGGATGAGTACGATGTAGATAATGAGACTGCGTCAAAGGATGTAGATGCATTTATAGAAAAAGTAGAAGAACAAAATTTGTTTGAATAAATAAGGAGCACGACTTGAAATTATTTAACAAGGACAATTCAGAAGGTTTAAGATGGATAATCAAAAACTGCAAACGAGATATTCCATATGTAGTTTTAATTAGTGTGCTCTATATTATTTTGGCTTTGGTGAATACTGTTGTTGCGTTGTTTAGTAAGTACGCTATTGATGCAGCCCAGGAAACTTATGAAAAACATGCTTTTTCTATTGATGGCATGTCGCTTTGGGAAATAATTCAGGCAGCATTTACAAATCCATACACTCAAAAAATCTTGATGTGGACTGGAATTATTTTGCTTGTTATATCAGCCAGATTGCTAATGAGAGTTGCCGCATCGGCTATCGGCATTAAAGTTACAGCCAAACTTACAATGAGATTTAGAACAAAATTGTTCTATGGCATTTTAAATAAAAAGTATGAAGAGATAAACAAGATACATAGTGGAGAACTAATTAACAGACTTACAAGCGATATAGGTATAGTGACCGATGGTGTAATAAGTATTATTCCAAATATGCTTTACTACATCACACAATTTTTAGGAGCGTTTGTAGTTTTAGTGGTTATAGCTCCTAAGTTTACAATTCTTTTCCTTATCGCCGGAATTATTATTTCAATGATTACTTTGTTGTTGAGAGGAAAATTCAAAGGGCTACACAAGGAAGTTCAATCTACAGAAGGTGTAGTTAGATCATTCTTCCAGGAAGCAATCGAGAGTATGCTAGTTGTAAAGACCTTTGGCGCGGAGGAGACCTTCAAAGAAAAAGGTGATGACTACCAAGAGATTAATTACTGGGCTAAGATGAAGAGAAGAAAAGTTAGTATATTGGCTAACGCAGGTTTCTCATTTGTATTTAACGCAGGATACTTGGCAGCATTAGTTTGGGCGGCATTGAAGGTGGCGGCAGGAGCGTTGAAGTTTGGTACACTTACAGCGATGCTTCAATTAATCGGCCAAATCCAGGCGCCATTTGTAAATATCACAAAGGTAGTGCCAGATTACTATGCAATTATTGCTTCGGCCGAGAGAATTATTGAAATTGAAAAGATGGAAAACGAAGATAAAGATATTGAAGACATAAATGCACCAGAATTCTACAAACATTTTGATAGAGCAGAATTTGCTAATATCAAATTTAACTACGGAAGAGAGAGTGTGCTAGAAGATGGAAATGCCGAGTTTAGCAAAGGTGACTTTGTCGCAATAAGAGGTATCTCTGGTATTGGTAAGAGTACTTTGATGAAGATGCTTCTTGGAGTATTTAAACCAAACGAGGGAACTATCAGATTATACGAAAAGAATGGCAGTTATGTGGATGCTGGTCCAGATACTAGAAGCCTATTTTCATATGTGCCACAGGGTAACTACTTATTTAGTGGTACTTTAAGAGAAAACATTAGGCTAATTAATCCATACGCTACCGACGAAGAAATACGCAAGGCTATGGAGATAAGTAACATTGATGATTTTATTGACACGTTGCCTGATGGTCTAGATACAGTATTAGGAGAGAAAGGAACAGGAGTGTCAGAGGGACAAGCACAAAGACTTGCTATTGCGAGAGCGATTATATCTGATGCGCCTATACTTCTTTTGGACGAGGCTACATCAGCGCTAGATGCACAAACAGAGAAGAGGGTACTTGATAATATTAAATCTCTTAATTCAAAGACAGTTATTATCATTACACATAAATTTGCAGCATTGGATGTCTGCAACAAAGAGTTCTTGATTGAAAACAAACAGCTTTCGATGAAGGAATTATAAATCTTGGAGGATTTTAAAAATGGGAAAGTATTTTGGAACAGATGGATTTAGAGGAGAGGCTAACAAAGATTTGACTGCTATGCACGCTTTTAAAGTGGGTAGATTCTTAGGTCATTACTATAGTCAGAAGGGCGATTGCTCAGTAGCTATCGGTAAAGATACAAGACGAAGCAGTTATATGTTTGAGGATGCATTAGCAGCAGGTCTTACATCGACTGGTGCAGACGTGTATCTACTACACGTTACAACTACACCTTCTGTTTCGTATGTAGTAAGAACTGAGGACTTTGACTGTGGAATTATGATTTCAGCCAGTCACAATCCATTCTATGATAATGGAATAAAACTTCTTAACGGCGCTGGAGAGAAGATGGAGCAAGAAGTGATCGATCAGATAGAAGAGTACTTAGACGCTGACTTTGATTCTATTCCATATGCCGAGAGAGAAGATATCGGTAGAACTGTCGACTACTTTGCAGGAAGAAATAGATACATGGGGTATCTAATGTCTTTGGCGAAGCATTCGTTTAGAAATATTAAAGTAGGACTCGATTGTTCAAACGGTAGTGCATCAGCTATCGCAAAGAGTGTATTTGACGCACTAGGTGCTGAGACACATGTTATAAATGATCAGCCTAACGGAACAAACATCAATATGAATTGCGGTTCTACACATATTGAAGTTTTGCAGCAGTATGTTATCGATAACAAACTAGATATCGGTTTCGCGTATGACGGCGATGCTGATAGATGTTTCTGTATAGATGACGAAGGAAAGATAGTGGATGGAGATTTGATTCTTTATGTAGCAGCAGTTCACATGAAGGAAAAGGGTGAACTTAAAAACAATGCTGTGGCAACTACTATTATGTCTAACCTTGGTCTTTACAAGGCCTTTGAAGAGGCCGACATCGCATACGAAAAAACTGACGTAGGTGATAAGTTCGTATACGAATGTATGAAGAATAACGACTACAGACTTGGTGGCGAGCAGTCAGGTCACATTATCTTTAGTAAGTATGCAACTACAGGTGATGGTGTTTTAACATCAATTAAGCTTATGGAGTTCATGCTTACTGCTAAGAAGAAAATGTCTGAACTTATCGCACCAGTTACTATTTATCCACAGTACTTAGAAAACGTCCGCGTCGAAGACAAAGATGTTGTACTAAACGATGAAGATGTGCTAGCAGCAGCTAAGAAGGTAGAAGAAGATTTAGAAGGCGATGGCAGAATTATTCTAAGAGCTAGTGGTACGGAGCCAGTAGTTCGTGTTATGGCTGAAGCTAAGACAGACGAGATCGCGCAGAGTGTTGTTAAGGAAATAGTAGAAGTAATCAAGAGCAAAGGTTATGAAGCATAAAATTTGGATTTTAAGAATTATATTAATAGTTTTAATTGTTGGCTGGATGTTTTTGATATTTGACTTCTCTGCAGATGATGGAGAAGAGTCGCAGACACTTAGCGATAAGATTACAATTAAAGTTGTTCATATAATTAAACCAAGTTATGATTCCTTGCCGGCGAGCGAACAAAAGGCATTCTTTAACAAAGTAAGTTTTGTTGTGAGAAAGATTGGGCACTTTGGCGAGTACGGATTGCTTGGATTACTAGTTACTGGATTTCTTTTAACATTTGAAGGAATAAGAAATTTAAAGAAGAGATACATTTACTTTTATGCGACACTTTGGTGCATGCTGTATGCAATGACTGATGAGATGCATCAGTTATTTGTTAAAGGAAGAAGCGCGAAAATAGGAGATGTGTTTGTTGATATGTTTGGCGGACTAGTAGCAGCAGTTATACTAGTTGCCATTTGGAAGAAGATAAGTAAAAGGAAAAACTATGAAAAAGTTTGAGGAAAACATTAGAAGAGTCACACCATATGTCCCGGGTGAACAGCCAAGTGGAAGTGACATTATAAAACTGAATACAAACGAGTCACCATTTGCACCATCTACCATGGTTCAAATGTCAATCGCTAGTATGATGCCAGATGCACTTAGAAAATATCCAGATCCAGATGCTAAGGATTTGGTTAGAGAGATTGCATCTTATTACGATGTGGATGAAAGCAAAGTGTTTGTGGGCGTGGGCTCTGACGATATTTTGGGAATGTCTTTCTTAACATTCTTTAATTCTGATAAGCCTATTTTGTTCCCAGATATTACTTATTCATTCTACGATGTATGGGCAGAACTTTATGATATTAAATATGAGACGGTTCCTTTGACGGAGGAGTTTGAGATTGATCCTGAAGATTATAAAAAGGAAAATGGCGGAATAGTTTTTGCCAATCCAAATGCTCCTACAGGAATCGCACTTCCAAAAGCACAGGTGGAAGAAATCATTTCTGCTAATCCTGATTCAGTGGTTATAGTGGATGAAGCATATATTGATTTTGGCGGAGAAACTGTTTTAGATTTAATTGATAAGTATGAAAACTTATTAGTTGTTAGAACGTTCTCTAAGTCTAGAGCGCTAGCTGGAATGAGAGTGGGATATGCTTTCGGTAGCGAGACTTTGATTAAAGCGCTTAAGGATGTGAAGTTTTCATATAACTCATATACTTTGAATGTGGCAGCAATCCGTGGTGCTAAGGCAGCAATTAAGGATGATGAGTACTTTGTCGGACTAGTGGATGAGATAAAGAGAACTAGAGAAGAGACAAAACGCAAACTAAAGCAGATGGGATTTGATTGCACAAACTCCCAGACAAACTTCTTGTTTGCAACACACGAGTCAATGCCAGCTAAAGAAATCTTTGAAAAACTTCGTGAAAGAAGTATTTTTATAAGATATTTTGATAAGCCAAGAATTGATAGTTATATTAGAATTACTATTGGCACTAAAGAACAGATGAATGCATTGATTATGGCATTAGAGGATATAATAAAATAAAAAAGTTTGGACTATTTCAAATTTACACGTTAATAAATATTTAATTGTGATAAAAAGACTAGCTAATGCTAGTCTTTTTGTTACGTTTATGAACGCATGCTGTGGTATGATTTAAGGCGATGGTATCAATATTTGCTTTCATTAGTTAAAGTGAAATTTATTACACTATTATCTTACTATTAATTATGATAGTTTTTTTAAGTCGTTAAGGGGAACAGCATAAGAAATTAATACTATACAGAAATTTTAAAATGAAAAATTATTTTATAATGCTGATGGCGATGGTTATTAATGCTTTTTTTATTAGCGTAATAATTTTTGCTGTATATTTGATTATTAAAAAGATAATAAAGAAAAAAATTAGTATTAAACGCTCATTATTAGAGTTTACTTTTATTTGGTATGTTTTTACTCTTTTAGAAGTGACGGGGATTATAGGCATCCACAGTATGACGCAGTATAAATGGGAATGGTTTCTAGAATCTTTTGACGTCATAAAGATAATAATTCCTCAAGATGGTGGAGAAGTAGCGATGCTGATATGTAATTGTGTGCTATTTGTTCCGTTCGGATTTTTATTACCAATTATCTTTCAAAGGATGAAAATAATTAGAGTGTTAATAATAACTTTGATAGTGATATTGATAATTGAGCTTCTGCAGGCTGCAGGCGGAAGAATGCTTGAAGTTAATGATATTGTAATTAATTTATTAGGAACAGTGATTGGATATATGCTTTATAAATTATGTTTTGATTTACAAAAGAGAAAGAATGAAAAGTAATTTTTCATTCTTTTTTTTGTTCATATTTATTTAACATTTATTTAAAATAACATACGGAAAAATTACATAATTTTATAAGAGAATATAAGAGTAGAAATGAGTATTTCAGGCGAACCTGAAGTACTTATTTTAAGATAAAGAGGGATCAATAAAGTATGAAAAATGACCCTAAAAATAAGTGATGGAGGTGAATGTCATGAATGTAAATAAGTTCACACAAAAATCAATTGAAAGCATACAGGAGTGCGACAAAATAGCAATGGAGTATGGTAATCAAGCGATTGATCAAGAACATTTCTTGCACAGCTTAGTGACTATTTCTGATAGTCTGATTGCTAAGCTAATTGAGAGAATGGACATTGATATCAATTACTTTGATAACTGTGTTGTTCAGGCTATTGAAGCGCTTCCAAAGGTACAAGGCGGCGAGCGTCATATGAGCCAGGCTCTTAATGATGTTTTAGTTAGTGCTGAGGATGAGGCGAAGAAAATGGGAGATGAGTATGTGTCAGTAGAGCACTTATTCCTCTCAATGCTTAAAAAACCAAATAAGGCAGTGAAGGACATCTTCAAAGAATTTGGAATTACACGCGAGAGATTCTTAAGTGTTCTTGAAACTGTAAGAGGTTCACAGCGAGTTACATCTGATAATCCAGAAGGAACTTACGAAGCCTTGTCTAAATATGGACAGGACTTGGTTGAAAGAGCAAGAGATCAGAAGTTAGATCCGATTATTGGAAGAGACAATGAGATTAGAAATATCATTAGAATTCTTTCAAGAAAGACAAAGAACAATCCAGTTCTTATCGGTGAACCAGGTGTTGGTAAAACAGCAGCTATCGAAGGTTTGGCGCAGCGAATAGTTAAGGGCGATGTGCCAGATGGACTTAAGAATAAAAAAATCTTTGCATTGGACTTAGGCTCATTAGTAGCTGGAGCAAAGTATCGTGGAGAGTTTGAAGAAAGACTTAAAGCAGTATTATCTGATGTTAAGGAAAGTGATGGAGAAATCATTCTTTTTATAGATGAGCTTCACACAATAGTAGGTGCCGGTAAAACTGAAGGCGCAATGGATGCAGGCAATATGCTAAAACCTATGCTTGCGAGAGGTGAACTACACTGTATCGGTGCAACTACACTAGATGAGTACAGAGAGTACATTGAAAAAGACAAAGCTCTAGAGAGACGTTTCCAACCTGTAATGGTAGGAGAGCCAACAGTGGAAGATACTATCTCAATCCTACGTGGAATTAAGGAAAGATATGAAGTGTTCCACGGCGTAAAGATTCAGGACGGTGCTTTGGTTAGTGCGGCTACTTTGTCGGACAGATATATTACGGATAGGTTCCTTCCTGACAAGGCTATCGACTTAGTGGATGAGGCATGTGCACTTATCAAAACTGAGATGGATTCTATGCCAACAGAGTTAGATGAACTAAGACGTAAAGTTATGCAGTTAGAGATAGAAGAGGCTGCTCTTAAGAAGGAAGAAGATAACTTGAGCAAGGAAAGACTTGAGGAGTTGCAGGAAGAGTTGGCTGAACTTAAGAGCGAGTACGATACTAAAGTTGCTCAGTGGGAGAACGAAAAAGACAGCATTAATAAGGTTGGCGAGTTAAGAGAACAGGTAGAAGCCGTTAAGAAAGATATTGAGAAAGCTCAAAACGACTACGACCTAGACAAAGCCGCTGAACTTCAATACGGAAAACTTCCTGAGCTTCAAAAACAGTTAGAAGAAGAGGAAGAGAAAGTAAAAGGAAAGGACCTTGAACTAGTTCGTGAGAGTGTGACAGAAGAAGAAATTGCTAGAATCATCAGTAGATGGACTGGAATCCCTGTTGCAAAACTTACAGAGACTGAAAGAGATAAAATCTTGCATCTAGATGATGCACTTCACAAAAGAGTTATTGGACAGGATGAGGCTGTTACAAAGATTTCAGAAGCAATTCTTCGTTCAAAAGCTGGAGTGGAAGATCCAAACAAACCAATCGGCTCGTTTATGTTCTTAGGACCTACAGGCGTTGGTAAGACAGAGCTTGCTAAGTCTTTGGCGCAGAATTTATTTGACGATGAGAGCAACATCGTTCGAATCGACATGAGCGAGTACATGGAAAAATTCAGTGTGTCTAGACTTATCGGAGCGCCTCCGGGATACGTAGGGTATGATGAAGGTGGTCAGTTAACTGAGGCAGTTAGACGTAAACCTTATTCGGTTGTATTGTTTGACGAGATCGAGAAAGCGCATCCAGATGTGTTCAACGTTTTACTTCAAGTTTTGGATGATGGACGAATCACAGACTCGCAGGGTAGAACTGTAAACTTTAAGAATACAATTTTGATTATGACTTCAAATATTGGTTCTTCATATCTACTTGAGGGCATAGACGATGATGGTAACATCAAAGAAGAGAACGAGAAAATGGTCATGGATGATTTGAAGAATCACTTCAGACCAGAGTTCTTAAACAGACTAGATGAAATCATTATGTTTAAGCCGCTTACAAAGGACAATATCGCTGGAATAGTTGATCTAGTGATTGATGAGTTAAATGTAAGGCTTAAGGAGAAAGAACTTAAGGTTGAACTAACTGATAAGGCTAAAGACTTTGTAATTGAGAGCGGATATGACCCAGTTTACGGCGCTAGACCGCTTAAGAGATTTATCCAGAAGAATGTTGAAACTTTGGCAGCAAAGACTATTTTAGAGGGAGATATTAGCCTTGGAGAGACATTAGTTTTTGATGTGAAAGATGACAAACTAGTAGTAAAAAACAAATAAGCGATTTTTGCGATAAAAAAGGGCAAAAAACCCTTAAATATCACTAAATCGACCTTTAATCTCACCATAAAATTTGTTATAATTTTATGGTGAGATTTTTTACGTTGGACGAGTGCGCCCAATTATAAAACTGTGCAAAAATAGAGGACAATATGATTAAAGGATTATGGTATAAATGGATAATAGTTTTTCTAGTTTCAATGGTTCCACTAGTGGAGCTTAGAGGAGCTATTCCTGTGGCTGAAGGTTTTCATTTGAGACCTGTTTGGCTATACATTGTAATAATTATTATTGGAAATATGCTTCCTGTTCCAATCATCTTTTTCTTTGCGAGAAAGGTGCTTCTTTGGGGCAAGGATAAAAAATATATTGGAAAGTTTTTCACTTGGTGCTTAGAAAAAGGAGAGCGTGGAGGAGAGAAACTTACACAGAAAACTAGAGGCGGAGTGTATGTTGCACTTTTGCTTTTTGTTGGAATTCCACTTCCTGGAACAGGTGCTTGGACAGGAACTCTTGCGGCCAGCATTTTAGATTTAGACTTTAAGAAGAGTTGTCTAGCGGCTATGGGTGGAGTTCTTTTAGCAGGAACAATAATGTTGCTACTTAGCCTAGGAGTATTCTCTGGCATTAGAGCAATTGGATAGAGGTAAATATGGCAGACTATTATAAGTTTAAAAATAAACAACCACAAAGATCACAGTATCAATCTAGCCTACTAGGTAAGGTTGCTATTGGTATTACTGCACCTGCAGTCGTTCTTACATTTATTTCAATTATTCTTTCTTTCGCGAACGTCAAAGTATTTGGCGTAAACCCATTTGCAATAACTATTATTTGTGCAGGCATTACTATTCTTGGTTGCATATTGATTGCCATTGATATCGTAATTTTTAACCGCAAGCAGGCTAAAGAAAACAATGGCGGAAAGCGTGAACCAAAAGCTATGGACATTGGACGTATGGTTCACTTGGTTATTGGAATAGTAGTTGGAATTATTATTGGATATTTGATTTGGGGAGCAAAGTTTGGCCCAAGATAGATAGAGGAAACCATGGATTTATTTGATTACGCTAGAGACGTAAATACAAAAAAAGAATCACCCCTAGCTAGTAGACTTCGTCCAAAGACTTTAGATGAAGTAGTAGGACAAGAGCACATCATAGCTAAGGATAAACTTTTATATAGAGCCATCAAGGCAGATAAGATCAGTTCTGTCATTTTTTATGGCCCACCGGGTACGGGGAAAACCACTTTGGCGAAGGTGATTGCAAACACCACTAGTTCAAAGTTCACACAGCTTAACGCTACGGTATCTGGTAAGAAGGATATGCAAGATGTTGTGGCAAAAGCCAAAGACGAACTTGCGATGACTGGAAAGAAAACAATTCTATTTATCGACGAGATACATAGATTCAATAAAAGCCAGCAGGATTACTTGCTACCTTTTGTGGAGGACGGCACAGTAATTTTAATTGGGGCTACTACAGAGAACCCATACTTTGAAGTGAATCGAGCTCTTATTTCTAGATCAATTGTTTTTGAACTATATCCTCTAAGTGAAGAGAATATAAAGACTTTGATTAGAAGAGCCGTGGAAGATGAAGAGTGTGGCATGGGTTCATACAATGTCGCTATAGATGAAGAGTCGGTGGACTTCTTGGCAAACATTGCAAATGGTGATGCGAGAACTGCACTTAACGCAATCGAGTTAGGAGTTCTAACTACAGATCCATCAGAGGATGGAAAGATTCACATCACAATGGAAGTGGCAGAGGAATGTATCCAGAAGCGTGCGCTTAAGTACGACAAAGATGGAGATAATCATTACGACACTATCTCAGCTTTTATTAAAAGTATGAGAGGGTCAGATCCAGATGCAGTTGTTTACTATTTGGCGAAGATGCTAGCAGCTGGTGAGAGCATAGACTTTATTGCAAGAAGAATTATGATTTGCGCAAGCGAAGATGTTGGTATGGCTAACCCTAATGCTTTGGTGGTTGCTACATCGGCGGCGGAAGCGGTCAGACAAATTGGAATGCCAGAAGCTAGAATTATTTTGGCGGAGGCTGCAGTGTATGTGGCAATGTCTCCCAAAAGCAACGCTTCATACATGGCAATTGAGAGAGCAATAGCAGAAGTTGAAAACAATGTTCAGGCTAGAGTGCCAGCTCATTTGCAGGATGCACACTACAGCGGACACGATGACTTGGGGCATGGTGTTGGATACAAATACGCACACGATTTTCCAAATCACTGGGTTGATCAACAATATTTGCCGGACGAGATTAAAGATAAGAAATTCTACGAGCCAGGTGACTTGGGAGTAGAAAAGCAGATGAAAGAATTTATGGCAAAGATTAAAAACGAAAAATAAAAAACTAAAATATATTTTGCACCGGAGGTGCTTATGAAAGCATTAGTCGAGAGACTTGCAACAGGTATTTCAGTTTATGAAACTCCTGATGCAGAAATGTCAGAAAATCAAATAGCTGCCACATTGGACTGTGGAGAGAGTAAAGAGGGAGAGATTACCATTAAGAGTAAAAATGGACTCCCTATTAAAGGCGTGGTTTGTAGCACGGACTCTCACGTTAGTTTTGAGCACGACTCATTTGACGGAACTGAGAATACTATCAAATACAAAATCACAACAGAAAACCTTGCTCCGGGACAGATCGTTAGTGGAACTATTAGCGTGGTAACAGATGCTGGTGATTATGCAATTCCTTTTGGCATCACTATGAAGGAAGCAGCTATTCACACATCAGCTGGAGATATCACTAATTACGAAACATTCGTAAAGGCAGTGAAAGAAGGCTACGACGAAGCTTTAATCGTTTTTCTATCAAAAGAGTTTAAAGACTTCTTCCTAGAAAACGATAATAAAGGATACACTCTATACAACCAGGTAATGAGAAATGGAAACAGAGATATTGCTTTAGAAGAGTTCTTGGTTGGAATGGGACTAAAAGAGAGAATCCAGATTAGACTAAAAGATTCCTACAAAGAATACGCAGACATCACAGAAAATTACAGTGATGTAATTAAGATTTATAAAAACACTTGGGGTTACACAGAGATAGACGTGGAAGTGGAAGGAGATTTCTTCTACGGATGCGAGCCAAAGATTGGCGGAGAGCAGTTTAACGGAAATACTGTTGAGTACACATACTTTATAAACGCATCAAGGCTTCACGGCGGAAGTAACCACGGAAAGATTACATTCAAGACATCTAACGAGACTTTGGTTTATGACATTATTGTTGTAAACGAGGCTGTTAAAGATGATGCTTATATCAATGCAAAGAAGAGTGCAATCAGTTTTGTTAAAAACTATCTAGCATTTAGAACTGGAAAGATAGATGGCGAAGAGTGGAAGAAGAAAATGGTCCAGACCGCCGAAGACAGATTCGACTGGGACGAAAACGACATTATGGGTCTATCAGCCACAGCTCAAGTTGCAATCCTAGATAATGATGAATCTAAAGCACTTGAGACGCTAAATACTATCTCAGGTATTATGGCAGATCAAGGCGATGAAAAAGACATTAGTCAGTATTGCTATTACTTGTACTTAAGATCTTTGTACAAGAACGATGCATCATTTACTGAGGATATAAAGAAAGAGATTAAGAATTACTTTGAGAATGGATATGACACATGGCAAGTGCTATGGGTATTGTTCTACACAGATGATAGATACAACAACAATCCATCTCTTAAGTATACTTTGGCGAAGCGTGCATTTAACCATGGAACAGTCAGCCCAATCATTTACTTTGAAGCAGCCCAGGTTCTACTAGATGAGCCAGCGCTCCTTAAAGAGATTGGAGACTTTGAAATTCAGGTTATTAACTTTATCGCAAGATACGATATGGTTAAACGCCCATTCGCAAAACAGGTAGCTTTAGTTCTTGAAAGAGAGAAAGGATTTAACGATAAAATCTTTGACACTCTAACTAAGTTCTACGAGGCTACCAAGTTAAAAGATGTTCTTACAACAATCTGTAGAATGATTGTTAGTGGAGACAAGAGAGATACAAAATATCACCAGTGGTTAAAGGCTGGTGTGGCAAAAGATATAAATGTAACTAATCTATTTGAATATTACATTTACACAGTTGATACATCAAACTATGACAAGCTAGAGAAGAATGCATACAAGTACTTTGAACTTGGAACAGAGTCTCTAGAGGAAAACAGAGATTACTTCTTTGCGAATATCGTTAACAACTATTCGCTAAAGGACAAGACATATTCTAAGTGCTTGGCTGATATGGAAAGATTTGCCACAGACGAAATCTTGGCAGAGAGAAATAACACACATCTACAGTATGTTTACAGAGATGTATTGACTGATGATTTTATCGTGGGCGAGCTAGAAGATCACCTTCCAAATGTACTTCACACTTATAAGATAGAAGTAGACAATCAAAACATTAAGTCAGTGATTGTTGCGCACAAAGAAGTGGATGCAGTGCAAGAAGTGGAGTTGAAAGACGGCGTCGCTTACGTACAACTTTACACAAAACATCCAGTCATTATGTATGTGGACTATAGAGGAAGATTCCTATCAAAGGTTGAGACTACTATCACAAGCATGGCTGAGATGATTAACATTACAAAGACTGGTTTTAGCGCAATGCTTAAGCTTTGTGATACAGAAGATTTGCTATCTCACCCAAGCAAACGCAAGGGCGAGGCAAAGACTATTAAGGATACAATGGATATTAGAGGCATCTCTAGCCATTACAGACATTTCCTTGAGAACTTTGCAATTGACTACTTCTACAAAGGATACGATATGGGAGATTTAGATGTTTATCCTGTTAATTTTGACTTGGATACAATGTCTATAACTGCTAGAAGAAAAGTGATTGAGATTATGCTATCTAGAAATCATTTGAAGAAGACTTATCCTTTGGTAGCAAAATACGGATACAAAGGTATCGATAAAAAATTAATCGAGAAACTTTGTGTTGAACTAGTAAAGGATCCTGACTACGAAAACAATGGGATAGTAGTCGAGATGTGCGGTAGCATTTTCAGAAATGGTTGTAGAGATAAGGAAGTTCTAAAATACTTAGGACGTCATTACGACAGCGGTTCCATTGAACTATATCAATTGTTCTTAGCATCAAAGTCTCTAGAGATTGATGACAATACAATTGCCGAGAGATTGCTTATCCAGTACATGTTTGAAAACGATATATCAGATAAGATTTTTGATATTTACACAGAGTATTTGAAATACCCGACTTCGTCGAAGGTGCGCAAAGCTTTCTACACATATGTAAGTTACAACTACTTCATAAAGAAAGTACAGTGTCCAAGAATAGTTTGGGAAATCTTAGAAGAAGAGTATGCTAATGGATTTAACACTCCAATGATTTGTAAGATTGCATTCATCGAGGTTATGTCTAAAGTGTCAGAACCAACTAAGAGACAAATTACAATAGTTGAAACTCTTATCAATGAACTTGCTAAGAACAGTATTCACTTCGAGTTTTATAAGAAGTTTAGCAAGTGGATTAAGATTCCATTTGGAATGGTTGATAAGACAATCATAGACTTTAGAACAAATCCTAACCACAGAGTTGAGATTAAATACACAATCACTACACCTGAAGGAAAACTCGAGCCAGTGGTTGAGGAAATGGGAAGTATTTACCAGGGGGTATTCACAAAAGAGATTATTATGTTCTACGGAGAGCAGATAAACTACAGCATAAGAGAGTACTCAGAAGAAGCACCTAACGGCAAAGTGGTAGATAACTACTCAGTTAGAATTTCTAAGAAAGACATCTACAATGACGAGACAAGATTTGGAATGATAAATTCAATGATGGTCTGCAAAGAGCTGGGCAAAGACGCCGAATGCAAAGAAATTATGCAGACTTATGAATTAGATAAAGTAGCAGGAAAAGAGTCATTTAAACTGCTATAAGATGGCAAAAGGCTACAAATTGCTATTTGTCAAAGGAGGAGAAAAGTGGGCAAAGGTATAATTCTTGCAATTGATTTTTCCATGGATTTTACACAACTTGCATATTTGGGAAATGATGTGACACCTAAGAATATTCACACTAAAAATAAGGACACATTTCAGATTCCAACAACAGTTTGTTACAACAAAGAATTGATGGAGTGGTCATCAGGTGATGAAGCTGTTAGCAAAGGAAGACTAAACAACAGTACTTCCTATACTAACTTGCCTAAAATGTGTAACAAAAAAATGCGAAAAGACGACCGCGAAGTGGTCAAAGTGTTTATGGAGTATTTACTTGACCTAGCTAGACGTCGCTGCAAGACAAGAGTTATCAGAGATATTTTGATTTCTGTGGAAGATCTAAATCCAACAATAGTAGATAACATTAAGAAAATCTTTGTGGAGATGGGCTTTGAGAAGAAACAAGTTAGAATAGTTTCTCACACAGAAAGTTTCATTTACTTTATCCTTAATCAGAACAGTGATATTTGGGTAAATAAGGTATTGCTTGTCAATTACAACAAATATGACTTCTCACTTAGAAAACTAAGTGTAATGAAGAGCAGAAAGCCATACGTGGCTGATGTGGAAGAGAAAGACTACTCATTTATTGAGAACAAGATAAAAGAGAAGAACGTAGTGTTTGATTCGGAATTAGATGATAACGCAATGGTTCAACTTGATAAGTCTTTGGCTAGACAGCTAGCAAAAGAACTAAAGGATGATGTGGTGTCAGCCATCTACTTAGTGGGACAAGGATTTATCGATGCAAACTGGGATAACACTATCAAAGAAATCTGCGAGAACAGAAGAGTGTTCCAGGGTAACAACTTATTTGTAAAGGGCGCGGCATACGCTGCCAAGGAAATATTCCATCTTCCAACTCTAGAAGAGTTTGTAATCTCTTGCGAGGGAAGAACAAGAGTTAAGATTACAATGAGTCTTAAGAAGAAGGATAGAGATAGTGCAATCGCACTTTCAGATATTGGTCAGCATTGGTACGGCGCCAACAAAACAATCGAGTGTATTATGGAAGAGCCAACAGTGGCAGAGTTTGCAATACACGACATTATAAACAAAAAGACAGATCACTTTGAACTTGATTTGACGGGCTTTCCAAAGCGTCCGCCAAAGACCACAAGACTCCAAGTGAATTTCAAATATTTGACAGAGCATGAAATTGAAGTTGAGATTAAAGACTTAGGCTTTGGAGAATTTTACGAAGCTTCAAACAAATCAGTAAAGAAAACTTTAAAAGTATAATAGGAGGGTACAATGAATAAACTTTCATTATGTACTAACCACATCGAAAAACCATTTTATATCAAAGAGATAAATAAGAATATCTACTCGGTAGAGGAGCTTGGATATTATCTTTACAATTATCTTTATTTGATAGACGATGAGTTTTTTGGTGAATCACTAATAAACTACATAGAAAATGAGTTGGAGCAAAAGACTATAGCTTCTGGACTTTATCAGATTATTGAAAACAGAGGATCGCTAGGCGAAAAGATTTCCTTTGTTATAAAAAACTGCGGTTACTACACAGAAAAAGAATCTGAAAGGCTTGAGAATCACCTAGTTATGCTTAGCTCAAAAACCGCTACTGAACGAGTCAAGGCTAAGGCTGATATATTGATGGAGAATGAAAAGTTCAATATGGCCATCAACTACTACAACAGTATTTTGAACAAGGCTGTTAACACAGATTTAGAAGATGAGTTCTACGGCAATGTTTACAATAACTTAGGAGTAGCGCTAGCAAGGCTCTTTGAATATGAGAGAGCTGCAGTGGCATTCAGAATGGCATATAGACTTAACAATTCTGTCTACACTCTAGAAGCGATTATTAACTGCGACTTGATATTGGACGACCTAGAAAGACTAGAGCGCGATGTGAAGAAGTATGATGTGTCTGATGCAGTCGTCACACGCTTGAGAAATGAGTTAGACGCAAAGAAGAAGAGAATCAAGAAGAATTGGTCAAAGGCCAAAGAAAACAAATACATTCAAAAATGTAAGAAAGAATACATAGTAGAGGTTAACAGTTAAGCTTTACTAAATAATATAGAGGTGACTATTAAAATGAGCAAAGAATTTGAAAAGAATTATAATCCTCATGACATTGAGGATAGACTATATGAGAAATGGCTGGAGAAGGGATACTTCCACGCCGAAGTAAATGAAGACAAAGAACCATTTACTATCGTAATCCCACCTCCAAATATCACAGGTCAGCTTCATATGGGACACGCACTTGACAACACATTGCAGGATATCTTAATTAGATTTAAGAGAATGCAAGGTTACGAGGCGCTTTGGGTTCCTGGAACAGACCACGCATCTATTGCCACTGAGGCAAAGATTGTTGAGAAGATGAGAGAAGAGGGCGTTACTAAAGAAGACATCGGAAGAGATGGATTTTTAGAGCGTGCTTGGGATTGGAAAAAGCAGTACGGTGGAAAGATCGTTTCACAGCTTAAGAAGATGGGTTCATCACTCGACTGGGAGCGTGAGAGATTTACATTGGACGAAGGATGTTCGCACGCAGTTAAAGATGTTTTCGTAAAACTCTTTGACAAGGGCGCAATCTATAGAGGTGAGAGAATCATCAACTGGTGTCCAAAATGTCTTACATCTATCTCTGATGCAGAGGTAGAATACGAAGAGCAACCAGGCAAGTTCTGGCACCTACGCTATAAGTTGACTGATGGCAGCGGATATGTAGAACTAGCAACTACTCGTCCAGAGACAATGCTTGGCGATACAGCAGTGGCAGTAAATCCAGCAGACGATAGATACAAAGATCTAGTTGGAAAGACAGTTATCCTTCCGCTAGTTAACAAGGAAATTCCTATCGTGGCAGATGATTATGTTGATATGGAATTTGGTACTGGTGTAGTTAAGATTACTCCAGCACACGACCCTAACGATTTTGAAGTAGGACAAAGACACGACCTACCAATTGTTAACTGTATGACAGACGATGCCAAGATTACTGAGGACTTCCCTAAGTATGCGGGAATGGACAGATTTGAGGCACGTGATGCCATCGTCAAAGACCTAGAAGCAGAGGGTGCATTAGTAAAAATAGAAGACCACGTTCACAACGTTGGAACATGTTATAGATGTCACACTACAATCGAGCCTAGAGTTTCTTTGCAGTGGTTCGTTCATATGGATGAGCTAGCAAAGCCAGCTATTGAGGCAGTAAAGAATGGTGAGACAGAGTTTATTCCAAAACACTTTGACAAGACATATTTCCACTGGCTAGAGAACATTAAGGATTGGTGTATTTCTAGACAGCTTTGGTGGGGACATAGAATCCCAGCATTCTACTGTGATGATTGTGGCGAGATGGTTGTTACAAAAGATGACAATCCAGTATGTCCTAAGTGTGGAAAGCCAATGAGACAAGATCCAGATACACTTGATACTTGGTTCTCATCAGCGTTGTGGCCATTTAGTGTACTTGGTTGGCCAGAGGAAACTCCAGAGATGAAGTATTTCTATCCAACAGATGTTTTGGTTACTGGATATGACATTATTCTTTTCTGGGTAATCAGAATGATGTTCTCAGGAATTGAGCACACAGGTCAGGTTCCATTTAAGAAAGTATTAATTCACGGTTTGGTTCGTGACTCCCAGGGACGTAAGATGAGTAAGTCTCTCGGAAACGGAATCGATCCGCTTGAGATTATAGAAGAGTACGGTGCAGATGCTCTTAGATTTACACTTATCACAGGTAATGCTCCAGGAAACGATATGCGTTTCTATATGGAAAGAGTAGAGGCATCAAGAAACTTTGCAAACAAGGTTTGGAACGCATCTCGTTTTATCCAGATGAATATGCCAGAAGATGGTATTGATCTTGATAAGAAGCCGGACAACTTTACAGATGCAGATAAATGGATTTTATCAAAGGCAAACAAAGTAACAAAAGATGTTACTGAAAACCTAGACAAATATGAAATAGGTATTGCAGCAGATAAGATTTATAACTTCATCTGGGAAGAATTCTGTGATTGGTACATCGAGATGGTTAAACCTAGACTATACAATGACGACGATGAAACTAAGTACGCAGCGCTATGGACTTTGCAGAAGGTTTTAATAGATTCACTAAAACTTCTTCATCCATATATGCCATTTATCACTGAAGAGATTTTCTGTAATCTACAGACATCAGAAGAATCAATTATGATTTCTGACTGGCCAGAATTCAGTGATGAATATGACTTTGCCGAGGAAGAGGAAGCAGTAGAGACTATAAAAGAAACTGTAAGAGCAATCAGAAACGTTCGTAGTGAGATGAATGTACCACCTTCGAAGAAGGCGACAGTATTCGTTGTTTCTGAAGATGCAAACATTAGAGACATCTTCAAGAAGGGTGAAGTGTTCTTTGCAACACTCGGATATGCTAGCGAAGTTGTTATTCAGGAAGATAAGACTGGCATAGATGACAGCGCAGTTTCAGTAGTTATTCCGAATGCTAATATTTACATTCCATTTGCGGAATTGGTAGATATAGATAAAGAAATTGAGAGACTAGAAAAAGAAGTTGAAAGACTTGATAAGGAACTTGCTCGTGTAAATGGAATGCTTTCAAACGAGAACTTCGTATCAAAAGCTCCAGAGGCTAAGATTAACGAAGAGAAAGAAAAGAAAGCAAAATACGAGCAGATGAAAGAACAAGTTGTAACTCAGTTAGAGAATTTCAAAAAGTAAGAAATTAAACCGATTTTATGGTAAAATATCAAAAGTATCATTTGATGATGAGAGGAGAATGAAATGATTAATTTCGATGAGGAAATCAAAAAATTCCATCCAAGTTTGGAAATTGAAGAAGCAGAAGATGCTATTTACAACAACAACATTTCTGATATCACAGACGTGATGAGCGAAATGGTAGGAGAGTTAAAGGGAGACAAATAAATGATTTGTTATAATTGCGGAAACATTCTTACCAATAGCGATTACTGTAGTCATTGTGGTATGGATGTCAGTGTGTATAAAAAGATAGTAAAGCTTTCAAATACTTACTATAACGCTGGTATTACTAAGGCAAAAAATAGGGATTTGGCGGGCGCCGCTGATATGCTTAGACGTAGTGTTAAGCTTAATAAGCGTAACGTTGATGCTAGAAACCTTCTTGGCTTAGTTTACTTTGAGATGGGTGAAACTGTTCAAGCGTTCTCAGAGTGGGTTATGAGTACTAATATTCAGCCTGATAACAACCCAGCAGATAAATATTTGGTTGCTATAGAACAAGATAGAGCAAAGGTGGATGAACTTAACCACACAATTAAGAAATTTAATATTGCTCTAGAATATGCGAATGAAGGCACAGATGATATGGCTATCATTCAGCTAAAGAAAGTTCTAAACCAGAACCCTAAATTTATTAAGGCTTCACAGCTTTTGTGCTTGCTTTATATGAAGAATGGTCAGTACGAGAGAGCCAAGAGAACAATCCTTAAATCATTAAAGATTGATAAGTGTAACCCTCTAAGTATTTATTACTTGAGAGAAGTTAACATGTATATGGAAGAGGAGCGCAAGAATGATCCTGAGAAGAGAATAAACAGGAGACGTAAGCTTCGTGGAACTATGGTGGATAGACCATACCTTAGTGGTGATGATGTCATTATGCCACAAAAGAGTTTCAGAGAATCTATGACTGGCGCTCAAAGTATTCTATATGTAATCATTGGTATTTTGCTAGGTGCAGCACTTATTTATTTTGTAGTGACACCTGCCAAGATAGCGCATGTTACTGATACAGTGAACGAGGCTAAAGTTGACTATAACAAGAAAATGGCTGTTAAGAATACTTCGGAAGGCGAACTAAAAGCAAAAGTACAGTCTCTTGAAAAAGAGAGAGATAAATTAAATTCTAAGCTTGCTAAGTTTACAGATTCAGATAACACAATTGCTGATAACTACAACTATTTGTTAGACGCAGTTGATAATTATTTGAACGAAGACTACGATGCCGCTGCCAAAGCGTTGGGCAAAGTAGACGGCGATATGAAGATGAATTCAGAAGCCTTTGATAGTGTTTATAAGAGAATGAGTAAAAAACTCTCGGGTAAGATTTCTGGTGGCGCATATGATGCCGGAATGGAGGCTATGAATACAAACGACTATGATGAAGCTATCAAGCAATTCAACAAGTGTTTGAAGGTGGATAAGTCTAATACAGAAGCTATGTATTATTTGGCTTGGGCTTATAAACATAACGGTGATAATACAAACGCTAAGAAGTGGTTCAAGAATATAGCAGATAATTACGAAAGCTCTGATTATTACGACGAAGCCAAAACACAGTACGAAGATTTAAATGGCGGAAGTGACGAAAACTAAACTATAAAAAGGAATTGCCACGTGGCAATTCCTTTTATAGATAAATGGAGAAGACTATGGGGAAATTAAAAGAACTATTTAAACCAGATTTATCAGACAGAAAACACAAGATATACTTTGGAATAAAAGTGGTAGTGGCATTAATCTACACCAGTTTTATGTTGAAAGTATTTATTGATAAGGGTTATTACAATATTAAAACGGTTAATAAACAAGAAGTGGCTTTTATTGAGCCATCAAGAATAGTAATGGTTCTATTGGTGTGGTTAATCGGAATGATTATATTGTTTGCAAATATCAAATTATCTAAAAAGCAAAACACTATTGCAAGTATCGCGCTAAGTGTTATTTCAATAGTTTTAATATTTGTTAACACTCAATTTATTCTTTCGATGGGCGTAATGAAAGATGTGTTTGGATATTTAATCCACATGCGTTTTATTCATATCGTATTTAATCTATTTATCCTAACTACAATATTTTTAGTTTTATATGCTATTACAAATAGCTTTAAGATATCAATTTATGTGCTATCAATTTCAACACTAATTCTTGCGTTGATAAATTTCTTTGTCACTCAGTTTAGAGGAACGGCATTTATTGCGGTAGATATTACAACTGCTGACACAGGCTTGAGTGTGGCCGGAGGATACAGTTACCAGCTAGTGTTTAGAATGATTATCGGAATAATGATGACGATGCTCATTTGCTTCGCTGCATCTAAGCTTGGCAGAAACCCAATCAAGTTCTGGTGGCTAAGAGTAGCAGTGGCTATACTTGCTGTTGTGTTTATTCTTGTAGGATATGTAAAACTTTGGAATAGCAATTATTACGATAAGTTAATAAAAGTTAAATATTACAAACCACAAGAAACGTATATGCAAAATGGTTTCTATATTTCGTTCTTTAAGAGTATTAAAGATATAAGAGTAGAGGCACCTAAGGGCTATTCTAAGGAAAAAGTAGAGGGCTTTGCAAAGAAGTATCCGGGCACTAAGGCCACGACAAAGGATGCACCAAATATTATCGTTGTTATGGATGAAGCATTTACAGATTACACAATGCTTTGTGATTTGGATATAAATAAGGATAATCTTCCTTTCTTACATAGCTTAAAAGACAATACTATTTCAGGAAGATTGTTTACACCTGTATTTGGCGGAGGAACAGTTTCTACAGAGTTTGAATCTCTAACGTCAAACACTATGACATTTGAACCATACGGTGTTACATCGTACACCACATTTATACATGATCCTATGGAATCACTTGCATCAAATCTTAAAGAGCAGGGCATCGGCAAAGCAGAAGCGGTTCATCCGTTTATTAAGGAAGACTATAAGCGTGATAAAGTATACGAGTATTTTGGCTTTGATGCGTTCTATGGAATGGAAGACTTTGGAGAAAATCCAGAGATATGTGGTACTTTTATCTCGGACAATGCCGATGTGGAAAAAGTAATTGAAAAGTATGAGAAGTACAGAAAATCTAGCAAGAAGCCATACTTTATGTACAATGTCACAATGCAAAACCATAGTCCTTTCCTAAGCGGAGCAGACTTGGGAGACTATAAACTTGGCTACAAGGCAAAGATGCCTGAAGCAAACGAGTATATGAATTTGATTTCTCACTCAGACGCTGCGGCTAAGAAGTTAATTAACTACTTTAAAAAGGTGGATGAGAAGACAGTAGTATTGTTCTTTGGAGATCACCAACCTAAAGTAGAGGAGTCATTCTTTACAAATATAGATAAGACATTCAAACTAAAACAGATTCCATACGATCAAAGAAAACGTATTTCTTCTTATTACTTATGGGCTAACTTTGATATAGAAGAAAAGCAAAGATATGATATAAGTTCAAACTTCCTAGAGGAATTGGTTCTAAAAACTGCTGGACTTGGAATGAGTGGCTACCAGCAAATGGTAAATGATATTATGAAAGATGTTCCTGTAGTTTCACTTTATGGATGTATAGATAAGAATGGGAAATCTTTTAAGGCTACAGACAAGAAGTCGAAGTACTATAAACGTTTGAATGATTATCATATTGCACAGTACAATGACTTGCACGATGTAGAGAATAGAGTGGATAAGTTTTATAAAGTTAAATAAGCGATGAGCAATAAGCAATAGATTTAAACGGCTTCGAGATGATATTTAATTACAATCACTAGTCGAAAAAATACTAGGGCACGAGCTCAAAAAAAGGAGTTTTCTTGATGAAAACTCCTTTTTGTTCGCTCCAAATTTTGTTTTGGTGAACAAAATTTGTCCCTATATTTTTTCTCCTACTGATTGATTAAATCGAATCATCTCTGCAGAGTGTTTAAATCTATTGCTTATTCCTTCATCGCTTTTTTCACACTATCAAACTCATCCACAATCTCTTTTTCAGGTGCTTTTGTGCAAAGACTAACGATGATGATGGTTATAGTAGCTAGGATGAATGCTGGAAGTAGTTCGTAGAAGTCTAATGCAGGTACATTTGGTCTTACTAAGAACTTCCATACAAAGATTGTAACAGCACCAACAACCATGCCGGCGATACAACCATATTTGTTTGCTCTCTTCCAGAATAGTGATACTAGCATTACTGGTCCGAATGTAGCACCGAATCCTGCCCATGCGAATGATACAATCTCGAATACGCTACTGTTTGGATTCCAAGCAATAATAACACCGATAACTGCAATACAGATAACTGCTATTCTTGCGATAAGCATTTTCTTTGCATTAGACAACTTGATGCCGAATACACCATCTAGGATGTTTTCTGAAACACTAGATGAAGCGGCAAGTAGCTGTGAGTCTGAAGTAGACATTGTAGAAGCAAGGATACCTGCCAAAACTATACCAGCCACAATAGCAAAGAAGATACCGTATTTACTCATCAAGTTAGCAATCACAACGATAATTGTTTCAGAACCGTCAGCTCCTAGGAAATCAATCTTTCCTGCGATTGACATTGCAAGACCTGTAATACCAATAAAGATTGCTATAAACATTGAGATAAATACCCAAACACTTGCGAATCTTCTTGAAGTTTTAAGTTTCTTTGGATCTTTGATAGCCATAAATCTAAGTAGCACGTGAGGCATACCGAAGTAACCAAGTCCCCAAGCTAGAGTAGAAATGATGGCGATTATTCCAAATCCACCGGCTGATCCTATGCCGGCCTTTTTCATATCCGCAGTTATATGAGTTAAACTTAAATATCCTGGGATATCTTTAACTGAATGATAAATGTTTGCTTCGCCGTGCATTTCGTGAACGCCAAACAAAACGATAGCAACTAATGCTGTTGTCATAATGATACCCTGAACAAAGTCAGTAGTGGAAGCTGCTAAGAAACCACCTAATGTTGTATAGATGATAATAACAGCGGCACTTATAATCATTGCTGCATGGTAGTCCACGCCAAATAATGATTTAAACAACTTACCACATGCTGCAAATCCTGAACCAGTGTATGGTACAAAGAAAATGATAATAATTAAGGCAGAGATAAGTTTAAGTGCATATTTGTCTCTGAATCTGTTGGCGAAGAAATCCGGGATAGTAATAGCACCAATCTTGTTTGAGTATAGTCTCAAACGTTTGGCTACGATTAGCCAGTTGATATATGTACCAACTCCCAATCCGATAACTGTCCAAACAGCCTCTCCACATCCTGAAATATATGCTACACCAGGAAGTCCCATTAGAAGCCAAGCGCTCATATCTGAGGCTTCAGCACTCATAGCTGTTACAAATGGTCCTAACTTTCTTCCTCCCAAATAAAAGTCGCCTGTATTTTTGTTTTTGTTAGAAAAATACAAACCTATGATTATAGTCATTAGCATATAACAAACGATAGTGATTAGAATTGTCAAATTTGCTGAATTCATATAATACTCCTAAAAAAAATAGTAGTATGTTTGGATTCCTCTCCAGGAATTATTTAGTTTTCATACGATCTCTCCATATAATATGAAGCCACAACAGTAATAATTTTACCGAAAAATGGGGCAAATAGCAATAAAAACTTAATATTATTAAGTTGACACTTAATATACTTAAAAAAATGAAGATAAAGACACATTTTTATTGCAAAAATTAAGGATTACAAGTATAATGTTGGAAGTTGTTGCGTGAGACATATAGTTTTCGCAATGAGAATAGATAACTTGAATTAGTTATGAGGAAGTTGCTAATTCATATATACATAGGGAGGTTATATTATGTCATATGTTGATGAAGTGCTAGCTAAGTTAAAAGAAAAAAACGCTAGCGAACCAGAATTTTTACAGGCAGCAGAAGAAGTATTAGATTCTTTAAGACCTGTTATTGATGCTAACGAAGAGTTATACAAAAAAGAAGCTTTACTTGAAAGAATCTGTGAGCCAGAGAGACAAGTTAAGTTTAGAGTACCTTGGGTAGATGATGAAGGTAACGTTCAGGTTAATACTGGATACAGAGTTGAGTTCAACTCAGCTATTGGACCTTACAAGGGAGGTCTTAGACTTCACCCATCAGTAAACATTGGTATTATCAAGTTCTTAGGTTTCGAGCAGATCTTTAAGAACTCACTAACATCACTTCCAATCGGTGGTGGTAAAGGTGGTTCTGATTTCGATCCTAAGGGTAAATCAGATAGAGAAGTTATGGCATTCTGCCAGAGTTTTATGTCAGAACTTTACAGACATATCGGTGCTGATACAGACGTTCCTGCCGGTGATATCGGAACAGGTGCTAGAGAAATCGGTTATATGTTTGGACAGTATAAGAAGTTAACAAACAAATTTGAAGGAGTTCTAACAGGTAAGGGACTTACATATGGTGGTTCTTTAGCTAGAACAGAAGCTACAGGATATGGTCTTCTATACATCACTAACGAGCTATTCAAAGATCACGGTGATTCACTAGATGGAAAGACAGTAGTTATCTCAGGTGCTGGTAACGTAGCGATCTATGCTACACAGAAAGCTCAGCAGCTAGGTGCTAAGGTTGTTACATGTTCAGATTCAACTGGTTGGATTTATGACCCAGAAGGAATCGATGTAGAACTTTTAAAAGAAGTAAAAGAAGTTAAGAGAGAAAGACTTACAGCTTATGCTGAGGCTCGTCCATCAGCTGAGTACCACGAAGGTCGTGGAGTATGGCAGATTAAGTGTGATGTAGCTCTTCCATGTGCTACTCAAAACGAGTTAGATATTGAAGATGCTAAGCAGTTAGTTGCAAACGGATGTAAAGCAGTTTGTGAAGGTGCTAATATGCCTACAACACTTGAAGCTACAAAGTACTTGCAGGAAAACGATGTATGGTTCATCGGTGGTAAGGCTGCTAACGCAGGTGGTGTTGCAACATCAGCTCTTGAAATGTCACAGAACTCAGAGAGATTGTCATGGACATTCGAAGAAGTTGACTCAAAACTTCAAGGAATCATGGCAAACATCTACAAAAACATTAGCGAAGCTGCAAAGAAGTACGGTCATGAAGGCGACTATGTAATGGGCGCTAACATAGCTGGCTTTGAGAAGGTGGCCGAGGCTATGCTTGCACAGGGTGTTGTATAAAATTAATAGTAAATAAATCAATTAAGCCGAAATCCTATACGGGTTTCGGCTTTTTTTATTGTAATTGCTTGTATTTTTGATAATATAAAACTAGAGTTTTTTGAGCGGAGGAAAGCGATGTTATATCCAATTGAAAACAAGGTAAGAGAAGTTAAAAACCTAAACGGAATTTGGAATTTTAAGATTGATACTGACAATGTTGGTATAGAGGAAAAGTGGTATGAAAAACCGCTTACTGATACTGTGCCAATGGCGGTGCCTGCCAGCTATAATGATCTTTTTACAGATCAAGAGAGCAAAGAGCATGTGGGTAATGTCTGGTATGAGCGCGAGTTTATTATCCCAGATAGCTGGGAAGGTAAGAGGATAGTACTTCGTTTTGGAAGCGCTACACATCATGCAGTAGTGTATGTAGATGGAGTGGAAGTTGTTCATCATAAGGGTGGATTTACTCCCTTTGAAGCGGACATCACGGAGCTAGTAGAAAAGTCCGATTTGGAAGAGCATAGACTTACTGTTGCGCTAAGCAATGTCCTTGATTGGACATGCATTCCTTGCGGTGAAGTGATAACTGAAGATGATGAGAAGCATCCGGATGGATATCACTACCAAGAGACTTACTTTGATTTTTACAATTACTCGGGTATTCATAGACCGGTCAAACTGTATACTACGCCAAAGAATTATATAGACGACATTGTTATTAGAACTGACAATGATGGCAAGGTAGAGGCGTTTGTTTTTGCTACTGATATTATAAAGAAGATAAGCGTAATAGATGAAGATGGAAATGTAGTTGCGTCTACAAATGAGATTGATAAAGCAGCAGTGGAAAGCGACCACAAAAAAGATGATGAGATGTATGTGGCAGAGCTAAAGGTTGATAATCCAACTCTTTGGAATCCTGGCGCAGCATACTTATATAAATTAAAAGTAGAGGGCGAAGAGGATGCTTATACTGAAGAGTTTGGTTTTAGAGAAATAGAAGTTACTGATAAAGAGTTTTTAATAAACGGAAAAGCATTCTATTTCAAAGGATTTGGAAGACATGAGGATAGTGATATCCACGGCAAAGGATTAGACGAAGCACTAAATGTCAGAGATTTCAATATGCTTAAATGGATAGGTGCTAATTCGTTTAGAACATCGCATTATCCATATTCAGAGGAGCATATGAAACTAGCTGACAGAGAGGGATTTGTAGTGATAGACGAAGTCCCTGCAGTTGGAATGTGCTTTTGGGATGGAAAGAGCGTCTTTGGCGGGGACAGAGTAAATGATGACACATTAAATCATCACCTTGATATGTTAAAGGAAATGTATGAGCGTGATAAAAACCACCCATCTGTTGTTATGTGGTCTATTGCTAATGAGGCTGCTACTCATGAAGAGGGGGCGGCGCCTTACTTTGAAAAGGTTGCAAAGACTATGAGGTCTTTGGATGACACTAGACCTATTACAATTGTTCACACAACAGGACCAGAGGGCGACAAAGTAAGCCAATGGGTGGATGTGATTTGTGTGAATAGATATTATGCTTGGTACACAGATCACTCTCATATAGAAGTAATTGGACAACAGTTAGAACTTGAGATGAACAAGTGGTATGACAAGTACCATAAACCGATAATTATGAGTGAGTATGGAGCAGACACTATAGCTGGATATCATAAATTACCAGCAGTGGCGTTTACTGAGGAATTCCAATGTGAATACTTAGATGAGTTTCATAAGACTTTTGATAAACTAGATTTTATGATAGGTGAGCATGTTTGGGCGTATTGTGATTTCCAAACAAAGCAGGGACTTAATAGAGTAGATGGAAATAAAAAAGGAGTTTTCACAAGAAATAGACAACCGAAAGCAGCAGCTCATCTTTTAAGAAAACGCTGGAATAAGTAATAAGAAATTTAAAGTAAAAAAGAAACACGATAGGTTACGAACGATTTTAAGTGAGAACCTATCGTGTTTCTTTTATATTGATTAAATAGATTATTGATTAATTATTCCAGTGATTTCTCTGCGTTTGCTGAGGCTGTTGTTGTTTTTTTGTTGGTGCTACAGCATTCGTTTCAGCAGTTTTCTTAGTTGGTGCCACTGTAGTTTTCTGTGTAGATTTTTGGCTCTTTGTAGTGGTACGGTTATTGTAATCATAATCGTAATCATAATTATAGTCATACGATTCGGTTTCGCCTTCCTCGTGTGAACCATCAGGCTCTGTTCCTTTGGCGAAGTATTCACCGTTAGCACCGCCACCATAGTATTTTTTTACATCTTTAGAAATTTTGAATTTCTTTTCTTTATATTTTTTTACTTCATTAATTCTATTCATTATCTTAGCCCAGAGTCTTTCGTGATAAGCTTGGTCACCGGCTAATTCTTTATTTTCATCATATCCAGTCCAAATAGAAGCTGTAAGATAAGGAGTGAATCCGCTGAACCATAAATCATATGAACTAGAAGTAGTACCTGTTTTGCCTGATACAGGCATATCATCTAACTTACAAGCCTTACCAGTACCTTCAGTAATAACGCTAGTCATTCCTTGGGTTAGAAGTGTAGCAGTAGAAGATTTAAGTACGGTATGCGTGATAGGTTTTGTGTTATCAAGTAGAACGTTTCCTGAACTATCAACTACCTTTGTATAGAATGCTGGTCTTGTGTAAACACCATCATTGGCGATAGTAGCATAAGCACCAGTCATCTCTAAATTCTTAACGCCTCTTGTGATACCACCAAGTGCTAAAGGTTGTCTGTTGTCCTGACCCTCCACTAGAGTAGTTATACCGAAGTTACATACATAATCATATCCAAGTTGAGGAGTGATTTCAGTCAAAGTTTTAACTGCGCAAACATTCATAGATTGAGCGATTGCTTTGCGAACTGTAACTGTTCCTCTGTATCCACTGTACCAGTTCTTAACTGGACGTCCTGTTGCATATTTAAATGGTGAATCCACAATCTTTGTAGCGAGCGTGTATCCCATAGTATCAATAGCAGGAGCATATGTAGATAAAATCTTGAAACAAGAACCTGGCTGTCTAGTAGAGTCTGATGCACGGTTCAAAGACAAACTAGCAGTCTTTTTACCACGTCCACCTACAATTGCTTTCACATAACCAGAGTACTGATCCATTACTGTGAATGAAGCCTGTGGTTGAGGAGTGAAGTTGAGACTTTCGAATTGTGTATAACCGTCGGACTCCTTAATGCCGTTCTTGTAGTATTTCTTCATCAAATGTTTTTTATACTGTTTGACGCAGTCTCTGCATCCTTGCTGTGAACTCCAAATTAAATTGAAATCCTTTTCTTTTTTCACTTTTCTGTGCCATTCTTCAATGTCGTTTTCGCTAAAGTTGTCGACAGTACCGTCTGGATTTTGTACAGTCCAAGCCCAGTTGAAAGAGTAGGATGTGTGATATGGATAGTTGCTAGAGTCTGACATTTCCTCGTTACAAATCTTTTGAATTTTAGAATCTTGTGTAGAGTAAATCTTCAAACCGCCACTATATACTGCGTTGTATGCTTGGGTATAAGTGTAACCCTTTTGGTTTTGCAAATCCTGCATAACCTGTTTTATAACTTCATCTACAAAGTATGAATAAACATTATTTGTGTTTTTCTTTGTTAGTTTTGTATTAACTTTTTGTATGCGTTTATAAACATCATCTTTCAAAGCCTCATCATACTGAGCTTGAGTGATGTGTTTTTGTTTAAGCATATTTCTTAATATTTTTTTACGTCTTTTGCCGTTTAGTTTTGGATGTAAAATTGGATTGTAGTTAGTAGGGTTCTGAGTGATGCCCGCAATAACAGTAGCTTCTGAAAGAGTAAGTTTGTTTACGCTCTTGTTAAAGTATCTCTGTGAAGCTGCCTGAACACCCAATGTGTTTGAACCTAAGTTAATACTGTTTAAATAATTCTCTAGAATAGTTTTCTTATCTGTTTTTTGTTCCAACTGAACTGCTAAGTATTGCTCTTGAATCTTTCTCTTCATAGAAGCAAGGAACGAAGATTCCTTTGTCCAGTCTGTGAATACATTATTCTTTAGTACCTGCTGAGTAAGTGTACTAGCACCTTCAGATGCGTTTTGTGTAGTGAGTGCGATAACAGCCGCACGGCCAATACCATAAATATCGATACCGTTATGATCGTAGAAACGAACGTCCTCAGTGTCAATAACAGCTTGTTGCATATATTCAGGTACATCATCTAAATTAACACGGATTCTGTTAGAACCAGTGGTGATAAGCTTAGCTATTTTTTTCTCTTTAGTATCGTAAACAGTGGAAGAGTATGAAGATGGAAGAACAGAAACATTATCAATATTTGGCGCGCTTTTAATAATGCCGTGAACGACTCCTAGTCCTAGGAAAATGCCGGTCGCGAAAAATAAAAATACGATAAACAGACATACTTTAATGAATGTCATTTTAGATTTTGAGATGACCTTGTTCTTAATAGAAACGAGGTCTTCCTGCTTCTTTATGGTCTCTTTGTATCCGAAATTCATAGCTTTCCTCCGCTTTTCGTATTATATCAAATAAGTATAGTTTTATAAAGTGAAAAAAGTGTGTTTTAACACTATAGATAGTGATATAAATGTGTTTTGTAAACTATATAAAGTGTGTTATAGTAGGGCGTGAGGTTTGATATGAAAGAATACTTTATTACAAGTGAAAAAGGCACCGGTGAAGTAGTCGAGAAAAAGTCTAGATTTATTGCCCATGTTATTCCTATAGAGACTGAAGAGGAAGCTCTTCAAATCATAGAGAGTCTTAAGAAAGAATATTGGGATGCTAGGCATAATTGTTATGCCTTTTGTGTGGGTGCAAATAATGAAGTGCAAAGATTCTCTGACGACGGAGAACCACAGGGCACAGCGGGCAAACCTATTTTGGAGGTGCTTTTGAATAAAGATGTTCACAATACTTTGATACTTGTTACAAGGTACTTTGGAGGAACTCTTCTAGGTACTGGCGGATTAATTCGTGCATATGGACAGGCTGCAGTGGAAGGCTTGAATGATGCTGAGATTATGCAAGTGTCTGAGGGTATTTCTTTTGAACTGTCTGTAGACTATGAAAGTATTGGAAAAATAAAGTATAATATGGTACAATTTGGCGTTGGTGACGCCGAAGAAGAATACACAGACGGAGTCACACTTAAAATTCGAATGAAAAAGGCTGACTTTGAAAAGTTTAGGACTAGTGTAGTTGATGCAACTAGCGGAAAAGCAAAGTTCGAAAATATAACAGACTGTGAATATAGAGAGAAGGCAGATTTAAATGGTTAGAGAAGATATTAGAAATATTGCAATAATTGCACATGTCGACCACGGTAAAACTACTTTGGTGGACGAGCTATTAAAGCAGAGCGGTGTATTTAGAGAGAATCAAGAGGTGGCTGAGCGAGTAATGGACTCAAATGATCTCGAGAGAGAACGTGGAATCACAATCCTTTCTAAAAACACTGCTGTTTCGTATAAGGATACAAAGATTAACATTATTGATACACCAGGGCACGCGGACTTTGGTGGTGAAGTAGAGCGTGTTCTTAAGATGGTAAACGGTGTAGTTTTAGTGGTGGATGCTTTTGAAGGCGCTATGCCACAAACTAGATTTGTTTTGAAGAAGGCGCTTGAGTTAGAACTTCCAGTTATTGTTTGCGTAAACAAGATTGACAGACCTGAAGCAAGATGTGAAGAAGTAGTGGACGAAGTGCTAGAACTTTTGATTGACCTAGATGCAAACGAAAGTCAGCTAGAGTGTCCATTTGTTTATGCCTCTGCAAAGCAAGGTTATGCGGCTATGGATCCAGATGAAAAGACTGGTGATATGAAAGCTTTGTTTGAGACTATTATTGATTATATTCCGGCTCCAGAGGGTGACCCTGAGGCTGATTTGCAGATGCTTATTAGTACAATCGACTACAACGAATATGTAGGAAGAATTGGTGTTGGTAAGATTGACAACGGAACTTTGCGTTTGAATCAGGATGCATTGCTTGTTAACCATCACGAGAAAGATAAAAACGAAAAAGTTAAGATTACAAAATTACAGGTCTTTGAAGGACTAGAAAAAGAAGAAGTACAGGAAGCTACAGTGGGTGATATTGTTGCTATTTCTGGTATTGCAGATCTTCATATTGGAGATACTATCTGCGATGTGGATGCGCCAAAGCCAATTGCTTTCCAGAAGATTTCTGAGCCTACTATATCTATGACATTTATGGTTAATGACAGTCCTTTAGCAGGTCAAGAAGGAAAGTTTGTTACTTCTAGACATTTGAGAGACCGTTTGTTTAAGGAGTTGAACACTGACGTATCTCTTCGCGTGGAAGAGACTGAAGGTACAGATGCGTTTAAAGTATCAGGCCGTGGCGAACTTCATCTTTCTGTTTTGATTGAGAATATGAGACGTGAGGGATACGAGTTTGCTGTAAGTAAGGCAGAGGTTATCTATAAAGAAAAAGATGGACAAAAACTAGAGCCTATGGAGAGATGCTTTATCGATGTTCCAGAAGAGTTTAGTGGTTCTATCATTGAAAAGCTTAGTCAGAGAAAAGGTGAACTTAAAGGAATGACTGCTGGACAAGGTGGTTACTCGAGATTAGAGTTTGCTATTCCTTCAAGAGGACTAGTTGGTTACCGCGGACAGTTTATGACCGATACAAAGGGTAATGGTATTATGAATACTATCTTTGACGGTTACGGTCCATACAAAGGTGACATTACATACAGAAAACAAGGTTCGCTTATCGCTTTTGAGAATGGAGAGGCTATCACATATGGACTATTCAACGCGCAGGAGCGTGGAACATTGTTTATAGGCGTGGGCGAAAAAGTATACGCCGGCATGGTAGTAGGAGAGACTGGAAGAGCAGAAGATATTGAGATTAATGTTTGTAAGACAAAGCATCTTACAAATACTAGAACATCTAGCTCGGATGAAGCACTAAGGCTTACTCCAAAGAAAGAGTTAAGCCTTGAGCAGGCGCTAGAGTTTATAGATACAGATGAGCTTCTAGAGATTACTCCAGAGAATTTAAGAATTAGAAAGAAGATTCTTGATCCTACACTAAGAAAGAGGGATATGATTAGAAGACAGAATGCGCGTTAAAAAGTGCAGTTGCACAGAAAAATAAAGGAATGGATGAAAGTTTACTTTCATCCATTTTTTTATTTTTCTGTATTTCGCGCTCGCGCGACACGAAATATTTTGCGAAGCAAAATATGAGTGAAAACTGCACAAAAAACCTTGAAAATGAAATTGTAACATAGTACAATGTGTTAGTCGGTATATATCATAAGTTGCATATGGCTTTGAGTCGAGAAATATGTATTATGAAGATTTTACGGAGGATGTCCGTGAGAGAGTAGAGGATTTGATTCAGGAGGATATTCCTGGATGTATAGTTACTGTTAGAAATGTAGTTAAAAATAACGGTGTAAGAAGAAAAGCGCTTAGCTTTGTGGTAAAAGATGAGAAAGCAACTCCCACTATATACTTGAGTGAGTTTTACGAGGATTACAGAGAAGGGAGATTGTTAGATGATATTTGCGAAGAAATCATTGAAACGTACAAAAGGGGATTGGCGCGTTTTCAAGATGAAATAGATATTGAAGATTTTACAGACTACGACAAAGTACAAGATCAAATTTTTCTCAAACTAGTTAATCAGGAAATGAATGAAAAATTACTTAAAGATGTTCCGTGGAGAGCATATTTAGATTTGGGGATTGTATATTATGTTGCTGTTTCATCGGATGAGTGTTCGGCTACAGTATTGATACATAATGACCACTTAAAACACTGGGGGATAAACGAAGAGGAATTATATAAAAAGGCCTACGCTAACACTTTGGAGAAAAGAAAACCTGAGATTCTTAGAATGAAAGATGTCATAAAGGATATGATTATTGAGAGAATTACAGGAAGCACTGACATATTAGCGGAAGATATGGAATACGGTGGAAAGACCAAAGAAGAAGTGGAAGAGATGGTTAATGAAGAGATAGATAAAGTCGAGAGACAAAAGCCGATGGAAATGTTTATTTTGACAAACGATATCAAGACAAATGGTGCAGTCTGTATGATGTATCCAAATGTATTAAAGGACTTTGCCGAGGAAAAGGGATTGGATCTATTTATTATTCCAAGTTCTATTCATGAAGTGCTTTTGGTTCCAAAGAAAAGTGGCAGCGCCAAAAGATTAAATGAAATACTAAATGATGTTAATAAAAACAGTTTGGATAGTGTAGAGATATTGTCCAACAAGATTTACTCATACAGTAGAAAATTGGATGAGGTAGTAATAGAAGAAGTATAAAAAAGTAGACACATATGTGTCTACTTTTATGTACCTGACAGGAGTTGAACCTGTATTTCCGGCTCCGGAGGCCGACGTTCTATCCATTAGACTACAGGTACAATTGACACAATTTTATCGTAAAAATATGCGATTATCAAGAAGCCCAATTTGTTGAATTTTGACCCTTTTTTTGTTATTATAGTAGGGATTAATTTAAGGGAGAAACCTATGGATAATCAAGAAAGAAAACTATCTAGTGAGGAATTGGAAGCGCTGCTTAAAGAAGTAGAGAGCGAGCCAGAAGCGAAGATTCTTCCAGATGTTGAAAAACCAAGAAGAAAAAAGAAAAAATCGAAGATTCGTATTGATATGGTAATTGCAGCCATTGTTGCATTAGTGCTAGTAGGTTGCGTTATTTTTATGATAGTGCATTTTGTTGGTAAATCTAACAGCAACTCAACTCGTGAAGCGTCTGAAAATGCTTTGCAGGACGAGAAATATCCAGAAATTTCGGATGTGGTTTCGCACTATTTGAGAGCATTCCTTATAAAGGATTCTGCTAAACGTCACCAGGAGTTAGCTCGTTATGTGGATAATATGGGTGCTATTGACGAGAGCGAGATTGGATATAATGATTACATCGTTTCTTACTCTGACATTGAGTGTTACACAAAGAACGGTTTGAAGCCAAATACATATGTAGTTTATGCATACTCTCAAACTAAGTTTAAGAATATTGCTACAGCAGCTCCATCATTGCAGACTTTATATGTTATTGTGGATTCAAAGACAGGTAATGTTTATGTTCACAACGGTATTAAGAGTAACAGTGATATAGCAAAGTATATTGCTGAAGTATCTAAAGATGATGATGTAGTGGCATTGAAGAATGATGTAGAGAAAGAGTTAAACGAAGCTTGTGAATCAGATAGATATTTGAAGGACTTTATTAATAAGCTTAAAGCAAGTAGTCAAAAAGCTACACAAGCTCCAACTAAAAAGAAATAAGAATTTATTGGTGCCAGAGGATATCTGGCACCTTTTTTATAAGAATTACTGTCGGGAGGCAGAGATGAGATTAAAAGATAAAAGCGAAGTAAAAGAAGTAAGGCTAAATAAATTTTTAAGCGATGCTGGAGTTTGCTCCAGAAGAGAGGCTGACAGGTTGACGGAGGCTGGCGAGATTACTATTAATGATTGCATAGCAGTCTTGGGCGACAAAGTAACTGATACTGATGTAGTAAAAGTTAAGGGTAAAGAAGTCTCTAGAGAGGAAGAGCAAATTATCATCGCTTTTAATAAGCCAGAAGGTGTGGAGTGCACTGCACAAAAAAGTAATCCAGATAACATTATCGACTACATTGGATATGAAAAAAGAATTTATCCAATAGGTCGTTTGGATAAAAACTCAAGAGGTTTGATACTGCTTACAAATGATGGCTCGATAGTAAACGGAATACTTAAAGCATCAAACTATCACGAGAAAGAATATGTGGTGACTGTAGACAAAGAGATAACTGGTGAGTTTATTGAAGCCATGTCTAGTGGAGTCACAATACTCGATGGAGTAAAGACTAGACCTTGTGAAGTTAAAAAGACAAAGAAACATGAGTTTAATATTGTTTTGACGCAGGGGCTAAATAGACAGATTAGACGTATGTGTAAAGCACTTGGTTACAATGTAAACAAGCTGCAGAGAGTTCGTATAATGAATATTGAACTTGGCACTTTAGGAATGGGTAAGTATAGAAATTTGACTGATACAGAAGTAGAACAATTATTGGATCAAATTAAAGATTCAAATGGAGATACAGATGGACAAAAGTAAAAGGATAAAAGAATTAGTCGAAATACTAAACAAGGCAAGTAAAGCGTACTACCAAGATGCCAAAGAAATAATGACAAACTTTGAGTACGATCAGCTTTACGATGAATTAGTGAGCCTTGAAAAAGAGACAGGAATAGTTCTAGCTAACAGTCCAACTGTAAATGTAGGTTACGAAGTGTTGAGTGAACTTCCAAAGGAAAAGCACGCATCACCAATGCTTAGTTTGGATAAGACTAAAGAAGTAGATGAGTTGGTATCCTTTGTCGGCGACAAAGAAGCCGTGCTTTCTTGGAAGTTAGATGGACTAACAATTGTTCTTACATATAACAATGGTACTTTGGAGAAGGCTGTAACTAGAGGAAACGGTACAGTGGGTGAAGTAGTAACTGCTAATGCCAAAACTTTTAAGAATGTGCCAGTTTCTATTCCATATAAAGGAAGATTAGTTCTTCGAGGCGAGGCTGTAATTAAGTATAGCGACTTTGAGGAAATTAATAAGACTATAGAGGATGCGGATTCAAAGTATAAGAATCCAAGAAACCTTTGCTCTGGATCTGTGCGTCAGTTAGATAGTAGTGTGACAGCTGATAGAAATGTTAGATTTATTGCGTTCGCTCTAATAGAATCAGATGATGATTTAGGAAACTCAGTAAATGGACAACTAAATTGGCTAGATGAACAGGGCTTTGAGACGGTTGAGAGAAAGATGTCGAATGCTTCCAATATGCATGAGAATGTCGAGTACTTTGCTAAGGCTATTCAGACATATGACTATCCATCAGATGGATTGGTTTTAGTATTTGATGATATAGAATATGGATTGTCACTTGGAACTACGGCGAAGTTCCCTAGAAATGGAATCGCGTTTAAGTGGCAAGATGAAGTGGCAAGCACTAAGCTTGAATATATTGAGTGGAGTGCGAGCAGGACTGGACTTATTAATCCGGTTGCAGTATTTGACCCAGTGGAATTAGAGGGTACGACAGTTAGTAGAGCGTCGGTTCACAATGTGAGTATTGTAGAAGAGCTGGAATTGGGCGTGGGCGATGAAATAGAAGTCTACAAAGCTAATATGATTATTCCCCAGATTGCAGAGAATAAGACAAAGAGTGGAACTATAGAGATTCCGGAAGTTTGTCCAGTGTGCGGTGAAAAGACTGAGATTAAAAACGAACTTGGCGTTAAGACTTTGCACTGTGTAAATCCAAACTGTCCGGCAAAGAACATTAAGAAGTTTACTTTGTTTGTGACAAGGAATGCTCTAAATATTGAGGGCTTGAGCGAAGAGACTTTGGAGAAGTTTGTGGATGCAGGATTTATTCATGAGTTTGCAGACATTTATCACTTAGACAAATATAAAGAAGAGATCGTGACGATGGAGGGCTTCGGCGAGAAGTCTTATGACAATATCATCGCATCGGTTGAGGCTTCTAGAAAGGCTGAGCCAGCAGCAGTTTTGTATGGACTTGGAATTCCACATATTGGTGTTTCTAATGCGAAGATGCTATGTAAGGCCTTTGACCAGGACTTAGATAAAGTAAGAAATGCCACAGTGGACGACTTGGTAGTGATAGATGGAATGGCCGAAAAGCGTGCGGTTCCGTTTGTGGAGTATTTCCAGAACAAAGAAAACAGCGATGCGCTAGATAGACTGTTAGATGAGTTAGAGATTATCAAGCCGGAAGTTAGCGGTGAGCAAAATATGGATGGTTTGTCGTTTGTTATTACTGGTTCTCTAAACAGTTTCGAAAATAGAGATGCGCTAAAGAGATATATAGAAGATAGAGGCGGCAGCGCCAAAGGAACAGTAAGCAAAGCCACTAACTATCTAATCAACAACGACATTAACTCGAACTCGTCAAAGAACAAGAAGGCGAAGGAACTGGGCATTGAGATTATTACTGAAGAGGAAGTTCTAAAGAGATGGCCATAAACTTTATTTAATAAAGAAGTTTTTTGAATTATTGACCGTGTAAAAAATGGTAGTATAATTATAAGAAGTAAATGCAAATTTGGAGGAAAACAAAATGGGCAAGAATATTGATTGGGAAAATCTAGGATTTGATTATCTCCCTACAGAGAAGAGATTTGTTGCAAATTATAAGGATGGAGCATGGGATGAAGGCGGATTGATAGATGATGCCAACATCACAATGAGCGAGTGCGCTTGCGTACTTCAGTATGCTCAGACATGTTTTGAAGGAATGAAGGCATACACTACAGAAGATGGAAGAGTAGTTATTTTCCGTCCACATTTAAATGCACAGAGAATGATTGACACATGTAAGAGATTAGAGATGCCAGTATTCCCTGAAGATAAATTTGTGGAAGCGGTATCCCAGACAGTTAAGGCGAATATCGATATGGTACCACCTTACGGATCAGGCGCTTCATTATATATTAGACCATTTATGTTTGGTTGTGGACCAGTTATCGGTGTAGCACCAGCTACTGAGTATCAGTTCAGAGTGTTTACTACACCTGTTGGACCTTACTTTAAAGGTGGCGCAAAGCCTATCACACTAACAGTTAGTGATTACGATAGAGCAGCTCCTCACGGAACAGGTCATATTAAGGCTGGACTAAACTATGCTATGAGTTTGTATCCTACACAGGAAGCTCACAGAAATGGTTTTGCAGAAAACATGTATTTAGATGCAGCGACACGTACAAAGGTAGAAGAGACTGGTGGAGCAAACTTCATCTTTATCACAAAAGATGGAAAGTTAGTTACTCCAAAGTCAGACACTATCTTACCTTCAATCACAAGAAGATCAATTATGTATGTTGCTGAAAATATTCTTGGTATGGAAGTTGAGCAAAGAGATGTATTGTTTAGCGAGGTTCCTGACTTTGCCGAGTGCGGCCTTTGCGGAACAGCAGCAGTTATCTCTCCAGTTGGAAAGATTAACGACCACGGCAAAGAAATTTGCTTCCCAAGTGGAATGGAAGAGATGGGACCAACTATCAAGAAGTTATATGACACACTTACAGGAATTCAGATGGGAACTATCGAAGCTCCTGAAGGATGGATTTACGAGGTTAAATAATGAACTTTAATCGAATTTCATTAAAGACTAGAGCAAAAAAGATTCTGAGAAAAAACTGGGGTTGGGCTATTTTAGTGACATTGATTCTTACACTTGTTACTCCTACAGCTGCCACATCATATGTATCGAATCAAGCGAGAGATTTAGTTAATCCTTATAGAAACACTCAAGTTGTTCAAAATGATGGGGATACAGATATAGATGTTGAAAGCAGAATCAATCTATATAGATACAGACCTGACATTGCTCTTAAAAGATATAAAGAAGAAGTGGACGCTATGGTTAGAAGCATTATGCCTGGTTATCCAGGTTCTACATGGGCTTTATTTATCATGGCGATAATGATTTCTTTATTTTTCGCTTTTGTTTTGAAGGTATTTGTTCTTAATCCTATTCATGTTGGGTGTAAGAAATGGTATCTAAGGAATAGAACAGAAAGCAAGCCCAAAATGAGAACTATAGTCGAAACTTTTACTGAGGGCTATGTAAGAATAGTTACAATTATGTTCCTGAGAGACTTGTTTACATTCCTATGGGCATTGTTGTTGATTGTCCCAGGAATTATTAAGTCATATGAATATAGAATGATTCCATATCTTTTGGCGGAAAACCCTGAACTGACAGTACAAGAAGCATTTGATATGACAAAGAAGATAATGGACGGAAACAAGATGGACACATTTGTTTTGGACTTATCGTTTTTCCCTTGGATTTTGTTGGCGGCTATGACATGTGGCATCCTATCTGTGGTATATGTAGCACCTTATATGGCTATAACGGATGCAGAGTTATATGTGTGTCTGTGTCAGGGCAAAGATAGATATGAAAGTATATAGTATTTAAGAATAGATAAGACATTCGGTTTGCACTGAATGTCTTTTTTGTTCTAACTTTTATTAGAATATAGTATAATGAAAATAGGTAGATGTTTGTATTATAGTTTACAAAAAAGGAGTGCGCAAATGAAAAGAATTATTGGTTTATTTTTGTCAATAGTATTAGTATTAGGAATGTTTCCAGCCATGGACAATGTTCAGGCTAAGAACAAGAAAGCAACAAAACCTAGTATTGAAGAAATGAAAAAAGGATTATCTATTGGAGAAAGTGATGCTTTTGATTTTTCTAAAGGAGATAAGGCTGGTAGAAAAGCCTTAAAAAGCAAAATGGCAGATGCTCCATCCAGCTATACGTTAAGAAATGTGGATGGTAAAAACTATATTACACCTGTTAAGTTTCAGAATCCGTTTGGAACATGCTGGGGATTTGCAGCTATTGCGGCAGCAGAGAGTAGTATTCTAAGTTCTGGTTTAGCAAAGGAAGATGGATACAATGAAAATACGCTTGATTTGTCTGAAAAACATCTAGTTAATTTTATAGTTAAGCCAATAAGTGATAAGAAAGATTCTCAATACGGAGAGGGCTTTCAATATTTTGACGAAAGCAAAACAACTGTAGAAAAATTTAATGAAGGCGGACTTCCTGTATATGCATCCAGTATGTTTTCATCTGGCATAGGACCTAACTTAGAAGATAGGGACGTACCTGATGGAGTTTCATCAGATATTTATGAATATCATGGCAAAAATAAATGGGTTGATAAACGTAAGAAAAATGGCGAGTGGATTAATTACTGCTACAGTGATGAAGATGATTGGGATATGCCAGAAGAACTCAGATTTAAACAATCATATGTGTTGAAAGAATCATTTATTCTTCCATCTCCAGCAACCATAGATGATGAAGATATTGACAATAAAAAATACACATATAATCCAGAAGGTACACTAGCAATTAAAGATCAACTTATGAACAAGAGGGCAGTAGAAATAGCTTTTTGTGCAGATACTTCTAGACCTAATCAAACTGGGGATTCTAAGTATATAAGTAAAAACTGGGCCCACTACACGTATGATGCAAATGAAGAGGCCAATCATGCAGTTACAATAGTAGGATGGGATGATAACTATTCTAAAAATAATTTTGTGGAAGGACATGAACCTCCAGAAGACGGAGCTTGGTTAGTAAAAAATAGCTGGGGCTCTGGCGAAGAAAACTTCCCTAATAAAGGTGGAGGAGATTGGGGAATTAAAAATGAAGACGGAGTTGGCACAGGATACTTTTGGTTATCATACTATGATCAGACTTTGTGTGTAGCAGAGGCTCTAGAATTTGATAAGAGTAATGTTGGCAAATCATATTATATAGATCAATATGATTATATGCCTGTGGAAGGAGTGGAAGAAACATCTACTCCGGAAGAAGCAAAGATGGCTAATGTATTTGAAGCAGAAGTGACAGAGAAATTAGAGCAAATTTCCTTTGTCACAGCAACTCCAGGAACAGTTGTAGATTATAGCGTATATGTTCTTCCTGAAGACTTTAAGGGACCAGAAGATGGTGTGAAAGTGGCTTCCGGTATAACAGCGCCTTATGAGTATGGTGGATTTCATAAACTTGCGTTGGATAATCCAGTAATCCTTAACAAAGGACAGCACTATTCAATAGTGATAAAAGAGATAATGGCAGATGGTAACTATAATATTAATTTCCAAATTTCTATGGCTGAACAAGCAGCTAAGCTTCAAGGTCTTGAAAAATATGCCAAGGGAATAGTTAATCCAAATGAAAGTTTCATTAAATATAAAGGAGAATGGAATGACTATTCTGACGACAGTTATGTGAGAAAGAATTTGGATTTAGAACCATTTATCGTGTCTAGAGATAATTTTCCAATTAAAGGATATTGTACAGAAATGCCTAACCTAAATGTAGATTTTAACACTGGTGATTATGTAGAAATAGCACCAGTATATCCTGATAACAGTGAGAGTATTGTTACATATTTTAAGGGAGATTTAGATTTGCTTCCAGATGATCCAGAAATCGTTTGGGATCAAACAGAAGAAAGTAAAGCGTTATTTAAGCTTACACCAGATGAATCAGATTCTTCTAAATGTGAAGTCACTTCTATTAAGCCAGGAATAGGTTATATAAAAGTAAATGTTGAAGGCTTTGGCACACAGGTTATTAAGGTAAAAGTTACTAAGACAGGAAAATACTTTGTGGGTGACGGCTTTATGGAAGTAGGTGAAAAGAATACCATTTGTGTATATGACTACAAAGATGAACCTATAGAATCTGGTTATAAGGTTGAATCATTGAATCCGGATATAGTATCAATATCATACGACTCTGAATATGAAATGACTGGTCTTAAGGTAGGAAATGCTTTAATTCGAGTATATGATGATACTGGAGCAGAAACTACATTTACTGTAGAAGTGAAGGCTTCAGACAATCCACCGGGACCTACTAATAAAAAAGCCCAAAAGATTAAGGCTAAAGGTAAAACAATTAAAGTAAAATATAAGAAACTTAAGAAAAAGAAGGCAGTAGTAAAACGAAAGAAACTAATGAAACTTTCTGGCACAAAAGGCAAAGTTACTTATAAGCTTTACAAAGTTAAGAAGGGCAAGAAAGCTAAGTTTAAAAAGTACTTCAAAATTTCTAAAAAGACAGGAAAATTAACTGTTAAGAAGAAACTGAAGAAAGGTACATATAAGCTCAAAATAAAAGTATATGCTTCAGGTAATAAGACTTATAAGAATGCAGTCAAGACAGTGACAGTTAAGGTTAAAGTTAAATAGTTAATTGTTTTAACTAATTTTTATCTATAAAAAATGGTCTAAAAATGACAAGGGAACCAATTAAAATAGTTTGTTCCCTTGTCATTTTTTTGCTCTTAGTTAAATTAAAAAAGCACTAGACAAAACATTTAATCTTTGTTAAAATTATAACAATCGTGGGCTTGTTATGCCTTTCTACTATAAAGTAGGAAAAATAATTTACAAATTTTCATGACAAAAATGGAGGAAAAGTATTATGTCAAAGAAAGTAGTTTTAGCAGGTGCATGTCGTACAGCTATCGGTAAAATGGGTGGCGGACTTAGCACAACACCAGCTGCAAAGCTTGGTTCTATTGTAATAGAAGAAGCACTTAAAAGAGCTGGCGTACCAAAGGATGCAGTTGATCACGTATACATGGGTTGCGTTATTCAGGCAGCTCAGGGACAGAACGTTGCTCGTCAGGCATCAATTAACGCAGGTCTTCCTATTGAGACTCCTGCAGTTACAATCAACGTAGTTTGTGGTTCAGGTCTAGATGCTGTTAACCAGGCTGCACAGATGATTAAAGCTGGCGATGCAGATATCGTTGTTGCTGGTGGTATGGAGAACATGTCAATGGCACCATACGCACTTACAAAAGCACGTTTCGGTTACAGAATGAACAATTCAACAATGATCGACACAATGGTAAACGACGCTTTGACAGATGCATTTAATCAATATCATATGATGATCACTGCTGAAAACGTAGCAGAGCAGTGGAATTTAACTAGAGAAGAACTAGATGAGTTCTCAGCAAACTCACAGCAGAAATGCGAGAAGGCTATGAATGAAGGAAAATTCAAAGATGAAATCGTTCCTGTTGAAGTTAAGCAGAGAAAGCAGACAGTAGTAGTTGATACAGACGAAGGACCAAGAGCAGGTTCTACAGTAGAAACACTTGCAGGCTTGAAATGCTGTTCAGGTAAAGAAGGCGGTGTTGTTACTGCTGGTAATGCTTCAGGTATCAACGACGGTGCTGCAGCTGTTGTAGTTATGAGCGAAGAGAAGGCTCAGGAACTTGGAGTTACTCCAATGGCTACATTCGTAGGTGGAGCACTTGGTGGTGTAGCACCAGAGATTATGGGTGTTGGACCAATCGCTGCTACAAACAAAGTAATGGAAAAGACAGGTTTAACTATTGATGATATGGACCTTATCGAGGCTAACGAAGCTTTCGCTGCACAGTCAGTTGCTGTAGCAAAAGACCTTAACTTCGACATGGAAAAAGTAAACGTAAACGGTGGTGCGATCGCACTTGGTCACCCAGTTGGTGCATCAGGATGTCGTATCCTTGTAACTCTACTTCACGAGATGCAAAAGAGAGACGCTAAGAAGGGTCTTGCTACACTTTGTATCGGTGGTGGTATGGGTTGTGCCACAATCGTTGAAAGAGACTAATTAAAAACTATTAAACCACAGTGGGAGACTACTGTGGTTTTATGGCGTTTTATAGGATGTAAAAACGCCAATAAATTAAGAGGAGATTGAAATGGAATTCATTAAATTTGAAAAAGAAGATTATATTGGAATCATTACAATTAATCGTCCACAGGCTTTGAACGCTCTTAACTCTCAGGTGCTTGATGAACTAAACGACGTACTTGATAGTGTAGATTCAAACGAGACAAGAGCACTTATCCTAACTGGTGAAGGAGACAAGTCATTTGTCGCAGGTGCTGATATCGGAGAAATGTCTACACTTACAAAGACAGAGGGAGAAGCCTTCGGCAAAAAAGGTAATGATGTATTTAGAAAGTTGGAAACTCTTGAGATTCCAGTAATCGCTGCTATCAATGGTTTTGCATTGGGTGGCGGATGCGAAATCTCAATGAGCTGTGATATAAGAATCTGTTCCGAGAATGCTATCTTTGGTCAGCCAGAAGTTGGTCTAGGAATCACACCTGGTTTCGGTGGAACACAGAGACTTGCTAGACTAGTTGGTCCAGGAATGGCTAAGCAGATGATTTACACAGGCAGAAATATCAAGGCTGATGAAGCTTACAGAATTGGTCTTGTAAATGCAGTTTATCCACAAGAAGAACTTATGGCTGCTGCAAAGAAAATGGCAAGTGGTATCGCTATGCAGGCACCTATTGCTGTTAGAGCTTGTAAGAAGGCTATTAACGATGGTTTAGATGCAGATATGGATCAGGCAATCGTTATTGAAGAGAAACTATTTGGAAGTTGTTTTGAGACTGAAGATCAAAAGATGGGAATGGGTAACTTCCTAGAAAAAGATAAGGAAAAGAAACTTAAAGTAGTTCCTTTCCAAAACAAGTAATTAAACGGAGGAAAATGAAATGAAAGTAGGAGTAATTGGCGCAGGTGTTATGGGTTCAGGTATTGCTCAGGCATTTGCAATGACAGATGGTTATGAAGTTTATCTTTGCGACATCAAGCAGGAGTTTGCTGATGGCGGTAAAGCAAAGATTGAAAAGAACATCAATTTCTTAGTTGGTAAAGAAAAGATTACAGCTGAGAAAGGTGAAGAGATTTTAGGTAAAATCACAACAGGTCTTAAAGATATCTGTACAGATGCTGAACTTATTATCGAGGTAGCACCTGAGAATATGGAAATCAAAAAGACAACATTCAAAGAGTTGATGGACATCGTTCCAGCTGACTGCATCTTTGCATCAAACACATCATCTCTTTCAATCACAAAGATTGGTGAAGGATTAGACAGACCTATGGTAGGTATGCACTTCTTCAACCCAGCTGACAGAATGAAGTTAGTAGAAGTTATCGCTGGTGAAAATACACCTGATGACTTAGTAGAAAAGATTATCGAGATTTCTAAAGAAATCGGAAAGACACCTGTAAAGGTTAAGGAAGCTCCTGGTTTCGTTGTAAATAGAATTCTTATCCCAATGATTAACGAAGGTATTGGAGTATTCGAAGCAGGCACAGCTACAGCTGAAGATATCGACACAGCTATGCAGCTTGGTGCTTCACATCCAATGGGACCTTTGGCTTTGGGTGATTTGATTGGACTAGACGTTTGTCTTGCAATTATGGAAGTACTTCACACAGAAACTGGTGATGATAAGTACGCACCAGCACCACTTCTAAAGAAGATGGTAGAAGAAGGAAACCTAGGTAGAAAAACTGGTAAAGGTTTCTACGACTATAGTAAATAATTAACGACTTAAAGTTGTTTTTTATAAAGTATAAAGTATTTATGGAGGAAAAGTATTATGGATTTTACTTTGAGCGAAAAGCATAAAATGGCGCAGACTCTATTCAGAGACTTCGCTGAAAATGAAGTAAGAGATCTCGCTCAGGAAGTCGACGAAGAAGAAAGATTTCCAAAAGAGACAGTTGAAAAAATGTCCAAGTACGGTTTCATGGGAATTCCAATTCCTAAGGAATATGGCGGACAGGGTTGTGACATTCTTACATACGCTATGTGCGTAGAAGAGTTGTCAAAGGTTTGTGGTACTACAGGCGTTATCGTTTCTGCGCACACATCACTTTGTGCAGATCCAATTATGAGCTTTGGTACTGAAGATCAGAAAAAGAAATATTTACCAGATCTAGCATCAGGTAAAAAGATTGGTGCTTTTGGTCTTACTGAGCCAGGTGCTGGTACAGACGCACAGGGACAGCAGACAAAGGCAGTATTAGACGAAGAGACTCACGAATGGGTTCTTAACGGTTCTAAGTGTTTCATCACAAACGGTAAGGAAGCTGACGTTTATATTGTTATCGCTGTTACTGGTAAAGTTGAGAAGCGCGGTAGAATGATGAAAGAAATTTCTGCATTTATCGTAGACAAAGATGCTCCAGGATTTACATTTGGTACAAAAGAAAAGAAGATGGGTATCAGAGGTTCATCAACATACGAGCTAATCTTTGAAGACTGCAGAATTCCAGAAGAAAACATCCTAGGCAAAAAGGGTCAAGGATTTAAGATTGCTATGCACACACTTGACGGTGGACGTATTGGTATCGCAGCACAGGCTCTAGGTCTTGCTGAAGGTGCACTAGAAAGAACTGTTGAGTATGTTAAGGAAAGAAAACAGTTCGGTAGAGCTATCGGCGCTTTCCAGAACACACAGTTCCAGCTAGCTGATATGGCTACAAAGGTTGAATGTGCTAAGTTATTAGTTTACAAGGCAGCGCTAAAGAAAGATGAATACCAGAAAGATGGTAAGACATCATATTCAGTAGAAGCTGCTCAGGCTAAACTATGTGCTGCAGAAGTTGCTATGGAAGTAACAACTAAGGCAGTTCAGTTACACGGTGGTTATGGTTACATTAGAGAATACGATATTGAGCGTATGATGAGAGATGCTAAGATTACAGAGATCTACGAAGGAACATCAGAAGTTCAAAGAATGGTAATCTCAGCAAATCTATTAAAGTAAGGAGGAACTCAAGATGAAAGTTATAGTTTGTATTAAGCAAGTACCTGATACAAAGGGTGGCGTTGAGTTCAATCCTGATGGTACGCTAAACAGAGCAGCAATGCTTGCTATCATGAATCCAGATGATAAGGCAGGACTAGAGGCTGCACTTAGATTAAAAGATGAGTATGATGCGGAAGTAACAGTTCTTACAATGGGACTTCCAAAAGCTGCTGAAGTTCTACGTGAAGCTTTGGCTATGGGCGCTGACAAGGGTGTGTTAGTAACAGATAGAGTACTAGGTGGTGCTGATACTTGGGCCACATCTACTACAATCGCTGGTGCTATCAGAAACCTTGACTACGATATTATCATTACAGGTCGTCAGGCTATCGACGGTGATACAGCTCAGGTTGGACCACAGATAGCAGAGCATTTAGATATTCCTGTTATTTCATATGCAGAAGATATTAAGATTGACGGTGATGATGTAATCGTTCAGAGACAGTATGAAGACAGATATCACAGCATTAAGGCAAAGACTCCATGTCTAATCACAGCTCTTTCAGAATTGAATGAGCCAAGATATATGACACCAGGTGGAATCTTTGACGCTATGGAACAAGAAATTACTACTTACTCTAGAGCAGAACTTATTGATGTAGAAGACGGAGACCTAGGTCTTAACGGTTCTCCTACAAAGATTGCTAAGGCATCTGATAAAGTTCGTAAGGGCGCTGGAGAAAAAGTAGAACTAGATACACCAGATGAGTCAGTAGACTACATTATGGATAAGCTTTTAACTAAGCACGTAATATAGGGAGGAGAAAGTTATGCAGAATATTAATTTAGAAGATTATAAAGGCGTATTTGTCTTCGCTCAGCAAGTAGATAACGAACTTAGCCCTATCGCATTTGAGTTGCTTGGTGAGGCAGGAAGACTAGCAGAGAATCTTGAAGAGAAAACTGTTACTGCAGTTCTTCTTGGTAAAGATGTAAAAGGTTTAGCTGATGATTTGGCTAAATACGGTGCAGATAGAGTTATCGTCGTAGATGATCCTGCACTTGAAACATATATGACAGAGCCATATGCTCAAGCTCTTACAGCAGTAATCGAAGAGTACAAACCAGAGATTATGCTAGTAGGTGCTACAGCTATCGGTCGTGACTTAGGTCCTACAGTTTCAGCTAGAGTGGCTACAGGTCTTACAGCTGACTGTACACAGTTAGAGATTGGTGACTTCCCACTAGTTGCTATTCCAGGCAAAGAGCAGAAGCACAATCAACTTCTTATGACACGTCCAGCGTTCGGTGGTAACACAATTGCTACTATCGCATGTCCTGACAACCGTCCACAGATGGCTACAGTACGTGCAGGTGTTATGCAGAAGAACGACCCAGATGATAGCAAGAAGGCAGAAGTAGTTGAGTTTAACCCAACTATTGAAAAGAATGATAAGTTCGTAGAGATTCTTGATATCGTTAAGGCTGTATCAGATGTGGAAGACATCATGGACGCTAAGATCTTAGTATCAGGCGGACGTGGGGTTGGTTCACAAGAAAACTTCAGCATTCTTCAGGACTTAGCTGATGCTATTGGCGGAACAGTTTCATGTTCAAGAGCTGTAGTAGATAATGGTTGGATGCCAAAAGACCTTCAAGTAGGTCAGACTGGTAAAACAGTTCGTCCACAAGTTTACTTCGCTATCGGTATCTCAGGTGCTATCCAGCACGTAGCAGGTATGGAAGAAGCTGATATTATAATCGCTATCAACAAAGATCCAGATGCTCCTATCTTCGAGGTGGCAGACTACGGCGTAGTTGGAGATCTTAATAAGATAGTACCAATGCTTACAGAGCAGATTAAAACAGCTATCGCTAACAAATAAAAATACATAATGCTTTATAAATAAAAGAGGATTGCACGAAAGTGCAGTCCTTTTTTGTGTGATAATCATGTTACCAAAGTGCATAAATAAGGACACTTTATAGATTTTAACCACCTCACATAATCACACTTTAGTGTTACACTTATAAGGTAAAAGTTTGCGAGAGTAAACAAGGAACGGTAACAATTAAATAGCGGAGGATATTATTATGACAAAACTAACAAGACGAACTTTATCATTTGCACTAGCTATTGCTTTGGTAGTAACTAGTCTTATCTTTGTGCCATCAAAAGCAAAAGCGGCTACAGCCATCACTTCAATGGATTATTATGATGGAGGAAATGGTCCTACACAAACTAAGACGGGTGTGGCAGGTACTAGCTTTGGTACAGTTATGCCAAAGATGAATGGAGCTGCTTTAACAAAGGATTCTTTTGCACAGTATGAGAGTGATTTGGAATTACAAGTTTCGATGCAAGAGACTACTGGCGGAGAGTATAAAGATATTAATAAAGTAGATTATTTCAAGTTCAATGATACATGGGGCTGGGAATGGCAGCAGTGGACTGACACAGCAGGTGGATGGATTCTTTGGATGAAGTTACCTGAAACAACAAAGATTAAATTCCACGGCAAAACAAACAATGTAAATTTGGAATACACATGGACATTAAATGTATTGCAACCTACTAGCCTTACTAGCATATCTACTTCAGAAGGTTCTGTGACAGCAGACTCTACTGGTGGTTCGGCTACACATTGGCATTTATGGACATTTAATGGCGGATCAGCTGTATATGACCAAGTAAAAGATGATATGGATGTACTAGTTGATAACAAAGACGGAAAAGGATTTGTCAAACTTTTAGGAAACGCTGCATCAGGATTTATTTGGGATACTAACTTTGGCATTTATACAGATGGTTCTGGAGGATTCTGGTTCCAGGGAATAGACCACTCATTTACACTTAGACTACAGAAGAAAAATGATTCATCTATTCACGCAGACATGGAAGTTACTTTCAACAAACCTGTTAGAAATAATTGGAACTTAACGCCTTATGATGGAACAAACTATAGTGTAGATGCAGAGGGAGCACTAGGTTTCCCATTGCCAAAAATAGGTGGAACAGAAGCATTAAAATCAGATATAGATTTATTCACTTATGAAGTAAAAGTAGATGGCAACTGGGTTGCGCTAAATGATATTGCTTCTAGTGGATTTGTATATGAGGGAAGTGGATACAACAGCGCATCTCTAAGCAATCAGTGGGGATACTTTGTCGATCACGTATATGGACTTTGGTTTAAACCACTTAGACAAAACTATGAACTAAGAATTGGTTATCCAAAGAACGGTGAAAAAGGTGGAGCTATTGATGGAAACTATGTTACATATCAGTTGAATGGTAATTCTAGCGTTCAGCCAAGTTTACCAGATGATATGAAAGTAGAATTGACTGTAGATGATAGAGACAATTCTAGTGGATATGTTCCTGATGGATATAAGATGATTTGGAACGACGAGTTTAGCGGAAGTTCGCTTGATACAAGCAAGTGGAACGTAATAGAAGGATATTTATTAGAAGAAAATAATATTGATACATATGGTTGGGGAAATCAGGAGTTAGAATATTATTCTAAAGATGCGATTTCTGTAAAAGATGGTTTCCTTAACATTCATATGAAGAAGGACAAAAAGACATTCTACGCAAAAAGTGATACTGCTCACACTAATGGTAGAACAGCAGAGTATCAATCTGGAAAGATTACTACACAGAACAACTTTTCAGTTAAGTATGGACGTGTGGATGTGAGAGCAAAATTCCCTAGTGGAAATGGTATTTGGCCTGCAGTATGGATGCTTCCAAACGATAACCTATATGGTGCTTGGGCATACTCAGGAGAGATTGATATAGCAGAAGGCAGAGGTAGAGTTCCTAATAAAGTATTTGGTGCTATGCACTACGGTGGAGCTTGGCCTGACAACTTAAATACAAGTGATTTGCTAGACATCACTGCTAATGGAAAGAAGAAGACTGACACTACAGATTGGCATGTATACAGTGTAGTTTGGGAAAATGACAATGTTAAAGTTTACTGTGATGGTTTAGCATTCTTCAAATGTACAAAAGAACAGTGGAAATCTAACTCAGATATGGGCAACAGTTATGCACCATTTGACCAGAGATTCTACGCAATTATTAACTTAGCATGTGGTGGTACATTTGATAGTGGAAATAAACCTAGTGATGATTTCACAGGAGCTGACCTTTATGTAGATTACATTAGAGCATACCAGAGAATGGTGGGCGCTAATGATGATGAGCAACCTGATCACAACCCAGGTATGAAGACTGATGGTGTAGATGATAATCTTTACGGAGATTACAAGATTGGTAAAGGAGGAGCACCAGTAGATCCTACTACAGAGGCACCTACAGAGAAGCCAACTGATCAACCTACTGTTAAGCCTGATGAAACTACAAAGGCGCCAGTTAATCCAACTGTTAAGCCTACAAATAAAGACAACTCTAAATTGATAAATCAGATTAAGGTTAGCAAAGTAACTATTAAGAAAGCAGTGAAAAAGAAATCTGCTAAGAAGATTAAGATTACTTTGAAGAAGACTGTGAAGATAGCCGACGGATATCAAGTTAGAGCTTATAAGTCTAAGAAAAATGCTAAGAAGAATAAGAAGGCAGTAGTTAAGAAGACAATAAAGGCTAACAAGAAGAAGTTTACAGTTTCTAAAAAGAAGATTAAGAAACTAAAGAAAATCTTTGTAAGGGCAAGAGCATTTAAGAAGATTGACAGTGTAATGTATTTCGGAAAATGGTCAAAACCTAAGAAGGTTAAGATTAAATAGTTTGTTGTGTGTTTACTCCAATTATATTATAATGGTGTACAAATAAATGAAGGGAGAGAGACATAGCATGGATAGACAAATAGTAGAGAGAAGTATTCCTCTTTATATAATCCTTACTATAATTACATGTGGATTATTTGGGATATATTGGCTAATTGTAATGGCTGATGACATGAATGCTTTGGCTAATGATGGAGATAATACATCTGGAGCTTTAGTATTCTTACTAACACTTATTACATGTGGTATTTATGGTTGGTTCTGGGTTTACAAACAAGGGCAGCGTATAGATAGACTTAATGGTGCGCAAGCCAATACAGGAATTATTTATATCATTTTAAATGTAGTTGGATTAAGTATTGTTACATATGCTTTAATTCAGAATGAATTAAATAAGAGAGCAGCTGGAATCGAAATGTAAGCTACATTAATATGACACATCAAAAAAAGGGAAATGAATTTAATTCATTTCCCTTTTGCTTTTAGACTTTACTTTAGTATTGTTTAGCTTCCTCTTCGCCGTTCATTACTCTTAGTGCACCTTGTGCTAGAGCAAGCAGTTCGTCTTCTCCTGGATAAACAGTGATAGGAGCGATAAATCCGCAGTGATCTTTAAAGTAATCACAAGTGATTTGGTTATAAGCAATACCACCTGTTAGGATGATTTGGTCTACTTTACCGTCTAATACTACAGCCATAGAACCGATTTCTTTTCCTAGTTGATAGTGGAATGCATCTCTTACCAAAGCAGCTTTTTCGTCTGTTTTGGCCATCTCAACAACCTCACGCATATCATTTGTTCCAAGATAAGCATTGAAACCACCGTTTCCGTTTATCATCTTTCCAACTTCTGCTTGAGTGTAGTCACCGCTGAAGCAAACTTTCATAAGTTGTCCTGATGGAAGTCCGCCTGATCTCTCTGGTGAGAATGGACCATCACCATCTAGTGCGTTTGCAACGTCAATAATCTGTCCGTTTTTGTGGGCGCCTACTGAAACACCACCACCCATGTGAACAACAATCAAGTTTAGTTCATCGTATGGCTTACCAGTTTCTTTTGCGTATCTCTTTGCAACAGCCTTCTGGTTTAGTGCGTGGAAGATTGAAACTCTGTCCATCAAAGGATGACCTGATAGTCTAGCAACATCTTGTAGCTCATCTACCACAACAGGGTCAACAATATATGATGGAACATCAATCTCTTGTGCAATATCATATGCAAGAAGTCCGCCTAGGTTAGAAGCGTGCTGCCCTTGCTTACCAATCTTAAGATCTTCTAATAACTCAGGAGTAGTAGCATAAGTACCACCTGGAATTGGTTTAAGTAGACCGCCACGTCCAACAACAACGTCTATACTGTTTAGGTCTACGTCTTTTTCTTTTAGTACATCTAAAATAACATTCTTTCTGAAATCTTTCTGGTCATAGATTGTATCGTACTGTGCAATCTCTTCTGTAGTGTGACGAAGTGTCTCTTCCATAAGCTGAGTCTCATCTTCGTAAACACCAATCTTAGTAGAAGTAGAACCAGGGTTAATAATTAAAATCTTGTAACTCATAATTTCCTCCTATAAAAAAAATAGCGCTGCAAAGACAACGCTATTTAAATACTTATTTATTGTTTAATGCCTCGGCCACAACAGCACCTAGTGCAATAGAGTTAACTTTTGCTTCAAACTCATCAGAACGTGAAGTAAGAATAACAGGAGCTTTTGTACCTGTTAGGATATTTCCGTTCTTACATGGTGCAGTGTGAACTAAACTCTTATATGTGATATTACCTGCTTGAATGTCAGGGAATAGTAGGATGTCAGCATCACCCACAATCTTTCTGTCTGTTGTTCCTTTGTGGAACGCAGCCTGTGGCTCGATAGCAAGATCAAGTGAAAGTGGACCATCCACGATACAACCTTTAATATCGCCTGCTTCATTCATTTTTGTGAGTTCCTCGGCCTCTACTGTACAAGCCATCTTAGGATTGACCACTTCAACAGCAGCAAGAGGAGCAACCTTAGGGTTATCTACTCCACAAGCCTGAGCAATCTCAACTGTGTTTCTGATAATGTTGGCCTTTGTCTCAAGGTCTGGATATGGGATGAAAGCAACGTCCGATAAGAATAGTAGACGATCAATTCCCTCGATATCAAATACACAAACGTGTGACAAAGTCTTGTCAGTTCTAAGACCAACTTCTTTGTCGAGAACGCTCTTTAGGAATGACTTAGTATCAATCAAACCTTTCATGTACATATCAGCTTTTCCATCGTGTACTAGCTTAACAGCAGTAAGAGCAGCCTCGTATGTATCCTTTACATCAATAATCTCAAAGTCTTCGATGTGCATTTTCAAAACGCTAGCAATAGTTTTAATTTTTTGTTCATCACCAACCAATATAGCATCAGCAATGTTTCTCTCTTTAGCAGCCTTAACCGCCTCTAATACAGCATCATCTTGTGCACATGCAACGGCAACTTTTTTTACTGGACAAGCTGCAACTTTTGCAAGTAAATCATCATATGTTTTTGCCATTTTTATCTCCATTCCGCCGCGCGTTTCCTGCGGCAAATAAAATTACTCATTTAATAGGAAATAACCTATTAAAACATCCCATATATACTATCAAAATAGGTATGCAAAATCAAGATAAAATGGGTTATAATACAAAGAGATGTTTAGATTATTGAAGTATCTAAAACGACATATAGTTGATTCAATTTTAGCTCCAATCTTAAAGATGATTGAGGCTGTGTTTGACTTGCTCGTTCCTATTGTTGTCGCATTGCTAATTGACAACGGAATTAAACAGAGCGACACAGCATACATCTGGAAGATGGGGGCTTTGTTATTTGTGCTTGCAATTGTCGGCTTAACTATCGCACTTATTGCGCAATATATGGCTGCGCGTGCGGCAGGTGGATTTGGAACAAAGCTAAGACATGATGTGTTTAAGAAGGTTACGCTTTTGTCCGACAAAGACCTAGACAAACTGGGTGGTTCATCGTTAATCACTAGACTTACATCTGATATCAATATGATTCAGGCGCAAGTAAATATGAGTATCAGACTACTAATGAGATCTCCTGTTATTGTAATAGGAGCAGTAGTTTGTGCTTTTACTATAAATGTTAAGCTAGCGCTAATCTTTGTGATTAGTGTTCCGGTTTTGGCGCTCTTAGTTGTTGGAATAATGGTTATTACCATTCCTTTGTATAACAAGGTTCAGCAAAAACTTGATAAGGTTATGATTACGACTAGAGAAAACTTGACTGGTGTCAGAGTAATCCGCGCATTTAATAAGCAGCAAAGCGAAATTGAAACATATAGAGAACAGAACAATACACTAAATAGATTCCAAGTCTTTGCAGGTAAAGTTGCAACGATAATGAATCCAGGTACTTACCTAATAATTAACCTTGCAATCATCGCCATCTTGATGGTCGGTGGAAAGCAAGTGGACACTGGGCTTCTAACTCAAGGTCAGATAGTTGCGCTTGTAAACTACATGCTTCAAATTCTAATTGAGCTTGTTAAACTGGCAGCGCTTATCATTAACCTTACAAAAGCATTCGCAAGTGCTAAGCGCGTGAATGAAGTTTTGGATTACGAAGTAGAAGAAAACGACGGCACTGAAAAACTTGGAATGAACGAGATGATTGTCTTCGACAAAGTTTCCATGGCATATCCAGGTGCTAGTGAAAATGTTTTAGAAAATATTTCCTTTGCCGCGGGCAAGGGTAAGAAGATTGGAATTATTGGAGCGACTGGTTCTGGTAAATCGACACTCGTAAACTTGCTCCCAAGATTTTATAAGGTGACTGATGGAAATCTAAAAATCGGAGATAAGAATATAGAAGAATACGAACTAAAAGATTTGAGGAGTATGTTTGGAATCACTCCACAGGATGTTCAGTTGTTTAGAGGAACAGTTAGAAGCAATCTTAAGTTTGGAAATGAAAAAGCAACAGAGGCTGAAATGGAACAGGCTCTTAAACTTGCTTGCGCCTATGATTTTGTAATGGAAAAGGGCGGACTGGACGCAGAAGTTCTAGATAACGGTTCAAACTTCTCGGGTGGTCAGCGTCAAAGATTAACAATCGCTAGAGCATTGGTGAGAAATCCAAAGGTTTTGATTCTGGATGACTCTTCATCCGCGCTCGATTATGATACAGATGCGCTTCTAAAAACAAATCTAAAGACACTCACGAACACCACGATGTTTATTGTGTCTCAGCGTACAAATTCCATTATGGATTTGGACGAGATTATTGTTTTGGAAGAAGGAAGAATAGTAGGAAAAGGTTCACACAAAGACTTGCTAGAGACTTGCGAAGTTTACAAGGAAATCCACGAGTCGCAGTATAAGCAAAACATTTATACGGACCAGATAGGAGGTGCATATGAGTAGTAAGTATGCCCTTAAACGTCTGGGCCAAAGATTAAAAAAATATAGAGTATTACTGGCAATCTCGATTATTCTTTCACTTGTCTTTGTCGTGGCCACATTGTATGTGCCAAAGATTATTGGTGATGCAACTGACCACATCATCGGCAAAGGAAAAGTAGAATTTAAGGAAGTCACAAAGACTGCAATTATCATTTTGGTAGTTGTGATTTTGGCATGCTTTATTCAGTGGATAATGGGTGTGATCAATAACAAGATTACATACAACTTGATTCGAGATATCAGACAAGAAACTTTCTGTAAGATTCAGATGCTCCCAATCAGTTATATAGATAGACATTCGAAGGGCGAGTTGATTAGTAAGATTATTACTGATGTGGATCAACTAGCTGATGGTCTATTGATGGGATTTACTAGTTTCTTCTCAGGAATAATGACAATACTTTTGACGCTCGTGTTTATGGTGCTTATCAATTGGAAAGTGGCATTGGTGGTTATCGTTTTAACTCCACTTTCAATTGTGATTGCAAGGTTCGTTGCAAAGCATACATATGATATGTTTAGAAAACAGTCGAAGGTTCGTGCAGAGCAAACAGCGATTATTGAAGAAACTGTAAAGGGTGCAAAACTTGTTAAAGCATTCTCGAGAGAAGAGAGTCAACTTGAAAAATTTGACGAGACAAATGAGAGATTAGAGAAGTGTTATACAAAGGCTACATTTTATTCGTCGCTCACAAATCCAACTACAAGATTTGTGAACAATTTGATTTACGCTGGAGTGGCTGTGTGCGGCGGTTTGGTTTGCGTGGTTACTGGAGTGGCTGGACCTAATGCTGAGATTACAGTAGGTTCTTTGATGGCGATTCTTACATACGCAACTCAGTACATGAAACCGTTCAATGAAATCTCTGGAGTAATCACAGAACTTCAAAATGCATTGGCTTCAGCTGGTCGTGTATTTGAGTTGATAGATGAAGAAGTAAATATTAAGGACGATGGAAAGATAGTTTTAGAAAATCCTGATGGACAGGTAAGTGTAGAACATCTTTACTTCTCATATGAATACAAAAATAGAAATCAAAATCCAGAAGAGGATGAAGTTAGAGAAGATCCTAAGAAGATATTGAACGATGTAAATTTGGAAGTTCAGCCTGGCGAAACTATTGCCATAGTCGGTGAAACTGGTGCCGGGAAAACTACTTTTGTAAATCTTCTTATGAGATTCTATGAACTTGATAGCGGAAGTATAAAGATAGATGGCGTAGACATTACAGATATGACAAGAGAAAGTCTTCGCGCATCGTTTGGAATGGTGCTTCAGGATACTTGGGTTAGAAATGCTTCTATTAGAGATAATATTAAGTTTGCAAAACCAGACGCGTCTGATGAAGAAATGGTAAAAGCTTGTAAGGAATGTCATGCACACAACTTTATTAGCAAACTCCCAGATGGATACGATACTATAGTGACAGAGGATGGAGAGAATTTATCTCAAGGTCAAAAACAGTTACTTTGTATCGCACGCCTAATGCTAGACTTACCACCAATGTTAATTTTGGATGAGGCTACATCTAGCATAGATACTAGAACTGAAATGAGAATTCAAAGAGCGTTTGAGAAGATGATGAATGGAAGAACAACATTTATTGTTGCGCATAGATTGTCTACAATTCAAAATGCAGACAAAGTTCTGGAAATGAAAGATGGAACTTTGAAGGTGAAAGAGGGAGTGTAAATGAAAAAAATAATTAGTTTGGTTGTGCTTTTTTCGCTGCTTGTGATGTCTATTACTGGTTGTGGAAATGATACAAAACAAACTGTAAAAAAAGAGACTACAAAAAAAGAAACAACAACACCAGAGCCTACTACCAAAGCGCCATTTGAAATACAAATGCACTTTGTCGGAGATATGCTTTGTGCGACAGACGAGAGAACTCATTATGAGAATTGTTTTAATGATGTAGCTGATGTGGAAGATCCATCATACTTTTTATCAGAAGTAAGTTTCTTGTTTAAGAATGATGATTTGACTATAGCCGATGCGGAGAATGTTTATTCTGATAGTAAGAATTTGCAAATTTCCGAGAAAGGTCAGAGTGCAGATCCAAACATCGAAGCATACTGGTTTAAGACAAAGACAAAAAATGCTAGGATTCTTAAAGTGGGCGGAATTGATTACGTATCGATTGATAACAATCATATAAATGACTACGGCCCTCAAGGTTATAAGGACACAAAGAAAGCGCTCGACAAAGTAGGAGTAGATTGGGGCGAGCAAAACAAGATTTGTTATTACGAAAAAGATGGATATACAATTGGAGTGATTGGAATCACGATGTATCAAGAAGGTGCCGTTCCTACCATAAAGAAACACATTAAGAAGGCTAGTAAAGAGAGTGATTATCAGATTGTTTACTTCCACGGTGGAACAGAAGCGATTCATAAACCAGAAGAGTGGAAAGTAAATGCTTGTCATAAACTGATAGATGCTGGAGCTGATTTAGTGATAGGAGATCATCCTCACGTTCTTCAGCCGCTCGAAAAATATAAAGGTAAAACGATTATTTATTCGATGGGTAACTTTGTCTTTGGCGGAAATAGACATCCAGAGAATAGAACAATGATTTATCAACACACTTTGACAATTGATGATGGAAAAGTTTCAAAAGAGAAGGGTAAGATTATTCCTTGCTATGTTTATACAGGACCAACTAACAATTGGAAACCTAAGATTATTACAAACAAAAGAGAGAGAAAGAAAGTTAAAGACTTTATGAAAGGAAAGGCGGACTCACCACTATGATGAATAAAGAACTAGTTAGAACACTTAAATTTGTGTTATTTTCAGTATCAGCAGGCGTTATAGAAATAGTTGTTTTTGCTCTGATGTACAACTTGATTAAGATTCCTTGGTGGCCAAGCTACCTAACAGCACTTGTTTTATCAGTGCTCTGGAATTTCACATTTAACAGACGATATACTTTTAAGTCTTCAAACAATGTGCCAATAGCCATGCTTAAAGTGGCGGCATTCTATGCAGTATTTACGCCTCTTTCAACTCTAGGTGGAAATTACTTAGAACAAACCGTAGGATTGAATGGTAATATTGTAACGCTAATGGTTATGGCTTGTAATCTAGTGACGGAGTATTTATACGATAGATTTTTCGTATTTAGAAAAACAATAGATACAAATGATGTTGCAAATAAAAAGACCGAATAAAAATTAGTCTTTTTACCAAAAAGGAAAAACATAGGGTGCTCGCTTAAAATCGCTCATCACCCTATGTTTTTCCTTTTTTATTAAAGATAATTTTTATAGACCTATTGTTTAACTTCAAGGTCTAACTCTTCAATTAATTTTTTTATCTCGTTGAATCCGTATCCTAGTTTGTCAGCTTGGTGGGCATCTGATCCAATTGTAACTTTCTTACCACCAAGTTCAGCATATCGTTTTAATATATCTGGATGTGGATGAGCGAAGTCAAATCTTTTGGCGAGGTTGGATGTGTTTATCTCTAAACAAATATCTCGCTCGATTAAAAGATTTAAAATATTATCTATTACTTCTTTTTGATCTACCATTGGGTTATAGTTTGCATCTCTGCTAGGGCAGTAGCGAACGATGTAATCCAAGTGACCTAACGTATCTACATGAATAAAATCTTTTAATAACTTATAAGTCACATTAAAGTAATCATCTATTATCTCAGCTTCAGATTTACCATCCCAAAAGCCAGGGTAGTATGGGTCTTCGCCGTTTAGTTCGTGGAATGAACCGATGACAAAGTCGAAATTATTATTCTTAATAAATTCCTTTGCCTCGGAAATATTTTCTTTTGTAATTCCAATCTCAATTCCCTGAAGAATCTCAATCTTGTCAGAATATTTTTCACGCAAAGAAGATATGGTTTTGTTATATTTGTCCATATCGATCATAGAAGTGTTTCCCTCAAAATACCAACCGATATCGTGGTGTTCTGTGAAACAAATCTTTTCCATATTTAGTTCAATGGCACGCTTTACCTGATTCTCGGCTGGCTCTTTAGAGTCAAACGATAAATCACTGTGCACGTGAAAATCTGAATACATAATATCTCCTTAAGAATTCCTAAATAAGTATAACAATAAAACGAGAAAAATGGTACTATAATAAGTGCAAAAAATCTTGAGAGGAAAAGACATGAGAAGTAGAGTACCTAGAGTTACAGCAGTTTTAATACTTGTAAATGTAATTGTTTTCTATCTTGTAAATATGGTAGGAAATCCTGATGTGGTTTTTGAACAATATGCTATGTATGTACCAGCAGTAGAAAATGGTGAGTGGTACAGAATATTTACGCATATGTTTTTGCATGCAGACACAGGGCATTTGTTTAACAATATGCTAATGCTAGCCGCAGTAGGTTATTCCATAGAGAATGCATTTGGCCCTGTAAAGTATACAATCACTTACTTTGTCGGAGGCTTAGGCGCGTGTGCTTTGTCGGCATATTATGATATAGCAACAAGCCATTATGTACCAAGTGTAGGAGCATCTGGAGCGATAATGGCTATCTTTGGCGCGATGGTAGTTTTGACCATTAGAAACAGAAGCTCGTTCGATAAAACAGTTGGTATTAGAAGCCTAATAGTTCTCGCGATTATGGTGTTTGGAAATATGTCAGCGGGAGTAGACTGGATGGCGCATTTAGGTGGCGCTATTACAGGATTAATACTAGGTTTCGTGCTAACAATTGGGATGAACAAAAAGTACTAAAAAATAGTGCTATTTTGATAAATTTTTAACAAAAAAGTGCTTGAATTTTCGCCCTATTAAAGGTAGAATATTTCTTGAGTTAATTTTTGTAAAAAATTAAAAAAATTAATAATTTAGGAGGACAATTAAATGTCAGTAAAAGTTGCAATTAATGGATTTGGTCGTATTGGACGTCTAGCTTTCAGACAGATGTTTTTCGCTGAAGGTTTTGAAGGACTTAAGCAGATTTTCGGTGGTGGTTATGAGATCGTAGCTATCAACGATTTAACAAGCCCTAAGATGCTAGCTCATCTTCTAAAATATGACTCATCACAGGGTAAATATGATTTAGCAGAGCACGTAGAAGCTACAGATGATTCTATCATCGTTGCTGGTAAAGAAATCAAGATCTACGCTGAAGCTGATGCTTCAAAATGCCCATGGGGAGAATTGGGAGTAGACGTAGTACTTGAGTGTACAGGTTTCTACACATCAAAAGAAAAAGCTCAGGCACATATCGATGCTGGAGCTCGTAAGGTTGTTATCTCAGCACCAGCTGGAAACGATCTTCCAACTATCGTGTATAACACAAACCACGAGACATTGAAGCCAGAAGATACTATTATCTCAGCTGCTTCATGTACAACAAACTGTCTAGCACCTATGGCTGATGCTTTGAATAAGTTTGCAGAAATCCAGAGTGGTATCATGCTTACAATTCACGCATACACAGGTGACCAGATGACTCTTGATGGACCACAGAGAAAGGGTGACTTAAGAAGATCTAGAGCAGCTGCAGTTAATATCGTACCTAACTCAACAGGTGCTG
>DFEY01000003.1:456337-757431 GCA_002369135.1 Lachnospira sp. UBA3790 | reverse complement strand
GCTAAGGCTATCGGTCTTGTTATTCCAGAGCTTAACGGTAAGCTAATTGGTTCTGCACAGAGAGTACCTGTTCCAACAGGTTCAACTACAGTTCTTACAGCTGTTGTTAAGGGTAAAGACATCACTGTTGATGGAATTAACGCAGCTATGAAGGCAGCAGCTAACGATTCATTCGGATACAACGAAGACGAAATCGTATCAAGTGATATCATTGGTATGAAGTATGGTTCATTATTCGATGCTACACAGACTATGGTTTCTCAGATTGATGATGACACATATGAAGTACAGGTTGTTTCATGGTATGATAACGAAAATTCATACACAAGCCAGATGGTTAGAACAATCAAATACTTCTCAGAGTTAGCATAAATAAAATTTGATTTTAAAGGGTCTGGCCGATGCTAGACCCTTTTATAATGTTAAAGGGTAAAACCTAAAAAAATAAGCGAGGTAAAAAAATGTTAAACAAAAAAACAGTTGACGACATTAATGTAGCTGGCAAAAAGGTATTAGTTAGATGTGATTTCAACGTACCTTTGATTGACGGAAAGATTACTGACGAAAACCGTCTAATAGCAGCTCTTCCTACAATTAAGAAATTAATAAATGACGGTGGCAAAGTTATTCTTTGTTCACACTTAGGTAAGCCAAAGGGCGAGCCTCTACCAGAAATGTCACTTGCTCCAGTAGCTAAGAGACTATCTGAACTTCTAGGAAAAGAAGTTAAGTTTGCTCCAGATAACGAAGTAGTTGGCCCTAATGCAAAAGCTGCAGTGGACGCTATGAATGACGGAGACGTTGTTCTACTAGAGAACACTCGTTACAGAGCAGAAGAGACAAAGAATGGTGAAGAGTTCTCAAAGGACTTGGCATCTCTTTGTGATGTATTTGTAAATGACGCATTCGGTACAGCACACAGAGCACACTGCTCAAACGTTGGTGTTACTGAATATGTTGATACAGCAGTAGTTGGATATTTAATGCAGAAGGAAATTGACTTCCTAGGAAATGCAGTAAACAATCCAGTTAGACCTTTCGTTGCTATCTTGGGTGGCGCAAAGGTTGCTGATAAACTAAATGTAATCGATAACCTACTAGCTAAGTGCGATACACTTATCATCGGTGGTGGTATGGCTTACACATTTGTTAAAGCACAAGGTGGAAGCGTTGGTAAATCTTTAGTAGATGATACTAAACTAGATTACTGTCTAGAGATGATGAAGAAAGCTGAAGAGATGGGCAAAGAATTATTACTTCCTATCGACACAGTTGCTTCAAAAGATTTCCCAGATCCAATCGATGCACCTATCGATACAGAAATCGTTGCTACAAACGAAATTCCAGAAGATATGGAAGGTTTGGATATCGGACCTAAGACTAGAGAGATTTTTGCAAACGCAGTTAAGAATGCTAAGACTGTTGTATGGAATGGACCTATGGGCGTTTCAGAAAACCCATGCTTGGCAGAAGGTACAATTGCTGTTGCAAAGGCTTTGGCTGACACAGATGCTACTACAATTATCGGTGGTGGTGACTCAGCAGCTGCAGTTAACAACCTAGGTTTTGGTGATAAGATGACACACATCTCAACAGGTGGTGGAGCTTCTCTTGAATTCTTAGAGGGCAAAGAACTTCCTGGTGTAGTAGCAGCAAACGACAAATAAGGAGAATTGATATGAGAAAGAAAATTATTGCAGGCAACTGGAAGATGAACAAAACTCCATCAGAGGCAGTTGCACTTATAGATGAACTAAAACCTTTAGTAGCAAATGATGAAGTGGATGTAGTTTTCTGCGTACCAGCTATCGACATCGTTCCAGCAGTGGAAGCTACAAAGGATACAAACATTAACATTGGTGCTGAGAATCTTTTCTTTGAAGAGAGCGGTGCATACACAGGAGAGATTGCTCCAAATATGCTAACAGACGCTGGTGTAAAATATGTAATCATTGGTCACTCTGAAAGACGTGAGTACTTTGCAGAGACTGATGAGACAGTTAACAAAAAAGTGCTTAAGGCAATTGAACATGGTATTACACCAATTATCTGTTGTGGTGAAACTCTTGAACAGAGAGAGCAGGGAATCACTATTGACTGGGTAAGAATGCAGATTAAGATTGCATACCAGGGTGTAAGTGCAGACGATGCAAAAGACACTGTTATTGCTTACGAGCCAATCTGGGCTATCGGTACTGGCAAAACAGCTACATCTGATCAGGCTGAAGAAGTTTGTGCAGCTATCAGAGATTGCATCAAAGAAGTATACGATGAGGCTACAGCTGATGCCATCAGAATTCAGTATGGTGGATCAATGAACGCTGACAATGCTGCTGAACTTTTGGCTAAGCCAAATATTGACGGTGGATTAGTTGGTGGAGCTAGTCTTAAGGCTGACTTTGGAAAGATTGTAAATTACAACAAATAAAATAAAAGCCTTGGTCGTTAGACTAAGGCTTTTTATCAAATTTTTATGATAAGATAATAGACGAACAATGAGGACTTTTAATTAAGGGAGACAAGCTATGAAAAAGGTTAAATGTTTATTATTAGTAATTGTTTTAGTTGTTGCATCTGTTAGTGTTTATCAGCCTGCTTATTCCAAAGCAAACTATACAGTAAATAAAAAAGCTTTGAAGAAGATGGCTAAAAAGACATACCATTCACATGCAAACAAGTATACAAACGATTACTTAGGACTAAACTCTTATCTTGAGAAGATGAGAAAGAAGGGTGGCGGAACTCTTACTATAAAGAAAGGTACTTACAAAATCTGTAATGCTATCTGTGTTCCTTCAAACATCACAATCATTTTCAAGAGTGGAGTTAAGTTTGTCAAAACTAGCAAGACTGGAATTAAGGGTCAGAAGGCTGCCAGTGGTATGTGGCAAATAGTTCCAAAGAAAAAATCTATGAAGAAGAATAGTGTTAAGGGTTACAAGGGTTCAAAGAATGTGAAATTTATCGCTAAAGGGAAGGTAACTTTTGACATGAAGAAAAAGTATGGAATGTGTATAGCTTGCGCTCACAATGATGGAGTAGAGATTTCTGGAATCACATTTAAAGGTATGAACGGAGATCACTACATAGAGGTGAACGGCTCTAGAAACGTAAACATTCATAACAATTACTTTGGCGCAGCCGTTGCAAAGACAAAGAAAAAGAACTACAACAAAGAAGCGATCAACGTTGATACGCCAGATGCCAAGACACATGGTATTCCACTTAAGTGGGTTAAAAAGGATTTAACTCCTTGCGTAAATGTGACAATTCAAAATAATACATTCAATGGAACAACAAGAGGAATTGGAACGCACAAGTACTCACAAAAGGGTGGTAAGCATGTTTATCATCAGAATGTAATAGTTATTGGTAATAGTTTTAATAATATTTATGATAACGGCGTGTTTGTTCTTAACTGGCAAAACGCAGTCATTCAGAATAACAGTTTTAATACAATTGGAAAATCAAGTAATTTAACATACAGTTCTGGTTCACATGGTATTTCTGGTGGTGGAGTACAAGGAATTACAATCAAAGGAAACTCATTCACTAACATTAAGAGAAACGCTATTTACTTTGGCGTTCAGAAGAATGTGAAAGCTGGAAGCAGTTATGGCAAGACAAAGATTAGCATAACAGATGCACAGTACAGAACAATGGTTGAGAATAAAGCTTCTAAGTGCGGAAGCGAATATAATAAAAAATATAAAGGCTATGATTTCGTCATCTTCAAAGGAAATGGCGAGAGAACAGAAAAGAATGTGGTGGCAGCTAGATTTGGTATTAGAAAGATTTACTGCGGTGATGGTACTCAGATTGTTTGGCCAGTAGAACCAACTACTACACAACAGCCAACTAGACCAACACCTACAGAACCAACGCCAGCGGAGTCGGAATCATATGACCCAACAGTAATAAATTAATAAGAGGTAATAAAATGAAGAAACCAACAGTGTTACTTATCCTAGATGGATATGGACTAAACGAAAAAGAAGAAGGAAATGCGATTAAGCAGGCAAAGACTCCAGTGATGGATAGACTTATGAAAGAGTATCCATTTGTTCAAGGGTCAGCTAGTGGAATGTCAGTAGGACTACCTGATGGACAGATGGGAAATTCAGAAGTAGGTCACTTGAATATGGGTGCTGGTAGAATTGTTTACCAGGAGTTAACTCGTATAACAAAAGAGATAGAAGAGGGTACATTCTTTGAAAACGAAGCTTTAGTAAAGGCTATGGAAAATGTTAAGAAGAATGACAGCGCGCTTCATTTCTATGGACTACTATCCGATGGTGGAGTTCACAGTCACAATACACATATGTATGGTGTGCTTGAGATGGCAAAGAAATATGGTATCGAGAAAGTATATTTCCATGCGTTCCTAGATGGAAGAGATACACCTCCAGCATCGGCTGCTGATTATATGCAACAGATGGTTGATAAAATGGCAGAGATTGGTGTGGGTGAAGTAGCATCAGTTAGTGGTCGATACTATGCAATGGACAGAGATACAAACTGGGACCGTACAGAAAAAGCGTACGTTGCGCTTACAAAAGGCGAGGGCGTAAAGGCTACAGATCCAGTTCAGGCTATCAAAGATTCATATGCTAAAGACGTAACTGATGAGTTTATGCTTCCAACAGTTATAGAAAAAGATGGAAAGCCAGTAGCTACTATTAAAGATAACGACTCAGTAGTATTTTGTAACTTCCGTCCAGATAGAGCTCGTCAAATAACTAGAGCATTCTGCGCAGATGACTTTGACGGATTCAATAGAGAGAAAAAATTAGATTTAGTATATGTTTGCTTTACAGAGTATGACGTAACTATTCCAAATACAGATATTGCATTCAAGAAAGAAGAGATTGTAAATACATTTGGTGAGTGGATTGCAAACAACGGTATGAAGCAGGCTAGAATAGCTGAGACTGAAAAGTACGCTCATGTAACATTCTTCTTCAACGGCGGTATAGAAGAGCCAAATAAGAACGAAGACAGAGTATTGGTGGATTCTCCAAAGTATGTTCCAACATACGACAAAAAGCCTAGAATGAGCGTTTATACAGTGTGTGACGAGCTATCAAAGGCTATTGTGGATGGAGATTACGACGTAATTATTTGTAACTTTGCTAACCCAGATATGGTTGGACACACAGGTGTTCTTCCTGCAGCAATCAAAGCAATTGAGGCTATAGATGAGTGCGTGGGAGAAGTTGTTAACTTTGTAGAACAGGTTGGTGGACAGATGTTTATTACAGCTGATCACGGAAATGCTGAGCAGTTGATTGATTACGAAACAGGTGAACCACACACAGCACATACTACAAACCCTGTACCATTCATTTTGGTAAATGCTGACCCAGGTGTTAAGTTAGCAGAAGGCGGCGTTTTAGCTGATATCGTACCTACAATGATCGACATGATGGGTATGGAACAGCCAAAAGAGATGACAGGACATTCATTGTTAATCAAGGAATAGAATAATAATATAACTACTAAAAGGGACAAGTTATCTTGTCCCTTTTTTATTGAATGAATATATGGTAAATTAAACTTAAGAAATGAACGGACTAAGGATTTGGGAGAATATTATGAAGAGGATTATTCTATTATTTACAATATCACTTTGTATAGTGTTGTTTGGGTGTCAAAATTCGAAGAGTGGCAAGAGTACAGAAACCACGAAAAAGAATGTTGAAACAACAAAGGAAAGTATTGAAAATTGTAAATATATAAAAGTAAAGGCTTTTAAGGATAAAAACGAGACTTACTATATATACACAGTTTATGATAAGAATGGAAAAAAGATTTATCAAGACAGTTTATTAAAAGAACCTTCAATAGAAAAATGTAGTGATGATGTTTATTGTGTTCTATGGGGCACTGGAACTGGAGCCTGGCAGTCAAGATTTTTTGATATAAACAAGAAAAAGCATTCAGAAATTTTTGATAATAACTACGATTTCAATAATAATAGAACAATAATCTATGATCTGGAAGAAAAGCGCTTAAAAGTAAAAGATATCTTTGACGAAGACTGCTTTTATCGTGAGTTTAAAATAAATACAAATGATTCTACTCAACCAGTTTTAGATGCAAAGTTTATTGACGATGAAAGAATAAAGGTGAAATTCCTAACTGGAAAAGATTATAAGGAAGATTCAAAGGTTTTATATTTAAATAAAAGATTAGATACTGTAAGTGATAAAGAAATACTTAAAGTATTAAATAATAAGAAAAAATTATATAATACAAAAACAGGCAAATTGGAATATTTGAAAAACCATTCAACGACTAGTTATATGGTTCAAAACAAAAATAGTAAATATAAATATTCTGATGAAGATGGTAAATTAAAATCTAAGATTTTGAATTGGACGGAGATTGACTTAGACGGGGATAACAAAAAGGAAGTAATTCTAGAACTAAATAGTGAAAGAGTTGTAGTACTTAGATCATACGAAGGAAAAGTTTATTGTTATCAATTCACGTTTAGAGGAATGAAATCAATAAAGAAAGATGGGACCTTTGAAAGTTCTGGTTCTGCAGTGGACACTTATATTGGTAAGTTATACTTTAAAGGTGCTAATTGCTATTATGATGAGTTGATTGCCTATGATGAATGGGAAAAAGCATATATGATCAATAAAAAGAGTGTTTCTAAAACTAAAGCAAAAAAGAAGTTGAAAGAACAGGATAAGAAAGAAGGCGTTGATTGTTATGAGTGGAAGTATAGGAATGGTTATGGGAAAAACTAGTATAAATTAGATGTATAAATGACGAAAATTTGTTGATTTTTACTAGTCAGTGTGGTAGTATAATTCGTGCTGAAAAGTAATATGGAGGTAAGCTTATGGCTTGGACAATAGCATTAACAATAGTATTTATTGTTATTTCATTAGGATTAACAGTAGTAATACTACTTCAAGAAGGAAAACAAGCAGGACTAGGTGGAACTATTTCTGGTGCTGCTGAGACATATTGGGGAAAAAATAAAGGCCGTTCTATGGAAGGTAAACTAGAAAAGGCTACAAAGATTATGGTAGTTTTATTCTTCGTACTTTCTATTGTTCTTAATATGGACTTTATTAAATGGTAGAGTATTAAATATGTTTTCTATTAGGGGTGTAGTGTTTACTACATCCCTTTTTTATTAGTTATGGACGAAAAAGAAAGAAGCACAATAGAATACTTAAATCACAAAGATAATTCTAACAAGGATAGTCTGATAGAAGGCCTTTTCATTAGTAATGACAGGGGCTTTGGTTTTGTGGAAGTAGAAGGCATGGATGAGGATTTCTTTGTGCCGGAAAACTATAAGAACGGTGCATTTCACCATGACACTGTTCTAATTAAAGTGTTTCCATCCACACGCGGTAAGCGAAAAGAAGCCAAAGTGATAAAGGTAGTCTCTCATGAGATTTCTGAACTAGTTGGATATTTCCAAGACAACAGAAGTTTTGGATATGTGCTTCCAGATAATAAAAAGATAGCTCAAGATATTTATGTTCCAAAGAAAAATAAGCATGGAGCTATCAATGGGCATAAAGTAATTGTAAAGATTACAGACTATGGTCAGAAGGGCAGAAAGCCTGAAGGTGAAGTTGTAAAGATTCTAGGTCATGTAAGTGATCCTGGAGTTGATATATTATCGATTGTAAATGAATATGAAATTCCAAGCGAGTTTGACGAGGAAGTTCAGTATGAGGCTGAAAGAATTCCTGATAAGGTGTCTGACAAAGATATCGAAGGAAGACTAGATCTTAGAAATGAACGTACAGTTACAATAGACGGCGAGGACGCCAAAGACCTAGATGATGCCATCACTCTTAGAAAAGAAGGTGAGCAGTATATTCTAGGTGTTCATATAGCAGATGTATCTCATTATGTGACAGAGTATTCTGCGCTAGATGATGAAGCATACAATAGAGCAACTAGTGTCTACTTGGTAGATAGAGTTATTCCAATGCTTCCAAGAAGATTATCAAATGGTATTTGTTCGCTAAACCAGGGTGAAGATAGATTAGCGCTCAGCTGTATTATGACAATTAATCCAGATGGAAAGATAGATTCATATGAGATAGCTGAGACTGTTATAAATGTCGATAGACGAATGACTTACACTGAAGTAAATGCAGTGATAGAACACGATCCTAAAGCAGAGGCAAGAAATGAAGGTTATGTAGATTTCTTTAATCTTATGTATGAACTATCACACATCCTTCGTAAAAGACGAAACCATCGTGGTGCAGTTAACTTTGAAACTAGAGAGTGTAATATCGAATTAAACGCTAAGGGTAAGCCAGTTTCTATTACACCATATATTAGGAATAGAGCGACAAAGATAATAGAGGACTTTATGTTAGCAGCCAATGAAACTGTGGCCGAAAACTTCTATTGGCAGGATATTCCATTTGTATACAGAAATCACGAAGAGCCTGATCCAAAGAAGATGAAAGCCCTATCTTTGTTTGCAAGTAACTTTGGATATCACTTAAAAACTTCAAATGGAAAGATGCATCCAAAGGAGCTTCAAAAGCTTTTGGCGCAGGTGGAAGACACACCGGAGGAGCCCTTGATTAGTAGAATGATGCTTCGTTCGATGCAAAGAGCTGTGTATGAGCCATATAACAAAGGTCATTATGGCTTGAGTGCAAAGTATTATTGTCACTTCACATCGCCTATTAGAAGATATCCTGATTTACAGATTCATAGAATTATAAAGCAGAGTCTTCACGGTGAGATGAATGATGAAAAGATAAATCATTACAAAAATATATTGGATGATGTGACAAAGCATTGTAGCATAAATGAAAGAAGAGCTGATGATGCAGAGCGCGACACTGAGAAGATGAAAAAGGCCGAGTATATGAGAGAGCATATAGGCGAGACTTTTGAAGGAATTATTTCAGGTGTTACAAATTTTGGTGTGTATGTGGAATTAGAAAACACTATTGAAGGACTAGTTCACATTTCAAATATAACTGACGATCACTATGACTTCGACGAAGAAAACATGATGTTAGTGGGCGAACATAGTGGAAAAGTATACAAATTAGGAGAAAAGGTAAGTATAGTAGTAGATAGTGCAAGCAAGGTATCAAAAACCATAGATTTTAGCTTTATTTAAGCAGAAAAATACTTAATAATTATAAGTAAAAATCGGTTAAAATATGTGCTAAAAGTGGTATAATGTATCTTGTGCGAGATTTATGGTAAGAGGACAAAATGAAGGCAGAGGAAATACGTTCAATTGCAAAAAATAAAAAAGCTCGTCACGATTATTTTATCGAGGAGACTTATGAAGCAGGTATTGAATTAGTAGGTACAGAAGTGAAATCCTTACGTCAAGGACACTGCAGTATTAAGCAAGCCTTTATAAGAGTTAAAAATGGACAAGTACTTATTCACGGTATGCACATTAATCCTTACGAGAAAGGAAACATTTTTAACAAAGATCCGCTTAGAATTAGAAAACTTCTACTTCACAAGTACGAGATTTCAAAGATAGCTGGAAAGATAAATGAACAAGGATACACATTAGTTCCGTTGGAAGTTTATTTTAAAGGTAGCCTAGTGAAAGTAGAAATTGGACTAGCTAAGGGTAAGAAAAAAGCTGACAAGAGAGTAGACATTAAGAAAAAAGACCAAGAGCGCGAGGCTAGAAGAGATTTGAAAATGCAGTTAAGATAGAGGATAAAGTTATGTTGAAAGATGCGATTGATGCAGTAAAACAAGCAGAAAAAGAAGCAGACGAAATGGTAAGAAATGCCAAGGCAGAGGCTGAAAACTCAAAGGCTGATGTGGAAAAGGAAGCAAAGCAAATGAGTGATGAGTCTATTAATCTTGCCAAAGAACAGGCTGCCAAAGAAATGGAAGAGCTTGAGAATAAATGCAAGACTATCGAAGAGAATAAAGATAGAGAAATAGAAAATCTAGTGACAGATTTAAAGACAAGCGCAAAGTCTAAAATGGATGAGACTGTTGAGTTAGTTAAGAAAGCTATCGGTTAAATAAAAGGGGTGTGAAAAACAGCGCGAGGGAAGATTATGTCAGTACAGAAAATGAAAAAAATAAATATCTGTGCTTTGAAAGAAGATAGAAAGAGAATCTTAGAGTACATTCAAAGAAAAGGTTGTATTGAGATTTCAAAATTTGAAGAGGACGATTTTGAAAAGATGAATACAGCCACACAAATCTCCGTTTTCGAGAGGAGTGTTGTTTCATGTGAGAATGCACTTGAGGTTCTTTCTTTGTATTCAGAAGAAAAGACTGGAATGTTTGATTCCCTAAAGGGTAAGACTGATATTTCAGAAGATGAATTCTTAGGAATTGAAGCTACGCATAGAGACTTAGTAGCAGAAGCTAAAGAGATTATAGAATATGGAAAAGAGATTGATGATCTAAATCTTGAGATTGCAAAGTGCGAAGATGAAAAGATATCTATTGAACCATGGACTAGTCTAGATATTCCAATGAATACAAGAGGAACTAGAACTACAGATTTGCTACTTGGAATTATTCCAGGTGCTTATACACAGGAAGAATTAAATATTAAAGTTTCTCAAGTGGAAGGTTTCCCAGAGGAGACAGAAGTAAAAATAGTAAGTAGTGATGATACCCAGACTTATATAGCAGTTATTACTGATAAAGAAGTAAAAGAGGAAACGGAAGACGCATTAAGGAAACTAGACTTTACAAAGCCAGTTTACTATACACATCATCTTCCAACTGAGTCTATTAGAAGACGTAATGAGAGAATCACTACACATAAAGCTGAAATAGAAAATCTAACAAACCGCATTAAGGCTAAAGAAGATTTGAAATTCAGAATAGAGGAAGTGGCTGACTATTACAGAGTACGTGCAGACAAATACAAAGTACTAGGTGAACTAGAACAGAGTAAGCATACATTCGTTATTACAGGTTCTATACCAGAAAACGAAGTTGATGAAATAAAGGCTACATTAGAAAACAAATATACAGCATATGTAGATACAGAAGATTACGTAGATGAAGAAGCACCAGTGCTTTTGAAGAATAATAAGTTCTCTGGAGCAGTGGAAGGTGTAGTAACAGCCTTTGGATATCCAAATAGATTTGAGATAGATCCAACTACTATTACATCGATATTCTACTACATACTATTCGGTATGATGCTAAGTGATGCGGCATATGGATTAATTATGTTCTTGGCCACATTTATTGTGCTTAAGAAATTCCCTAATATGTCAGAGTCTATGGCTAAGTCATTAAGAATGTTTAAGTACTGTGGTATTTCAACGCTTATATGGGGAATACTGTTTGGTGGTTACTTTGGCGATGCCATATATGTTATATCAGATACATTCTTTGGCACAAAGTTTAATATACAGTCAGTATGGTTTGAACCGATCAAACAACCAATGCAGTTGTTAATCTATTGTATGATTATCGGTATTATACATTTGTTTACTGGACTTGGTATTAAAGGGTATCAGGATTTAAAGAACAAAGATGTTTATGGATTCTTTGCAGATGCCGTATTTTGGTATTTGTTCTTAATAGGATTGATATTAATGCTTGTCCCAACATCTATCTTTGCTTCACTTTCAGGTAGTCAAATCGAGTTTCCGGCATGGCTTAATTTAACAGCGAAGGTTATGACGATTGTTGGAGTGTTAGGAATTTTGGTTACAGGCGGAAGAGGAAGAAAGAATCCGTTTAAACGAGTATTACTTGGTTTCTACAGTTTATATGATGTGACAAGTTGGCTAAGTGATTTGTTATCATACTCAAGACTTTTGGCTTTGGGACTAGCTACTGGAGTTATCGCATCAGTTATTAATACAATGGCCGCTATGGGTGGAAAGTCCGTATTTGGCGTAATACTATTTGTCGTAGTATTCATTATTGGACATACATTTAATATGGCAATCAACTTGCTAGGTGCATATGTGCACACGAACCGTTTGCAGTTTGTAGAGTTCTTTGGAAAGTTCTACGAGGGCGGTGGAAGAGAGTTTAAGCCATTTAAAGAAGATACAAAATATGTAAAGGTTAAAAAGAGTTAACAACTATTCTTAGAATAGTAAATATATAAAAAGAGAGGTTTTTATTATGTTATTAGCAGCAGCAACAACAATGGGAGACTTTTTTACAAGTCAAGGAATCGTTTATGCAATTTTAGGTGCAGCTTTGGCAGTGCTTTTGGCAGGTGCTGGTTCGGCTATCGGTGTTGGTATAGCAGGACAAGCAGCAGCAGGAGTAATGAGCGAAGATCCATCTAAGTTTGCAAAGGTATTAGTAATGCAACTATTACCAGGTACACAGGGTCTTTACGGACTACTTATTGGTTTCGTTACACTATCAAAGATTGGAATCATTGGTAGTGGCGCAGTTGAAATTACAGCTATCCAAGGACTAGAGATTTTGGCAGCTTGTCTACCAATCGCTATCGTTGGACTTATCTCAGGTAAGTACCAGGGTAAAACTAGTGCAGCTTCAATCGGAATTATTGCTAAGAAGCCAGACCAGTTTGCTAAGGCAATGCTTCTACCAGCCATGGTTGAGACATACGCTATCTTAGCGCTACTTATTTCATTCCTAGCAGTAAACGGAATCGCACTAAAATAAATTGAAAGTAGAATTACAATGAGTGGATTAGATAATATTGTAAAGAAAATTAAATCCAATTCCAGGGACGAAATCGAACTTATCAAAAAGGACGCTGAAAGCTACAGAGCAAGTGTTTTAGCCGAAGCCAAAAAAGAGACCGACAAAGAAATCAAAAATATTTTAGATCAAGCAAAAAGAGATCAAGATTTATTTGAGGAAAAAGTGGTTTCAAACGGCGAGTTTAAACAGAGAAATGCTCTACTTAAAGCTAAAGGCGAAGTGATTGATGAAGTAATTGCAAGAGCATTGGATGAACTTAAAAATCAAGATACAGATTCTTATTTTGCAACTGTCCTAAATGTGTTAAAGGGAAATGTTCAAGATAAGGATGGAAAGATTTGTTTCTCTAAAAAAGATTTAGATAGAATTCCATCTGATTTTGAAGCGAAAGCTTTAGATATTGCAAAAGAAAAAGGTGGCTCTCTAACTGTAGATAACGAGCCAGCAGATATTGCTGATGGATTTATTCTAAAGTATGGCGACATAGAAGAGAACTGTACTTTTGATGCTATCTTTGAAGCAAAGAGAGATGAACTTAGAGACTTGGTAAATAAAAACCTTTTTAATAAATAGGAGGTAATACTTGTGGATGAGTATATTTACGGTGTTGCCCGTATAAGAGCGTTGGAGAGTACGCTTCTGACAGACGAAGATGTGAAGTCTTTGGTGGAGGCTAAGGATTATGACAGCGCACTTCAGATGCTGAAAGATAAAGGTTGGGGAAGTAATACTCCAAACGAATCTCTAAACGACATTATAGAAATTGAAAAAAATAAAACACGAGAAGTTATAGACGACATTATCAAAGATAAAGATGATAAAAAAATTTTGATAGTAGAAGATGAATACCACAACTTAAAAACTGCTATCAAGAAAGTCTACACAGATGCATCTGTTGCAAACAAGTATGTATATGTGGCACTAGATCCAAATGGTGTGAAAGATGAAAATGACGAGCACATCAAAGTCATTGAAAATATCACTATTAAGGAACTAGAAGATATCATCACAAACTCTGAATATGAGAAGTTGCCTGAGCATATGATTCATACAGCGAGAAAGGCTTCAGAGACTTTGATAAAGAGTGGCGATGGACAGCTCTGTGACATCATTATCGATAAGCAACTTTTAAGAATGTTTAGAAACATCGGTAGAGAGTCTACAAACAGCTTGATTAAAGATTACACCAATATAAAAGTAGGTATGGCTGATATAAAGATTGCAATTCGCTCAGCCAGAGCCGGCAAAGATTCAGACTTTGCGTTTAAGGCAATGATACCTTGCGAGTATGTAAATGTTAATGAACTAGAGCGAGCTGTAAACGATGGGTATGAAGCAGTGATTGATTACTTAAAAGATATTGGTCACGAAGATTTGGCTTTAGCTGCTGAAAAGTCTATATCGTACTTTGAGTGTGTCTGTGACAATAAAATAATCGAGAGAATAAAATCACAGAAATACGAGACATTTACTATTGGACCAGTTCTTGCATATTCACTAGCAAGATATAATGAGATTAAAACAGTTAAGATTATTCTTTCATGCAAAGAGAATGGTTTTGACGAAGACTTTATAAAAGAACGCGCACGAATTATGTATGCGTAAGAGGTAAAGATGAGTAAAGTAGCAGTAATGGGAGATTATGACAGCATATATGGCTTTTCCGCATTGGGATTAGATATTTACCCAGTGAAGGAAAAGGATGAGGGAAAGAAGCTTCTAAAGAAACTTACCCTGGGCGAATATGCCATTATATATGTAACAGAATCCCTTGCAAAAGAAATTAGAGAAGAGATTGATAAACACAAAGAAAGTATCAGTCCAGCCATCATCCCTATACCTGGCATTAGTGGAAACACTGGAGAAGGTGTGGCACAGGTTAAGTCCTTTGTCGAGCAAGCGGTAGGATCTGATATTTTGTTTGGTGATGAATAATAATTTTAAGTATAACTTTGAGAGGAAACAGTTATGGAGAGTAGAGGTACAATCAAAAAAGTGGCAGGACCGCTAGTAGTAGCTACTGGTATGAGAGATGCCAATATGTACGATGTGGTTAGGGTAAGTGAAGAAGAACTTATCGGCGAAATCATCGAGATGCACGGTGATCAAGCTTCCATCCAGGTTTATGAAGAGACTGCAGGTCTTGGCCCTGGTAAGGAAGTGGTATCGACGGGCGCGCCTATGTCTGTGGAATTAGGACCTGGACTTATAGGTAGTATTTATGATGGAATCCAAAGACCACTCGATGACATTATGAAGGTTTCTGGAAACCTCCTAAACCGTGGTGTTCAAGTTCCATCTCTAAAGAGAGATTTGAAATGGAATTTCGAGCCTATGGCAAAGGTAGGCGACGAAGTAGTGACTGGAGATGTTTTGGGTACAGTTGTTGAAACAGAAGTAGTTACTCAAAAGATTATGGTGCCATTTGGTTTTGATGGAAAAGTAGTTGAGATAAATGCTGGAAGCTACACAGTAGAAGATGTAGTTGCAAAGATTGAGACTAAAGACGGCGTGAAAGAAGTAACGCTAATGCAGAAGTGGCCAGTTAGAAAGGGCCGCCCATATAAAGAAAAGAAAGCGCCTAACAAACCACTTGTTACAGGACAAAGAGTAGTTGATACCTTGTTCCCAATTGCAAGAGGTGGTGTAGCAGCCGTACCTGGACCTTTCGGTAGTGGAAAAACTGTTATCCAACATCAATTAGCAAAATGGGCTGAGGCTGATATCGTGGTATATATCGGTTGTGGCGAGCGTGGAAACGAGATGACAGACGTTCTTAATGAGTTCCCAGAACTTAAAGACCCTAAGACTGGAAAGTCTTTAATGGAGAGAACTGTTCTAATCGCTAACACATCAGATATGCCTGTGGCAGCCAGAGAGGCTTCTATATATACAGGAATTACAATAGCAGAGTACTTTAGAGATATGGGATACTCAGTTGCGCTAATGGCCGATTCCACATCACGTTGGGCAGAGGCCTTAAGAGAAATGTCAGGTCGTCTAGAAGAGATGCCTGGTGAAGAAGGATATCCTGCATACCTAGGAAGTAGACTTGCACAGTTCTATGAGCGTGCCGGTGATGTAGTCACATTAGGTTCCGAAGGAAGAGAGGGTGCGCTATCAGTTATTGGTGCCGTATCTCCTCCAGGTGGTGATATATCAGAGCCAGTTTCACAGGCTACACTTCGTATTGTAAAAGTATTCTGGGGTCTTGATGCAGCGCTTGCTTATCAGAGACATTTCCCAGCTATCAACTGGTTAACAAGTTATTCACTTTACTTAGACAGTATCGGACCTTGGTTTAACGAAAACGTAAATGAGGAATGGATTTCTATTAGACAGGAAATGATGACATTGCTTCATGAAGAAGCGGAGTTAAACGAAATCGTTCAGATGGTAGGTATGGATGCTTTGTCGCCTACGGACAGACTAAAGATGGAAGCATCAAGATCTATCCGTGAGGACTTTTTGCATCAGAACTCATTCCATGACATTGATACATACACATCACTCGAGAAACAGTATTTGATGATGAAGTTAGTTATCGGATACTACAACGAAGGTGTAAAGGCTCTAGAAAATGGAGCAGACATTAAGAAGTTAATCGATCTATCGGTAAGAGAAGATATAGGTAGATTTAAATACACAGAAGAGAAAGACATCGACAAAGAATACAAGAGAATTAGCGAGTTATTATCAGAGCAAGTTCTTAAGACTATAAACAAGGAGGAAATCTAGTATGCCAAAAGAGTATAGAACCATACAAGAAGTGGCTGGCCCACTGATGATGGTAAGAGACGTAGAAAACGTAACTTATGACGAACTAGGTGAAATCGAGCTTGCTAACGGTGAAGTTAGAAGATGTAAAGTCTTAGAAGTAAACGGTGGTAACGCACTAGTTCAGTTGTTTGAGAGTTCAACAGGTATTAACCTATCAAATAGTAAAGTTCGTTTCTTAGGACACAGTATGGAATTAGGTGTATCAGAAGATATGCTTGGTCGTGTGTTTGACGGACTTGGAAACCCAATAGATGGTGGTCCAGAGATTATCCCTGATGAGAGAAGAGATATAAACGGTGTAGCTATGAACCCAGCCGCTAGAAATTATCCATCTGAGTTTATTCAGACTGGTATTTCAGCGATAGACGGACTAAACACTTTGGTTCGTGGCCAGAAGCTTCCTATCTTTTCGGCTTCAGGCCTTCCTCATGCCAACCTAGCAGCTCAGATTGCTAGACAGGCTAAGGTTATTGGAACAGATGATCCATTTGCCGTGGTCTTTGCAGCGGTCGGAATCACTTTCGAGGAAGCAGACTACTTTGTAAAGAGTTTTAAAGAGACAGGTGCTATTGATAGAACAGTACTATTTACAAACCTTGCTAATGACCCAGCGGTTGAGCGTATTGCGACACCTCGTATGGCGCTAACTGCAGCTGAGTACTTGGCATTTGAAAAAGGAATGCACGTGCTTGTAATTATCACTGATATTACAAACTATGCTGATTCACTTCGTGAGGTATCAGCAGCGCGTAAGGAGGTACCTGGACGAAGAGGTTATCCTGGATACATGTACACTGACCTAGCCACTCTATACGAGCGCGCAGGTAGACAGACAGGTAAGGATGGAAGTATCACACTTGTTCCTATCCTAACGATGCCTGAGGATGACAAGACTCACCCAATCCCTGACTTAACAGGATACATTACTGAGGGACAGATTATCCTTAGTCGTGATCTTTATAGAAAAGGTGTTACACCACCTATCGACGTTTTGCCTTCACTTTCACGTTTGAAAGATAAGGGTATTGGCGAAGGAAAAACTAGAGCGGATCATTCAGATGTAATGAACCAGTTGTTTGCAGCGTACGCTAGAGGAAAGGACGCCAAAGAATTAATGACTATTCTAGGTGAGGCAGCTCTTTCTGAGATGGATCTTAAGTATGCTAAGTTTGCAGACGCCTTCGAAGAAAAGTATGTATCTCAAGGATACGATACAAACAGAACTATTGAAGATACGATGAATGTTGGTTGGGAGCTACTTGGAATGCTACCTAAGTCAGAACTAAAACGTATCTCAGACGAATACATTGAGAAGTACTACAAAGGTGAAGAATAAACCGAAAGTAGATTAGGAGAGAGTTATGGTAAATCCAACAAGAATGGAGTTAACCAAACAAAAGAAGAAATTAGTCTCTGCAGTGAGAGGCCATAAGCTCCTTAAAGATAAGAGAGATGAGTTGTTAAGACAATTCATGGATTTGGTTAAGGAGAATATGGAGCTTCGTAAGAAAGTGGAGGCTGGCTTAAAGAGCGCAAATATGGAATTTGCCATCGCCAAAGCCGGTATGAGTAAAGAGGTATTAAACACAGCACTTCTTGCTTCAAAGAAATCTTTGGAGATAGATGAAGGAGAGCAAAATGTAATGAGTGTTGATATTCCTACTTATTCGACGAGGATGGATATAAGCGGTGGTGATATCTATTCATATGGTTATGCGTTTACGGCTGGAGATTTGGACGATGCCATGTATTCTTTATCATTAGTGTTTAAGGATATGTTAAGGCTAGCTGAAGTGGAGAAATCTTGTCAGCTTATGGCATCAGAAATAGAAAAGACTAGACGAAGAGTAAATGCTCTAGAACACGTTATCATTCCAAATGCTCAGTCTAATATTAAGTACATAAATATGAAACTGGACGAGAACGAGCGAAGTACACAGACTCGTTTGATGAAGGTTAAAGATATGATGCTAGAAGAGGCTATTGAAGAGAGAAGAAAGGCCAACTAGTATAAGAAGAACAAACGGTGAAAGCTGTTTGTTCTTTTTTATTATCAAACATTTGAGATTATGGTATAATGTTTTTGTGTGTATAGGACGGATATACAACTAAATATTATTTTTAGGAGGATTTGAAATGAAAAGAATTATTGCGCTAGCTTTAGTGCTAGTAGTATCAGTTGGATTGTTTGTTGGTTGCGGAAGCAAGAAATCATCAGATGCCAAAAAGTGGGTAATCGGAATGGATACAGTATTTAAACCATTCGAGTACACAGATGCAAAGGGTAACTTTGTAGGTATCGACGTTGATATTCTAAAGGCAGTAGCTAAGGACCAGGGATTCGAATATGAAATTAAGAGTCTAGGTTGGGATGCAGCTATAGCAGCTTGTCAGGCTAACCAGGCAGACGCTTTGATTGCCGGAGCATCTATCACAGCAGAGCGTAAGAAGACTGGATGGATCTTCTCAGACGGATATTTCACAGCTACACAGTGTATGGCTGTTAAGGCTGGATCAGACATTGACGATTTTGATGATCTAGATGGAAAAACAGTTGCAGTTAAGAACGGTACTGAAGGTGCTAGTTATGCAGCTAAGTTAGCTAAGAAATATAAATTTAAGATTACTAAGGTTAAAGATTCAGATACAATGTATCAATCAGTATCAGGCGGACAGGCTGATGCATGTTTCGAAGATACACCTATCATGAAAGCATCTATTAAAGATGGTATTAAACTTCAAGTTGTTAAGGGTACAGAAAACGAAGGTTCTGACTACGGCGCAGCTGTATTTAACAAGAATAAGAAGGAGTTTATTGATACATTCAATAAGGGTCTAGCTAACATTAAGAAAGACGGAACATACGACAAGATTATTGAAAAATATCTAGGAAAATAATATAATATTTAAAGATGTTTAATAGTAAAGACACCATATAAATTATGGTGTCTTTATTATTTAGAAACTAATTATTAGGAAGGAAAAGATATGGTACAAATATTACAAGAATATGGACCATTATTGCTCAAATCAATGGGAAACACATTGCTTCTTGCTTTGTGTGGATTGTTTTTTGCGTGTATTTTAGGTCTTATCTTTGGTATCCTAAGCGTTGTTCACAACAAGGTGTGTAATATTATTGCACAAGTGTTTGTAGACGCTATTCGTGGTGTACCAATGATTGTATTGGCTTATTTTATATATTTTGGTATTCCATATGGTATTAACTCAGCATTTGACGCAGGGTTTACTCTATCAGCGCTTCAAGCGGGTACAATTTGTTTGGCCCTAAACTGTGGTGCTTATATGGCAGAGATTATTAGAGGAGGAATCCAGTCAGTAGATATCGGACAGATGGAAGCTGCCAGAAGTCTTGGACTTCCTTATGCAAAAGCAATGAGAAAGGTTGTTTTGCCTCAGGCTATCAAAACTATGATTCCTAGTATCATCAACCAGTTCATCATCACTTTGAAAGATACATCAATTCTATCTATCATTGGATTTCCAGAATTGGTTAACGAGGCAAACAGTGTAGTTGCTATTACATTTAAATCATTCCAAGTTTGGTTTATTGTAGGTATTATGTATTTGATCGTAATCACTGCACTATCTAAACTTGCTAAACATATCGAAAGGAGGATGGCTAAAGGTGAAAGACAAAGAGACAAACACTAGAGAAGTGAAAATACATGTTAAAAACCTTGAGAAATTCTTCGGAAAGTTAGAAGTATTAAAAGATATTTCTACAGATATTTATGAGGGTGAAGTGGTGGTAGTTATTGGACCATCAGGAAGTGGTAAATCTACTTTCTTAAGATGCCTTAACCTGCTAGAAGATATTACCGGCGGCGAGGTAGTGGTAGATGGAAACAGACTATCAGATAAACATGTAGATATTAATAAAGCAAGAGAAGATATTGGAATGGTATTCCAGCATTTTAATTTGTTCAACAATATGAATGTGCTAGACAATCTAACTTTAGCACCTATTCAGTTGAAGAAACAATCTAAGGACGAAGCAAAAGAGACAGCGATGAGGATGCTTAAGCGTGTGGGACTAGATGACAAAGCAACATCATTCCCGGCACAGCTTTCTGGCGGACAAAAGCAGCGTGCAGCTATTGCTAGATCTTTATGTATGAAGCCAGACATCATGCTCTTTGACGAGCCTACATCAGCTCTTGATCCAGAAATGGTAGGAGAGGTTTTGCAGGTTATGAAAAAACTTGCTCAAGAGGGAATGACTATGGTTATAGTTACACACGAGATGGGCTTCGCCAAAGAAGTGGCTGACAGAGTATTGTTTATGGATGGCGGTTACATAGTGGAGGAAGGTACTCCAGACGAAGTACTAAACAATCCAAAAGAACCTAGAACCATCGACTTCTTAAATAAAGTATTGTAATTATTAATCAGATAGTTTTGGCTATCTGATTAATGCTAAGTAAAGATAAATGGAGATAGACATGTATACAGAATCATTAGTAAAATTTGGAAAAGTTAGATCAGAGATTAGAGACCTATTCGAATATGGCATGAAGAGAAAGGCTGAGATAGGAGAAGAGAACGTATATGATTTCAGTATTGGAAATCCTAGCGTTCCTACACCTCAGTGTGTTAATGATGCTATAAAAGAATTGGTTGATACTTCTGATTCTATTTCTCTTCACGGATATACATCAGCTCAGGGTGATGCAATGGTTAGAAAGACAGTGGCTGATCATTTAAATAAAAAGTATGGCGCAAAGGTGAGTGCTGATAATATTTATATGACTTGTGGAGCGGCTGCAGCTTTGTCTATTGTGATGAATGCTTGTATGCAACCTGGCGATGAATGTCTTGTTATTAAACCATACTTCCCAGAGTACGGTGTTTATATCGAGAGGTCCGGTGCAAAGGTAGTAGAAGTAGATCCAGAAGATACGACTTTGCAGATTGATATAGATAATGTTGAAACAGCTATTAATGAAAACACAAAAGCAATAGTTATAAATTCACCAAACAATCCAAGTGGTGTTGTTTATAAAAAAGATAAGATTGTAGCTTTGTGCGAACTTCTAAAGAAAAAAGAAGAGGAGTATGGACATCCAATATTTATCATCACTGACGAACCATATCGTGAGCTTATCTATGATGATATTGAACTTCCATATTTGATTAACTACTATGACAATACTTTCTCATGTTATTCATACAGTAAGGCATTGTCTATGCCAGGTGAGCGTATCGGATATGTAGTGGTTTCGCCAAAGATTACAAATTATGAAGATGCTTACGCTGCAATTTGCGGTTCTGGTCGTGCGCTGGGTTATGTATGCGCACCTTCGTTGTGGCAGAAAGTTGTTGCAAAGTGTGTCGATGCAACCTCAGATATTTCTATATATAAAAAGAACAGGGATTTGTTTTACAATTCTTTGACAGAGATGGGATTTGAATGTGTATATCCTGATGGAGCATTCTACCTATTTGTAAAAGCGATGGAAGAAGATTCTAGAGCATTTTCAGACAAGTGCAAAGAACATGAGATTTTGGTGGTTCCTGCAGATAGTTTTGGAATGCCAGGTTATGTTCGTGTTTCATACTGTGTAGAGACAAAACAGATAGAAGATGCACTTCCTGCTTTCAAGGCTTTGGCTGAGGAGTATAAATAATGAGTGGACAATATAGCTGCGAGTTTTGCAGCAACTATGTTTATGATGAAGATTATGAAGAGTATACTTGCGTGGTAAATATGGATGAGGACGACCTAGCTAGACTTTATCAGTCGAAGCATTCATCGTGTCCGTATTTTTCATACGGCGATGAGTATAAACTCGCAAAGAAGCAATAGATATGAAAAAAGAATCTTATATTAAAATGGTGAATAATGTAAAAGCAAATAAGCGCTTGGAAAGAGCGCTTGTTTTTGCAAACTCCATTTTGACTGGAGTAGTATATATAAGTTTTCCTATTTTGTTATTTGCGCTAGCATATAACAAAAAATATGATCAACTAATTAGAATAGTTTTAGTATGTGGAATATCTTTTGTATTGGTAAGTGTGTTTAGATATTTTTTCAATGCAAAAAGACCATATGCTATGTATGGATATGAGCCAGTAGTGGCAAAGGAAAAAGAAGGACAGAGTATGCCATCTAGACATGTGTTTTCAGCATTTGTGATAGCATGTGCCTTTGCATACATTGATCTTAGGTTTAGTATTATTTATTTTGTAGTAGCCACACTGATTGCTATCCACAGGGTGATAGTGGGCGTTCACTTTATCAAAGATGTGGTAGTGGGAGCGCTTATTGGAATTATTTCAGGATTAATAGGATTTTTTATAATATAAAGGGAGACAAGTTGTGGAAAAGAAAAGTGCAGTTGTAATGGAAGGCGGAGCAATGCGCGGTATGTTTACCTGCGGAGTGTTAGATGTCTTTATGGAAAATGGAATAACATTTGATGCGGGAATTGGTATATCTGCGGGCGCTGTTTTTGGTTGCAACTATAAGTCGGGTCAGATTGGAAGACCTATCAGATACAATAAGAAATATTGTAATGATAAAAGATATTGTAGTTTTAGGTCTTTGATTAAGACTGGTGATATGTATGGAGTCGATTTTTGTTATAGGGAACTTCCATATGAGTTAGATCCATTTGATTGGGATGCATATAGAAAGAATCCTATGAAATTCTACATTGGTGCTACAAATGCAGAAACTGGTGATCCAGAATACTATTTGTGCACGGGAGATGAAGAAAGAGACCTTAAGTGGATGCAAGCATCAGCTTCTATGCCAGTTGTCTCTAAAGTGGTGGAAGTAGATGGATTAAAGATGCTAGATGGTGGAATGATAGATGCGGTTCCGTTTAAGTATATGGAGAGTCTTGGATACAATAACAATGTTATTATTTTGACACAGGCAAAGGGATATAGAAAATCTCAAACAAGAATACTTCCTTTGGCGAAGATTACTCTTAGAAAATATCCAAAGATGGTGGAAGTGCTAAGAGACAGACACATTATGTATAATAAGCAGATGGACGAACTAGACCAAATAGAAAAATCAGGTAAGTCTATTGTTATTAGACCGCCAGAACCGCTAGGTGTTAGCAGGACTGAGAAAGATCCAAATGAGTTAGAAAGGATTTATCAGATAGGTCGCAAGGTGGCAGAAGAGCGCCTTGATGAAATAAAAGAATTTTTAAAAAAAGATACCCATGAAAACGATTAGTTTTTGTGGGTATTTTTGCGTTAAAAAATAATATACCAAAAGGAATTTATGCACTGCTAAAAAGCATAAATAATCACATTTAGATGTTATAATCACAACATAAATGGAGGATCGGATTATGAGAAAATTAATGGGAAAAGTAGTTGCTTCAGTACTTATATTGGCACTTGCTTTTGGTGTGCCAATTGCTAGTCGTAGTATAAAAACAGAGGTTAAAGCTGATACTTATGAACTAGTTTGGAGTGATGAGTTTGATGGAAATTCATTAGACAGATCAAACTGGACCACAGAGACTGGTACAGGTGACTGGGGCTGGGGCAATAATGAGCAACAGTACTACAGAGACAGTACAGACAATATTGAGGTAAGTAACGGAACACTAAAAATCCATGCTTTGAAGCAGAACTATGGAGGAAAGCAGTATACTTCTGCTAGAATGAAAACTCAGGGAAAGCATTCCTTTAAATATGGAAAGATTGAAGCTAGAATGAAACTTCCAAGATTTCAAGGATCTTGGCCAGCATTCTGGATGCTAGGTGATAACATCACCTCAGTTGGATGGCCAAAATGTGGTGAGATGGATATTATGGAAGCCATTAATGACAATAATAATATTTATTCAAACCTTCACTGGTCATATAATAACGGTACGGCTGATACACAAGGTAAAGCCTACAATGTGGATGATAGAACAGCATGGCATACTTATGGAATGATATGGACTGAGAAGAAAGCGAAATTTTATGTCGATGATAAGATTTTCCAGACATATGACATCACTACAGATGCTCAAATGGAAGAGTTCAGAGCTAAACAGTTTATTATTTTGAACCTTGCTATTGGTGGACAATGGCCTGGATATGTAATAGATGATGACGCTTTTCCTGATAGATCAACAATGGAAGTTGATTATGTTAGAGCCTATAAGATTAATGAGGAGCCAACTACAAAATATGATGGACCAACTATTAAAATAAATCATGATGCAGTAGCAGAATATCCAGGAAACTGGACTTCATGGATTGGAACAAGTTGGTTGGGTTCAGAAGGCTCGTTAACTCCAAATGGCGATAATTCATCAAATGGTTTTGCTGCTAATATTACAAAGATTGGTTCATATGATCATGTTGATGCGGTATGGAGTTTCCAAGGAAAACTAGAAAACATGACGTATCATAAAGGTTGTACTTATACTTATAAATGCGACATTACCTCAGATAAAGATAAGAGAATATATGTTAAGGTCGCGGATGGTAACGAGAACAATCTAGAAGGAGGCTACATTGATCTTAGAGGTGGCGTAACTCGATACTATAGTGTAGATGTTGAAATACCAGAGGACTTTGACAGCACAGTTAGTTTAAAGTTTGGACTAGGAAATAATTCGGCGGATAAATCAGATCCAAATGAGAGCTTCAATATTCGAGTGAACAATGTATCGTTTAAGACGACAGCATCTATTCCTGATCCAGATTATACAACTACACCTGGACCAACAACTACAAAGGCGCCTACAACAAAACCAGTTCCTACAACTGTAACACCTGTTGTTCCTACAACAAAGAAAGTTTCTCCTACTAAGAAGAAAACAACAGTTAAGATTGGCAAAACTAAGATTAAAAAGATGAAGAGAGCTAAGAAATCTCTTAAGTTTAAACTAAAGAAGATCAAAGGCGCAACAGGATATCAGATTAGATATTCAGATTCTAAGAAGTTTGACGGTTACTGGGAGAAGAATACAAGAAAACTAAAAGTTAAACTTAAAAAGTTAGACAGAAAGACTAAGTATTATATTAAGGCAAGAGCCTATAGAAAACATGGCAATGTTTATATTTTCGGAAAATTCAGTAAACGCAAAAAAGCAAAGACGAAATAATCTGATTTTTCATTCAAAATATTCCTAAAAACGACCACGGTAAAATATCGGTATTAGTTCTAATTATTGAATTAGTATTGGGAAACACCGTGGTTGTTTTTGTGTGAAGATTTGATAGAATTGTATCCTAAGAGGGTTTATGAGAAAAGTGAAAAATGCCGTATTGCTTTTAGTTTATACAACTATTCTGGGAGGAATAGTGGGAGCAATCATATGGGCATTCTTAAGAATTATGAATATTGGAATAAACTTTGTTTGGAAATATATTCCGGGCAAGTTTGATATACCGTTCTATACAATTATCGTTTGTGTAGTCGGAGCGTTTTTAATTGGATTATATAAACGTAAATTTGGAGATTACCCAGAAGAACTCCAAGTAGTTTTAGGTAAAGTAAAAAAGAATGGTGGTTATCCTTATAAAAATGTATTCTCAATATTAGGTTCTGCGTTATTCCCATTAATTCTTGGAGCAAGCGTGGGTCCAGAGGCAGGACTTACTGGAGTGATAGCAGGTCTTTGTACTTGGATCGGAGATAAACTTAAAAAATATATCCACACAGTAGAAGAACTAAATATGATTGGTATCAGCGCGACATTAGGAACTATATTTAAGTCACCTATGTTTGGTTTTGTTGAACCATTGGAAGATGAGAGAAAAACTGTTATTCCAAAGAAACCAAAAGTGATTTTATATTTAGTTGCAGCATGCAGTTCGTTTGGTGGTTTTTGGATACTTGGAAAACTATTTGGCTCAGGATCAGGAATATATTCATTTGGATTTGAAAAGATTAGGTTAACAGATGTCTGGTATGTGATACCATTCAGCTTGATTGGAATAATAGGTGGTTTGCTTTATCTAGCATCACATAAACTTGCTATACTAATCGCCAAAAAGTTCAAGAAATATGTTTTGATTAGATGCGTGGTAGGCGGAGTCATTTTAGGAGTTATGGGGACATTACTTCCTTTGACAATGTTTTCTGGCGAACATCAGATGGAAGAGATTGCAAAAAGAGGAGCGGAGATTGGTGTATGGGCATTAATTTTTGTGGCTGTTATAAAAATAATTTTAACTACTATTTGTATAGAGTCTGGTCTTAAAGGCGGACATTTCTTCCCAATCATATTCTCTGGAGTGTGTTTAGGATACGCGTTTGGAACAGTTTTTGGAATAAGTGTTGTGTTCGCGATGACTATAGTAACTACGACATTGGTTGGTTTTACTTTAAAGAAACCATTAGCCACAGTTTTACTTTTGATGATAGTTTTTCCGCTTCAGTATATTCCGCTAATGCTTGCAGCAGCATTATTTGTTAGAATAATACCATTGCCAAGTATTATAAAAATAGACGAATAATTATAATTAATAAGGAGTTATAGTTAAATATGAAATACGTATATAGAAATACAAAAGAAGATTATGTGGAGTTTAATATGGTTGTGTCCAGCAATACAAAACCGGGGAAGAGAAATATGTTTATTAATAGAATGATAATGCCGATATTGTTCTATATATTTGTTATGGCGGGAATAATATTGCATGTAACAGAAATACACTTTTTTAAAATATCAGATTTGATTTATTATGTTTTGTTTGCATTGTTAGCAATTTTTTGGTTTTTTTATTATCCATATTTGGTAAAGCGTTCTATGAGTAAAAACCTTGATAAAATGTCTAAACAAGGAAAAATGCCTTATAATAAAGAATTATCTATAGAACTTTTGGATGATAAAATTATAGAAAATTCAGAGATGAGTCAGGTTGTATTACCATATACAGAAGTTTATAAGATAATAAAAACTGAAAATTTAATAATTGTTATGAATAGTGTTGTGAGCGGTTTTATTGTTCCTATTAGATGCTTAAATGGAGACGAAATAAAAGTCCTTGAATTTCTTAAAGAGAAGGGTTGTAAAATAATTCAATAATTATATGTTAAAACATTTATGATTGAGACAAAAGAAAAACAAGAAAAGATTATATTAGTTGCAGTTAATACTGGCTTGGAGGCGGACGCTATTGATTCGCTAGATGAGTTAGAAGAGTTAGTGGAAACTGCAGGTGGAGAAGTAGTTGGTCGTGTGATACAAAACATTGACCATATTAATAATGCGCTTTATATCGGAACTGGTAAAGTTGAAGAGTTAAAAGATTTGATTTGGGAAACAGAGGCAGATGGAATTGTTTGTGATGATGAGTTGTCTCCAAATCAGTTTAAAAACTTGGAAGATGAATTGAAAGTAAAGGTTATGGATAGAACACTTTTGATTCTTGATATCTTTGCAGGACGCGCCAAAAGTGCTGAAGGTAAAATTCAAGTAGAGCTTGCTCAACTTCGTTATAGATCAACTAGACTTATTGGTATGCAAAATTTAACTCGTCAGGGTGGTGGTATTGGAACTAGAGGTCCTGGTGAGAAAAAGTTGGAAGTAGATAGACGTGTAATTCGTGATAGAATCTCACAACTTAGAAAAGAAGTTGCGGATATGGAAGCGCATCGTGATGTGACTAGAGCAAAGCGTCAGTCTAATCCTTTGCCGGTGGTGGCTATTGTTGGATATACGAATGCTGGAAAGTCTACATTGCTTAATACTTTGACGAAAGCGGAAGTGTTAGAAGAAGATAAGTTGTTTGCAACACTTGATCCAACTACTAGAAACTATAAGCTTGATTCGGGAGAAGAAGTGCTACTTACTGACACAGTTGGATTTATTAGAAAACTTCCTCACCATTTGATTGATGCGTTTAAGAGTACGTTAGAGGAAGCAAAGTATTCGGACATTATTATTCATGTGGTTGATTGCTCAAATCCAGCCATGGATAAAAATATAAAGGCAGTATATGAGACCCTTCGTGAACTAGAAGTCACAGATAAAACAATCATTACGGTATTTAATAAGATTGATAAGCTAGATGAGATTCCAGTCCTAAAAGATGAGAATGCTGACTATGTAGTGCAGGCTGCTATTAAAAAAGGTGAAGGACTAAATTTGATAGACGAAGCGCTAGAGAAAGCTATACAAGAAATGAGAGTCTATATAGAAAAAGTTATTCCTTATTCCGATGGAGGAGAAGTGAATAGAATTAGAAAGTATGGACAGCTTATAAGTGAAGAGTACAGTGAAGATGGAATATTAGTAAAAGCATATGTTCCAAAATTTATGGTATAAGAAAAGGTTTTGCGAGATGCAAAACCTTTTTATTTTATAACAAATCACTTAGTTTCTTACTATAGAAGTAGTCATGAACCATTCCATCAAATTCCTCCCACATTGGAAGTGTCTGACAAATCTTCTTTCTAGGACAATCATATTTTTTGTCCGCAATACATGCGACAGAAGCAAGAGGTCCCTCAGTGCTTTCAAGTATTTCACCAACTATATATTCATCAGGGTTCTTTATAAGTTTATATCCGCCGCCTTTGCCGGAAGATCCTTTTATAAGTTTAGCGGAAACTAAATCTTTGACGATGGCCTCTAAATATTTCTTAGAAATCATTTGTCTTTCGGCAATATCTTTTAGTGGAACATTCTTCTCATCTTTGTGTTCCGCCAAATCAATCATTACTCGAACTGCATATCTGCCTTTGGTCGAAATCATTATCATATGTCCTTTCATAAACTATTTTATCCTCACTTTCACTATATCATAACATTTAAAAATTTGTTTAAAAAAGTTTTAAAAACCTATTGACTTAGTAGGTAAATAACTATATAATACATCTAAATATTTTTCAAGAGGTATTTTGAAAAACATTAAAAAAGGAGAAAGGCTATGAAGGTATACGCCGATAACGCAGCTACTACAAAGATAAGTGATGCTGCATTAGAAAAACTAAATAGCGTAATGAAAGACACTTTTGGCAATCCATCTAGTCTTTACAAGGTTGGACAAAATGCCAAGAAAGTATTAGAGGATAGTAGAGAAGAGATAGCTACTTTGATTGGGGCTTCGCCAAAGGAAATATTCTTTTCATCAGGTGGAAGCGAATCTGATAACTGGGCAATTATTTCTGCGGCAGAGATTGGAAAGAGAGAAGGCAAAAAACATATTATCTCTACTAAGATTGAACATCATGCAGTTTTACATACATTAGAGAAGTTAGAAAAAGAAGGCTTTGAAATCACTTTACTAGATGTGTATGAAAACGGCATTATAAAATTAGAAGATCTTGAAAATAGCATACGAGAAGATACTTGCTTAGTTACAATTATGTATGCGAACAATGAGATTGGCACAGTTCAGCCAATAAACAAAATCGGTAGGATTTGCAGAAAACACAATGTATTGTTCCACACAGATGCTGTACAAGCTATTGGTCATATACCAATCAGTGTAGGAATTGATAATATTGATATGCTTTCTGCATCTGCACATAAATTTCATGGACCAAAGGGAATAGGCTTTCTATATGTTAAGCAGGGAATAAACCTTACTAACTTAATAGAAGGCGGAGCACAGGAGAGAGGCAAAAGAGCAGGGACTGAAAATGTGCCAGCTATTGCATCTATGACTGTAGCTCTCAATGAGTCTTTGAAAAACGTGGAGGACACTCGAATGCGACTTATGTCGCTTAGAGATAGATTAATAAAGAAGTTGAGAATGATTCCTCATTCTGCACTGAATGGAGATGAAGTCTGTAGACTCCCAGGAAACGTTAATTTTTGTTTTGAAGGAATAGAAGGTGAGTCATTGCTCCTCTTACTTGATGAGAAAGGCATTAGCGCCTCATCAGGCAGTGCTTGTACATCGGGTTCACTAGATCCTAGTCATGTGCTTCTAGCAATTGGAAGAGTGCACGATGTGGCCCATGGTTCTCTTAGAATAAGTCTAGGAGAGGATGCCACTAAAGAAGAGGTGGACTATATTGCAGAATGCGTGGAGGAAGTGGTAGAAAAACTCAGAAGTTTTTCACCGGTCTGGCGTGATCTGATGGAAGGAAAGAGAGAATTTATTTTGTAATTCGAAAAGAAGGTACCCGCAAAGATTTAAAACCGAAAGGAGATATGGTTTTAACCATAGAAAAATAAATGGCACTTTATAGTGAAAAAGTAATGGATCATTTTCTAAATCCTAGAAATGTAGGAGTGATAGAAGATGCAGACGGAATAGGAGAAGTTGGGAACGCTAAGTGCGGCGATATCATGAAGATTTATCTTAAGATAAAAGATGGTATTGTGGAGGACGTAAAGTTTGAAACATTTGGATGTGGCAGCGCGATAGCTTCCAGTTCTATGGCTACAGAGTTAATCAAGGGTAAGCCATTAGAAGAGGTGAAGGAACTTACTAACAAAGCAGTAACAGAAGCCTTGGATGGACTTCCTGCGCACAAACTTCATTGTTCAGTTTTGGCTGAAGAAGCTATTCAGAACGCATTAGATGATTATTACAGTAAACAAAAATAAAATTTTAAAAATAAGGAGATTAAAAAAATGAGTGATTATAAATTTGAAACATTACAGTTACACGTAGGTCAGGAACAGGCAGATCCAGCAACGGATTCTAGAGCAGTTCCTATATATCAAACAACAGCATATGTTTTCCATGACAGTAAGCATGCAGCTGACAGATTTGGGCTAGCTGATCCTGGAAACATTTACGGTAGATTAACAAACTCTACACAGGGTGTGTTAGAAGAGAGAGTAGCTGCCTTAGAAGGCGGAAGTGCTGCACTAGCAGTATCTTCAGGTGCTGCAGCTATTAGTTACACTATTCAAGCTTTGGCTGCAAATGGCGGTCATATTGTTGCTCAGAAGAGTATTTACGGTGGTACATACAACCTTTTGGCGCACACACTTCCACAGTATGATATCAGCACAACATTTGTGGATATCCACAATCTAGATGAAGTGGAGAACGCTATAGAGGATAATACGAGAGCAATCTTTATCGAGACATTGGGAAATCCAAACAGTGATATTCCCGATATTGATGCTCTAGCTGAAATTGCACATAAAAACAATATTCCATTAGTAATTGATAATACTTTCGGTACACCATATCTAATCAGACCATTTGAACATGGCGCTGATATCGTAGTTCATTCTGCAACAAAGTTCTTGGGTGGACACGGAACTACATTGGGTGGAATTATTGTTGAGTCTGGAAAATTTGATTACAAGGCAGCTGGTAAGTTCCCTAATATAGCGGATCCTAATCCTAGTTACCATGGAGTATCATTCTATGATGCAGTAGGACCAGCAGCATTTGTTACTTACATTAGAGCAATCTTGCTTCGTGATACTGGAGCAGCAATCTCACCTTTCAATGCATTCTTGCTATTGCAGGGAATTGAGACATTGTCTCTAAGAGTAGAAAGACATGCAGAAAACACAAAGAAAGTGATTGAGTATTTAAGCAACCACCCACAGGTAGAGCATGTAAATCATCCATCTTTGGAGAATCATCCAAACAACGAACTATACAAGAAATATTTCCCTAACGGTGGTGGTTCAATATTTACATTTGACATTAAAGGCGGACAGGAAGAAGCATGGAAGTTTATAGACAACTTAAAGATCTTCTCACTACTTGCAAACGTAGCGGATCTTAAGAGTCTTGTAATTCATCCGGCATCTACTACACACTCACAGTTAACAACTGAGGAGTTGGCAGATATTGGAATAACAGGAAGCACAATTCGTCTTTCTATTGGTACTGAGAATATCGATGATATTATTGGTGATCTAGAAAACGGATTTGCTGCAATAAAATAATAGTGTATAATTAATCGAAGAGAGGTAAAGAAAAATGGCGAATATATATAAAGGAACACTTGGACTAATCGGAAACACTCCATTAGTTGAAGTGACAAACATAGAAAAAGATTTGGGATTAGAGGCTAAGATTTTAGTTAAACTAGAGTACTTTAATCCAGCAGGAAGCGTTAAAGATAGAATTGCAAAAGCAATGTTAGAGACGGCTGAAGAACAAGGTAAATTAAAAGAAGGTTCAGTTATTATTGAGCCTACATCAGGAAACACTGGTATTGGTTTAGCGGCTATTGCTGCGGCAAAGGGTTATAGAATTATCCTTACAATGCCTGACACTATGAGTGTTGAGAGAAGAAACATCTTAAAAGCTTACGGTGCTGAATTAGTATTGACTGACGGTGCAAACGGAATGAAGGGTGCTATTGCAAAGGCGCAGGAACTAGCTGATGAAATTCCAAACAGCTTTATTCCTGGACAGTTTGTAAACCCAGCAAATCCAAAGATTCACAAAGCTACTACAGGTCCTGAAATCTATAAGGATACTGATGGTGATGTAGATATCTTTATCGCAGGCGTTGGTACTGGTGGAACAGTAACTGGTGTTGGAGAATACTTGAAGGAGCAGAACCCTGACATTAAGGTGGTAGCTCTAGAGCCAGAAGATTCACCTGTTTTGTCTGAAGGTAAAGCAGGCCCACATAAGATTCAAGGTATCGGTGCTGGATTTGTGCCAGATGTGCTAAACACAGATGTCTTTGACGAAGTCTTTAAGGCACCTAACGAGAAAGCTTTTGAGACAGCTAAGTATTTGGCTAAGAAGGAAGGTATCTCAGTTGGTATTTCATCTGGAGCCGCATTATACGGAGCAATAGAACTAGCAAAGAGACCTGAGAACAAAGGTAAAACAATAGTGGCGTTGCTACCAGATAGTGGCGATAGATATTACTCAACAGCATTATTTACAGAAGAATAATAAATTAATAAATGAGAGGTGTTATCCATTTGTGGGTAATTACGTAAGAAATTTTGCGGGTTTTATTGTTGAAACCCGCTTTTTTTATTATAATTTTATTGAGGTGATAAAATGAATTTTGATGGATTTATAAATGAAATAAAAAAGAATGATTGGAATATATATGGTGTGGAAGTGTATGAAGATGAAAAACTTACACACGAGTGGGGTGATACTAAGGACACTCCGCACATTATTTTTTCGTGTACAAAAACATTTCTATCGGTAGCAGTTGGTATTGCTTGGGATAGAGGGTTGTTTGACTTGGATAAAAATATTTTTGAATATATTCCAGAAGATGTTTATAAAAAGTACGACCCAAAGATTATTGACGATTTAAGTAAGATTTCGATTCGAAGACTCCTTACGATGTCTGTTCCTGGTTATCCTTTCAGACCAGAAGGAGACAGCTATTTAGATTTTATTTTTAGTTGCCCAATAGAAGATCCGGATAAAAATGAGTTCTATTACTGTAATATATGTCCAACCTTTGTCAGTGTCGCTTTGACATATGCGATAGGTGAAGATTTATATGATTTTATAGATAGAGAAATTATCAAGCCATTAGGCATACATGTGGAGAAATACTTTAGAATGCCGGAAGGATATTTCTATGGTGCATCGCAGATGGTTATGACGCTTCACGACATTAGTAAGCTTGGGCTTCTTTTGTACAACAAGGGTGTTTGGAACGGAAAGAGAATAGTATCAGAAGAATATGTTGATATGGCCACATCAGTTCAGATAGAAAATGATAGATATGGTTACGGATTTTATATTTGGAAATATAAGGACGGATTTTATATAAGTGGTAAATGGGGTCAGCACTGTTTAATACTTCGAGATGAAAAACTGATGGTAACTTACACTGGATTTGTACCAGAGCAAGCTGAAGATGTGGAAAATGCTATGATTAAGTATATTTTGGAATCATAATGGAAGGAAACAAAGATGGACGATAGACTTAAAAAACAATTGGATTTTTCTCTTGAGATAGATAAGGAGAAAGAAGTGTTTCGTCATACACATTTGTCGGGCGAGGGCAGGAATGAAAATGATGCTGAACACTCCTGGCATATGGCGATTATGGCATATCTTTTAAAAGAGTATTCTAATGAAGACATAGATATAGCAAAGGTAATGATTATGTGTTTAATTCATGACATTGTGGAGATAGATGCAGGAGATACTTACGCATATGACGACGAAGGCTTAAAGACTCAAAAGATAAGAGAAGACAAAGCGAAAGAGAGAATCTATTCACTTTTGCCGGAGGATCAAAAAGAGGAATTGATTGCTATATTTGACGAATTTGAAGAATATGAGACAGCAGAGTCGAAGTTTGCTCACACTATGGATAATCTACAACCGCTCATATTAAATAATAGCAATGAGGGTATGGATTGGAAGATAGATGGAACTGATGCGGAACATGTATTTGCCCGTCAAAGAAAGAATGTGTTAGGGTCAAAGAAACTTTGGGAGGTTACAGAGAAGATTCTAAATGAAAACCTAGCCAAAGGAAATTTAAAATTTAGGGAGGGAAAAAATGATGAAAGTTAATGACAGAAAAGTTGCAATAATAGGATGTGGATTTGTGGGATCGGCCTCGGCATTTGCACTGCTTGAGAGTGCTATGTTTTCTGAAATTGTTTTGATAGACGCTAATAAAGATAAAGCAGAGGGAGAAGCGCTAGATATCAGTCATGGTGCGCCTTTTGCTAGACCTACAAAAATTTATGCAGGTGAATATAAAGATATAGCAGATGCGGCTATAGTAGTAGTGACAGCTGGTGCTGGGCAAAAACCTGGCGAGACTAGATTAGATCTAGTTAAGAAGAATGTAGGAATATTTAAGTCAGTTATTCCTTCTATTACAGAATATAATAAAGATGGAATCCTTTTGATTGTGGCAAACCCAGTAGATATCTTGACATATGCTGCGGCTAAGATTAGTGGATTTCCAGAAAACAGGGTCTTTGGCTCGGGCACGGTTTTGGACACTGCTAGACTTAAATATTTGTTGGGTGAGCATTTGGAAGTAGACAGTAGAGCAGTCCATGCGTTCATTATTGGAGAACATGGAGATAGCGAGATTGCTGCATGGAGCAGTGCCAATGTATCAGGTATTCCTGTAAATGATTTTTGTGAGATGCGAGGACATTTTGAACATGTTAAAGCGATGGAGAGAATAGCTGAAGAGGTTAAAAATAGTGCGTATGAGATTATTGAAAAGAAAGGTGCTACATACTATGGAATCGCAATGTCGGTAAAGCGTATTTGTGAAGCTATAGTAAGAGATGAGAAATCTATTCTTCCAATCTCAAGCATTCAGCATAACAATTATGGAATAAGTGATGTAGCACTAAGTATGCCTGCTATTGTGGGTAGAGAAGGTGTGGAATGTACAGTCCCATACGAACTGTCTAAGAAGGAAGTGGAGGCTTTGCAGGATTCGGCCAAAACACTAAGAGAAGTGATAGATGACTCACTATAAAATGATAAAAGGTATGGCAATATGCTATACCTTTTTTAATTTTTTAAAGTGATAAATACATCATAATATGATAGAATAACTCGAGGAGATTTATTATGTTTTCAAGTTTGATTTTTATTTGTATACTAGCAAGTTTGGTTGCGTTAATGTTTTTTACAGTGCGCAAGTTTTATTTTGTTGAGAAACTAGCTAAAGGTAAAAAGTGGTTGCGAAATGTATTGGCACTAGCACTTTGTGTGCTAGTTTTTGTTGTAGGCTATTTCACAAATATGGTTTATATGGTAGTGATAGTTTTACACTTTATTATCTTTGACTGGATTTTATTCTTTATAGGTTGGATATTAGGAAAGATTACTAAAAAACATTTGAAAATTTACCTGGCAGGAGTGCTAGCAGCGTTATTAACAGTAGGCTATTTGTCTTATGCGAATTGGAATGATTGGAATATAGTAAGAACGGACTATACAGTAGAGACTAATAAAATTATTAAAGATAATAAAGGCCAGAAACTTTCTAACTTTAGAATTGCTCAAATAACTGATGCACATATAGGCACTACATTTGACGGGAAAGGGCTTGCAAAATACATTAAAGAGATAAATAAAACAAAACCCGATATATTTGTTATTACAGGTGACTTAATAGATGATGACACTACTAAAGAACAAATGATAGACACTTGTAATTCTTTAGGTTTAATTAAAGCTAAATATGGCACATATTATATAGAGGGAAACCATGATGCTGCCTACTACAAAGACCGTGGCTACAGTATGGAAGAGTTCCAAAGAGATTTGGAAACTAACGGCGTTATTTATATGAAAGATGACGTTAAACTTATAAATGATTCAGTTTATGTGATTGGTCGTATTGATAGGCGATTTAAAGACGAAAGAAAGAGTATGGCCGAACTTACAAAGGGGCTAGATAAGTCTAAATATATGATTGTGCTTGATCATCAGCCACATGACTTTAAAGCGCAGACAGACTCGGGAGTGGACTTGGTTCTTTGTGGTCATACACATGGAGGACAGTTATTCCCAATTGGATATTTAGGTGAGTGGTATGGCTCATATGAAAAATCATACGGAATAGAGAAGCAGAATAATACTGTATTTGAGGTAAGCTCAGGCATCTCTGGATGGGGAGTGCCATATAAAACAGCAGCTGTGTCTGAATACGTAATACTAGATATTAAATAAAGGTGAAAAATGTTAGAACTAAAAAACGTGTCATTCGAAGTGAATGATGAACTAGGCGAAAAAGAAATAATTAAGGACATAAGTCTTACTATCCCTGATAACAAAATGATTGTTATTACAGGTCCAAATGGTGGAGGTAAGTCTACTTTGGCGCGCTTGATTGCGGGCATTGAAAAACCTACATCGGGAAAGATTCTTTTGGATGGTGAGGATATTACTGATATGTCTATTACAGATAGAGCAAACAAGGGAATTGGATTTGCGCTTCAGCAACCAGTCCGCTTCAAAGGTATACAAGTTTTTGATTTGATTAAACTTGCTACTGGAAAGCAGATTTCCCTAGACTCAGCTTGCAAGTATTTGTCAGCTGTTGGACTTTGCGCTAGAGATTATATCAACAGAGAAGTAAATGCTAGTCTATCAGGCGGAGAGTTAAAGAGAATTGAGATAGCAACTGTTCTTGCAAAGAAGAGTGAGTTATCTGTCTTTGACGAGCCCGAGGCTGGAATAGATCTTTGGAGCTTTAACAGCTTGATTAAAGTTTTCGAAAAGATGAGAAGAGATATTAAGGATAGTTCAATTGTTATTATTTCTCACCAGGAGAGAATTTTAAATATTGCTGATGAGATTATTGTGTTGGCGGATGGAAAACTTGTGGACAGAGGAAGCAAGGATGAGATTATGCCAACTCTTATAGGAGCAAATGCTCCAGCTAAACAGTGTAATAAAGCAGACCCAGAGAAAGGAGATGAGTAGTATGGCAGATATTAAGTTAGATGAAATACAAAAGAGACTCCTTACTGAGGTGGCGGACTTACACAGTGTGCCAGAGGGTGCGTACAACATTCGCTCAAATTCTAAGGCAGTTGCTAGACAGTCTAGTGCAAATATTGAGATTGTCCCTAAAGATGATAAAGACGGAATCGATATAAAGATCAAGGCTGGAACAAAGAATGAGAGTGTTCATATTCCAGTTGTTATGAATGAAAGTGGAATCAAGGAAAAGGTTTACAATGACTTCTATGTGGGCGACGAATGCGATGTGGTGATTGTGGCCGGATGTGGAATTGATAACTGTGGACCAAAAGATTCAGAGCATGATGGAATTCACAGATTCTTTGTCGGAAAGAATTCTAAAGTTAAGTATGTTGAAAAACACTATGGTTCAGGTGATGGAGAAGGAAAAAGAATTCTTAATCCTGTAACTGAGGTTTATGCAGAAGAGAACAGTACTATCGAAATGGAGATGGTACAGATTAAGGGTGTCGATGACACTGATAGAAAAACCGTGGCTGAACTAGCTGAGGGTGCAAAGATGATTGTTCGTGAGCGTCTTATGACACACGGCAAACAAAATGCGCTAAGTGGCTATGATGTTAAACTAAATGGCGATGATTCTAGTGCAGATATTGTATCTAGATCTGTTGCTAGAGACGAGTCATTCCAAAAGCTAGACCTTAGAATAGACGGAAACGGCAAATGTAGTGGACACACTGAGTGCGATTCCATTATAATGGATAAAGCAAGAGTCTTGGCTGTGCCAGCGCTTGAGGCTAACAATGTGGATGCTATGTTAGTGCACGAAGCAGCTATCGGAAAAATTGCTGGCGACCAATTAATTAAGTTAATGACTCTAGGTCTTACAGAACAAGAGGCCGAAGAGCAGATTATAAACGGATTCTTAAAATAGGAGATAATATGAGTTACGCAGATCAAGTTTTTGTCGACATGTGCAAAGACATTCTAGAGAATGGAACAGACACTAAAGGAGAGAAAGTTCGCCCTAAATGGGAGGATGGTTCTTCTGCATATACAATTAAGAAATTTGGCGTAGTTAATCGCTACGACTTAAGAAAAGAATTTCCAGCGCTTACTCTACGTAAGACTGGTTTCAAGAGTTGTGTAGATGAAGTTCTCTGGATTTGGCAGAAGAAATCTAATAATGTAAACGAGCTTAGTTCTCATATCTGGGATGCGTGGGCTGATGAAGATGGAAGTATCGGAAAAGCTTACGGTTACCAGATGAGTGTTAAGCACAAATATAAAGAGGGCGATATGGATCAAGTAGACCGCGTACTTTACGATTTGAAGAATAATCCATACAGCCGTCGTATTATGACTAACATTTATGTGCATCAGGATTTAAATGAGATGAATCTTTATCCATGTGCATACAGTATGACTTTTAACGTAAACAAAAACGAAGAGACTGGAAAGTTAGTTTTGAATGGTATTCTAAACCAGCGTTCACAAGACGTGCTTGCAGCCAATAACTGGAATGTTTGTCAGTACGCAGCGCTTATTCATATGTTGGCGCAGGTTAATGATATGGAAGTGGGAGAGTTTGTTCACGTGATAGCAGATGCTCATATTTATGACAAGCACGTTCCACTAATTGAAGAGTTAATTACTAGAGAACAGCATCCGGCACCAAAACTATGGATTAATCCAGAGATTAAAGACTTTTATGATTTCACACCAGATGATTTGAAATTAATTGATTATGAAACTGGTCCACAGATTAAATTCCCTGTGGCAGTATAGGAGAGAACATGAATTTAATTGTTGCAGTAGATAAAAATTGGGGTATAGGCAAAGATAACGACTTGCTTATTTCTATTCCTGAAGATATGCAATACTTTAAGGAAAAAACTATGGGCAAAGTTGTTATTATGGGAAAGAATACTTTGGAGAGTTTCCCGGGATCTAAGCCGCTTAAAAATAGAACAAATATTGTGTTAGCACTTGAGACTGATTACTTAGTGGATGGTGCCACAGTAGTCTACACTATGGATGACTTCCTAAAAGAAGCAGCTAAATATCCAAGTGAAGATGTATTTGTAATAGGCGGTGGTAGTATTTATCGCCAAATGCTTGAACACTGTGATACTTGCTATATTACTTATATTGATCATTCCTTTGACGCGGACACATTTATTCCAAATCTTGATGAGATGGATGAGTGGTATATTGCCGATGAGAGTGAAAAGTATAACTACGAAGGAATGGATTATACTTTTAGAACTTATAAAAGAAAATAATTCTAATCTTATTTTAATGTTTCAGATTAATAATAGAAGACATCAAATGACGCGGAGGATATTATGAGAATTCTATTTGCTGAAGATGAAGAAGATTTAAATACAATAGTAAAGACGAAATTGGAATCAGACGGGTATGTTGTTGATTCTTGTTTTGACGGTGAGGAAGCGATCGACTGTTTTGATATGGCAGAATATGATGTTGTGGTTTTAGACATTATGATGCCAGTTAAAGATGGTTACGCTGTATTAGAGCACATCAGAAACAAGGGCAGCAGAGTACCTGTTTTATTTTTGACTGCAAGAGACTCTATAGATGATAGGGTTCAAGGTTTGGACAGCGGAGCTAATGACTATTTGGTTAAACCGTTTTCTTTGGACGAGTTGTCTGCTAGAGTGCGCGCGCTCACTCGTAATGCGTTTGGCGAGACAAAGAATGTTATTGGTATTGCGGATTTAGAGATGGACCTTTCATCACACAAAGTAACTAGAGGTGATAAGGAGATAGAACTCTCCGCCAAAGAATACCAGCTACTTGAGTACTTGCTACACAATAAAGACATTGTTATCTCAAGAGAGAAGATTGAAAACCATATTTGGAATTATGACTATGAGGGCGGAACTAACGTGGTAGATGTATATGTTAGTTACCTTCGAAAGAAAATAGATGGAGATAGTGATGTTAAATTAATTCACACAGTTCGTGGAAGTGGCTATGTGATAAAAGAAGGCAAATAATGAAGAGAAAAAAACGTTCCATAAAATTTAATATTACACTGACCTTTTCTATAGCAATGATAATCGTTGCTATTTTGACATTTCTACTTATAAGAGTAGTTGCCCAAAATGTATTAGAGGCGAATACTAGCCAGTATCTTATGGGTGCTGTTGAGTCGAACGCTGACAAAGTAAAATTTGCTAAAAAGAAAAACAAAAAGCTAAACAAGATTACAAAGGATATTGCTGTTAAATATAAAAAGGGATATTTGATTATAGATAGATATTTCCTAGAGGAAATGAAAGATGTTCAAATAGGTCTTTACGACAAAGATGGAAACATACTATATGGAAAGAATCCTTTAACAAAGGATAAAGAAATAGATTTTGTTCCATCTTTTTCGGTGTCTAGAGTTTATAAACAAAACATTAATAAGACGCCATATTATATTTATGACAGAAAGCTAGTTGGTAAAAACTTAAATGGTGTTTGGATGAGAGGTATGGTTCCGCTTACAAATGAAATGAACCAACTTACTAGTATTACAAAAGTAGCAGCTATGTTTTTACCTATTATAGTTATCTTAGCGGTAGTGTTCGGGCTTCTTATTTCTTTGAAACTACTTAAACCTGTTAATAAGATGGAAGAAGCGGCCTCTAGCATTTCTCAAGGTTCAGACTTAAAGAAGAGAATTGATATAGGAAATGGAACTGGAGAGATATATGATTTGGCAGATGATTTTAATGAGATGATTTCAAGACTGGACGATTCCTTTGAAGCAGAAAAGAGATTTATCTCGGATGCATCTCATGAGCTAAGAACACCTATGTCTGTTATTATGGCTCAGACTGAACTAACATTGGAAAAAGACAGAACAAATGAAGAGTATAAGTCTGCTATTGAAGTTATTAACAGGCAGGGTGGCAGAATGAATACGCTTATTGATACATTGCTTGATTACACAAGACTAGAACAGCGAGCTGATGAATACCAAATGATGCCAATCGATTTATCAGAACTAGTTTCTTCATTATGTGAAGACATGAAACTAATCAAGCTAAAAGACATAACACTAGACTATGATGTGGATCCAAATATCACAATTAGTGGACATCAAGTGCTTCTCACACGTATGCTTCAAAACTTGATAGACAATGCATACAAGTATGGAAATGACAATGGAAACATCTGGGTATCGCTTAAGGATAATAAAGACAATGTTATTTTATCTGTTAAGGATAACGGAATAGGCATCAGTGAATCGGGTGTTAGTAAGATCTTTGACAGATTTTATAGAGAAGATACTTCTAGAACTCACAAGAAGAGAATGGCATATGGATATGGTTTAGGTTTGTCTATGGTTAAAAAGATAGTAGAAATGCATAATGCTAACATTAGAGTTATTAGCGAGGAAGGACAAGGATCCGAATTTAAAATTTATTTTAAAAAATAATTATTTCTAATGTTATTCTAATGTTTAGTTTTTAATATATAACCATAATCGTTGGTAAAACGAAAAAAATATATACATAAAGGAGAAAGAAAATGAAAAAACTAATGAAATGTATTATGGTGGCATTTTGTTTGGCAGTAGCGGTAGCATTTGCCGCAGGCGTTCAAACAACAAATGTACAGGCTAAGAAGAAGGTGACCTATAAGCTTAAGAAGGGCACACTTACTATTAAGGGTAAGGGTAACATGCCTAAGAAGATTAAGGTTAAGAAAAGCAAGGTAAAGAAGATTGTTATCAAGAAGGGTGTTAAGAATATCTCAAACAATGCTTTCAAGAACTTCAAGAAAGTAACAAAGATTTCAATCCCTAAGACAGTTAAGAAGATTGGTGTCAATGCTTTTTATGGTACAGCTATTAAGAAATTGACTATTCCTACAAAAGCAACAAAACTGGGCGAAGGTTTTTACGATAAGTGTAAGAAACTTGATTATATGACACTTCCAGGTAGCTTTAGCGTTGTTGATAAAAAGGGTAAAAATATAAAGTATAATTACTCTTCTGAAGGAACAAATTTAGATACAGTTACATTTAATACAAATCTAGATTACAACGTAACAGGATATTTTAAAACTTACAACTTTGAAACTTCAGCTAATGATCCTAATTTCAAATCATATGATGGTGTAGTTTATACAAAGGATGGTTCAGGAGTTGTTAGAGTTCCATCAGGTAGAGATACTGTAGCGTTGAGAGAAGGATGTACAGTATTTAATGTATACGCAGTAACATATACTAATGGTGCTGGATATGTTTGCAATAACTTAGTTAGAGTAACACTTCCTGCATCACTAGCAAAAGTAAATGATGAAGCATATCCTGACAAGAATAAAACTTCAAGCATGAAGTTGGATATTTTAGCAGATAAAACAAATCTTGAAATTCCTCAAATTGTAATACTTAAAAAAGTGTTTAACATGGATGCAAATACACTAAAAAAGAAATTCCCTACACGCATTACAGAGGATGATGGATTCTGTATAGGTGATGGAAAATATGTAATTATTGGTAATGGTGCAGAACCAAGTGTTGTTCCAGTAGGAATTACAACTATTTGTGATTACGCTTATGATGGGGTATCAGTTAACAAAGTAGCATTACCTCCATCAGTTGAAACAATTGGTAAAAATGCTTTTGCATATTCTTCATTATCAGAAATTAACTTAGAAAATGTTAAGAATATAGGAAAATACGCATTTGCCGGTACACAACTTGCAAAGGTAGAGTTGCCAGCTGCTATTACAGCAATTCTCGATAACACATTTTATGATTGTGTTGACTTGAAAGAAGTAATAATTAATGGCGAATTAAAAACTGTGGGAGCAAGCGCATTTAGAAATACTAACATCAATTTAGGTGACTTTTTAACTTCAAATACTAAATTAGAGACTGTTGGTAAAGCTGCATTCCAAAATGTACCATGGTCTAATATTACTATTCCGGCAAACGTTAAAACTGTAGGAGCAAACGCTTTTGCTGAAAGTAATAATACAAAATTTGTCCTAATCAAAGGAAGTACACAAGGATTTGATATGAAATCATTTGGAGTAAAGAATAATGTTACATATCAGTTTGAGCAGGGCATATCACAAGCTTGGGTTACACCAGATATCGACTCATATAGTACTAAGAAGGCTTTAAAGATCTCACTTGGCTGGGATAAGGTATCAGAAGTAAACGGATATGAAATCTGGGTTGCTAAAGATATAAACCTTAAGAAAGGTGTTAAGAAGTATACTGCTAAGTACAATGAGAAGAGTAAGAATATCTCAATTACAAAGAAGAAAGCCAAAGGACTTAAGTATGTAGGAATTAGAGCATACAAGACAGTCGACGGCAAAAAAGTATACAGTAAATGGAACATCAATAAACTATAAGATTTGATTACAGTTTAGGGTATACATTTCGGTGTATACCCTAAATAAACTAAATGGAGGTGATTATATGAAAAAGTTCATACAGAATAAAAAAATAATGATTACCTTCATTAGTTGTTTGGTTGTTATCGTTTTAGTTATCATTGGAATAACTGCAATGAGAATGATTGCTAAAAACAGTTCAATAGGAGTAGAGGCAGCCAAAAAGTTTGCATATATAGATGCAGGGGTGAAAGAGAAAAACGTAAACGACGTAGATGTTGATTTTGAGTATAAAGACTCTACATATGTATATTGTGTAGATTTTGATACAGACAAAAAAGATTATCACTACTATGTGAACGCATCAAACGGAATTATATTAGAAAAGAAAATTGTTAAGAAGAAAAAGTCTGATTCTAACAAAGAGGATAAGAAGAAATCTAAAAAGAAGAAAAGAAAAAGATCTGGTAACCAGAGTGTTTCTTCAGAAAAATATTCTAGTGGTGGAAAGAAGATTCAAGAAACCACAAAGAAAGTTAAATCTAAAAAAGATGACGAAGATGATGCTGATGTAGTTATTGGAATGGATAGAGCGAAGAGTATTGCGATTAGTTCGGCAGGTGTGAGTATGAGTGATGCCGTTTTCACATTGGCGGTGCTAGATGGTGATACTTATAATCTTCAGTTTTACGTTGGGAATACAGAATACAATTATTCTATAGATGCATTTACCGGATCAGTTATAAGCGCATATTCCAATGAATATGAAAACAATAATAATTCAGAACAGTAAAACGAGGTGTTTATACACCTCGTTTTTTACATATATCATTTAAACAACATTTATCGCAGTAAGGAGTAGTACGCGCCGTACAGACATCCCTTCCGTGAAGAACTAGCCTGTGACAAAAGTCGCTTCCTTCCTCAGGTGGAATAATCTTCCAAAGTTCCATCTCAACTTTCTTGGGTTCTTTAATTCCATTAACAAGCCCAAATCTATTTGCCAACCTAATACAATGTGTATCAGTGACAATAGCGGGACCGCCAAACACATCTCCAATAATAAGGTTGGCTGACTTTCTTCCTACACCCGGAAGTTTAAGCAAATCTTTCATATTGTCAGGAACTTTATAATCAAAGTCATCCCTTAACATCTGCATACATGCCTTTATATCTCTAGCCTTGCTTTTTCCAAGACCACATGGCCTTACAATTTCTTCAATCTTCTCGACCGGTGCATCGGCTATAGCATCAATATCCGGATATTTTTCATACAGCTTTGGCACAATTTTATTTACTCGCTCGTCAGTACACTGCGCTGCAAGCCTAACAGATATTAGTAATTTCCATGCTATCGAAATATCTAGAGTACATGCTGCATCTGGATATTCTTTTTTTAATCTTTTAATAATCTCTAATGCTAATTCTTTCTTTCTCATAAAGGCATTATAACACATTTATTTTTTATTGGGGCGGGGGAAAAGAATAGGGGTCTCACTAACAATCGTTCGTACCCCTATCCTTTCTCCCCCGCCATTGAAAAATATGTTATAATGCTTCTTGGAGAGAGAAGAAAGGATAAGTATGAGACATAATTATCATAAGATTTCAGAAGAACTTCAAAATCGAATAAAAGAAGATATGAAAAACCATATTCTTTCACCTTATAGATGTAATGATGAGGATATTGTTCGCAGAAATATGGAAAGGGATAAGGCCACTTTGTGGAGGCCTGCTTTTCAGCGCGATATAGAAAAGATTCTTCATATTCCATATTACAGTCGTTATACAGATAAGACGCAAGTCTTTTCGTTTATTAATAATGATGATATTTCTAGACGCGCACTTCATGTTCAGTTAGTAGCACGTATTGCTAGAAATATTGGACGTGTGTTAGGTCTTAATGAAGACTTGATTGAGGCAATGGCTCTTGGACACGACATTGGACATACTCCATTTGGACACGCAGGAGAGAGATATCTAAACGATGTTTATCATGCTAGAACTGGCAGATACTTTAACCACAATGTTCAAAGTGCAAGAGTGTTAGATAAACTATTTCAGAGAAACATCAGTCTTCAAGTATTAGATGGCGTTCTTTGTCATAATGGTGAGTTTGAGCAGAAGGAGTATAGACCTAAACTTGGCAAAACCTTTGAAGATCTCGACAAAGAAATAGAGAGCTGTTACACAGATGGTCCATCTGCCATTAAGTCTTTGGTTCCGACTACATTAGAAGGATGTGTAGTTAGAATTTCAGATATGATTGCATACATTGGAAAAGATAGACAAGATGCTTTGACGGCGAAGATTATTGATAATGATACTGAGTTTTCGAGCGAGAGCATTGGAGATAAAAATGCTGAGATTATAAACAACCTTAGTGTTGATATTATTGAGAACAGCTACGGCAAAGATTACATACTTTTAAGTGAAGCCGCATACAATGATTTAAAGACTGCTAAGCGAGAGAACTATGAGATGATTTACCTAAGCGAGGATACGCAGAAAGAGTATAATAGCATCATAGGGCCTATGTTTGAAAAACTATATGATAGACTTTATAAAGATGTAGTGTCTGGAGATGAAAAATCAATCATTTACCGCCACCATATCAACTTTATTAATAACAATAATCACGATAGAGGAGCTAAGGATTATAGGGAAGAAGATAAGCAACAAATAGTAGTAGATTTCATTTCTAGTATGACTGATGATTACTTTATTGCTCTTTATAATGAACTGTTCCCAAATGATAAAGCAGATATTCAGTTTAAGACGTATTTTTAATAAAAAATGAGTGTTTTTCGCATTGAAAAGAACACTCATTTTTGTTATAATCTTATCAATTTGGATACATGAAAATCCAAAATAATTTAGCGAGGAAAAATAATGAAAGCATACCTAATTTTAGAAGACGGTACGGTGTTTGAGGGCACTTCTATAGGAACCGAAAAAGAGGTTATAAGTGAAGTAGTTTTCAATACATCTATGTGGGGTTATTTAGAAGTATTAACTGACCCTTCGTATGCTGGACAAGCAGTTTGTATGACATATCCTTTAATAGGAAACTACGGTATCTGTTACGAGGATATGGAGTCATTAAAACCTTGGCCTGATGCATACATAGTACACGAGTTAAGTAGGACAAATTCAAACTTCCGCTCAGAAGGCTCTATCCAAGATTTCTTGGTAGATAATGATATTCCAGGAATAGCTGGTATCGATACAAGAGCACTTACAAAGATCCTTAGAAATAAGGGTACAATGAACGGAATGATTACAACTAAGAAGTATGATGACTTAGATGAGGTTCTACCAAAGATTAAAGAATACAAAGTAAGAGGCGTGGTTGATGCCGTTACTTGTGATTCAAAGAAAGAATTAGAATCCCTAGTAGAGGGTAAGAATTATAAAGTAGCTCTACTTGATGTTGGAGCTAAAAACAATATTCCACATTCATTACAAAAGTATGGATGTGATGTTACAGTTTTTCCTGCTAGAACTCCTGCAGAGGAGATTATCGATTTTGCTCCAGACGGAATTATGCTTTCAAACGGTCCTGGAGATCCAAAGGAATGTGAATACGAAATAGAGCAGATTAAGAAACTCTATGATACAGATATCCCAATCTTTGCTATTTGTCTTGGACATCAGTTGATGGCTTTGGCTATGGGATTTGATACAAAGAAGATGAAGTATGGTCACCGCGGTGGTAACCACCCAGTAATCGATTTAGATAGCAAACATGTTTACATCTCATCACAGAACCATGGATATATGGTTGATGATGCATCAGTAGACGAGAAGATTGCTAAGGTAGCATTTGTAAATGTAAATGATAAGACCGTAGAAGGTCTTCGTTATAAGAATAAAAATATATTTACAGTACAGTTCCACCCTGAAGCATGCCCTGGTCCACAGGATTCAGAGTGTCTTTTTGGTGAGTTTATAAATATGATGGAGGTAAAGAAGAATGGCTAGAGATGAAAGCATTAAAAAAGTATTAGTCATAGGTTCAGGCCCCATCGTTATAGGTCAGGCTGCAGAGTTTGACTACGCTGGTACACAGGCGTGTCGTTCTCTAAAGGAAGAGGGATTAGAGGTTGTTCTTCTAAACTCAAACCCAGCCACTATTATGACTGATAAGGATATTGCTGATGAGGTTTATATTGAGCCTCTAACAGTTCCTATTTTGAAACAGATAATTGAAAAAGAAAAACCTGACAGCATTCTTCCAACACTAGGAGGACAGGCTGGACTTAACCTCGCTATGGAAATAGCAGAGACAGGTTTCTTAGAAGAGCACAACTGTCATTTGATTGGTACAACTAGTCAAACAATCAAGAAGGCTGAAGATCGTCTTGAGTTTAAAGAGACTATGGAAAAGATTAACGAGCCTTGTGCACCATCATTGGTAGTTGAGAGCATTCAAGAAGGTATCGATTTTGTAAATAAGATTGGATACCCTGTAGTTCTTCGTCCTGCTTATACACTAGGTGGTAGTGGTGGCGGAATTGCTCACAACCAGATGGAACTAGAAGAGATTCTAGAAAATGGTCTAAGACTTTCTCGTGTGGGTCAAGTTTTAGTTGAGAAATGTATTGCCGGATGGAAAGAGATTGAGTACGAGGTAATGCGTGACTCCGCTGGAAACTGTATCACAGTTTGTAACATGGAAAATATTGACCCTGTCGGAGTTCATACTGGTGACAGTATAGTTGTGGCTCCTTCACAGACATTGGGCGACAAAGAGCACCAGATGCTTAGAACATCAGCTCTTAATATTATAAATGAACTTGGAATTACTGGTGGATGTAACGTGCAGTATGCTTTGCATCCAGAAACTTTTGAGTATTGCGTTATTGAGGTTAATCCTCGTGTTAGTAGATCATCGGCGCTCGCATCAAAGGCTACAGGTTATCCTATTGCAAAGGTAGCAGCGAAGATTGCTATCGGATACACATTGGATGAGATTAAGAATGCAATCACTCAGAATACTTTTGCCAGCTTTGAGCCTACACTTGATTACTGTGTAGTTAAACTTCCAAGACTTCCATTTGATAAGTTTATTACAGCTTCTAGAAAGCTTACAACTCAGATGAAGGCTACTGGAGAGGTTATGAGTATTTGTAACAACTTTGAAGGTGCCTTGATGAAGGGTATTAGATCACTAGAGCAGCACGTTGAATGCTTGAGAGATTATGATTTCTCAGATCTAACGGACGATGAGTTAGAAAAGATGCTACACAAGGTTGATGATAGACGAATCTGGATTGTGGCAGAAGCATTAAGACGTGGTGTTTCATATGAACACATTCATGAAATCACAATGATTGATGAATGGTTCATTGATAAGATTGCAATCATTACTGAAATGGAAAAAGCTCTTGAGACAGAAGATTTAACTGTTGACTTGCTACGTGAGGCTAAGAGAATTGAATTTCCTGATACAGTTATTGCAAGACTTACTGGAAAAACAGAAGAAGAAATCAAACAGATGCGCTACGACAATAACATAGTAGCTGCATATAAGATGGTTGATACATGTGCGGCTGAGTTTGAGGCTGCCACACCTTATTACTATTCAGTATACGGTGGAGAGAATGAGGCAGAAGAGACTAGCCCTGAAAAGAAAGTATTAGTTCTTGGTTCTGGACCTATCAGAATCGGACAGGGTATTGAGTTTGACTTCTGTTCAGTTCACTGTACTTGGGCTTTCAAGGAAGAAGGCTACGAGACTATTATTGTAAATAACAACCCAGAGACAGTTTCTACTGACTTTGATATTGCAGATAAACTTTACTTTGAACCACTCACACCAGAAGATGTTGAAAATATTGTGAATATTGAAAAGCCAGATGGTGCTGTAGTTCAGTTCGGTGGACAAACTGCAATCAAGTTAACTGAAGCGCTTATGAAGATGGGAGTGCCAATCCTTGGAACAAAGGCAGAGGATGTAGATGCTGCTGAGGATAGAGAGTTATTTGACGAAATCCTTGAGAAGTGTGAAATCCCAAGACCTACAGGTGGTACAGTATTTACAGCGGAAGAAGCTAAGAAGGTGGCTAATGAACTAGGCTATCCAGTTTTAGTTCGTCCTTCATACGTACTTGGTGGACAAGGTATGCAGATTGCCACTGATGATAAAGAGATAGAAGAGTTTATGGAAATCATAAACCGTATAGCACAAGATCACCCAATCCTTGTAGACAAATATTTGCAGGGAACTGAGGTGGAAGTAGATGCTATTTGCGACGGCGAAGACATTTTGATTCCAGGTGTTATGGAACATATTGAAAGAGCCGGCGTACACTCAGGTGATAGTATTTCAGTTTATCCAGCATACTCATTGCCACAGGATATTATTGATACTATTGAGGAATACACAAGAAGACTTGCTATAGCACTTAACGTTAAGGGAATGATTAACATTCAGTTTATCGTGTGTGATGGACAAGTTTACGTGATTGAGGTTAACCCAAGATCGTCTCGTACAGTTCCATACATTAGTAAGGTTACAGGAATTCCTATTGTTAAGCTTGCTACAAAATGTATTATTGGAAATACAATTAAAGGCTTAGGATACACTCCAGGACTTCAGCCAAAGGCTGACTACTATGCAATTAAGATGCCAGTGTTCAGTTTTGAGAAGATTCGTGGAGCGGAGACTAGCTTAGGACCAGAGATGAAATCTACTGGTGAGTGTTTGGGAATTGCCAAGACCTTTGACGAGGCCTTGTATAAAGCATTCCTAGGTGCTGGAACAGTCTTGCCTAAACATAAGAAGGCTATAGTATCGGTAAATGATGCCGACAAAGACGAAATGGCACCACTTGCTAAACGTTTAGAAAATCTAGGTTATGAAATCTATGCTACTAGAAGTACAGCAAAGCACTTAAGAGAACACGGTGTAGATGCCATTATGGTTAATAAGATTCAGCAGGAAGCTCCTACAGTTATGGACTTGCTTTTGGAACATAAGATTGATATTGTTATCGATACTCCAACACAGGGTAGAGATAAACATAGAGATGGATTCTTGATTAGAAGAACATCTATCGAGACAGGTGTTAACTGCTTCACAAGTTTGGATACTGTTGATGCGTTGCTTAAGAGTTTAGAGAGTGATGCGAAGAACAATATGACGCTTGTGGATGTAGCTAAGATATAAGAGGGTATGGAGAGAAACACAGCTTGGAAAGGTTGTGTTATGGAAAATATAATTAATGAAGTTGTCGGCGGAAGATACGCTGTGATGGGGGTGCTTGGAAAAGGTGGCTTTTCTGTAGTTTACCGTGTCCGAGATATCCAGACAGGCATAGAATATGCGATGAAGAATTATTTCTCATCAAACTCCGGCGACAAACAAAAACTTTTGGAAGGTTTGGAGCGAGAATTAAATGTGCTTAAAAACACATCTCATCCGAACCTTCCAAAAATTTACGATTTAATAAAGGAAGAGGGCAACTTCTTTTTGATTATGGAAATCGTAAAGGGCGAAAACTTAAAGTCTATAGTAGATAGAAAAGGGCCGTTAAAGAAAAAAGAAATCAAGCATGTGATGATGCAAGTTGGAAGCGCGCTTTATTATTTGCATTCACTAGAGCCGCCCATAGTTTACCGTGACCTTAAACCATCCAATATTGTGATGGATGAAAGTGGAATAGTTAAACTGGTAGACTTTGGAATTGCAAAACGATACTCAAAGGAAATTGAGCTTAGTGAAAAGGCGTTTGGTAGCAGAGGTTTTGCGGCACCTGAACAGTTTGGAGATAGCAAAGGTTTGTCCATTTACAATACAGATACTAGAACTGATGTATATGGAATGGGAACGACGCTTTACTATTTAAAAACAGGAAAGGTTTATGTCGAAGGTGTTTTGTCTAAAAGACTTGGGTTTAAATTAAAGCGAATAATAAAGAAGTGTACAAGAAGAAATCCAGATCAGAGATATCAGAGTATGATAGACGTTCTTTGCAAGCTTAAACAACTATAAAACAAGCAAGTTTGAAAGAACAATAGACCTTGCATAAACGCTTAAAACAAATTATTATATTAGGGATGAAATAATACATCTTGAGAGGTTAGATAATGAATTATAACGAAGCAAAAGAATTACTAGAGAAGAATAATCAAAGTCATTTGTTAGAGTACTTTGACGAGCTAAATGACGATCAAAAGGAGCATTTGCTTGAGCAAATTTCAGAGATTGATTTTGATTTGATTAAACTAATTGAAAATGCAGATACTCCAGATGAGAGAGGTGTTATTACACCACTGGACGCTGAAGTGTCTATTAAAGAAATAGAAGAAAATGCAGATAAGTTTCGCGCAAAAGGCTTAGAGGCTATTAAAGAAGGAAAAGTGGCTGCGCTACTTTTGGCTGGTGGTATGGGAACTAGACTTGGTTCTGACAAGCCTAAGGGAATGTACAACATTGGCGAGACTAAAGATGTATTTATCTTTGAAATGCTTATTAGAAACCTTATGGATGTAGTGGACGAAGTGGGCGTTTGGGTTCCGCTTTACATTATGACAAGTGAAAAGAACGACAAAGACACTAGAGAGTTCTTTGAAGAAAAGAACTACTTTGGATACAACAAGGACTATGTGAAATTCTTTAAGCAGGAGATGGCTCCAGCGTGTGACTTCGATGGCAAGATTTACCTTGAGAGAAAAGATAGAATTTCTACATCACCTAATGGAAATGGTGGTTGGTTCATTTCATTTAATAAAGCTGGCTTGTTAGATGAGGCTAAGGCCAAAGGAATTGAGTATATCAACCTCTTTGCCGTAGACAACGTATGCCAGAGAATGGTTGATCCATTGTTTGTAGGAGCAATGTTAGATGGCGGATATGTGTCTGCGTCAAAGGTTGTATCAAAGGCGGCTCCAGAAGAAAAGGTGGGCGTGCTTTGTTTAGAAGATGGAAAGCCATCTATTGTTGAGTACTATGAATTGACAGAAGAAATGAGATATGAGACTTTGCCGGACGGCAGTCTTGCATATAAAGATGGAGTAATTCTAAATTACTTATTCTCGATTAAGGCATTGGAAGAAAATATGCACAATAATCTATCTACTCACGTAGTTAAGAAAAAGATTGAGTGTTTAGATGAGAATGGAAATGCTAAAAAGCCAGAGACAGAGAATGGTTATAAGTTTGAAACTTTGGTTCTCGATATGATCCACGATATGGATAACTGCTTGGCTTACGAAGTGGTAAGAGAAAAAGAGTTTGCACCTATTAAAAATAAGACTGGTGTGGATTCTGTGGATACAGCAAAAGAACTACTTAAGAAAAATGGAGTTGAATTATAAATGAAAAAGGTACTTGAGTTAATTACTGAAGAGTTTAAGAAAGCGTTTGAGGAAAAGGGCTATGATGAATCGCTAGCGATAGTTGGTGTTTCTAATAGACCTGACCTTTGCGAGTTTCAGTGTAACGGAGCGATGGCTGGTGCTAAAAAATATGGTAAAGCACCTATAGCTATTGCAGAAGATATAGTGGACTTCGTCAAAGACAACGAAATGTTTTCTAAAGTGGAAGCCATTAATCCAGGCTTTATTAATATTGACTTAAACAACGACTTTATTGCTAAGTATTTAAATGATTTGGATAAAGTTGATAATTTTGGCGTAGAAAAGCAAGATAAGACTATTATTGTGGACTACGGCGGAGCGAATGTTGCTAAGCCTTTGCATGTTGGACATTTGCGTTCAGCTGTTATTGGCGAGAGCATCAAGCGTATAAAGAAGTATATGGGAAATAACGTGATAGGTGATGTTCATCTAGGAGACTGGGGTCTTCAGATGGGTCTAATCATTATGGAATTGAAGAGCAGAAAGCCGGATCTTCCATACTTTGACGAGGACTTTGACGGTGAATATCCATCTGATGCTCCATTTGATATTTCAGAGTTAGAAGAAATTTATCCTGCGGCCAGTGCAAAGGCAGCAGAGGATGAGGACTTTAAAGAGGCAGCTGGAGAGGCTACTAGAAAACTTCAGGATGGTTACAAGCCATATCGTGCTATTTGGGAACATATAATGGATGTGTCGCTAGCAGATCTTAAGAAAAACTATGACAGACTTGATACACACTTTGACCTTTGGAAAGGTGAGAGTGATGCAAATCCATATATTGAAGATTTGATTCAGGAATTAGTGGACAAAGGACTTGCTTTTGAGAGCGAGGGTGCTTTGGTAGTTGATATAAAAGAAGATGGGGATAAGAAAGAGTATCCTCCATGTATCGTTAGAAAGTCTGATGGAGCAGCGCTTTATGCCACATCAGATTTGGGAACTATTATCGAGCGTGAAAAGTTATATGAGCCTGATGAATATATTTACATTACAGATAAGCGTCAGGAACTTCACTTTACACAAGTGTTTAGAGTGGCTAAGAAGGCTGGATTTGTAACAGAGGACCGTGATATGAACTTTATCGGTTTTGGTACAGTGAACGGCAAAGACGGCAAACCTTTCAAGACTCGTGACGGCGGTGTTTATCGTCTAGAGTATTTGATTGATGATATAAACGAAGCAGTTTACAACAAGATGAAAGAAAATAAGTCTTTGGACGATGCGGAGGCTAAGAAAGTTTCCGAGATTGTGGGATTGGCTGCACTTAAGTATGGTGATCTATCAAACCAGGCAAACAAAGATTATATATTTGAGCTTGAGAAGTTCGCTTCATTTGAAGGAAACACAGGACCATACATTCTATACACAATAGTTCGTATTAAATCAATTCTTGAGAAATACAAAGCAGAAGGTGGAAGTGTAGATGGACTAGAGATTAAGGCTAGCGACAACGAAACACAAAACAAACTAATGCTAGAGATTTCTAAGGTCAATGAAGTGATAGAGTCAGCTGCTGAAGAACTTGCACCTCATAGAATCTGTCAGTATATTTATGAGTTATCAAATGTGTTTAACAGTTTTTATCATAACACAAAGATATTGGCAGAAGAGGATGAAGAAAAGAAGAAAGGCTATATTGCTTTGCTTGAACTTACAAAGAAAGTGCTAGAGACTGGAATTGATTTACTAGGATTTAGTGCACCAGATAAAATGTAATTAAAAATGGATTCGCTTTGGCGAATCCATTTAATTTTGCATTAAAAAAGGATTCCGATTGGAATCCTTTAATTATTTTTATTTCTTAGCTGACTTTTTAGTAGTTGGTACCTTCTTTGAAACTGCTGGTGTCTGCTGTTGTTTTTCAGGCTTAGCAGTAGTGTACTGTACGTTAGGGTCTGTAGCTTGTATAAGTACCTGTCTCATACTTTGAATCTCTGCGCTTGAATATGATCTAGGCTCTGTAGGAGCAGTGTATAGACCTGTTTGTTTAGCAACAGATATTCCCAAATAACCTAAAATCAAAACAACAACAATACCTGCAATTGTATAAGGAATTATTTTCTTAATTTTAGCTAATACTTTGTTCTTTTTTTGTGGATTTTTGCGGTTTTGTTTCTGTTGTTTATATTTGTCAACTTTTGCCTGACTCATTGTTTTTACCTCTCAATAATAAAAAATCTTTTAATATTATAAAACAAACTCAACTGTAAAACAAGAACTAATTATGTTATACTGAAATGCGAGAATTAAAGGAGATTAAAGGCATTTGAGCAAATATAAATACATTATTTTTGACCTAGATGGGACACTTAGTGACTCTAAAGAAGGTATCACAAAAAGTGTTCAATATGCGTTGAAAAAAGTAGGTATAATAGAAGATAATTTAGATAATCTAAACCATTTTGTTGGACCGCCTATGGTAGAGGAATATATGAAATCATATGGTATGTCTGAGGAAAAAGCTTATGAGACTTTGGATTTCTATAGAGAGCGCTATGTTCCAACTGGTATATATGAAACAAAGATATACCCAGGGATTATGGAAACGCTTGAGGCAGTAAGACAAAATGGATTAAAGATAGGAATGGCCACATCTAAACCAGAGGGTATGGCAGAGGATGTTGCAAAGTATCTAAAAATATTTGACTACTTCGATATTATTTGTGGTGCTGATTTGCATGGTCCTATACAAAGTAAGGCATCAGTTTTAAATAAACTGTTTGATACTTCAGATTTCAAGAAAGAGGAGTCTGTTCTTATAGGAGATACTAAATTTGATGTAGAGGGTGCAAATGAAGTTGGAATTGATTGTCTAGGTGTTTCTTGGGGTACTGGTACTGAGGAAGAGATGATTGGTGCTGGAGCAATACAAGTCTTTGACGATCACGAATCTTTAATTGATTATTTACTAGGAGAACAAAGTGAAGAATAAAGAAAAAGTTACAATTGGACATTTGTGGGGAGCTTTCTATCCAGTGCTTATGTATTTAGGCATTACTGTGGTAGCGGGTATCATTTTGACGTTTGTCGCTATTTCACAAGGACAAATTACGATTGAAAACAAAACAGTAGATTTTGGAAATATAGAAAATGATTTTAGCTTGATGATGACTTTCTTTGGGGGAGTAATGACAATTCCATTACTTATTCTAATAAAGCATCTTGATGTTAAAAAACAAAAAATGATTGGAGCATATGGATACAAATCAGTCTTTTTTGCAAAGTACTTGTTTATCATTCCATTTGCAATCGCTTTTATGTATGCAGCCAATATGGTTGTTGTTATCTTGGAAGCGCTTATACCAAGTATTGCACATTCATTTGACGAAACTGCGCAGGTCATATATGGTTCGAGTATTGGAATGCAGATTGCTACAGCAGTGATTGTTGGACCTATAGTTGAAGAGTTGATCTTTAGAGGATTGATGTATACAAGGCTTAAAAGAATGTTTGGCGAAGGCATATCGGCTTTAGTGACTGGACTGGTATTTGGACTATTCCATATGAATATTTCTCAGGGCATATATGCGTTTATATTCAGTTATGGCGCAATATTTGTCTACGAAAGATATAAGAATATTTGCGCGCCGGTATTATTCCATATGTCGGCAAATGCTATTTCAGTACTTGTAACTTTTATTTATAAAGATTATAATACTTCAGCAGGAAGCAATACTTCTAGCTTGAGTACATCGAGCGAGTGGGTTGGAGCTTTATCTGTATTTTTTATAAGCATTCTAATCAGTGGATTGTTTGCGTTATGTATGAAAAAGTGGGTGGAACCACAACCTAAATAAAGGAAGAATAATATGAAATTACTAACGGTAGCAATACCATGTTACAATTCAGAAGATTATATGGAAAAGAGTATCAGAAGTGCTCTTAATGGTGGTGAAAAAGTAGAAGTGTTGATTATTGATGATGGATCAACAGATTCTACATTGGAAATCGCCAAAAAGTACGAGAAGAAATTTCCTAGCATAGTTAAGGTTATTCATAAAGAAAACGGTGGACATGGTGATGCTGTTAATGCCGGTATTAAAAACGCTACAGGAATTTACTTTAAGGTTTTAGATAGTGATGATGTATTAGGTAAAAAAGCTATGGCCAAAGTTCTCAATTTCTTGGAGAAAGCCGTTGAAACTGATATGGACATAGATATGGTCATTACAAACTTTATGTATGACAAGCAGGGCGTTAAGCGTAAGAAGATTATGAAATATAAATCAGCTATGCCTGTAGAAAAAGTTATTACTTGGGATGATGTGAAGTTTGGACAGACACAGTATCTTTTGATGCATTCTGTTATGTATAGAACAGCAGTGCTAAGAGCATCTGGGCTTGAACTTCCAAAGCATACATTCTACGTAGATAATATTTATGTATTTACACCATTGCCATATGTTAATAAGATTTATTACTTAGATGTAGTATTTTATAAATATTACATTGGTAGAGATGATCAGTCAGTTAATGAGTCAGTAATGATTAAGCGACTTGATCAGCAGTACCGTGTAACAAAGATTATGTTAGATGATTACTGTGCTATGCATATCACTAATGACAGACTAGACAAAGTTTTAGTTCATTACTTCGATATGATGATGTGCGTATCCACAATTATGTCTATTAGAGAGGGCTCAAAACTACGTCTCAAAGACAAAGAGGAACTATGGGAACACTTACAACTTAAAAATCCAGAACTTTACAAAAAGGTAAGAAAATCTGTTTTAGGTAGATCAATGAACTTGCCAGGAAAGTATGGAAGAAAGACTTCAGAGTTCTTGTACAAAGTAGTTCAAAAGATTTTCGGATTTAATTAAAAATACTATAAACTTATAATAAAAAAACATTGCCAACACAAATAACAGAAATTTGTTTATGGCAATGTTTTTTAATTATATATAATTCTATTTTTAATTCGATTCCCCAAAGTCAAAATTCTTAAAAGCAACTTTGAAAATAACGAAGTAAAGAACAAATGATAGAAGTGCTCCAGTTACTAAGTCTACAATTGAGTGCTGCTTTAAGAATATAGTTGATAGACAAATGCATATTGTTAAAATAAGTGAGCCTATCTTAATTCGTTTGCCGACCTTGCTCTTTAGACCTCGACTATGTACTAGACAAATGTGTGCTGAGATAGTAGCAAACACATGTATACTTGGTAGCACATTAGTAGGCGTGTCTGTTGTATATAAAAATCTAACTATGCTGCCTAGGAAGTTGTGACTGATATCTGCAGGATTGATTCTTAAGTTTAATCCGTTAGGATATACAGAACAAATAACTAGACAAATGGTCATTCCCAAGAATTCATATGCACAAAGTCTGTAAAATTCATTTTTACCCTGGAAGTAGATAAAAATAAATACAACAGGTATATACAAGAACCATAAAATATACGGAATAATGAACCATTCATTAAATGGTAGTACATCATCTAATGGTATATGAATAATGTGCAAACCTGGATAATCCGCCGGATATGACTTCTCCAACAACATAAACCATGGCATGTAAATAAAGAAATACAACAGAGGCCATGTCTGTTTTAGATTTTCTGGTTTTAATCGTTCTTTGTTAAACATAGGTGTAGTATAACACCCATATAAAGTGCTTGACAACTTTTTTATTAAAGTTTATATTAGTAAGGCAGTCAAAATGCAAAAGGGATCTTAGCTCAGCTGGGAGAGCATCTGCCTTACAAGCAGAGGGTCACAGGTTCGAGCCCTGTAGGTCCCATTATGGCTGGATAGCTCAGCTGGCTAGAGCACACGGTTCATACCCGTGGTGTCGGGAGTTCAAGTCTCTCTCCAGCCATTAAAAGTAGGTCGAAAGACCTGCTTTTTTATGCGTTTAAAAGAGCAGATGTCTAACATAAAAAGAGAAAAAATAAAAGTTTACTTTTATTTTTTTCTCTTTTTTGTTATATATCGCGCTTGCGCGATATGAATATTTTGCGAAGCAAAATATGAATGCATCTGCATTGTTTATGTGCTATAATTAATAAACTAGCGCAATTGTGCGCTTTGTTAAGCGAGGTATTGATATGAGAGTAGGTATTGGATACGACGTACATAAGTTTGCAGAGGATAGAAAACTGATTTTAGGAGGAGTAGATATTCCTTATGAAAAAGGTTTGCTAGGTCATTCAGATGCAGATGTTTTAGTACATGCTGTAATGGATGCCATTCTTGGTGCGACAGGAATGGGAGACATTGGTCACTTGTTCCCAGACACAGATCCTGAGTATGAAGGAATCTCAAGCATTGAACTCTTGAAGAGTGTAAGAAAATTGCTTGCTGCTAACAACTACACTGTTGGAAATATTGATGCCATCATTGTGGCAGAGCAGCCAAAGATTGCTCCATACAGAGAGCAAATGATAACAAACATTGCGGATGCACTAAACATTGGCGAGGATAGGGTAAACATTAAAGCAACTACAGAAGAGGGACTTGGTTTTACAGGTAAAGGACTTGGTATTGCATCTCAGGCAGTTGCATTGATTGAAGACAGTAGAAGTATTTAGTTTTTCATATTAATCATGTAAGGCGAGGAAAAATGATTAGGTATTTAGAGCAAAATGAAAAACAGAATATTCGCGACCTTTACGAAGAATGTTTCACAGACTCAAAAGCATTGACCGATTACTATTTCACAAACAGGCTTCCTAATAACTTTGTCGCAGTCAACGAGAAGGACGGTCAATTAGTGAGCGCTCTTCATTTGATACCTAAGACAGCAGTCATTGGAAAATTGAAGTCTCGTGTGATGTACATTTACGGAGTGGGCACAAAACAGTATGCCCGCGGCGAAGGATGTATGAGAGATTTAATGAACACTGTTATTAAAGATATGTATCAAGATATGGAAGCTTTCACATATCTTATTCCAACAGATCAGACCAACGCTAATGCCTTTAGAAAGTTTGGATTCGAATTTGTTATGGATAAGCCTTTCACCAAACCGATGGAGAATTGGAAGAAGGCTACCCACTCACTTATCTTAAGAAAAGCAGACCACTCAGATTTAGTTCGACTTTCTATTTTTGCAAAGTCAAACACTGAGAGCAAATATAAAGTTACTTTGTCGAAGGATGCTGACTACTTCAAAGAACTCGCAGAGTTGATTGAGCTAGAAAGCGGCGAGATTGAAATCTATGTCGAGAACAAAGTAATTATGGGTTACAGAGTATGGATAGATAACAAGATTTATGAAGAAGTGTTAGACCCAAGTATTCAGTCGATGAGCTATTATGAGAATGAGGGAAGACCTTATTTGATGGCTAGAATTATGAGTGTTAGAAAGACACTTCGTATGCTTGGCTTTTATGGAAATGGTTCAGTAATCATTCGCATTTCAGATCCAGTTATCGAAGAGAACAATGGCACATTCAGATTTACATATCATCACGGTTCAGTAAAGATGGACAGATTAGATGACGATGTAATGCCAGAAATTGATGTGACTATCGGAGAACTTACAGCGCACATTTTTGGTTACAACCAAATAGAAGGACTCCCAAGTGTTGCTGAGAAGAGTACCGTATTTATAAATGATTATATTTAGGAGTAGATATGCAAATATATAATACTTTAACAAGAAAAAAAGAAGAGTTTGTACCACTAGAGGAAGGAAAGGTATCAATGTACGTTTGTGGACCTACAGTGTACAACTTGATTCATATTGGAAACGCTAGACCAATGATAGTGTTTGATACATTCAGAAGATATCTCGAGTACAAGGGATATGAAGTTAACTATGTTTCAAACTTCACAGATGTGGACGACAAAATCATCAATGCAGCTATTGAAGAAGGCGTGAGTGCTGACGAGATAGCAGAGCGCTACATCAAAGAGTGCCAGAAGGACATGGAGGGCATGAATATAATGCCAGCCACAACACATCCAAAGGCTACAGAAGAGATTGATGGAATGATTTCTCTTATTGGAACTCTAATCGACAAAGGTTACGCGTACGACAAAGATGGCACAGTGTATTTTAGAACTAGAAAGTTCAAAGATTACGGAAAACTATCAAAGAAAAATATAGATGACCTAGAAGCTGGTCATCGAGATATTAAGGTAGTGGGCGAAGAGTCAAAGGAAGATCCACTAGACTTCGTACTTTGGAAACCTAAAAAAGAAGGTGAACCTTCATGGGATTCACCTTGGTCAGATGGTAGACCTGGTTGGCATACAGAGTGTTCTGTTATGGCAAAGAAATACTTGGGTGATGAAATAGACATACACGCCGGCGGCGAAGACCTAATCTTCCCACATCACGAAAACGAGATTGCACAGAGTGAGTGTGCGAACGGCGTTCCATTTGCAAAGTACTGGATGCACAATGCATTCTTAAATATAAACAATAAGAAGATGTCTAAGTCACTTGGAAACTTCTTTACAGTTAGAGATATATCTGAAAAGTATGATTTGCAAGTATTGAGATTCTTTATGCTAAGTGCGCACTACAGAAGTCCGCTTAACTTTAGCGATGACTTGATGGAGTCTGCAAAGAATGGTTTGGATAGAATCTTAACTGCAGCGGAAAAACTTCGCGATGTGATTTCAAGCGGTAAGGACGAACCTTTAACAGACGAAGAGCGCGAGATAGTAAATGGCGCTTCAGAGTTTGTTAAGAAGTTTGAAGAGGCAATGGATGATGATAACAACACAGCAAATGCAATAGCCGCTGTCTTTGACTTGGTTAAATATTCAAACAGCAATGTATCATCTGATAACACAAAACAGTTTGCTGAGGCAATGTATGAAATTTTAACTGAGCTTACTGATGTGCTTGGAATCATTTTAGAAAAAGAAGAAGAGGCGCAGGGCGATGAAGACTACATAAGCGAAATGATTGAAAAGCGTGCTCAGGCAAAGAAAGACAAAGACTTTGCATTGGCAGATCAAATTCGTGACGAACTTTTAGAAAAAGGAATCATTTTGGAAGATACAAGAGAAGGTACTAAGTGGAGTAGAAAATAATGTCTGACATATTTGAAATCATAAAACAGAATATGGATTTAGAAGACATTGATACAGTTAACTATTCACCGCTTACATTTGCCTATATAGGTGATGCCATTTATGAACTAGTTATCAGAACGATGATAGTGGATGAGGCAAATAGAAGTGCAAATGAACTTCATAAAATGTCGTCTGAATATGCAAAGGCTAGTACACAAGCTAAGCTTGCTGAAATATTAATGGATGACTTCAACGAAGAAGAACTAGCAGTTTTTAAACGTGGTAGAAATACAAAAATAAACTCAAAGGCAAAGAATGCTTCGTTTAACGATTACAAAAAAGCTACTGGCTTTGAAGCGGTAATGGGTTACTTGTACCTAGAAGGTAAAACAGAGAGAATGATTGAACTAATCAAGAAGGGATTAGAGAAGTTAGATTAATGGAAAACAGTGAATTAATTATTGAGGGAAGAAATGCGATTATAGAAGCTTTTAGAGCAGGTAGAAGCGTGGATAAACTTTTTATCCAGGAGCATACCAAAGAGGCTTCAATGAACACATTGATTCGTGAAGCAAAGAAAACTAAAACATTAATTAAATATGTGCCAAAGGAAAGACTAGATCAGATTTCTGAGACTGGTCATCATCAGGGCGCTGTTGCTTTTGTAGCAGCATACAATTACGCAGAGATTGATGATTTATTTGCTAAGTCTGAGGAGAAAGGTGAGTCACCATTTTTCATTATTCTAGATGAGATAGAAGACCCACATAACTTGGGTGCGATTATAAGAACTGCAAATTTAGCAGGAGCGCATGGTGTTATTGTTCCAAAGAACAGAGCGTGTGGACTTACAGCTACAGTTGTTAAGGCATCAGCTGGTGCTATCAACTACACACCGATAGTTAAGGTTACAAACATTGCTCAAACTATTGAGAGTTTAAAAGAAAGAGGTATGTGGTTTGTCTGCGCCGATATGGACGGAGAAACTATGTATGACATAGATTTGAAGGGGTCTATTGGACTAGTAATAGGAAATGAGGGCAAAGGTGTTAGCAGGCTCGTCAAAGAAAAATGCGACTTTGTCGCGCGCATTCCTATGAACGGCGACATAGATTCGTTAAATGCCAGTGTGGCTACTGGAGTTTTGGCTTACGAGATAGTGAGACAGAGAATGAAATAAAAACCTTATATGGTATAATTTATAAAGTTTTTAAGCCGTCATAGCTCAGTCGGTAGAGCGCCACCATGGTAAGGTGGAGGTCACGAGTTCAAGCCTCGTTGACGGCTCTGTTTATTGCCATTATTAGTCGTTTGTGATATTATATTTTGGTATGAATTCTAAGAAAAGAGGATAATCATATGAACAAAAAAGTATTATCAGTATTAGTTGAAAATTATTCTGGTGTTCTTAACAGAGTAGCAGGATTGTTTAGTCGCAGAGGCTACAATATCGATAGTTTGACTGTTGGTGTAACTGCAGATCCAAAGTATTCAAGAATGACTATCGTGGTAACTGGCGATGATGATATTTTAGAGCAGATTATTAAACAGATTAGTAAGCTTGAAGAAGTTATCAAGGTAGATGTACTAGAAGGTGGACAGTCTGTAATCAGAGAGTTGATTATGATTAAGGTTAAAGCTAGTCAGGCTGAGAGGCAGCAAATCACTGCACTTACAGATATCTTTAGAGCAAATATCGTAGATGTGGCTAAAGAGTCACTTATGATTGAGCTTATTGGTAACCCATCAAAGCTTGAAGCGTTTATTAAGATGCTAGATGGATTTGAAATCTTGAAACTAGTTAGAACTGGTATTACAGGATTGGCTAGAGGAGACGAATAATTTAACAAATTTAAAATATATTTTAATGGAGGCGACGTTATGTCAGAAGCAAAAATTTATTATCAAGAAGATTGTAATCTATCATTATTAGATGGAAAAACAATTGCTATCGTAGGTTACGGTAGTCAGGGTCATGCACATGCACTAAACCTTAAGGAATCAGGATGCAATGTAATCATTGGTTTGTATGAAGGTTCAAAGTCATGGAAAAAGGCCGAAGATCAAGGATTTGAAGTTTATACAACAGCAGAAGCTGCTAAGAAAGCAGATATCATTATGATTCTTATCAACGATGAGAAGCAGGCTGATATGTATAAGAAAGATATTGAGCCAAACCTAGAAGCTGGAAACATGCTTATGTTTGCTCATGGATTTAACATTCACTTTGGTTGTATCGTACCACCAGCAGATGTGGACGTTACAATGATTGCTCCAAAGGCTCCAGGTCACACAGTTAGATCTGAGTACCAGGCTGGAAAGGGTACACCTTGTCTAGTTGCTGTTGAGCAGGATGCTACAGGTAAAGCGCTAGATATCGCTTTAGCTTATGCACTAGGTATTGGTGGAGCGAGAGCTGGTGTATTAGAGACTACATTTAGAACAGAGACAGAGACTGACCTATTTGGTGAGCAGGCTGTACTTTGTGGTGGTGTTTGTGCGCTAATGCAGTGTGGTTTCGAGACATTGGTAGAGGCTGGATACGATCCAAGAAATGCATACTTCGAATGTATTCACGAAATGAAACTAATCGTTGACTTGATTTATCAGTCAGGTTTCGCAGGAATGAGATACTCAATCTCAAACACTGCTGAATACGGTGACTATATAACAGGACCAAAGGTTATCACAGAAGATACTAAGAAAGCTATGAAGCAGATCTTAGCTGATATCCAAGATGGTTCATTCGCTAAGGAGTTCTTGCTTGATATGTCAGAGGGTGGACGTCAGGTACACTTCAAGGCTATGAGAAAATTAGCAGCTGAGCACCCAGCAGAAAAGATTGGTGCAGAAATCAGAAAGCTATATAGTTGGAACAACGAAGACGATCTTCTAATCAACAACTAATAGTAATTAATTTAAGAGGGTAAAGGGAGAGCAAATTTTGTTCTCCCTTTTTGTTATTTTATGGAAAACTTTTTAATTATAAGTTGTCTTATATTGTTATCAGTATACGACGTCAAAGAAAGAAGAATACCAAATAGTTTAGTAGTCTCAATATATCTATTGGGGCTGATAGGTCTTTGCCGGGGGCGAGTAAGTGGCGTGGAATCTTTTGCGGGATTGTTTGTTTTACCATTAATCATTTTGGTGTTACTAAAAATTACTAAATATAAAATCGGAATGGGAGATGTGAAATTAATATCAGCCATTGGATTTTGTCTTGGGTTTTGGAACCAAGTTTTAGCAGTTTTTGTAGGATTATTTATTTGTATTGTCTATTTATTTGGTAGGTTTATTAATAATAAGGGGCAAAAGTTTAGTGTAACAATATTTTTGGGACCTTTTATAAGTTTTGGTGTGTTATTTGCTTTAATTATTGACAAGATTATAGTAAAATAATATTCAAAGTGTAAAAGATAAAGGGGTTATTATGGTAAGTAAAACATTTGAAGCTAATCATGAAAGTTTGCCAGCAGCTATGGCCTTTCTTGAGGAACAGATGGACAAAATGAATATCGATATGAAAAAGCAGATGCAGATCTCTATTGCCGTAGAGGAACTGTTTGTTAATATTGCACACTATTCATATTCTGAGTCCGGCGGAGAGGTTGAACTTCAAATAGATGAGAATGCTCAACTTATTATTGCGCTTATTGATTCAGGTGCACCATTTAATCCGCTAGAGAGAAAAGATCCAGACATCAATGCACCTATTGAAGAAAGGGAGATTGGTGGACTTGGTATTTACATGGCTAAACAAAATGCAGACAAGATTGAATATGAGTATAAAGACGGAAAAAATATTGTAAGAATATATAAGAAGATTAGGGACGAATAAGATGGGTAAAAAATTAGATGATGCAATAATATTTGCGACCCATAAACATATGGGTCAGGTGAGAAAGAGAGAAAGTTCTCCATATATTCTTCATCCACTAGAGGCTGCAGCTATTGCGAGTGACTTAACCAAAGACGAAGACACTATTGTGGCAGCGGTATTACATGACACTGTGGAAGATACAGATACTACTGTGGATGAGATAAGAGAAAAGTTTGGGGACAGAGTGGCGCAGTTAGTTGAGTCTGAAACAGAAAAGAAAAGATATGACTTGCCACCAGAGCAGACTTGGGAGATAAGAAAGAAAGAGTCGCTTGAACACTTAAAGAATAGTAGAGATCCTGCCGTAAAGATTTTGTGGTTGGCAGATAAAGTTTCAAATATTAGAACACTGTTTAAACTTTATGAAGAAGAAGGCGATGCTATGTGGAACCACTTCAATATGAAGGATGTAGAAAAGCAAGCATGGTATTATAGAACAATTTGCAAATATCTTGTTGAATTAGAAAATACATTAGCATATCAAGAATACAGACAGATTGTTGGATATATATTTAAGAACGTAAAGGAGAATGAAGATGATTAGTATTAATGGAGAAAAAACTGATAATACATTAAAGATTGCGCTTGATGGAAGAATTGATTCCACAAATGCAGCTGATGTAGAAAAACAGCTTGATGATATTGTCAATGAGAATTCTTTTGAAGAACTAATAATAGATGCACAAAAACTAGAGTATATCTCTAGTGCGGGTCTTAGAATTATTCTTAGATTAAAGAAGAATAATGCATCACTTAAGATTATAAACGTGTCATCAGATGTATATGAGATTTTTGAGATGACAGGTTTTTCAGAAATTATGCCCATTGAAAAGGCGTACCGAGAATTCTCAGTAGAAGGATGCGAGATTATAGGACAGGGCGCCAATGGTAAGGTTTATCGTATAGACCCAGAGACTATTATCAAGGTTTATAATAATCCAGATTCTCTTCCAGATATCAAGAGAGAAAGAGAATTGGCTAGAAAGGCATTTGTACTTGGCATACCTACAGCTATCCCATATGATGTTGTAAAAGTGGGAGAGGGATATGGTTCAGTTTTTGAACTTCTTAATGCTAAATCATTTGCAAAACTAATAGAAGAAGATCCAGATAATATCGATAAATATATTGGTCTATACATCGACTTGCTAAAGAAAATTCATGGCACAGAGGTTGTGGATGGTGAAGTTCCTAGCATGAAGGAAGTAGCTATTGGATGGGCTAAAGATTTGGTAGAGTATCTACCAAATGGATATGGAGAAAAGCTTGTTCAAATAGTTGAAAGTATTCCAGATAGCAAGAATATGATGCATGGTGATTACCACATCAAAAATGTAATGATGCAAAATGGTGAGACATTGCTTATTGATATGGATACTATCTGTACTGGTGATCCAGTATTCGAACTAGCATCTATGTTTAATGCATATGTTGGATTTGGTTCATGCGATGCTTCAAATGTAGAAAACTTCTTAGGTCTTTCATATGACAGAACAAACTACATTTGGGAAAAATCTTTAGAGCTATACTGTGAAGGTAAGAGCGAAGAAGAAATGCAAGAACTAAAAGCTAAGGCTGAGTTGATTGGTTATGCTCGTATTATGAGAAGAACAATCAGACGTGGCGGCCTAGAAACTGAAGATGGCCAAGAACTAATCGACTTCTGTAGAAAGCAGATTGAATCAAACATTGACTACATAACACAAAGTTAAAATTATACACATTCGGGTTTTACAGAATAACCAAAAAAGCAATTTATTATAAGATAAAGAAAAAAGCAGCTGTGCGAACGATTGTTAGTGAGCACACTGCTTTTTTCTTTGTTTTTTATTAAAAATAATGTGCTTTTTTGGTTATTCTTTGTTAAAAAAAGCCCGTAATTATGGTATAATTTTAACATTGTGGAGACGTATCGAAGTGGTCATAACGAGCCGCACTCGAAATGCGGTTGTCCTTACGGGCACGTGGGTTCGAATCCCACCGTCTCCGTTAGGAAAACACTAAAAACCACTGGTTTTTACATAAAATAGGAGGAATTCTTATGGGAATGACAATGACACAAAAAATCTTAGCTAAACATGCAGGTTTAGACAGTGTGGAGGCTGGACAATTAATCGAGGCTAATCTTGATTTGGTTTTAGCTAATGATATTACTGGACCTGTTGCTATTGGCGAGATGGAGAAGATGGATGTGGACTGTGTATTTTGCGAAGACAAAATTGCATTAGTTCCAGATCACTACACACCAAACAAAGATATTAAGTCAGCAGAACTTTACAAGTGCGTAAAAGATTTTGCAAAGGCTAATGATATAACAAACTACTTTGAAACTGGACGAGTAGGTATTGAGCATGCATTACTTCCTGAAAAAGGATTAGTAGTGGCAGGCGATGTGGTGATTGGTGCTGACTCACACACTTGTACATACGGTGCACTTGGTGCATTTTCAACAGGTGTTGGTAGTACTGATATGGCTGCAGGTATGGCTACTGGTCAGGCATGGTTCAAAGTACCATCAGCTATCAAGTTTAACTTAATAGGAAAGTTAAATCCTTGGGTTTCTGGTAAGGACGTAATACTTCACATCATTGGAATGATTGGTGTGGATGGTGCGCTTTATCAGTCAATGGAATTTGTGGGTGAGGGAGTTCACAGTTTAACAATGGATGACAGATTTGCAATGGCAAATATGGCTATAGAAGCTGGCGGAAAGAACGGTATCTTTGTCGTGGACGATAAAACTATCGAATATATGGAAGAACACTCCGACAAAGAATACACAGTATTTGAACCGGACGAAGACGCAGAGTATGTGGAAGAATACACAATTGATTTAAGCAAAGTGAAGTCTACAGTTTCATTCCCACACTTGCCAGAGAATACACACACTATCGATGAGATAGATGATATAAAAATAGATCAAGTAGTTATTGGTTCATGTACAAACGGTCGTATCCAAGATATGCGTGAGGCTGCCAAAATCTTTGAAGGAAGAAAAGTGGCTGACGGTGTTAGATGTATCGTGTTCCCAGCAACTCAAGACATTTATCTACAATGTATTGAAGAGGGAATTATGACAACATTTATCAAGGCTGGTTGTGCAGTGAGCACACCAACATGTGGACCTTGTTTGGGTGGACATATGGGAATTCTTGCTAAGGGTGAAAGAGCCGTTGCTACTACAAACAGAAATTTTGTAGGACGTATGGGTGATCCTGAATCAGAAGTTTATCTTTCTTCACCAGCTGTTGCTGCAGCTAGTGCAATCACTGGTAAGATTTCAGGACCAGCAGAACTTGGACTATAGGAGGATACTATGAAAGCAGAAGGTAAAGTTTTTAAATTTGGAGATAACGTAGATACAGATGTAATTATTCCAGCTAGATACTTAAATGACCCAGACCCAAAGGCGCTAGCTAGTCACTGTATGGAAGATATTGATAAAGAGTTTGCTAGTAAGGTGAGCGAGGGAGATATTATCGTGGCTGATAAGAACTTCGGCTGTGGATCTTCTAGAGAGCATGCACCTATTTCTATTAAGGCTTGTGGAGTTAGCTGTGTAATAGCAGACACATTCGCTAGAATCTTTTATAGAAATGCTATTAACATTGGACTTCCTATTATTGAGTGTCCAGAGGCTGCGGCAGGAATAAGCGATGGCGACGAAGTAGAAGTAGACTTTGACACAGGTGTTATTGTAAACAAGACTACTGGTGCTGAGTTCAAAGGGCAGCCATTCCCTGAGTTTATGCAAAACATAATTACTAAGGGTGGATTAGTAAATTATATTAACGAAAAGTAAGAGGAAATTATGAAAGAGATATTATACAAAAGTACAAGAAGTGAAGATGGAGCACTAAAAGCATCTGAGGCTATACTTAAAGGTTTAGCTGACGATGGTGGTTTGTTTGTGCCAATTAAGTTGCCAGAGCTTGATAAGTCTATGGAAGAACTTTCAAAGATGACTTACCAAGAGCTTGCTTATGAAGTGTTGAAACTTTTCTATACAGATTTTACAGAAGAAGAACTTAAAAACTGTATAGAGAAAGCTTATGATGAGAAGTTTGACACAGAAGAGATTGCACCTCTAGCGCAGGTAAAGGATCCATATCACTTGGAACTTTTCCACGGACCAACTATTGCGTTTAAAGATATGGCGCTTCAAATTTTGCCACATCTTCTAACGACATCGGCAAAGAAAAATGGAGTGGAGAATGACATTGTAATTCTTACAGCTACATCAGGTGATACAGGTAAAGCTGCACTTGCTGGATTTGCAGGGGTCGAGGGAACAAAGATTGTTGTTTTCTATCCTGATGGTGGTGTTAGCCCAATTCAGGAAAAGCAGATGGTTACACAAAAAGGTGATAACACTCATGTAGTGGCTATCAAGGGTAACTTTGACGAGGCCCAGACAGGTGTTAAAAATATATTCAACAATAAAGAGTTAGCAAAAGAAATGGACGAAAAGGGATTCCAGTTCTCATCAGCCAACTCTATTAACATTGGAAGACTTATTCCACAGGTTGCATACTATGTTTATTCTTACGCTAAACTTTTGGCGGAAGGTAAGATAGAAGACGGCGAGAAGATTAACGTGGTAGTTCCAACTGGAAACTTTGGAAATATTCTTGCTGCGTACTATGCAAAAAACATTGGAACTCCAATCGACAAACTTGTTTGCGCGTCTAACGAAAACAAAGTATTGTATGACTTCTTTAACACAGGAGAATATGATAAAAACCGTGAGTTCATTTTAACAACATCTCCATCTATGGATATTTTGATTTCAAGCAACCTTGAAAGACTTATCTATCACATAGCAGGTGATGATGCTAATAAGAATAAAGAGTTGATGGCAAATCTATCTGAGACAGGTGTTTACAATATTACTGACGATATGAGAGCAAAACTAAATGACTTTGTTGGTAAGTTTGCATCGGAAGAAGAGACAGCTCAGACTATTAAGAAGATTTATGAAGACACAGGCTACATTATGGATACTCATACATCTGTTGCTAGATGCGTGTATGAAAAGTATGTGGCAGAAACCGGTGATAATAAAGCGACAGTTATCGCATCAACAGCTAGTCCATTCAAATTTACAAGAGCGGTAATGAATGCTATTGATCCAAAATATAATTCAGGTGAAGATTTCGAGTTGGTAGATGAACTATCAAGAATTGGAAACATCAAGATTCCAAATGCTATTGAGGAAATCAGAAACGCTGAGATTAGACACAACACAAAATGCGAGACAGAAGATATGGAAAAAATTGTTAAGGATTTTTTAGGTATATAAGATGAATAATTTTTATGGAATGCTTGCAAGAATGAAATATATTAACCGTTGGGGACTTATGAGAACAGTGGACAGCGAGAATATTGCTGAACACAGTTTGGAAGTTGCTATTATTGCGCACGCTCTTGCGGTTATTGGAAATACATTCTTCGGTAAAGACCTAGACCCAGAGCGTATTGCTGTTATTGGTATAATGCATGATACGGCTGAGATTATTACTGGTGATATGCCAACACCTATCAAGTACTTTGCACCAGAAATCAGAGATTCATATAAGAAGGTAGAAGACATTGCAGTTAACAAACTAATTAAAGAACTACCTGAAGAGATGCAGCCAGAGTACGAAAAGGTAATGGGTGTGGAAGATGATCCTGACTATAAGTATGTAAAAGCTGCTGATAAGTTGTCTGCTTATATCAAGTGCTTAGAAGAAGAGGATATGGGTAACAACGACTTTAAAGAGGCAAAGGATTCCATAAAGAAGATTATTGATGATATGGAGATGGAAGAAGTGGAATATTTTATGGAACACTTCATAGATTCATATAATCAAACATTAGATGAAATAAATTAGTATTAAAAGAGATTAGCTGAAAGGTTAATCTCTTAATATAAGAGCGACAAATGGGAAAAACAGTTTATATTGCAGAGAAGCCTAGTGTGGCAAATGAGTTTGCCAAGGCATTAAAACTTAAAACTTCAAAGCGCGACGGATATATGGAGGGTGACGATTCAATAGTTACTTGGTGTGTTGGACACTTGGTGACTATGAGTTATCCCGAAGTATATGATGAGAAGTATAAAAAGTGGAATTTAAAAGATCTTCCTTTTATACCAGAAGACTGGAAGTACGAAGTAATCTCTAGCGTTAAGAAGCAGTTCAAGATAGTTAAAGGTATCCTCACACGTGATGATGTGGATACCATTTATGTGTGTACTGACTCTGGACGAGAGGGTGAGTATATTTACAGACTAGTGGCCCAGGCCGCCGGCGTCAAAGGAAAGACAGAAAAACGTGTTTGGATTGACTCTCAAACTGAAGAGGAGATTCTTCGTGGAATTAAAGAGGCGAAAGATTTAAGTGAATATAACAATTTGTCGGACTCAGCATATCTTAGAGCAAAAGAAGATTATTTGATGGGAATAAATTTTTCAAGGCTTTTGACTCTTAAGTATGGTCAGTCTGTTAACAATTACTTAAAAGGTGGTAAATGGAAATCAATCAATGTGGGTCGTGTTATGACTTGCGTGCTCGGAATGATTTGTCAAAGAGAACGAGAGATTAGGGATTTTGTAAAGACACCTTTTTATAGAGTGATTGCAAATGTAGATATTGGTGATAGAAGTGTTGATACAGAGTGGAAGGCAAAGAAAGGTTCTAAGTTTTTTGAATCACCTCTTCTATACAAAGAAAATGGTTTTAAGGAAAAGACATCGGCAGTGGCACTAATCAATGGTATTGAAGAACACCAGCCGCTAAAGATGAAGGTTAAAAGCCTTAATATTAAGGATGAGAAAAAACAACCTCCGCTTCTTTACAATTTGGCGGAGCTTCAAAATGATTGCTCAAAGATGTTTAAGATTAGTCCATCCGACACATTAAATGTTGTTCAGCAACTATATGAGAGCAAATTAGTTACTTATCCAAGAACAGATGCAAGAGTAATATCAACAGCTGTTGCAAAGCAAGTTGATAGAAACATAAAAGGGTTACTTTCATACACACCTTGTGCAGTGTTTGCTAAAAACATTTTGGATAACAAAATGTACGAGGGACTTGAGAGCACAAAGTATGTAAATGATAAAAAGATAACTGATCACTACGCTATTATTCCTACAGGCCAGGGATTAGGTGGACTAGGAAAGCAGAGTGAGCTTAATAGAAAAGTGTATATGGTTATTGTTAGAAGATTTTTAAGTATTTTCTATCCACCGGCCATTTATAAGAAGGCTGCTTTGGTGGGCGAGATGCCATCTACCTTTGACGGGGAAAACTTTACTGAGCAGTTTAATGCAAATTTTAAGATTTTGGTTCAAAAAGGTTATATGGAGATTTCAGGAGTTCCAAAATCCAAAAAGAACGAAGATGAAAATGATGAACCTTTAGATGAAGAATTCTTCAAAATACTGTATAATGTATCTAAGGGCGACGAGCTAGAAGTGGGTGGTTTTGACATTAAGGAAGGCGAGACTACACCGCCAAAGAGATACACTTCAGGCTCACTTATTTTGGCCATGGAAAACGCTGGTCAGCTGATAGAAGATGAAGACCTAAGAGCACAGATAAAAGGTTCCGGTATTGGAACGAGTGCTACTAGAGCTGAGATAATAAAGAAACTCACAAATATCAAGTATTTGCAGCTCAATAAGAAGACTCAGGTTATTAGACCAACTCAGCTGGGTGAGATGATCTTTGGCGTGGTACACGGCTCAATCAAATCGCTTCTAAACCCAGAGCTTACCGCTAGTTGGGAGATGGGGTTAGATGCTGTGGCTCAAGGAAAACTAAGTTCTGATGAGTATATGAAAAAGTTAGATGAGTTTATACGAGTAAGATTTAACAATGTTATAAACTTAAATAATACAGGACAGATGATTGGCTACTATAATTACGTAGCACAATTCTATAAATAAAGGAGAAACATTATGTGTGGAATAGTTGGATACATCGGTGAAAGAGATTGTTCAGAAGTACTTTTGAATGCTTTGTCAAAGTTGGAGTATCGTGGATACGATTCGGCGGGTATTGCGGTCTTTGAAGACGGCGAAATCCATGTAGAGAAGGCTAAAGGTGAACTTAAAAACCTAAAAGAGATTGTGGAACAAAACAAACCGGATGGACATGTTGGTATTGGACATACTAGATGGGCTACTCACGGTGAGCCTTCAGATATCAATTCACACCCTCACGGAAACAAGAGAGTGTCAATCGTTCACAATGGTATCATTGAAAACTATAAGGATATCAAAAAGTTCCTAACTGAGAAGGGATATACTTTTGATAGCGAGACTGATACAGAAACTGTTGCAAAACTATTGGATTACTATTATGAAGGTGATCCTATTGATGCTATCATCAAGACTTTAAAAGACGTTCGTGGTGCATATGCTCTTGGAATAATCTTTAAAGACTTCCCAGATAGAATTTTTGCAGCAAGAAAAGATAGTCCGCTTATCATAGGCGTGGGCGACGAAGAAAACTTCATCGCATCTGACGTTCCAGCCATTTTACAGTACACAAAGAATTACTATCTTCTAGAGCAAGGTGAAATTGCAACTATTAAAGAGGACAGAGTTGAGTTTTGTGGAATGCACAAAGAACCTATTAAAAAAGAAGTTCAAGTTTCTGATCTTGATATGGATGCTGCAGAAAAAGGTGGATATGAGCACTTTATGCTTAAAGAAATCCACGAGCAGCCAGATGCAGTTAAGACTACAATTGCTCCTAGAATTATTGACGGAATGCCTGATATTTCAGAGTGCGGTTTGACACTTGAAGAATTGAAAGGATATAGAAAATTATTTATCGTAGCATGCGGTACAGCTATGCACGCTGGTGTAGTTGGAAAGTATGTTATTGAAAAGTTAGCAAGAGTGGAAGTTACAGTTGATATAGCTTCTGAGTTTAGATATAGAGACCCAATTATCACACCTGACGATTTGGTTATTGTTATTTCACAGTCAGGTGAGACGGCTGATACAAAGGCAGCACTTAAACTTGCACAGGAAAAGGGCGCCAAAGTATTAGGTATTGTAAATGTGAAAGGATCATCAATAGCAAGAGATTCAGACATGGTAATTTACACACACGCTGGCCCAGAGATTTCTGTTGCTAGTACAAAGGCATTCTCAGTTCAGATGTCAGTTATGTATTTGCTTGCATTCGAACTTGCTTATGCTAAGGGTGAGATTACAGAGGAAGAGTGTAAGAGACTTACTGCGGAACTTTCAAAGGTTCCAGATGTTATAGAAAAGACAATGGAATGTGAACACGATTGTCAAAGAGTTGCTTCTAAGTTAATCAAAGCTCAGAGTTTGATGTATATTGGAAGAGGTTTAGACTATGCTCTAAGTATGGAAGGATCTTTGAAGTTGAAAGAGATTTCATACATACATTCAGAAAGTTATGCAGCTGGTGAGTTGAAGCACGGAACTATTTCTCTAATAGAGGACGGAGTTCCAGTTATAAGTGTTGCAACTCAGAGTGCTTTACTAGAAAAAACTGTAAGTAATATAGTTGAAGTTAAATCTCGTGGAGCGTTTACAGTTACTGTGGCAAAAGAGGGAGAGGAATTTAACGCTGGTCTAAATGATGAGTTAATAGAAGTTCCTGCATTAGAGGATGTACTTATGCCTATGGTTACAGTTATTCCTCTACAGCTTATTGCTTACTACACAACTGTTCTAAAAGGATTTAACGTAGATAAACCTAGAAACCTAGCTAAGTCAGTAACAGTAGAATAAGATTAATTATGGCGGGACTTTGTCTCGCCATTTAAAATAGGAGAAGATATGAGTGCTATAACAATTAAAGATTTGTATGATTTAAATGAGACTATTGCAAAGGATTTGTTTGAAGGAAAAACATATCCTTGGGAAGTGTTGCCTGAGATTGGTGATTTTGTAACTAAACTTGGTGAGACTTTGTCGGACGAATTTGATCATCCAGAAGAAAACATTTGGATTCACAAGTCTGTAAAGATTGCAAAGACAGCTACGCTTAACGGACCTCTTATTATAGATGCAGACACAGAGGTTAGACCAGGTGCATTTATTAGAGGTAACGTTTTAGTTGGAAAAAACTGTGTGGTTGGAAACTCAACAGAACTTAAGAATGTAGTTTTGTTTAATACAGTTCAAGTGCCTCATTACAATTATGTGGGCGATAGTATCTTGGGAACTCATTCACATATGGGTGCTGGATCTATCACATCAAACGTTAAATCAGATAAGACATTAGTTGTAGTTAAAAACGACGGTGAAGAGATCGAGACAGGTCTTAAGAAGTTTGGCGCTATGATTGGTGATTATGTAGAAGTTGGATGTAACTCGGTGCTAAATCCAGGAACAGTAATTGGACGAAATACAAATATTTATCCTTTGTCGCCGGTTCGTGGAGTAGTGCCTGAGAATAGCATATATAAAAGTTCGGATAAAATAGTAGATAAAAACTAGGAGGAAGTAACTATGAAACAAGTGCTAAAAAGATTAAGTGTTTTTGTTTTGGCTATTGCTGTATGTGTGACTATGTTTGCAGCACCTACAAAGGCTGAAACTAAAGAAGTTAAAATTGAGATGAACGGATTCCATTTCACATTCTACGATGACGGTGGTGGAATTGGATCTTTGTGGCTTGATGGATATACAGGTAGCGAGACTAATCTAGTTTTGCCAACACATATTATTTACAATAACAATAAAATACCTGTAGAAGAGATTGCTCCAGATGCATTTGCAGGAAATACAAAACTTAAAAAAGTAATAATTCCTGATGGCTATAAATTTATTGGTGCTAGAGCGTTTGCTGGTTGCACAGGCATAACAGAACTTGTTATAAGTGGAACAGTTGTTTATATGGCAGAGGCTGCGTTAGTTGATATTCCAAATTGTAAAACAATTAGAATAGGTGAGGCTAAAGACACACCATCGTCTATTTATCTTATGTCATATATAGCAACTACTGGCAATCTTAACCCAATTCAAGGTGTGACAGCTTATGTGGTGCAGGGAAGTGTTGCAGATAGAGAACTTCAACAGTTGAACACTGATAGACCAAATGCACCTATTATCATTAAGTACATGGCTGACCCAGCGAAAGACGCTCATGTAACTAGAGTACTACCAGAAAACGGTGGTGGTGGAACTGAGCCAAAGAACCCATACGACAAAGGTGCTTCATATGATAGAGCAGATAAAGCTATCACAAACTACTCAAGCGAGAGTGATGTACCAGGTTCAAAGTTTGGCTTACTTCAACTAAAGCAGAAGAAAGTTAAGAAGAACGCTATTAAGGTTAGTTGGAAGAAAGTTTCTGGCGCAGTTAAATATGCATTCTATGCTACAAACTGTGGCAAGAAAAATAAATATGTAAAACACGGTATTACAACAGGAACTTCTAATAACTTTAAAAAGATTTGTGGCAAGAAGTTAAAGAAAGGTAAATACTATAAATTTATCGTAATCGCTATTGATAAAAATAATAAAGTAGTAACTACATCTAAGACGGTTCACGTTGCGACAAAGGGCGGCAAAGTAACAAACGATATTGGTGTTAAGACTAAAGCAAAGAAGAATAAAGTTAGTATTAAAGCAAAGAAGACATTTAAGCTTAAAGCTAAAGAGAAGAAGCCTAAGAAGGGTAAAGTTAAGAGACATCGTAAAATTAAATACGAGTCATTGAATTCAAAGGTAGCATCAGTTAATGGAAAAGGTGTTATAAAGGGCGTTAAGAAGGGTAAAACAACAGTATTTGCTTATGCTCAAAATGGAACATGTGCAAAGATAAAAGTAACAGTAAAATAAGGCATACTTAATAAAATAAGGACTTGTGATTTAAGGTCACAAGTCCTTTAATTTTGCCCCTTTTTATGCTATAATACGCAAGGTTGTTTTGGTATAAGAATTACCAACAAATACGCCCATATAGCGCAAAATTGCTATATTAAAGGAGGAAAAATAATGGCTAATTTAGATTTAACAAAGTATGGAATCACAGGCGTGACAGAGATTATTCACAACCCTTCATATGAGAAGTTATTTGAAGATGAGATGGACCCAACATTAGAGGGTTATGATAAAGGTCAGTTAACAGAACTAGATGCTGTTAACGTTATGACAGGTATCTACACAGGTAGATCACCTAAAGACAAATTCATCGTAATGGATGAAAATTCAAAGGACACTGTTTGGTGGAATTCTGAAGAGTATCCAAATGATAACCATCCAGCATCAGAAGAGACATGGGAAGCATGTAAAAAACTTGCTATTGATGAATTGTCAAACAAGAAGCTATATGTGGTAGATGCATTCTGTGGTGCTAATGAAGACACAAGAATGGCAGTTAGATTTATCATGGAAGTTGCTTGGCAGGCACACTTTGTAACAAATATGTTTATCAAGCCTTCAGCAGAAGAACTTGAAAACTTTGAGCCAGACTTTATGGTTTACACAGCTTCAAAAGCTAAAGTTGAAAACTATCAGGAACTTGGCCTAAATTCTGAGACAGCAGTACTATTTAACGTTTCTAGCCGTGAGCAGGTTATTCTAAATACTTGGTACGGTGGAGAGATGAAGAAGGGCATGTTCTCAATGATGAACTATTACCTACCGCTTAAGGGTATTGCTTCAATGCACTGTTCAGCAAATACAGATATGAACGGTGAAAATACAGCTATTTTCTTTGGTCTATCAGGAACAGGTAAGACTACACTTTCTACAGATCCAAAGAGACTTCTAATCGGTGATGATGAGCACGGTTGGGATGACAAAGGTGTGTTCAACTTTGAAGGTGGTTGCTATGCGAAAGTAATCAACCTGGACAAAGAATCTGAGCCAGATATTTACAACGCTATTAAGAGAAATGCTCTACTTGAAAACGTAACAGTAGATGCAGACGGAAAAATAGATTTTGACGACAAGAGCGTGACAGAGAATACTCGTGTATCATATCCAATTGATCACATTGAAAAGATTGTTCGCCCTGTTTCAACAGCGCCTGCGGCAAAGGATGTTATCTTCCTTTCAGCTGACGCATTTGGAGTACTTCCTCCAGTATCAATCCTTACACCAGAGCAGACACAGTATTACTTCCTATCAGGATTTACTGCAAAACTAGCTGGTACAGAGAGAGGAATCACAGAGCCAACACCTACATTCTCAGCATGTTTCGGTCAGGCATTCCTAGAACTACATCCAACAAAATATGCAGAAGAACTAGTTAAGAGAATGCAGGCATCTGGAGCTAAGGCTTACTTAGTAAACACAGGATGGAATGGAAGCGGAAAGAGAATCTCAATCAAGGATACACGTGGAATCATTGATGCTATCTTAAATGGAAACATTAACAGCGCACCAACAAAACAGATTCCAATCTTCAACTTTGAAGTTCCAACAGAACTAGAAGGTGTTGATACAAACATCCTAGATCCAAGAGACACATACGAGGATCCAACAGTTTGGGAAGACAAAGCTAAAGATCTTGCTTCAAGATTTAACAAAAACTTTGTTAAGTACACTACAAACGAAGCTGGTAAAGCTCTAGTAGAAGCAGGACCAATACTATAAAAAGATTATTAAGAGACTTGCAAAAGCAGGTCTCTTTTTTTGTGAAATGTTATGCAAATAAAATTTGGAGAGTTGTATTTTTATAGCAAAATTCTTATAATATAAGCATCAAAGAAATATTCTTTGATACCCTGACTGTACGGGCTGCGTAATTTGAACCTACAACACATTGAAGGGATTCCAAATCTCTGAGTCGGATGTCAGGCCTCATAAAATCAGTGGAAGGCAGAAGTTCAGATGAGGTTGCCCACCTAGCCATTGCTAGGAGTCAATGAGCAGTACTTGCAGTTAAGGGAAAGAAGCTTAAGAAAAAGAATGTAACTGGACGTTACATTCTTTTTTATTGCACAAGTAGTTTTATTTTTGTTATACTATACCTAGAATTATTCGGAGGTTTTAATTATGAAATTTTATGTATGCAATCATTGTGGAAATATAATTCGCTTTGAAAAAGATACAGGCGTTCCTGTTATGTGTTGTGGTGAGAAAATGGAAGAATTAGTTCCAGGTACTACAGATGCTGCACAGGAAAAACATGTGCCTGCTATCGAGATCAATGGTGATGTAGTGACTGTAAGAGTAGGTGAAGTTGAACATCCTATGGAAGAAGAACACTACATTGAGTGGATTATTCTTGAGACAAAGCAGATGGAATACAAAAAGAAATTGAATCCTGGTGATAAACCAGTAGCTGCTTTTATTTTAAATGAAGGTGATGAACCTATAGCAGCATTTGAGTACTGTAATCTTCATAGATTATGGAAAAAAGAAATATAATTTAATGGAGGAAGTGTTTAGTATGGATGAAAACAAAATCAATGAAAACAACTTGGATGAAAATGTAAATGAGTCAGTTGAAAGTGTTGAGACGTCTGAAGCGGAAGTAACTCCAGAACCACAGGTTGAAACAGAACAAACATATTCAACATATGCTCAAACTACAGTGGAAGAGTCACAGAATACTGCACAGCCTAAAACTGATGGTAAGGCTACAGCATCTATGGTATGTGGTATTATCAGTGTTATTCCTTGTTGCTGGGGTATCGTAACTCTAGTATTGGGAATTATTGCTGTTGTTATGGCATCTGCATATGTTAATGAGACGGGAGATGCTAACAATAGTAAGGCTAAGGCTGGTAAGATATGTGGTATTATCGGTATAATTGGTTCAGTTATAGGACTTATTTATGTACTTATATTATTAGCTAACGGCGGACTAGACAGTTTGTATCTTCGCTAATAAAAAAAAGAATGTGGTAGAAATACCACATTCTTTTTTTATGCAATAATTTAGTTTATATAATATCTGTTTTTGCATTATTTTCATCTTCATCCGGAGCTACAATCTCTGGATGTAATAATTTATTGATTTCATGACCTAAGAAGAATATGTAAATACATGCATACGTCCAAAGCATTAGTACAACAAATGATGCTAAACTTCCATACATATATGATGTGTTAAAGAAATAATCCACATAAATATTGAATCCTAATGAGAAGAGTATCCATCCAGCTGCACTAAACAATGCCCCCCAAAATATTTTCTTAAAAGTTGCATATGTTCTGTTTGATAACCTATATACTAATAGGAAGAATATTAGGAAGCAAATAAACATTGCTAAGTATCTAAATGCCATCGATAGGTAGCCGGCTCCATCTAGATGAGGAGACTGACCAACTATATATTTTACTGATTTGTTTCCGAAAATTAATACACACATTGTTATAAGAATAAGGATAATAAATGCTAATGTGTATACCATAGAAAGTAATCTTGAAACAATGAAGTTTCTATTCTTGTGTAGGTTATTGATATTGCCAAGTCCGTCCATAAGAGTGTGAACTCCCTTTGACGCGGACCAAAGAGCGATGATGGCTGAAATTGAAATAGAAAAGCCAGAGGCATATTTTGACAAATAATTAACCAAATCATTCATAAGCTCTCTAATACTATGATTGCTGACAGTATTAATTATTTTAATAAAGACTTCTCGACCTGAAGGGATAATTGAAACTAGGTTTAGAAGTAATAGTAAAAATGGAAATACTGATAGCACCATAAAGAAAGAAGATTGTCCTGTATGAACATCAATCTTATCTTCTTTTAGGTTGTCCAAGAATGGACTTATTCTTTTTTCATAAAACTTTTTCATACAAAAAATTATAATATATATAGAAGAATAATTAAAGAAAAACTAACAAGATACATTTGACACAAATACTTATTATGATATAATTTAACAGGTTATATAAAGGCAATGAATGTGCACAGTAGGTGCGATTTTTCCTTACAGAGAGAGGGTTCTAGGCTGTAAAGCCCTTAGGTTCAAAATCGATACTGAAATTCCCACAGGAGCTGCATTTGTGAAACTAAGTAGCAGATGACGTTTGATACGCGTTAAGTATAATGAAGAGTCTATTAAATTAGAAATTAGGGTGGTACCGCGGAGAGATTCGTCCCTTACGCAGGTGCTTTTTTTATTGCAAAAAATATAAGGAGAGAAAAAATGAAAGAGAAACTACAAGCTATTCAAGAAGAAGCTTTGAAGAAGATTTCGGATAGTACTGATCTAGATAAACTTTACGAAATCAAAGTAGACATCTTGGGTAAAAAGGGTAAGTTGACTGAAGTTCTAAAAGGTATGAAGGATGTTGCTCCTGAAGATAGACCTAAAATAGGACAGATGGTTAATGATACCAGAAAAGAAATTGAAGATAAGATGGAGGAGATGAAGACAAAACTTCAGGATAAAGTCTTGGAAGAAAAGATGAAGAATGAAGTGATTGATGTCACTCTTCCAGCCGATAAGAATAAGATTGGACACAAGCATCCAAATACTTTGGCTCTAGAAGAGTTAGAGAGAATCTTTACAGGTATGGGATACGAAGTGGTAGAAGGTCCAGAGATTGAGTTTGACTACTACAACTTTGAAGCACTAAACATCCCAGAGAATCACCCTGCAAAGGATGAGCAGGATACATTCTATATAGATAGAAACATCGTGCTTCGTACTCAGACATCTTCTGTGCAGGCTAGAGTTATGGAAAACACACATCCACCTATCAGAATTATTTCTCCAGGTCGTGTGTTTAGATCTGATGCTGTGGACGCTACACATTCACCATCATTCCACCAAGTGGAAGGTCTTGCTATTGATAAGAACATTAACTTTGCAGACCTTAAGGGTACTTTAGCAGACTTCGCCAAAGAATTATTCGGCGAGGACACACAGATTAAGTTTAGACCTCATCACTTCCCATTTACGGAGCCAAGTGCTGAGATGGATGTAAGCTGCTTTAAGTGTGGTGGAAAAGGATGTAGATTCTGTAAAGGTGAAGGTTGGATTGAGATTTTAGGCTGCGGTATGGTTCATCCGAATGTTTTGAAGATGAGCGGTATCGATCCTGAAAAATATCAAGGATTTGCCTTTGGCGTAGGCTTAGAGAGAATCGCACTACTTAAGTACGAGATTGATGATATGAGATTATTATACGAGAACGACGATCGTTTCTTGAAACAGTTTTAAGGGAGGGAATTAAAATGAATACAAGTTTAAGTTGGATTAAAGAATACGTTCCTGACCTTGAGTGTACTGATCAGGAATACATGGATGCTATGACTTTGTCGGGTACTAAGTGTGAAGGCTATAAGAAGTTGGACGAAGACCTCGACAAAATCGTAGTTGGACATATTGATTTAATAGAGAAGCACCCTGATGCAGACAAGTTAGTTGTTTGTAAGGTGGACATTGGAACTGAAGTAATTCAGATTGTTACAGGTGCTACAAACGTGGAAGAGGGACAGTTGGTTCCTGTAGTTTTACACGGCGGAAAGATTGCTGGTGCCCACGGCGAAGGATTAGTTCCAGGTGGAATTAAAATCAAGAAGGGTAAACTTCGTGGCGTTGAATCACAAGGTATGATGTGTGGTATTGACGAGTTAGGAAGTTCAAAAGAATTTTTCCCAGAAGCACCAGACGATGGAATTTATATTTTCAAAGAGGGAACAGTGAAGCCTGGCGATGATGCTGTAGAGGCACTTGGACTTCACGATTCTGTATTTGAATATGAAATTACATCAAACAGAGTAGACTGCTACAGTGTAATTGGTATTGCAAGAGAGGCAGCTGCAACATTTGGAAAAAGCTTTAAGGCTCCACAGCCTCCAAAGGCAGGAGATTCTAAAGATGTAGAAAAATATATTTCTGTAAATATTGAAGACGAAGATTTGTGTAGAAGATTCTGCGCAAGAGTTGTTAAGAATGTAAAGATTGGCGAGTCACCAGATTGGATGAAGTCAAGACTTCGCGCTTGTGGCATTAGACCTATCAACAACTTAGTTGATATTACAAACTACATTATGGAAGAGTATGGTCAGCCAATGCACGCTTATGATCTATCAACTATCGAGGATAATAAGATTGTTGTTCGCCGTGCAAAAGATGGAGAGAAGTTTGTGACACTTGATGGCGAAGAGCACACACTTGATAATGAGATGTGCATGATTTGCGACGGCAAAAAGGCTGTTGGTATCGGTGGTATCATGGGTGGTGAAAACTCAATGATTACCGACGATGTTCAGGATATGTTATTCGAGGCAGCGTGCTTTGTTGGTCCAAACATTCGTCTTTCATCTAAGAGACTTGGTCTTCGTACTGATGCGTCAAATAAGTTTGAAAAAGGTTTAGATCCTAACAATGCTGAGGAAGCAATCAACAGAGCTTGTCAGCTTATTGAAGAGTTAGGAGTAGGTGAAGTGGTAGACGGAATGGTTGATGTTTACCCAGTTAAGAATGAACCTCATCAAATAAAGTTTGATCCAGACTACGTAAATAAATTAATCGGTTTCGAGCTAAGTAAGGAGCAGATGTTAAGCTATTTTGACGCTCTAGAGTTAGAGTATGATGAGTCAACAGATATGATTACTGTTCCAACATTTAGACAAGACTTGCTTGAGATGTGTGACATAGCTGAAGAGATTACAAGATTCTACGGCTATGACAATATCCCAACTACACTTCCAAGTGGCGAGGCTACAACAGGTAAGCTTTCTTGGAAACTTAGAATAGATGAGATTACAAGAAATGTTGCAAGATACTGTGGATTCTCTCAAGGATACGCTTACTCATTTGAAAGTCCAAAGGTTTATGACAAGTTGTTATTACCTGAAGATGCAATCGAGAGAAAGTCTATTGAAATCTCAAATCCATTGGGCGAGGACTTCTCAGTTATGAGAACAACTCCACTTGATGGAATGCTTACATCACTTGCTTCAAACTATAACCACAAGAACAAAGATGTAAGACTTTATGAGATGGGTAATGTTTACCTTCCAAAAGAACTTCCTTTGAAGGAGTTGCCTGATGAGAGAATGCAGTTAGTTCTAGGCTTCTACGGCGAAGGAGATTTCTTCACAATGAAAGGTGTTGTAGAAGAACTTCTAGAGCAGCTTGGAATGACAGATAAGGTTGCATACGATGCTAACACTGATAAGCCATTCCTACACCCAGGTAGAAAGGCTAGCATAAACTACGACGGCAAAATAATTGGATACTTGGGCGAGGTTCATCCAAAGGTTTGCAAAAACTATGGAATGAAGACACGCGCATATATTGCAGTGATTGATATGCCTTATATTTATGAAATGGCAAACTTCGATACAAAATATGAAGGAATTGCTAAGTTCCCTGCAGTTACTCGTGATATTTCAATGGTTGTTCCAAAGGAAATTCCTGTTGGAGATATCGAGGCAGTAATTGAGAAGAAGGGCGGAGTAATACTCGAGAGTTATTCATTGTTCGACCTTTACGAAGGCGACCAGATTGAGGAAGGAAAGAAATCAGTTGCTTACTCAATCGTATTTAGAGCAAAGGATAAGACTTTGGAAGATGCCGAAGTTCAGGAATCAATGGATAAGATCCTTAAAGCTTTAGAAGAAATGAACATTCAATTAAGAGGCTAAACTAAATGCAAAGGTAGACTTTAAGTTTGCCTTTGCATAATTTTATTATTATGAACGAAATGAAAGTAAGCGATTATTTTTATGAGTTACCAGAAGAACTTATTGCGCAAGATCCGCTTGAGGACAGAAGCAGTTCAAGACTAATGGTGCTTGATAAAAATACTGGCGAGATACAACATCATATTTTTAAAGACATTGTAAACATGATTAATCCTGGTGATTGCATGGTTATTAATGATACAAAAGTTATTCCGGCTAGACTCTTTGGTGTGAAAGAAGATACAGGTGCAACTATTGAGTTGCTACTGCTTAAACGAAACGCTGATGATGTTTGGGAGACTTTGGTTAAGCCTGGAAAGAAAGCAAGAGTGGGGGCTAGAATAGTCTTCGGCGAAGGCATCTTAAAGGGCGAGATTATTGATGTGTTAGAAGATGGTAATCGCTTAATTAAGTTTGAGTATGATGGGATTTTTGAAGAGGTGTTAGATCAACTAGGAGAAATGCCACTTCCTCCATACATTACTCATAAATTGAAAGATAAAAATAGATACCAGACTGTTTACGCAAAGCACGATGGTTCGGCGGCGGCGCCTACAGCGGGACTTCATTTTACAAATGAACTACTTAAAGAACTTGAGGAAAAGGGTGTTAAGATAGTTCACGTTACTTTGCATGTTGGACTTGGTACTTTTAGACCGGTTAAGGTTGATAATATTTTAGATCACAATATGCACTCGGAGTATTATGTGGTGAGTAAAGAGACAGCTGACACTATTAATGAGACAAAGAAAAATGGTGGAAGAATTATTTCTGTTGGAACGACTAGCACTAGAACTCTAGAGACCGTGACAGATGATAATGGTGTGGTGCACGAAGGTTCTGGTTGGACACAGATTTTTATTTATCCAGGAATTGAATTTAAGTGTATTGATGCTTTGATTACAAACTTTCATTTGCCAGAGAGCACTTTGCTAATGCTAGTTTCAGCACTTGCTGGAAGAGAGAATATTTTAAATGCATACAAAGTGGCAGTGGAAGAGCGATACAGATTTTTTAGTTTTGGCGATGCCATGTTTATAACTGACAAAAGACAAAACTAGATATATAATAAAAACGATGGAAAAATATTTTGTTAAGACAATTGAAAATCCAAAAGAAATAAACGTGAGTGTTCCTGGGTCAAAGAGTATAACAAACAGGGCGCTTGTATTAGCTGCGCTATCTAAAGACGAATGTGCTTTGGAGGGCGTTTCTTTTTGTGATGATTGTCAGGCGATGATTGAGTGTTTGATTGAACTAGGTTTCAGTGTGGAAGTGGATGATGAACTTTGCACTGTAACCATAAAGGGCGAAGGTGGAGTTATTCCAAACAAGCAAGCATCAATCAATGTTAAATCATCAGGTACTACAGCTAGGTTTTTAAGTGCGATGCTTGCGGTTTGTGGTGGAGAGTTCATGCTTAATTCTTCCGAGCAGATGAAGAAGAGACCAATGAAAGAGTTTTTGGACTTGTTAGTTGATCTAGGTGTAGAAGTTGATTACTTGGAAGAAGAAGGGCATTTTCCTTTTGTTATCAAATCAAACGGATTAAAAGATTTTGATATAGAGATAAACACTGATGCTAGTACACAGTTTGCGAGCGCTATGCTTATGACACAGTCAGTAAGTGGTGCAAACATATCTTTGACGGGCGCGCGAGTCAATGGCTCTTATATTGAGATGACTAAAAAAATGATTGATGCTTTTGGTCCAATCTACAAAGTGGAACCTGATGTTTCGGCTGCTTGTTACTTTTATGCAATGTCACTAGTTCTAGGAACCAAGGCAAAGGTATGGGGCGTTCACCTTGATTCTTTGCAAGGTGATATTAAGTTTTTGCAATTACTTGAGCAGATGGGCGCTGATATAAAAGAAGAAGATGATGGAGTGTTAGTCGATGCAAACTTAGTTACTTCATATGAAGGTTTAGAAGTTGACATGAAAGACTTCTCAGACCAAGCATTGACCTTTGCCGTGGTAGCGGCTTTTGCAAAGACACCATCTGTTATAAGAAATGTTGGACATATTAGACATCAAGAGTCGAACAGGATGATGGTTATTAAGAGTGAGTTGGAAAAAATTGGATGTGATGTAGAGATAAAAGGAGATGATATTTTTATTACTCCAGGAAGTTTACACGGCGCTGAAATTGAAACTTATGAAGATCACAGAGTGGCGATGAGTTTTGCAATTGTGGGTTTAAGGGTTGGAAATATTGTGATTCAAAATCCAAAATGTTGTGAGAAAACATTCGCTAATTATTTCGAAATTTTGGACGAAATAACTGCTTTTTAGTAAAAAATGACCAGATAATCCGATTATCATCCGAAAAGTGATAAAACTGTGATATTTTAGGAAAAAAGACACCTTATGGTGTCTTTTTTTGGTAGAAAAAAATTAAAATAATATGTTAAAATAAAAATAGGAAACGGTCGGATTTTATAACTGAATAGAAAGGATGAGTGGTTTTATGTATAAGAAAATCATGACATATACTATAGCGTTGGCTCTAGTTGTATGTGGAATCACGTTCACCCCGAATACAACAAAGAAGGTATCAGCTGCGGCTGATCCTTCAGCGAGCGGATGGCAATTACAATGGAGTGATGAGTTTGAAGGCTCATCGCTTGATACTAATGTCTGGGGCTATGAAATAGGTCGAGGAGATAACGGCTGGGGTAATGCAGAATTGCAATACTATACTAGTCGTACTTCTAACGTTGGAGTGTCTGGAGGAAGTCTTCAGATTACAGCGAAAAGAGAAAGCTATAATGGTGCCCAGTTTACTTCGGGAAGAATTAACACAAAGAATAGAAAAACATTCAAGTACGGAAAGATGGAAGCCAAAATCAAAGTGGATGGCGGTAACCAAAATGGTGTTTGGCCTGCTTTCTGGATGATGGGTAATGATTATGATAGTGTTGGCTGGCCAGCGTGTGGTGAGCTAGATATTATGGAGCACGCCAATAGCAACAACTATACAGAAGGTACATTGCATTGGGGCCCTTCATGGAATTCTCACTCATCTTGGGGCAGTTATAATGATGGAGCTTACAATTATTATTCAAATAATACAAGTAACGGAATTAATGGTTGGCACACATACGGTGTAACTTGGGATGAGAATTATATTAAATGGTATATGGATGATGTGGTTTTCCTAACTGCTAACATTAGTTCTGGAATGTCATCTCATAAATATTTTACAAAGGATGCATTCTTTATCTTGAATTTAGCATTAGGTAGTACTAGTACTGGATATACACAGAATAAAGCGCCAGATTCTAGTTTTAGTAGTGCAACCATGTATGTTGATTATGTAAGAGCATACTCATATGGCGGAGAACCAGAGACGGAATATCCTGCTGAATATACAGAAGGAGAATATGGAGACTCTTGGCATGATGCAGGAAGTGCATGGTCTTACAAATTCTTAAATGATTACTATGGACTAAGAGCTGCCTACAAAGGTGGAGATGATTCAAGTAGCATATCTGCATACATTATAAATGGAGCAAAATCTGATCAATATACAGAATGGTCTGCGCAACTAAAACCTAAACTTAGCCTATCGGCAAATACCACATATAATTATTATTTAAAAATAACCACAGACGCATCTGGTAAGAATCTGCGACTGAGACATGAAGCTACCAACGCTGGTTATGTTGATTTGATTGATGAGTCGTTATCGTCAGGAACAAAGACGTATTCTGGCTCTTTTACAACAGTAAATAGTTCCAACGGTGTGTTGCTCTTTGCGCTAGGAAATATTCCAGCTGGTAAAACAGTTACTATTTCTGAGTTTAGTGTATGGAAAAATGGAGAGACTACAACAATCGCTCCAACCACCACAACAGCAAAACCAACTACCACAGCAAAACCAACCACCACAGCAGCACCAACTACTACACCATACAGTACAATTACACCAACTCAAACTGTTCCAACAGATGCATGGGGAACATATGGTATTTATAAGTGCTACACAGGAACATGGGCAGGAACAAATAAAGCTAAGGTTGGAGTAGATCCAGTAAATGATTCGCATATTATTGTTCAAAAAACTGACAGTAATTACAATAATGCATGGCTTACTCAAGTTAAACTTGAACTTCCTGAATTAAAGGCAAGTTATGAGCCTGGTAAGTATTATTATGAATGGCCAATTAAGGTAAATGGTACTGACAACAATTCAAGTGTATTGTCTTCTGATGGTACAAATGGTGATAATAACGGAACAGATATTGCTCCTGGATATCAAACTATTACAGGAGAAATAGAAGTGAGTAATGATTCAGCTCAAATTCCTGGAATAGTAATAGGAATGGGTTGGGTTAACTCGGCAAACTCTATTGAGTTCTTTAGACCAACTGTAAAAACAGCTGATCATCAAATTGTTTATCCGCCACAGGAGAGCACAACAGCTGCGCCAACTACTACAGCAGCACAAACTACAACAGTTAAACCAACCACCACAGTGGCACCAACCACTACAGTTAATCCTGCTGATGAAGTGCCAGAAGGATTTACAGCTCAAGTGGTTGGACAAAATGTATTGATTAATTATCAGAGTGATAGAGCTTGTAAGTTATTTGTAGACGGCTCATATGATCGCGATGTTACAAATGGAATGTTAATTCCTATTACAAATTACACAGCAGGACAGCATAGTTTTGCTATAGCATTTAAGTTAAGTGCGGCGCCTTGGGAAGGCAAAAAGACAAGTCCGGTTTATGTAACTATACCTGAACCAGAGACAGAAGCGCCTACTACCACACAGACACCAACTACCACATTAGCGCCAACTACTACAGCAAAACCAACTACCACAGCAGCGCCAACTACTACAGCAAAACCAACTACCACAGCTGCACCAACCACTACAGAAGCTCCTACACAACAGGCTGCTCCTTCAGGTTTTACAGCGACAGTATCAGGTACTAAGATAACTTTTAACTGGGTAGAGTCAGGTTATGCTAATTTATATGTGGATGGAGAATATTATAATTATATTCAGAAGAATAAAGCGTATTCGGACACATTATTCTATGGAACTCATTCATACGAAATAGCTTTAATTACTACTGATTCATTCCATGAATCATTGAAGACTGATCCAATAGAAATAACAGTGGAAGAACCAACCACTGCAGCACCAACCACTACCACCACCAAAGCGCCAACGCAAAAGGCGGCGCCTACTGGGTTCTCGGTGATGGGTTATGGAAGTTCGCTACGTTTTTCTTGGTCCACGAGTGGTAATACAGCCAATTTATATGTAGATGGCGAATATTTTTGTCAGGTTACTAAGAACGGAACAATAGCAAAAACTGAATTTGGATATGGTACACGTTCATATCAAATTTCACTACCAACAACAGATACATTTGGTGAAACAATGAAATGTGATCCAGTTCAATATACAATTAGTGCACCAACTACAACAGTGGCGCCAACTACTACAGCTAAGCCTACCACAACAGTAGCGCCAACAACTACAGCAAAACCAACTACAACAGCTGCACCAACCACTACAGCAAAACCAACTACCACAGCTGCACCAACTACTACAGCTAAACCAACTACCACAGCAGCGCCTACTACCACAGTGGCACCAACCACTACAGAGGCGCAAACAGAAGGTCCAGTTAACAATTGGATTTCATGTACTGATAGATGGTTGCATAGACAGGCTGATGGAAGCTTTGTAGTAGAAGATGGAGCAGATTACAATGCGGTACAAGGTATCACAGCAATCTATTGTGGCTCTTGGGGTAGTGCAGATATTGATGTTAGCAACCAGACAACTGATATGTACTCGTTGCCAATCAATGTTTTGAGTGCTGGAGTAGCCAATCAAGATTGGTGTCAGCAACTACACGTAAACAAAACAGGATTAGATTCGGCTAAGACATACAGTATTAAGCTTAAGGCTAATGGAACGGTCTTGTTTGAAGATACAACAGATGAATCAACTTCATACAGTAAGACAATTAACTTGGCTGGTAAACTAGATGTTGGTCAGACTACACTTACATTTGAAGTAAATGAAATTGTTAAACCAGATGATGATCCTGATGTTCAAGATATTAATATCAGAGCTTTAACAGATGATATTGAAGCAAACGGAAATCTTTGGGCTGATTGGGTTAATCCGGAAGGAACAGCCAAAGCATATGTATATCTAGGACAGGTGGATAATGACCACGCTGCAGCCACACTAAATAATGGCTGGATATTCAATGATCAAGCAACACAACCTATGACTAAGGTTGATAAGGTTGCAAGAACTAGAGATGGTTCAATTACTATTGAAGTAGGCGAAACATATACACTTATAGTAGAAGCATACAATGCCTTTAATCAGAAGGTTGGGTATGGAACAAAAGAAATTACTATTACTGAACCAGAAGTAATAGGTGGAGATGTCGAATTCTATGATTCTTATAGACAAGATTTGACTCAAGGTGAAAATACTTATTATGCAATCTATACACACTGGAACAAAGTTCCTGGAGCAGCTGGATATAAGTCATATATTAATGAAGAAACAGATGATAACAAAGCGATTGCTGCGAACGGATGGTGTTGGAGTGACCAAGGAACAGTAGGTTCAACAGACACATGGGTAGATACTGTTATCAGAACAAAGGATGGAACATACCTAGAAGATAACACTACTTACACATTGATCGTGGTAGCATACGACCACAATGGTGATGAGATTGGTCGCGGTACACAAGAGTTTGCTGGCAAAGTAGCACCAACCACAACCACAGTGGCACCAACTACTACAACAGTAGCACCAACAACTACAGCTAAACCAACTACTACAGTGGCACCAACTACTACAGCAGAACCAACCACCACAGCAGCACCAACTACTACAGCAGAGCCTGCTACACAAGGTGCGGTTGATCCATATAGTCATCAAGAGTGGAAGGCAGCTACAGATGGTTCGGATTATAAGATTTGTATTGTTGATAAGAAGACAACTGATGAGTTTAATGGTGTATTCCAAAAAGAAGGAACATCACTATACATTGCAGGTTCCGCAGCCATATTGAAACCTAATTACAAGAGCGCAAGCTTAAATGGAAATGCTATGGACATTTGGGCAGGTGCGTATGTAAGAGTTCCGATAGCAGGTCTTAATGAAAACGCAGATAACACATTAGTTATTACAGATACATTCAATAATGAATATACAATCATTATTAGATCTGGTAATCCATATCCAGACGCCCCTACTGAGGAACCTACAGAGGCTCCTGAACCACTGGGTGATGAATGGATCAATGTTACTGGTGGAGGAACTCAGTGGTATTACAACGATACTACTAAGATAAAGATTAGTCAGGTTGTTAGTGTTCAGAAACCTGGATTCTCAGATCAACAAGGTATATACCTAACTGTACCAGCTGGCATTTCTGAAGTATTTGTCAATGGAGTAAGTCAGAGCGCAAGTGCTACAGAACAAACAATTTGTGGTGTACAGGGCGCAGGCGTAGTAATATTCTTGTCAGCGATGACATCATATACAAATGAGATTGCTATTAAGAATGGTACGAATATTTCATATATTCAGATTCGAAATGTTTTGGCGACAGAGCCAAAGACAGGCAATCAATATGATGTAGAAGTTTATAAGACAAACGAGATTTATCCAACAAAGGACGGATTAATCTTTGCAGGATGGTTCTCAGATGCTGACTATACCGCAGTTTATGAAGGAACATCAGGAAATGCTTATGCGAAGTTCATTGATGCAAAAGTATTAACATTCAAACATCAGTGGGGTAGCAATCACAGCGCACTAAGATTTGTAAGTACAATTGATTCATTGGATTATCAATCAGTTGGATTTACATTTAGTGGTACTTACGGAAGCAGCACAATCAAGCAGACTACTAAAGAGGTAGAAAAAGTTTATACTAAGATTACAGCTGACAGTCAGTCAGTGCTTCCAACTGTATTCTCTGATGATTCAGAATACTTCTTTACATACACAATTAGAGGTATGGATGGAACAAAAGCATCAACATGGAATGTTACTCCATACTATGTAACGCTTGATGGAACTACAGTTTACGGTAAATCGGGTACAGCGGAGTATACTCCTTAAAACAAATAAAAAACAGTCCACATTTTTGTGGACTGTTTTTTTATTGCAAAGATTTATTCGTATCTTTTTATAACGCTGTATTTATGTTTTACTAATTGTTCATATGCTTTGTCGGCGTCGTCTTGTTTGTGGAATGTGATACGCAACACGCCTTCTTCAAACTCTCTATTGTGAACAATTCCAATGTTTCGAATATTAACTCCGTTTGTGGCAAGTATAGTAGCAATAGTAGCAATGGCACCAGATTCATCCACGATATCGCAGAACAATGTAAAGTGATTTAAGATAATACTGTTTGATAGATTATCGATATTATCCCTATAATCTTTGCTCTCGACAAACATATCATGTATAGCGGGAGCATCTTTAGAATCAAGTTCATCCTTAACAGATTTCAAACTATCAATATATTTTTGAAGCATCTTGCTAATCTCTTCTGAGTTGGTCATACAAATCTGTTCCCACATATCAGCAGAAGATGAAGCAATACGTGTGATTCCTTTGAAGCCGCCGGCCGCCAAAGTCTTCATATATTCTTCTTTTGAATCGTTATCCTTAACTAAGTTAACAAGACTAGATGCAATCAAATGTGGCAAGTGTGAAATAGTTGCAACTGTGTGATCGTGCTCTTCTGGTGAAAATACAATAGGAATAGCTCCCATATCAGTTACAATCTGTTTGTACTCAGCCACCTTTTCTTTAGAAACTTTATCAGTAGGAGTGATAGCATAGAAAGCATTCTCCAACATATGGTTGTGAGAATTTTCATAGCCAGTCTTTTCAGATCCAGCCATGGGGTGTCCACCAATAAAGTTTTCTTCCATATCTAATTCATTAACTGCTTTGTGAATGTTTCCTTTGACGCTGCCGACGTCAGTGATAATACAATCATCTTTTATAATGTCTTTCAACTGTGAAAGATAAGTAGTGTTATGTTCAACAGGAGTGCAAAGGAAAATATAGTCGCAAGCGTTAAAAGTCTCATCCACTTTATCTGTTGCAACATTAGCAGTGCCATCATCTAACGCAAGCTTTCTAGCTTCTTCGCCGCGGTTGTACACGGTGATAGTGCAGTCAGGATAAGTCTTGCGCAAAGTTTTAGCAATAGAACCGCCTATTAAACCTATTCCAATTATTCCAAAATTCTTATTCATAATTAACTCCATTACGGCTTCGCCAAAGGCATTAACCAAAATTCATTTTAGTTATTATAACAGAAAAAGTTTCTTTGTTAAACTTTTAACCTTTATTGTGTAAGATGAAAAAAAGGAGTAAAATAATAGTATGTTGTGGGGCAGAAATGCTCACCGGATTAAAATTTTATAAGGAGGGACGTTTTTATGAAAGTATATGAAACTTCCAAAATTAGAAACGTTGTATTTTTAGGACACGGAGGGGCCGGCAAGACCACTCTAGCTGAAGCATTCGCATATTCGACAGGTGTGATAAATCGAATGGGAACGATAGTCGATGGAAACACTATAAGCGATTATGACGAAGAGGAAACTAGCAGACAGTTTTCGATTAGTGCGTCTGTAGTTCCTGTAGAGTGGGAAGGTTTGAAATACAATATTTTAGATGCCCCAGGCTATTTTGATTTTATCGGTCAAGCAGAAGATGCTATGAGTGTGGCAGATGCTGCTGTAATAGTTATTAACGGAAAAGCTGGCGTGGAAGTCGGCACAGTTAAAGCATGGGAAATTTGTGAACGTAGACAAATTCCTAGAATGTTCTTTGTAACAAATATGGATGATCCAAATGCGGATTATGCCCAGATAGTTCATGACCTCAAGGATAAATTTGGAAAGAAGATTGCTCCTTTCCATTTGCCTATTATAGAAGGTGATTCACTAACAGGTTATGTGAATGTAGTAAAGATGGGTGGACGAAAGTATACCGATGATCAGGGTAACTATACGGAAATGGATATTCCTGATAGTATTCACGGTGAACTCGATCCTTGCAGAGACGCTTTGATGGAGGCTGTGGCAGAGTCTGATGAGGAGTTAATGGAGAAGTATTTCGAAGGCGAAGATTTTACTACAGAAGAAATTTCAACAGCACTTAGACAGAACGTAATTAGTTGTGATATCGTACCAGTTATGCTTGGTTCAGCTATCACATGTCAGGGTGTTACATCTCTTCTACAGGGATTTGAAAAATATTTCCCATCAGCAGATAAAGCAGAAGTATTGAAGAAGGCTACTGACGTAAACACAGGTGAAGAAGTGGTAGCAGACTTTGATGATTCTAAACCAGTATCAGCTTATGTATTCAAAACTATCATGGATCCATTCGTTGGAAAGTATTCTCTAGTGAAGGTTCGTACTGGTGTTTTGAAAGCAGGCGATACAGTATTTAACGCAAACAAGGACGTAGAGGAAAAATTGAACAAGCTCTACGTTATGAGAGGTAAAGACGTTATTGAAGTTCCTGAACTTCATTCAGGAGATATCGGAGCCATTGGTAAGTTAGATAGCACACGTACAGGTGATACATTATCGACAAAGAAATGGGCTATAGAATATCATCCAACAACAATGTCTAAACCTTACACATATATGGCATACACTGCTAAGAACAAAGGTGATGAAGATAAGATTGCACAGGCTTTGACTAAGCTTTGTATCGAAGATTTAACTTTCAAGTTTGTAGTGGACGATGAAAACAGACAGACATTACTTTATGGTATCGGAGATCAACAGATTGAAGTAATGGCATCTAAGCTAAAGAACAAATATAAAGTTGAAATCGAGCTTCACAAACCTAGAATTGCTTTCCGCGAGACTATCAGAAGTAAGTCTCAGGTTCAAGGAAAGCACAAAAAACAATCCGGTGGACACGGACAGTATGGTGACGTAATTATGGAATTTGAGCCATCGGGCGATCTTTCTACAGCTTATGAGTTTGCAGAGAGAGTAGTTGGTGGTGCTGTACCAAAGAATTACTTCCCAGCTGTTGAAAAAGGTATTCAGGAGTGTGTTAAGGCAGGACCTATGGCTGGTTATCCTGTAGTAGGAATAAAGTGTACTCTTATAGACGGTTCTTACCACCCTGTAGATTCATCTGAGATGGCATTTAAGACTGCATCGGTACTCGCGTTTAAGAAAGGTTTCATGGAGGCTAATCCAGTTCTCCTAGAGCCTATTGCAGAACTTAAAGTTACATGTCCAGATGAAAACTCAGGAGATGTAATGGGAGACTTAAATAAGAGACGTGGTCGTGTTTCTAATATGACAGCTATCGATGGCGGAAAACAGTTTATCGAAGCTGAAGTTCCAGTATTAGAACTATACGGTTATTCCACAGCCCTCCGTCAAATCACAGGTGGTAGCGGCGAATTTGAATACGTAGTATCCAAATACGAGCAAGCTCCTGGTGATGTGCAGGCTAAACAGATCGAGGAAAATGCTAACAGAGAAGACTAATGGATACCAATAATAAAAGGGATGCTAAACGGCATCCCTTTTTTGACTTATTTTTAAAAAAGTGGTAAAGTATACAAGAATTAAATATGACGCTAGGGGTGCCCTGTGCTGAGATAGACTTAGGTCTTGTCCCTTATAACTTGATTAGGTTAATACCTACGTAAGGAAGCAATTAAATTATTTTTTTTGTAATGAAATAATATAACCTCTAGCGAACTAGTTTCAATGGAGGTTTTTTTATGGAATTTTTAAAAATATTTGCAAAAGCTGTAGATGATGGATATGGCGGAAAGATGTATGTTCCAACTACTTGGGGATATGTTGCAGTTATTGTAATTATAGTTGCAGCTTTAACTATAGCGGCATCTTTCATTGTCGGAAAAAGAGAAAAAAGAGTATCAGCAAAACAATTAACAGTATCAGCTATCTGTGTTGCTTTAGCGTTTATTACATCAAATATAAAACTGTTTACTTTTCCGTTTGGTGGATCCATCACATTGTTGAGTATGTTGTTCATATGTTTGATAGGTTACTGGTATGGCTTTGGCGCGGGTATTTTAACAGGCGTAGCGTATGGTATGCTACAAATGATTATTGATCCATATGTTTTGACTTTGCCACAGTTGTTGGTTGACTATCCTTTAGCGTTTGGTGCGCTAGGCTTATCTGGAATAGGATACCACTTCGACAAAAAGCATAAATATGGTGGATTGTTAGTCGGATACATATGCGGTGTACTTGGAAGATATTTCTTTGCATTTATATCGGGATGGATATTCTTTGGAACATATGCCTGGAAAGGTTGGGGCGCTGTTACATACTCGCTTGCATACAACGGAGCATACTTGGGAGCAGAAGCAGCCATAACTATTGTAATCATTGCAATTCCATATGTTCAAAGAGCATTTAGGCATATAAAAACATTGATTTATTAACAAATTTTCACTAGAACACACGGGTCAAATCTCGTGTGTTCTATTTATATCTTTTCTTTAATTATTGCCTGTTTTAGTGTATAATATACCGGTATGCGAAATCCTATAGATACAATAAAAAATCCAAAAGTAAAGAGTGTTTTAATCACGATTCTAGAGATTTTGGTGGTCGCTGGAATTATTTTTGGTGTATTGATGTTTATCTATAGCAAAGTTAACAAAGAAGCCGACAAAACTAGTGGTGTGGCCAAGCAGGAAGAGACTAAAGTATCTAAAGAAACTAAGAAGTATATCGTTTCTGTTCATAAGAATTTTAGTCTTGCAGAAGTTTGGTCTTACACCACAGATATTAATAAATATCAACATGAAAAGAGCCTAAAATGTTCTGTGGGTAAAAAAGTTAAACCGGGAATGTATAATCTTAAAAAAACTTATTCATGGATAAAAAATGGCAAAAACTGGCATCAGTATAATACCATTTATTCTAAGAAGGGTTATTTACAGAGCGTTTCTTATAAGGATAAGTATCCAAACACTATGAAGCGATCATCTTATAATTCGCTTGGTGGAGAAAAACACAAAGATCAATCTATTTACTTTTCATGTGATGATGCAAAATGGATTAGTTCAAATGCATATAGGATTAAGTTGGCTATTAACCAAAATTATAAAATCACTAAGACGGCAGTTAGAAAGCCTACTCTAGCTAAAGTATGTGGTTGGGATCCAACAGATCCAAACAAAAACAATCCATATAAAAAGCAGAAGAATAATCAGATAACATTTGGATTAAAGACTGTGACTATCGAGAAAGGTCATAAAGTAAACTACCTCGATAATATAATCGCAAAAGACGCTAAAGGAAATGTGGTTACAGCACAGCTTAAACATAAAAAGATAAGCACTAAAGAGACTGGTTTAAAGAACATTAAGTTTACTTACAAGAAAGGTAACCTGTCGGGCACATGTAAATTTAAAGTAGTAGATACTACACCGCCAAAGGTTACGATTGCTAATCAGAAGTTTAAATTTGAACTGAAGAGCTTAGACAAAAAAGATGTAATCAAACAATCTAACATTGATAAGATCAAAGAAATGGTAAGAAAGGCTGCATCTTGTAATGAACCAAATTGCGTGATGAATGTTCAAACTATCGATAAAGAAGATTTGAACGAGGGCGACATTTCAGTTGTTGTCACAGCTAAAGATAAATCTGGAAATGTGGGAGCAGCACAGACCTTTGTAAAGGTTAAGGTGAAAGAGGACAAAGGTCCAAAGAAAAAGTACAAGTTCCCAGGACAAAAGAAAAAACACAAGAAGAAAAAAGTAGTTAAGAAAAAACACAAAAAGAAAACAAAGAAAAAGAAGAAAAAACAAGTAGAGACAGAAACAGTTATCGAAGAATAGCTAGGAGGCAAATATGTCAGATACATATAATCACAAAGAAGTCGAGAAAAAATGGCAGAAATATTGGGAAGAGAACGAGACATTTAAAACAGATGTCTGGGATTTTAGCAAGCCTAAATATTATGCGCTTGATATGTTCCCTTATCCATCAGGAGTAGGTCTACACGCTGGACATCCAGAAGGATACACGGCTACTGATATTATGTCTAGAATGAAGAGAATGCAGGGCTATAATGTCCTTCACCCAATGGGATACGATTCATTTGGACTTCCTGCAGAGCAGTACGCTGTTACTACAGGTAACCATCCAGATGGTTTTACACAGGAAAACATAAAAGTATTTTCAAAGCAGCTTAAAGAATTGGGCTTTGACTATGACTGGTCAAAGATGGTTGCCACATCAGATCCAAAGTTCTATAAGTGGACTCAATGGATTTTCAAAAAACTTTATGAAGCAGGATATGCAAAGTACATCGATATGCCAGTTAACTGGTGTGAAGAACTAGGAACAGTTCTTTCAAACGATGAGGTTATAGATGGTAAGTCAGAGCGTGGTGGATTCCCTGTTGTTCGTAAGAACATGAAGCAGTGGGTAATTGATCAGCCTGCATTTGCTGAGAAGTTATTAGAAGGCCTCGAGGAAATTGATTGGCCAGAGTCTACCAAAGAGATTCAGAGAAACTGGATTGGTAAATCTGAAGGTGTGGAAGTAGACTTTGAGATTGTGGGCGGCGGAAAGTTCTCAATCTTTACAACATGTATTGAGACGATTTACGGTATCACATTTATGGTACTTGCACCTGAAGGTGACATCGTCAAAGGGTTAATGGACAGAGTTGAAAATAAAGAAGAAGTTCAGGCGTATATAGACGAGACTATGAAGAAGAGCGATATGGACAGAACTGAACTTAATAAGACTAAGTCTGGTTGTAAACTAGAAGGTCTATCATGTATCAACCCAGTCAACGGCAAAGAAGTTCCATTATTCATTGGTGACTTCGTGCTTGCAAGTTATGGTACTGGTGCGGTTATGGCCGTTCCTAGTCATGACCAAAGAGACTTTGAGTATGCCGAAGCACACGGCATTGATATGATTCAAGTTATTGATGGTGGCGATGTATCAGAACATGCATTTGAGAAAGAAGACTACCTAGGCAAAGGCTGCAAACTAATGAACTCTGAAGAGTTTGATGGAATGACTGTGGAAGAGGCGAAGCCTGCTATCACAGAAAAGTTAGTTAAACAGGGCGTAGGTAGAAAGAAAGTAAACTATAAGTTTAGAGAATGGATTTTTGCAAGACAAAGATACTGGGGTGAACCAGTACCTTGTGTGTTCGAAGAAGATGGCGAGATTTATGTATTGCCTGACGATGAACTACCATTAGTTCTTCCTAAACTTGATGACTATAAAGGAAAGAATGGTAAGGCTCCACTTGATAATGCAACTGAGTGGAAACAATATGATAGGAACGGCGTAAAGGGAACTAGAGAGACATCCACTATGCCAGGTTCAGCGGGTTCATCTTGGTATTACTTTAGATATATTGATCCACACAACGATGATGAGTTTGCAAATTATGAACTACTAAAACATTGGCTTCCAGTTGACCTTTATGTAGGTGGTCCTGAGCATGCAGTAGGACACTTACTATATTCAAGAATCTGGAATAGATTCCTTTACGATGAAGGTTTATCACCGGTTAAAGAGCCATTCCAAAAGTTAGTTCACCAGGGAATGATCTTGGGCGAGAACGGCGTGAAGATGGGTAAACGTTTCCCAGAGTTTGTAATTGATCCAAGTGATATTGTAGATGAGTTTGGTGCAGACACATTAAGACTATACGAAATGTTTATGGGACCACTTGAGGTTTCAAAGCCATGGAACTCAAACAACGTAGTTGGTGCAAAGAGATTTATAAACAGAGTTTGGACTTTCTTTATAAATCCAGAAAATATAACAGATGAAAATGATGACTCACTTACAAAGGTTTATCATCAGACAGTTAAGAAGGTTACTGAGGACTTTGAAGCGCTCGCTTACAATACAGCCATCAGTCAGATGATGATTTTTGTAAACGAAGTATACAAAGTTGGTAAGTGTCCAAGAGAGTACGCTGAAAACTTAATTAAGATGTTCTCATGTATTTGCCCTCACGTGAGTGAAGAGATTTGGCAGAGAATGGGACATGATGACACAATTGCATTTGAAAAGTGGCCAGAGTTTGACGAGTCAAAGATAGTAGAAGACACTGTCGAGATTGCGGTTCAAATCAATGGTAAGACAAAAGCTGTTATAGAGATTGCAAAAGACATTGATAAAGATTCGGCACTAGCACAAGGTAAAGAGGCGGTTAATATAAATGGTGATATCGTCAAAGAAATCTTTGTGCCAGGAAGAATTATTAACTTTGTTGTTAAATAAGAAAATTGAATCGTTCAAAACGATTTGTGAATTAAATGTTGAGGTTAGAGTATAGGAGGATTTTATGGAAAAAATACAAATGACAACGCCGCTAGTAGAGATGGACGGCGACGAGATGACACGAATTGTTTGGAAGATGATTAAGGATGAATTGCTACTTCCTTTTATCGACCTAAAGACAGAATACTATGACCTAGGATTAGAATACAGAAATGAAACAAACGATCAAGTTACTTTTGATTCTGCAGAAGCTACAAAGAAATACGGTGTAGCTGTTAAGTGTGCAACTATCACACCTAACGCTGCAAGAATGGATGAGTATGACTTGAAAGAAATGTGGAAGAGTCCTAACGGAACTATCAGAGCTATCTTAGATGGTACAGTTTTCAGAGCACCAATCGTTGTTAAGGGAATTGAGCCATATGTTTCAAACTGGACAAAGCCTATTACAATCGCTCGTCACGCTTACGGTGATGTTTACAAGGGCGTTGAAATGAAAGTGCCAGGCAAAGGAAAAGCAGAATTAGTTTTTACTGCTGAAGATGGCACAGAAATGAGAGAGACTATTCATGACTTCGACGGAGAAGGTATCGTTCAAGGTATGCATAACTTAAATGATTCAATCACAAGTTTTGCAAAGAGTTGTTTCAACTATGCATTAGAGACCAAGCAAGACCTTTGGTTCTCAACAAAGGATACAATCTCTAAAAAGTATGATCACACATTTAAAGATATATTCCAGGATATTTATGATGCTGAGTATGCTGATAAGTTTGAGGCGGCTGGCATCGAATACTTCTATACATTGATTGACGATGCAGTGGCAAGAGTAGTTAGATCAGATGGCGGATACATTTGGGCATGTAAGAACTACGATGGTGACGTAATGTCAGATATGATTGCTACAGCATTTGGTTCACTTTCAATGATGACTTCAGTTCTAGTTTCTCCAGAAGGTAACTATGAATACGAAGCAGCACACGGAACAGTTCAAAGACACTACTACAAATACTTAAAAGGCGAAGAGACATCAACTAACCCAATCGCAACTATCTTTGCATGGACTGGTGCTTTAAGAAAACGTGGTGACTTAGATGGAATAGAAGACCTTAAGGTATTTGCTGATAAACTAGAGGAAGCTTGTATTAAGACAATCGAGAATGGCGAGATGACTGGTGACCTTTACTTAATCTCAACTTTAGAGAATAAGAAAAAACTAAATACTGAAGAGTTTATTAAAGCAATCAGAGTTACATTAGATAATTTAATGTAATAACGAGAATAATAGGATTAAAAAGTCAGGCTTTCGCCTGACTTTTTTGTTGTTTTTATATTGACACGGTGTCAGGATAGATGTATATTATACTCATACTGACACAGTGTCAGAATAATCCGGGAGGTGCTTTTATGCCTAGATTATCAAAAGAACTTACAGAATCCAGACGTGATGAAATAATGGATGTATGTGTGAATCTTTATAAAAAGAAAATATTTAAAGATATAACTATTAAAGATATTGGTGAAGTAACATCTTTTACTAGGACATCTATCTATAATTACTTTGAAACAAAAGAAGAAATCTTTTTAGCCATATTTAAAAGAGAGTACGATTTTTTAACTGATGATTTACTAAAGATAATTAAAAATAATGATTCTCTTTCTAGAGAACAATTAGCTGGGAAGATTGCTGATGTTTTTAAGAAAAGAGAACTATTGTTAAAACTACTTTCAGTCAATTTGTATGATATGGAAGAAAACAGCAGGATAGAAAGATTAGTAGACTTTAAACAGTCATATGGTGCATCAAAAGATGCTTTAGAAAAAGTTATCAAGAAGTTCAATCCGAGTTGTAAGAGCAAGGAATTAAATGATTTTATATATGTTTTTTTGCCATATTTGAATGGAGTTTATCCATATGCACATCCAACAGATAAACAAGTGGCTGCTATGGCTGCAGCCGGAGTTAAATATAAAGAGGTATCAATTCGAAACATGATATATAAAGTTTTGATAAAAATATTACCATAAGAAAAGGAGACAAAAATATGCTTGGAAATTTTAGTTACGTTAATGCAACAAAACTTTATTTTGGAGATGACTCTCTAAAATACTTAAATGATGAATTGCCAAAGTATGGAGAAAACGTTATGTTGATATATGGCGGTGGTTCTATTAAAAAGAATGGAATTTATGATGATGTTGTTTCAATTCTAAAAAAGAATGGAAAAAACATTGTTGAAGATGGTGGGGTCATGCCAAACCCAACAGTTGAAAAGTTGAGAGATGGTGTGGCTAAGGCAAAAGAGAATAATGTTGACCTACTTTTAGCTGTAGGAGGTGGATCTTGTTGTGATTATGCAAAGGCAGTATCTGTTTCAGTAAACTGCGATGAAGATCCGTGGGATAAATATTATATTAGATTTGAAGAACCAACTTGCGAAATAGTTCCAGTAGGATGTGTTTTGACAATGGCTGGTACTGGCTCAGAAATGAATGGTGGCGCAGTTATTACTAACCACGATGAAAAACTAAAAATAGGCCATGTCTTTGGCGAAGAAGTAATGCCTAAGTTTTCCATACTAAATCCTAAGTACACAATGTCACTTCCAAAACGTCAAATGACGGCAGGAATATATGATATTTTTAATCATATATGTGAACAGTATTTTTCTGGTGATGATGACAACACTAGTGACTATCTAGCGGAAGCGCTTATGAAATCAGTTATCAAATCATCTTTAGTTGCAATTGATAACCCAGAGGACTATGAAGCTAGATCTAATATTATGTGGTCAGCCACATGGGCATTAAATACTCTGATATCAAGAGGTAAGAGTACAGATTGGATGGTTCACATGCTAGGTCAATCGGCAGGAGCATATACAGATGCTACACATGGTTTGACATTGGCGGCTGTATCTCTTCCATACTATAAATATATTCTTCCATATGGTTTGCATAAGTTTAAACGATTTGCAACTGAAGTTTGGGGTATAAATCCTGAAGGAAAAAGCGATGATCAAATAGCTAAAGAAGGTTTAGATGCAATGGCAGACTGGATGGAAAAGATTGGAGTAAAAGTTACTTTAGGTGAACTAGGAGCTACTGAGGATATGATAGAAGGCATAGCCGATGGAACTATCATTTTAGAAGGTGGCTATAAAGTGCTTTCAAGAGGTGAAGTTGTGCAAATTATTAAAGAGAGCATGTAATCTGAAAGGAAGATATTTATGAAACAAAAAGTATTAATCGGAATGATAACATGTCTTTTAATGGTTGGATTGTTATGTGCGTGTACACCAGCTAAAATTAGACTTAATAAAACGAAAGTTACTATTAAAGTGGGACAAACATACAAACTAAAGGTGAAGGGAACAAAGAAAAAAGTCAAGTGGACTTCGTCCAAGAAGAGTGTTGTTTCTGTTAGTAAAAAGGGTAAAATTAAAGGTAAGAAAAAAGGAAAAGCGACTATCACAGCGAGAGTTGGGAAAAAGAAACTTAAATGCAAAGTGAAAGTTGTTGTAAAAGCTATAACAAATACTACTTCAAGCGGATGTAACACTAACGTAGGGGAAGTATTAAAAATGGAAATAGATGGTAAAACGGTTCCAGTCACTTGGAAAGATAATGAATCGGTGAAAGCATTACGCAATATGGTAAAAGATAAACCGCTTGAAATAAAAATGTCTAGGTATGGTAGCTTTGAACAGGTTGGTAGTATTGGAAAAGTTCTGCCAAGTAATGACAAAGAAACTACAACTAGTCCGGGAGATATAGTGTTATATTCAAGTGATCAAATAGTTGTGTTTTATGGATCAAATGAATGGGACTATACTAGACTTGGAAAGATAAATTTATCTAAAAATGAAATAAAAACATTATTAGATAAAAAGAATGTAACAATAAAAATTCATTTTTAAAGGGAGGCTTAAATGAAAAAGAAATTATTATTAATGACAGTTATTTGCGCTTTGGTTGTTACTTGTTGTGCATGTGGTTGTAATTCAGAAAAGAAGTCTGATACAAAGACAACAACTGTGGCAGCTAAGAAAGAAACTGCGAATAACGCAAAAAAGAAAGCGAAAAAGAAAAGTAATAATAATAAAGTATTAGTGGCTTATTTCTCTAACACAGGAAATACAGCTAAAGTTGCTAAACAGGTAAAGAGTGCAACTGGCGCTAAATTGTTTGAGATTAAACCACAAAAAGCTTATACAAAAGCAGATACGGAATATAACAATGATAGTTGTAGAGCAAACAAAGAACAGAATGATCCTAAAGCTAGACCAAAGGTTAAGAACAAAGTTAAAAACATTGAAAAGTATGATGTGATTTTTGTTGGACATCCAATTTGGTATGGTCAAGAACCAAGAATTATAAATACATTCTTAGAATCATATAATCTAAAAGGTAAAAAGGTTGTTACATTCTGTACGAGTGAAGGTAGTGGAATTTCAGGAAGTGAAAAAGGGATTAAGAAATCTGCTAAAGGTGCAAAGGTAGTAATTGGAAAAGACTTTACTGGCGAATCTATGAGTAAAATCAGAAAATGGGCATTAAAGTATACTAAATAGATTGACAAAAGGAGGTGACAACATGTCAAAGACATTAATAGCTTTTTTCTCAAGAGCTGATGAAAACTATTTTGGCGGTTCAATGAAATATATCTTCGAAGGAAAAACTATTCTTCCTCTCTGTACAAATGAAGGAAGTGGAATGGGAAGAAGTGAGAGTGATATTAAAAAATATGCGCCTGGAGCAGATGTTAAATCAGGGCTATCTGTAAACGGAAGCCAGGCTGCTAATGCAAAAGACGATGTAAAAACTTGGTTATCTAATTACGGACTTATTTAGCATAAACAAAAAGGACATCTATTGATGTCCTTTTTGTTTATTTAATTATTGTTCCAACTTTTTCTTCAATACCTTCTAATGCCTTATCTAGATTTGTAATGATTGCTTTTCGTCCGTCTTTAGCAAGTACAAATGATAGTGAAGCATCAATCTTTGGTAGAGATGTTACTGGATCAAAGTATCCGTCATCAATCAATTTCTTGGCATCTTCTTTTGAAATCTCTTTAACTTCAACTTGCTCACCATCTTTATCGTATGTTAGGTAATCGCTTGAAGTAAGAATCATAAGAGCAGAAGCATCTAACATATCTGCCATCTTAGCTGCCGTGTAATCTTTTTCGATAATAGCACTAGCACCTTTAAGAGCAGTTCTTTGTTCCAAAACTGGAATTCCGCCGCCACCTGCAGCAATAACTACTTGATGTGCATCAGATAATGTTTTGATAGCATCTATCTCATATATATCAACTGGGCGAGGACTAGCGATAATTCTTCTGTATCCTTCGTCGCCCTCTTCATATTCTACATAGTTTCCTTTTGCGCGCTCATGGTCAGCCTCATCTTTTGTCATTAGACGTCCAATCATCTTAGTTGGATTATTAAAAGCCTTATCAAAAGGATCAACCTTAACTTGAGTGATGATAGAAGAGACTGTCTTATAAATTCCTCTTCCTAGAAGCTCGCTTCTAATAGCGTTTTGTAAGTCATATCCGATATAGCCCTGACTCATAGCACCACAGATAGACATTGGAGCAACAGTACGATTTTCATCTAATCTAGAATACTCTGTCATAGCAGTTTGAATCATTCCAACTTGAGGACCGTTACTGTGAGTAACAACCACATCGTATTTAGCCTCTACCAAGTCTGCGATAGCTTTCGCTGCAGCCTTAACTCTTTCATGTTGTTTTGGGAATGACTCTGAGAATGCATTTCTACCTAGAGCCACAACTATTTTCTTATTTTCCATAATAATCTCCTAAAAAATATTCTAGAAGTATTTTAATATTTTAAAGGACTAAATGCAATAAAAAGAGCAGAATAAACCGCGAAAAATAATGGCAAAACTAAATATTACAAACTTTGTGAAGAATTTGACAATCTCGCCTAAAATGACTATAATATTTCATAGTTTTTAAGACTTTTGGAGGAAGATATGAACAAGATTTCAGAAGCTGTAATATCAAGATTACCTAGATATCATAGATATTTAGGTGAATTACTTTCTCAGAATGTAGAACGCGTTTCTTCTGAGGAATTAAGCAGACTTATGAACGTTACAGCATCACAAATTAGACAGGATTTCAATAATTTTGGCGGTTTTGGTCAACAGGGCTACGGTTATAACGTCCAGTTCCTTTATGATGAAATCGGCAAATTATTGGGCTTAGATAAACCACATAAAATGGTTATTGTGGGTGCAGGAAACTTAGGCAGAGCTATTGCAAACTATGGAAACTTTAAGAACCGTGGTTTTGAAATAACTGCGCTATTTGACGAGAACCCAGCACTTGTGGGAATGAAAACTGCGCAGGGTGTTGTGATGGATATTGATGGTTTATATGACTACGTCAAAGAAAACCAAGTAGATATAGTTGCGCTTTGTCTTCCAAAGGAACCTGCTACAGAGATCGCAGAAAAGTTAGTGGAATGTGGTATAAAAGCGTTCTGGAACTTTGCACATACTGATCTTAAGTTTGCAGATGATGTTCAAGTTGAAAATGTTCATTTGTCGGAGAGTTTGATGAAACTCTGCTACAAAATAAAAGAGAATAAATAGGAGACTATTATGGAATATATTGTTTCAGGTAGTGATATAAAAAAGGTCGATGAGTACGCTATAAAGCGCTTGGGAATTCCATCTATGGTTTTGATGGAGAGAGCTGCTTTGTCTGTAGTCGACCTAATTTTATGTAATGAGCCAAAGGATAAAAAGATTATAGTAGTATCAGGCGTTGGAAACAACGGAGCAGATGGTGTGGCTATCGCACGTATTTTGTCGCTAAAAGGGTATGATGTGACAATTTATGTTTGTGGTGTTAGATCAAGTGCATCACCTGAGTTTTTGGCACAGCTTGAAATTGCTAAAAAGTTAAAGATAAATATTGTTCGTGAAATGGTTCATGCAGATGTGATAGTTGATGCTATCTTTGGCGTGGGCGTTTCTAGAAATGTTATTGGAATTCAGGGTAAGGCTATAAGACTTATCAATAAATCTAGAGCTACAGTTTACTCTGTTGATTTGCCATCAGGTATAAATGCTGATACTGCTGAAGTAATGGGTGTAGCTGTTAAGGCGGATTACACAGTGACTATTGGATGTCACAAGATTGGTACAGCAATGTATCCTGGCGCTGACTATTGCGGAGAAGTATGTGTGGGCGATATCGGTTATCCAATTGATGCATATGATAAATGTAAGAACGCGGCAAAGTATGTGGATAATTATGATTTGTCGCTTATCCCAAATAGACCAAACTATTCATACAAAGGAAGTTTTGGAAAAGTATTAATTATTGCCGGCAACGAAGAAATGTCTGGCGCGGCTGCAATGAGTGGAATGGCTGCATACAGAGTGGGTGCAGGTCTAGTTAGATTATTTACAGCACAGGAAAACAAAGAGGTTATTGGAAAACTTTTGCCTGAGGCTGTTGTTAATACATATGATTCAGAAGAGTTTGACGTTAAATCACTCGAAGCATCTATAGCATGGGCCGATGTTATTGCCATAGGTCCTGGACTTGGAACTGGTGATATTCAAAATATAATGGTAGAGAAGGTTTTGGATTCTAAGAAACCTTGTGTGGTGGATGCAGACGCTATCAACACAATTGCTAAGAATAGAAATCTATATAAGAAGTTACATGCAGAAGTTATTTTGACTCCACATCTTGGAGAGATGTCTAGACTTATTAAGAAGGATGTAGATGAGATTAAGAATAACTTGTTTGCGACAGCAAAGAATTTCCACAAGAAACAGTTTGCAAACCTAGTGCTTAAAGATGCAAGAACTGTTATAGCATCGGGCGATGACTTATTTGTAAACATGACAGGTAACAACGGAATGGCAACAGCTGGCAGTGGAGATGTTTTGACAGGTATTATTGTTGGCCTACTTGGAATTGGCGTGGACTTTAACGCAGCAGCGGTTCTTGGACCATACATCCATGGTTTTGCAGGAGATCAGGCTGCTAAGAGAGTTTCAAAGACATCTCTAATGGCAAGTGATATAATAGAAGAGCTTACGACATTGTTTAAATAAATGGAGAGAGTTATGAATTTAGATAAGTATTACAGATGTTATGCGAATATTGATCTTGATAACATCAGAAAAAATGCTGAAAATTTAAAAGCGAAGTTGGAACCAAGCACTGGGATGTTAGGTGTTATTAAAACTGATGCCTACGGTCATGGTGCGGTGCCTGTGGCAAAGGCTATAGATGATATTTGCTCAGGCTTTGCAGTGGCAACAGCTTACGAGGCACACAACCTTCGTGCTCATGGAATAGATAAGCCAATCTTTTTGCTTGGATATTCTACAGAGTATGATTTTGATGTGATTTTAAATGATGATTTGATTCCTTGTGTTTCAGGGATTGAGCGCGCCAAAGTTTTATCCGACTACGCCAAAGACGCCGGTAAAACTGTAAAACTAAATGTAGCAGTTGATACTGGTATGGGTAGAATTGGATACGAACCAACTGAAGATTCAGCTGATGAGATTGTAGAGATTTCAAAGCTTGATAATATAGAAGTTTATTCATTGTTTACACACTTTGCAAAGGCTGATTATAAAGATAAAGCTCATGCGGATTCACAGTTAGCAAAGTTTGATGTGTTTATAAAGATTCTAAAAGACAAAGGTTTAGACATTCCAATATATCAATGTGCTAACTCAGCAGCTATTATGGAAATGCCTGAGACTTCAATGTCTTTGTCGAGGGCGGGCATTGCACTATACGGCCTATACCCATCAGACGAGATGGACAAAGAAAACATTGAGCTTTTCCCTGCGATGAGTTTGTACAGCCACGTTATTTACGTTAAAGATGTGCCACAGGGCACAGGCATTAGTTACGGAAGTACATATGTGACAGATGAGCCTATGAAGATTGCAACTATCCCGGTTGGATATGGTGATGGTTATCCAAGAGGTTTAAGCAATAAAGGAGTGGTTATCATAAAGGGTAACAAAGTTCCAATAGTTGGTAGAGTTTGTATGGATCAGTTTATGGTTGATGTGACTGGACTAGATGTGGAAGAAGGCGACTTGGTTACATTGATGGGAACTGATGGTGATGAAACTATCAGCGCTGATGATATTGCAAACGAGATGGGAACAATTAATTACGAGATTGTGTGCGACGTTGGAAAGCGAGTTCCTAGAGTTTATATAAAAGATGGAAAAATAGTTGGTAGCAAAGACTACTATGACGATAAATACGAGATAGAGGTTTAGGAGGATATTATGTCAGGACATTCAAAATTTGCGAACATAAAACATAAGAAAGAAAAGAACGATGCTGCTAAGGGCAAGATGTTTACAATTATTGGTAAGGAAATAGCTGTAGCCGTGAAAGAAGGCGGAGCAGATCCAGATAATAATAGTAAACTTCGTGATGTTATTGCAAAAGCAAAAGCAAACAACATGCCTAACGATACTATTGAGCGTGGTATCAAGAAGGCTGCTGGAAATATGGACGCTGTAAATTACGAGCAGGTAAGATACGAAGGCTACGGTCCAAATGGAACAGCTATTATTGTAGATGCTCTTACAGATAACAGAAATAGAACAGCTGCTAATGTTAAGGCTTGCTTTACAAAAGGAAGCGGTAATGTTGGTACTCAGGGTTGTGTATCATTTATGTTTGATACAAAGGGTCAGATCATCATCGCCAAAGAAGAATGCGATTTGGACGCAGATGAACTAATGATGATGGCATTGGACGCTGGTGCTGAAGATATTATTGAAGAGGAAGATTCATTTGAAGTAATAACTGCTCCTAATGATTTCAGTGCGGTAAGAGAAGCATTAGAAAAAGAGGGAATCAAAATGGCAGAGGCAGAAGTTACAATGATTCCTCAAAACTATGTTGAACTAACAGACGAAGATTCTATTAAGAAGATTAATATTATTTTAGATAGACTAGATGAAGATGAGGATGTTCAGAAGGTTTATCACAATTGGGATGAATAATGAATACAGTTTTATTTGACTTAGACGGCACATTACTTCCAATCGATATGAAAGAGTTTATCGATACATATGTGGAACTTATGACGGGTTTTCTAAAATCTAATGATTTGAATTCTGATGATATAGTTCCATCTATATGGAAAGCCACTGGTGCAATGGAAGTGAATGATGGCCTAATTACAAATGAAGAATTGTTTTGGAAAGTTTTGATGGAAGACTTAGCATCAAAGAATGAAATGTATGATGAAAAGTTTAAACGTCGTTTCCAAAAGCTGCTAGACAAATTCTACAAGGGTGATTTCCAGATGATTAGATATATGGTTAGACCTAGTCAGAGTTGTCATGATGCTGTAACGATGTTAAAAGAAAAAGGTTACAGAGTAGTGTTAGCTACTAAGCCTATGTTTCCTGAGATTGCAGTGAATGAGAGACTGTCATGGCTTGGATTTAGTGTTAAGGATTTTGATTATGTTTCATCATATGAGAATTCTTGTTACACAAAACCAAATCGCAAATACTATGAGCATATACTTAAGATTATGGACAAAGACCCAGGTGATTGCTTGATGGTCGGTAACGATGTGAAAGAAGACATGTATGCTGCAGAACTTGGAATAGATGTTTTCTTGATAGAAGGCTATATATTAAATCCAGACAATGACGACACATCAATGTATAAGAGTGGAAATTGGAAATTATTTAAAGAGTATGTAAATGATTTACCAAAATTAAATTAAGACATAAAAAAACAGCTATCGATTGATAGCTGTTTTTATTTTTATTCTTCGTTTTCTTCATAAATCTTTGTGTAGATGCTTTCTGTTAGAAGATCAATCAAACCTTCATCAACATCTTCGAACTGATGCATTAATAGTCCTTTGATTTTTTCAGCTCTTGAGAAGTATAAGATTTCAACAGATTCATTTAAGTCTAAATCTGTATCTATAACAGTCTTAGAAACATTTTCATTTGCCCATGCATTAATTTCATCAATCTTTTCATTTTCAATCTCAGCCTCGCCTTTTAATTTGTTTGCTCTTCTTAATGAAAAGAAACCAGCGATAGTAAATGCAACAAAGACAATACTCATAATTGAATAGAATAACCAAGCAGTTGTTTCGCTGAATGGAATATTTATAACTTTAGTAAGCGCAAGAATTACAAATATTATTCCAAGCATTCCAACAATCAACATTGTGAAAGCAGATGATCTTACATCTTCATATTTGTCTGCCTTTTTAACATATGTATTATCGCCACCGCCAAAGAAACTTTCTTCTCTATCAAATGCTTCCTCAGTAGGAGTCTCGTTTTCAACTAGCTCTTCAGTGATTTCTTCATCTATTGTAGTTTTCACATCTTTATTTTCATCATATAGATTATCCATATTTATCCTCCGTGCTAAATTAATCTAAAAACAATTATATAATAATAAGTTTTTTCTCACAAGCAAATAAGAATATATGTTATAATTCTTTGGCGAGGTAACAATATGAAAATAACAATTATTTCAGTTGGGAAAATTAAAGAAAAGTTTTTCGTTGATGCCATTAAAGAGTATTCGAAAAGATTGTCTAAATACTGTAAGCTAAACATTGTGGAAGTAAAAGATGAGAAGACTAAGGAAAACGCATCCCAAACAGAAGAAGATATCGTCAAAGAAACAGAAGGCAAGAGAATACTTGATAAAATATCTGATTCGTCGAAGGTTATTGCGCTAGCAATTGAAGGCAAAGAATTAGACTCCGTAGAATTGGCGAAGCAAATAGAAGAATTTAGAATAAGTGGAACTAGTGATATTACGTTCGTGATTGGAGGCTCTCTAGGACTTCACAAAACTGTTTTGGATAGGGCTGATAAGAAACTTAGTTTTTCTAAGATGACATTTCCACATCAGTTGATGAGAGTGATTCTTTTAGAACAGATTTATAGATCTTTTAGAATAATTAATAATGAACCTTATCATAAATAAAAGCTGAGGATTAACCTCAGCTTTTTGTTTATTTTTCATCTCTTCTAGGACCGTAGTACATAACTCCGGATTTCATTTTTTTACCGTAGATTTGATATAACTCTGAAACCGTAACTAACTCGAAATTATCTTTCTTTAGTTTTGGAAGAGCCTTTATAAATCCTTCCACAGATGTTTTGTGTATATCATGAAGAAGTACAATGTCCCATCTGCCAGACTGTCTCATAATACTCTTATAAACATATTTTGTTTTCTTATGTTTCCAATCTAGCGTATCAACTGACCAGTAAATCATAGGTACACCAGCAAGTTTTGAAACTGTCTTATTATAGTTTCCATATGGTGGACGTAAAAGAGTAGGATTGACACCCGTTGAATCTTTTACTAATCGATTGTTTCTATTTATTTCTCTCTTAATAGTCTTTTTAGAAGACTTTTTAAAGTTCTTATGACTATATGAATGATTTCCGATTTCCATTCCATTAGCGTGTGCATATTTTAAAGCACTTCTATATTTTTCGATGCTTCTTCCGACAGTAAAGAATGTAGCTTTGGAATCATACTTCTTAAGCGCATCTACTAATTTCTTAGTGTATCTACCAGGGCCATCGTCAAAGGTAAATGCAATATACTTTGTCGGTGTAATTGTAAGTTTGACTGATGCTTTCTTTCCTGAGAATTTAGATTTTATAGTAATGTAAGCAGTACCGTTTGCTTGACCTTTAACAATACCTTTACTACTAACTTTTGCAATCTTGTTGTTTGAACTAGACCACTCAATAGGCTCAGTAGTATATGTCTTGTTTCCAGTAAACTTAATAGCTGGCTCTAGCTTACGTTTGTCGTCAATATTCATCCTAATAGCTTTCTGTGGGAAAGAAATACTATTAACCTTATTGTAAGGATGTCTAACAACAACTTTACATCTAACAATTGTATTCTTCGACTTAGATGAACATAGAATATAAGTAGTACCATTTGATTTTGCTGTGATAATACCTTTTTGATCTATAGTGGCAATGTTCTTATCATAGCTAGTCCAAATGTGTTTTTCTAACTCATCAGTATCTGTTTTATATGATATTTTGGCAGAGATAACAGTCTTCTTGCCAGGAGTTAGATTAACACTGTTTTTGCTTAGTTTAATGCTCTTTATATGATTAATAGTCTCAGAACTCTTGATACTGTTTTCGTATGGGAAAAAAGTAACAATAACTGCGATTATTACGAATATTGAAATTACTTTATTTTTTGTAATTTTCATTGGTTTCTCCTTGTTAAAATCGACTAAAAGTATAACATAAAAAGTCTTCACATTCAATTTAATAAGATTGTAAAAATAGGGGCATTTTGATATAATATCTCTTAGAAAATTTAAACCCTAGGAGGTTGTAAATATGGATGTAAAGAATTCACATGTAATTTCTGACGTACCTGAATTAGGAGCTGTATATGTGACTGAAAACGTTTTAGGCGTGATATCAGCTATAGCAGCATTAGAGGTAGACGGAGTGTACGCTATGGCAGGTGGAATTACTCCGGATATGGTTACTAAAACTAGCATGAAGAAGTTAGCAAAGAGTGTTCATGTAGAAGTTGAGGGAAGCCAAGTTAATATCAGTGTAAAACTGATTATAAAGATGAACGAGAATATTATTAAAATATCCAAGAAAGTTCAAGACAAAGTTAAACAGTCCGTTGAAAATATGACATGCTTAGAAGTGGTTAACGTAGATGTTAACATCGCTAGCGTAGGAGAATAAGAAATGATAAGGGTGTCTAATATAGACACCCTTTATTGCATTTAATGAGACTAATAAAAATACACTATTAAATACTTTATGCATTGTTTATGCATAAATTGGAGGAATAATGAAACGAAGCGAGATTCGTGAGAATGTCTTAAAACTTATATATTTAGATGACTTCCACGACAAAGAAGAATTGAATACTCAGTTTTCATTATATTTTGATGGCAAAGATGGATTTACTGACAAAGATAAGACTTACATAATCGATAAGGCTAACAAGATATTAGACAACAAAGAAACTATCGATCAAGAAATAGAGTCAGTGTCTAACAAATGGAAAGTGGATCGCATGGACAAGGTTGATAAAGCAATTTTGCGCTTGGCATACTATGAAATCAAAATGGATGAGGAGATACCAGATAAGGTGGCTGTGAACGAAGCAGTTGAACTTTCTAAGAAGTATTCGTCGGATGCTTCTCCAAAATTCATAAACGGAATCTTATCTAACTTTGTAGCGGAGTAAAAATGGAAAAATCTATTTATTCGGTAAAACAATTAAATAGTTATATAAAAAATATTCTAGAGACTGATCCGTTCTTAAAAAGCATTACGGTGCAAGGTGAAGTTGGAAATTGTAACTATCACGGAAGTGGTCATATTTACTTTACAATTAAAGAAAACACAGATGTGATTAACTGCATTATGTGGAAGGGCAATGCTTCTAAATTAAAGTTTAGAATGGAGCCTGGCCAACAAATTGTAATTAAAGGTTATGTGGGTGTATATGAAGCCCAAGGCAAATACCAACTATATGCTAATGAAATAGAGCCAGCTGGACTTGGTGATTTATATCAGAAGTATGAGAAGTTAAAAGCTGAGTTAGAAGAACGCGGACTATTCTCAGATATGTATAAAAAACCTATTCCAAAGTATTCACTAAAGATAGGTGTTGCCACATCTGAAACTGGAGCTGTTATAAATGACATTATTAACGTTACATCTAGACGTAATAAATTCGTACAGCTTTACTTGAAGCCAACGGCAGTTCAAGGTGAACTTGCTGCACAGTCTATTGTTAACAGCATTAAGTTTTTGGACGAGCAAGATTTAGATGTGATTATTGTTGGACGAGGTGGCGGATCTTTAGAAGACCTTTGGTGTTTCAATGAAGAGATAGTGGCTCAAGCCATTTTCGATTGTCAGACACCAATCATTTCTGCGGTAGGTCATGAGACTGATTTTTCTATATCGGACTTTGTCGCAGACTTAAGAGCACCTACACCTTCGGCAGCGGCTGAGTTAGCAGTATTTGAATATGACGAGTTTGTAAATACTCTTGAAAGATATAAAGCGACATTTAGAAATTATATCGATACAAAGATAGACGCTTATAAAAATAAGACTGAAGTGTATGAGTCTAAGATAGAGAAGTTTAGTCCAATGTCGAAACTAAACACATACAAGCAATTGATTTCAGAGTATCGAGATAAACTGTCATACGGCTTTAATGATAAGTTTGCAGAAACTAAGAGATTGTTACCAGAGTATAAAAATAATTTAAGCAATTTCTTTAATGATAAATTTATTAGAAGAAAACATACATTGCAGTTGTTTATAGAAAAGCTAGAAGGTTTATCACCGCTTGAGAAAATCAGCAGAGGTTTTGCTTATGTGAGCGGAGCAGATGGGCCAATAGTTTCCACAAAGGATGTGGACGTGGGAGATGATATTTCCTTAATCATCAAAGATGGAAAAATAGATGCGAAAGTATCTGGAAAACAGGATGGTGAAATTTATGGCAAAGAATAATATTGAAGAGAACTTCAAAGAGTTAGATGAAATCTTAGAAAAGATGCAAGACGAAGAAGTGTCTTTGGACGAGTCTTTTGAAATGTACAAAAAAGGAATTGAAATAGTTAAAAACTCTAATGAGCAGATTGAAAAGATTGAGAAACAGATTGAAGTGTTAGAGGAAAACACAGAAGAATAGAGGCAAGTTATGAAAGATTTTGATTTGGCTTTTTCAAACGAGAAAGACAGTGTAGAAAAAATCATATACAGTTATTGCCCAGAAGAGTCTGGAAAACAGAGTCTTATTTTTGAGGCGATGAATTATAGCCTTAAAGCTGGTGGAAAGAGACTTCGTCCTATTCTAATGCTTGAGACTTTTAAGCTCTTTGGCGAGGACGTGGAAAAAGCGTATCCATTTATGGCGGCTATTGAGTTTATTCACACATATTCACTAGTGCATGATGATTTGCCGGCTATGGATAATGACGAGTTTAGACGAGGCCAAAAGACTACACATGCAAAGTATGGCGAAGACATTGGAATTTTAGCTGGCGATGGACTTCTTAATATGGCATACGAGATTATGTCGGATGCCGCATTGAAAGATCCGTCCTTTGCAAAGGCAATGAGTGTTATTGCTAAAAAAGCTGGCGCTTACGGAATGGTGGGCGGACAGACTGTGGATGTAATAAATGAAGGTAAGAAACTAGACTTAGAAACTATCAACTTCATTCACAATCTTAAAACAGCAGCGCTTATTGAAGCTTCAATGATGACAGGCGCAATACTTGGCGGAGCTAGTGAATCTCAAGTAGATGAGATTGAACAGATTGCTAAAAACATTGGAATGGCATTCCAGATTCAGGATGACATTTTGGATGTGACTGGCGATGAAGAAAAATTAGGCAAGCCAGTTTTAAGCGATGAGAAAAATGAAAAAGATACATATATCACACTTATAGGTTTGGATGAATCCAAAGCTAAAGTGGAAGAATTATCAAATAAAGCGATAGATGGAATTAAAGAATTGGGTGACAACGAATTCTTGGTTTCATTGGTTGAGAAATTAATTAATAGAGAGTATTAAAATGAGCAACTATTTAGACGAAATCAAAAAAGCAAATGATATTAAGAAGATTGACCCTTCTAGATATGATGAATTAGCGGCAGAGATTCGCCAGTTTATCTTGGATAGTGTTAGTCATTCTGGAGGCCATTTGGCCTCTAACTTGGGAGCGGTAGAACTAACTATAGCTTTACACGCTTTGCTTGATTTACCTAAAGATAAAATTGTTTGGGATGTAGGGCATCAGTGTTACACTCACAAAATCTTAACAGGCAGAAAAGATGATTTCGCAACACTTCGTAACTACGAGGGTCTATCAGGTTTTCCAAAGCGTAGAGAGAGTGACTGTGACTGCTTTGACACGGGCCACAGTTCTACATCTATCTCTGCAGCGCTTGGTATAGCATCAGCTAACAAGATTGATAATAAGAAAGATAAAGTGGTTGCAGTGATAGGTGATGGTGCGCTAACAGGCGGCATGGCTATGGAAGCGCTAAACAATGTGGCTGCGCTTGATAGAAACTTTGTAATTATTCTAAATGACAATAGTATGTCTATCTCTAAAAACGTAGGTGGTATGAGTAATTACCTAAGTAAGTTTAGAGTTGGTTCAAAATATAATGGCTTTAAAGAAGCCATCGCCAAAGTACTTGGAAAGATTCCAAAGATTGGCGAGAAGATTGTAAGACGTATGAAGAGGACTAAGGACCACTTCAAAAACCTTGTTATTCCAGGTGGCGGTTTCTTTGACGATCTAGGAATCACATATGTTGGACCAATAGATGGACATGATATCGAAGGTATGATGACAATCTTTGAAAAGACATTTGAGATTGACCATCCAATACTTATTCATGTAAAGACTAAAAAAGGTCATGGATATGAACATGCGGAAAACAACCCATCAATTTATCATGGAGTTTCTCCTTTTGATGTAAAAGATGGAGTTAAGAAATCTGATGCTGTCACATCTTACACAGACTATTTTGCAGAGAAGATTGTTGAGATGGCAGAGGAAGATAAAAACATAGTTGCAATCACAGCTGCTATGCCAGATGGAACTGGACTTTCAAAGTTTGCCAAAGCTTATCCTGACAGATTCTTTGACGTGGGAATAGCTGAGGAGCATGCTGTTACATTTGCAGCGGGATTAGCTTTAGAAGGAAAGAAACCTTTCGTTTGTATTTATTCAAGTTTCTTCCAAAGAGCATACGATCAGATTTTGCAAGATGTTTGTTTGCAAGATTTACCAGTTAAATTATTGTTCGATAGAGCTGGCTTGGTAGGGCAAGATGGTGAGACTCACCAAGGTATATTTGATATTGCATATCTATCATCAATGCCAAATATGACAATCATTGCGCCAAACAGTGATCAGGAATTAATGGATGCAATAGACTATGCAAAAGACTTTGCAAGACCAATTGCTATTAGATATTCAAGAGGCGCAGCTTACCATACTGATTTTAAAGAGAAGTTTGAGTATGGAAAGAGTGTGGTTGTGCACAAGGGTGAAGATGTCTGCGTGATTGCAGTTGGAAATATTTATGAGGAAGCATCAAAGGCTAGACTTAAGTTTAAAGAAGAAGGAAAACGCATCACACTAGTTAATGCGAGATTTATTAAACCACTTGATACTGAGATGATTAAAGATATGGCCAGCAAACACAAAGCGATTATTGTGGTGGAAGAAGGTATCAAGAGAGGTGGATACGGCGAGGCTGTTGAAATCTTTATTCAAGAAAATAACTTGGATGTGAAGGTTGAGACAATAGCTATCGAAGATAAATTTATTGAACACGGTAAAGTAGATCAACTCAGATCTCAAATCGGAATCTCAAGTGACGATATAGTAAGTAAGGTTAAAAAATATTTATAATGAAAAAACGATTAGATATTTTACTTGTTGAAAAAGGACTTGCGCCTTCACGCGAGAAGGCTAAAGCGATTATAATGAGCGGCATTGTCTATGTGGATAATGTGAAAGAGGATAAGGCTGGTTCTAGCTTTGAGGAAGATGCTAACATTGAGGTTAGAGGAAAGACTCTAAAGTATGTAAGTAGAGGTGGTTTAAAGTTAGAAAAGGCTATGGATTCCTTTGGCGTGGACGTTACTGATAAAGTTTGCATGGACATTGGCGCTAGCACAGGTGGTTTTACAGACTGTATGCTACAAAACGGTGCTAAAAAAGTTTATTCGGTGGATGTTGGCCGTGGGCAGCTTGCCTGGAAGTTAGTGACAGATGATAGAGTGGTTGTGATGGATAAGACAAACATCAGATATATCACTCCAGAAGATGTGGATGAAAAAATAGAATTTGCATCGGCTGATGTTTCGTTTATCTCTCTTACAAAGATTTTAGAGCCAGTTCAAGCAATTTTAACAGATGATGCTAGAATGGTTTGTCTTATTAAACCGCAGTTTGAGGCGGGCAGAGAAAAGGTTGGAAAGAAAGGTGTAGTAAGAGAGAAGTCAGTTCATATCGAAGTTATTCAAATGATTGTGGATTATGTTAGAAGTATTGGCTTCGGCGTTTTGGATTTGGATTACTCGCCAGTTAAAGGACCGGAAGGAAACATTGAATATTTAATCTATCTTCAGAACAATTTGGATTTAGATTTGGAAAAGGATATAGAAAAAGTAGTTGAGAGTTCACACGGAGAACTCGATAAAAATTAAAAGAGGTGTCGTTATGAAGAATTTTTGTATTATTACAAACAGCAGAAAAGACAAAGATATGGAAACAGCTCAGGCTGTCAAAAGTTTTTTGGAAAGTCACGATTGTGAAGTAAAAGTTTTTGATAATGTGGATAAGATTACGAATGAATACGTAATGATTGATCCTAAGGAAATACCTGAAGGATGCGAGTGTATTATCACAATAGGTGGTGACGGTACATTGCTTCACGCTGTAAAGGGACTTAATCAAGTTGATTGCGTCTTTGTCGGACTTAACAAAGGAAATATGGGATTCTTGGCAGAGATTTCAATGGATGATATGGAAGAGTCTTTGAAGAAGCTGTTGGATGATGACTTTAAAGTGGAAGAGAGAATGATGCTTAAAGCAACATTGATTCATGATGGAAAAGTTGTTCAGTCAACAGACGTATTAAACGATGTTGTTCTTCATAGAGGCGCTGAGATTTCAGTTTCAAACTATATAGTTCATGTAAATGGCGATCTATTAAATAGATATACAGGTGATGGAATTATTGTGGCAACTCCAACAGGTTCAACAGCTTACAACTATTCAGCTGGTGGTCCTATGGCTAGGCCGGATTCGCATCTTATGATAATGACTCCTGTATGTTCACATGCACTTGGAAGCAGAAGTATTATCTTCTCAAAGAACGATGTTTTAGAGATTGAGATTGGTGAAGATAGAAAATACAACCAGGAGAGCAGATGCTTATCACTAGATGGAGATGAAGTAATTAAGGTGGTGGCTGGCGATGTTATTAAAATAGAGCCAGACCTAAATTCAATTAAGATTGCTAAGCTAGATGAGAGCAGTTTTGTTCAATATGTGAGAGAGAAGATTAGATAAGCAGGTAAGGAAATGAAAATTAACAGACAAAGAAAAATTATAGAATTGATTAATAAATATGATATCGTTACACAGCAAGAACTTGCGCAGAGACTTATTGATGAAGGTTTTGAAGTAACTCAAGCTACAGTCTCTCGTGATATTCGTGAGCTTAATTTGACGAAAGTGACTGTGGACGGTAACAAACAAAAGTATGATGTGCCAGCAGCCACTATGACAACTATCAACGAAAAGTATATGAGTGTACTTAAAGATGGAATAGTTAGCATAGAGTGTGCTGGAAACATTATTGTTATTAAAACTATATCAGGAATGGCTATGGCAGTTGGTGCAGCAATGGACGCAGTAAACCATGAAGAAATCATCGGCACTATTGCCGGTGATGATACTTTGATGTGCGTTGTTAAAAATGCGAACAATTGCCAGAGTGTTAAAGAATACTTGGAGAATCTTATTGCATAAGATTATTTAGAAGCACAAAGAAGGAGGAATATGTTAGTAAATTTACATGTTAAAAATTTAGCCTTGATAGAAGAAGTCGATGTAGATTTTGACGAAGGCCTTGTTGTGCTAACCGGCGAAACTGGCGCCGGTAAATCTTTGGTTATTGGATCTGTGAATTTAGCTTTGGGTGAGAAGGCGTCAAAGGATCTGATAAGAACCGGTACTGATTATTCTCTTGTTGAACTTACTTTTAAGGTGGGCGAGTCGGTGGCTAACACTTTAAAAGATATGGATATTTACATGGAGAATGACAGTGAAGTTGTTGTTACTAGAAAGATTAGTAAAGACAGAAGTGTGGCAAAGATTAACGGAGAGACAGTTAATCTAAAAACTCTGAAAGCTGCCATGTCTTTGCTGGTGGACATCTATGGGCAGCATGAACACCAAACGCTTCTTTATAAAAAGAATCATTTGAATTTCTTGGATGATTTTGCGAAGAGTGATATTGGTGATTTAAAAGAAAAAGTTTCTGATGAATATAAAAACTACAAGAAACTTTTAACTGCATTAGAAGAAATGCAAATGGACAATGCGACTCAGTCAAAGGAATTAGAGTTTGCAAAGTTTGAGATTAACGAAATAGAATCTGCTAATCTGACAGAGGGTGAAGATGAAACATTAGAGGCAGATTTTAAGAAGATGAATAATTCTCAAAGTACTTCACAAAGTTTATCCGAAGCGTATGAATGTTTGACAGCTGGTGAAGTGAATGTATCTAGTGCGCTTAGCAAAGCGATAGATGCGGTTAACAGTATAAGTATAGAAGACGAAGCAATTGAAAATATTAAGAAGTCTTTGTACGATGTCGATTCGCTAATTAGTCAAACATCAGGCGATATTAGTGAATACAATAAGACACTAGAGTATGATCCAGCTAGGGTTAAAGAGGTAGAAGATAGACTAGATACTATTAACACTTTAAAACTTAAATATGGCCAGACTACTGAACTGATTCTTGATTACCTAAAAGACAGACAAGACTTTGTAAGTAGAATTGAAAACTATGAAGAAGAATTAGAAAAGCTAAATGCTAATTTACAGAAAGCAAAAAGTAGTTTAGAAAAATTGTCGAAAGATCTTTCTTCGAAGCGTAAAAAGAGTGCTAAAGATTTCGAAAAGAAAGTAGTAAAAGCTTTGGAGGATTTAAATTTCTTAAGCGTTGAATTCAAAGTAGATTTCAAAACAAAAGATTTGAGCGAGGATGGTATAGATGATGTAGAGTTTATGTTATCAACTAACCCTGGTGAGCCATTAAAACCATTAGGAGATGTGGCATCAGGAGGTGAGTTATCAAGAATAATGCTTGCCATTAAATCTGTGATGGCGGATGCCGATGAAGTGGATACATTAATCTTTGACGAGATAGACGCTGGTATCAGCGGAAAGACTGCAACAGCAGTTGGCGAGAAGTTAGACTTGCTTGCTAGAAAAAACCAAGTTATTTGTATTTCGCATCTTAGTCAAATTGCATCTATGGCAGACCGTCACTATTTGATTTCGAAATCAGTTAGGGACGATAAGACCTTCTCCGAGGTCGAATTACTAGACAGAGATGCTTCGGTGAAAGAGTTAGCTAGACTAAGCGGTGGTTTAGAAGATTCTGATCTTGCCATCAAACATGCCGAGGAACTTAAGAAGGAAGCAGAAAATAAGAAGTCTTAAAAATATAGTCTATAAATAAATAATGTAGTATAATTATTAAAAATGTGTAAGGAGATTTTTAACTATGTCAGAGAACTATAATATGGATTTGATTCGCGACATTGAAGAGCTAATCAAACGCTACAACAAGAAGCCAGATAAAGAAGTTAAAAAGAAAGATATCGTTACATTGCTTCAAAAAGCATCAGTTTTAGTGCCAGGTAAAGTGAGTACTAAAACGACTAGTATGCAAGGAGAAATCTTAGAAGGGATTGATTTACAGTTTGATGTGGTAAAGGATGATGGAAGAGCTAGACTTCTTCCTGTATTTACATCTTTTGAGCAGATTCCACAGGATTACTTGGACACATTCTCTTTTGTGAGAATTAATTCTGGAAAGATTTATAAGTATATAGAAGAGTGTGATAACATTCGAGGCATGGTTGTAAATCCATTCACTGAATATAATCTTGAGATTAAGAAAAAACAGATGTCTAAGAAGGCTAGAACTAGAGGTATTTCAAAGGCAGTAGATGCTGGTGAACAAGAAGCTATAGTTGTTTACGATAATAAAAAGTACCCAATCAAGAAAACTCCTTTCACAATTGGTAGAGAGGGTACAAATATTGAAATCCCAGAGAGTTATATCTCAAAGATTCATGTAGTTATCTCATACAAAGATGGTAAGTACAGAATTGCTGATTATGATTCAACAAACGGAACAAAACTTAATGGCACAGCTCTTAGATCAAAAGTTTATTATGAAGTAAGAGATGGCTACGAGATAGAATTATCCGACAAAGAAAAATTACTTGTTTACATTAACTAATTATTAACCCATCAAATTTGATTGGAGGTTTAAATGAAGAAAATATTATTTGCTGCATCTGAATGTGTACCATTTATTAAGACGGGTGGCTTGGCAGACGTAGTAGGTTCATTGCCTAAGTATTTTGATAAAAATAAATATGATGTAAGAGTAATACTTCCTAAGTATTCATGTATTGATGAGAAATGGGCAGATAAGATGGAATATGTAGATCATTTCTATATGGATTTGTCTTGGAGAAATCAGTATGTTGGTATTTTGAAAATGGAATACGAAGGAGTGACATTTTACTTTGTAGATAACGAGTTTTATTTTTCTGGTCCAACACCTTACAGCGATGTGAGATATGATTTGGAGAAGTTTGCATTCTTCTCAAGAGCAGTATTATCAATATTACCTATTATTGATTTTAGACCAGACATCATCCATTGTCATGACTGGCAGACTGGACTTATCCCAGTATATTTGCACGATTCATTTGCATCTAACGAATTCTTTAGAGGCATTAAATCAATTATGACAATCCACAATTTGAAGTTCCAAGGTGTTTGGGATGTTGAGACTATTCAAGACATTGTAGGACTATCTGATTATTACTTTACACCAGATAAACTAAGAGACTATAAAGATGGCAACTATCTAAAGGGTGGTTTGGTGTATGCGGATGTAATCACAACTGTTAGTGATACATACGCAGAAGAAATTAAGACTCCATTCTATGGCGAAGGTTTAGATGGACTTATGAATGCTAGAAGTAATTCATTAGTCGGTATAGTAAATGGTATTGATTACAACGAATACAACCCAGCCAAAGATAAACTTATTTATAAAAACTATGATGTAAAAACATTTAAAAAAGATAAAGTTCACAATAAGATCGAACTTCAAAAAGAACTTGGCTTGAAAGAAGACCCGGATAAGATGATGATTGGTATGGTCGGAAGGCTTACAGATCAAAAGGGTCTAGACTTAGTGGCATGTGTATTAGAAGAGATGTGCCAAGACAATGTTCAGTTCGTAGTTTTAGGAACTGGCGAAGAGAGATACGAGAATATGTTCAGACATTTTGACTGGAAGTATGCAGAAGACTTCTCAGCAAATATTTGTTATTCAAATGAACTATCTCACAAAATCTATGCAGCGTGTGATGCATTCTTAATGCCATCACTATTTGAGCCATGTGGATTAAGTCAGCTTATGAGTTTAAGATACGGAACCATTCCTATCGTACGTGAAACTGGCGGACTTAAAGACACAGTTATTCCATACAACGAGTATGAGGATACTGGAACAGGTTTCTCATTTATTAACTACAATGCTCATGAGATGATGAATACAGTTAGATATGCTGAACATATTTACTATGATAATAAAAAATCTTGGAATGCTATGGTTAGCAGGGCGATGAGAGAAGATTTCTCTTGGAAAGCCTCAGCTAAACAATATCAAAAGTTGTATGATAATTTATTGAAATAGTTTCAAAAGAAAAATACCATAGGACGCACTAGAGAAGTCGTTTGTCCTATGGTATTTTTCTTTTGCTTAATTTAAAAATATCATATACTTTTGATATTGCTTATGTCTGGAGAGATGGTCATTGAATAGTTCGTGTGATAGATTACAAAGCCTGGCATTTTGCCGGGCACTTTTTTTACTTCTTTCTTTTGTATGTAATCTATCTCAACTTTATCTTGATCTGCACCGTTTGAGTAGTGGGCAGCGAGTGCTGCGGCTTCCTCGAATGTCTTATCAGGAAGTTCTTGGTTATTCGCTTTTACTATAACGTGAGAGCCTGGCATTCCTTTGGCGTGGAACCACCAGTCATTGCCTGTGGCTACTTTAAATGTTAGTTCTTCGTTTTGGATATTGTTCTTTCCGACAAACATATCAAATCCATCAGACGAAACAAAGTGTAGTGGCTTGCTTTTAACAGAACCTTTCTTTTTATTTCTAAATGATTTCTTTATATATCCAGTCTCTTGAAGTTCAGCCTTAATAGCTTTTAAGTCATCTTCGCTAGTTGCAATATTAAGTGCATGACTAATTGATTCTAAATACTCGATTGATTGTTTAGTCTCTTTTGTAATATCAATCAGTGCATCATAAGTTCTTTTTAATTTAGTGTATTTATTAAAATACTTTTTAGCATTCTCAATAGGTGAAAGAGTAGGATCTAGTGGGATTGATATTTCTTTGCCGGAGTAAAAATCAGTAGTGTCATATTTCTTGCTATCTGGCTCGATATCATATCCGTAAGTAGTTAATATATCTCCGTACACCTTAAACTTTTCTTTTTTCTCTGTATCTTTTAACTGCTTTAGTTGAATGTTATATTTTTTATTTTCACGTTCTAAAGCAGTGTTTATAATCTTTCTAAGGTCAGTAGATTTTTGACGAATTCTATTTGAGGCATCTTTTTTATGATAAAACTCATTTATAAGATTGCTCATTGAATCAAAATCTACAGACTCTTGGTTTTTATATGAATCAAGTTTGAAAGCACAGTACTCATCAGGAATATCATCCTTTTCATACATAGTAGGTTCAAACTTTTCATCCTTAATCTTATTCATCAACTCATAAAAGTGAGTCCAAAGCAAATTCTTATCGCCATCTTCAAAGGTATTAGCACCTCTAGAAGAATCGAGTTTAGTTTCATCACATAATTCCTCGGCAATCAAAGGACTGATGCCGGTGTAAGTAGTATAAATAGCTTTAGATAGGTTAGTGGCATCATCAAACACAGCACTAAAGAACTCGTCCTTTGTAGTCTCTAAAGGGTTTAACTTATCACCTGTGTTTGGAATAAAATACTCTTTTCCGGGCATAACCTGGCGAACAGAACTCATTAATGAGTTTATATGTTTAATACTGTCTAAAATATTATTCTCATCATCTGTAAAGATAATGTTTGAATGTTTACCCATCAATTCAACTATCAAATGTTTATACTGAACATCGCCCAGTTCATCTAGGTGTCTTACTTTAAAGTCAATAATACGCTCTAAACCAGGCTGAGTTATTTCTTCAATAAATCCGTTATTTATATGCTTTCTTAGAAGCATACAAAAATTAGGAGCTTTCATAGGTGACTGCTTATTAGTATCAGTTAAATAGATTAGAGGAATGCTGGAATTAGCACTTATTTGCAATCTAAACTGACCATCATATGTCTTGATGGTGAGTATTAGCTCATCGCTTTCTGGCTGTGCAATTTTAGTTATGCGTCCCTGGCTTATTTTACTTCTAAATTCGCATGCCAAGGCCGCCACAGTTGTTCCGTCAAATGCCATAAAAACCCCTTATAAATCGTCTTTTCGGACTAATTTTAGTATGTTTATGCCCCCAAGTCAACCTTGACGGTATTTCTATAATAAACTATAATATTACGGAATATGTAAAGGCATAAAAAGAGGTTTTTATGATTAAAAGTATGACAGGATTTGGCAGATGTGAAGTGAGTAGAGACGACAGAAAAGTCTCTGTTGAAATCAAGTCTGTTAATCATAGATATTTGGAATTAGGAATCAAAATTCCTAGAAAATTAAACTTTCTAGACAATGATATCCGTAACCTAGCTAAAGAGTATGTGGAGCGCGGAAAAGTAGATGTTTTCGTAACTTACCAAAACTTGGGCGAGGGCGATGAAGATATCAGATATAATGCTGCTTTGGCGAAGGAGTACTTTGACGCGTACACTCAGATAAGTGAAGAGTTAGGTACAGAAAACGACATTAAGACTAGTCACATTATGAGAAGCCCTGATGTTATTACAATCGAGAGCGCCGAAGAAGACGAAGATGCAGTAAAAGACATTGTGCTTGAGGCGTGCAAGGGTGCTTTGGAAAAGTTAGTTGAGTCTAGATCAAACGAGGGCGAGCGCTTAAAGAAAGACATTTTGGCTAAGCTTGATAGCATAAGTGAGAATGTTGACTTTGTCGAAGAGAAAAGTCCAGTAATCGTGGAAGAGTATAAGGAAAAAATTAATGAAAAGATCCACGAACTACTTGATGATACACAGATAGACGAATCTAGAATTGCTCAAGAGGTTACAATGTTTGCCGACAAGGTTTGTGTGGACGAGGAAATTGTAAGACTTAAGAGCCATGTAAAGGCTATGATTCAGACATTCGATCAAGAAGGTGCTGTTGGACGTAGACTTGATTTCATCACACAGGAGATGAACAGAGAAGCGAACACTACACTTTCTAAAACTACTGATAAAGATGTTTCAGAAAAAGCAATTACGCTAAAGACTGATATTGAAAAGGTGCGAGAACAAATTCAAAACATTGAATAGGATATATTATGAAAAAAGGTAAACTACTTATAATTTCAGGTTTTTCTGGTGTTGGCAAAGGAAGTATAGTTAGAGAAATGCTTAAGGCTTTCGATAATTATAAGATTTCTATTTCTTGCACAACCAGAGATCCAAGACCTAAAGAAGAAGATGGCGTTCATTATCATTTTGTCAGCAAAGAAGAGTTTGAAAAGATGATAGAGAATGACGAACTACTAGAGCATGCAAAGTATGTAGACAATTACTACGGTACGCCAAAGAAGTTTGTCGAGGAATGCTTAGAAAAAGGCGAGAATGTTATATTAGAGATTGAGTCTGAGGGCGCTAGAAAAGTAAAAGAAAAAATGCCTGAAGCAATGATGATATTTGTTTTGCCGCCTACTGCAGGTCACTTAAAAGAAAGACTTCTAAAACGTGGCTCTGAAGATTCAGAAGGAATTGAAAAACGTTTGCAGAAGGCTGTGGAAGAAACAGATGCATTAAAGCACTATGAATACTTCGTTATAAACGACGAAGTGGATAAAGCAATAGATAACATTGATAAAATAGTTACTGATACTAATCCAGACTTGGCGAGCGAGGATGAAGTATTAAAAATAAAAAACGATATTATTAACAATTCGAAAGGAGAATAGATATGTTACATCCATCATATACTGACCTTATGGAAATCGCGAACAGCGATGTGGAAGATGGCGAAACACCTGTAGTTCAGAGTAGATATTCTATCGTTATGGCTACAGCAAAGAGAGCTAGACAGTTAGTGAAAGGTGCTGAACCACTAGTTGACGATTACAACTATGACAAGCCTTTATCAACAGCTGTAAAAGAGCTTTACGAAGGAAAATTAAAGATTCAAGGTGATGAATAAGACTAGAATAGATTGTACATATGTGCAATCTGTTTTAGTGTATAGAAATTTGAGGTATTGGTTTGAAAGTATTTTTAGTATCTTTAGGATGCGACAAAAACTTAGTTGACTCAGAACACATTTCTGGTATTTTACAGGCGTCTGGTTACACATTTACAGATGATGAATCAGAGGCTGATGTAATCATTATAAACAGTTGTTGTTTTATAAATGATGCAAAAGAGGAAAGCATTAACACTATTTTTGAGATGGCTAAGTATAAGAGCGACCGATGCAAAGCACTTGTCTTAGCAGGTTGTTTAGCGCAAAGATACCACGATGAAATAAAGGATGAAATACCTGAGATTGATATTTGTATAGGAACCACTGCCTTTGACGATATCGCAAAGACTTTGGATGAGTACTTCAAAGATAAACGAAAGATTGTTGACCTAGAAGATATAAACTGTCCGGCTGGTTTCAAAGCGCCTAGAGAGATTTCTACTTTTGGAGGATATGGTTATCTTAAGATAGCAGAGGGTTGCGATAAGCATTGTACTTACTGCATTATTCCAAAAGTGAGAGGAGATTTTAGGAGTGTTCCTATAGAAAATGTGCTAGAAGAAGCAAAGCAGATGGCTTCTCTTGGAATTAAGGAGATTAACCTTATCGCGCAAGAGACCACAATGTATGGCACAGATTTATATGGGAAGAAGTCGCTTCATATTTTGATTCATGAATTGTCTAAGATAGACGGCATCAAATGGGTTAGAATTTTATATTGTTATCCAGAAGATATTTATGATGAATTGATTGAAGAGATTAAGAATAATGAAAAAGTTTGTCACTATTTAGATTTACCTATTCAACATGCGAGCGATAGGATTTTAAAATTAATGGGAAGACAAACTACACAGGCTGAGATTAAGTCTAAGATTGATGCTTTAAGAAAAGCGGTTCCGGATATTGTTCTTAGAACTACATTGATTTCTGGTTTCCCCAGCGAGAGCGACAAAGACCACAAAGAAGTATTGGACTTTGTCGAAGACGCAAAGTTCGACAGACTGGGAGTTTTCACATACTCACAGGAAGAGGGAACACCTGCGGCAGGCATGGATGACCAGATTGATGAAGATGTTAAAGTCAGAAGACGAAACAAGATTATGGAACTTCAGCAGGAAATAGTTTTTGATAAGAACGAGAGTTTAGTAGGGGAAGAGTTTGAAGCAATAATTGAGGGGAAGATTCCGATGGAAAATGCTTACATCGGTAGAACATATATGGATGCACCGGGAGTTGATTCAAATATTTTTGTCGTCACAGATGAAGAATTGATGAGTGGTGATTTTGTTAAAGTTTCTGTGACGGGCGCAAACGATTATGATTTGATTGGCGACTTAACAGAACGATTGGAGGATTAAATGAATTTACCAAACAAACTAACAGTATTTAGAACAATTTGTATTCCTTTCTTTGTATTCTTTTTACTTGCACATTTTGTGCCAAACAATTATTTGTTTGCATTGATTGTATTTGTTATTGCAAGTTTGACAGATTTACTTGATGGAAAGATTGCAAGAAAGTACAACTTGGTAACAAACTTTGGAAAGTTTATGGATCCGCTTGCTGACAAGCTTTTAGTTTGCGCAGCGCTTATAAGTTTAGATTCATTGATTACTAGCCAACAGTTTTTAGGACACGTTTGGTTTACTGTCAGTGTAATAATTATTATAAGTAGAGAGATATTTATCAGTGGATTTAGAATTTTAGCTGCAGACCAGAATGTAGTTTTGGCCGCAGGATGGTGGGGCAAAGTTAAAACCGTTTTGCAGATGGTTATGACTATTGTAATGATTGTTTATCTACAGGTTAAAGATTGGAATGCTGTATATAAATGGAATATTCCAACTCCAGTAATTTTAGGTATTGGTATTTTCATTCAAGTATTAGTGGCAGCAACACTATTCTTTACAGTATTCTCTATGATTGATTATGTTATTAAAAACAAACAAGTTTTGAAGAATTAATAGATGTGAGGTTTAAAATGAGCGCTTATAAAAAGATGACGGACAATGAGCTCCGCGAGGAATTAAAAAGTTTAAAAGAAGAATATGCTAAGCTTTGTGAGTCGGGACTTAATCTAGATATGTCTAGAGGTAAGCCTGGTCTTGATCAGATTGCTCTTTCTATGGAACTTTTTGATGTGTTCACAAGTGAGTCAGAAGTAGTTTCAGAAAATGGTTTTGACTGTAGAAACTATGGACTACTTGATGGACCACCAGAAGCTAAGAGGATGATGGCTAGCATTATGAATACAACAGAGGACCATGTAATCGTATATGGTAACTCAAGTCTTAATGTAATGTATGATCAAGTTTCGGAGTTTTATTCACACGGTGTTAATGGAATGACTCCTTGGTGTAAGCTTGATAAGATTAAGTGGCTTTGTCCAGTTCCAGGTTATGACAGACATTTTGCTATCACAGAGCACTTTGGAATTGAGATGATAAATGTTCCTATGAATGAAGACGGTCCAGATATGGATATAGTAGAACAGTTCGTAGAAAGAGACGACAGCATCAAAGGTATTTGGTGTGTGCCTATGTATTCAAACCCAGAGGGCGCTTCATATTCAGATGAAGTGGTTAAACGCTTTGCTAACCTTAAGCCTGCGGCAAAGGACTTTAGAATTTTCTGGGATAATGCATATGCAGTTCATCACCTATATGATGAGCCAGAAAAGCAGGATAAGATTTTGGATATCTTAGAAGAGTGTGAGAAGGCTGGAAATCCAGATATGGCAATTGAGTTTGCGTCTACATCAAAAATCACATTCCCTGGCTCTGGTATTGCGGCATTAGCATCATCTATCAATAATGTAAATCATATCCGTGATAGTTTGAGCATTCAAACAATCGGACATGACAAGATAAATATGTTAAGACACGTGAAGTTATTCAAAGACCACGAGGGTATTAAAGAGCATATGAGTAAACACGCAGCATTACTTCGAGATAAGTTCAATGCAGTTTTAGATGTCCTTGACGAGGAATTGGCTCCATGCGAAATCGCATTGTGGACTAAGCCAAGAGGCGGTTACTTTATTTCACTTCACGTTGAAAACAGCTGTGCAAAGAAAATTGTTAAGATGTGTAAAGAGGCAGGCATGGTGTTAACAGGAGCGGGAGCAACATTCCCATATCATATCGATCCATATGACAGTGTAATTCGTATTGCACCTTCATATCCAACACCAGAAGAACTTACAAAAGCTAGTCATATCTTGGCGGTTTGTACAAAGATTGCAACTATTGAAAAGGCTGGTATTAAATTATAAAGAGTAAGAGCGATTCCTATTTTGGGGTCGCTTTTTTAATAAACACATAAATAAAATGTGATTTATTGTTGAATAAATATTTTTAAAATATTATAATTAAAAAGTGTTGACATACTCCATAAAATATATTAATATACAGATAGCGAACAGATGTTCGGTTTAGTAGAAAAGGAGTTTTTTATGAATAAAGATGATAAAGTAAAGGCATTAGATGCTGCTATAGCGAAGATTGAGAAGGATCACGGTAAAGGTTCTATTATGAAATTAGGTGATTCAGCATCTAATATGAATGTTGAAACTACACCTACAGGCTCACTTAGTTTGGATGTGGCATTAGGTCAGGGTGGTATTCCAAAAGGACGTGTAGTGGAGATTTACGGCCCAGAATCTAGTGGTAAAACTACAGTAGCGCTTCATATGATTGCCGAAGTTCAAAAGCAAGGTGGTGTGGCTGGTTTTGTGGATGCAGAGCATGCTCTAGATCCAGTTTATGCAAAAAATATTGGTGTAGATATTGATAATCTATACATTTCACAGCCAGACTTTGGCGAACAGGCATTAGAGATTACTGAAACTATGGTTAGATCTGGTGCGGTTGATATTATTGTAGTGGACTCTGTGGCAGCATTAGTTCCTAAGTCAGAGATAGATGGTGATATGGGAGATTCTCATATGGGACAGCATGCTAGACTTATGTCACAGGCATTAAGAAAATTAACAGGTATTATTAACAAAACTGGTTGTACATTAATCTTTATTAACCAATTGAGAGAAAAGATTGGTGTTATGTTTGGTAATCCAGAGACTACTACAGGTGGTAGAGCTCTTAAGTTCTACGCATCAGTTAGACTTGATGTAAGAAGAATTGAAACTCTAAAGAACCAAGGAGAGATGATTGGTAACAGAGCTAGAGTTAAAGTAGTTAAGAATAAGATAGCACCTCCATTTAAGGAAGCTGAATTTGATATTATGTTTGGTAAAGGTATATCAAAAGAGGGAGATGTTCTAGATTTAGCTACTAATTGCGATATAGTTCAAAAGAGTGGTTCATGGTATGCATATGATGGAGAAAAGATTGGTCAGGGTAGAGAAACTGCCAAGAAGTTCTTAGAAGAGCATCCAGAGGTTATGGCAGATATTGATGCTAAAGTGCGTGAACACTATTTTAATAAAGAAGATGAAGCAGAAGAAACTGCTGATTCATCAGATGATGTTATTGCACCTGTTGAGGATTAATTGAATGTTAGTTACTAAATTAGAACCATTTGGTTCTCGAGTAAAAATTTATATCAATAATGATTTCGCCTTTGTTTTATACAAAGGCGAAATTAGTAAGTACGGTCTAAAGGAAGGTCAGGAGATTCCTAGTAATACATATAGTGTTATTATGAATAAACTTTTTGACAGAGGAAAAGAGCGTGCTCTTTATATGCTTGATAAATCTTATAAGACTAAAAGATATGTAATGGATAAATTAAAAGCTGGTCTTTATCCGGAGAGGATTATTGATAAGGTAGTATCTTTTTTAGAAGACATAAACTTAATTAATGATTTAAGATATGCTGAAATGTATATTGATTATAAAAGAGGGTCTAAAAGTAAAAAACAGATAGTTCAGGATTTATATGTAAAAGGTGTTGATAAGAAGTTAATAGATCAAGCCTTTGAAGAGAGTGATTTTTCTGACACGGAATCCTTAAAGAAATATATAGAAAAAAGAAAGAATAAATATGATTTGAGTGATAGAAAAGACATCCAAAAATTTTATTCATATCTTGTTTCAAAGGGATACTCATATGGAGATGTAAAAGATGCTTTAAGGGACTATATTGATGAATAAGAGTATCACATCACAACATATAGTGATGTAACTTGACATAATATAGGTCAAAAAGTATAATTTAAATGTTGTATTTGTACAATGATAACTAAATAAGGAGGTGCTCCAATGATACCTATTTATGTATGGATTGCAATATGTATTGTATCTGCGGCGGTTGCTTCTTTAATTTCAATATTAATTCGTAAAAAAACAGTTGAAAAGACTATTGGATCAGCAGAAAAGAAGGCTCGTGAGATTATTGACGATGCAATCAAAGATGCTGAGGCTAAGAAGAAGGAAATGCTTCTTGAAGCAAAAGAAGATAATCTAAAGACTAAAAACGAACTAGAAAAAGAAGTTAGAGAAAGACGTTCAGAGATACAGAAATTTGAGCAACGTATTCTTAACAAAGAGGAGGCTGTTGAAAAGAAAGCCGATGCTATTGATAAGAGAGAACAGAGCTTGAAGGATAGAGAAGAAAATCTAGCCGAGAAACAAGCTAAGGTAGATAAGTTAAGTGAGCAACGCGTAAATGAACTAGAACGAATCTCTGGTTTAACCTCCGAACAAGCAAAAGAACAATTATTAAATACTGTTGAAGAAGAAATTAAGATTGAGACTGCTAAGATTATAAAAGAAGGCGAAGCAAGAATCAAAGAAGAGTCAGATAAAAAGGCTCGTGATATTATTGTTAATGCTATTCAGAAATGTGCTACAGATCAAGTATCTGAAGCCACAATCTCAGTAGTTCAATTACCTAACGAAGACATGAAAGGTAGAATTATCGGACGTGAGGGTCGTAACATTAAGACTCTTGAGTCATTAACAGGTGTTGATTTGATTATCGATGATACTCCTGAGGCAGTAGTTCTATCAGGATTCGATCCTATCAGAAGAGAAGTTGCAAGAATTGCACTTGAGAAGCTAATAGTCGATGGACGTATTCAGCCAAGTAGGATTGAAGAAATGGTCAACAAGGCTAAGAAAGAAGTCGAGACTGTTATTCGTGAAGAAGGTGAGTCTGCTACATTAGAAGTAGGAGTTCACGGCATTCATCCAGAACTAATCAAACTTCTAGGTAAGATGAAGTTTAGAACAAGTTATGGACAAAATGCTCTAAAGCACTCTATAGAAGTTGCACATCTATCAGGCCTTATGGCTGCAGAAATGGGATTAGATGTACGTGTAGCTAAGAGAGCTGGACTTTTACATGATATTGGTAAAGCAGTGGATCACGAACAAGAAGGTACTCACATCCAGTTGGGTGTAGATCTTTGTAGAAAATACAAAGAGTCAGGCGTAGTTATTAACGCTGTAGAAGCACACCACGGTGATGTCGAACCTGAAACATTAATCGCTTGTATCGTTCAGGCTGCAGATGCTATTTCAGCTGCTAGACCTGGTGCAAGACGTGAGACACTTGAGACTTACACAAACAGACTAAAACAGTTAGAAGATATCACAAATTCATTTGAAGGCGTGGATAATTCTTTTGCTATTCAAGCAGGTAGAGAGATTCGAGTTATGGTGGTTCCTGACAAAGTTAGCGATGCCGACATGGTATTGATGGCTAGAGATATTTCTAAGCAGATTGAAGCTGAGTTAGAATATCCTGGACAGATTAAAGTTAACGTTGTTAGAGAATCAAGAGCTATAGATTACGCAAAATAAAATCTACATTTAAGGGGAATATGTTTTACATATTTCCCCTTTTTTATGATATACTTTCTATGATTAAAGGAGAGAAACTATGAGCAAAATTGGTTTTATTGGAATGGGAAATATGGGATATGCACTAATGAATGGATGTCTCAAATTCTTCGACAAAGAAAATGTATTATTCTTTGACACTAACACAGATAGATGCGAAGAAGTAAAAGGTAAAACAGGAGTTGATTTTGTTTCATCTGTAAATGAATTAGTTGAAAACGTTAAGTTTGTAGTGCTTGCTATTAAACCTCAGGTTTATGAAGTGGCGCTAGATGGAATTGAATCATCAGTTAGTGAAGACACAATCATTATTTCACTAGCACCTGGCATTACAGTTGATAAAGTTAAATCTTTAACATCAGCTAAGAAGGTTATTAGAACAATGCCTAACACACCAGCCATGGTAGGGGAAGGAATGACTGGTATTTGTTATAAGGAAGAAGTATTTTCACCAGATGAAGAAATTGTTATAGATAAGATTTTCAATTCAGTTGGTAAATATAAAAAGGTGGATGAAGATTTAATGAACGCAGTAGTGTGCGCAAGCGGAAGTTCACCTGCTTATGTATTTATGTTTATTGACTATTTGGCTAAGTCAGTTGAGAAATTAGGACTCACAAGAGATGAGTCAATTGATTTTGTCGCTCAAACAGTTCTAGGATCAGCTAAGCTTTTGATGGAGACTGGAGAAGATCCTGATGTGTTAAAAGAAAAAGTTTGCTCACCTGGAGGCACAACTATAGAGGGTGTTAAAAAGTTAGATGAGAACGAACTTGAGAAGGCTATAGATGAAGCAACACAGGCGTGCTTCAAAAGATGTATAGAATTACAGTAGTCAATCAAAAATGAAGTTATTTGAGAAATAGTATCTATTAAATAAGAAGGTATAGTTATGAAAGATTTCAAAAGGATAAACAGAGAGAGTGTTTATAAGGGAGCAATCATTGAGTTTTGTAAAGACCAAGTAATTACTCCTGAAGGCAACAGAGTAGAGTGGGATTATCTTATCCACAAAGGTGCTGCAGCTATCATTCCAGTTATGGATGATGGAAGAATTATTATGGTTCGTCAATGGAGAAATGCTATCGATAAGTTTTCTCTTGAGATACCTGCTGGTGGAAAAGATACAGTTGAGGAATCTACACTAGATTGTGCTACTAGAGAATTAGAGGAAGAGACTGGCTATAAAAGTGACAATGTCGAATTCCTAATTACTATAGTTCCTGCCATTGCATATTCAGGTGAGACTATTGATATTTATGTAGCCCATGACCTAGTAAAATCTGAACAAAACTTGGACGAAGATGAAGATATTGAGATTGAAATCTACACAGTAGAGGAGTTGGTTCAAATGATTATGAACAACGAAATTAACGACTCTAAAACTATCTCAGCCATTTTGACTTATTATTTAAAATATTGCAAAAAAAATTAAAAAAGATTTTTTACTAGATATTGTGTCAAGTAAAACTATGCTTTGAATATATAGTGTAAATTTTATGTAACCCAGTAAAATCCCCGTTTTATTGGGTTATTTTTTGTTTGATTTTACATAAAAAAGTATATATAATACTAACTACATCTCTGTGAAGAGGTTAGCGGGAAAAATGGAAGAAATTATAAAACAGTTTTTGAAACAACTTAATAAACAGAAATCTATTTCAAAGAATACTGAAGAGTCTTACAAAAGAGATTTGACAAAAATGTTTGAGTACATGAAGGTGTCTTCTAAAACAGCACTTGCTAAAGTTAGACAGAAAGACATTGAAAAGTATATCAAGCATTTAAATAAGTTAGGTAGAAAACCAGCTACAATCTCTAGAACGATTGCCTCAGCAAAAGCATTCTTTGCTTATTGTGTATCAGCTGATTTGGTTAAGACTAATCCAGCATCTAACCTAAAGGCACCTAAGATAGAAAAGACAGTGCCAGAGATTTTGTCAGTTAAGGAGATTGATGCGTTACTTAAGCAACCGTCAAAGAACACTCCAAAAGAACTAAGAGACAAATCTATGTTGGAATTACTTTATGCGACAGGTATGAGAGTAAGTGAGTTAATCGCACTAAAGTTAGAAGACGTAAATATGAAACTTGAATACATAGTTTGTCACAATAGAAAGCAGAACAGAATAATTCCTTTTGGAACAGCTGCTAAAAATGCTTTGACGAAGTATTTGTCAGACGGAAGAGATAATCTTTTGGGAGATAATAAAGATAGTGAAATATTATTCCCTAACTGCTCAGGCGGACAAATGAGTAGACAAGGCTTTTGGAAATTGATTAAGTCGTATGGTAAGAAAGCAGGCATCGGTTCTGAACTTACACCGCATACATTAAGACATTCATTTGCAGCACACTTAGTTGAGAATGGTGCAGACTTAAAATCAGTTCAACAGATGTTAGGACATTCAGATATTTCTACTACACAGATTTATATGAATTCACAAAATACAAGAGTGAGAGAGGTGTATGCAAAAGCACACCCCAAAGCATAAAAAAACAGATTGATGGTTAATCAATCTGTTTTTTATTTAAAAAAAGGATACCTGGTTGGTATCCTTTTTATTATTAGTCTAATTCGTCTGCAATCTTTTTTAGTAGGTATTCTGTGTCATCCCATCCAATACATGGATCTGTAATTGATTTACCATATGTGTGCTCGTCAATACTTTGATTTCCTTCTTCGATATAACTCTCAATCATTAGACCTTTGATGAAGTCGTGTAAATCATCCGAATGACTCTTGTGATAAAGAACATCTTTTGCAATTCTAATTTGTTCTTTGTATTTCTTACCAGAGTTGTAATGGTTACAATCAACGATAAGAGAAGGATTAGCAAAACCTTTTTCAACATATTTAGTATAAAGATTTAGCATATCTTCGTAGTAGTAGTTTGGAATTGCTTTACCATCTTTGTCGCAAGCGCCTCTAAGGATTGCGTGTGCGAAAGGGTTACCAGTAGTTTCTACATCCCATCCTCTGTATATAAAGTTGTGAGATGATTGAGCAGCTTCAATAGAATTAAGCATAATGCTGATATCACCGCTAGTAGGGTTTTTCATTCCAACAGGAATAAGCATTCCACTTGCTGTTAATCTGTGCTGTTGATCTTCAACACTACGAGCTCCCACAGCTACATATGACAAGCAGTCTGTAAAGTATCTAGTGTTTTCAGGATATAGCATTTCATCTGAAATAGGAAAACCAGTTTCTTCCATAATTTGTACAAATAATGAACGAATAGATAGAAGCCCGTTAAGCAAATCAGATTCTTTTTCTGGATCTGGCTGATGGAGCATTCCCTTATATCCCTTACCAGTTGTTCTAGGTTTGTTTGTATATATTCTTGGAACAATAAATACTTTATCCTTTATTTCTTCTTGAACTTTAGCAAGTCTATGAACATAATCTAAAACTGCTTCTGGATTATCAGCAGAACAAGGTCCAATAATAGCCAAAAATCGCTTATCTTCTCCAGTAAATATTTTCTTTAAAGTTTCATCATTTTCAGCTTTTTTCTGAGCTACTTTTTCAGGCACTGGAAATTGTTCTTTAATCTCTTTTGGCACTGGTAGTTTTCTGTTAAATACACTTCCCATATTTGACCTCCTTTTTTACAATATTTTCTAGCAAGTATACCACAAAAATCATCAAAAATGTGAGAAAAATTTATATATTAAAAATAGCATTAAAATATTCAAAAATAGGCAATTTTGTAGTATTATATACAGGGTGTGCGCAACTTTAGAATGCGCATATTTGGTGGTAATTATGTTTGGAAAAAATAAAGAAAAAAAAGAGAATAAAACTGAACATAAGCATTCGGTAAAAAATGCGAAGGAAGATATTAAAGACCTTGAAAAAAGGGCATCTTCTAGATATCAGAAAATAAGAGGTTTCTTCAAAGAGACATACAATAAAAGAATTATGTATATGTATATTGTATGTGCACTTGGAGTAACTTTTTTAATTGAAGTTTTGGCGAGGGGATCTCTACTTAAAGGGATTTATTATGTTATTTCTTCACCATATGTATTTATAGTCAATGCATTGATTGTGTTAATGACTTTATCGGTAACTTTGCTATTAAGAAGAAGATTCTTTGGTATGGCATTGATTAGTTTAATATGGATTATTTTCGGTGTAAGCAATTGTATTTTAATGGCAAACAGAGTTACACCTTTTACAGCAGTTGATTTGATGCTTATTGATAGTGCCTTTGACGTGCTAGATAAATATTTTGACTTTTGGCAGATTGTTCTTGTGATTATTGCTTTAATAGCAGCTATTGCCGGAATAGTTTATTTGTGTTTTAAGGCGCCTAAAGTTAATCATAAAATTCAGTACGTAAGAAATATAGCAGCCATAATTATTATATGGGCTATTGGTTTTGGCGCTATACAGTTAGGTCTTGGATCGGGTCTTATTCCTAGACAGTTTGGTAATTTGAGAGATAGTTATACCTCTTATGGCTTTGTTTATTGTTTCTCAAACAGTTTAGTAAATACTGGAGTAAAGAAACCTGAGAACTATTCTGAAGAAGCTATTAGAGCCCTTATTAACGGAAAGACATATAAGAAAGCAAAAGAAAAGCCAAACATTATTTTCTTGCAGTTAGAATCATTCTTTGACTTGAACAAAGTTAAGAAGATTAAATTGTCACAGAATCCTGTGCCTACTTTTACAAAGCTTAGAAAGAAATTCCCAAGTGGATATTTAAACGTTCCTGTAGTAGGAGCGGGTACTGTAAATACAGAGTTTGAAACTATGACAGGTATGAACATGGACGACTTTGGCCCAGGTGAGTATCCGTTTAAAACTATTTTAAATAAGAAATCTTGTGAGAGTATTGCATTTAACTTAAGACCTTATGGCTATAAGTCTCACGCTATTCACAATAATACAGCTACATTCTACGGACGTAATCATGTATTTGCCAACTTGGGTTACGACACATTTACATCTATAGAAAATATGGACGAATTAGAAGAAACACAAAATGACTGGGCTAAGGATAAGTGTTTGACAAAGTATATTATGGATACTTTGAAATCGACAAAGAAACAGGATTATATATATACAATTTCTGTTCAAGGTCACGGAGCATATCCTTCTGAAGATTTAGGTTCTTTTATAAAGGTAAAAGGTATAGAAGAGGAAGGGTTAAAAAACCAATACGAATACTATGCTACTCAAACATATGAGATGGATGCTTTTGTAAATGAACTAACAAAGAGATTAAAGAAGTTTAAAGAAAAAACTATTCTAGTAATGTATGGTGATCACTTGCCATCGCTTGGTATTACTGGAAATGACTTAGAGAATGGTAATGTTTATCAAACAGAGTATATCATTTGGTCTAACTTTAAAACAAAGTACACTAATGAAGATTTGGAAGCATATCAGTTAGAGCCAAAGATTTTGAAGGACCTTCATATTACTGAGGGTGAGATAAATAATTATTCTCAAGAACATAGAAAAGATAAAGATCAAAAAGCCTACTTAGAGGGCTTGCACAAATTAGAGTATGACCAGTTGTATGGAAAGAACCTAGCTAACAATGGTAAGAATCCTTATAAGCCAACAGACTTACAGTTTGGTTTATATGAAGTTAGTGTTAGCTCAATAAATCCAATGCATAATGATGTTGGAACAATATACATTTATGGAAATAACTTTACTCCATACAGCAAGGTTTATATAAATGATGAAAAGTACGACACAATCTACATTGATAGAAATACTTTGATAGTTCAATATCCAGAACTTAAAGGTGGAGATGGATTTGTTGTTAAGCAGCAAAACTCTGACACGCATATATTGTCTGAGACAAAGAAATATTCTTATGCTGCGGAAGAAACTAATGCAAGAAAGATAAAAGAGACAAAAGCTAAAAAGAAGAAACATAAAAAGAAATAGGTGAAGTATGGATCTAGAATTTAAACTTCAAGTGTTTGAAGGTCCGTTGGACTTGTTGCTTCACTTGATAGAAAAAAACAAAATAGATATTTACGATATTCCAATTGTAGAGATTACTGACCAATACTTGGAATATGTTAATCAAATGCCTAAAGAAGACTTGGATATGGCTAGTGAGTTTTTGTTAATGGCAGCTACACTAATAGATATCAAGAGTAGAATGCTTCTTCCTAAGGAAGTGGACGAAGAAGGCAATGAGATTGACCCGAGAGCTGAACTTGTAGAGAAGCTAATTGAGTACAAGATGTACAAACATGCGGCTCAAGAACTTCGTGATATGCAAGTCTATGCTGGCAAATCTTTGTACAAGGAAGAGACGCTTCCTAAAGAAGTAAAGAAATACAAACAGCCAGTGGATTTGGATAAACTACTAAAGGATGTCGATCTTTCAAAACTAAATGAGATTTTCCAAATGGTTCTCAGACGTCAGGTTGATAAGATTGATCCTGTCAGAAGTAAGTTTGGAACAATTGAAATGGAGGAAGTTAGTCTTCCAGAAAAGATGGAATTTGTTTCACACACTATCAAGACTAAAAAGAAATGTAGTTTTAAACAGTTGTTAGAGAACTCTTCGTCAAAGATAGAGGTAGTGGTTTCATTCTTGGCCATATTAGAGTTGATTAAAGTTGGTGAGATTGAAGTCTCACAGGAACATACTTTTGATGATATTTATATTACATCTATAGAATAGGGGTTATTAAGATGGATAACAAAAAAATGAAAGCAGATATTGAATCAATTCTTTTTACGATGGGTGAATCAGTTGAGATACCTGTTATTGCAAAAGCATTGGAAATCAAATCTGCTGATGTAAGAAAAATTGTAAAAGAATTACAAGATGAATATGAAGAAGATGGTAGAGGGTTGAAGATTATCGAATTAGATAATGCGTTTCAAATGTGTACGAAACCTGAGACATATGAATCTTTAATTAAAGTTGCAAAACAGCCAAAGAGACAAGTGCTTACGGATGTTTTGATGGAAACACTTTCTATTGTTGCTTATAAACAACCTGTTACAAAGACAGAGATAGAAAGAATCAGGGGAGTAAAATCTGACTTTGCTGTAAATAAACTTATCGAGTATCAACTAGTTGAGGAAGTTGGAAGACTAGATGCTCCGGGACGTCCTTTGCTATTTGGAACAACAGAAGAGTTCCTTAGAAGATTTGGCGTTCAGTCAGCTGATACTTTACCAGTGTTTGACCCAGATACTATTAACGAAATTAAGTCTGAAGTGGAAGACGAAGTTGTATTCACTTCAAATGATCAATAATCTAAAGTGAGGAAAAACTAGGAGAAGAGTTATGAAATTTACAAAGATGCAAGGTTGTGGAAACGATTACGTTTACATCAATGGATTTGTATATGAAATTGATGAACCTGAAGAACTATCCAAAAAGGTTAGTGACAGACATTTTGGAGTAGGTTCAGATGGACTTATTTTAATCAATCCATCAAATGAGGCTGACTTTAGAATGAACATTTATAACGCAGATGGATCCGAAGCCAAGATGTGTGGTAACGGAATTAGATGTGTTGGTAAATATGTCTACGACAAAGAAATGACAAACAAAAAAATTGTCACAGTTGAGACATTATCTGGAATTAAAACATTATTCTTATCAGTAAATGATGAAGACAAAGTGGAATCAGTAAGAGTAAATGTTGGTAAACCATCTCTTACACCTTCTGAGATTCCAGTTGTTTCTGATAAAGAACAAGTACTAGATGAATCAATTAAGGTTGCTGGTAAGAAATTTAAGATGACTTGCGTTTCAATGGGTAATCCACACTGTGTTGTTTTTGTGGATGATGTTGAAAACTTCGATATTGAAAAGTATGGCCCAGAGTTTGAAAACAACGAACTATTCCCAGATAGAATTAATACTGAGTTTGTTCAAGTGGTTGATAAAAATCACATTAAGATGAGAGTTTGGGAGAGAGGTTCTGGCGAGACTATGGCCTGCGGAACTGGTGCTAGTGCAAGTGCAGTTGCATCTTACCTTAATGAATTTACTGAAAATGAAGTGTATGTTGAACTACTTGGTGGAACACTATACATTGAGTACGATACAAGCGAGGACGCTGTTTACATGACAGGTCCAGCTGAGATTTCCTTTGAAGGAGAAATTGAAGAATAATGTTAGGAAGACTCTTAGAGAGAACTGAATATAAAGTAATTCAAGGTGATACAAATATCACTATTAATAAACTTTGCTACGATTCTAGAAAAGTTGAAAAAGGCGATGTTTTCGTCTGCATCAAAGGTGCTGGATTTAATGCACATGACTTTGTAGATGACGTGGTGGAAAAAGGAGCTGCAGCTATTGTGGTACAGGAAGATGTAAATGTGCCTGAGAATGTTACTTTGGTTAAAGTCGAGAGCACTAGAAAAGCATTGGCATGTATGTCAGCTGCATACTTTGATTATCCTGCAGAGCAAATTACAACTATTGGTATTACTGGAACAAAAGGTAAAACTACAACCACATATATGGTTAAGTCAGTTCTCGATAGTGTTGGAATCAAAACAGGACTTATCGGAACTATTGGAGCAGTTTATGGTGATGAGATTATTAAAACTGCAAACACTACTCCAGAGTCATACATAATTCAGGAAGCTTTTAGGAAGATGGTTGATGCTGGAATACAGTGTGTAGTCATGGAAGTTTCATCCCAAGGGTTGATGCTTGATAGAGTGGCTGGATTTACATTTGACTATGGCATCTTTACTAACCTTGAGCCTGATCACATTGGTCCAAATGAACATACAAGTTTTGAACACTACCTTCAGTGCAAAGCTATGCTATTTAAGCAGTGCAAGCACGCTATAGTTAATATAGATGACAAACATACAAAAGAAATATTAGAAGGTGCCACATGTGATGTTGAAACATACGGCGTTGAAAATGATGCTGACTTTAAGGCAACTAATATTGAACTATTTACAAAGCCAGGAAAACTATGTGTTTCATATGATTTGACTGGCAAGATGGAAATGCCAGTTGAAATTCATGTTCCTGGAATATTTAGTGTTTACAACAGTTTGTGTGCAATTGCAATTTGCTCACACTTAACAGATGATAAAGAAGTAATACAAAAGGCGCTTATAGACATCAGCGTCAAAGGTCGTGTGGAGATAGTGAAAGTATCTGATAGATTTGTGTTTATGATTGACTATGCACACAATGCTATGAGTTTGGAGAGTTTGCTTACAAGTTTGAAAGAATATAATCCAAAACGAATTGTTACTATCTTTGGCTGCGGCGGAAACAGAAGTAAAGACAGAAGATATGAGATGGGTGAGGTTTCATCAAAACTTGCCGACTTTACAGTTGTTACTTCTGATAATCCAAGATTTGAAGAGCCAATGGATATCATCAACGATATTTTGATTGGTGTTAAAAAGGCGGACGGCGAATATGCCACAGTGCCTGATAGAAAAGATGCCATTAGATATGCAATCATGAATGCAAAAGATGGCGATATTATAGTTTTGGCCGGCAAAGGTCATGAAGACTATCAAGAAATTAAAGGCGTAAAATATCCAATGGATGAGCGCACGCTAATTAGCGAAGTAATCTCTGAGGATGAGGTTAAAAAAGTATTGTAATCAATTTTTATTATTTATAGAGGCTAGATAATAGAAAGGTTTATTATGTGTGGAATATGTGGATTTGTTGGAAAAGTGAACGATAGCAAAAAGATTCTAAAGACAATGGTAGATAGAATCGCTCACAGAGGTCCGGATGATATGGGAATGTATGTGGATGATTTGGCTGCCCTTGGTCACAGACGTCTTAGCATTATTGACTTAAATCACGGAGTTCAGCCCATGTATAATGAGACTGGTGATTTGGCTATTGTGTTCAATGGTGAGATTTATAATCACCTTGAACTAAGAGAAGATTTGATTCGCAGAGGTCATACCTTTGCAAATGATTCAGACACAGAATGTTTGATTCATGGATACGAAGAATATGGAAAAGATTTCCTAACAATGCTTCGCGGAATGTTTGCATTTGTTATTTGGGACTCTAAAACTAAAACATTGTTTGGTGCCAGAGACTATTTTGGTATCAAACCTTTTTATTATGCAAATGTAAATAATGCATTTGTCTTTGGCTCAGAAATCAAATCTATTTTAGATTTTCCAGGATATGAAAGACAGGTGAATGAAGAAGCACTAGAGCAATACTTGAGTTTCCAATATTCAGTTTTACCTGAAACATTCTTCAAAGGAATATTCAAACTTCCAGCAGGACATTACTTCGAGTTGAAAGATGGAAATTTGGATATTCAAAGATATTTTGATCCAAAGTTAAAACCAAAGAAGGATAAGAACTTGGATGATACCGTATCAGATATTGAAAAAGTAGTTCATGAGACAATAGATGCACATATGATAGCTGATGTGGAAGTTGGATCACTTTTATCAAGTGGTGTTGATTCTAGTTATGTTGTTTCAGAATTTCCAGCTGATAAAACATTTACAGTTGGCTTTTTAGATAAACAAAGTAAATACAATGAGATTAGATATGCTGAAGGTTTGGTAGAGGAATTAAATAAGAAGAACTTCAGCAAAACAATTAATAGCGACGAATATTTCAATTCAATTGAGACAGTTATGTACTATATGGATGAGCCTTTGGCGGACCCATCTTGTATAGCACTTTACTTTGTAGATCAAGTGGCAGCAGAACAGATTAAGGTTGTATTGTCAGGCGAAGGGGCTGATGAATTCTTTGGCGGATACAACATTTATCATGAGCCTATTTCGCTAAAGGGTTATCAGCATATTCCAAAGTTTATTAGAAAAGGTTTAGCTGGTATTGCAAAGTTGCTTCCAGATGTTAAAGGAAGAGATTTCTTGATTCGTGGAAGTAAGAGCGTGGAAGAAAGATTTATTGGAAATGCAAATATGTTCTCTGTAGAAGATAGAGAAAAACTTTTAAAAACTAAACTTACACATATTTCCCCAAAGGATTTGGTTGCACATACATACGATAAAGCTAAAAACTTAGACGATATTTCTAAGATGCAATATGTAGATATTAACTTTTGGTTACAAGGCGATATTCTGTTAAAAGCAGATAAGATGAGTATGGCACATTGTTTGGAATCTAGAGTTCCTTTCTTAGATATTAAAGTGTTTAACTATGCTAAGAGATTGCCTACTGAGTATAAAGTAACTGACACAGCTACAAAGCGTGCATTTAGAATAGCGGCTAAGAAACATATTCCAGAGAAGACTGCTAATAAAAAGAAATTGGGATTCCCTGTTCCTATTAGAGTATGGCTTTGTGAAGATGAATACTATAATAAAGTTTTGTCAGTCCTTACAAGCGATACTGCTGAGAAATATTTCAACACAGACATTCTTGTAAAATTGATGGAAGATCATAAAAATGGAAAAGCCGATAATAGCAGAAGGATTTGGACGGTATATGTTTTCCTTGTTTGGCACAAGGTTTATTTCGAGGATGAAAACTTTACGCCAATCAATAAAGAATGGTTAGATAAAAGAGTACAAAAACTATAATTATTAACCCCAGTTTTTATATATAAAAAATGCAATTACTATGGTAAAAAGTTTACCTTGAATATTGACACCTAAAGTATTAGTATAATAGTTGGTAAAAATTGGGTTACAGAACAATTTTACATAAATTTTGGAGGGAAAATCGATGAACAATACAAAGGCAAGAGAGAGAATTAATAATCTTCTTGATGATAACAGTTTTGTAGAAATAGGGGCTCTAGTTAAGGCTAGAAGCACCGATTTTAACGTTAACGAAACTGAAACACCATCAGACGGAGTAGTTACTGGATATGGACTAATAAATGGCGAATTAGTATTCGTTTACAGCCAAGATCCAGATGTATTAGGCGGCTCTATTGGTGAGATGCATGCAAAGAAGATTATGAATATATATGACAAGGCCATTGATATGGGAGCACCTATCATAGGTCTTATTGATAGTTCTGGTTTTAGAGTTCAAGAGTCGGTAGATGCACTTGAAGCTTTTGGCCAGATTTATTTTATGCAATCAAACGCTTACGGCGTTGTTCCACAGATTACTATGTTATTTGGCGAGTGTGGTGGAGCTTTAAGTGTTTTATCTAAATTATCTGACTTTACATATATGGAAGAGACTAGCGCAAAACTATTTGTTAATTCGCCAAACACTATTGCAGATAACAAGACTGTTGATAGTTCTTCTGCAAAGTACCAGGCAGAAGTTGGTAATGTAGACTTTGTTCTTCCTGAAAGTCAGATTTATACAAGTGTTAGAAACTTGATTTCAACTATCCCATCTAACTCATCAGTTCCTGCAGTAGATGTAGATGTGACAGATAATCTTAACCGCGGAGTAGATATAGAAGAAAAAGTTTCTAATCCAATCAATGTTATTAAAGAACTATCAGATGATGGTTTTGTTATAGAAGTTAAGAAAGATTATTCAGAAGATATTGTTACAGCATTTATTAAATTAAATGGTGCAACAATAGGTGTAGTTGCAAATAAAGAATTTGACGGTCAAAACAAGTTTACAACTGATGGACTTAAGAAAGCGTCAGACTTTGTTATTACCTGCGACTCACTTGGACTTCCAATTTTGACTTTGACAAACTGTGAAGGTTTCGATTCAAGTTTTGAGACTGAAAAGGATGGTGTGAGTGAAGCATCAAATCTTGTATTTGCATTCTCAAATGCTACAGTTCCAAAGGTTAACTTGATAGTTGGCAAAGCTGTTGGAAGTGGATATATGATTATGAATTCAAAAGCTTTAGGTGCTGATATGGTTTATGCTTGGCCTAAGGCAAAGGTTTCAGTAATGGAGCCTAAGAAGGCTGCTGAGGTTATGTATGGCGACAGCAGTAAGGTTAGTGAATTCGATAAACTTCAAGGTAACATTCAGAATGTTGCTGCTAGAGGTTATATTGATTCAATTATTGAACCAATTGATACTAGAAAATACCTAATTGGAGCATTTGAGATGCTTTATACAAAGGAGATTTAAGATGAAACGAATTATATATCTTTCTTGCGTTTGTATGGCATTATGTTTGTGCCTAGTAGGATGTAAGAAAAATAATGATAAAACTGCATATGATGAAAAAGATCTTCGTGAAATACAGATCAATCTTGTGGCAAATGCTTATGAGAAAAATCCTAACCTTTATAAACGATCACGAAACATTGATCAATCCAAATACGCACTTGATCAAGAAAGACTCGAGAAAAAGTTAGAAGACACTGTTAAGAAATTTCACAAAGAATGTGGCAAGATTATATCTATAAAGAAGGATACAGAGTGTAGCTATGTAAATGGTGAGATCGATGTAACAACCACACTTGATTGTACAAAGAGAGATGCCACAGTTACATCATTGTATAAATTCGATGAAGAAAATCACAATGCAATAACATTATATGAAATGACATTTGATGCTAAATATTCTACAGGTGAGAAACTAGTTCAAGCTGGTTCAAACACTTTGATAGGTATGGGAACTGTATTTGCAGTTTTGATATTCATCTTCTTAGTGATTTCATGTTTTAACTTGTTCCCTAAAGTTAAAAAGATAATTAAAAGAAAGAAAAAGATGGATACGGGACCTAGATCATTTGATACGGTTCAAAAGCCAAAAGAGGAAGTGGATGATAGCGAACTTGTGGCAGTAGTTACAGCAGCCATCGCATCACTAGAGAAAAAATCTACAGATAGTTTTGTAGTTAGATCAATAAAGAGAAGATAATAAGTATTTTGGAGGATAACAAAATGAAGAGTTATACAATTACAGTAAATGGAAAAGCTTACGACGTAACAGTTGAGGAAAAAGGAGAAGTTGCTAGCGCTTCAGTTAGTGCACCGGGACCAGCAGCTCCACCAGTAGAAGCACCTGCACCAGTTGCATCTGGAAACGATGGTGATGTTCAAATCAAGGCTCCAATGCCAGGTAAAGTTATGTCTATAAAGATTAAGGCAGGAGAGCAAGTAAGCAAGGGCGATACTATTATGGTATTTGAAGCTATGAAGATGGAAAACTCTGTTGTAGCTCCACAGGACGGTACAATTGCTAGTATCAAAGTGGAAGTTGGTAGTGAGTTTGAATCAGGCGCAGTTCTTGCGACTATGTAATTAGAAGACTAATAATATTTAGTCTTTGGAGGTACTTATGAATTTTACAGAAACACTGGATAACCTAGTTAATCAGACAGCGTTTTTTAACTTGTCTGTGGGCAATTACATTATGATTGCCATTGCTTGTGTTTTCTTATTTCTTGCAATAAAAAAAGGATATGAACCATTATTACTTGTTCCTATAGCTTTCGGTATGCTTTTAGTAAATATCTATCCAGATATTATCAAAGCGCCAGTAGGTGAAGACGGAACAGGTGGTTTGTTATATTACTTCTTCAAACTTGATGAATGGAGTATTTTGCCATCACTTATCTTTATGGGTGTTGGTGCTATGACAGACTTTGGACCGCTTATTGCTAACCCTAAGAGTTTCTTGTTAGGTGCGGCGGCGCAGTTTGGTATATACGGTGCATATTTCTTTGCTATATTTATGGGATTTGGCGGAAAAGCAGCTGCAGCCATCTCAATCATTGGTGGTGCAGACGGACCTACATCTATTTTCCTAGCAGGTAAATTAGGACAGACGGCATTATTAGGACCGATTGCGGTGGCGGCATATTCGTATATGTCCCTGGTTCCTATCATACAGCCACCTATTATGAAACTTCTCACAACCGAGAAGGAAAGAAAAATTAAGATGGAGCAACTTCGTCCAGTTAGCAAACTTGAAAAGATTTTGTTCCCTATAATCGTTGCGATTGTAGTTTGTATGATTCTTCCAACTACAGCACCACTTGTTGGTATGTTAATGCTCGGTAACTTGTTTAGAGAATCTGGAGTTGTACGTCAGTTACAAGATACTGCGTCAAATGCTCTTATGTATATAGTTGTTATCTTACTTGGTACATCAGTAGGTGCAACCACTAGTGCAGAGGCGTTCCTAAATGTAAGTACAATCAAGATTGTAATTTTAGGCTTGTTGGCATTTTGTATTGGTACAGCAGCTGGTGTTTTGTTTGGTAAGATTATGTGCGTGGCTACACGTGGTAAGGTTAATCCACTTATTGGATCTGCTGGTGTATCTGCCGTTCCAATGGCAGCCCGAGTGTCACAGAAAGTGGGAACAGAAGCAGACCCAACAAACTTCTTGTTGATGCATGCTATGGGACCTAACGTGGCTGGTGTTATTGGTACAGCCGTGGCAGCTGGTACATTTATGGCAATTTTTGGTATATAAAATAATTTAAAAATAAACGAGGGAAAATTATGGCTAAGAAAATCAAAATAGTAGAAACAGCATTAAGAGATGCTCATCAGTCTTTGATAGCAACTAGAATGCCTACAGAGGAGATGCTTCCAATTGTTGATAAGATGGACAAGATTGGATATCATGCTGTAGAGTGTTGGGGTGGAGCTACATTTGATGCTGCACTTAGATTCTTGAAAGAAGATCCATGGGTGAGATTAAGAAAACTTCGTGATGGATTTAAGAATACTAAACTTCAAATGTTGTTTAGAGGTCAAAATATTTTGGGATACAACCATTACCCAGATGATGTGGTTGAGTATTTCACACAGAAATCAGTTTCAAACGGAATTGATATTATCAGAATCTTTGACTGTCTAAATGATTTGAGAAACTTAGAGACTGCTGTTAAGTCTGCAAAGAAAGAGGGAGCTGAAGCTCAGATTGCTTTATCATACACTTTAGGCGATGCTTACACATTAGATTATTGGAAAGACATTGCTAAGCGTATTGAAGATATGGGTGCAGACTCACTTTGTGTAAAAGATATGGCAGGACTTCTTACTCCATATGCAGCAACTGAGTTAGTTAATGCTCTAAAAGATGGAACAGATATCCCAATTGAAATGCACACACACTGTACATCAGGTGTTGCACAGATGACATATCTAAAATCTGTGGAGGCAGGCGCTGATATTATTGATACAGCTATCTCTCCATTATCAATGGGTACATCTCAGCCACCTACAGAAGTTATGGTTGAGACATTCAAGGGCACAGAATATGATACTGGCCTAGATATGAAAGCGTTAAAAGAAGTAGCTGACTACTTTAAACCATATAGAGAAGAATGTTTGGAAAATGGACTTCTAAGTCCAAAGGTAATGGGTGTTAACATTAACACATTGCTTTACCAGGTTCCTGGTGGAATGCTTTCAAACCTTGTTTCTCAACTTGATGAGATGGGCGCTTCAGATAAGTTTGAAGAAGTGCTAGAGGAAGTGCCAAGAGTTCGTAAGGACTTTGGAGAACCGCCATTGGTTACTCCATCATCACAGATCGTTGGTACACAGGCTGTACTAAACGTAGTTATGGGTGAGAGATATAAGATGATTAACCAGCAGGCAAAAGATTTGTTGGCTGGAAAATATGGACAGACTGTTAAACCATTTAACGAGGAAGTTCAGAAGAAAGCTATAGGTGATGAAAAGCCAATAACATGCAGACCTGCAGATTTGCTAGAGCCAGCTCTTCCAAAATACGAAGAAGAAATAAAACAGTGGAAACAGCAGGATGAAGATGTGCTTACATATGCATTGTTCCCTGAGGTAGCAAAAGATTTCTTCGAATACAGAGAGGCGCAACAGAGTAAAATTGACCCAAAGAAAATGGATAAAGAAAACGGGGCTTACCCTGTGTAAAATAAAGGGCAGTTTATCTGCCCTTTTTGTTATTTTATTATGAGTAGAGTAATTGTAATAGGTGGTGGCGCATCTGGCATGATGGCGGTGATAGCTGCAAAGAAAAATGGTAATGATGTAACACTACTAGAGAAAAATGAAAAGCTAGGTAAGAAATTGTTTATTACGGGAAAAGGTAGATGTAATTTGACAAATGCATCAGATATCAATTCTCATATGAACAATTTAATGTCTAACCCTAAGTTTATGTACAGCGCATTCAATGCGTTTGATTCTGATGATATTATTTCGTTGATAGAAGAATCAGGTGTTAAAACTAAAGTAGAGCGCGGAAATAGAGTTTTTCCTAAGAGTGATAAATCATCAGATGTTATTAAAGCACTTAAGAAGCAACTAGATTCTCTAGGAGTAAGTGTTGTTTTAAACTACGAAGTAAAAGACATTACTAAAGATGATGAATTTAAAATAAATGATGAGTATACTTGTGACTCACTGATAATTGCAACGGGTGGACTTTCATATAAATCTACAGGCTCAACAGGTGATGGCTATAAATGGGCAAGGCAGTTCAATCATAAAACAACAAAAACTTATCCGTCACTAGTTCCGTTTAACATCCAAGAAGGCTACTGCAAAGAACTCCAAGGTTTGTCTTTGAAAAATGTAAATTTAAAATTACTTAAAGATGACAAAACTTTATATGAAGATTTAGGAGAAATGATTTTTACTCATTTTGGAGTTAGCGGCCCGTTAGTGCTTAGTGCCAGTTCCTTTGTCGCGGACAAAATGGAAGATGGATATAAAATATCAATTGATTTAAAGCCAGCATTAGATGAAGCAACGCTTGATAAAAGAATCCTTAGAGATTTTGATAAGTATAAAAATAAAAACTTTAACAATTCTTTAAATGATTTGTTGCCTAAAAAACTAATTCCGATTATTATAAGACTATCGGGAATTGATGAGTATAAAAAGGTTAATGAGATTACAAAGGAAGAGCGACAAAGATTAGTTGGCTTAATAAAGAATCTCGAGTTTAACATTGAAAGCCTACGTGGTTATGATGAAGCAATTATCACTAAGGGTGGTATTGATGTTAAAGAAATCAACCCAAAGACTATGGAATCGAAAATAGTTCCTGGGCTTTACTTTGTAGGTGAAGTTTTGGATCTTGATTCACTGACAGGTGGATATAACTTGCAACTGGCTTGGAGCACAGGGTTTGTTGCAGGAAACAGTATATACTAGGAGGATAAAATGTATAATATAGCAATCGATGGACCTGCGGGTGCAGGAAAAAGTACAATAGCAAAAATAGTTGCGAAGGAGCTCGGTTTTATTTATGTGGACACTGGTGCCATGTATAGAACTTTAGCTTTGGCTTGCTTTAGAGATGGAATAGATACTTCGGATGAGGCGGCTGTTGTTGCTAAGTGCGAGAGTGTTGAAGTGACTCTTGGTTACGAAGATGGTACACAAAAAGTTTATTTGAACGGTGAAGACGTTAGCACAGAAATTAGACGCGAGGAGATTGGAAATCTTACATCGGCTATTGCAGTTTTTCCTGGAGTTAGAAAGATATTAGTTGCGCTTCAAAAAGATTTGGCGGCAAAGAACGATGTAGTTATGGATGGAAGAGATATCGGAACTGCAGTATTGCCTAATGCAGATCTTAAAATATATTTAACAGCTAGTGTTGAGACTAGAGCTAAGAGAAGATATGACGAGTTAGTTGAAAAAGGACAGACTTGCGACTTAAAAGAAATAGAAAAAGATATTGAAGATAGAGACTACAGAGATATGAACAGAGAGGTTTCGCCTCTAAGCCAAGCAGATGATGCAGTGTTAGTTGATTCTTCAGATATGACTATCGACGAAGTAGTTGCAAAAATTATTTCTTTGAAATAGGAGAGCGAATGGAAATTATTTTAGCTAAAAAAGCCGGTTTTTGTTTCGGAGTACAAAAAGCCATAGATATGGTTTACGACGAAGCAAACAGTTCTAATAACAATATTTATACATATGGTCCAATTATTCACAACGAGGAAGTTGTGTCTGATTTGGAGAGCAAAGGAGTTAAGGCAATTAACTTTGATGAGAAAGAGTTAAATGATTTGTCTGATTGCACTGTAGTTATTAGATCTCATGGCGTTGGAAAAAATATATATGATTCTTTGGAGCAGAAAAACTGCGATGTGGTAGATGCTACATGCCCATTTGTAAAAAAGATTCATAATATTGTTAAAGAAGAGAGCGAAAAAGGAAAAACGATTATTATAGTTGGTAGTGAATATCATCCTGAAGTAGAAGGTATTAAAGGATGGGTAAATGGAGATGCCTTTATAGTGGATAATGAGGAGGATGCAAGAGGAATAGACTTAGATTCTAATACACCTGTTTGTATTGTTTCTCAGACCACTTACAACCCCGAAAAGTTCGCCAAATTGGTTGAAATAATAGGGGAAAAAGGTTATGATAGTAATGTTGTGAATACTATTTGTAACGCTACAAACGAGCGTCAGAAAGAAGCAAAAGAAATTGCCGGAAAAGTTGATGCTATGATTGTAATTGGCGGGAAAAATAGTTCAAATACTCAAAAATTATATGAAATTTGTAAAAATGAATGTGAAAATACTTTTTATATTCAAACTGCAAAGGATATGGATTTTGAGAAGTTGAAAGATTTTGAAAAAGTAGGTATCACAGCAGGGGCTTCCACCCCAAAGAATATTATTGAGGAGGTTCATACCAAATGTCAGAGATGAACAACGAATTTGAACAAATGTTAGACGAAAGTTTCAAGACTATTCGCAATGGAGAAGTTCTTGAAGGAAAGGTTATTTCAGTTAAGCCAGAAGAGGCTGTACTTAATATTGGTTACAAGGCTGATGGAATTCTTCCTGTTAACGAGTATTCTAACACTGCAGAAGATCTGACAACTGAGATTTCAGTCGGCGATGAACTGACAGTAAAGGTTCTTAAGGTAAACGATGGCGAAGGTCAAGTAGCTTTATCATATAAGAGACTTGCTGCAGAGAAGGCAAACAAGAGACTTGAAGAAGCATTTGAAAACAATGAAGTTCTTAAAGCACCAGTTGTACAGATTCTAAAAGGTGGTTTGAGTGTAGACGTAGAAGGAGCTAGAGTATTTATTCCTGCTAGCTTGGTTTCAGATGTTTTTGAGAGAGACCTAAGCAAGTACGAAGGACAAGAAATTGAATTTGTTCTTACAGAATATAACCCTAGAAAGAGAAGAGTTATCGGTGATAGAAAACAGTTAGTTTCTAAAGAAAAAGAAGAAGCTAGAGCTGCACTTCTTGAGAAAGTTAGTGTGGGCGACACTATCACAGGTACAGTTAAGAGCGTAGTTGATTTTGGTGCGTTTGTTGACATCGGCGGTGTTGATGGATTGCTTCACATTTCAGAAATGTCATGGGGAAGAATTGGCAATCCACGTAAGCACTTTAAACCAGGTGATGAAGTTACAGCATTCATCAAAGAGATTGATGGTGATAAGATCGCTCTTAGTCTTAAGTTTGAAGATACAAACCCATGGAACAACGCAAGTGAGAAATTTGCAGTAGGCGCTATTGTAACAGGTACTGTTGCTAGAATGACCGACTTTGGTTGCTTTGTTGAGATTGAGCCTGGTGTAGATGCATTACTTCACGTTTCACAGATTGCAAGACATCATGTTGATAAGCCATCTGATGAATTAAAAGTGGGCGATGTAATCGAAGCTAAGATTGTTGAATTTAACGAAGAAGAAAAGAAAATCAGTATAAGCAGAAAAGTACTTCTACCAGAAGAGCCAAAGGAAGAACCTGAGGAAGAGAAAGAAGAAGTTCCAGAAATGCCTGAGCAGAATGAAGAACCAGATTCTTCTATCGCAGATGCTATTGCTGCAGCACAAGGTGAAGCACATGATGCTGTTGATGCGGTAGCTGATGATTTAAAAGATGTTGCTGAAACTGTTAAGGCAGATGTTGAAGAAGCAAAAGAAACGGTTGCTGAACAGAAGGAAGAAGCCAAAGAGCCGATTGAAGAAGTGAAAGAAGCTGTTGAAGAAAAAGCTGAAGATGTAATCGAAAAAGTTGAAGGCAAGTTAGAAGAGCTAAAAGAAAAGATTACTGATTCTGATGATGCTGAAGAAGCACCTGCAGATGATTCTGAAGAAGAATAATAACTAATAGAAATAAATTCAAAAAGCAGGCTTAGGTCTGCTTTTTGTTTTGTTAAGGATTGATATGAGAGTAATATCAGGTAGTGCAAGAAGTTTAAAACTAAAGACTTTAGAAGGACTAGATACTAGACCAACTACTGACAGAATTAAAGAAACTTTGTTCAATATGATTCAAAATGATATCTATGGATGTAGTTTCTTAGATTTGTTTAGTGGTAGTGGAGGGATTGGTATTGAAGCATTAAGTAGAGGTGCAACACAATGTGTCTTTGTCGATAATAATCCAAAAGCGGTTGATGTTATAAATGACAATTTAGAGTTCACTAAGTTTCAAGAAAATGCTGTTGTTTTGAACAAGTCTGATGAACTAGCGATTGCAATGTTAGAAGACCGAAACTATTCCTTTGACGTAGTCTTTATGGACCCTCCATACGATAAAGGTTTGGAGAAAAATGTTCTTGAACTACTTAAAAAATCAGTTATAATAAACAATGATACTATCATAATAGTTGAGGCTTCACTAAATACAGACTTCGATTATTTAGATGGTTTAGGCTTTGTTTTATATAAAGAAAAAACTTATAAAACGAACAAGCATTTATTTATAAAAAAGGTGAATTAAATGACTAGAGCTATTTATCCAGGAAGTTTTGACCCGGTTACAAATGGACATTTAGATGTGATCAAAAGATCTGCTAAAATAGTAGATGAATTGATAGTTGGAGTGCTAAATAATAATTTAAAATCTCCGTTGTTTAATGTCGATAATCGTGTTAAAATGTTAAATGAAGTTGTGGCAGACATCCCTAATGTAAAGGTTATGGCTTTTGACGGATTACTTGTTGACTTTGCTCATCAAGTAGATGCTAAAGTAATAATCAGAGGGTTAAGAGCTGTTACAGATTTTGAATACGAATTGCAAATGTCTCAAACCAATATGGTTTTGGATGAAAATATTGAAACACTATTCTTATCAACTAGACTTGAATATGCATATTTAAATTCTAGTACAGTTAAGGAAGTAGCATCTCATGGTGGAGACATAAGTAGATTTGTACCTGACATTGTTGCAGAACAAGTTATTAATAAAATTGAGGAATTAAAGGAGAGCGAAAATGAGTAAGATTGAACAGATTATTACAGAGATTGAGGAATATATTGATAATTGTAAATTCCAGCCATTATCAACATCTAAAATCATTGTAAACAAGGATGATATTGATGAGTTATTGGCTGAGTTAAGACTTCGTACACCAGAAGAAATAAAGAAGTATCAGAAGATTATTGCTAACAAAGATGCAATCATCAATGATGCAAAGGAAAGATCAGAGGCTATGATTTCAGAAGCTACAGCCCACATCAATCAGTTGGTAAGTGAGCACGAGATTATGCAGAAAGCATACGCTGAAGCTAACTCTGTTATTGATCAAGCTCAGCAGGAAGCTCAGGGTATTGTTGATTCAGCAAAGGCTGAGGCTAATGATCTTAAGACTAGAGCTATGCAGTATACTGATGATATTCTTTCAAATGTACAGAGTATTCTTTCTACAGGACTTCAGAACTTTGGGGCAGCTCAAGAGAGATTAATGACAGATATGGATGATTCATTAAATGTTGTAGTTCAGAGTAGAAAAGAATTGGCTGGTCAGGATCAAGCTCCTTCATATGAAGAGACAGAAGAGGCTACAGTAGATCTAGACGACTAATAAAAATATTTAAGCAATTAAGAAGTGAATCTCTATATTTAGGGATTCACTTTTTTAAGGATTAGTAAAATGGAAATCGCATCAATTTGCAGTGGAAGCAGCGGAAATTGTATATTAGTTAAGAGTGAAGACACAAACATTTTGGTAGATGTAGGTATTAGCAATAAACGTGTTGAAGAAGGACTTGATTTTTTTGAGACTTCACCCAACGAGATAGATGCCATTTTGGTTACTCATGAACATTCTGACCACATAAAAGGGATAGGTGTTTTCTTGAGAGCTCATCCAGTTTCTGTTTATGCTACAAAAGGAACTATTGATGAGATTCTAAACGCATCATCAACTGGTGAAGTAGATAAAGAATTGTTTGAAGAGATTGACTCCGATGAAGAATTCTTTGTCGGAGACTTAAAAATCAATTCAATATCAACTAGCCATGACGCATCGGATTCTGTTTGTTATAGATTTGATGATGGAAAAAAATCTTGTGCTATAGTTACAGACTTAGGATATTATCATGATGAATTGGTTGATTCATTGCAAGATTTAGATGCCATTTTGGTAGAGGCTAATCATGATTTAAAAATGTTAGAGGTTGGACCATATCCTTATCACCTCAAAAGCAGGATTTGGAGCGATGTTGGACATCTTTCAAACGAAGCTTGTGGTAAGTTGCTAAGTGAAATTATTTCTGATAAAATGCAGTACATTATTCTTGGACATTTGAGTAAGGATAATAATTATCCGGAACTTGCATTTGAAACAGTTAGAAATGAGTTGATGTTTAATAACATTGATTTAAATGATATGGGGATTGAAATTAGAGTTGCAAAGAGGGATTGTCCATCTTGCGATATAATAATATAAACTGGAGGATATTATGAACAAGATAATAATTACAGTTGTAGGAAAAGATACTGTTGGAATCATTGCTAAAGTATGTACATATCTATCAGAACACAAAGTAAATATTCTTGATATTTCACAAACTATTGTACAAGATTATTTCAATATGATGATGGTAGTAGATGCGAGCGGCAGTGATGTTGATTTTGACGCTTTGTCTGAGGCACTTGATAGTGTCGGACAGGATATCGGTGTTAATATCAGAGCTCAGAGAGAAGAAATATTTGACAGTATGCACAGAGTATAACTGGAGGAAGTTATGATTAGTCGTTTTGAAGTACAAGAAACAAACAAGATGATCGATAATTACAATCTTGATGTTAGAACTATTACTTTAGGTATTAGTTTGCTAGATTGTATAACTGATGATCTTGATAAGTTAAATGAAAATATTTATAACAAGATAAAAGGTCTTGCAAAAGATTTGGTTGAGACTGGCGAGGCTATTTCTAAGGAGTATGGAATTCCTATTGTTAATAAACGTATTTCTGTTACTCCAATAGCTTTAGTTGGTGGTCAGGCTTGTAAGAGTTCTGATGATTATGTAACTATTGCAAAGACATTGGATAAGGTTGCTAAGGAAGTTGGAGTGAATTTCCTTGGTGGTTATTCGGCGCTTGTTAATAAGGGTATGACTCAGGCAGAGGAACTATTGATTAAATCTATTCCAAAGGCTTTGGCAGAAACTGAGAGAGTATGTAGTTCGATTAATGTTGGATCTACAAAGACTGGTCTAAATATGGACGCAGTTAGACTTATGGGTGAGATTGTTAAGGAAACTGCTGAGTTTACTAAAGAAGATGATTCATTAGGCTGCGCCAAATTAGTCGTATTTTGTAATGCACCTGATGACAACCCATTTATGGCTGGTGCGTTCCACGGCGTGACTGAAGCAGATGCAGTTATTAATGTTGGTGTATCGGGACCAGGTGTTGTTAGACATGCCATTAAAAAAGTTCGTGGAGAAAGTTTCGATGTTCTTTGCGATACTATAAAGAAAACTGCTTTTAAAGTAACAAGAGTAGGATATATGGTTGCAAATGAAGCTGCTAAGAGATTAAATGTTCCGTTTGGAATTATAGATTTGTCTCTTGCGCCTACACCAGCTGTTGGCGACTCTGTTGCAAACATTTTAGAGGAGATTGGTGTAGAAAAAGCAGGTGCTCCTGGTACTACAGCAGCCCTTGCTTTATTAAATGACCAAGTAAAAAAAGGTGGTGTAATGGCATCATCTTATGTTGGTGGATTAAGTGGTGCGTTTATTCCTGTTAGCGAAGATCAAGGTATGATAGAAGCTGTAGAAGAAGGTGCACTTACTTTAGAAAAACTAGAAGCAATGACTTGTGTATGTTCTGTTGGTTTAGATATGATTGCTATTCCAGGTGATACTAGCGCAAGTACAATTTCAGGAATTATTGCTGATGAAGCTGCTATTGGTATGATTAACCAAAAGACTACAGCTGTTAGAATTATTCCTGTAATAGGAAAAGACGTAGGTGAAGAGGTTGAATTTGGTGGATTACTAGGAAGGGCTCCAATAATGCCAGTAAACAAATTTTCTTGTGATAATTTTGTTTCTCGCACAGGCCGAATTCCAGCCCCAATTCATAGTTTCAAAAACTAAATTTTTCATTCATTTAAAAACAAAAATATATTGCCCACGCAAATGACAGAAATTTGCTTTGGGCAATATATTTTTGTTTTTCTTTAAATAACTCCTAGTTTTTAAAACTTTGAATTGTCGTGTAAATGGGTACGGAGAGAAAAATATTACTTCACGACAATTTGTCGTTCGAATTCATTTGGTATTATTTCTTTATATTTTGTCATATATACTAAGCGGTATAAGTCATCAGCATATAATTGAATATCTAATAGTTTTTTGTCTAGGCCGGTTGCGTTGCGATAGTGTGTTGAGAATTTGCTAATTAATGGAATCTTTGAATTATCATTAATTATTGATATTAGATTTGATGCACGGTTGATTCCAAGCAATCTAGCGGAAGTAAAGTAGTTATTATTAACTGCCTCCATAATATCTTCTTCTTTGATATCTAACATTATATGCAATAAAACTCTAGATATAGCTGTTCTTGTATTATTCTTTGAATCAATTTGCTTAATAAAGTTCTCTATATCTGTATAATCATTTTTCTGATTATAAATTCTGTTTCCCAATTCTTCACCCACACCTAGGTATTTGCTATAGTCGTTTGAACTAAGCAATGCTTTTCCAAGCAATTGTTCAAAATCACTTAAGAATAATGGTTTAGGTCCATCATAAAATCTGTAAGCATCAGGAGGAACAAGAGAGCTAATATCGTGTTTTTTCTCAAGTTCGTTTCTAATAGCCATAGCAGATACAACATCAAATGTAATGTCAGTTGATGCATGGTCAGCGCCAACTCGTCTTATAGCTAAAGGTTTTAAATTAGAATTGAAGTATTTAATTGCCTTTATATACTCAATAGCTAAAATGTTATTTGGTGATTTTAGAGTAAGTTCTGTTTCATCTTCATTAATGTCTTTTGTATCTTTTAAATATTTTTTAAGAGAGTTAGATCTAGCTTTTGGGAATGATTCGCCCTCAGCCAAATGGCTTTTTAACAATGTTTTATATTCTTCAGGTTCGTGATTTAAAACACTAGCAATAATTGGAAGTATTTTAATGTTATCTGTTTCACATCCGAAACAAAGATAATCCACACATCCTAAGTCGGTTAAGAACTTTACGCCAGCTCTAGCAAATGCTTCGGCTGAAGCAGTAGCATAATAAACTGGTAACTCAAAAACAGCATCTACTCCGTTAGATAATGCAGCTTTTGTACGAACTGTTTTGTCATATACGCTTGGTTCTCCGCGTTGTACATAGTTGCCGCTACAAACTACGATAACATTATCTGCGCCAGTGATGCTTTTTGCTTTTTCGATTATGTATTTGTGACCTTTGTGAAACGGATTAAACTCCGCAATCATTCCAATTGTAGCCATAACTTACCTCAACGAGTATTTTAGCATTATTAAAAATACATTTCAATTATATTATATTGTTTAATAAATTTAGATAGTATATAATTAGTATGATGTATGTTTAAAGGAGAGTTTTATGAAATTTATTGACTCATTAAAAGAAAAAGCAAGGGCCAATAGAAAGACAATCGTTCTTCCAGAAGGTATGGATAGACGTACATATGAGGCTGCGTCAAAAGCAGTAAAAGACGATTTTGTTGATCTAATTATTCTTGCTTCAGAAGAACAAAAATATGAGATTGCACAGGATTTGGACTTGGAGGGAGTTACCTTTATAGACCCTAAAGAAGACGCAAACCTTAAAGAATATACTGAACAATTATTTGAACTTCGTAAGGCAAAAGGTATGACAAAACGTCAAGCAAAGGCGTTGCTTATTAGTGATTTTATGTACTTTGCGTGTATGATGGTACTTAATGGACATGCAGATGGTGTGGTTTCGGGTGCTTGTCATTCGTCAGCTAACACACTTAGACCGTCTCTTCAGATAATAAAAACAAAACCTGGTAGTAAACTAGTATCAGCATTCTTTGTTATCTGTGTTGATGATAAAAATTCGGATGGAGATGAAGTATTTGTTTTGGGCGACTGTGGATTGAACCAAAATCCTAATGCTTCTCAGCTTGCTGATATTGCAGCTAGCAGTGCAGAGTCTTATGAATATTTAGTTGGTGAGACACCTAGAGTTGCTATGCTTTCTCATTCTACATATGGAAGTGCAGCGCACCCTGATGTTACAAAAGTAATAGAAGCCACAGAAATAGCACAGAAGGAATATCCACAGTATTTGATTGATGGAGAACTTCAGACGGATGCTGCTTTAGTTCCTGAGGTTGCTGAGTTCAAAGCTCCAAATAGTAAAGTGGCTGGAAATGCGAATGTTCTTATTTTCCCTGATTTAGATGCGGGAAATATTGGATATAAACTTTTGCAAAGACTTGGTAATGCAGAGGCTTATGGACCTCTTACACAAGGTATTGCAAAACCTATTAACGATTTATCGAGAGGATGTAGCGTGGACGATATTGTCGGTGTTATAGCAATTACTGCAGTCCAAGCTCAAGATTAATATGCAAGTTTTAGTAATTAACTGTGGTAGTTCATCACTTAAGTTTCAATTGATTGATTCAGAGACAGAAAATGTTTTGGCTAAAGGTCTTTGTGAGAGAATTGGAATAGATGGAAGTTCTATCACATATAAGACGGATGAAAAAATAACAAAAGAAATTGATATGCCTACACACAATGAAGCTATCAAGGCTGTTATTGATATGCTTACAGATAATGAAGTGGGCGTAGTTTCTGATATGAGTCAGATTAAGGCGGTAGGTCACAGAGTGGTTCACGGTGGAGAATATTTTAGTGAACCTATTCTTTTGGATGAGGATGCATTGGAAAAGATTGAAAAGTGCAACGATCTAGCACCTCTTCACAACCCTGCTAATATTATTGGTATTAGAGCTTGTATGGAAATAATGCCAGGTATTCCGAATGTTGGAGTATTTGACACAGCATTCCATCAGACTATGGATGCAGCTAGTTACTTATATGCTATTCCTAGAAAGTTTTATGATAAGTATAAAATTAGAAGATATGGATTTCATGGAACATCACATAGTTTTGTTTCAAAGAGAGTAGCTGAGATTATTGGAAAGCCATATGACAGTTTGAAGACTATTGTTTGTCACCTAGGTAATGGTGCAAGCATTTGTGCTGTAGAAAATGGAAAATCTGTTGATACTAGCATGGGACTAACTCCTTTGTCGGGCGTTGTTATGGGTACTAGATCTGGAGACATAGATCCAGGAATCTTAGAAGTAATTGCAAACTTTGAAGGTATTGATGTGAAAGAAGTTACTAGGATTCTAAATAAAGAGTCGGGAGTATTTGGACTATCTGAGAACTCTAGTGATTTTAGAGATATAAATAAGGCTATTAAGGAAGGCGATGAAAAGTCCAAGGAAACTATGGATGTATATATTAGAGCCATAGTTAGATTTATTGGCGCATATGTTGCTGTAATGAATGGTGTAGATGCCATAGTCTTTACAGCGGGCGTGGGAGAGAACAATCCAAACATTAGAAAAATGGTTTGTGATAATCTTTCATATCTAGGGGTTTCAATAGATGGTTACGCTAACGAAGCCTGCGGCGAAGAAGTTAAAATTTCAACTGATGATTCAAAGGTGGATGTATATGTGGTTCCTACAAATGAGGAGCTTGCGATATGCCAAGAGACTGTAAAATTAGTCGAAAACTAAAGATAAAAAGTATTTGACAAACATATAACAGATATGTATAATTGTTAAAGTGTCTTTGAGAAAGACTAATAAATAACGAACTTTAAGGAGGTGTATACAATGTCTATATGTCCTAAAAATAAATCTTCTAAAGGCAGAAGAGATAGAAGAAGAGCTAACTGGAAAATGAAGGCTCCAAACCTTGTAAAATGTAGTAAATGTGGTGCATTAATGATGCCTCATAGAGTTTGCAAGGCTTGCGGAAGCTACAATAAAAAAGAGATTATTGCAGTTGAAGATTAATTAATATTTTATTTATAAAAAAAGAAACTCTTTACTTTAAGAGGTTCTTTTTTTATGCCCTAAAAACCCTTTATTTATCAAGTTTTTAGCGAGTTTTTTACCTTGAATTTGAACGCTTTTTTTAGTATACTCGTAATGATGTGAAAAGGAGAAAATTATGTCAAAAACTATAGTTGCATTAGACTGTATGGGTGGCGATTATGCACCGGTTGAAACTGTGAAAGCTGCAGTCGAAGCGTTAAGAGAAAATGATGAATTGTTTATCAAATTATTTGGTAAAGAAGATGATATAAAGCCAGAACTTGATAAGTATGATGATTCAGAAAAGTATTCTGATAGATACGAAGTGATTGATGCACCAGAGATCATTGAGATGGATGAATCACCAGTTATGGCGATTAGAACTAAGACAGAGTCATCTATCGTTAAATGTTTATATGCTGTTAAGCATGGCGAAGCAGACGCTATGGTTTCAGCTGGAAGTACAGGTGCTAACTTAGTTGGTGGACATGTTGTTATTGGAAGACTTAAAGGTGTGGAGAGACCGCCTTTGGCTCCGTTCCTTCCAACTAAAGAAGGTCCAGTTCTTTTGATCGACTGTGGTGCGAATGTTGATGCTAGACCTAGTCACTTAGTTCAGTTTGCAAAGATGGGATCTATATATGTTCAAAATGCTATGGGCATTGAAAGTCCTAGAGTTGGTCTTGTAAACATTGGTGCTGAAGAAGAAAAAGGAAATGCGCTTACTAAAGAGACTTTTGAACTTCTAAAAGAAGTTGATGATATAAATTTTGTAGGAAATGTTGAGGCAAGAGATATTCCGGATGGCGCTGTAGATGTGGCTGTCTGTGATGCCTTTGTCGGTAACGTTATTCTAAAGACTTACGAGGGTGTGGGAGCAGTATTGCTTAGCACAATCAAGCAAACGCTTATGTCTAGCTTAAAGACAAAGATTGGCGCACTACTTATCAAAGGTAAACTTAAGAAGACTATGAAGAAATTTGATATCGAGCAATATGGTGGAGCGCCTATGCTTGGACTAAAAGGTCTACTTGTTAAGACACATGGTAATTCGAAATCAGTTGAGATTAAGAATTCAATTTTACAGTGTGCAATGTTTAAAGAATATGACATTAGTAATAAAATAAAAAATAGTATCGCAGATACGCAGGAGGAAAAATAATGGAATTAGAAAAATTGATTAGTGTAATAGCTGAAGTTTTGGATATTGATGCATCAACCATTACAGCGGACAGCAGATTTGTTGAGGACTTGGGAGCGGACTCCCTAGACTTTTTAGAAATTGTAATGAGTGTAGAAGATGAGTTTGGAATCAAAGTTCCTGTAGAAGATGTAAAAGACATAGCAACTGTAAAAGATGCTTACGATGAGATTAAGAAAGCACTATAATTTATAAAATATTTAAGCCCTAACTCAGGGCTTAAATCTATGTAATGGATTAATATGAATACAAATATTGATGATTTACAAAACAGTATTGAGTATAGTTTTAAAGATGAAAAACTATTAGTTACAGCGCTTACACATAAGTCTTATATTGTGAATGCGCCAGAAACTGGTGATGTAAACAATGAGAGATTAGAGTACTTAGGTGATGCAGTTTTAGAACTTGTAACAAGTGATTTTTTGTTTAAGAACTATAAGCAGATGAGCGAGGGTGAGATGACAAAACTTCGTGCGAGTTTGGTGTGTGAGCCTGCGCTTGCTATCGATGCTAGAGAGATTGATCTTCAAGATTTTATATTCTTAGGCAAAGGTGAAGAAAACACTGGAGGACGAAATAGAGACTCTATAGTGTCTGATGCCTTTGAAGCATTGATTGGTGCTATTTATTTGGATGGCGGAATGGATGAAGCCACAAAGTTTATTTGTTCGTTTGTGTTAAACGATATTGAACATAAGCAAAAGTTTTATGACAGTAAAACTACGTTGCAAGAAATGGTAGATGCCACAAATCTAGGAAGTCTCCATTACGAAATAGTTAAGGAAAGTGGACCAGACCACAACAAAGTCTTTGGCGCGGTAGTTAAGTTGAATGACGAAGTGATTGGAAGTGGTACTGGACAGACTAAAAAGCACGCAGAGCAAAATGCTGCTGTGGATGCGCTAAACAAGATTAACAAGTAATTAATATAAACATTTAAGCGAGGAAAGTATGTATTTAAAGAGCATTGAAATTCATGGTTTTAAATCATTTGCTAACAAAATCAATTTTGAATTTCATAACGGAATTACGGGTATCGTTGGTCCTAATGGATCAGGTAAAAGTAATGTGGCCGATGCCGTAAGATGGGTTTTGGGTGAACAGAAAACAAAACAGCTTCGTTCTTCAAAGATGGAAGATGTTATCTTTTCTGGTACAGAAAACAGAAAACCAATGGGTTACGCATTTGTGTCTATTACATTCGATAACTCAGACCACAAATTAAATGTAGACTACAACGAGGTGACAGTTTCTCGTCGTCTATTTAGATCTGGCGAAAGTGAGTACATGATTAATGGAACTCAAGTTCGTCTTCGTGATGTACACGAAATGTTCTATGACACTGGTATTGGTAAAGAAGGTTATTCAATCATTGGACAGGGACAAATTGATAAGATTCTAAGTAGTAAGCCAGAAGATAGACGTGAACTTTTTGACGAGGCTGCTGGTATTGTTAAGTTTAAGAGAAGAAAAAATGAAGCTATCAAAAAGCTTAACGATCAAAACCAACACTTAGTTCGTGTTACTGATATTTTAACTGAGCTAGAGCGCCAGGTTGGACCGCTAGAGAAACAGTGTGAGAAAGCGAAGCGTTATCTTGAATTAAAAGATGATTTAAAGACTAACGATGTAAATATGTTCTTGATTGAAATGGATGAAATCAAGACAAAGACATCTGATATAAATGAAAAGTTAGATATCGCATCTAACGATATGAATAATGCTAACGAAGAGTTTGAACAGATTAAGACTGACTATAAAAAGTTAGAAGAACTCTTGGAAGAATTAAATGAGACTATTGAGACTAAGCAGTTTACTTTGAACGAGACTACTCTAAATATTGAGAAGTTGGAAGGTCAAATAAACGTTATTAAGGAGCAGATTAATTCTGCAAAGAGTAACGAGTCATTTATTAATTCTAGAATTGATTCTGTAAAAGGCGAGATTGATTCTAGAAATAAAGAGTTGGCTGATAGAGAAAAAGAGAAGAGTGAAAATGAGATTCTTCTAAACCAGGCTATAGAAAAACAGACTAAAGAGAACGAAGTAATTAGTAAACTTACTTGGGATATTAAAGCTCTAGAGTCTGAGATTGAGCGCGACAAAGAAGAGATTATTGAAATCCTTAGCACTAAGTCATCAATCGAGTCAAAGATTGAGAGATTTGATGCTATGCTTGAGCAGATTAATATTAGAAAGTCTCAGATCAATCAGAAGTTGGTAGATTTTGAAAGCAAAAAGTCTAGCAAGGAAAATGTAATTAATCAGTTAACACAGGATTTGGAAGACATCAACAAAGAAATCGAGAGCTTCAAAGAAACTCTAGATGATTACAGTAATCAGTTGGCTGATCTAAAAGTTAAAAAACAAAACTTATCTAAGAAGTTAGAAAATAATCAGCAAGCATATACAAAATCAATTTCTAATTTAGAGGCTCTTAAAAACATTACTGAGCGCTATGAAGGATATGGAAACAGTGTTAAGAAGGTAATGGAACTTAAAGATACTAAACAAGGTATCGTAGGTGTTGTTGCTGATATTATCAAAGTAGATAAAAAGTTTGAGACGGCTATTGAGACAGCTCTTGGTGGAAATGTTCAGAATATCGTTACTGATTCTGAAACAACAGCCAAAGAGACTATCGAGTATTTAAAGAAGAACAAACTTGGTCGTGCTACATTCTTACCACTAAGCAGTATGAGTGGAAAGACTAACTTCAACACTCCTGATGCTTTGCAGGAGACTGGTGTACTAGGACTTGCAAGCGATTTGGTTAATGTTGATTCTAAGTATGACGGAGTTTCAAAATACTTGCTTGGTAGAGTAATGGTGGTTGATACTGTTGATCATGCCATTTCAATTGCGAGAAAATATAAATACAAAGTTCGCATGGTTACTTTAGAAGGTGAGTATCTAAATGTTGGTGGATCTATTGCAGGTGGTACATTTAAGAATGCTTCAAACTTGCTTGGAAGACGTAGAGAGATTGAAGAGTTAGAAGCTAAGATTAAAGAACTATCAGAAGAGAAAGTTCAACTTGATAAAGATATCATTAAGAATAACAGTGAGATTAGTGTTCTAAATGAAGAACTTGCCAAGGTTAACAAAGGTCTTCAAGAACAGACTATTCTTAAAAATACTTGTGAGATTAATCTTAAAACTGCAAATGAGGAGAAAGAAAATCTTGTTCTTGAGTTTGCAGATGTTAACAAAGAAAACGAAGAGATTGCTAACGAGATTAATGACATTAACAAAAACAGTTCAGAACTTAAGAGCAGTTTGTCTGGTCAATCTGACAAGAGCAGTGAGCTAGAAAAAGGCGTTAATGAAAAGAATGAAAAACTTGAAACTATGCGCAAAGAACTAGATGAGAAGAACACTGCCATAGAAGAAGTTAATATTGAGATTGCTAACATTAAGACTAAGCATCAGTTTATTTCTGAGAAGATTGATGTATCTGTAAATGCTATTGAGTCTTTGACGCAGGAGTTACAGGGTATAGAAGCAAACTCTAAAGAAAATATTGATGAAATTTCTGCTAGAAATGAAGCGATAGAAAATTGCCAGAAAGAAATTGAAACCTCAAAAGAATCTATTGTTCAGTTAGAAAAAGATATTGAAGAAGCTAAGGCTAAGAAAGAACAACAGAATAAAGAGCATAAAGAATTCTTTGAGAAGAGAGAACAGTTAAGTGAAAAGATTACTGACCTCGACAAAGAAATATATCGTCTAACTTCACAGAAAGAATCTTTGGAAGAAAAGACTGCAAATAAAGAAGCATATATGTGGGAAGAATACGAACTCACATACAGAAATGCACTAGAACTTAAACCAGAGGAACCTTTGGCGAAGGCGGATATTAAAAATGCTATTACAGAGATCAGACGTGAGATGAGAAGCCTTGGTGACGTTAATATTAACGCTATCGAGGAATATAAAGAAGTGAATGAGCGTTACACATTTATGAAAGCTCAGCACGATGATTTGATGGAAGCTAAAGAAAACTTGCTTAAGATTATCGATGAGTTAGAAGTTGGAATGCGTAAGCAGTTTAAAGAGAAATTCGCTGAAATCAAAGTTGAGTTTGATAATGTGTTCAAAGAATTGTTTGGTGGTGGTAAGGGAACAATTGAACTTACTGAAGCTGATGATATTTTGGACGCAGGTATTGATATTATTTCGCAGCCACCAGGAAAGAAACTACAGAATATGATGCAACTATCAGGTGGTGAGAAAGCACTTACAGCTATCAGTTTGATGTTTGCGATTCAGAACTTGAAACCATCTCCATTCTGTTTGCTTGACGAGATTGAGGCAGCGCTTGATGGTACAAACGTTATTAGATTTGCGGATTACTTACACAAACTAACAGAAAACACACAGTTTATCGTTATTACTCACAGACGTGGTACAATGAACTCGGCTGATAGACTATATGGTATTACAATGCAGGAGAAGGGTATTTCAACGCTTGTTTCAGTTGACTTACTTGAGAGTACATTTGAGGACAATCCATTAGATAAAAAATAAGGTGAAAACATGGCAGGAAAGTTTTTTGACAAATTAGTAAATGGACTATCAAAAACCAGGACTAGTATTAGTTCTGGTTTTAATAGTATATTTAATGCCTTTTCAAGTATTGATGACGACTTCTACGAAGAACTAGAAGAGATGCTTATCATGAGCGATATTGGCGTAATGACAACAGAAGAAATAATTGATTCTCTAAAAGATGAGGTAAAAGAAAAGGGCATTAAAGATCCAATTGAATGCAAAGATCTTTTAAAAGAAAACTTAACTGAACAAATGGATTTAGGAGAAAATGCGTACGACTTTGAAAATGAAAAATCAATTGTTTTAGTTATAGGTGTGAATGGTGTTGGTAAAACTACATCTATTGGAAAATTAGCTTGCCAGTTCAAGAATGAAGGTAAAAATGTTATGCTTGCAGCATGTGATACATTTAGAGCGGCTGCTAAAGAGCAGTTGGAAGAATGGGCTAACAGAGCTAAGGTGGATATAGTATCAGGCAATGAAGGACAAGATCCGGGTTCAGTTTTATTTGACGCAATAGCATCTGCAAAAAATAAAAACTCGGATATTATTATTTGTGATACGGCAGGAAGGCTTCACAATAAAAAGAATCTAATGAATGAGTTGGCAAAACTTGATAAGATTATTGATAAGGAAATGCCAGGAGTTAGAAGAGAGAACTTTATCGTGTTGGATTCGACAACAGGTCAAAATGCTTTGGCGCAGGCTAGAGAGTTTAAAGAATGTGCAGATATTACAGGAGTAATTCTCACAAAGATGGATGGAACAGCTAAAGGTGGAATTGCAGTGCCTATCCAATCGGAATTAGGTATTCCTGTTAAATATATTGGAATTGGTGAATCTATTGAAGATTTACAAAAATTTGATTCAGAAGAATTTGTTGAGGCATTATTTGTAGAATGAGTTTAAGAATTAAAAACAACAAAATTAAATATACACTTGTGTTTGCTTTAACAGCTTTGCTTACTTACATATATTTTATTATCAATTGTAAGTCGTTTGTTTGGCACGTGGATGGATATGATCAGCATGTGATTGCTCTTTCATATTATGGTCAGTGGCTAAGACAAATTGTTAGAAGCATTTTTATCGAGCATACATTTACGTTCCCTATGTGGAACTTTACTATTGGATATGGTGGCGATGTTTTAACTACCTTTAATTATTATGTTATAGGAGATCCTCTAAACCTTTTGTCGGTAGCGGTTCCTACTAGATTTACAGAATTCCTTTATGCGTTCTTGATTTTGGTTCGCATGTATCTAGCTGGTGTTTTCTTTATGTACTACACAAGAGAAAGAGGAGTTAGAGGAAACGGTAGAGTGATAGGCGCTATCATTTATGTATTTTGTGTTTATGCTATTCACTCAGGTGTGAGACATCCGTTCTTTATATTGCCTATGATTTTCTTGCCATTAGTTTTGGCTGGATTAGAAAAGATTCTTAAAGGTAAAAAACCATATTTATTTATTGTATCAATCGCGATTTGTGTAATAAGTAACTTTTACTTTTTCTATATGGTTGCGATTATTACAGCTGTTTACGCATTAGTAAGAGTTATATATTTATACAAAGATGAAAAACCAAAAATATTCACAACACTTTTGAAACTGCTCGGTTTTTCTTTGGTTGGTGTTTCAATAGCATGTGTTTTATTTATTCCAACCGTTCTAATATTCATACAAGATTCTAGAACTATAGAAGGTGGAATAGTTCCAATAGTTTATGAGTTTAAGTATTACCAAAAATTATTATCAGGAATGATTTCAAATGACAGTAGTGGACATTGGAATTATATTGGTGTATCTCCAATTGCTTTGGTAGGTGCTTACTATGCATTCCATAAACGCGATGTACAAAAGATAATTCTATTTGTTATTTCACTGATTGTAATGCTAGTACCTTTCTTAGGTTCATTTATGAATGGAATGTCATATGCATGTAACAGGTGGATATGGGCATATGTGTTCCTTTGTGCATACACTGTTGCATATTATTGGAAAGAGATAATTTCGATAAGGGTATTTACTCATAAAAAACTAACTGTATTTTTAATGATCTATTTTGTTTTAGTTTTGGTTATGAGAAACACAAGAAAGGAAAGTGTGATTTTCCAAATCTTATTATTCTCTGTAATGTTATTCTTGTTAAGTTTTATTAACAATCATAAAACAAAATGGTTTAAGTATAAGATAAGAATAATATTTGTATTTGTTATAGCTGGAATAGCGCTTAATGCATTTTATATATTTAGCGTTACAGAAGGAAACTATGTTTCTGAATTTATTGCAATGGGCGAAGTTTATCCTTCGTATGAAAGTACTATCTCTAACGATATTAAAAACCATGTTGAAGACAAATCATTTTATCGTTTTTCATCCACGGATGATGAGTACTTAAATAACAAAGATATGAATATGAAAGTGAATGTTGTTTTAAAGAACTCAATTTATTCTGATATAAGCAACAGATACTTCAAATTGGATAACGCTAGTAATACATCTACTATATTTAATAGAAACGGAATTGGTTATTATTGGAGTCTCGGTAATATAAATATTCAAAATTATCTAAGAGAAATTGATAATAAAGAGTATGGTTTGTTCTATTATTATGGTAATGACCAGAGAACAATTCTTTCATCATTATCATCTGTTAAGTACTTTGTAGCAGAAGAGGGTGAATTAGCAAAAGTACCATACGGTTATAAATTGATCGATACTTATTTTAAGTATGCACCAAACATGCTTAGAAATAAGAAAGTAAATAAAAAAACTAGGGTTCAAAACTCTGCAGATTATAATATTTACGAAAATCAATATGCTATGCCGCTTGGATATACATATGATAATACAGTGACAGAAAAACAGGCAAGCAAGTTTGACGGTATTAAAAAAGAAGAGTTAATGCTTGAATCTGCTATTGTAGAAAAAGAAGATAATCTTGCTAGATCAAATGAGTTTAAATCAACTGATAAAAAACTTAAGTATACGGTTGAGACAAAGGATACGGACTATGTAAAGATTAGTAAAAATCAAATAGTTGTTAACAGGGGCCAGAGTAAAATTGATTTACATATAGACTGTGCGCCTAAAAAGAATTTGTTTGTTAATTTCAAGAACTTCACATTTGCACAGAAGAGCGAGATGGATGCTAACAAGAATATGTATGACACATTGTCTGTGGGTGAACAAAACTTGATTAGCAACAAGTATAGATATTACACAGAAGATGATTTCTCTAGAATATATGTAAGTTGTGGCGAAGTTAATAAATTACTGTTGAACTACAGGGATGACAAATCCTACTTTAACAATAGAAAGAATTTTGCCATCAATATGTGTTACTCAGATGTTGAGAGAGACAAAGTTACAATAACTTTTGAGCAACCTGGTACGTACCGCTTTGATGATATTGAGGTGGTAGAGCAATCATTTGACGGATACGAAGACAAGGTTAATGCTCTTAGAAAGAACAGTTTAGAAAATGTAAAGATTAAAACTAATAAGATTACGGGAGATATTTCTCTCGACAAAGAAAAATTACTTTGCTTGAATATCCCATATTCAGACGGTTGGAAATTAAAAGTAGATGGAAAAGAAACTCGCTTAAAGAAAGTAAACTACATGAACAGTGGAGTTATACTAAAAGCTGGCAAACATAAAATAGAACTTACTTACTGTACTCCAGGTGTAAAGATTGGACTGTTGCTTACAATAGTCGGAATGCTCATTCTACTAATAATAATTATATTTTATAAGGTGTCAAGGGAAAATGCTTGACACCTTTATTTTTTTGTTGTAATATATGTCTTGGTCAAAAAAGGGGGCTTTATGCAAGACATTTACAAAAGTTCATTGTTATATGATTTCTATGGTGAATTGCTTACAGATCATCAAAAAGAAATATATGAAGATTATGTTTTAAATGATTTGTCGTTGGTGGAGATTGCAGAACAAAAAGGCATATCAAAACAAGGCGTACATGATCTTATTAAACGATGTGATAAAACGCTGAATGAGTATGAAGCTAAGCTTAAACTTATTGAAAAGTTTAACAATACTAAGAAAGATATAGAAAAAATCTGCGAAATTACTGACGATGAAGAAATCAAACAGATTGCAGAAAATATTCTAGAAAACTATTAGAGGTATGAATTTTGGCATTTGAAAGTTTATCTGACAAATTACAAAATATATTTAAAGGCTTAAGGAGCAAAGGAAAACTTACAGAAGATGATATTAAAGCATCAATGAAAGAAGTTAAAATTGCTCTTTTAGAAGCGGATGTTAATTTTAAAGTGGTTAAAAACTTCGTTAAGGATGTTACTGAAAAGTCTTTGGGCGAGGAGGTAATGACTTCACTTACGCCAGGTCAAATGGTAATTAAGATTGTTAATGAAGAATTAACTGAACTTTTGGGTTCAGATACTACTGAACTTTCTCTTAAAAGTGGAAATGAAATATCTGTCATTATGATGATGGGTCTCCAGGGAGCAGGTAAAACAACTACAGCATCTAAGCTAGCTGGAAAGTTGAAAGCTCAAGGGAAAAAACCATTATTAGTGGCATTAGATATATACAGACCAGCGGCCATTGAACAATTAAAGGTTAATGCCGAAAAGCAGGATGTTCCATTTTTCTCAATGGGAGATAAAAACAAACCTGTTGATATAGCAAAAGCATCTATTGAACACGCTAAGCAGAACAATTACAACACAGTAATTTTTGATACGGCTGGAAGACTTCATATTGATGAAGATATGATGAATGAACTAGTTGAAATCAAAGATACTATAGAGATTGATGATGCATTGTTAGTAGTTGATGCTATGACTGGTCAAGATGCTGTAAATGTTGCTAAAGAATTTGATGAGAAGATTGGCATTGACGGTATAATCGTTACTAAATTAGATGGTGATACAAGAGGTGGTGCCGCATTATCGATTAAAGCAGTTACAGGTAAGCCAATAATGTATGTTGGTATGGGAGAAAAACTTTCCGACCTAGAACAGTTTTATCCTGACAGAATGGCTTCTAGAATCCTTGGAATGGGCGATGTATTATCTCTCATTGAAAAGGCAGAACAAACTATCGATGAAGAGAAAGCCAAAGAGATGGAATCTCGCTTAAAAAAAGCAGAGTTTACATATGACGACTATCTTGAGTATATGGGTCAAATAAATAATATGGGTGGACTTTCTTCTATATTAAAGATGATGCCTGGAATGGGTAATAAAGTTTCAGAAGATATGTTACCAAGTGAAAAACAGTTAACTCAGATAGAAGCAATCATTTATTCTATGACACCAGAAGAAAGAAACAATCCAGATTTAATTAATCCATCAAGAAAAAGAAGGATTGCAGATGGCGCTGGTGTAGATGTAGCTCAAGTAAACCGCCTAACAAAACAGTTTGAGCAAGCCAAGAAAATGATGAAAAACATGAATGGTATGATGGGCGGTAAAGGCAAAAAAGGTATGAAGGGTATGAAGTTACCTTTCGGGTTTTAAACAAGTTATCGTGAAATAGATTTCTAAAATAGTTAATCTAGAAATTAATATTTCTTGATATATATTCAAAATTAATTTGGAGGTAGAAAAATGGCAGTAAAAATCAGATTAAAGAGAATGGGTAAAAAGAAAGCTCCTTTTTACAGAATCGTTGTAGCTGATTCTAGATCACCAAGAGATGGTAGATTTATCGAAGAAATTGGTACATATGATCCAAGCAAGGACCCAAGTGTATTTGACGTAAACGAGGAGTCAGTAAAGAAATGGTTAGCTACAGGAGCTAAGCCAACTGAGACTGTTGGAAAGCTTTTGAAGATTGCCGGCATCGAAAAATAGTATTAGGAGGAAGTATTAATGAAACAATTAGTAGAGACAATTGCTAAAGCACTTGTTGATTCTCCTGATGAAGTTGTTGTGACAGAGACAGAGAATGACAGAGAAATCGTTGTTATTTTGCATGTTGCAGACGGTGACATGGGCAAAGTTATTGGTAAGCAGGGAAGAATAGCTAAAGCTATCCGCTCAGTTGTTAGAGCAGCTGCTTCAAAGACTGATAAAAGAGTTAAGGTTGAAATCCAATAATTTGAGCAAGTGTAATTTACTGGGATAGTCCTTTTTGGGCTACCCAGTATTATGATTTTTGAGGATTATTAATGTTAGATTATTTTAGAGTAGGTGTGATTGCAAATTCACACGGTGTGAAAGGTGAAGTGAAGGTTTATCCGACTACGGATGATGCCACTCGCTTTAAAGATCTAGAAACAATTTATTTAGATGATAATGGTACTTACAAAGAACTTCACATTAAGAGTGTTAAGTACGTCAAAAATATGGTTGTTCTAGGTTTTGAAGAATATAACAATATGAATGACATCTTAGGACTAAAAGGAATGGAACTTTATGTAGATAGAGAAAATGCCATACCTTTGAACGAAGGTGAATTTTATGTTGCAGATATGGTTGGTGCTGATATAGTTACGGATGATGGAAATCATTTTGGAACTTTGCAAGATGTTTTAAAAACAGGCGCTAATGATGTCTATGTTATAAAAACAGATGAAGGAAAAGAAGTTTTATTCCCATCAATTCCTGAATGTATATTGGAAAAAGATTTGGAGAATAAAAAGATCACAGTTCATATAATGGATGGACTATTAGATTAATTATGAATTTTTATGTTTTGACGCTTTTTCCTGAGATGATACAAGAAGCTGTTATGACAAGTATCACAGGAAGAGCAATTACTGATGAAAAAATTAGTGTAAAAGCTATTAATATAAGAGATTATGCAGATAATGATTACGGCCAGATAGATGACTATCCTTATGGTGGAGGTGCAGGCATGGTTATGCAAGCACCACCTATTTATAATGCTTATCAAGACATCATCAAAGAACTTGGTTATAAACCTAGAGTTATCTATATGACACCACAAGGTAAAACTTACGAGCAGTCTGATGCCAAGTCCTTTGCCGAGGAAAAAGACATAGTTATTCTATGTGGACATTACGAGGGTGTGGACGAGCGAGTATTAGAAGAAATAGTTACTGACAATATTTCTATTGGTGATTATGTGTTAACTGGAGGGGAATTACCGGCGCTAGTTGTTATCGACTCAATAACTAGATTGGTGCCAGGTGTATTAAACAATGATGATTCGGCTGTGACAGAGAGTTTTGAAGATGGATTGTTGGAACACCCACAGTACACAAGACCTGCTGATTTTAATGGAAAAGAAGTTCCAGAAATCCTTTTGTCAGGAAATCATGCAAAGATAGATGAGTATAGAAGGCAGGAATCTTTGAAGAGGACATATGAGAGAAGACCAGATATGCTTGAAAGTGCAGATTTAAGCGAAAAAGATAGAGATTTTTTAGATTCAATTAAAAGCGATTAAACAGTAATTTATTCTTGCACATAGCCCATATATGTGTTAGTATACATAATGCTGTATTAATAAAAGATGGTCCTCTGTTACAAATGTATTAAGAACATCGTAATAAAAAAGGAGGCAAATTATGGCAGATGAAAAAGTAAAAGAAGTAGCTGAAGAAGTTAAAGAAGATCTTGCAGAAGCCGCTGAAGAGGTAGCTGAGGCAGTTGAAGAGACTGTTGAAGAAGTTAAGGAAGCTGTTGAAGAGGCTGTTGAGGCAGTAGATGAGACTGCTGATGAAGCTGAAGAAGAGATTGAAGAAGCTGTGGAAGAAGATGCCGCAGAAGTAACTGAAGCTACAGAAGAGACAGAAGAAGCTGCAGAAGAATCAGAAGAAGCTGAGGAAGCTCCAGCAGAAGAACCAAAGAAAGAAAAAGTTCCAGTTAAAACTCACGAACTAATCAAGGATATCGAAGAATCACAGAAGAAAGAAGTAGCAGACTTCAAAGTTGGTGATACTATCGTAGTATCAGCTAAGATTGTGGAAGGTAACCGTGAAAGAATTCAGAAGTTTGAAGGACTTGTAATTAAAAAGCAAGGCGGCGGAAACAGAACAACATTCACTGTAAGAAAAGATTCAAACGGTGTAGGTGTTGAAAAGACTTGGCCACTTTACTCACCAACAATCGCTAAGATTGAGGTAGTAAGAGAAGGTAAGGTTAGACGTGCTAAACTTAACTACATTAAGGCTAGAGTTGGTAAGGCTGCTAAGGTTAAAGAATTAGTTAAATAAGAACTTTTTAAGGAACGAGATATACTCGTTCCTTTCTTTTTGTGTTATTATATTAAGGGCGTAAAAGAAAGGAATTATTATGGATTATCAATGGTATCCAGGCCATATGACAAAGGCCATCAGACAAATGAGAGAAGATATTAAATTGGTAGACCTAGTTATCGAATTGTTAGATGCTAGGATTCCTTTGAGTAGCCGAAATCCTGATATTGATAGTCTAGGACGAAACAAATCACGCCTAGTTATTTTAAATAAATCTGATTTAGCTGATGATACACAAAATGCTTTGTGGGATAAGTTCTTCAAAGACAAAGGATACACTGTTTTAAAAGTTGATTCTAGAGTTAACTCGTTAGCTAAAATAGTTGATAGAGCTATAGAAGAAGCTTGTAAGGAAAAGATAGAAGCTAACAAGAAAAAAGGAATAAATAGACCAATCAGAGCAATGGTTGTTGGAATTCCAAATGTTGGCAAATCTACTTTTATTAATTCTTATGCTAAACGCTCTGTTGCTAAGACTGGAAACAAACCAGGTGTTACAAAAGGTAAACAGTGGATTAAGATTGGTAAGAATCTTGAATTGTTGGATACTCCAGGAATCCTTTGGCCTAAGTTTGATGACGAGCAAATTGGTTTGAACTTAGCACTAGTTGGATCTATGAATGATAATATTCTAGATGCTGCTGAGTTAGCGTTTCAGTTTATTAAGAAGACAAGAGAAAACTATCCTGATATCTTAAAGAATAGATTTAATATAGAAGGAAACGAAGATGTTGTAGAAGAAATGTATCAGGTGGCTGATGTTCGAAATTGTAAATTACCTGGTAATAAACTTGATTTAGACAAAGCTTCTAAAATTATTTTGGATGAGTTTAGAAGCGGAAAACTTGGAAAGATTACATTAGATAGGTTATAAAAATGAACAGCATTAATGACATTAAAAATGAATTAAAAGAATATAAAGTTGATTCTTTAAGTGAGTTTATATCTAAGTACTCAAGCGATGGAAGGTCTGGTGTAAAGGCTTTAGTAAAGAAAGCTGAGAAACAGATAAAAGATTATGAGAATGAACTTAAGAGAATAAAGAAACTATCTTTTTATGAGAACAAATACAGTGACTATAACTTTATTTGTGGAATAGATGAAGTTGGTAGGGGTCCTTTGGCGGGGCCGGTAGTAGCTGGAGCGGTCATCTTGCCGAAAGACTGCGACATTTTATATATCAATGATTCAAAAAAACTAACTGCTAAAAAGCGCGAAGAACTATATAAAGAAATAACTGAGAAAGCTGTTGCATGGTCTACAGCATTATGTACTCCAGAAGAGATTGATGAACTAAACATATTGCAAGCAACATATAACGCCATGAAGATGGCTATTAATCAACTTAATCCGCAGCCTGATTTATTATTAAATGATGCTGTTAAAATTCCGGGTGTTGATGTAAAACAAGTGCCAATTATTAGAGGAGATGCATCAAGTATTTCTATTGGAGCAGCTAGTATTGTTGCCAAGGTAACTAGAGATGCCATGATGGTTGAATATGACAAAATCTATCCTGGATACGATTTCGCATCCAACAAAGGTTATGGTTCAGCCAAACATATTGAGGCAATTAAAAAACTAGGACCAACACCAATTCATAGAAAAACATTTATTAAAAACTTCATATAAGTACAAAGGGGGATTGTATGAATACAAGAGTTATTGGAAGTCTGCAAGAGGACTTGGCCATTTCTTATTTAGAGGAAAATGGCTTTGAAATACTTGAGAGAAATTTTAAGTGTAAGATAGGCGAGATAGATGTTATAGCAAAGAAAGATAATGTTATAAGATTTATTGAGATTAAGTATAGAAATAGCAATGTAGCTGGCGGAGTGCATTATGCAATAAGTCAGAAGAAGCTTCTAAAAATTTCAAAGATTGCGCATTTTTATATAATGATAAATCATTTGAACGATTTAATGTTTAGCATAGATGCTTTGTTGATAGAAAATGATGAGATAACATATTTAGAAAATGTTTTTGGCGGAATGTAATTATGAAAAAGCATTTAATAAAGGATGTAGTAGAAAATTCAATAGCAGATCAGCTTGAGATTAAAAGCGGAGATTATCTAGTATCGATTGATGGTAATGAAATCAAGGATGTTTTTGATTACCATCTTTTTAGCGAATCTTCAAACCTAACTGTTGAGATAGAAGACAGCGAGGGTGAAGTTTGGGAGATAGACATAGAAAAAGATGAAGACGAAGATCTTGGTTTTATTTTTGATAACAGTTTGCTTGATGAGTATAAGTCATGTACAAACAAGTGTATCTTTTGTTTTATAGATCAAATGCCACCAGGCATGAGAGAAACACTTTACTTTAAAGATGATGATTCTAGACTTTCATTTATCCAGGGAAACTATGTGACTCTTACAAATATGACGGATGATGATGTAGATAGAATTATCAGATACAATTTGTCTCCAATAAACATCTCCATTCATACCATGGATAAAGAGTTAAGATGCAAGATGCTCAATAATAGATTTGCCGGAGATAAGTTAGAATATATTAAAAAACTAAATGAGAATAACATTACAATGAACGCTCAGATAGTTCTTTGTAAAGGATACAACGACAAAGAAAAACTAGATGAGACATTAGAAAAAATGATGCCATTTATTCCAAATATGAAGAGCTGTTCTGTGGTTCCTGCTGGACTTACTAAGTACAGAGAAGGTCTAGCAAAATTAGAGCCTTTCACAAAAGAAGAGGCAAAGGAAGTAATTGCCCAAGTTGAAAAGTGGCAAAAGGTATTTAAAGAAAAGTTTGGAATAAACTATGTATATGCAGCTGATGAATTTTATATGATGTCTGATACACCTATACCAGATGAGGAATATTATGATGGTTATCCTCAGATTGAAAATGGTGTTGGAATGACAAGATCATACATGAATGAATTCTATGAATACTTAAGCACATTAGATGGCGATGATAGAACCCGTAATGTGTCTGTAGTAACTGGTGAATTATTTTACAATTGTAGCTTGGAAATGGCAGATGCAATAAAGAAGAAATTCCCTAATGTTGATGCAAAAGTATATAAGATAATAAACGATTTCTTTGGTCATACAATAACAGTTACCGGTTTGTTAGTTGGTCATGACATAATTGAGCAATTAAAGGGAAAAGACTTAGGTGATGAGTTGTTGCTTCCTGCAAACACTCTTAAATACGGAGAGGATATTTTCCTCGATGATGTAAGCCTAGATGACCTAAAATGCGTTTTACAAACGAAACCTATTATTGTAAAATCTAATGGGAAAGATTTTGTTGATAAAGTGCTTGGAAACGCGGATAATTGTGATGAGTTAGATACGCGTAATAAGTACGAATTGTAAGGAGAACACGATGAGTAAGCCGATCGTAGCCATAGTAGGCAGACCAAATGTTGGAAAATCTACATTGTTTAATGCTTTGGCTGGCGAAATGATTTCAATCGTAAAAGATACCCCTGGTGTTACTAGGGATAGAATATATGCAAATATTGACTGGACAGGTCATCAGTTCACAATGATTGATACTGGTGGTATTGAGCCAGATAGTAATGATATCATCTTGAAGCAGATGCGTGAGCAGGCGCAGATTGCTATAGATACAGCTGATGTCATTATTTTTATGACCGATATTAAACAGGGCTTAGTGGATGCTGATTCTAAAGTAGCTGATATGCTTAGAAGAAGTGGCAAGCCTATAGTTTTAGTTGTAAACAAAGTGGACAACTTCCAAAAGATGGAAGCAGATGTATATGAGTTTTATAACTTGGGTATTGGTGATCCATATCCTATTTCATCTGCTAACAAATCTGGATTTGGTGATATGCTAGATCAAGTTGTTAAGTACTTTGAAGAACTAGAGGACTTTGACGAAGACGATGAGACTCCAAAAGTTGCCATTATTGGTAAACCTAATGTTGGTAAGTCTTCATTAATCAATAAATTGTCTGGTGATAATCGTGCAATAGTATCAGATATAGCTGGAACTACCAGGGATGCTATTGATACAAAATTAGAATTCGACGGCAAAGAATATGTCTTTATTGATACTGCAGGTATGCGCAGAAAATCAAAAGTAAAAGAAGATATTGAAAGATACAGTGTTATCAGAGCTGTGACTGCAGTGGAAAGAGCTGACGTGGTTATTGTTCTTATTGATGCTGTGGAAGGTATCACAGAGCAGGATGCAAAAATAGCAGGCATAGCTCATGACAACGGCAAAGGAATAATAGTTGCCGTTAATAAATGGGATGCCATTGAAAAGAATGATAAGACAGTTTACAAATATAAAGATAATATAAAACAGATATTATCCTTTATGCCATATGCTGAAGTGATTTTTATCTCGGCACTTACAGGTCAAAGGCTAAATAAAATCTTTGAAGCTATAGATGTTGTTATTTCTAATGCATCGCTTCGTATTGAGACAGGAACTTTGAATCAGATTATGGCAGAGGCAGTTGCTTTGCAACAACCTCCATCGGATAAAGGTAGAAGGTTAAAGTTACTTTACATTACGCAAGTGGCGGTTAAACCACCTACTTTTGTTATTTTTGTAAACGACAAACAATTAATGCATTTTTCATATACTAGATATATAGAAAACAAAATTCGTGAAGCGTTTGGATTTACAGGAACGCCACTTAGATTTATTATTAGAGAGAGGAAAGAAGACAAATGATTTATTGGCAATTAGCATTATCGTTTATTATAGGATATGTTTTTGGCATGTTTAAGACTGGTCCAGTTTTAGCAAAGGTAAGAGGTATTGACTTATCGAAAACTGGTTCTGGTAATACAGGAATGACAAACACAATGCGCGCTCTAGGTAAAAAAGTTGGAATATGGGCCTTTGTCGGAGACACATTAAAAGTAATTATTCCTGTTTTTATAACATACTTTTTGTTTGCTAAATCAGGACAACCTTATCCGCACGGAGAACATGTTTTAGCATTTATCATCGTCACTGCATTTGGTGGAGTATTAGGTGATATGTTCCCATTTTATAATGGATTTAAAGGTGGCAAAGGCGTATCTAGTACATCAGGTATGATTTTGGCAATATTGTTTTTAACAGGTGACTGGAAATTTACTGTACTTGGACTAGCAGTATTTTTCTCAACCATGTTTATTACAAGATATGTATCTGTTGGATCATTAACTCTAGTTGTTTCTATATTCATTGAGTTTGTTGTATGGGGACAGCTTAATATGATTTATTCACTTGATAAAAATGCTAGCATTAAAGAAAGATTGTTAATATATGGAATCTTGTTTGCTATTATGATTTTAATGTTTATTAGACATAGAGATAACCTAAAACGTTTGGCTAATGGAACTGAAAATAAAATTGGTCAAAAAAAGGAGGACAAATAATGTCAAAAGTTACAGTATTAGGTGGTGGCGGTTGGGCTATTGCCTTAGCAAAAGTATTATGCGAAAACGGAAATGATGTGACTATTTGGTCGGCAGTAGATAGAGAGGTAGAAGCTCTATCAAAAGATCGTGAGAACAAAATTAGTTTGCCTGGCATTATTATTCCTGACGAGATGAAGGTGACAGGTGATTTAGATGAAGCAGTTAACGATGTTGATGTTATCGTGATGGCTGTAGCATCTTCATTTGTTAGACCTACAGCACATTCTTTGCAGGGTAAAATTAAAGAGGGACAGATTATAGTGGATGTGGCAAAAGGTATTGAGGATGACACTTTTAATACCATGTCTGAAATAATTAAAGAGGAATTGCCTGAGTGCGATCCTGTAGTTTTGTCGGGACCAAGCCATGCAGAAGAGGTTGGCAGACAAATCCCTACATCTGTTGTTATTGGATCAAAGAACGAAGATACTGCAGAGTTTATTCAAAAACTATTTGCAAATGATTATTTTAGAGTATATAGAAGCCCGGATATGAAGAGTATTGAATTGGGCGGCTCCTTAAAGAACGTTATAGCTTTGGCTGCTGGTGTTATTGATGGATTAGGTTTTGGAGATAACACTGAAGCTGCACTTATGACTAGAGGTATTAGTGAAATCACTAGACTTGGTGAAGCTATGGGAGGACATAAGAGAACATTTTATGGTTTGTCTGGAATGGGAGACTTGATTGTTACGTGTGCTAGTAAGCATTCTAGAAATAGAAGAGCTGGTGTGTTGATTGGTAAAGGCTACACATTAGACGAGGCTATCAAAGAAGTAAATATGGTAGTGGAGGGTGCTGTATCTGCAAAGGCTGCATATGCGCTTACACAAAAGTATAATGTTGATGCTCCTATTATTGAAGCTGTAAACAAAGTGTTGTTTGAGGGAATGGAACCTCTCGATGCTATGAAAAATTTAATGAAGAGAAGACTTACAAACGAGTATATAGATTTAGATTGGAAAGACGAATAGAGAATGAGAAAACAGCACAGAAAAATTAATAAACCAGAAAATAGAGCAAAGAGTGGCATTGGTTCATTTATCTTTAGTCGTATTTTTGTATTCTTCTTGATGGTTGCTTTGCAGGTTGCAGTATTTATTGCAATCACTTATTTTGCTGCAAGTTCTCCAGTTGTTTATGCAACAATTGCAATAATAACAATTATTGTAATTATTTATATTGTTAATGATGATTCAGATCCGAATATGAAGATTTGTTGGGTTATATTAATGCTAGTTGTCCCTACATTTGGAACTTTGATGTATCTTTATTTCAGATTCCAACCAGCATCACATTCTCTTAAGAAGAAGTTAAAGAAAATTGATATAAAATCTGAGCGTTATTTAATTCAAGATGAAAGAATGCTAAACGAACTATATTTGCAGAACAAAAACATTGCATCTTTGGCAAAGTTTATCTATAAGAGTAATGATTTACCTGTAAATAGAAATACTAAAGTGACATATTTTAGAAGCGGTGAGGAAAAGTACAAAGCTTTAATCGAAAAATTAGAAGAGGCACAGGACTTCATTTTTATGGAGTACTTTATTATTGGTCGCGGCAAAGTATGGGATGCGATTCTAAGAGTGCTAGAAAAGAAAGTTCAACAGGGCGTCGAAGTCCGCGTAATGTACGATGGAATTTGTTCTTTCGCTAAACTTGATATTGGTTACTATAAAAAATTGCAGAAAAAAGGAATTAAATCTAAACCATTTGCACCGGCTAGACCATTTGTAACTACTAACCAAAACAACAGAGATCATAGAAAAATTTTGGTGGTAGATGGTAAAGTTGCATTTACTGGTGGTATAAACTTATCAGATGAATATATGAATGTAGTTGAATACTATGGTTATTGGAAAGATACTGCTGTTATGGTAGAAGGTGATGCAGCTAGAAGTTATACGTTGCTTTTCTTACAAATGTGGAATGTGTCCGAAAATACAATTAGTACTTTTGACAGATATCTTAATGTAGATATTCCACCAATTTATCCTGACAGTGGATATGTTATAGCTTATGCAGATAATCCGTTCAATCATTATCAAGTTGGACATTCTGTGTACTTAGATATTATTAATAATGCAACAAGATATGTTCATATTATTACGCCATATTTGGTGTTAGATAATATTATGCTTAATGCACTTAAGTTTGCCGCTAAAAGAGGTGTTGATGTAAAAATTATTATGCCGGGAATTCCAGATAAAAAGTATGCATATTGTTTGGCAAGGACGTATTATAAGGAATTGATTAGATGGGGAGTAGAGATATATGAGTACGCACCTGGTTTTACACATGCCAAGTCATTTGTAGCGGACGATGAAGTTGCAACATGCGGTACATATAATTTAGATTATAGAAGTTTATATTTGCATTTTGAAAATGGTTGCTACATGTACAAATGTGATTGTATTAAAGACATGGAAAAAGATTTCCAGGAGACTATGGAACAGTGTAGTAAAGTCACCTTGATGGGCTGTAAAAATAGACCGTTGTACTATAAAGCGATAGGAAAAGTTATGAGACTAATTGCACCTATGCTATAATAATTTTAACCCTCATTCCCCTAGAGAATGGGGGTTTTTAATTGTTTGGTCAACTTGTAAATGAAGGCTTGTTTTGTTATAATTTATGCTTGAATGCGAATTAAGGAGAATATTATGAATACATACGAAGAATTAAAAGAAAGAGGGCTAATTGCTCAGGTTACAGACGAGCAAAAAGTTGCAGATTTAATAAATAAAGGTGAAGCCACTTTTTATATTGGATTTGACCCTACAGCGGACAGTTTGCATGTAGGTCACTTTATGGCGCTTTGCCTTATGAAAAGACTACAAATGGCTGGAAATAAGCCTATAGCGCTTATTGGTGGCGGAACAGCAATGGTTGGAGATCCATCTGGAAAGACAGATATGCGTCAAATGATGACAAAAGAGACTATTGAAAATAACGTTGCTGCATTTAAGAAACAGATGAGCAGATTCATCGATTTTGAGGACGACAAAGCTTTATTGGTGAACAATGCTGATTGGCTTTTAGATTTAAATTATGTTGAATTTTTAAGAGAAGTTGGACCACATTTCTCAGTCAACAATATGCTTAGAGCTGAGTGTTATAAACAGAGAATGGAAAAAGGCTTAAGTTTCTTAGAGTTTAACTATATGATTATGCAAAGTTACGACTTTTATAAACTATTCCAGGATTATGGTTGTAATTTACAGTTTGGTGGAGATGATCAGTGGAGTAACATGCTTGGTGGTACTGAACTTATCAGAAGAAAACTGGGCGAAGATGCTTCAGCTATGACAATTACTTTGCTTCTAAATTCAGAAGGAAAGAAGATGGGTAAAACTGTATCAGGTGCTGTATGGCTAGATGCCGAAAAGACTTCACCATATGATTTCTACCAGTACTGGAGAAATGTAGATGATGCAGATGTAATTAAATGTTTGAAGATGTTAACATTCCTACCACTAGAGGAAATCAAAGCGATGGAATCTTGGGAAGGTAGTGAACTTAATAAAGCTAAAGAGATTTTGGCTTATGAACTTACAAACTTAGTACACGGCGAAGAGGAAGCAAAGAAAGCTGATGCTGCCGCGAAGTCTATGTTTGGAAACGGTGGTATTTCTGGTGATATCCCAACTACTACATATCCAAAAGCAGAGCTAGATGAAGGTAAAGATATTCTTACTCTTTTAGTAGATGCAGAACTTGCTAAGTCTAGAGGTGAAGCGAGAAGACTAGTTCAGCAAAATGGTGTGTCAGTAAATGGTGATAAGGTAACTGAAATTGATGCCACATTTACTACAGATGATTACAATGAAGATGGAGTAATCCTAATCAAAAAGGGTAAGAAAGTATTCCATCAGATAAAGGGTGAATAAAAATGAAACAATACGGTTTAAATGAATTGAGACAAATGTTTTTAGATTTCTTTAAATCTAAAAACCATATGGTAGTAAAGAGTTATTCTCTAGTTCCAGAGAATGATAATAGTTTGCTACTTATAAATGCTGGTATGGCACCTCTTAAGCCTTACTTTACAGGTAAAGAGATTCCACCTAGCACTAGAATGGCATCTTGCCAAAAATGTATCAGAACAGGTGATATAGAAAATATTGGTATCACTGACAGACATGGTACATTCTTTGAAATGCTTGGAAACTTTTCATTTGGCGACTACTTTAAGACAGAGGCTATTCATTGGTGTTGGGAGTTTTTAACTGAAGTGGTTGGATTTGATCCAGATAGATTGTATCCATCAGTTTACGAAGAGGACGACGAAGCATTTGCAATTTGGAGAGATGAGATAGGTATCTCTGAAGATAGAATCTTTAAGTTTAATAAAGAAGATAACTTCTGGGAGCACGGCGCTGGCCCATGTGGTCCTTGTTCAGAAGTATATTATGACCGTGGCGAAAAATATAGTTGTGGTAAACCGGACTGTACAGTTGGTTGTGACTGTGATAGATATATCGAAGTTTGGAACAATGTATTTACTCAATTTGAAGGCGACGGCAAAGGAAACTACACAACACTAGATCAGAAAAACATTGATACAGGTATGGGTCTTGAGAGACTCGCTACAGCAGTGCAGGATGTTGAATCTATCTTTGACGTAGACACTATTAGAGCAATCAGAGAACATGTATCAAAGATTTCTGGTAAAGACTATAAAGTGAAACACGAATGGGATGTTTCAATCAGAATTATTACAGACCACATTCGTTCAGCTACATTTATGATTTCGGATGGTATTATTCCATCAAATGAAGGAAGAGGATACGTACTTAGACGTCTTATTAGACGTGCTTGTCGTCATGCTAAACTTCTTGGTATCAATGAAGAGTTTTTGATTCCTTTGGCTGGATCAGTTATTAAGTCTTCTAAAGTTGGTTACCCAGAGTTAGAAGATAAGAAGAGCATGATCTTTAACGTTCTTAAGGAAGAAGAGTCTAAGTTTAATAAGACTATAGATACAGGACTTCAAAAGCTAAATGAACTTTGCGAGAAGATTGAAAGAAACAACAAAGACACAGTCCGCGGCAAAGACGCATTTATGCTTTACGATACTTATGGATTCCCACTAGAACTCACAATTGAGATTGTAGAAGAAAAAGGATACAAAGTTGATATTGATGGCTTTAACGAAGCCATGGAAGTTCAAAGAGAGACTGCAAGACAGGCTCGTAAGGAAACTAACTATATGGGAGCAGATGCTACTGTATATGAGAAGTTAGACACATCTTTGAAATCAACATTTGTTGGTTATGAATTATTGGATAATGAATCTAAGATTACAGCACTCACTTCTGAGACTGATGTTGTATATGAGTTGAATGAAGGTGAAGTTGGAACAATCGTAGTAGAAGATACACCTTTCTACGCTACAATGGGTGGACAAAAAGGTGATATGGGAACTATTTCAACTGAAAATGGCAAATTCGAAGTAACTGAAGCTATCAAATTACCTGGAGACAAAACTGGTCATGTTGGCAAGATGGTTTCGGGAAAAATCAAAGTGGGTGATTATGCAAAACTAAAAGTAGATGAGATTAATAGAAATTCTACTGCAAAGAACCACAGTGCAACCCACTTGTTACAGAAAGCTTTGAAGTTAATTTTGGGAGATCATGTAGAACAGGCAGGTTCTTATGTTGATGGAAATAGACTTCGTTTTGACTTTAACCATTATCAAGCTATGACTCCAGAAGAAATATCAAAGGTTGAAAATATTGTAAATGAACAGATAGTTCGTGGTTTAAATGTAATCACTTCTGAAATGAGTATGCAGGAAGCAAAAGAAACAGGTGCTACAGCATTGTTTGGTGAGAAGTATGGCGAGACAGTTCGTGTTGTTGCTATGGGAGATTTCTCAATTGAATTATGTGGTGGTACACATGTTTCTAATACAAATATTATTTCATCATTCAAGATTATATCAGAGACTGGTATTGCATCCGGTGTTAGAAGAATTGAGGCTCTAACATCTACTGGACTTATGGATTATTATAAAGATCTTGAAAATACTTTGAATGAGGCTGCAAAAGAAGCCAAGACCACAACTAATGACTTGGTTGCGAAGATAGCTTCTATGAATGAAGAGATTAAAGCTGTTGAGAGTGAGAACGAGAAGTTAAAAGCTAAAATGGCTTCTGATTCATTGGGTGATGCATTATCTGATGTGATTGAAGTATCAGGTGTTAAACTTCTTGCCAAAAAACTCGAAAACATTGATATGAATGAACTTAGAAACTTGAGCGACTCACTTAAAGAACAGATGGGCGAAGGTGTAGTTGTATTAGTTTCATCTATGCCTGATAAAGCAAATATGGTTGTTACAGCTACAGATGGCGCAATCGACAAAGGAGCTCATGCTGGAAATATGATCAAAGAACTAGCTAGCCTTATAGGTGGTGGCGGCGGTGGTCGTCCAAATATGGCTCAGGCTGGTGGTAAGAATCCTGCTGGCGCAGATGATGTTATTTCCAAAGCTAAAGAAGTGCTAAATAACCAAATTAAATAATTGAATAATATGTTATAATATTATTGAAGGTTATTAACTGCTTGAGAGTTGCAGTTAAAATAAAAAATAATTAAATAGGAGGGCATTATATGTTATTGATTACATCAAATGATATCCCAGGTAAAGAATTTGAAGCACTTGGATTGGTATCTGGAAACACTGTTCAGTCAAAAAATGTATTTAAGGATATTGGCGCTGGACTAAGAAACATTGTTGGTGGTGAGGTTGGATCTTACACAAAAATGTTAATTGAAGCAAGACATGAAGCTACCAACAGAATGATAGCTGAAGCAGAACAAATGGGTGCAGATGCTATCATAATGATTCGTTATGGATCATCAAGCATCATGGAGGGCGCGTTAGAAATGTTTGCATACGGAACAGCTGTAAAATATAAATAAAAATTTAAAAGAGTGGCTTTAAGCAACTCTTTTTATGTTATAATGTATTTACTAATTATTTGTGGAGGAAAATAACATGAAAAGAATTACAGCATTACTCTTAAGTGTAGCTTTAGTAGCGACTGGTTTTATGGGCATAAATATCAAGTCTGTTAAAGCCGAAACTAAAGAGTTTAATTTAGCATTTGGGAAACAAATTACTGGAAAGTTTGAAGGAACATCACAAAGTGATAACTATCACGGATATAAATTTAATCTTGGTAGTAATACAAACTTGAGAGTTCAGGTTACATCTAAAAGCGGAAGTGCAAGATGGGGAGTTGCTACAAAAGACAAAGGTTATTATGGTTATACTTATGCACCTAGTGACTCTGTAATCTACTTACCTAAGGGTAGTGGCTACTATCTTTTGGTTAATGGAACAGGTGAGTATACTTTGAAGGTGACGAATATTGGACCTAGTAAAGTAAAATTCCCAAAATCATCAGGAAAGTTTAAAGATGTTTACAGCGTTTCAATTCCATTTACATATACTGGAACATATGACTATGCAGATAAATATCTTAAACTAAAGAATAGTAAACCTAAAATGGCAAGCGCATCCATGTCTGTATATAGTAACAATACTGGAACAGTAACTGTATATCCAAAGAGATATGGTAAGACAGTAATTAGTCTTGTTATGGCAGGTGGAAACACAGCTAAGTATACTTTCCATGTAACAAGAGGATACTGGTATATAGCAAAGGGATATAAGAAAAAAGCACCTAAGCCTGTTGGCGTAAAGAAACCAAAATGGTCTAGTTCAAAGAAAAAGAAACTTAGTATAAAGAAAAAGTCTGGAAAAGTTAAAGCTAAAAAAGGTGGAAGAGTTACAATAACTGCAAAGAAAGGCAAAGTTAAATATAGACTTAAAACAGTTATAACTGATTACAAAAAACTCGCAAGAAAAACTTATAAAGAAATTAAAGATGCAGTAAATAATCCATCAAAACTAAAAGTGTATCATTGTTACAGAGGTCTATATAGAATCAGAGCTGGTGCTCAAAGAATCCCAGTTGTATACTTTGATTTTGGCCATACTAACTATTATGGAGCAATGATAAGAAGCAAAATGATTGCATATTACGATGATACTATGAACGTAAGATCTATTAGTGTAAGCAACGATAATAACGTTTATAAGAAGAAAGTTATTAAGAAAAAAGTGTACAAAAAATAGATAATAATTCCATCGAATTTCTTCTTGACGGGTAAAAGAATTATGATATAATAACTCTTGTGTTTTTACACGATTACCTACAGTTTTAGGAATCTAAAATTGAAGGGAGGGTAGAAGAAATGTCAACAGTTATAGTTAAAGATGGAGAATCAATTGATAGCGCTTTAAGACGTTTTAAAAGAAACGTAGCTAAGGCTGGTATCCAGCAGGAGATTCGTAAACGTGAGCACTATGAAAAACCTAGTGTTAAACGTAAAAAGAAATCAGAAGCAGCTAGAAAGCGCAAATTCTAATAAAAAAAGCAGAAATATTTATTATTTCTGCTTTTTTAATGCCTAAAAACACCCTTTTTGCACAATTTGTAGTGTTTTTGGCCATAAAAAACTACAAAATGTTGTATTTTATGGTAAAATACTAGTAGAAAAATAAAGGTGGGTTTTTATGAGCAACATTGAAAGTATAATGGATATACCTTCCAATCATGCTAGAAACGTTTTTGGCCAATATGATTCTTATATTAAGAAGATCGAAAAGACTTTACATGTATCAATAATCGTAAGAGATGATAATGTAAAGATTATCGGTAGTGAAGATGCTACTAAACGTGCCAAAAGCGTATTTAACCAACTAATTGAACTATCAAAGCGTGGTAATGATATTACAGAGCAAAATGTCGACTACGCTTTATCTTTATGCTTTGAAGAAACTGATACTACATTAGTTGATTTAGATGACAGCATTATTTGCAGAACATCGATGGGAAAACCTGTAAAGCCAAAAACTATTGGTCAGCAAAAGTATGTTGATATGATTAAAAACAATATGATTGTTTTTGGTATAGGACCTGCAGGTACTGGTAAAACTTATTTAGCAATGGCCATGGCTATAGCGGCTCTTAAAAATAATGAAGTAAGCAAGATTATATTAACTCGACCAGCTATTGAAGCTGGTGAGAACCTAGGTTTTCTTCCTGGAGATTTGCAGGAGAAAGTTGATCCTTACTTACGTCCTTTGTATGACGCGCTATATCAGATTATGGGAGCAGATAGTTTCCTTGCAAATTTCGAAAAAGGAATAATTGAAGTAGCCCCTTTAGCATATATGAGAGGAAGAACTCTTGATAACGCATTTATTATTTTGGATGAAGCACAAAATACTACACCTGCTCAGATTAAGATGTTCTTAACAAGAATTGGCTTTGGCTCTAAAGTTATAGTTACTGGCGATAGAACTCAGAAGGATTTGCCAAAAGACGCTGTATCAGGTTTGGATATTGCTCTTAGAGTTTTAAAAGATGTAGATGATATAGGAGTTATGTGTCTAGATAATAGTGACGTAATTAGACATCCACTTGTACAAAAGATTGTTATGGCTTATGAAGCTTATGACAAAAAGATGGCCGAGAGAAAGAAAAAGAAAAAATAATCTAATCTAAATTTAATAATTATGATTTATATTGATAACAAATATAAAAACCCAATAGAGATTGATTACAAAGAAATTGCCACTAAAGTGATTGAGGAGGCAGAGGACTTTGTTGAATGCCCTTATGATTGTGAGGTTAATCTTTTAATAACTGATAATGATGAGGTGCATGCTCTTAATAAAGAGACAAGAGATATTGATTCTCCTACAGACGTGTTATCTTTTCCAGCGCTAGATTATGATTCGCCAGCTGACTTTTCAAAAGTAGAGAGTGATGATTTTAATTTTAATCCAGAATCAGGTGAGTTGATTTTAGGAGACATTGTAATTTCCTACGACAAAGTAATTGAACAGGCCAAAGAGTACAATCACTCACTAACTAGAGAATTTGCTTTTTTGGTTGCGCACAGTATGTTGCATCTCTTTGGATATGATCACATAAATGATGATGAAAGAAAATCTATGGAATCGGACCAGGAATCCATTTTAAATAATTTAAATTATAGGAGGGATTAGAGACATGAAAGTCAAAATAATCACTGCAATACTTTCAGTAGTATTGGTTGCAGGTGCAGGTACAGCAGTATATTTTTATCTGAACCAAAACAAGACCGCGCCAAAGAAAGAGGCGGTTGAAACTACTACAGCAGATCCTTATGCCGGAATGGCTAGAAGTTATTTGACAGGAGAGTATATTAAGGAAGACGATGCAAAACTTCGTCCATATGCTGTTATGATTAATAATATTCAGGATGCTATACCACAGTACGGAATTAGCAAAGCAGATATTATTTATGAGTCACCTGTTGAGGGAAGTATTACACGTTTGATGGCTATTTTCCAAAAGCCTGACAAGCTCAAGAGGATTGGTTCTGTAAGAAGTTGTAGAATTTATTTTGCATATATGTCTAAAGAGTGGGACTCTATATACGTTCACTATGGACAATCTAAATATGCTAAAAAATATTTGCATACAAAACAGATTGATAACATTTGTTCATGGAATGGTGAAGGAGGATTTTATAGAACAAGCGATAAACCTGCTCCACATAACTGTTATGCCTTCGGCAAAGGCTTAAAGAAGCAGAGAAAGAAATTAAAATACAGAAAGAATCATAAAGATTCATATGGTGGACATTTCAACTTTGCAGATATTGATAAGCCTTATGAGATTACAGATGCTAATGCAAAAGATGCATCAAAGAAAGTCGTTGTTGGATATAATTACAACAATGCTACTTACAAATATAATGCTGATAAGAAAAAGTATTATAGATATCAATATGGTTCAAAGCATATAGATACTGCTAACCATAATAAACAACTTTCATGTACAAATATTATTATCCAGTATGTTAAAACTGTTCTTTATCCAGACGGAAAGAGTTTGAAGATGACTCAGAAGGGTGATGGCAAAGGATGGTACATTACTAGAGGTAAAGCCATTAAGATTACATGGCATAAAGATAAACAGAAAACTGGTATGACTAAGTACTATGACGAAAATGGTAATGAGATTACATTGAATAATGGTAAGACGTTTATCCAAATCGTTCAGAAGGAAGACAAAGGTAGAACTAAGTTTAAAGGTGAAAAGAAAAAACAAACAGAAACTACAAAGAAACTATAAGCTAAGAGGTTTATAAATGTCACAAAGCAAACGTTTTAACAAAAACAGTTTTGTGATACAAGGTAGCATATTAGCAATCGCAGGTATTCTTGTTAGAGTGATAGGATTAGTATATAGAATTCCTCTAACAAGAATTCTTGGCGATGAGGGTATTGGTTATTACTCAACTGCATTTGATATTTACAATGTTTTGTTGTTGTTATCATCACAAAGTATGCCACTGGCTGTATCCAAGATTGTTTCGGAAAAACTTGAAAAGAGAGAATACAAAAACGCCAATAGAGTATTTAAAGGTTCATTAATCTTTGCTCTAATACTTGGCGTTGTTGTTGGGTTATTCGCATTTTTTGGTGCGGACTGGTTAGCCACATCAGTTTACAAGAGTGCACCATCGGCATTAGCACTAAAAGTGTTGGCCCCAACTCTTACAGTTGTTTGCGTGCTAGGTGTGTTTAGAGGATATTTCCAAGGTATGGGAAATATGGTTCCAACAGCTGTATCTCAAATTTTTGAACAGATAGTTAATGCGTTTGTCAGTGTATTTGCTGCCATAGAATTATCTGTTGTTGGTATTACAACATATAAGGCTGTTCATTTGGCGCCACCTAAAACAGATAAAGTGGCATACGCAAAATATTTTCAAGGTATAGCCACGTCAAAGGCTTCGTATGGAGCAGAAGGTGGAACGATGGGAACATTGTTTGGCGCCATTGCTGCATTGATTGTTATCGCGATAATTCTATGGCGAAAGAATAAACAATTTAAAGTTCAAATGCAATCGGATACTACACATACATTAGATAAGTATCCAAGAATTACAAAGATTCTAACATTTACCATATTACCGGTGCTTCTCAGCACAACTATCTATAACATTAGTAACTTGTTAGATAATCCAATATTCCAAAATATAATGCACAAGATGTTTGATATGTCTACATCTGAAAGAGCTGGACATTGGGGAATATATAGTGGAAAGTATAGGCTGCTTACTACGATGCCTATTGCTATAGCTGCAGCTCTATCAACGGCTATGGTTCCATCATTAGTTAGATCTTATGTGGCAAAGAACAAAGAAGAGTTAACTAATAAAGTAAATCAAGCATTTAAGTTCTCGATGATAGTGGCATTTCCTTGTGGTGTTGGGTTATCAGCATTAGGACTTCCAATTAATCAATTGCTATTTGGAGTAGAAAATACTGACGAAGTAGAAATTTTTATAATGATGCTATTCAGTGTATTTACAGTAGTAGCGTTTTCGTTATCGACTATTAGTAATGCGATTTTGCAGGGTATTGATCATTTAAGTATTCCAATTAAAAACTCAGCTATTTCTCTTGGAATACATTTGGTAGTATTACCAATTTTGATAATTGTGTTTAGACTTAGCATATTTGGTGTAGTGATTGGTGATATATTATTTGCTTTGGTAGTTTGTATTTTAAATGCATTTTCAATCAAAAAATATATGGACTACAAACATGACTTTGTTGCCATATTTATTAAACCATTTGTTTCGGCATTGTTTATGGGTATTGCTGCCTTTGGTACATTCACATTACTGATATTGTTTACAAATAACAATATTGTTTCAACTATTATCGCAATTGCAATTGCTGTTTTGGTTTACGGTGTATTACTCATTAAGATTAAAGCGATTTCTGAAGAAGAGATTTTAGACTTGCCAAAAGGAACAACGTTAGTAAAAATCTTAAAGAAAGTTAAGTTAATATAAAGTCAAAAAATATGTGCTAAATCTAGCATGTATTTTTTGCTATATAAGGATAAACAATTAGGAGCATATTATGAATGTAATTGTTATTGGAGCAGGCGCTTCGGGATTAGTAGCATCAATCATCGCCAAAGAAAAAGGTGACGATGTAACTCTACTTGAAAAAGAAAATAAGGTTGGAAGAAAACTTTTGATGACTGGAAATGGTCATTGTAATATGGGACATGTAGATATAAACGCAAGTGATTATTATGATGATTCTTTTGATAATTTGGACTTTGTTTCGAAAGTATTAGATAGTTTTTCTTTTGATGAGTTTACCTCATTCTTTAAACGAATTGGAGTGATTACAAAAGATGAAGATGGTTATATTTATCCTGCCAGTATGCAAGCAACTACAGTAGTAAATGCTCTTAGAAATCATGCCGAATCTTTAGGTGTGAAGATTAAAACAAACAATGAAGTGAAAAACATTGAGTTTAGAGATGACACATATTTTGTCGATTGCGGATATGTGTACGAGTGCGAAAAGTTGATTGTGGCTTCAGGCGGTTTGTCATACACAAATATAGATTCACCAAAAAATATTTTGTCTTCAATTCAAAACTTAGGGTTAGAAGTGCGAGATCCAGAACCAGCGCTAACTGCCTTAATATCAGATTCTAATATTACAAAAGCAAGTGGCGTGAGGGTTAATGCAAAAGTCAGATTATTTGACATGGGTGAGGAAGTAATTTCAGAATACGGTCAAATCCAAATCACTGACTATGGTATTTCAGGAATTCCTGTATTTAATATTTCTAGATTTGTAAATCCTGGAAATGAAGTACATATAGACTTTGTAAACGACACTGACAAAGAAGACCTAATAAATGATTTAAATGTTTTGCTCTCGACAAATAACTTGAGCATATACAATTTACTTTGTAGTTTATTAAATGACAAGTTAGCTGCTTTGATTGTGGAAGAACTGTGCGTTGAAAAAGAGTCAGATGTCTCTTCTGATTTGCTAGAAAAAGCAGTTAGTTTAATCAAAGACTATGTTGTTAAGATTTCGGGCAAAAGAGATTTCGATTTTGCTCAAGTGACAAAAGGCGGAGTATCAACTAAATGTATAGATCCTAAAACAATGAAAGTTAATGGATATGACAATTTATATTTATGCGGAGAATTGATTGATGTCGATAGTAAATGCGGTGGATACAATCTATATTTTGCATGGGCGACAGGTTTTATTGCAGGGAAAAATTAATGAGTTATATAAAGGTTAGCAATATAAAACTTAATATTGATTCCACAAATGAAGATGCTATAAAGAAAGCTCTTGATAAAGTTGGATTAAAAGATGCAAAGAATATTGAGATTATAAAACTTTCAATTGATGCTAGAAAGAAACCAGACATTAAAAAAATATATACTGTTGGTTTCGAGACAGATAAAGATATTGCGTCTAAAGATGGAGTTGTTGTTTTAAACGAAAAGCCATCATACAAGTACGAAATTACAGGTGAAGAGCCTTTAAGTAAAAGACCGATTGTTATTGGCTTTGGCCCAGCTGGAATGTTTGCTTCATACTTACTTGCAATCAATGGTTATAAACCAATTATTATTGAGCGTGGTGGAAGAGTTGAAGACAGAGTAAGGTCTGTTGAGAAGTTTTGGGAAACTAATGATTTGGATTTCGAATCGAATGTGCAGTTTGGCGAAGGCGGAGCTGGAACTTTTTCAGATGGTAAGTTAAATACTGGAAACAAAGATAGAGGAAATAGAATTAAATTTGTTTTAGATACCTTTGTTAAGTTTGGTGCAAACGAAGAGATTAAATATGATTTTAAACCTCATATGGGAACAGATGTTTTAACTGAACTTGTTAGACACATGAGAGAAGATATAGAAGCACATGGTGGTCAGTTTTTCTTTGATACAAAGGTCATAGATATTACAAAAGATGATGTGATTAGTGTAAAGACAGAAGACATAACTTTTGAAGCAGATATAGTAGTTCTTGCAGTTGGAAATGCTGCTAGAGATACATTTGAAATGTTAACTTCAAATGGATTTGACATTGAGGCGAAACCGTTTGCAGTTGGATTTAGGATTGAACATAAACAAAAAGACATTAATAAAAATCAATATGGTTTTGAGGATAACAGACTAGGTGCGGCGCCCTATAAACTTGTTTATCACAGTGACTCAGGAAGAACTATTTATTCGTTCTGTATGTGTCCAGGAGGCTATGTTGTGAATTCTTCCTCTGAAGATAATAGACTAGTTGTGAATGGAATGAGTTACAGCGAACGAGATGGGGAGAATGCAAACAGCGCGATTGTTTGTTCAGTTACACCTGATGATTTTAATGGGTCTGGTCCGTTGGCTGGATTAGATTTTCAAAGAAAGATTGAATCAAATGCTTATGAAGAAGGTACAGGCAAAATTCCAGTACAGAAACTAATTGATTTAAAACAAGGTGTTGAGACGACTGGACTGGGAGCTATAACTCCAAATACTAAAGGGGAATACAAACTATCTAATTTATCTAATGTTTTACCGGCAGATATAATTGATGCCATTATTGAAGGTATAAATTATTTTGGAAATATTATTGATGGCTTTGACGATGACGATGTCGTTTTATCGGCTGTAGAGAGTAGAACTTCTTCGCCAGTTAGAATAGTCAGAAATGATAATTTACAGTCCAATATAAGCGGTATTTACCCTGCTGGAGAGGGTGCAGGATATGCTGGTGGTATAGTTTCCTCTGCTGTCGATGGAATTAGAGTTTTTGAGAAAATAATTGAGAAATATAAGCCATTTTAAGGCGTTATCGCTAATGACAATGATATGAAAATATAGTAAAATATACTATTGAGAAACGAGACGGGAGACTGTTATGAATATTCGATTTTTAGCACAATTTGAATACTTTAATGCGGTTCATTTGAAGGATGATATTATACTTGAAAAAGAGTATGAGGCAGGTCCTTTTGAGAACATTCCAAAGGTACGTTACTACCTTTATTTTTTGGAAGAAAATGTTAGAAAAGAAGTAGCTCCACATTCTGATAAAGTGGATATTTTTGAGATTACAAATTGTGTTCATCATTCAGATTTCATATATTTTACAGAATATGACAAAGATGTGGATGGTGGGTATGTTTTCAACATAATTAGATACAATATTACAGATCATACATTTGGAAAAATTATTACTCTTCGTGATGATATTAATCTCTATCCAAATCACAAGCAGATTAAAATATTTGTATTAGATGATCAGAATCTTATCATTCAAAGAGCCTTACCTAAGGTATCTGAAGCTGATCCTGAAAAGTACGGATTCCACAAATTTTCTCAAATAGTATTTAACTTTGTTAAAAATAAACAGATAGTCATTCATAACCAAAATCTTGTGGATAACGGAATTGATTACATCATTCCATACAGTGAGAATGATTGTATTATGAAGACTGGCTATCCAGTTTTTGACCAAGGCGTTGTTACTGAAGATGATGCCGCAGTGGAATCAATAGTATCTCTTAACATTCAGCAGTTCTTAAGCGATTTGCAACTTGAACAACAGAATGTAGTTTATAACAATATTGATCAGTGTTTCTTTGACTCAACTATTGGTAAAGCTAAGATTCAGGGTAACTATTTGGTTTACTCTAAATACAATCACGATGATGACGAAGAAAACACAATCTTTTATGATCTAGAAACAAAGGAAACATATACATGTGTTAACAAAACATCACATAAGCATTCACTTATTAATTATGCAACTGTAATAGATAATGTTCCTTATATGCTTATGAAAAAATCATATGGAACAGAGTTTTTAAATCTTATGACGGATGAGGTTGAAAATACTTATCCCGCAGAATATAACATTGAATACATAAACAACACTACAGTAGTTGCTTCGTTCAAAGAAAAGAATATTTGGAACAAAGAGAAAACTGGTGTTGCTATTATAAAATATCCAGGAAAGAAAGCAGTTTTACAAGAGAACGGAATATATATTGGTGCTATAGCATCAAATGATGAAACTACTTATATTTTCCTAGAGTAAGGAGTCAAAATGGATAAAGAGACATTAAGAAAAGCGGTTATAAAAGAGCGACTTGAATTAACCAACCAGGAGATTTTAACAAGGAGTAGAATTATTTGTCAAAAGATTATAAATACTCCAGAGTATAAATCTGCAAAGGTTGTTTATATGTATTATGCAGTTAACAATGAAGTATCGCTTCGCATGATTTACGATGACTGCAAAAAGAATAATAAAATTATGGCCTTCCCAAAGGTTGTTGGAGATAAGATTAAGTTTTGTGTAGCAGAATCTGAAGATGATTTTGAAATCGGAAAGTTTAGTATTCCAGAGCCAAAGTCAAATGAAGAGGCACCAGCGCCTGATATCATCTTAGTTCCTGGCGTGGCTTTCTCACAGGACTGTATGAGAATAGGATATGGTGGAGGATTTTACGACAAATTCTTATCAGAAGTTTCAGTTCACTCTGTCGGAATTTGTTATTCATTCCAAGTCCTAGAAAGTATTCCAACAACTTCTCATGACGAAAGGCTAGATGAAATAGTTTTTGACGATTAGAGGTTATATGGAATTTCAAACTGAAGAAGAAAAGCAATTATTCTACATAGATAAGTGTAGAGAAATAATTAAACAAAAAGAGAATAATCTTGGGAGAAAACTAACAGCGTGTGTCGTCACATTTGGATGCCAAATGAATTTTAAAGATTCAGAGAAATTAGTTGGTATCTTGACTGAAATGGGTTACGAGGAGACTGATGACGAACATGCTGATTTAGTTTTATATAACACATGTACTGTTAGAGAAAATGCTAATTTTAAAATCTATGGAAGACTAGGTTATCTATCTAAAATCAAAGAAAAGAATCCAGATATGATAGTTGGTCTTTGCGGATGTATGATGCAGGAAAAACATGTTGTTGATAAATTAAACAAAAGCTACAGGTTTATTGATTTGATCTTTGGTACTCATAACTTATATAACTTTGCTGAAATTATGTATGAGCGACTTAGCAAAGATCATAAGGTGGAAGAGATTTTAGAAGGCACCGATAAGATTGTGGAGGACCTTCCAACTAAAAGAAAATATTCTTTCAAATCTGGTGTAAATATAATGTTTGGATGCAATAACTTTTGCAGTTACTGTATCGTGCCGTATGTAAGAGGAAGGGAACGTAGTAGGAAGCCTAAAGACATCGTCAAAGAAGTTGAAAAACTTGTAAGCGAAGGTGTAGTTGAAGTAATGCTTCTTGGCCAAAATGTTAACTCTTACGGAAAGACATTGGATGAACCTATTTCGTTTGCTGAACTTTTAAGAAGAGTTACTAAAGTTGATGGATTAAAACGAATTAGATTTATGACTTCGCATCCGAAGGATTTATCTGATGAGTTAATTGAGACTATGCATTCATCAGAAAAGATTTGTAAGCAATTTCATTTGCCGATGCAGTCTGGAAGCAATCGAATCTTAAAAGAGATGAATAGACACTACACTAGAGAAGACTATTTAGAAATAGTTGAGAAACTTCGAGAGTCAGTTCCCGATATCGGACTATCAACTGACATTATTGTTGGTTTCCCTGGAGAGACAGAAGATGACTTTCAAGACACTTTGGAATTGATACAAGAATGTAGATTTGATTCTGTATTTACTTTTATTTATTCAAAGCGTACAGGAACACCAGCGGCTGAGATGCCAAACCAAGTAGAAGAATCTGTTATTAAAGATAGATTTAATAGATTGTTAAAAGTAGTTAATCAGATTTCGAATGAAAAGATTAATGAAAAAATAGGGGAAACTGTAGAAGTTCTAATCGAAGAGAAGAATGAAAAGTTAGATAACTATGTCTCAGGCAGATTAAGCAACAATACAGTTGTTCATGTTCCAGGTGATGAATCACTTATTGGAACAATTCAAAATGTAAAACTAAATGAAGCCAAAGGCTTTTACTATATGGGAGAGATTGTAAATTGAGCTTACCAAAGTTAATGCAGGATGTTTGGGACAATCAACTTGATTCCTTAACACCGATGATGAAATCATATCTAGAAATCAAACAAGAACACAGTGATTGTATTGTGTTCTTTAGACTGGGCGATTTTTATGAAATGTTTTTCGATGACGCTCTTACCGGTTCAAAGGAAATGGAAATTACTTTGACGGGTAAGAATTGTGGTTTGGATGAGAGAGCCCCAATGTGTGGCGTTCCACATCATGCGGTTGATTCGTATATTAATAAACTTGTCTCTAAGGGTTACAAAGTTTGTATTGTTGAGCAGACCGAGGATCCTGCCCAAGCCAAAGGTTTGGTAAAAAGAGAAGTTGTAAGAATAGTAACACCAGGTACCAATTTAGATTCCGCATCTTTAGATGAGGGAAAGAACAATTACATTATGTCGATTGTTTATATTGGCGATATGTATGGTGTTTCTATTTGTGATGTAACAACTGGTGATTACTATGTGACTGAAGCTAATTCTGAGAGAGATGTATTGGATGAAATATATACATTCACCCCAACAGAAATTGTATGTAATCAAGCTTTCATAGCTCAAGGTATGAATCCTTTTAATGTGGATGAACTTAAAAACAGAATGGGAGTTTCAATTTTTGAATTAGAAGATTGGTACTTTGACGAGGACACTTGTAATAACACATTGAAAGATCATTTTAAAGTTTCATCCTTAAGTGGACTTGGAATTACAGATTCGAAAGTTTATATATTAGCTGCAGGTTCGCTTCTTAGATATTTGTTTGAGACACAGATGACAAGTCTTGAACATATAACAAATTTAAAACCATATACTTCAAACACATTTATGATGCTTGATACATCGACTAGAAGAAACTTAGAACTATGCGAGACAATGCGTGATAAACAGAAACGTGGCTCGCTACTTTGGGTGCTTGATAAAACAAAGACTGCAATGGGTGCTAGAACTTTGAGAAGTTATATTGAACAACCACTTATTTCAAAAGATGAAATTATTGCAAGACAAGAAGTGATAGAAGAACTAAATAATTCTCTAATTACACGAGATGAGTTAAGAGAATATCTATCACCAATTTATGACTTGGAAAGACTTTTAAGTAAGATTTCATATAAGTCTGCAAACCCAAGAGATTTGATTGCTTTTAAGACATCATTAGAAATGATTCCGCATATTAAAAATGTAATTAAAGATTTTGAGTCTCCATTATTTAGAGAGATTTTTAATACACTTGATCCTTTATCCGATATAGCTGAATTAATCGATAAGTCTATAAATGACGATCCGCCTATTAGCATTAGAGAAGGTGGAATTATCAAAGAAGACTTCAACGAAGAAGTTGATAAACTAAGAAATGCTAAGACTGAAGGTAAACAGTGGTTAGCTGAGTTAGAAGCAAAAGAAAAAGAAGAGACTGGAATTACTAAGCTTAAGATTAAGTACAACAAAGTGTTTGGATATTACTTGGAAGTATCAAACTCTTTTAAAGATAAAGTTCCAGAGCACTATATTAGAAAACAAACTCTTGCAAATGCAGAGAGATACACTACAGACAAACTAAAAGAATTAGAAGATATTATTGTGGGCGCTGAAGACAAATTATTCTCGCTCGAATATAATATTTTCTCTGAGATTAGAGATGAAATTTACAATCAAATTTCAAGAATTCAATCTACAGCAAAAGCTATTGCAAAGATTGATGTATTCGCATCACTTGCATATGTTGCTGAGAGAAATGGGTATGTTAGACCATCTATCAATGAATCTGGAAAAGTGGATATTATCGATGGCAGACATCCTGTAGTTGAAAAGATGATGCCAGAGAATATGTTTGTCACAAATAATACTCACCTAGATGAAGATGATAATAGATTTGCCATTATCACTGGACCAAATATGGCTGGTAAATCTACATATATGAGACAAACTGCTTTGATAGTTCTTATGGCACAGATTGGTTCCTTTGTACCAGCCGCTTCAGCAGACATTTCTATATGCGATAAGATTTTTACTCGTGTAGGTGCTTCTGATGATTTAGCTAGCGGTCAAAGTACATTTATGGTTGAGATGACAGAAGTGGCAAACATATTGAGAAATGCCACAAAGGACAGCTTGATCATCCTAGATGAGATTGGAAGAGGTACTAGTACATTTGACGGACTAAGTATTGCTTGGTCTGTGGCTGAATATATTAGTGATAAAAAAATATTAGGTGCAAAGACATTGTTTGCAACACACTATCATGAATTAACTGAGTTAGAAGGAACTTTGGATGGTGTTAAGAACCTTTGTATTTCCGTCAAAGAACAAGGCGACGATATTGTCTTCCTAAGAAAGATAATCAAGGGTGGTGCAGATAAAAGTTACGGTATTCAAGTTGCGAAGTTAGCTGGAGTACCTGAGCCAGTTTTGGATAGAGCAAAAATATTAGTGCAGCAATTAGCAAATGCGGATATAGCACAAAATGCAAAAGACATTGCTCTTAATACTCAAAAAGGCGAAGACATCTTCAAAGTAGCTGAGACTCAAACTCAGATGACTTTCTCAGACATGCTAACTGAAGATGAAATTATTTCTGAGATTGAGAATTTAAATCTTGGAGAGATGACACCATTAGAAGGACTTAACTATTTGAATGAATTACAACAAAGATTAAAGAATAGATTGGATTAATATGAACATAATTAAGTTAGATCAAAACACAATAAATCATATTGCTGCGGGTGAAGTTATTGATAGACCTTCATCTATTGTTAAAGAGCTTGTAGAAAATAGTATTGATGCTAACGCCACTAATATTTCAATTGAAATAAAAGATGGTGGTATTTCGCTTATAAGAATTACTGACAACGGAGATGGAATAGACGAGAGTGATATTAAGATTGCTTTTGAAAGACATTCTACTAGTAAGATTAAAGACACTATTGATCTAGCATCTATTCATTCGCTTGGATTTAGAGGTGAAGCGCTATCTAGTATTGCTGCAGTATGCCAGGTTGAACTTATTACTAAAACCAAAGAATCTATGACTGGATTCAGATACAGAATAGAGGGCGACGAAGAAATTGGTTTTGAAGAGATTGGTGCACCAGATGGCACAACATTTATCGTTAGAAATATTTTCTTTAATACTCCAGCGCGTAGAAAATTCTTGAAAACTGCAAGTACTGAATCGGGTTACATTTCTGAGATTATTGAAAAGATTGCTTTATCGCATCCTGAGATTAGTTTTACTTTTATCAATAATGGAAAGACTAGAATTTACACTCCAGGTAATGGAAACTTAAAAGATACTATCTATGCGATCTACGGTAAAGAAGTCACAGATAATCTAGTAGAAGTAAATTACAAAGATAAAAATATTGAGATGACTGGTTTTCTTGGAAAAGCAATTATCTCAAAAGGAAATCGTTCCAACGAAAACTATTTTATAAATGGTAGATATATTAAGAGCGATATCATTTCGAAAGCCATAGAAGAAGGATACAAATTTATTTTGATGCAACACAAGTATCCATTTACCGTAGTTAACTTTGCTATCGATAACAAGTTCATTGATGTTAACGTGCATCCTTCGAAGATGGAACTAAGAATTAGTAATGCTTCAGAGATATATCCGGCTATAGTAGAGACCGTTAAAGAAGCTTTAATAGAAAAGCCTAATATTGTTGAGGCAAAGCTAGATGATGAAAAGAAGACTGAGAAGAAAATAGACAGAAAGCCTGAACCATTTGAGACTAAAAGAAATAAAGTTGAAGAAAAACCAGAAGTAGTTCCAGAAAAAACAAACAATGTTTCTAAGCCTAAAAATGTCGACTATACAAACATTGAAAAACCAAAACAGGAAGAAGTTCATGAGCAAATGTCTTATGACTTTCTATCTGAAGAAGCTAGATCTAAACACAAAATCATTGGTCAGGTTTTTGAGACTTATTGGATAGTTGAATATGAAGATGAAATGTATATTATTGATCAACACGCAGCTCACGAGAAAGTTAACTTTGAAAGATTGATGAAGAGATTTGAGAACAATGATATTGCTTCCCAGACACTTACTCAGCCAATCATTTTGAATCTTTCTATGAAGGATGCAAATATAGTAGAGCAGTATTTAGATAACTTCAATGAAATTGGTTTTGTTATTGAACCATTCCAGGGAACAGACTTTGCAGTCCGCGCAGTTCCAAGTGAACTATACACATTAGACAGTGAAGATGTTTTGATGAATATTATTGATAACTTCACATCAGAGATTGGAAGTATGGTTCCAAATATTGTCACTGAAAAAATTGCATCTATGTCTTGTAAGGCGTCTATTAAAGGTAATACTAAAATATCCTTTGCCGAAGCTGATGCATTGATAGACGAATTGTTAAGTTGTGAAAATCCATACAATTGTCCTCACGGAAGACCAACTATTATCAAAATGTCAAAAGAGGAATTAGAAAAGAAGTTTAAGAGAATTGTGTAATGAAAAATTTAGTTGTAATTACTGGCCCAACAGCCGTAGGAAAAACTGATATTTCAATTAAGCTTGCCAAAGAAATAAACGGCGAGATTATTAGCGCAGATTCTATTCAAGTTTATAAGGGTTTAGATATAGGTTCTGCCAAGATCACTGAAGATGAGATGGATGGCGTTAAACATTACTTGATTGATGTTTTAGAACCAACTGACGACTTTGATATTTACACTTTTAAACAGATGGCAGAAGAAGCGATAGAAGAAATTTACGCCAAGGGAAAAGCTCCTATTATAGTTGGTGGAACAGGTTTTTATATTCAATCAGTTTTATATGATGTTGATTTTGAAGAAACTGAAGTGGATATGGAATATAGAAAAGAGTTAGAAGAACTTGCAAAGATTAATGGCAACAAATATGTTCACGAAATGCTAGAGGAAGTTGACCCAGAATATGCCGCTGGCATTCATCCAAACAATTTAAAAAGAGTTATTAGGGCATTGGAGTTTTATCATGAAAACAATATTCCTTTGTCGAAACATAATGCCGAGCAAAAAGAAAACGAATCGCCATATAACTTTGCATATTATGTTCTTAATGATGACCGAGATGTTTTGTATGATCGAATTAACAAAAGAGTTGATTTGATGTTTGATAAAGGCTTGGTAGATGAAGTTAAAGGTTTGGGACTTAATAATTCAAATCAAAGTATGCAGGGCATTGGATACAAAGAAGTTTTAGATTATTTAAATGGAAATTTGTCTTTAGAGGAAACAAAGGAATTAATTAAGAAAAATACTCGTCATTTTGCTAAGAGACAACTTACTTGGTTTAGACGTGAGAAGGTTGTGCAAATGATTGATTATAGAGATTTTGATAGAGATGTTGATAAAGTATTAACATTTATGCTTAAAGATTTGGAAGATAAAGGTATATGGAAGAATTAAAGAAACAATATGAAAGTCTAGGAATATCTAAAGAAGTATATGATAAGGCAGAAGATGTCTTATCACAATTGTCTGAAGATTTTCACAGAATAGACAAAATAGCAGAGTACAATCAATTGAAAGTAATTAAAGCGTTTCAGAATCATAAAATTTCTGAAGCTCATTTTGTTGCAACCACTGGATACGGTTATAACGATTTAGGACGAGACACTTTGGAAGAAGTTTATGCAGATGTATTTTGTACAGAAGATGCATTAGTTCGTCCTCAAATAGTTAGTGGTACACATGCCATTACTTTAGCGCTATCTGCCAACCTTTATCCAGGTGATAAGATGCTTTATGTGTCTGGTAAACCATATGACACCATGGATGAAGTTATTGGTATTAGAAAGAACGTTTCTAGTTTGGCTGAATACGGAGTCACATATGGACAAGTTGATTTAACAGCTGAAGGTGACTTTGACTTTGACGGAATAAAAGATGCTATAACTGACGATGTTAAATTGATTGCGATTCAAAGATCAAGTGGATATGATACTAGACCTTCGCTCAGTGTGGATAAGATTGGTGAGGCTATTAAGTTTATTAAAGATATAAACAAAGACATCATCATAATGGTTGATAACTGTTATGGCGAGTTTGTGGAGACTAAAGAGCCTTCGGAATTTGGCGCAGATATGGTAGTGGGTTCACTTATAAAGAATCCTGGCGGAGGACTCGCTCCAATAGGTGGATATATTTGTGGTACTAAAGAATGCATTGAGAGATGCTCATATAAGCTTACTTCACCCGGTTTAGGCAAAGAAGTAGGTGCAAACTTGGGAGTTATCTCTTCTTTGTATCAAGGGCTATTTATGGCTCCAACTGTTACAGCGTCCGCGCTAAAGGGAGCAATATTTGCATCATACCTATTTGACGGATATGGGTTTAAATTAAACCCTGAAAAGGATGTAAAAAGAGCTGATATTATACAATCTATTGAGTTTAATGAACCAACATGCTTGGTAGCTTTCTGTAAAGGAATTCAGCAAGCAGCGGCTGTTGATTCGCACCTTACACCTGAGCCTTGGGGCATGCCAGGATATGATTCTGAGGTCATTATGGCGGCAGGAGCATTTATTCAAGGTTCAAGTATAGAATTGAGTGCAGATGGCCCAATGAAACCGCCATTTGCCGTATATTTCCAAGGTGGATTAACATTCCCGCATGCTAAATTAGGAATCACAAAAGCGTTCCAAAACCTAGTGGATTTGGGGTTAATATCACTCTAAAAATGTGGTAAAATACTAGGAGCCTTTGCTTGGAGAGAGTGGAGGTTCAAATGAATAGAATTAAAGATTTACCAGAAGTTGAAAGACCCTATGAAAAGTGCTTGAAATACGGCGCAAACCATTTGTCGGATGCTGAACTTTTATCAGCAATTTTGCGAACTGGCACTAATGGAATAAGCGCATATGATTTAGCAAATAACATCATAAGGTCGGATGCGTCAAAGAACATTTTGTCGATTATGCATCTTACAAAAGAAGAGTTGCTAAAGATTAAGGGAGTTGGAAATGCTAAGGCAGTTCAAATTCTTTGCATCGGGGAACTGGCCCGAAGGATATCTTTAGAGAGGGCTTCTCTTAATTTGAAGATGAATGTTCCTTCCAGTATTGCAAATTACTACATGGAGCAGATGAGGCATTTAGAACAAGAACAGTTGGTTGCTATTTTTGTTGATTCGAAATGCAATATGATTAAAGACATTGTGATTTCTAAAGGAAGCATCAATCAATCATTTATGTGTAACAGAGAAATACTAGTGGAAGCGCTAAAGTGTGATGCTGTAAATATAATATTGTTACACAATCACCCAAGTGGTGATCCACAGCCTAGTGCGGCTGATATTTCTTCGACGAAGAAACTTAATAAAGCTTGTGAATTAATTGGAATTTCATTGCTCGATCACATAATTATCGGCGATAGGTGTTACACAAGTTTTATTGAATCTAATATAAGCTTTTAATCGAAAGGAAGAGTTATGGCTCTAAGCGTATTTGGAATTGATTTTGGAACAAACAATATAAAGATTTATAACGGTATTTCAAAAACAATTACTACAGAAAAAAATATAATTGCGATAAAAGATAAAACTGAAGTTTTAGCTTTTGGTGATGAAGCCTTTGAGATGTACGAAAAGAATCCTGATAATATAGCGGTTGATTTCCCTATTAAAGCAGGTGTTATTGCAGACCTCAGCAACATGATGACATTGTTTGAAATGTTTTATAAAAAGTTGCTTGGACCAAGAGGTGGCAAACTTGGAAGATTTTGTGTGGCAGTTCCAGCCGACATCACAGAAGTACAGCAGAAGGCTTTTTATGATGTTGTTTTCAAATCAAATGTTAAAGCTAGAGAAATTAAGATTGTTGAGAAACCTTTGGCGGACGCTGTTGGTCTTGGAATTGATATGACAAGTTCAAGAGGAAATATGATTGTTAATATTGGTGCTGATACTACAGAGATTTCAGTCATTTCAAATGGCGGAATTGTTATCAGTAAGATGATTGAACTTGGTGGAAACAAGATTGATGAATTAATAGTAGAAGTAGTTAAGAAAAGATATAACATTTATATCGGACTTAAAACCGCTGAAAAAATAAAAATTGCTTTGGCGGATGCCATGTATGAAGAATCAGAAGAAGATAACGAAGATGATTTAATCTATGTCTACGGCAGGAATGCTATCACTGGACTTCCTTCGGAGAGGGCTATTTCAAAAGATACTGTTTATCAGGCGATTGAAACTTTCTTTGAAGATTTAAATGAGTCTATTCAAAATCTTTTAGAACGTACACCACCTGAATTACAAGAAGACATTTTGGATATCGGAATTTATATAACTGGCGGGTCGGCTGCTATTAAAAACTTGGATCAGTACATTGAAGAAAATATTGATTTGAAAGTTAATACAGTTAAGAATCCTGACCAAACAGTAATTCGTGGATTATCTATGATAGTTTCAGACAATAAATTTAAAGATTTGATGTATGAACCAAGAGAGAGTTCTTTCTAAGTTCAAATTATTATAAGGATTAAAATTATGAAAAGACAATCTAATCGTAAAATGAATTCAAAAGTGCTATTGTTTATTCTTACAATGCTTTGCGTATCTTGCTTAATTGTTTCAGTTACAGTTAGCAGTTTTTTTGCGCCTGCAAAAACAGTTGTAAGTTACACAGTAGTGCCTCTACAAAACGGAGTGAATGCCATTGGTTCATGGTTTAACAGTAAAGCTGATCTTCTAAAATCAATCAGAAAGCTTAAAAATGATAATGCTAAGTTGAAAAAGAAAAATGCTGATTTGGTTGCAGAGAATAGTTTGCTTTCACAAAACAAATATGAGTTAACTAGATTGAGAAATCTATATTCATTAGACAAAGATTACTCAGAGTATAAAAAGATTGGGGCTCAAGTTATTGGTAAAGATACTGGTAACTGGTTTAATATATTCACTATTAACCGAGGCAGCAATGACGGCATCAAAAAAGATATGAATGTTATTAGTGATGGTGGACTAGTTGGTATTGTCTTTGACGTTGGCAAAAATTATGCAAAAGTTAGATCTATTATCGATGATGAGAGTAGTGTTTCTGTTTCTTTTGCAAGTACATCAGACACTGGTATTGTCAGTGGAGATCTAAAACTTATGGATGATGGTGTCATGAATATCACTGGTATTAATTCTTCTGCAAAAGTATCAGAAGGTGATATGGTGGCAACATCTCAGATTAGTGATAAGTTTGTTCCTGGTATTTTGGTTGGATACTTGAATAGTGTTAAGAAGGATTCAAACAAACTTACTAAATCTGGAACAATTATTCCAGTGGTTGATTTCCAACACATCAATGAAGTGCTAGTAATTAAGACGACTAAAGACGAACTCAAGGATTAATTATGAAGAAAAAGATAATTAAGTTGGTTGTAGTAATTGCGATAGTTATTGTTGCTTTTATAATTCAATCGACTTGGTCAAAACTTAATAGCGATATAGTTCCTACGCCAAACTTACTGCTTATTGTTGTATGTATATTTGGTTTTATGCGTGGCTCTAACTATGGTTGCCTAATCGGATTATTCTGTGGTCTTTTAGTAGATTTAGAATATGGTGATATTGTAGGTCTATATGCATTTCTATATATGATTTGTGGTTTCTTCAGTGGTAAATTGAAGAGACTCTTTTACAGTGAGAATGTATTGATGCCTTTGTTGTTAGTTTTTGCTAATGATTTTGTTTACAATTTATCAGTTTATATTTTTAGATTCTTATTGAGAAACAAACAAGATTTTCCATATTATTTTTGGAATAGAATTTTCCCAGAGATGATTATAACAACTTTCATTATGTTCTTAACATTTAAGTTGTTCTATATATTAAATGAAAAAGTATTTATGAATGATGATGAGAGGGCTCTAAGTTTTGATAAGTGATTTTTTATACAATATTATAAAAATTCTTAAATCAAGAATATTTATTGTAATGCTACTAGTAGTGGCATTATTTGCTACGCTAATTTTTAGAATCTTTGATCTTCAAATAGTAAACGAAAATTATTATATGAGTACATATATACAAAAAGCAGAAAAAACTATTTATTCTCCCGGAACTAGAGGTAATATTTACGACTGCAACGGAAAACTTTTGGCATATGATTCATTAGCTTATGTTGCTACATTTGAGGACACTATTGAATCAGATGATAATAAAAATAAGAAACTTAATAAAATAGCTGATAAAGCAATTAAAATTATTGAAAACTGTGGAGACAAAATTATAGTAGATTTCCCAATTGTTAAAGACAGAAATGGAAACTTAAAATATAATTTTACTTCTGACTCTCAAAAGAAATTGTTTATTAGAAACTTATTTGGCGAAGACCCAGTTAGAGATGGTGTGGATTATTCTTTGGCGACGCCGCCTCAGATGTTTTATTATTTGAAAAACGATTTGTTTGAGATACCTGACTACGAAGACTTCGATATGCTATTTAAGGTGATGTCTATTAGATATAACGTTTACTTGAATTCATATCAGAAGTATGTTTCTGTTGTTATATCTAAAAATATTAGTAACGAAACAATGGTTGCTATTAATGAGAATAAGGCGGAAATTCCTGGCGTAGGAGTAGAAGAGAGAAATATCCGTCGCTATAAAGATAGTACTTACTATGCGCCTATCATAGGTTATACAGGTACTATTTCAACTGAAGAATTGGAAGCAGAGAATGAAAAAGGTAATGATTATGTTGCTTCTGATACTATCGGTAAAGCTGGTATAGAGGCTGCTGAAGAAAAAGAATTGCAAGGTAAAAGAGGGGAAGAAAAAATATTCGTTGATAGTACAGGTAAAGTGCTTAGTACAATTTCTAAAAAAGATAGTACTGCTGGAAACGACGTATATTTATCAATTGATAGTAAGCTTCAAAAATCTGCTTACAAATTGTTAGAAAAAAAGATAGCTTCAATACTTTTGTCGGAGATTGTTAATCACGATGTAAAAGAACCTGAAGATGATGATAACGATAGTAAGATAAAACTTATTCCAGCGAAGAAAGTTATTTCACAGCTTATAACAAACAATGTAGTTTCTATTCCAACTATTGACTCTAAATCAAGCAAAAATGAGAAAGAGTTATTTAAAGAGTACGAAACATCGCTTGAAAAGGCTCTAAAGAAACTAGAAAAACAACTTAATAATAGTCATTCTACTAAATACAATGATTTGAATAAAGAATTCCAAGACTACAATGACTATATTTATGATATGTTAAAGAATAACGGAGTTCTTTTGACGGCAAGTATTGATACAGAAAACAAAGTTTATCAGAAATATATTGCAGGTAAGACATCTACCAATGTCTTCTTACATGAAGCCATCAGACAGAATTGGATAAACATAGAAGCTCTTAAAGTAAATCAAGAGTATTTATCTACTGAAGAAACATTTGATACGATAGTAGAATACATAATAAATACATTTAGGAAAGATGAAACGTTTGGCAAAAAAGTAATTCAGTACAGAGTTGCAGATAATACTATTAATGCATGTGAAATTTTATTGCTTCTTTATGATCAAGGTGTTTTTGATATGAATAAGACTATGTACCATAGATTGCAATCTCATGATTCATATGTTGCGTACAGATTCATTAAAAAACAGATAAAAGAGTTGAAAATCACACCTGCTCAAATCGCTCTTGATCCATGTTCAGGTTCAGTAGTAGTGACTGACCCTAATAATGGACAAGTGAAAGCATTAGTTACTTACCCAAGTTATGATAATAATATGTTGTCAGGTTCGGTTGATCCAGATTATTGGGCAAAATTAGTAGATGACCAGTCTGACCCACTATACAACAGAGCTACTCAAGGTTTAACAGCCCCTGGTTCTACATTTAAGATGGTTACTTCATTTACCGCACTAGAAAATGAAAAAGTTGGAACGACTGAAGTCATAAACGCTAAAGGTAAGTTTAAGAAAATTAAACCATCGCCTAAGTGTTGGTATTATCCTCATGTTCACGGAAAGATTAATATAGTTGAGGCTATAGCACAATCATGTAACTATTTCTTCTTTGAAATGGGTTATAGATTAGGTAAGGTGAATGGTAAATATGACAGTACAATAGGTCTAGATAAACTTGAAAAGTATGCAACTAAACTTGGTTTAAATACAAAATCAGGTGTTGAGATTACTGAGTCAAAACCTCATTTTTCAACAGAATCATCTGTTCACTCAGCTATTGGACAGGGTAGTCATGCATATGCTCCAGTTCAATTATCTAGATATATTTCAACACTTGCTAATGGCGGAACAAATTATAAATTATCACTAATTAATAAAATTGCTTCGTCAAATGGAAAGACTGTTGAAAAGAATAAAGCAGTAAGCAAAAACAAAGTTGGCGGACAAATATCTACTTGGGATGCTATTAGTCGTGGAATGAGAAAGGTTATTACTGATGGTACCGTAACCAAGTACTTTAAAGATACAAAGATTAAGATTGCTGGTAAGTCAGGTACAGCCCAAGAAAATAAAAAAAGAAATGACCACGCATTGTTTGTCGCATTCGCTCCATATAAAAAACCAAAGATTACATGTACGGCTGTGATTCCATACGGTAATTCATCTCACGATTCAGCTGAATTGGCTAAGAATGTAATTCAATATTACTATGGTGAGATTGATAATAAAGACATTAGCAAACGAGTTAAGACAGAAAGTTCAAGTGACGGAGTACAAGATTAAACTAAGAGGAATTTATGTTTAAAAAAATAAAAGATTTAATAACTTCATATAAATTATCGAAGCTAAACTTTAGACTATTAGTTTATGTTTTTGCGCTTACCACTTTAGGTATATTTGCCATTGGTAGTGCAACAGAAGGGCAAGACTATCAATTGAGACAAATAGTAGGTGTGGTTATTGCTTTAGCAGGACTAATAGTACTAACATTGTTTAGCTATAAATTTGTTTTTAAATTTTATTGGCCACTATATTTTGTAGCAATAGGCCTGTTGTTATTAGTTTTGATTTTAGGACAAACAAAACTTGGCGCTACAAGATGGATTGATCTTGGATTCGTTCAGTTCCAACCATCCGAAGTAGCCAAGTTGTTCTTGATTATTTTTGTGGTCATATTTATACAAAAGCACTACGAAACATTAGATACTCCGAAGACTTTAGGCTTAGTAAATCTCTTTGCTCTAATCATTCTATTTTTGATTTTCAGAGAGCCTGATTTGTCTTCAACCATAGTTCTTTTTGTTACGTTTTGTGCTATAATGTTCTTATCGAACATGAGTGGAAAAATCATTGCTGCTATTGCCATAATAGCAGTGCCAGTGGTATTAGTATTTGGTTTCTTTGCGATAAACCCTAACAGTGGAATCTTGCAAAAGTACCAGTACAACCGTATCGTAGGATTTTTCCAAGAAGACAATAAAGAAGCCAAAGAAATCAGATATCAGCAAGAAAACTCACTTCTTGCCATTGGATCTGGCGGTCTAAGAGGTAAAGGTATTGAAAACGAAAATGCCACTTCAGTTAAGAATGGTAAATTCTTATCAGAAGCTCATACAGACTTTATCTTTACAATCATAGGTGAAGAGTTAGGATTCTTTGGCGCGGCAGCTGTCATTATATTATTATTGTTAGTTGTCATTGAATGTATGATTGTAGGTTCTAGAGCCCCCGACATTGGTAGTAGATTATTCTGTTATGGATTTGGAGTTCTAATTGCTATTCAGTCATTCATAAATATATCTGTTGCCACTATGTTACTTCCAAATACTGGTGTTACATTACCGTTTGTAAGTTATGGACCTACATCCTTACTCAGTTTATTCTGTGGTATAGGAATTGTATTGAATATTGGTTTACAGAGACAAAAATAAATGCTATGTGCGTTGCACTTTAAGCAGCAAACTTAAATATAAATAAAATACAAGGAGGATAGCGCTATGGTGAAGATTATCTGTGGTGCCAAAGGCAAAGGAAAAACAAAGGAGATGTTAACTCTAGCAGCACAAGCTGTAAAAGATGTGGACGGTTCAGTAGTTTACATTGACAAGAGTGATCAACACATGTATGAGTTAAACAATCAAATTAGATTAATTGATATTTCAGAATATCCAGTTAAATCTAGTGATAGTTTCCTAGGATTCGTATCAGGATTGCTTGCAGGTAACCACGATATTGAAATGGTTTTCATCGACAGTTTGTTAAAACTATCTGCACTTACAGCTTCTGAAATTGCTACTATCATTGATAAGCTAGATGCTTTAAGTACTGATGTAGAATTTGTTGTAAGTATTAGTGCAAACAAAGATGATTTACCAGATAGCGTACAAGACAAGATTGTATTTTCTTGTTAATTCATTGTAAAAGGCGAGAGTTTATACTTTCGCCTTTTAAGGATTAAAGATGGCAAAAAGAAATAGTAGAGAAGTACCATACAAGAAGAGACGATTTCATTTGAATGTTGGACTTGTTGTTCTTATAGTTGGTGTTGTTTACTTGACCATCTTTGGCATATTGGCTTTAACTTCTAAAAAGACAAAATTTTATGAAGTTTCACCAGGAACCAACGCAGAAAATAATTCAAAAATATATTCTGGATTAGCAATCAGGAAAGAAAAGATTGCTACAGCAAAATCCACCGGATATATTGAATTTTTTGTGCGAGATGGACTGCGAGTTTCAAAAAGTACAACTTTGTACAGCATAGACTCGTCAGGAAAGTTAACTGACTATATAGCAAAAAGTGACAATAATTCAAAGTTATCGGCTGAGAACGTATCATCATTAACAGAGCTAATCAATGACTACAGCAGTGATTATGATGATATGTCTTTTAATGATGTCTACGAATTTAAGTCATCTCTTAAAGGTTCCGTTATTGATTTAATTAATACTAAAACCTTGAAAAAAATTGCCAATAAAACTGGAACAACATATTCAATTAATAAATCAAAACACTCAGGTATTGTTTCATATCAACTAGATGGTTTTGAAAATATAAAACCAAAAGATTTAGAAGAAAAAGATTTCACAAAAGCTTCAAGAAAAATCACTACTATAAAAACAGGTGATCAGATGGCTGAGGGTGAAAGTATATATAAAGTTATTACTGATGACGAGTGGAGCATTGCTATCGAATTAGAAGATGATGATGTTCAAAAATACAAAAAATCAAAAGGCATTAGATTAAAGTTTATTAATGACAATTTATATACAACAGCTAACTTTAAAATCATCAGAGGTAAAGACAATAAAAAATATGGAATTATTTCTTTATCTAAATATGCTATTAGATTTGCAAATGATAGATTTGTTAATGTTCAAATAATAAATGATGTTGAAGATGGATTAAAAATTCCTAAGAGCTCGTTAGTTAAAAAGAACGTATACATTATTCCTAAAGAATATGGTTCAGCTGGTGGCAACTCTGATGATATAGCATTTAATATTAAAAAAGCTAATGGCAAGAATTTGATTGTATATCCACCTATTGCATATTCAGATTCTAAAAACTTTTATGTATCAACATCATCCTTTGACGCAGGTGATACTTTGATAATGCCTAATTCAACTGAAACTTATACAATCGGAAAAACGAAATCGTTTAACGGCGTATATAATATTAATAATGGATATACAAAATTTGTAAGAGTTAAAATCCTGAATTCAACAGACGAATATTATATCATTAAATCTGGTGATGTATTTAGTGTTTCAATTTATGATAGGATTGTTCTAAACTCTGACTCCGTCAAAGAAAATCAAATTGTAAAACAATAAAGGAATAATATGATAGTAGAAAGTATTAAAGAAATTCAAAATGAAATAAAAGAAGTTTGCGACAAAGTTGGTAGAGATGCAAATGAAGTGACATTGATTGCTGTCAGCAAAACAAAACCTTACACTGATATTGAAAAAGCATTGGAAAGTGGTTGTTTAGACTACGGAGAAAATAAAGTACAAGAGTTAGATCAAAAATATGATTTATTACCTAAAAATATCAATTGGCACATGATTGGTCATTTGCAGAGAAATAAAGTTAAGTATTTAGTTGGTAAAGCCAAAATGATTCATTCTGTTGATTCGTTAAGACTTGCAAATCAGATAGAAAAAGAATATGCAAAAAAAGATATGATAGCTAAAGTTTTAATAGAAGTAAACATGGCAGGAGAAGAAAGTAAGTTTGGAATTAAGCCAGAAGAAACAGAACAATTAATTAGAGAAATTTCTAATTTAGAACATGTGAGAGTATGTGGTTTGATGACAATCGCACCTTATACCTTAAACCCAGAAGATAACAGGATTTACTTCAAAAAACTAAGAGAATTATCAGTTGACATAGGCTCTAAAAACATCGATAATGTTACTATGAGTGAGCTCTCAATGGGCATGTCTGGCGATTATAAAGTTGCTATTGAAGAAGGTTCAACTATGATACGAGTTGGCACAAAAATATTTGGAGAGAGAAATTATAATATATAATCAGGAGATGATAAAATGGGCGCATTGGATAAGATTAAAAACCTATTTACAATTAATTATGAAGACTTTGACGACGACCTTTATGGCGATGAATATTATGATGATGTAGAAGATACTAAAGCAATTAAAAAAGCTGCAAAGGCTAAAAAGTCGAAATATGATGATTATGAAGATGATGAAGTTTATACTAAACCATCTCGTTCATTTAGATCATCTAAAAAAGTTGTTCCTATGACACAGACAAGAACAGCCTTTGAAGTAAATGTTATTAAGCCAACAGGCTATGAAAATACTACTGACATTATTGATACATTGCTAGAAGGAAAAGCTGTGGTTTTAAATCTTGAAGGTTTGAAACTTGATATAGCACAAAGAATTGTTGATTCGGTTTCAGGTGGATGCTATGCCATATCAGGAAACTTGCAGAGAGTAAGCGGATACATTTATTTGATTACACCTGCTAGAATTGAGATTTCCGGAGACATTATGGACATAGTAAATGGAATTGACATAAACGCTAGCGCAAACACAAGCGCATCATATTAAGATATAATACCTCCTGAGTTGTCAGGAGGTTTATTTTGTTAGGAGATTATTATGGATAATATAATTCAAATTAATAGCGAAGGCGAGCATGCTTACGATATTATTTTTAGTGTTAATTTTAAAAAACTAAAAGATGAATTATTGAACTTAAATATTGAGAAAAAACGCATTTGTATCGTTACAGATTCAAATGTTGCTGGCCTATACGCTAATGAAGTTAAAAGCTTAGTTGATATGATTTGCAGACAATGTATTGTCGTTCAATTTAACGCCGGTGAACTGTCTAAACGTCAAGAAACAGTTAATAAAATATATGATATCTTAGTAAGGAAAAAGTTTGACAGAAAAGATATTTTGATTGCGCTTGGTGGCGGAGTGGTAGGTGATATTACAGGTTTTGTGGCTGCCACATATATGCGCGGAATTGATTATGTTCAAGTTCCAACTACTTTATTATCTCAGGTTGACTCTAGTATTGGTGGCAAGACTGGAATAGATTATAAAGATCATAAAAATATTATCGGTGCCTTCAAAATGCCTAAGTTGGTGTATATTAATTTAAATACTTTAAAATCTTTGCCTGATAGAGAATTTAATGCTGGTATGGGTGAAGTTATTAAGTATGGATTAATAATGGCAGATGATTTTTATCATTACTTAAATAAAAACATTGCAAAAATTAAATCTAGGGATTTAAGCACATTATCAAATGTCGTATATATGTGTTGTAGGTTGAAGAAAATTATTGTTGAGGATGATCCATATGAAAAGAACGTTCGTAAAATACTCAACTTTGGCCATACGTTTGGACATGCCATTGAAAAGTGTAAAGGGTTCGAATACTTGCACGGGGAATGTGTATCTCTAGGAATTGTTGCAGCATCATACATTTCGTACAAGATTAATCAAATAGATGCCCAAACATTTAATGATATCATAAACACATTAGCATCTTTCGGATTACCAGTTACAGTTTCTGGAATTAGTCCAAATAGTATTTTGAGGGAAATACTTAATGATAAGAAGATGCACTCGGGTTATATTACATTCATTGTTTTAAAACGAATAGGTAAAGTTAATTTCTATAAAGTTAACTTCCATAATATGCCTGAAGATGAGAAAGAATTGCTTATAAACGCTATTGAAACTATTACTGTAGCTAGCAAAGATAATAGCGAATAAAAGGGATAGTTAATGAGTAAAAATCACTTATATTGGCTAAAAAATGCCTTATTTTTGGCTTTTTTAGTTGCATTTGACCAGATAACTAAATATTTGGCAAAAGCCTATTTAAAAGGGCAGAAGAGCTATACAATAATAAAGAATATTATCAGTTTTAAGTATCTCCCCGGTGGTAATACAGGTGCTGCATGGGGTATTTTATCTGGTAAAATAATATTTTTTATTGGATTCACATTATTTGCCATAGCTGTTATTGCGAAGTTCTTATTAAATATTTATAGAATTTATAAGAAAAACTATTCGTTAAATCCAATTACAAAATCTATAAATATTTTTTTGATAGTATTAGTAGCTGGAGCTATTGGCAATCTAATTGATCGTATAGTTAATGGATATGTAATAGATTTTATTTCATTTGATTTTATAAATTTTCCTATATTTAATGTGGCGGATTGTTATATAACAGTTTCATGTATTTTATTATTCATTATGTGTATTTTTAAAGTAGATAACGATACATTTAACAGTGTATTTACGTTTAAGAAGAACCCAGAGGATAAATAATATATTACAATTTTGTATCAGAAGGTATTATGGATAATATTTTTATAGTTGATGAATCAACGGACCATATTAGAATAGATAAGTATTTAAATGAATTATTGCCTGATCAATCAAGAAGTTACATCCAAAAACTTCTAAAAGATGGTCATATATTGGTAAATAACTCTATTATTAAGCCTAATTATAAGGTTAAGGCCGATGATAGAATACAAATAGATATTCCAGAGCCTATAGAAGCTAATATTGAGGCTGAAAACATACCATTGAACATTATTTATGAAGATAATGACGTTCTAATAGTAAATAAACCAAAGGAAATGGTTGTTCATCCAGCTCCTGGTAATTACTCAGGCACGTTAGTTAATGCTTTAATGTATCATTGTAAGGATTCATTGTCTAATATTAACGGTGTGTTGAGACCTGGTATTGTACATAGAATTGATAAAAACACGACTGGATGCTTGATTGTATGTAAAAATGATCAAAGCCATAATTTTGTTGCAGATCAATTATCTGAGCATTCAATCAATAGAATCTACGTTGGAATAGTCTGTGGCGCGTTAAAAGACGATGAAGGTACGATTGATGCACCAATTGGTCGTAATAAACGCGATAGAAAGCTCATGAGCGTTAATGAGGATGGAAAACGTGCAATTACACACTATAAAGTGTTAAAACGCTTCAGAGATTATACATTAGTGCAATTTAAACTAGAAACAGGACGAACTCATCAAATAAGAGTTCATATGGCGTATATTAATCATCCGTTGCTTGGAGATGATCAATATGGTAGACAAAAATGCAAATTTAATCTAACTGGACAGTGTTTACATGCAAAGACAATAGGATTTATTCATCCTAGTACAAAAGAATATGTAGAGTTTGAAGTAGATGAACCAGAATACTTTAAACACTTGTTAGATATACTTGAAGAGTAACAGTAAATAACGTTAGAATAACAATTTAATGAAAAACAGCCATTTTTAGGTATTCCCAGTATTTATGGGGGTTCCAGCACTATTTTTTATATATGTTTCTTCGTTAAACTTGTGTTTTGCGAATAGTTATGTTAGAATAATTAAAGGTTTTAGACAAGATATGTACCACTACTTTAGTGGCTATTTTTATATATTTTTGAGGTTTTTATGGAACTACAACAGTTATATAGTTATACAAGACGTGCTATCTCCGACTACGATATGATTCAAGACGGAGATAAAATTGCAATTGGAATCTCTGGCGGCAAAGATTCCCTTTGTTTGTTGTATGCTCTTGCAGGTCTACGTAGGTTCTACCCAAAAAGGTTCGAATTGATTGCTATTACAGTTGATTTAACTAATGGTGAGATGGATTTTAGCAAAGTTAAAGACTTATGTGATGAATTAGATGTAGAATATCATGTTATTAAGACTGATATTAGAAATATAGTGTTTGAACAACGTGGTGAAACGAACCCCTGCTCTCTTTGCTCAAAAATGCGTAAGGGTTCACTAAATGAAAAGGCTAAAGAGTTAGGATGTAATAAAACAGCTTTTGCTCACCATAAAGACGATATTATTGAGACTATGCTTTTAAGTTTGATATATGAGGGACGTTTTCATTCATTTAAACCTGTAACTTATCTAGATCGAATGGATTTAACACTTATCAGACCACTTATGTATGTTCCAGAGATGGATGTTATTGGATTTCAGAATAAATATGAACTACCAGTCAGCAAACCACAATGTGATATAGACGGTCATACTAAGCGCGAATATGTTAAAAACTTGCTCAGACAGTTAAACAATGAAAACCCAGGTGTTAAAGATAGATTCTTTACTGCTATTCTAAACGGAGGTTTTGAAGAATAATGGATGCTACAAATTATCATGATCAAGTGGATATTAACAATGAATTAAAACTTAGGGAGTTAAGAATGAAACTTCCTAGATTTTGTGGCGAATTCTTTAGGGGAATTGAACCCACTACTTCTAGCCGTACACGTATAGCTTATGGCTATGATTTAGTTGTTTTTTTCAACTATATGCATGAATATAATCCATCATTTAAGAATAAAGACGTGGTTGATTTTGATTTAGACATGCTAGATAGAGTTACTTCTACTGATATTGAAGAATATTTAGAGTATTTAAAGCTTTATAAAGATGAGAACGGAAAATTACACAGAAATTCTGAACGTGGAATTAAGCGTAAATTAGCTTGTTTACGCACACTCTACCGCTACTTTTATAAAAAAGAAAAGATCAAAAACAATCCAGCAGCTATAGTAGAGTTACCTAAACTACATCAAAAAGAGATCGTTCGTTTGGATGCCGATGAAGTGGCTGATTTGTTAGATGAGGTAGATAAAGGTGATAAACTTACTAAGTCACAGCAAAGGTTCCACGGAAAAACTAAAACTAGAGATGTGGCTATACTAACGCTTCTGCTTGGTACAGGAATGCGTGTATCAGAGTGTGTTGGAATAGATATAAATGATATAGACTTTAAGAACTCTGGTGTTAAGATCAGACGAAAAGGTGGATACGAAACTGTTGTTTACTTTGGCGAAGAAGTTGAAAAAGCTTTAAGAGACTATATCGAAGAAAGAAAACATATAGTTACTCAGGCCGGACACGAAAATGCTCTCTTCTTATCTTTACAGAAAAGACGTATCGGTGTACGTGCAGTTGAAAATCTAGTTAAGAAGTACTCTTCTCTTGTTACAAACTTAAAGAAGATTACACCACATAAGCTTAGAAGCACTTATGGCACTGCACTTTACCGTGAAACAGGTGATATATACTTAGTAGCTGATGTGTTAGGCCATAAAGATGTAAATACTACAAAGAAACATTATGCAGCTATTGAGGATGAACGAAGGCGTAAAGCCAGAAATGCTGTTAAACTTAGAAAAGATTAAAGTAAAAGATGCTAACCAGATAAACTGGATAGCATCTTTTTTAAAGAAAAAAGGTAGTAATTATAAGAAACAATATGTCATTGTAACTTAACAAAAAGAGAAATATAAAAATGATTATTTTGCAATATCAGAATAATATGAAATGATTAAGTTCTCACCTTCTGTGATCTCATCATCTTTCAATCTATTATCATTCTTTAAATCGCTTATATAGTCTTTAATTGATACATCTGTACCTTTAGTATATTCTTCTGCAATACTAGTCAATGTATCGTTCTCCTGGATTTTATAGCTTGTATAGTACTTATACTTAGGTGTATTAGCGCTATCACTAGCATCTACAAATTTAACTCCCAACATGATTACGATAACAATCGCAAATACTGCAGTCATTATTAAATAGGATTTTTTCTTTGTAATAGTTCTCATATCTGACCTCCACACTATTATAATTATATGGGAACATTTGTTCGTTTTCTTGTATTTAGTATAATATTCGAACAGATGTTTGTCAATACTTTTTTCGAATATTTGTTCGATTTTTTCTTGACATCCCTTTTTTAACTGTGTTAAGATTAACATAAGAACAGTACAATAAATGGTACAGTTGAATAAGGAGGTATATTAAATGCCTGGAAAAATATCTGCTAAACAGCAAGAAATATTAGATTATATTAAGGAAGAAATATTAAGAAAAGGTTACCCACCTACTGTTCGAGAGATTTGTGAAAAAGTTGGACTAAGCTCTACTTCTTCTGTTCACTCTCATCTTAATACTCTAGAAGAAAATGGGTATATTAAAAGAGATTCATCTAAAACTAGAGCTATTGAAATTGTGGATGATGATGAATTTGCTATTTCTAGAAGAGAGATTTCAAACATCCCTATCGTCGGACGTGTAGCTGCAGGCGAACCACTACTTGCTGTAGAGAATATTGAAAACTACTTTGCTATTCCTACAGAGTTTCTTCCAAATAAAGATACATTTATTCTTAAAGTTCATGGCGACAGTATGATAAATGTTGGATTCTTTGAAGGAGACTATTTGATTGTAGAAAAAACTGATACTGCAAATAATGGTGATATAGTTGTTGCACTATTAGAAGATTCGGTTACAGTTAAAAGATTCTACAAGGAATCTGATCACATTAGACTCCAGCCTGAGAATGATGATTATGAGCCAATCATTTGTACTGATTGTCAGATTGTCGGAAAGGTATATTCACTTTATAGACCAAATATTATTTAAAAAAATATGATATAAAAAAAGAGCATCTTATTGATGCTCTTTTTATTTTGATTTTAATTATAGTACTGAATTAGTATCTTGAGGTGGCATTGTAAATTCTAGTTCTTGAGCTTTATTAATCAAAACTAAGAATGATGCACCTGGGAAAAAGATGCTTAAAATACAAAGCAATGCTCCAGACTTCCCATTTGATCTTTTGTTTAAACGATCTACAATCACACCTGATTTATAATACCAATAGTAACTATAAAATGGAATAAACATAAATAGTAATAACTTTGTAATTGGATCTCTATAGTACTCCTTATTCATACTACTTAAGTATCTAGTAATTTTAAATATTCCGATATAATTCCATATACCGCAAGTAATTATAATTAAGAAGAAATGGAGACCTATTCCAGTATTTATATAATGATAATCCTTATTTTCTTTAAGTGAAGCATTATAATCTGCATTATTGACTACTCCGCCACTCTGTCTCATATGATCAGCAGTAACTTTAGGTCTTGTTTCTAAATATGCAGTAATAATTACCCAACTAGCTGAAATAATGAGAGCTGTAATACTCTGCAACATTGAATATTTGAAACCAAAAGATAATACTAAAATCAAATAAACTAAATTAATAACAAAATTACCTACAAATATTAATAAAGGAATCATAAATGATATTTTGCTATTAGATGCTTTCCTCTTTTTAATATCAATTAACAAGAAAACTATTGCAACAATAAGTGCAATAAAACTAATAACATCTAAAATATATAACACCATATTCATTGTTAAAAACTGTTTGCTATCTGATATCAAATATGATGCTTCAATGCCTTTTTTGTAAATATCAATATAATCGATGAAATTTAATACTGTTACCACAAGGCTAATTACAGCAAGAAGTCCGTAAAGAATAATAGTAACAAAAAATGTATTAAAATCACTGTTAGCACTTACAAAGATAAGTAACATAATCAAAACAGCCATCGAAAGAAAATTAATTACAGAAGCAATAAGCCCTGAACTATATCCTGAAGATAAAGGCATATAGATGGTTAAAAACATTAAAAATATAGAAACGGCTATCGTAGATATACCTGCCACTCTAATTTTTTTGAATTGAATTTTTTCTAAAGTATTCGAAATGAAATTTGAAAATTTATTCATAGTAAAAAATCCCTCCCGTTAATTCTATATAAATAATATCATAAAAAATAATAAAAATAAAACCCACACATTAATGTGGGTTTATATCTTAAATAGCTAAACACTTATTTAGTCTCTTTATTATTTCATCTTTATCCATATCTTTTCCAATGAAAACAAGTTTAACCATTCTATCACCTATTTCTTCGTCCCAGTCGCGAACTAAAGTTGGGTCTTCTACTTTCATTTGCTCTTGCGTTTCCTTTGGAGCGGTAGCGACCCATTGACCAGCTTGTTGGATTCCGACTTGCTTTCCGGCCTGTTCAAACATATAAGCCATGTCGTTGTTTTCAATTACCCATACAATTCCCTTTGTACGGATAACTCCCTCTGGATAGTTTTCGACAAAGTTCTCAAAACCTTCTTTTGTGAATGGATCACGTTTATAATATACAAATGTATCGATACCGTATTCTTCTTCATGGCCGTGGTCGCCATCGTGATGATGGTGATGATGACCGTGTCCATGATGATGTCCGTGCTCGTGATGATGTTCTTCGTGGTCGTGATGCTCAGTCTCTTCCACTTCTGCATCTAACTCCCCGACCCAACCAGCTGAAAGACTTGCCTGTTCAAAATCAAATCTTCCTGTATTTAAAATCTCAGAACATGGAACTTTACAATAATTAGTCTCTATAATCTTTGCTTTAGGCTGAAGTTTTCTAATAATTGATTTAACAGTCTCAAGTTGTTCTTCAGATACTGTATCAACCTTGTTAAGGATAATTGTATTACAAAACTCAATCTGCTGGATGATAAGACTTTCGATGTCTTCATCTTCTACATCATCGTCTAACAACTTTTCACCACAGCCGAATTCATCAGCTAGTCTGGCTACATCGACCACACTTACAATATTATCGAGCTTTGCGATCTTAGCGTTAGGATCAAATGATCCATCTAAAACTGCAATTGACTGAGCGATTGGAATTGGTTCACAAATACCACTTGCCTCAATCATGATATAGTCAAATTTGCCAGTCTGAATCAAATCAAGAATCTGGTTAATCAAATCTTCATTCAATGTACAACAAATACAACCGTTTGTAAGCGGAACTAAATTGTTGTCTGCCATTGTCACTTCGCCACCCTTGGCGATAAGTGATGCATCAATATTTACTTCACCTATATCATTTACAATAACAGCTACTTTGTAGCCCTCTTGGTTTGCGAGCACTTCGTTTAAAAGTGTAGTTTTGCCCGCACCCAAATATCCTGTTAATAATGTAATTGGTACCATTGGTCTTTCCATAATTTCACCTTCTTCTTATAGGTCAGTGCCGTTTATCTCGTTACCGTCTGACCAAATTCTTTCCAAGTCAAAGAACAATCTATCTTGTTCGTTGAATATATGAATAATAACATCTTGATAATCCATTAAAATCCAGTTGGCATTGTTGTAACCCTCAATCTGTTTTGGAGTTATATCGACCTTCGCCAATTCCTCTTCCACATTGTCAGCCAAAGCCTTTACTTGGTTTTCATTTGTACCACCAGCAATAATAAAGTAGTCAGCTAAAATTGAAATGTTTGAAATATCAATTATCTTGATATTCACACCCTTCTTGTCTTCTAATGCATCAAATGCTATTTTTGCAATCTGTTTTGAATCCATATGTCTCGTTTTAAATCTCCTTATAATAATTATATGCTTCTAGTGTGTGTTCTTCTATTTCTTCATTTGTTGATTTTAAGTATTCCATCATATTTTCAAGAATACATTTAACCAACAAATCCAAATCCTTTGTCGAAATGTCTCTTAAATAATCTAACCTTGGAAGATCTTTTCTGCCTGGCTCAATATAGTCCGCGGCAAAGATAATCTTCTCCAAATCACTCATTTCTGCCTTACCTGTGGTATGCCATAAAACTGCGTCCAATACTTCTTTATCTGTTATATGATATCGCTCTTTTGCAACTATCACACCCACCTTAGCATGCAATAAAAACGGCTTTTTTTGCTCAATTTGTGTGACTTTTACGTCATTCTCAGCACATATGCTTAAAAGCTCTGTATCGTCGAAATATTTCGCACAATCGTGCAGTATTCCAGCTAAGTATGCCTGGTTTGGGTTAACATTAAAGGCTTCTGCCATCTTAACAGCAGTATCTGCTACACCTAATGTGTGCTGATATCTATGTGAGTTTAAACGCTTTAGTAAATCACCTTTAATCTTTGCAACGGACCAAGCTTCATTTACTTTTTCTTTGTATAAATTATGTTCCAGTATATATTTATATACTTTATCTGGAACAGAATGTTCTGAGTTTTGCTCGCCTATTCTTATCTCTGTAGATGATTCATACATCTCATCCATTGCAATACTTGGAATCATTATTTCAAATTTATCTTCTAGTTCAGCCACTAATTTTTCAAAGTCTAAATCAGATCCTTTTTCGCCACGTTTTACAACTAAAAGCTGTGCTTTATCAACAATAACTTCAGGTCTTCGCCAACTAGAAAAACTTTCTAGCGAATCACTTCCAATAATAAAATAAAACTTATCATTCGGGTAAAGTTCTTTTAACTCCGTCAAAGTATCCGCCGAATAAACTTTACCTTCTTTTTTTATTTCATAATCACAAAGTTCTAAGCCATTAATATGTTCAATGGCTAACTTAATCATATTCACTCTGTCTTCTACAGATGTGATATTTTCTTTGTCTTTGTGCGGTGGATTGGGTGTTGGCATAATCCAAACCTTATCAAGTTTGAACTGCTCCAACGCGTTCTTTGCAATCTCAATATGTGCATTGTGAATTGGATCAAAAGTTCCACCTAAAATTCCAATTTTCATAATTCACCTATTTATAATATTCGAAATAATGTCCGTAGATTTTTACTGTGTCGCCCTCTTGCATTCCGAGCGCCTCCATCTCTTCTATAATTCCATTCTTAACCATAAACTCTTGGAAGAATAAGAAACCTTTTTCTGTATCAAAGTTTGTGTATCCAAGCATTCTCTCGATTCGAGGTCCTTCAACTGAATATGTTTCATCATCCAACTTTTCAACTGTGTATGGTAAATCCTCATTATCGATAAAGTCATTAATATCAAACTCAGTTTCATAAACTGTTACTTCGTCTCCTACTTCATCTAACATAGCGCGAACGGCAAATAACAATTCTTTAACTCCTTCGCCGCTGACAGCCGATATAGGAAATACTTTTATGTCTGGTTCAAACTCAGCTTTTAGATCGTCGATAGTCGTATCGTTTTCATCCCAGATGGCATCAATCTTATTTGCTGCTATCACTTGAGGTTTCTCTAAAAGCTCTGGATTAAACTTTTCTAACTCATTATTAATCGCTTTAATATCTGCGATAGGATCTCGTCCTTCCACAGATGCAGCATCAATAATATGAATAATAACTTTTGTTCTCTCAATATGTTTTAAGAACTGATGACCAAGACCAACACCATCTGATGCACCCTCAATCAGTCCTGGAATATCAGCAATAACAAATCCTTTGCCGCCGTCTAAATCTACAACGCCTAAATTAGGATTAATAGTTGTAAAGTGATAGTTTGCAATCTTAGGTCTAGCATTACTTACCCTAGATAAAAGTGTAGACTTTCCAACATTAGGAAAACCAACTAATCCAACATCAGCTATACTCTTAAGCTCAAGTGTGACATTTAATTCCTGAGACTTTTGTCCAGGCTGAGCATACTTTGGAACTTGCATGGTAGGTGTCGCGTAATGTTGGTTACCTTTGCCGCCCTTTCCACCTTTAAGTACGACCACTCTTTGGTTATCGCCACTCATGTCTGCAACCACTTTGCCAGTTTCTTCCTCTCGGATAATTGTACCTTCTGGCACTTTAATAATAAGGTCTTCACCATTCTTACCAGACATGTTTTGTTTTCCGCCCTGTTCACCATTCTGTGCGCAGAACTTATGCTTATGTCTGAATTCATACAAAGTGTTTAGACCTTTGTCCACAACAAAAATAACGTCACCGCCTTTTCCTCCGTCACCTCCGTCTGGTCCACCTGCTGGAACATACTTCTCACGTCTGAAAGAAACATGGCCGTCGCCGCCCTTGCCTGACTGTATGAAAATTTTCGCAAAATCTGCAAACATAAATTACCTCTAGTTACTTAAACATCTTTAGATATTATAACAAAAAAGATGGCTTCAAACCATTAAGATTTGAAGCCTTATATACTTTGATTATTCAGCTACTGGGTATACAGAACAAACTTTTCTGTCTCTACCTTTTCTCTCGAATCTTACTACACCATCGACAGTAGCAAATAATGTATCATCACCACCACGGCCAACATTTACGCCTGGGTGAATTCTTGTTCCACGCTGTCTGTAAAGAATGTTTCCAGCTTTTACAAACTGACCGTCAGCTCTTTTAGCGCCAAGTCTTTTTGATTCTGAATCTCTACCGTTCTTAGTAGATCCAACACCCTTTTTGTGAGCGAAGAATTGAAGGTTCATCTTCAACATATCTATACCTCCCTAAATTCTAATGAAATAAACTCTTTGTAATCTTTTGCCAAATTCTCAAGTCCGAAAACTAATGAATCTAACAATACTTGGGATTCTTTAGATGGCTTTTCTTCAAACTTGAAATCAATCATTCCATCTTCTTCATTTGTATCAACTACAAATCTGTCATCCATAAATTCTTCTACGGAGTTTATAAAATTTATAGTTAATGCAGAAATCCCTGCGCATACGATATCTTTGCCGGCGTCCTCATATCCAGTATGTCCAGATACCTTAAAACCTGTAAAAATATCATCCTGCTTATAAATTGTAATATTTGTCATATCACACCACCTTAAGCATTGATCTTATCAATCTTTACTTCTGTGTACTGCTGTCTATGACCGTTTTTCTTGTGATATCCTTTTTTAGGCTTATACTTGTAAACAGTTACTTTTTTAGCTTTACCTTCAGCCACTACAGTAGCATCTACGCTAGCGCCATCCACTAATGGATTTCCAACTTTAACGTCTTTACCACCAACTAAAAGTACTTCGTCAAAAGTGAACTTATCATCAGCCTTTGCATCAAGCTTTTCAACTCTCAATACATCGCCTTCTTCCACTTTATACTGTTTACCACCTGTTGATATAATTGCGTACATTGGGCACCTCCTATTACTCAATACTCGCCAAACTTCGGTGATTGCTAATGCAATACTTTAAACCTCGCTGTGCGGCAACTATAAAAATATAACATATGCACAAATTAGTGTCAAGTCCGATAAACACTATATTTTTGGCATAAAAAATGGTGCCTCCAGCAAAGGAAACACCATTATTTTTATCAATTTATGTAAGATTTTTTCTATACTGTGAAGGTGTAAGTCCTGTTATGTTTTTAAATGTCTTCATAAAGTGCTTTTCATGCTCATATCCTACTGCTTTTGATATCTCATGCACCTTCATATCAGTCTCAACTAATAGTTTCTTTGCCTCACCAATTCGAATATTCTTCAAATAGTTAACAAAGTTAGTTCCAACATATCTCTTAAATGTATATGAGAATAATGAATAGTTCATTGAAATATGGTTAGAAACAACCGCCATATTCAAATCCTTGCTGTAATTAGCTTTAATATACTCAACAGCATCATTCATCTTCTTTATAGTCATATGCTCATCAGCATCATTATTAACTAGTTCATCAAAACGATCAACCCACTGTCTAAGTACTTCCATGTATTCATCCAAGTTTTGAAATCTGTACATATCAAGGATTTCTTTTACTTCGTTTTCTTTGTTGCCAAGCATACTCTTGTAAATATTCATGGCTGTAGTGATGATGATACGAACCTGCTCTTGAAACTCATCAATTGAATACTTGTGATTCTTTACACCTTGCATGAAAATTTCAAGCTGTTTTAGAGCTTCATTCATCTTATTTGAACAAATGAGGTTGGCAGTATGCATCATAAGCTTAGCACCATACTCATATTCAAATACAGGTTGATTAAATTCTGAAAAGTCTACAATATGTTCTGAAATCATGAATGCAGTTTTTCTCATTTCCATGGCTTCACAAAATGCTTGTTTTAAATCAAGAACATTTGTAAATGGAGTTGAGATACCAACATATAGATTTTTTATCTTGTTTACCACTTCATCCTTATATTTGACATCACAGATAATCATGTCTAGGAACTCTTCGCCCTTGATAAAGTAGTACTTATCTTCTTTTGTATAATCTTCAGTATCTTCTCCTGCACTCAAGCAGAAAACAATATACTCATTAAAATTCAAATAAGGTTTTGCATCATCACAAATACTTTCAACCTCATTTGGACTGATGTTATCATAAAACATCATATAACTAACTCTCTGGAAAACAGACTTTCTAGTTTTATAGAATTTCTGCATTTCATCTGAACAATATGCTAAGAGTTTTTCTATCTTTCTCTTGTTGATTGGTTTAACAACATACTGTTTAACACCATTTGTAAACAAATCAACAGCAAACTCAAAGTCTTCATGTTCACTGATAACGCAAGTTAGCGGAAGTTTGTCTTCTTCCTTTAATTTCTTAACCATAGCAATACCATTTAAATCAGGCATTACAACATCAGTAAACATTACATCAATATCATTCTCATTAATAATATCAATTGCTTCTTTTCCATTAGAGCACTCAAATATTTTTTCTACTACGATTTCTGATGAATCAATGATCTTTTTGATTTTGTCGATATCTTTTTTCTCATCATCAACAATCAATAACGTTCTAATCATTTCCTACCTCACTCAAAATTTCATTTAAAGTTTTTCTGTTTTTCTTTCTCGTAATTTCAAGTAATCCTAACTTCGTAAATCCCACTATATTGCATACAACATTATCTTGTTTAGATAGTTCAGTCATATGCTTAGTTAGTTCTTCGTAGCACTCTTCCCTCATATTAATAAAGTCAACAATGATAATTCCTGAAATGTTTCTAAGTTTAAGATGTTTCATAATATAGTCAGCCGCTTCAAAGTTAATGGCCTTTATATTTTCTTCTCTGTCCTTCTTAGCAACATTCTTTCCGCTGTTTACATCGATTGATGTCAATGCTTCTGTATGCTCAATCACAAGATAAGCTCCAGAATCCATCCACACTTTCTTCGACAAAACATCTTTAATTATCTTTCCGAGTCTATAAGTATTTTCTATCGAAATACCACTATTACTATTATATAACAAGTTTTGAATTTTTGCACCTTCTAAATTTTGAGACACCAAATTGTTGTCAGATATTATTTCAGTACCATTATTAGACAATTTTTTGCAAATATCTGTCATATAATCTGTCTTGTATAAACATGCTTTGGGCGATGTAAACTCAAACTTGCGGTGCACTTCACTCAAGTCTTCTTCTGGCAATTCAAGTTTTGTGGTTAGTAAATAATCCTTACTCTTTAATGGATCTGCTTTTACTTGCACTAATATTTTGTCTCCTGGCTTAACATCTTCACCAAGTTTTAAGAATCCTTTCTTGCCTTCACCAAACTCAACAAAAGCGCTCGACAAATTCTTTGTAATATCTTTTACTATTCCACAATAAACATTGCCCACTTCGGAATCTGAGAAATCATAAATCATTTCAATCTCATCATCCACCAAGTGAAAGCCTAGCAATATATCTTTATAAAAATTTGATATAACTAACTTGTCCAATCTACACTTCCTCTAATGGAATTAGTTTTCCATCTTTCTCATAATACATTTCAAGTCGTGTCATTCTTAAAAACTCTGGTAGTTCTTTATTAGCAAATTTACAGAGTGCTTCTACAACTAAGTTTGGTTTTAAATTCGCCTGACTTCCATGAGCCAAACAAACAAATAGTTTGTCACCTTGTTTTTCCAACTTATAGATCATTGGTTTTATATCAACAATCTTCTCACTCTTCTTAGTTTTCTTTAGCACTTCAATTTTATTCTGACTTAAAAACTTATCTATAGTTTCTTCGTCGAAGTCCATATCAACTAGATAATCTGCAGCCATCAAAAGCGCCATACTCTTTTTAGCATCATCTGGAAGCTGAATATACTTAAGTACTTGGATTTCATCTACTGTGTGTTCATTTAGTACTTTAACAGCATAGTCTGGATCTATCTCAGAATTTGTTTCTATATCAAAATATTCACCTTTACTTTCTATACCAACACTGAGTGGTGATGTGAATGACATTATTTGATGAGGATGATAGCCTTGAGAATATGTTACATCAAGCTTTGCTCTTCTAATTAGTTTTTGGAAATACCTCATCACATCAAGGTGTCCAATGAATTTCACATTTCCAGTTTTAGAAAATTTTATTCTAGCTTTCATTAGAAACACCTCCTTTGTCTTGGAGACATACCCCGCAACCATATGATGCAGCTCCACAACCCGCACATTTTTCTCTACAGTTAGGAGTTACAGCTTCTTCCTTTGCTCTATTCCATTCGTCTAACAAGAACTTCTTTGTCACGCCAACATCAATCATATCCCAAGGGAATATTTCATCATCATCGCGGGTTCTTGATAAATAGAAATCCATATCAACACCAGTTTGATCAATGGCCTCTTTCCACAGTTCAGCATTATGATGTTCTGACCAAGCATCATAAATACCACCATGTTTATAAACATACATAAGAAGTTCTGATAATCTTCTGTCTCCGCGCGCTAATAATCCTTCAAGCACACTTATATCAGATGTGTGATATTTAAAGCTAATACTCTTTCTATTTAAAGTTTCTTTCAATTTATCTTTTACTAATCCAGCTCTATGCAAGAACTTTTCTTCGCTACACATCGGCGCCCATTGGAATGGAGTAAAAGGCTTTGGCACAAAGAACGATGAACTAGCATTCACCTGACATCTGCCCATTCTCTCTTCTTTAGGAACGGTATCATAATAAAGCATTGCTATATCTTCGCACAAATCCATGATGGCTGTTGCATCTTCATCCGTCTCAAAAGGCTGGCCAAGCATAAAGTATAACTTAACCTTTTTCCAACCACCTTTAAAAGCTGTCTCACAACCTTTTAAAATTTCTTCCTTAGTCAAACCTTTATTAATTACATCTCTCATTCTTTGTGAACCAGCTTCTGGCGCAAATGTGACAGAGTTCTTTTTCAAGTCTTGAATCTTGCTCATTACATCCAAAGAAAAAGCATCAATTCTTAAACTTGGAAGAGAAATGTTAACATGTCGTTTTGCGCACTCTTCCATCAAGAAATCAACAAGTTCTTTAAGCTGCGAATAGTCACTACTGCTAAGTGATGCCAAAGATATTTCACCTTGTCCTGTCGATTCAAGCATCTCAACAGCCTGCTTCTTTAATGTCTCGACATTCTTTTCTCGAAGAGGTTTGTAAACTGAACCTGCCTGACAGAATCTACACCCTCTAATACAACCTCTCTGAATCTCAAGCACACATCTATCCTGTGTTACTTGCATATATGGGACAAGTGGTTTAGTTGGATAATCGACTGCGTCAAAGTCCTTAACCACTTCTTTTTTTACTTTCTCGGGAACACCTTCTCTATTAGGTTTGATTTCTTTTATAGTTTTGTCGTCGTTATATGAAACATCATAAAGGCTAGGCACATACATTCCGGGAATTTTAGATGCTTCATACAAAAATTCTTTTCTATCAAATCCATTCTTTTTATGTTCTTTATATAAATCTAATAGTTCAGCATACTTAGTCTCACCTTCACCTATATAAAAAATGTCAAAGAAATCTGCAATAGGTTCTGCATTATAAGTACACGGACCACCGCCCGTAACAATTGGATCATTTTCAGTTCTATCTTTTGAATACAAAGGAATTTGTGCCAAGTCTAAAATTTGTAAAACATTTGTATAGCACATTTCATATTGAAGAGTTATTCCTAGAAAATCAAAATCTTTGATAGGCTCTTGTGATTCAAGAGCAAAAAGAGGAATGTTCTCATCTCTCATTTCTTTGTCGAGGTCAGGCCATGGAGAATATACTCTCTCACAGTAAGTATCCTCGCGCTTGTTAAACATATCATATAAAAGTTGGATGCCAAGATGTGACATTCCAATTTCATATACATCAGGAAAACACATGGCAAATCTGATATCCACATCCTTCGGATTCTTTTTTACCATGTTTACTTCCCCACCAATATATCTTGATGGCTTATCTAATTTCATTAATAATTCATCGCTTAAAGCCAATTTACACATAAGAAGATTTTAACATAAAACACTTAATTATGATATAATACTATTTGGTTAAAGGAGATTATGATGTATAAATATGAGACACATTTACATACAAAAGAATGCAGTCTATGCGCCACAGCCTCTGGCGAATACCAAGCCGAGGCATATAAAGATGCCGGTTATACAGGCATCATTATTACTGATCACTTCTTTAGAGGGAATACTTGCATACGGCGCGATTTGCCTTGGGAAGAACGAATAGATTTGTTCTGCAAAGGATATGAAAATGCAAAAAAAAGAGGTGATGAAATAGGTATTGATGTGTTCTTTGGTTGGGAAGAAACTTATGAAGGACAAGATTTCTTAATATACGGCTTAGACAAAGAATGGATGAAGGCTCATCCAGAGATGGAATACTGGACTATCAGAGAACAGTTTGAAGCTGTGGATAAAGCCGGCGGTCTAGTAATACATGCTCATCCATTTAGAGATAGACCGTACATCCCCAAGATTAGACTTTTCCCTAACCACGTACATGGTGTTGAGATATATAATGCTAGTAACTTCCAAGAAGAAAATGATGAAGCATATATGTATGCTAAAAAATATAATCTTCCAGTTACAGCAGGTTCCGATTCACACCATCACAATATTATTTGTTCAGGAATTGAATGTAAAGATAAATGGAAATCAATTCAAGATTACATTAAGATAATTAAAAAGGAAAAACCGATTACATTAATATACTAAAAAGGAAATGCCTTTCAGCATTTCCTTTTTTTGCGATTTTAGTATTTTATAAAATTGTAAAATGTTTTCATCTTCTTATATTTGATTTTACTCCCTAAACCTGTGACAGCTTTAAAGAATAAATAATCGCTCTTCTTCTTTTTCTTTTTAATATCTAAGAGGTGTGTACATTGCATATCAACTACTTTACCCTTTTTGTTATAAAATACATTTACAATTTGGAACACTCCATTAGATTTACTTTTATTTTTTATCGTAACTTTCTTCCGTCCTTTAACATCAGTTTTCTTATAAGTTATCTTAACTTTTTTCTTTTTGATTTGTTTTACACCTTTAGCTTTTCTTACTTTAGAAATATCTACTTTGTATGTATCATAACTCTCTTCAATATTACCAATTCCTATATAAGCTATCTTAGATATCTCACAAGCAAACTTATCAGTGTGAACTTCTTCCTTACCCTTAAAGTATCTAACCGTAACATCAACTCTTGCAACTTGTTTATTCTTGTTAATAAATAAATAAACCTTCTTGCATGCAATGTCATCTTCAGGTAGCATTAAGTACTCAGGTGAGAATTTTACAATCTTAACTTTACTAGCCTTAAACTTCTTAGCCTGAACTGTAGCCGGTGCAAATGTCGCGCAACAACCAATTACAAGTGTTAGGCTTAAAACAATAGATAATAGTTTCTTTTTCATAATAATTTCCTCCTCACATTATAAGCCGAACTATAACTACATACTTATTCTAACATAATAAATATATATTGCATATAAAAACCGCAAGAATCAACTTGCGGTTTAATATTTATCTTCTTGATAGTTCTTCAGTTATGTCTTCCCACGTCACACCACGCTCAGCCATAAGGACCATTACGTGATATAGAAAATCAGAAATCTCATATTTCATTTCTTGTGCGTCTGGGTTTTTAGCAGCAATAACAATCTCTGTCGCTTCCTCTCCCACTTTCTTTAGAATCTTATCGATTCCTTTGTCGAACAAGTAGTTAGTGTATGAACCTTCTTTAGGGTTTTCTTTTCGGTCTAAAATCACATTGTAGACTTCTTCGAAAACCTTCATAGGATTTGTGTTATCAATTTCACTCTCGATAATGTCATTAAAGAAACAACTCTCAGCCCCTGTGTGACAAGCAACACCTACTTGATAAACTTTAGCGAGCAATGTGTCTTTGTCGCAGTCGGCATAAAGTTCCTTCACATATTGGAAGTGACCTGATGTCTCGCCCTTCACCCACTGCTCATCTCGGCTTCTTGAGTAATAAGTCATCTTGCCTGTACTGATAGTGTTATTAAACGCATCTTCATTCATATATGCAAGCATCAAAACTTTTTCAGTCTTAAAATCTTGAACAACCACAGGAACTAATCCCTGATCATTTGTTTTAAGTTCTGAAAAATCGATCTTAGCATCAAATATACAAACATCTTTACCTTCAGCTTTAAGTTCTAACTTCTTAGCATAGAAATCTGTGTCCTCATCAAATGTGTGTTCTAAAATATCACTAGCAGTCACAAATCTTTCCACGCCAAAACGTTTCTCGCCTTCTTCTAATACGTCAGTATCAATTTCGTCTTTGACGATAAGGGTTGCTCCAGCATAAAAGTATTTCTTTATATCTTCCAAACGATTAACTGTTCCATCTACCACAAAATCAATGTCAAAGTTGTTTTTGATATCAATCATCGCAGAAATGTTTGCATCGTGTTCAGAATCTGATGTAGATTTATCAACTATATAAACTCCATCAGCGCCCTTGTTTTTAAGTTCAATCGCCTGTGAAACAGGGCTCTTGTCAGAGCCCTTTATATTTCCATTATCTAAAATTATTTGTGAATATAATTTAATCTTACTCATTATAGTGTTCCTTTCGTAGAAAGTACATCTGAAATTCTACCGTCTAATGTTGTCGCTTGATCTAGAGCCTTAGCAAATGACTTAAACATTGCTTCTATCATGTGGTGATTATTTCCAGACTCTAGCATCTTTAGGTGTAGATTCATTCCTGTTGTGTATGTGAGTGCATAGAAAAGTTCTTTAACCATTTCTGTGTCAAAGTATCCCACACGCTCTACAGTGAATTCTGCGTCAAAGACCAAGTAAGGTCTTCCAGATAAATCTACCGCGCAAAGACATAGTGACTCGTCCATTGGAAGAATCATATTTCCATAACGCTTGATAGACTTCTTATCGCCCAACGCATTTCTAATAGCTACACCAAGCGCAATACCTGTGTCTTCTATTGTGTGGTGTGAATCAACAATCAAATCGCCTTCCACTTTCACATCCAAATCAAACAAGCCGTGTTTAGCGAAACTTGTTAGCATGTGATCAAAGAAACCAATACCTGTATCAATATTAGTTTTACCCTTACCATCTAGATTGATAGTAATCTCGATTTTTGTCTCTTCAGTATTTCTTTTACATTCACCTATTCTACTCATTTTTTCTCTCCAAATATTTAATCGTCAAATCTTACTTTAATAGAATTTGCGTGTGCTGTCAAACCTTCAGCCTTTGCGAAATCTTGTATATCATCCTTTATCTCACAAAGTGATTCTTCATTATAGTAAATGATACTAGATTTCTTCTGGAAATCATAAACACCAAGTGGTGAGAAGAATTTTGCTGTTCCATTTGTTGGAAGAACGTGGTTTGGTCCCGCAAAGTAATCGCCCAATGGTTCAGATGAATACTCTCCTAGGAATATCGCTCCAGCGTTCTTAATCTTATCCATAGTTTCAAACGGGTCTTTAGTCAAAAGTTCTAAGTGCTCAGATGCAATCTCATTCGCCATATCACATGCTTCATCGATAGATTCTGTTAAAAGAATATATCCATAGTTATCTAATGACTTCTTAATAATCTCTGAACGCTCTAGTTCATTTGAAAATTTTTCAACCCATTCTGACACTTCATTGGCCAACTTCTCACTATCAGTTAAAAGAATGGCTGATGCTAATTCATCGTGCTCTGCTTGAGATAATAAATCAGCAGCCACATACTTTGGATTGGCTGAATCATCTGCTATCACTAATACTTCACTAGGTCCAGCAATCGAATCAATGCTTACATATCCAAAGACTGCTTTTTTAGCGAGTGCGACAAAGATGTTTCCAGGACCCACTATCTTATCAACCTTTGGAATAGATTCTGTACCATAAGCTAGTGCACCTACAGATTGAGCACCACCAACTTTATAAATCTTATCAACTCCAGCTTCGTGTGCAGCCACCAAAGTGTTTGAGTTAACCTTGCCATCTTTTCCAGGAGGTGTAACCATAATCACTTCATCTACACCTGCCACTTTTGCTGGAATGACATTCATAAGTACTGACGATGGATAAGCAGCCTTTCCACCAGGAACATAAACACCGACCTTTGATAAAGGTGTAACTTTTTGTCCTAATTTTGTGCCATTTGCTTTTTCATCAATCCATGTTTCTGCTTTTTGCTTTTCGTGGAAGTCTCTAATGTTTGCAATCGATTTTCTCATTACTTCAATCAATTTGTCATCTACTTCATCATATGCCTCTTCTAATTCTTTAGTAGTTACTAAAACATTTGAAGCATCAATGTCAGCACCGTCAAACTTTTTAGTGTATTCAAAAACTGCTTTGTCTCCGTTCTCTCTAACATTGATAAGAATCTCGTTAACAGTCTGAGTATACTCATCATAGTTGTTAGGACTACGCTTAAGCAAATTGTCTAAAATATTTTGTTTTGTACTCTCATCTAGTTTAATAATTCTCATTTATATTACCTTCTGTAAATCTGAAATAATCTTCTTTATTCTTTCATCTTCCATTTTCATACTAACCTGGTTTACAACCATTCTAGCAGAAAGCGGACAAATCTCTTCTAATACTTCCAATCCGTTTTCACGAAGTGTTGTTCCTGTTTCTACTATATCAACTATCACCTCTGATAAACCAACGATTGGAGCAAGCTCAACTGATCCATTTAATTTAATAACATCAACAGTTTTATGTTTCTTATTATAGAAATAATCTTTTGCAATCTTTGGATATTTTGATGCAACGCGAATCATACTACCGTCGTTTAATAATTCTTTGGCGCTGGCAGGTCCGCAAACGCACATCTTACATTTACCAAAGTCTAAGTCTAAAACTTCATATAGCTTTCTGTCTTCTTCCATAATAGTATCTTTACCAACGATACCAATGTCAGCTGCGCCGTACTCTACATATGTAGGAACATCACTAGCCTTCGACAAAAAGAATTTTAGTTTCAACTCTTCATTAACAAATATTAACTTTCTAGTATCTTTATCTTGCATCTCCTTGCATTCAATACCAATCTTTTCAAACATTTCCATAGCTGTCTTTGCAAGTCTACCTTTCGCAAGAGCAAATGTTAAATATTTCATAATTCTATAACCTCTAATTTACTTCCCAAGTATTCCAAATCATCTGCTGATGATTTATTAATCATTACTGTCTTAATTCCTTCGCTTCGTTTCGATTTAGCTAATTCGATTGCTTCTTTTCTTTTGTCTTCGCCGTAAAGAATCACACATTTTTCTTCATCTGCGAATAAAGGATCTTTAGAATAAATAACTGAAGCAATCTGATCTAGATAAATAGCAAATCCAATAGCTGGAGCATCTTTATCGAACTGAGCAATCAAGTTGTCATATCTACCACCAGCAACAATCTCATCACCAGAGCCATAAGTGTATGCCTTAAAAATGATTCCTGTATAATATTTGAAATTACTAATCATTCCAAGATCAAAACTGATATATTTAGCAACACCATACTCTTCTAAGATTGAGTAAAGCTTTTGAAGTCTCTTAATTGATTTTTGAGAGATTTCATTGTCTGTAACTTCTAGCGCTTTATCCAAAACTTCAACTGAACCAAATAATTCTGGAAGTTTCTTGAATGCTTTTTTAACACTGTCAGATACTTTTTCTTCTTCTAGCACTGATTCAACTTCAAAGTTGTTCTTATTTACGATTGCGTTTCTAATCTTGTGTTCAGTCTGTTTATCAAAACCACATTCGTTCAAAAGTCCTTTGTAGAAGTCAACTTCACAAATCTCAACCATAAACTCTTCAAGACCGGTTGCCTTAAGTGATTCCACTACCAAAGCAATCACCTCAGCATCAGCATCTATAGAATCATCATTGATAAGTTCACAACCTAACTGTGTTATTTCTTTCAACTTACCTTGAAGTTCTGAGTTATTGATAAACGTATTTGAGTTATATGAAAGCTTGATTGGCTTAGTTTCATCCTTAAAGTTCTTTGCAACCATCCTTGCAATAGATGGTGTAATATCAGGACGAAGCACCAATGTGTTTCCAGCTCTATCAAAGAACTTGTACAAATCCTTTGAAGGAACAGATCCGCGCTTTTCTGAGAATACGTCAAAGTACTCGAATGTTGGAGTCTGTACGTTTTCGTATCCAAACGAATCAAACACATCATTAATACTGTTTTCAATTTTTCTTTTCACTGCACTTTCATTACCAAATATATCTCTTACTCCATCTGGTGTGTGCAAAAGTTCGTTCTTCATTAGTCTATCCTTTCAAACTTTAATGAACATAATAATGGTAACACTTAACACTTTAGTGTGCTAATATGCTACCATATTACCAAGTGAAATTATATTACACCATTAAACTAGTTAAGTCAACACTTTTTTATAAGTTTTTAAGTACTTCCATATCCTCGTCACTAATCTCAAAATCGACCTCTGTATTGCTCTTCATATGATCAGGATTTAAAGTCTTTGGAAGCGGAATTAAATCAAGTTGCAATAGATATTTAATGCAAAGTTGTGCTACTGAAACGTTGTACTTTTCTGCAATCTCAGAGATTCTCTCATCATTAAGTATATTTCCATGAGCTATAGGTGAATATGCCTCTACTGCCATATCTTTATCCTTACAATAGTTAATCAAATCCATCCATGTATTACCTATATGAATACATATCTGATTAATCATTGGTTTAATCTCAGCAACTTCTAATATGTTTTCAATATCTTCAAAGACAAAGTTAGAAACACCGATAGCCTTTACCTTACCATCTTTGTATGCTTCTTCTAGGGCTTTCCAAACCTCTCTGTTTCCTTCAAAGAATCTGTCGTCACTTTGTCCAACCAAAGCCCAAGGTTGTGGTGAATGAATAATCATAAGGTCAAGATAATCAAGTTGCATCTTTTCTAGCGACTCATCAATGCTCTTTTTTGCTTCTTCATAAGTCTTTATCTCTGCAGCCACTTTAGAAACAATAAATAATTCCTCTCTAGGAACTCCACTTTTTCTTATTCCTTCTCCTACTCCTCGCTCATTTCCATATGCTTGTGCAGAATCAATATGTCTATATCCAATGTCAATGGCATTCTTAACTACCTCAGCCACATCTTCATCTTCCACTAACCAAGTACCAAGACCAAGTTGTGGAATCTCTACACCATTACTTAGTGTAATCTTTTTATTGTACATATTATTCTCCTTCATTACTAAAATTAAAGGCGCTTAAAAATTTAAGCGCCCTTTTATTAATACAAGTTTTATTATTATTTGTTAGTAATATTGTCTATTTGTTCATCAACTACTTCTTTGCCTTCTCCATAAATGTCTTTAGCGGTTTTTACTTCCTTATCTATGAAATTACTAATATCATCGACTTTACTCTTAACAGCTTTTTCATAGTGATTAGCCTGTGATTTAAGACAAATAGTATCAATTAAGTTAACAACGCCAAATGCTGTTAGGAAAATACCAGCCACATAAACTTGTGTTAATCCGCCTGCGAAAGGCATACAGATAAACACAATACCTAGAATTAAAGTCAAAATACCAAGGCAAAGAATTAGTCCCCAATTAGAACGAGGTACTTTTTTCAAAAGTATGGCTGCCTTAATATCGTATATAGACGCTATGATAATAGAAATGCCTAATGAAAGGCCAATAAAATAGATCCATATAACTTCAGTCTCAACTGGATGTTTAACAAAACATACTACAGCAATAATTCCTAGTATAAATGAAAGAACACCATAAGCAGTTCCATCATAAGGCAAATGATATTTGCTAGCCTTGATGCCGATAACAACTCTAACAATACCATCTACAATAAAGTAACAGCCAACAAGAAGCGCTATAGCATAAACTGAACCAAAAGGATTCCACATCATCATAATACCTACTAATATTGCAATAATAGATATTGCGATCATAGAATAGATAATAGTATTAAATTTTTTAATCATGTTTCCCTCCAAAAATATATTTAATAATCTAATTCACCGTGCATATTATCTAATGAATCTATAGTTATTTTACAACCTTTTTCAACATTTTGCATTATAAATTTCATTATATCTTCTGGCACGGCTACACAACCACCAGTATATGTTCTGTTCACTCTAAAACTATGTAAGAAAAAGGCAAATCCTTTTTCATATTTACACTCAGAATTATATCCCATATTTAAAACATATTGATAAGCATAATCAAATTCAGATATATGTTCACTGTTTTCTTTATCTAGATCAGGGACCTCTTTAATGTTAACAAGTTTATTAAAGTGTTTTCCTTTTCGTCCATCACCTGACCAGAAATAATTATCATCAACTTTAGTGTAATCCATCTTACATCCAGGATCATCTGCTAAACCAAAAGCCTTATCAATAGTAAATGTTCCAACAGGTGTATAGCACTCGTCTATATTCGCATCACCCAAACCATCTAAACCAATAAACCCGGGTGTAGCAATAATCTGTTTCCACTCACCTTTCACTTTTTTGTGCATGGTGATATATGCTGTAGTTTTATCAACTCCTGCAACCACAATCAATTGTTTTGCATTCTTTGTGGCATCTAGATTAGTAACCCAATTAGGTGAATCTATTACTTTCTGTTTAGAAAAATAATCTGAAGATTCATTTTCTTTGCAACCAACCACACTAAGTGCACTCAGCACTATCAACAATATTGCTACTATTCTTTTCATCATCTCCTCCTACTTATTCCATTTATATTTTTCTAAATCTACTTTACCATCTATAATTTCTATTCCATCTTCTTTTAAAAGACGTTCCTGAACTCCTTCGCCGAAGGCAAAATTGCCCGGTAGTTCCCCTTTTGCATTGACCACTCTAAAACACGGAATATTTTCCGGATCTGGATTATTATGAAGCGCATTACCAACGGCTCTAGACATCTTTTCATTTCCTGCTAGTCTAGCAATCTGAGCATATGTAGCTACATGACCTTTTGGAATCTGTTTAACTGCCTCATAAATCCTTTTAGTTGGAGAATCAGTTACCAAATCATAACTCTCAGCTATCATTTGCTTGATATCCTTATCTGGTATAGTTCCATCTAGGATTATAGTGTTCCAATGCTCTTTATTTTGATGATAACCTGGAGTTACAGACTTATAAGTCTTTCGCCAAAAATCTCTCCATTCAGGGTTGACTTTGACATTTAAGTTTATATATCCGTTTCTCTCATAAGTCCAAAGAAATGCTTTTTTACTTCCTTCAACCCTAATCAAAACCCAATTAGGATCGTGAAATGGAATATCTTTGTATGTATTAGGGAAAGTTAACCCATATTTAATTGCCTGCTCTCTAGTTTTCAATTTATTGTCCTTTATTTTTTAAATTTCATTCCAGCATCCCATGCTTGACCAACTTTGTCACCAATCTCATAATATCCACTTTGGAAATTATCAAATGAAATGGCATTAAGTTTTCTAGGGTCTACTTTTCCATTCTCATCTATAACTTCTTCATCTGCAGCCACATTTACAATTGTACCTACAACGGCATGAAGATTGTCTGTCTCAACAATCTCAGCTAATTCACATTCCATAACCAAAGGAAACTCATCAATTATTGGTGCATTAACTTTGTTGCTCTTAATGGCTGTGTAACTTGTTCTTTCAAACTTGTCCTCAACATCGTTTGCAGAATCAATGCCGAAATAATCAGCGCCATCCATATGAGCTTTATCTGCAATACTAACAGTAAACGCTTTAATCTTTCTGATGTTCTTTGTTGTTTTATGAGGCTCACTAATAAATAATGCTATTTTATCCCTAGCGCAAATATTTCCCCATGCAGCATTCATAACATCCACATTTCCTTCTTCATCGTAAGTTGCAATCATTAACACTGGCATTGGATATACCGCCTGCAAAATACCTAAATCTTTCTTCATGTCAATCTCCTTTACTTAAATAATATCGTTCTATTTATTGTTTAATATTTCCTTTTTCAGACTTCTAAAAAAAGCATTTAATCCTTTGACTATATCATCATATGTGACATTAAAATTTCCTGTGTACCAAGGATCGGCTATATCTCTGTCTTCCCCTGCAAAATCTAATAGTTTGTAAACTTTACCTTCAACATCAGGACCAATCATACGATTAATATTCCTAATGTTTGCTTCATCCATTCCAATAATGTAATCGTACTTTTTATAATCTTGTTTACTAATTTGGTATGCTCTATGATTCCCATATGGAATGCCAACTTCATCTAATTTGCTTCTTGTACCATAATGAAGACCGTTCCCTATTTCTTCAGTGCTAGTAGCTGCCGAATCAATAAAAAACTGATTTGTCAATCCATCTTTATCAATCATATTTTGAAAAATGTATTGCGCCATTGGAGATCTGCATATATTTCCATGGCAAACAAACAAAACTTTTATCATGTAATTCCCCATGATGTTATCGTCTTTCATCGTTTAAAAAATGTTTCACAGTATCAACTGGATTTTTCAGCTCACTTCTGAAAAATTCAGGATAATATTTTATTGAATCATCCAAATCAATCCATTTCAAAAACTCTTCTTCACCATCTTCAGTAATGCTCATATTTGTTGGTTCGAAGTCACACGGAACTTTCATATAGTAATAATAAGAAACCTCATATATTAGTTTCCCATTATTATGTGGAGTATCGCCATAAAAATAATTTTCATGAATAAAACCTAATCTATCCACTTCTAACTTATGGCCGGTTTCTTCATATACTTCCCGAATGATTGCTTCTTCTGATGTTTCTCCAAATTTTAATCTTCCACCCACTGAATACAAATATTCAGGCCTCTTTACGCAGCCTACCATAAGTAATTTATTGTTTTTCATTATTATTGCCCCTACGCGAATATTTATAAGACCATTGTCGCATGGTGTTGTCATATCAATATTCATAGTATCTCCTAATCTAATCTCTTAATAGAACAATCTTTTATGTTTGTATGTCAAAGTTATTATCCATCATTTTATAATATTTTTTCCATTCCAATTTTTTGTGGAACTAGTCCCATCTTTTTATAAAACTCTATAGCACCAGGATTGCACTCCCAAACATTTAGGGTAATATTATAAAAATCATTTTCTTTGGCGTAGTCTACAACAAAATCGTATAAACTCTTTCCTATATTTTTACCTCTCATGTTTTCATCAACACAGATGTCATCAATATATAATGTTTTGATATCCGTTAAAACATTATGATTGATTTCTTGCTTACATACACAAAACGCATGTCCGATAACATTATCGTGTTCGTCCACGCATACAAACACTGGGGAGTTTTCATCATTTAACAAATCTTTTAATTCATCCTCAGTGTACTTATGAGCAGGTCCTTTGAAAATATCTGGTCTGGCACTGTGATGAATCATATCTACTTGAAGCAAAAGTTTTACAATACCTTTTATATCTGATTCTATTGCTTTTCTAATTGTATTCATATAAACCTCTATTGATTGAATATTTCTATTCATTACTCGTCTCTCGATAATATATCTTTTTGTAATTGTTCTAAATAGTGAACTAGAACTCCTGATGATTGACTGATTAAATATGATTTATCAATCTCATCATATGTAAAGCTTTTTCTTCCTCCGTTCTCTCCTCGCTCGTAAAAAGCTAAAACATCTCTAAACGGTAAATAATAAATTTCGTTCTTATGTGTAAACATTAAAACGATAAATGAAATTCCGCCCTGCTTTTCAAAGTCTTTCATAAACTGTATTTGATGTTCATGAATATTCATAAGTGGATAAGTGTCTTTGCCACACTCTTTTGCATCAAAACATACAGGAATTCCTTGAACTGTTCCTATATAATCAACTGTACTTTGCTTTTCAAAATAAGCCTTTGTAATATGTCGTGACTTTTGGTCTATTTCCACAGGAGTAATTGGAGTTGGTATTTTTTGGATTAGCGCCAACCCTTGTTCTCTGTATTTATCATTTGTGCTGTTAATCATTTCCTCTAGCGTACTACCACGTAAGCCTTTTGAACTCCAATGTCCCATTTATTCTCCTTTTACACCCAGTAAAACCGGATATGATTTACACCTATAATTTTAGATGGCTAAAAATCTTCCACATCATCCATAAACTGATTAAAATCATTTGGATAATCAGCCATTATTCTTTTACCTGATAGTTTTTCAAAACCATCTGGTAGATCGTTAAACTTCAAAATCCATGCATGAAGCAATTGGTTCTTAATCTTTGGATATTTTTTATTAGTCTTTTCGTTTCCGTACTTTCTATCTCCAATAATCGGATGACCGATACTAGCAAGATGTGCTCTTATTTGATGAGTCTTTCCAGTGATAAGTTTAACTTCAAGAATAGTCACTCCTTCGCCAAAGTCGATTGGTTCAAAAGATGTCTCGATTCTATCTCCACCATTGTCTGTTTCAGAAATTGAAACCTTATTAGTCTTTTCATCTTTAAGAAGATAACCATTAAGTTCCATTCCTTCATCCAGTATGCCATCCACCACAGTTAAATAGTATTTATCAACCGTTCTTTCTTTGATAACTTTAGACATAGCTTGGAGACCTTTCAAAGACTTTCCAGCAACCACAAGTCCACTTGTATTTCTATCTAGTCTGTTACAAATACTAGGCTTAAATGTCTGTAAATCATCCTGCGTCAAAGAACCAGTCTTGATCAAATAAGATATAATCATTTCATTTATAGATACATCAGTATCAACTGCTTTTTGTGACAAAACTCCCGCAGGCTTATTAACTATAATTACATTTTCATCTTCATAAACTACATCTATATCTGAAGAAGTAACATTAAAACCAGTCTCACCTTTAAACTTATCAATAGTTTCATCTTTCATATAGATTTTAACTTTATCATCAAGTTCTAATATTTCTTTGCCGGAGGCTTTCTTATCATTAAGAACGATATTCTTTTTTCTAAGCATCTTAAATATAAAGCCACTACCAGCTTCTTTGAAATATTTGAACAAAAACTTATCAAATCTTTGTCCCGCTTCATTTTTTTTGATGATAATTTCTTGCATATTCTTTATTTCTGAACAGATTCATACTTAACTGGGAATGTAAAGTAAGTATCTTTAAACGGTTCATCTTTTAGTGTGAAATGCCACCATTCTTCTGGATAAGGGTCAAAGCCATTATCTAACATAGCTTTTCTAAGAATCATTCTATTATTGTATTGCTTCTTTGTAATACCTTTATAATCAGGGTGAGAAAGTTTTCCGAAGTAATCGAATGTGCCACCCATATCAACCTCTTTTTCTTTATTCATATCAAACAAAGTCAAATCAACTGTACTTCCCCTACTATGACCGGAATGTTCGGCAATATATTTTTGTGGGAACAAAACTTTTTTGTCTAAATCAGGATAGAAATATTTTTTCATTCTTATATCTTTTGTGTCTTTCGCCCAGTTAACGAAATTTGTTACAGCTTTCTGAGGTCTATATGCATCATATATTTTCAATCTGTAACCTTCTGATTTAAGTTCATCACTAGCTTTCTTCAGCGCTTTTGCTGCTTCTTTAGTAATTAAAGCAATTGGTTCTTCATATCCATCAATTCTATCTCCGACAAAATTGTATGTTGAATAATAACGAATTTCTAAAATTACATCTGGCACTTCTTCAGCCAATACAACAAAATCAGATGCATCTCCTGATAGTTTAACTCCATCTTCAGAAGTTTCGGTTTTAGTTACAGTTTCTTTTGTAGAATCCTTAGATGCTCCACATCCACTAAGCATAATTGTGGCAACTAGTAATAATGCAAGTAGTCCTTTAAATTTGTTCATAAATACCTCCCACTTGATATTAATTATCAATAATAATTTCACCCTTCGCATCAGAGTCGTCCATAATTATTTCTTTAACACTCTTAACCTTGATGGTTCCGCTCTTAGGATTTTTAATACTATCTACCTCTGTAGTGATTTCTGCCTGTACATCTGACTTCTCAAACGATAAATCGCATCCAATCATTTTGCAATTAATCAATTTCAGATTCTTGCAATAACATAAAGGTTGAGTTCCCTCAATAGTACAATTTTCAAAAGTTACATTCTCACAGTACCAAGCAAGGTATTCACCTTTCACATAACAATCCTTAACTAAAATATTTTTCCCATGCCAAAAAGCATCTTTAGTATCAAAGTTGCAATTAGTAAACACCGAATTTTCAATATACTGGAACGAATATTTGCCTGTCATTGATACATTTTCAAACTCAAGTTTTTTAGATCTCATCATAAAATATTCAGCCTCAAAAACTGAGTTCGTGGCAGATATATTTTCATTGTCCCAGCCAAACTCTGGGGACTTTACATTACAATTTAAAATCTCAATATTACTGCACTCACGAAGAGCCTTGATGCCATGCATCTTTGTATTCTTTATTGTGATATTGTTTGAATACCAAAATGCAGCTCTGCAAAGTTCAGTCATCTCACAATTTTCTACCAACACATTATTATTATGCCAGAAAGGATAACGTAAATTGAAATAACAATTCTTTGCCTCAATATTATCCGCTTCCTTCATAGCGCTCTCGCCATCTGCAGGTCCGTCAAAATTGCAATTCAAAACTTGAATTCCATCCAAACCATATAGTGCTCTTTCCTCATCATGTTGTTCATTTTGGATTACTTTCATAATTATACTCCTGTCTGCAATTTAAAATATGTGCCCTTCGCAGCCATTAACTCTTCATGACTACCTCGTTCAATAATTCTTCCTTTTTCCATTACCATTATACAATCACTGTTTTTTATGGTTGATAATCTGTGTGCAATAACAAATGTAGTTCTACCATTCATTAGTGCATCCATACCCTCTTGAACTACGCGCTCGGTTCGGGTATCAATGCTTGATGTAGCCTCATCCAAAATAAGTGCTGGTGGATCTGCTATGGCAGCTCTTGCTATTGCAAGCAACTGTCTTTGTCCTTGACTAAGTGATGCGCCGGCAGATTTAAGCATTGTGTTATATCCATCAGATAGCTGTCTGATAAATCCATCTGCGTTTGCTAATTTGGCAGCTGCTATTACTTCTTCGTCGGTGGCATCTAAGTTACCATATCTAATATTTTCCATTACTGTTCCAGTGAATAGGTGGGTATCCTGAAGCACCATTCCAAGCGAGCGACGCAAATCCTTTTTCTTAATCTTATTTATATTTATTTCATCAAATCTGATTTTTCCATCCTGGATGTCATAAAATCTATTTATTAAGTTAGTGATGGTTGTTTTGCCTGCACCAGTCGATCCAACAAAAGCTATCTTTTCACCAGCATTTGCATACATCTTTATATCGTGAAGAACAATCTTATCTTCCACATAGCCGAAGTCCACACCATCTAAAACCATCTCGCCTTTAAGTTCACGATATGTAGTAGTGTCTGAATCTTTGTGATAGTGTTTCCAAGCCCAAAGGCCTGTGTGTTCTTTACACTCTGTGATTTCACCATTGTGGTCTTTCTTTGCATTAACTAGTTCCACATAACCATTATCTACTTCTTTATCTTCATCCAACAGTTTGAAAATTCTCTGACCACCAGCTAAAGCCATCATAACAGCATTTATCTGCATAGTGATTTGGTTAATAGGCCTTGAGAACTGTTTATTATAAGTTAGAAAACTTACTAATGAACCTATAGACATTCCAAGTCCAAGCGGATTATTAATAGCCAAAACTCCACCCACTAATGCACAAATAACATAACTCATATTTCCTAATTGGCCATTGATAGGTCCAGTAATATTTGCATATTTGTTTGCATTATAAGCTGATTCCAAAAGTACATTATTTAGTTTGTTAAAATCTTCTATTGCTTTTTCTTCGTGATTAAATACTTTTACAACCTTCTGACCAGATACCATCTCCTCTATGTAACCATTAACGATACCAAGGTCATTTTGTTGTTCCGCAAAGTACTTGCCTGATCTAGTTGTAATTACTTTTGTCACAAGCAAAGTAATAATAACCATTACCAGCGCCACAACCGACAAAGGAATACTAAGAATTAGCATAAATGCAAATGTTGAAATAACAGATATAATACTCTCAAATATCTGCGGAATACCTTGGCTGATAAGCTGTCTTAATGCATCTACGTCGTTGGTGTACATCGACATTATGTCACCATATGTATGTGTATCGAAATACTTGATAGGTAAATCTTGCATATGATTAAACATAGTATCACGAAGTTTCTTCATAGTACCTTGAGTAATGTAAACCATAATTAGCGCTTGAGATAGCGCAGCGCAAATACCGATCAAGTAAAAGAGTGATACTTTTAAAATAGCCTGTAAAAGTGGCTCAAAATCTGTGCTATTGCTTTTAAGCATTGGCATAATATAGTCGTCTATTAAGTTTTTGGTAAAGTATGTTCCTTGTAGATTTGCAAAGATGCTTATAAGAACGCAGCAAATAACTGCTATCATTCTAAACTTATAATTTTCCGCTACAAAAGCTAATATCCTTTTAAGAATTTTAAATGGATGATCTATCTTTACTCTTGGACCTTGTCCTCTGCCTCTAAAGCCTTTAATCTCTTTTGGTTTTTCAGCCATTATTCATCGCCTCCTTCCTGGTCGAAGTCGGCATTGTCATTAGTTTGCTGTTCGTAAACCTCACGATAAATGTCATTGGATTCAAGTAATTCTTCGTGTGTTCCCACTCCATTTATTTTTCCGTCATCTAAAACAATTATTCTATCAGCATCTTTTATAGATGAAATTCTTTGCGCAATAATAAGTTTTGTGGTATCTGGAATATTTTCCTTAAAAGCTTGTCTGATTTTACTGTCCGTTAAAGTATCCACAGCGCTTGTGCTATCATCTAATATTAAAATCTTTGGTTTTTTTATCAAGGCTCTGGCGATACAAAGTCTTTGACGCTGCCCGCCAGAAACATTAGCTCCGCCTTGCTCTATCATAGTGTCATAACCCTTTTCACGTTCCATTACAAAATCATGAGCGCAAGCGAGTTTAGCAGCCTCTATACATTCCTCATCTGAGGCGTTTTCATCGCCCCACTTCAAGTTTTCCATAATAGTCCCACTAAATAAGACATTTTTTTGTAGAACTACACTAACCTCCTCGCGAAGAGTTTCAAGATCATATTCTTTAACATTTCTACCGCCCACTAACACTTCGCCAGACTCCACATCATACAGTCTAGGGATTAAGTTTACAAACGAAGACTTGGCACTACCTGTACCACCCATGATTCCAATAGTTTCTCCAGATTCGATATGTATATTGATGCTATCAAGAACAGGTTTCTCACTTTTAGCATTATATCTAAACATAACGTCTTTAAAATCAATAGATCCATTTGGAACAACAAATAGTGGGTTTTCTCCATTTGTAATATCCGGCTCTTCATTTAACACTTCAGCAATTCTATGTCCACTAGCAGCACTGATTGTAATCATTACCAATACAAATGATAACATCATCAAACTCATTAAAATGTTCATACAATACGCTAATAATGAAGTTAAATTACCAGTAGTGAAGGTAGTATTTCCACTTTGAACAATTAAATGTGCTCCCAGCCAACTGATTGCGATAATACAAGCATACATAGTTGCTTGCATAGCAGGAAAGTTGAATGAAACAATAGTCTCGGCTTTAACAAACATTTTATAAATGTTATAGCTTGCCTTTCCAAACTTTCCCTTTTCGTAATCTTCGCGCACATATGCCTTTACAACGCGCATAGCAGAAACATTTTCTTGTACACTTTCGTTCAAGTCATCATATCTCTCAAACACTTGTTTGAAATATTTGTGAGCTTTAAGACTTATTAAAGCAATAATAAACCCTAAAACCACAACGGCCACAACATAGATAGAAGCCATCTTAGGTGACACAGTAAATGCAAGTGCAATAGCCACTATCATACTAGCTGGTGCTCTTACACACATTCTAAGTAGCATTTGATATGAATTTTGTACATTGGTAACATCAGTGGTCATTCTAGTGACTAATCCAGATGTTGAAAACTTGTCTATATTTGAAAAAGAAAATGTCTGAATTTTTTCGTACATTGCTTTTCTTAAATTTCTAGCCAGTCCAGATGAGGCTTTCGCACCAAAGACAGCACCCATTCCTCCTGTAACTAATCCAGTTATAGCTAAAAGAACCATTATAATAGACGTTGATCCAATCTTTCCCATATTCTTATCGTGAATGGAATCGATAATAACGGCCATAAATAATGGAATAAAATTTTCCACCACCACTTCTGCTAACATTCCTAAAGATGTTAGCACTGATGCTATTTTATATTGTTTAATTTGTCTAGCAATAGTCTTTACCATTTATTTAACACTCCATCGTGGATAAGGCAAAATCCACCTGTTCAATAGTCTTATCAAAATCCCCTGTATTATCAATAAATTCATCGGCTGCAGAATTATAATCTTCATCATTTGGTTGATTAGCTATAATGGCAACAGCTTTTTCTTTAGAATAACCTCTAGTTTTAACTAGTCGATTAATTCTTTCTTTTTTATCACAGTATATAAACCAAAGTTCGTCAGTAAGATCTGCTACTTCTTCACCTAAGAAAAGCGCAGACTCTACTACTACATATTTAGATTTGGCATTTGTTATTTGATTTATAATTTCATTGATGGTTGGTGGATGTGTAAGTGAGTTTAATGCTTCAAGTTTGTTTGGATCATTAAACACAATGTCTGCCATTTTGTCAGTATCTATTTCATCACCATTAAATGCATCTGGAAATATTTTCTTTGCCTGACTCTTTACACTCTCATCATTAAGAAGAATATCGTGTGCTATTTTATCTGCTTCTATAATGGTGGCATGATGTTTAGTCTCCATATAGTTTAATACTTCTGATTTTCCCGAGCCAATTCCACCCATTACTCCTATAACCATTTAACCCTCCTAGTGCGCATCATTCCAGTTAGTGCCTATATTTACATCGACATCTAACGGAACTTTAAGCGTTGCTGCTCCTTGCATATTTTTCTTTAACAATTCTTTTACAGTATCCACTTCATCTTCGTATGCTTCTATCAAAAGTTCATCATGAATTTGCAAAACAATCTTAGATTTCAAATTCTTATCCTTTAATTCTTGAGCCACTTTATTCATAGCAATCTTCATTATGTCTGCGGCTGTTCCTTGAATAGGTGAATTCATGGCCGCTCTCTCGCCAAATTGTTTTTGAATAAAATTACCAGTCTTAAGTTCTGGAATTGGACGGCGTCTGTTATAAAGAGTTAACGCATATCCATTTTCTTTGGCGAAGTCTACTGAATCATCTAAATACTTTTTAACTCCAGGATAATTTTCAAAATAATCTTCTATATACTTTTGCGCTTCTTTCTTACTAATCGACAAATCTTGACTTAGTCCAAACGAACTAATTCCGTAAACGATCCCAAAGTTAACCGCTTTAGCATTTCGTCTTTGAAGAGGAGTAACCTCGTCTATTGGAACGTTAAACACTAATGATGCAGTTGAAGCATGAATATCTTTCGAGTTCTTGTAAGCATCAATCAAGTTTTTATCATCTGACATGCTCGCCAAAATTCGAAGCTCAATCTGTGAATAGTCAGCATCCACAAACACGCATCCATCCTGTGGCACAAATACTTTTCTAATCTCTCGACCAAGATCCATTCTCACTGGAATATTTTGCAAGTTAGGATCTGTAGAACTGATACGTCCTGTAGCAGTTACAGTCTGATTAAATGTTCCGTGAATTCTTCCGTCTTCACTTATATAGTTCTGCAAACCTTCAGCGTATGTGCTGTTAAGTTTAGTCAATGTTCTGTATGTTAAAATTTTTCTGACAAATGGATACTCTGGCTCTAACTTTTCTAAAACTCCAGCTGCTGTGGAATAACCAGTCTTAGTTTTCTTACCACCAGGAATCTCCATCTCCTCAAACAATATCTCACCAAGTTGTTTCGGAGAGTTGATGTTAAATTCATGGCCAGCTTCGTCATAGATTTCTTTTTCTATCTTTTCGATTTCTTTTAAAAGCATAGCGCTGTAGTCTTTCAAGGCATTGGCATCTACCTTAATTCCAACTTGCTCCATATCGTATAGCGCGAACGACAAAGGAACTTCAATATCTTTGTAGACATCATACATTTCTGTATCTTTCAATGCTTCTTCTAGCTTATTTTTTGCATTAAACAATACATAAGCATTCAAACATACAAATCGTTTTACATTATCTTCAATCTCTCGACTTGGGGTTTCGTCTTTCTTTGTCTTAGGAAAAATCTCTTCCTCTGATGGAAGCAACATTCCCAAATAATCCTTTGCAATATCATCATACTCATATGAGTTTGCCAAAGGGTTTAAAAGGTATGAAGCAAGGCCCACGTCAAAGACACCATCTTCTACAGTTGCCTCTAAATAATTATTATATTTCTTAACATCATTTATAATAAGTTTCTTTGTTTTAACAAGTTCTTTGATTTTTGTATTCAAATAATCATCATTTGATTCTGTTGCTTCACCAGTAAATCTTGAATAAATATCATCAAGACTTTCATCACCAGCTTTAGTTTTATTTTTAATATAATAAGCCTTATCTCCAAAGCAAAGTCCAAGTCCTTCTAGATTTTCAGTCTCATATATAAACAAACCAATATTGTCTGCTTTCTTCGCACTCTCAATCAACTTATCAATCTGTTCAGTATCACTTACCATTTCAAAGTCTTCTTCAAAGTCATTAGCGCCACTATCTACATTTTCAAAGCGTGAAATCATACTCTTCATTTCAAGTTCTTTAACCATATCAAGAGCGTCTTTTGTATAAATATCTCCGAACTCACATTCATCTATTTTTGCCTCAACAGGACAATCAGTATCAATACTTGCAAGTTCTTTACTTAAAACAGCAAGTTCATAATTCTCTATAAATGCATTTTTATTTCTAGTATTAGAAATCTCTTCTGCGTGCTCTTTCGCATTCTCAATAGAGCCAAACTCGGAAATAATATTTGTTGCACCCTTCTCACCAATGCCTGGAACTCCAGGAATGTTATCTGATGAGTCACCCATCAAAGCCTTCACATCAATAAACTCAGTTGGTGTAACTTTGTATTTTTCTTTGACGGCGTCGGCGTTGTAATACTCAACGGTAGTCTGACCTTTTGAAGTTTTTGGTATACAAATCTGAACCTTGTCAGTTGCAAGTTGAAGTAAATCTCTGTCACCCGAGATGATAGAAACTTCCATGCCTTCATTCTCGCCCTTAACAGACATAGTCCCCAAAACATCATCAGCCTCATAGCCTTTTAACTCAATAGTTTTAATATTCATCTTGCCAAGCAATTCTTTGATTATAGGAACCTGCTCTTTTAACTCTGGAAGCATAGGTTTTCTAGTTCCTTTGTAGTCGTCAAACATCTTGTGTCTGAACGTAGGCGCGTGAACGTCAAAGGCCACGGCAAAGTAATCCGGACTTTGAAGTTCAATAATTTTAAACATAATATTTAAGAACCCATAAACAGCGTTCGTATGAACACCTTTAGAGTTTGTAAAAACAGGCACTCCATAAAAAGCCCTATTCAAAATACTATGTCCATCGATCAATACTAACTTTTTCATTTACTTATACCTTTTCTTTAGTAAATTTAATCTAAGAGCATTTAAAACTACAAACACACTTGATAGGCTCATACAAAGTGCTCCTATCATTGGAGTTAGTTTCCATCCAAGTGCTTGGTAGAAAACTCCAGCTGCCACAGGAATACAAATGATATTGTAAATAAATGCCCAGAATAAATTTTGTTTTATATTTCTAATAACTGATTTGCTAATCTTAATAGCTTTTGAAACTGTCTTTAGTGAGTCGTTAACTATAACAACATCTGCGGACTCTATTGCTACATCTGTACCTGAACCTATAGCAACACCTACATCCGCTGTAGTTAGGGCTGGCGCATCGTTGATGCCGTCACCCACCATCATAGTCACTCCACTAGCTAGTCTCTTTGAAACCTCAGATTCTTTTTGATCTGCTTTCATCTCAGATACATAATCATCCACACCTGCTTCCTCGGCAAAGAACTTAGCAGTCTCTTCTTTGTCGCCAGAAAGCATAGTGACATTTATGTTCATATTCTTAAAATCTTTTATCGCTTCAGCACTATCTTCTCTTATCTCATCATTCATTGTATTACCAACTGTGATAGTTCCTGTTTTATCAAGCATTATGTTTTTAGTTTTGCCTGCATTCTCAAGCGCAGTTGCATTTTTAAACAACGCTCCAACACTAGCAGCTACACCGTTTCCAACCATAACTGCAACAGGTGTTGCAAGTCCCAATGCACAAGGACATGAAATAACAATAACTGATAGCGCAAAATTAATTGCATCTTCCGTTCCTTTTCCAACAATCATCCAAACAATAAATGTAATGATTGCAATTCCTAAAATAATAGGTACAAATACGCCTGCTACTTTGTCGGCAATTCGAGCAATCGGTGCCTTTGACGTAGACGCTTTGCTTACCATATCTATTATCTTTGAAAGTGTAGTGTCAGTTCCAACTTCTGTCGCTCTACACTTAATTAATCTCTCGTGATTCTTTGTGCCGGCAAAGACCTTTGAATCAATTTGTTTGTTAGCCAAAGCACTCTCACCGGTAAGCATTGACTCATCTACTTTACTCAAACCGTGAATTATTATGCCATCAACTGGAATATTGTGACCAGGTTCAACCACAAAGATGTCGCCTTCTTTTATCTCATTAACAGCAACTTCTTTTTGCTCACCATTCACTTCTATAATGGCTGTCTTAGGAGCGAGATGAATCAATTCTTTTATAGTATCTGTAGTTCTTCCTTTTGCATAAGACTCGATAAACTTTCCAAGAGTAATTAGAACTAAGATCATAGCGGCCGATTCAAAGTAAACACTGTGTATCAAATGTTGACCGTGTTCTGGATGATTGATTATTCTGATCATAGTTACAACAGAATAGATAAACGATATTCCAGAACCAAGCGCAACTAATGTATCCATAGTTCCACTTAAATGAATTGCTGATTTTATGCCGTTTAGAAAGTATTTATAGTTAACAATCATCACAGCTAATGCTAGAACCATCTCTACAATAACTAGCATCTTATAATCGTGAGTAAAACCAAAGAACATATTCCCCATAGAAATAATCATTAAAGGAATAAAAATGACTAAAGAAATAATAAACTTTTTAAGAATAGATTTAGTCTCATTAGATAATTCACGTTTGTCCTCAGTTATGATACTTTTTCCTTCTTCTAAATAATCGGCTTTATAACCTGCGTCTTTGACTGCCTGAATAATATCAGCATTAGAAAAATCGCCCTCAACTTCCATTGAATTAGTTAGAAGACTAACATTGACTGATTCAACTCCATTTACTTGTTTTACTGCATTTTCTACTCTAGTTTGACATGCTGCGCATCCCATTCCAGTAACACTAAATTTCATCGATTTTCACCTCTAGTTCGTACTTACATACTCCGTTATATTATACCCTAAAACGCCCTTAAATTCTATGCGATATAACAATAAAAAAGCCGTATTTTTAATAAAAATCGGCATATAAAACATATTTGACAATAACTTGGTAAAATGATAGAATTTATCTCGCTGGCAGGTGTGGCGGAATTGGCAGACGCACTGGATTCAAAATCCAGCGCCCTCAAAAGCGTGCGGGTTCAAGTCCCGCCACCTGCACAAAAAGCTCCTAGTAATAGGAGCTTTTATAATACAAAAATGACGGGCCAAAACCCGTCATTTTTATATTATTTAATCGTATATTTTCCTCCGGACCTCTTAACTTTTTCAACATGTCCTGAGTCTGTAGAAACACCATAGTATGATGTGGATTTAGTATTGCCTTTCTTATCACAAATTTCAACTTGTATTACGTAATAGAAGGCGCCATCCATCTCTTCTACAGATTTATAATTTAAGTATCCTATATTTTTATTTTTAAACGAGCCATCTTTGTTTTCGAAGGTTCCATTTGAAACTAAATTTGATGACAATGCATTTAAAGCTTCATCATAACTGAAACTAAAGTCGGGCGAATAGTCATAAGCTCTCGTCACCACTCCACTAGATACACCATCCGCATTAACTGCCACAAAATAGTATAGACTAGTGCCTTTAGGCATCTTTATTGCTTTTTTATATTCTTTAGATTTCTCTGTAGGTGTTGTTCCATCTTTTGTGTAGTAGATTTTACAGCCAGGATCACAAGTAACCTTAATCTTCTTTTGTTCCGTATACTTTCCACTATCTAAATTAACACTTGGTTCTTTTACACTATCAAAATCTAGTTCATATTTTCCTTGGAATTCTTTACTAAATTTACCATTCTTAGATTTAGACGCAGCACGCAAGTTGTACTGGCCTTCATCACTTAGCATAAACGGTTTCTTATATTCTTTACGAGTCTGACTATCTTCAACTTTAGATCCGTCTAATGTATAGTAAATCTTTACTCCATCAGTAGCAGATAATTCAATTTCTAAAGGTTTAGCATACTTTCCTTCCGGATAATTAACTGTAGGAATAGTTCCGTCAAAGTTTTTAAGTTCATCTTGAATATCTTCTGGCGCAGATGAAATCAATTCACCTATCTTTGAATCTAATCCATTATTTTGATATAGAATAATTAAATTTTTATAAAACTCAATATTGTCATCATCTAAATCTACTAAAGCTTCCATGTAAGCGATTTCTTCTTTGTCGTAACCACCTAACATTTCATCAGTGGCATAAACCATCTTGTATGCTTTAATCTTCTGTCCAGATGTGAAGGCATTACTAGCCGCCTGGATGTATTGAGTTCTAGCATCAGGATAATTCTTTTGGTTGTAAAGAACTGTTCCTGCATTATAGAACTTGTTAAACTGAGTAGTTTTTGTGGCATAAATAACTCCGATAGTTCCCAGTATTGCAACTAAAACTGCGGCTAACACACAAATAACAATAACTTTAGTCTTCTTTTTCTTCTCCGGCTTTACGCCTTCCACACTAGATGACTCATAGCTTTTTCCTGCATCTTGATCATCATCGTCAATCATTCCAAAGTCATCATCTACAGAACCTAGCTCAATAGGTTTTTCTTTGCTAGGGTCTTTAAAACTAGCTGTAACTTCTTCGTTATCTAAAATATGACTAGTGTCAATTGTTTTACCCAAGTCATCTTCTGGAACTTCCTGTTCTGGAATTCCACCGACAATATTATTAAAACCACTCGTCTGTGAGTAGTCATCTTCTACTTTTTTATCATTGTCTACTGCAAACTTAAAATTGCCTACTTTTGTTCCGCATTTGCGACAAAAATATTCATCTTCAGTGCATTCTTTTCCACAATTTGGGCAAATCATTTATATTTGTTCTCCTTCAAAATATCATAAAAAATATATCATATTAGAAGAGTTCGTGCAACGAACTAATCCCTTTTTGAAAACTCACATCCGCAAAAACTTTGTCGATATAAATCGTATTCTTTAGATAACTCTATAGACCTTTTAAATCCGTCATTTTTCTTGAAATCAGAAAGCAAATATTTCAAACCATACTCATCTGCTACTTTTACTCCAATTTCATTTATCTTATCAGAATTTTTATGTGGACTTATAGTCAAAGTAGTTGTTATATATTCAAAATTATGTTCTTTAGCATACTCAGCAGTTTTGCGGAGTCTTAGTTCATAGCACTTAAAGCATCTAACTCCGCCTTCTTTTTCATCTTCTAATCCTTCCACCGCGTTGTAAAACTCCGAATTGTCATAATCTATAATTTCAAGATTTACACCTTCTATTGATCTACACTCATCTATAAAACGGATTAATTCATCCACTCTTTTATTGAACTCCAGTTCACTTTCTATATTGGGATTATAGAATAAAACTGTAATATCAAAAGTCTTCGACAAATACTCCAAGCAATAACTACTACAAGGTGCACAACAAGCATGCAAAAGCAATGTTGGTTTTGCATTATCTTTTTGTAGTTTTTCAATTAATTCGTCCAGTTTCTTTTGATAATTCATACTTCTCCTTTTTAAAAGAGACAGACCTTAAGCCTGTCTCTTTTAACTAGTTGGATTTTTTACCTCTTTCTTTATACATCTTATAGGCTTTTTCCAACATAGCTCTTTCATTTGGAAACTTAAGTAAGTGATATGCTTCAATATACCTATAGTATCCAGAATGAAAGAAAAATTCTTCTTTCTGTGGCTTACTATAATAGTTATTTGCCGTCATCAAATACCAATGTACTTCTTTTTCAACTGTGTCACTAGGAACCGTAAATGTATACTCGCTCTTCCCAATGTAGTCTAGCACTTTCGCTTTGACACCGGCTTCTTCGTGAACTTCTCTTAAGGCTGTCTGTTCGTGACTTTCGCCTTCTTCCACGGTACCTTTAGGTAAAACCCACCCTTCGTACCTATTCTTAATATTCTTATATAATAGTAATATCTTTCCACGAAATATAACTACCCCGCCACAGCTGACTGCCTTCTGCATAGCAACCCTCCTGTACCAAGGTTAGTATAACCTTACCATTATTCGTTTTAAGTATATACTATTACAAATTTTATTTCAATGAGCTTAACCTAAGTACTCGTCAAATATTTCTTTAGCAACGCTAGTAGCTGAGCCAGATCCTTGTTTAATATCTTCTAAACAAACCGCTATAGCAATTTTCTTTTTACCTTTTTTGGCGAAGCCCATAAACCATGAGTTGATGTCGTCATCACTGTTTAGCTCAGCCGTACCTGTTTTGCCGTAGGCTTTGTATGACGAATAAGCCATCATGTTTGCTGTTCCATATTTGCAAACACTTCTCATATAGCTCTTAAGCTTCTTTGCATATTCTTCCGGAATTATTTCTTTATATTCATCAGGATCAGTTGTTTTAACTATAACGTCATAACTGTTAACAACCGAATCAACCAAGTAAGGTTTCATTAATACTCCCTTATTATAAATGGCCGATGCTACCATACACATATGTGCAGGCGATACTGTGGTGGTTCCCTGACCAATAGATGTAGATGCTATATCCCACTCACCTGAATCTGAATCTAAATTAAATCTACTTTTTGTAGACTCAATATCGAGCGGCAATTCCTTGTTAAACAATGCAGTCTCACAAGTGCTTCTAAACTTATTCATCTTTAATTCTCTACCAATAGTTGCAAATGCTGAGTTGCATGAATAAGCATAAGCATCTCTTAAGTTAACCTGGTAGTGAGCTTTTCCATCAAAACAGTGAATCTTAGCATTGCCCACTTTAGTATATCCATGACAGTTATATTTAAAATCTTTAAAGTCACTGTCTTCTTTCATAAACTCTAGAGCTGTAAACGTTTTAAATATAGAACCAGGCGTATACTTACCTTGTGTTCCTCTGTTAACAAGTCTGGAGTCCTTCGAATCTTTTGCAAGTTTCTTCCAGATGCTATCTATAGTCTCTGGATTATATGAAGGTCTAGATACACATGCCAAAACTGCGCCCGTCTTTGGATTCATCGCAAACACAGCGCCTTTTCTATCACCAAGTGCATTGTAGCAATTCTTTTGCAAACCTACCTTTAATGTTGTGTAAACATCAGCACCTTTTTCCTTTGTCCCCTTAAAGTCATTAATAATCTCCTGGAAAGGCGTATCTCTGGTAGATAACAAATCAAAGTTGCATGATTTTTCAAGCCCTGATTTTCCATGTGTTGAGATACCAACCACATGTGCAAATGTTTTACCATATGGATAGTGTCTATTCTTATTACCCGTAGAACCAGGATCAGAATATGCTAACTTTTCGCCGTGACTTGCGTAGATAGTTCCTCTTTGAATCTTTTCTTGTCTATCATCTACTCTCTTGTTATAGCTGTTACTAGCAACCTCTTGACTGTCAGCCACGATAAAGTAAACATAGTATCCAATCATAAAGAAGAAGATGATTGAGAAGAACACTGTTACCACCCAAGTCTGTTTATTCAATTTTCTTTTTTCGCTCTTAGAGCTTCGGGAGTTCTTGCGTTTGCTCAATTTTCTTTCTCCTCTTTTTTGCTTTTTGTGTACTAGAATCATCTTCATATTTTTTACCCATATGAAGTTCTTCATTATTTGTTCCAACTATCGCAAGTCCTTGAATGATTGCAAAAACAAACAACGTACTAAGTATTGAACTACCACCATAACTAATTAATGGTAATGTAACACCAGTAGATGGAATCATCTTGATTGCTCCACCAACTGTTAGAATAACTTGAACTGCATATTGAATTCCAAGTCCCACACAAATCAATCTATTAAACAATGATAGCTGTTTCATTGCACTGATCAAAAATGCAATAAAGCAACTTAGACAAACTAAAATTAATAACATAGCAAAGATGCCACCAAATTCTTCGCCGATGGCGGAGAATACAAAGTCTTTCTTAACGACTGGTATATCTGTTGGTTGTCCCTGATAAAGTCCAGTTCCTGTAAAACCACCATTCGCAAGTGCAAACAAAGACTGAGTAATCTGGTATCCTTTGCCATCAATAATGCTCCAAGGATCTTGCCATGCTTCTACACGAGTTTGAACGTGCGAGAACAAAAAGTATGCTATGACCGAAGCCACAGACATTCCGCCAAACCCTAACAATAAATATCCTGCTCGCTTTGTTGCAACATACAACATAAACAAATATGTCATAAAGAATATTAACGCGCTTCCTAGGTCTGTAGACAAAACTAATAGACCGACAAAGACTGCGGCTAATATCGCTGATATAACAACGTGTTTAAATTCTGTTGATTTGGCTAAGAAGCCCGCCATAAAGAATACAAATAGAATTTTTACAAATTCAGATGGTTGGAATGTAAATCCACCAATCTCCATAGAAAGTTTAGCACCTCGTGAAATAACACCCATAGCTAAAACTATTAGCAAAAGGGCCGCTCCCACGAAGCAATAAATCCATGTGAGTTTCTTTAAAAAATCTTCTTTTTGCATCATATAAGGAACTATCAAAGATAACAGCGAAACAACAGCCACTATAATAAACTGTGTGATACTTCCCTGATAGTCAAGTCTTGCTAAAATAATAAAACCAATCGTTAGCAACATACACATATTACTCAAGATTGCTTTGTTTATATTTGTATAAATAACCGGGAACACTCCAAGCACTATAATTAAGAAACAAAGCTGTGCTCCTGCTAGAATTATTACATTAATCTGAGGCACATCTTTTTCAAACATGAAAACCATAGCCATACCAATAATGTACACAAGGAAAATAACTCCATTTTGTCTCTGGTAAATTCCTGCTTGTTTAATTGGGTTCTTACTTCTGAGCGCACTAAAACACTCCCATGTGTAAAACAACATAAGAGCGATAAATAAATATTTACTTACTGTAATTAAATAGGTCTCCATCAAAGAACTCCGCGTTTAAAATGTCCTCTTGTAGTATTTGGCAAATCCTCCACCAATTCTCCTGCTACAAATGCTCTCTCAGCTAAATCTAAAACTTGTGAGCTTAGTTTAGCACTTTCATTTGTGAGCGAGATTCTAATTGATTTTGGATTTAGTTTTTCAATATCATCTTTATATTTAAATAATGATGTGGCATTGCAGTTATACATTACATTGTAGCAATGTGTACAATTACATCTAACCACAAACTCATTATTTATTTTATCGCTTAGCGCATATCTATCATTTTTCTTTTCACATCTATCAAGGGTCTTAAAAGCACAGTTAGCACTAATCATCATTGGTATAAAACCATAAGCAATAAATTCTTCATTTGTCACACCACGTTCTATTAACTCTGCCTCATTTAGTTCTACAGGAACTGTAGATGTAATATCAAAAGAATCATAGTAAAGTTTTGTTTCGTCATTCCATACATACACATTATAATCAAAAACAATGTCTATATCTACTAAATCTTTGAGGAAGAAATACTGTTCAATATTTCTAATTAACACTCCATCTGACTGCTTAATTGTTTTTAAATAATTATCTTTGATTAGTTTAATATCATTTTTACGTGCTACATATGGAAGCGCTATATATACTTTTTTATTCTTTTCTTTAATTAGTTCTATTCCATTTTCAACATCGTCAAATGGGAATAAATTCAAATCTATATAAACTCTATCTACAAAATCTCTAGACAAAGTTTCTTTCAACTGATCAAACGATGAAACTGAAACTGTAATCAATCTTTCTCCATTATCTGTCTCTTCTCTAACAGTCTCTGTCTCTTCTATTTCTTCACACTCTCTTTTAAATTTAGCTAATGATTTTTCATAAGCTAAATCTAGATACTTTCTTCTAACATCATTAATCTCTGATACTGGCAAGAAAGTATTATCATCCATATCATACTCAATATCTTCAAATACAAAATCTGTATTTCCAGTTTTGTTTACATGTTTATTTAATGTATCAAGTTCAAGCGGCATATTCTGAGCTTCTTCAACATCAGAACCGCTAACTGTTATTTGTTCACCATCTACTTCCCCAGAGATTTCAAAAGGTTCTCCCACCTTACATTTAACATTAATATACAATGGTTTCATTAGAGTTTTATTAGAATATTTGTCGCGCAAGTATTCAGTGAACTCCCTATTTTCCTCTCTGAAAGCTGGTTCTTTAAGTGAGATCATTTCGCGACCATTCTTAGTATAGAAATAACTTTCATTAAAACCGTGTCTATTAAACAAGTCCATTAAGAGTTTGATATCAGATTCTTCCACTTCAAACTTTTCACCATTTAAAATCATATCTAAGTACTTTCTATAGATGCTAACTACACCACAGACATACTCTTTCTTTTTCATACGTCCTTCTATTTTTAGAGAAGTTACGCCTGAATCAATAATGTCTGGCAACAAATACAAAGCACAAATATCTTTTGGACTTAAAATATATTTTTCATCTGATTCATTTATAAGCATGCCATCATAGATAACATCGTAAGGCAGTCTACAAGGTTGAGCACATCTTCCTCTGTTCCCACTTCGTCCACCAATAAAACTGCTTAGCAAACACTGGCCTGAGTAACAATAACAAAGAGCGCCATGAACAAAAGACTCTATCTCTATGTCTGTACCTCTCAAGTCTTTAATTTCATCAACTGATAGCTCTCTTGGAAGAACTACTCTTTCGGCTCCCAAATCCTTTAGCCACTTAACAGTCTCTTTTCCACTAATTGTCATTTGAGTACTAGCATGTATTTTTAAATCAGGGAAATGTTTTTTAACGAATAACAATACTCCAACATCCTGAACAATCACACTATCAAGACCATTTTCATATAGAGGGCGCAAAAAATCATAGAGATCATTTTTAATCTCTTTGTTTTTAAGAAGAGTGTTTATTGTAAGATAAACTTTGCGTCCATTAAGATGTGCATAGTTTAAAACATCAACTATCTCTTCTGTATTTAGATTTTCTGCATTTGCTCTTGCACCAAAATTTTCTCCACCGAGATATATGGCATCAGCTCCAGCATTGATAGCCGCTATAGCTATATCATATGAGCCAGCAGGTGCTAAAAGTTCTACATCTTTTTTCATAGTCTTATCCTAAACAAGATTTATTAAAATATCATTAAAACGTTAAAAACGACCAGGCCGTGAAGCCTGATCGTTTATAATTATTATTTTGATTGTAGTCTGATGATTTCTTTTTCAAGCTCTTTAATCTTTTCAAGTGCATTTTCTAATTCATCAGTAGCTGTCTGCGCTTTGGCATCCGACAGGATTAACTCATGTTTCAAATCATACACTTCTTTTTCCTTGATACTTAAATCATCCTCTAATAGATCTGCTTGTTTCTTTGCCTTGAAGTAATCATTAGCAATGTTGATTTCAAGAAGAATGCGTTGCATATCTGGCTTCTGCATTCTGAAATCTTCATTTTTCTTAAATTCTAAAATCATATTATTGATGTATGAAGCGACTTTCTGCAAGTATGCTTCGCTTTCGAAACCACCGATATTATAGATTTTACCATCGATGACTACATCAATATAATTTTTTGACGACATAATTAATTACTCCTTTTAGCAAAATAGCTAGTCTATTATAGCACATTATTTAGTCTTTTTCTTCTTAACTTTAGACCATTTGCCCCAAATCAAAGTTCCGCCATAACTCTTAGCGCCTCTAACTCTGATGTAGTATTTTTTCTTCTTCTTTAGGCCCTTGAATGTCCATTTTGTCTTTGTAGTAGTTTTCTTCTTAAGACCCTTCTTGAAGTTTTTCTTAAGAGCTACCTGTACCTGGTACTTCTTAGCGCCAGAAGCTTTATACTTAACTGTTAATTTCTTCTTAGCAGCTTTAACGCTCTTTACTTTAGCTTTTCCAGCTGCAGCAGCCTTTGTTCCAGCTAAAACTTTAAAGTCTTTTACTTCAACTTCACCGCTCATATTGTTCTCATCTTTATACTCTTTCAAGAATGGACCAAATGCCATCTTAATACCCATTGTAGGTGATGAAGCTTTCTTCTGGTAATCAGCCTTGTCAGATGGAACTAAAACTTTCATAGTAACATTAACATAATCAGTATTTCTGCTGTCCATACCAATTAGGTTGTTGAAATCTTTAGTCTTAGCCATAACATTCTTTCCTGCATATGTAGCTGTCATTCCCTGTACAGCAAGAGCTGCTCCATCAGGATCAGTGTTATCATACGCTTTTATGTGGAAGTGTTTTGTATAGTTGTACTTTCCAGTACCTTCTGTGTAGTGACAATCTTTGCCTTCCCAGTTCTTAAGACCTTTGATTACAGTAGTGTCATCACACTTTGTAATCTCATTCTTTAGAGTACTCTTAACCTTGAAAGAAACTGTGTAGTAACGACCTCTTTCAACAGGAACTACCTTAGTAGTTGTAACACCCCAAGGGTTTGACTGAACAACAGCACCTGTCATTGGATTGTAGTTAGCACTCCAACCAGTACTTGTTACGTCAAGTACAAATTTGTCAGCTGCAGAACTCTTAAATTTAGCACACTCTCCATAAGTGTAGAATGCATCAAGCTTACCTTTAGCAGCTTGAACAGCAGCCTTATCAGCCTTAATGTTCCATACCTGGTGAGCTTTCTTAAGTTCGTTCTCCCACTCACCTTTGTCTTCAGCATTATTTCCGTGGATTGAGTATGAACTCCAGCCCTTACCTGCTGAAACATCAGTTCCTGGATTCTGAGCACTAACAATGCCTGACAAACCTAGTACAAGTGTCAATGTTAGTACGATTGAAATAATTCTTTTCATTTTAAAAATCTCCTTTTCTTTTAAATTCGCTACATATAAATATAGCAATTTTATTGTTCTTTTTCAATACCAAGATGCTTGTATGCTAGGTCTGTTGCAACCCTTCCACTCTTAGTTCTTTGGATAAATCCGTTCTGAATTAAGTATGGCTCATACACATCTTCAAGTGTGCCGGAATCTTCGCCTATGGCGGCTGCTATAGAGTCGATTCCCACCGGACCTCCGCCAAATTTCATAATGATAGTTTCAAGTATTGTTCTATCTCCTTTGTCGAGTCCAGATTTATCTACATCTAGCTTATCAAGTGCATCGTTGGCCACTTCTTTAGTTATAACTCCGTCGTATTTGACCTGGGCAAAGTCCCTAACTCTTTTAAGTAGTCTATTTGCAAGTCTAGGTGTGCCACGTGATCTTCTGGCAAGTTCTAATGCACCTTCATCGTCTATCTGTACATCAAGTCTATCTGCCGATTTAATAATGATTTCTTTAAGTTCATCTACCGAGTAAAATTCAAGTTTATCTATAACTCCAAATCTATCTCTTAAAGGAGCTGTCAAAAGTCCCGCTCTAGTAGTCGCTCCTATTAACGTGAACTTCGGAAGATCAAGTCTAATGGATCTAGCACCCTGTCCCTTTCCAATCATAATATCGATTGAATAGTCTTCCATAGCTGGATATAAGACTTCTTCCACCTGTCTGTTAAGTCTGTGGATTTCGTCGACAAACAAAATATCGTTCTCTTGAAGCCCATTTAAGATGGCAGCCATCTCTCCTGGCTTCTCAATAGCCGGTCCACTTGTTACTTTAATGTTAACCCCCATTTGTAATGCAATTATGAGCGCTAAAGTAGTCTTTCCAAGGCCTGGAGGACCATAAAATAACACGTGATCAAGAGGCTCATTTCGATTCTTTGCAGCCTCTATATAGACCTTAATTTTCTCTTTAATGGCTTCCTGACCCACGTAATCATCTAGATTCTGTGGTCTTAAACCTTTTTCTACCGCTTTGTCTTCGGTAGTAACTTCAGTTTTAATAATTCTCTTATCTGACATAATCAAATCCCTTTAACCAATTAGCATCAAAGCTTTCTTTAACATAACTTCCACGCTCATATCTTCTGTCTCGTCTATACGTTTGACAGCAGATATAGCTTCTGATTTCGAATATCCTAATTCCACAAGTGCATCTACCACGTCGTTAGATAGTGAACTATCTGCAGAACCATTTTCTGGTACAAAGTCCTCTACACCATCTATTTCAATCTTATCTTTTAATTCAAGAACAATACGCTCAGCAGTTTTTGCTCCTACGCCAGGTGAACTAGCAATAGTCTTTGAATCGCCACTAACAATAGACATCTTAAGCAGATCACCAGGGCATGTAGAAAGAATTCCCAAAGCAATCTTAGGTCCAACTTTATTAACAGTCAAAAGAAGTTTAAACATTTCAAGATTCTCTCTATTCAAAAATCCATATAGCTGCATGGCATCTTCTTTCACATTAAAGTAAGTGTGGAGTTTAACCTCTTCGCCTTCGCCTATCACGCTTAGATCGTCATTAGTCATAAAGACAGAAATTCCAATTCCGTGATTGTCCACAACTACTTTTTCTGTATCAACATATTCAACTATTCCTGATACGTATGAAACCATATTATCTCCTAATTATTAAGTATTCTTTTACAAAGCATACTAGTACGCTCGTATAATATTTTTGCTAATATTCCGATAATTAATCCTGTTATTATTCCAGCTATCAACAACACTGGCAAATAACCGAACACACTATAACTATCTACCAAAATGAATGCGACTACCAACTGTCCAACATTGTGGAAAAATCCACCAAATATCGAAACTGTAATGATCGAAAAACCAAATAATCTCTTCATAATAATCATTACTGTTACAGAAACAAATGCTCCTGCTAACGCAAATGCAATACTAAACATATTTCCAAACAATAATCCAACAATCACTATTCGTACTACATTTATTATAATCGCACTCTCTGCATCTAATATGAATAACGCTAAAACTACTGCAATATTTGCTAGTCCTAATTTCACTCCTGGAATTCCAATGGATGGAATGAATGTCTCTATATAGCTAGCCAATATAGCAAAGGCGCTAAACAATGCAATTACTGAAATCTTTCTTACCATATCACACCTCAATCCGCTACAGCGTCCACATCTTTGTCTTCGCTAGATTCAATAGTTACTACAATGTGATGAGGTAGACAAATGATAGATTCACCATTCTTTGATATATAACCTTTGTCCACACATATTTTATTCGGGCAGTCCGCATCTAAAATGCGAGCCTTTTCATTTTTAATTATTAAAAGATTATATCCTATTTTTGTTTCAATAAAGTATTCTCTATCTTTTGTTAAGTCAAAAGTCTTGGTTAGTTTTTCATTTACATAGACTTTAACGTATTTTCCTTTGCCTTCGGCAAAGAACTTAACACAAATAAATGAAACAACTGCTATAATGATCAAAATCAATACAGCAATTATTTCTTTTCTTCTACTTTTAAGAATACTATTATTGTCCATATTTAACCGATTTCCACTCGTTTATCAATTATTAGAACGAATGTTTACCCTTGCTAATTATACTATATTAAATATACGAAGACAAACCCATTTTTTTTGTTATAATGTATGTGAATCAATAATTATAGGAGGTAGTTATGAGACGGATAATAAGCCTATTATTAACATTAATTATAATTGTCACTTGCAGTTCTTGTGGCTTTAAAAAGGCTGATAATAAGCCTTATTCTATCACATTTCAGTGTTTTGATACTATTTGTAGCATTACAATTTACGACAAGAAGCCTAAAAAAGACTTGGAAAAGATTGCAAACAAACTAGAGAAAAAATGTATACACTACGATAGCCTTTATAATTTAGATGATTCAAGATATTCAGTCGAGTTTCACCACAGTGATGGAAGCTTAACATGCATAGAAGACGTTCATTTTTCAAATAAGAAAAATGCTATGCGAACAATTGGCTTCGGCGAAGAAGATGAACCACTATACGACTCTATCAAATACTCAAAAATGACCGATGGTGCATTTGACGTTACTATTGCTCCACTTGTAAAACTTTGGAATATCAATGGAAAGGATTTTAAGATTCCTTCTGATAAACAGATAAAAAAACAACTAAAATATGTTGATTACAAACAAATAGATGATTCCCCAGGAAATTATTATGTACTCACAAAAATGGGTTCAATTGATTTTGGAGGTATTGCAAAAGGATTTATTTCTGATTTATTAGTTACTGAGTTAAAAGAAAATAAAATCAAATCCGCACTCATTGATCTTGGCGGAAACATATATACATATGGCAAAAAAAATAATTCATTATTTAAAGTTGGTATAAAAAAGCCATTTACCAATAACGAACTATCTGCTACTGTAAAGGCAAAAGATAAAGCAATTATTACTGCTGGAATATATCAGAGATATCACAAGAAAGATGGCAAAATATACTCACATATTATTAATCCTAAAACTGGTTATCCTATCGATAATGACTTAAACGCAGTAACTGTAATTTCAGATAGCGGTACTGCCGCTGACGCTCTTAGCACAGGATTCATGGTTATGGGACTTAAAAAAGGAATAGCGTTAGCTAATAAGACTAAAAATATAGAGGCTGTGTTTATTGATAAAGACAACAACCTTCACTTAACAGATGGACTCAAACAAGATGGAAAGGAAATCACCATAAAGTAAAAAGAATCTCTCATATGAGAGGTTCTTTTTATTTAACCTTTTCAATTGTTTTCCTAGGGCACTTCTGCGCGCATAGCCCGCACTTCTTACACTTTTCTTGATCTATCACCGCTAGGTTATCAACCATTTCTATAGCATCGAAGTTGCAAGTCTTTTCGCAAAGTGAACAACCAATGCATCCAACCTCGCAGGCATCCATAACAGGTTTTCCTTTTTCCTTTGACTTGCACTTAACAAAATATGCTGAGTCAAAATTCTCTATTGTTATCAAACCCTTTGGACAAACTTTAGCACACATACCGCACGCTTTACATTTATCTCTGTCTACTACGGCTATTCCATTTTCAATATGAATAGCATCAAACTCACAAACCTTTACGCAGCTACCAAGACCTAAACATCCATAGTCACATGCTTTGGCGCCAGCGCCTGGGATACTTACTGCATCCACACAAGATTCATTTCCGTAGTAATTATATTTTTCTTTAGATTTATCACAGTCACCGTTACAGTGAACAACTGCCACTTTCTTAACAACATCTGCTTCCACGCCCATAATCTCTGCAATGGCTTTTGCGCATGGCGCGCCACCTACTGGACAAGCTGCCACGTCTGCATCACCCTCAGCTATAGCTTTAGCCAAACCATCACAGCCTGGATAACCACATCCGCCGCAATTATTGCCAGGAAGTGCTTCACGCACTGCCAACTCTTTTTCATTTACTTCTACAGAAAAAACTTTGCCGGCGATACCAAGCATAATTCCTATTATTAATCCTACACCTCCCACTATTGCAACTGCTAGGAGGATACCTTGAATCGTACTTAAACCAATCATATAACCCTCCTAAATCAATCCTGTAAAGCCAGAGAATGCAATGGCCATCAATCCTGATGCCACAAGAACCATAGGAGTTCCTTTAAACGCTTTAGGAACATTATTATTCTCTGATCTCTCTCTTATTCCTGCCAAAATTACAATAGCAATCAAGAAACCAATAGATGTTCCAAATGCACTGAACATACTCTCTGCAAAACCATATTTTTTATCGATATTCGAAATAGCAACGCCTAACACTGCACAGTTTGTAGTGATAAGTGGCAAATAAACACCGAGCGCTTGATACAAAGGTTTGATGAATTTCTTCAAAATCATTTCAACCAACTGAACTAATGCAGCAATTACTAAAATGAAAACAATAGTCTGCAAGTATTCAACTTTAAATGGTTTTAAAATTACGTAATAAATACCGTAAGTGACTGCTGAAGCTATCATAATTACAAATATAACAGCTGCTCCCATTCCTGCCGCAGTGTTAGTTTTCTTTGAAACACCAATGAAAGGACAAAGACCCAAAAATTGACTTAAAACAACATTGTTAACTAGCGCTGCAGCCAAAGCAATTAATAATAAATTACCCATTTAAATCTCCTCCCTTTCTTCTTTTTCGCAGTTGTCATAGTCATTGCCACATCCGCTGCAACCAGCACATCCCATCTCGCATTTTAGTTTGCGAGGTTTCTTGCCATGTTTTGCTCTTATGTAGTTTTGAACTGCAATAATAACAGCTAGAACAAAGAATGCTCCAGGTGCCATTACAAATATAGTAATACCTTCCCAATGTGGAATGTTGTATCCAAGAATCGTTCCTGCTCCCAATATCTCTCTGAAAGCACCAAGAATGGTTAGAGCAAATGTAAATCCAATGCCCATTCCTACTCCGTCAAATAATGATAGTCCCACACTATTCTTTGACGCGTAACTCTCTGCACGTCCAAGAATAATACAGTTAACAACGATAAGTGGAATATAAATTCCAAGCGCCTTATTAAGTGTTGGCAAATACGCTTGTAACAAAAACTGAAGTATGGTTACAAAACTTGCAACTACTACTATAAACGCTGGCACTCTTACTTTGTCGGGTATTATTTTTCTAAGCATAGAAATAACAATGTTTGACATCACTAGTACAAACACAGTACTGACGCCCATTCCAAAACCGTTTACCATAGACGTGGTAACAGCAAGTGTTGGGCACATACCAAGAATCAAAACAAATGTAGGATTCTCTTTTATTATTCCGTTATAAAGTCTTTCTACATATTTATTCATGACTCTCACCTCCTAAGTGATCCGCCAAAATCAAACATGCATCAACTCCATGTGTGACAGCATTTGTTGTGATGGTAGCTGAACTAATAGCATCTACCTGGCTATCGTCCTCTGGGCTATCTTTAGTGTATGTAAAGAACTTAACGTCCTTTCCGTAATACTGTTTTAGGAATGCTTCTTCTTGTGCTTTCATGCCAAGACCTGGCGTCTCTTTGATGTCAAGGAAAGCAATACCTTTAACGCTTCCATTCATATCAACACCAACTGTCAATGTTATGAAACTGTTATACGCCTCTTCATCTATGACAGTTATGATATAGCCCAACTCTTTTCCATCTTTATCTTTAGCCAAAAGAACTCCATTTATTTTTGCTTTGAAAGGATTATATGGTTTATAATCAAGTTCTTTTTCTTTTTTGTCTACTTCATTAGCTATCAGTTTATTTTCTTTCTTCAAATCTACTTTTACTTTTTCAGTAGATTCAACACCAGGCATAACTGCACTATGCGCCTCATTCAAAGTCTTTTTCTCCTGCTCACTTCTGGCGGTAGAAGTAAAGTTGTAGACCGCGCCCAAGGCAAATCCTGCTACCAAAGTAATAACAAACAAAATTAAAACATCTTTAAGAATTCTACTCATTTATTTGCCCTCCTTTGACGATTTTTTAACTATGCCAAAGGCTTTAGGGAATGTAATCTTTTCAATTATTGGAACTAGCAAGTTACAAATAATTATGGCAAAAGATACACCCTCTGCTGTAGAACCAAACGTTCTAAGTATTGCAGTTAAAAGTCCAAGACAAATACCATATACAATCTTTCCATTCTTTGTGATAGGTGATGTTGAATAGTCAGTCGCCATAAAGAACGCGCCAAATACTAATCCACCACCACATATCTCTTTCGCAAGATATGTCATATCAGTAGATTTGTTAAATAGCATCATAAAGATTGCAAATGTGACAATATATGTAAGCGGAATTCTAAGATCAATTATCTTAGTAACTAGTAAGAAAATGGCGCCAATTAAAAGTGCACAAATACTAGTCTCACCAATAGTTCCTGCATGTCTTCCAATAAACATATCAAACAGACTAGTTGCTGTTTTGCCAGTTTGTTTAATCTGTGTAAGAGGTGTGGCTGATGTTACTGCATCCACTCCTGATACGCCATCCGGGAAGAACTTGTTCATAGGTCCAGCAAATGAAAGCACTAAGAAACATCTAGCACCAAGGGCTGGGTTCATAAAGTTTTGACCAAGTCCGCCAAAAATCATTTTAACAACAACTATCGCAAATGCCGATCCAACCATTGCCATCCACAACGGGAATGTTACCGGAAGGTTAAGCGCTAAAATCATACCTGTGACTATCGCACTTAAATCTCCTACTGTGTTTGGTCTCTTTGTCGCCTTGTTGAACAAGTATTCTGAAAGTACACAAACTGTCACACAAGTGACAATTAAAAGTATAGTCTTGATTCCATATTGTAATCCAAACATACTTGTGTAATTAAACACGCCAAATAGTGTTGTAGGGAGTAACGCAATGATTACATACAACATTACTTTTTGTGTAGTTATTCTATCTTTGATATGAGGGTTTGATGAAACATTAAACATTATTTCTTCTCCCCCTTTCTGCGCTCTGCTATAACTTTTTGTTTCATAGTCTTAATAGACTGCGTCAAATTACGCTTAGCAGGACAAATATAATTACATGTACCACACTCGATACATTCCATACCATAGCACTTAACAAACTCTTCCATATTGTCTGCTTCAGCTAGCTTCGCCAAATTTGCACACACTAATTTCTGCGGGCAAACTCTTACGCACATTCCACAGTTCATACAGTTTGTTTTAGGTGCTTTGTCGTAGTCGTCTTCCATAAACGCTAAAAGTGATGATGAACCTTTTGTGATTGGAACATCAAGGTTATACATAGCCTGTCCCATCATTGGTCCACCGGCTATCACTTTCTTCGCATCCTCGCACATACCGTTCATCTCATCCACCACTTCTTGGTAAGACATACCAAGAGATACTTCCAAGTTACATGGTTGATAGAAAGCATCACCTGAAACTGTCATGATTCTACTTGTAAGTGGTTTATGGAATTTGACTGCCTGATAAATGTTATAAACAGTATCCACATTGTCAACAATACATCCAACATCAGCTGGTAGCATAGATGAGTTCATCTTACGCTTATTGATAGCGTAAATTACATGTCGCTCTGAACCTTGTGGGTACTTTGTCTTCATCGGAACTACTTCTATTAAATCTTCTGAAGCAGTTAGTTTTTCAAATAGTTTTATGCAATCTAATTTGTTATCTTCTATTGCAATATATCCCTTCGCATTAGGGAATAATGTAAGCATAATTTTTAGACCCTCAATCAACTCTTCAGGGTTTTCAATCATTCTTCTGTAGTCTGCTGTAATATATGGCTCGCACTCACACGCATTTATAATTACGTGATCAATAGCCTCATCATCTTTAGGCGTAATCTTAACGTGTGTAGGGAAACAAGCCCCTCCCATACCAACAACGCCGCAATCTTTTACAGCTTCTCTTATATACTCTTTGCTCCATGGAGAAGGTTGGGCTTTATACTCAAATCTGTCCTGCTTTTTATCGTTTTCAATCACAATGCATAGACCTTTGCCGCCGCCCACTAGTTCTCTGTCCTCAATTGCTTTGACTGTTCCAGAAACACTTGAGTGAACGTTTGCTGAAATAAAGCCGCTAGCCTCTGCAATAAGTTGTCCGTTAAGAACATGCTCGCCCACTTCCACCACAGGTTTTGCAGGCGCACCTATATGCATAGAGCAAGGTATCACTACTTGGTCCTTTGGAAAAACTTTTCTGACAGGAAGATCTTTTGACAAGTCTTTACCTTCCACCGGATGAACTCCGCCAGAGAAAGTTTTTATAAAACCTATTTTGTTTTTCAAACTAAGTGTCTTATTAAACATTATTAATCCTCAAATGGGAAGTGATATTTATCAAGTCCCAAAGTATCTCTTAATTCAATCAATTCTTTCTGGATAGATTCGCCCACAGGCACACCTTTGTCTTTTCTATCCATCCAAGCATCGTGTTCTTTCTCACCAGCTGTATAGATTCTATCCTGTCCAGGTGCTTTTTCTGATGCTCTTAAACCTCTTAAAATGTCACCTGAAGTTTTCTTAAATGTATCAAGTCCCATAAAGAACTCTGGGTTGATAACAAAGAAGAAATGTCCAAGCTTATACATCTTAGGATTTCCATCTTCATCAACACCATTTAAATCTTTCATAAATGGTCCGCCCGCCAAAGCACTTGAAAGGATTTCAACTATTGTAGTAAATCCATATCCTTTGTAGCCAGCGGTATCTTCTCCTAAACCACCAAGTGGCAACAATGCTGCATTACCTGCACGCATGTCTTTTAGGATTTTGCCAGAGTCTGTCATAGTCTCGCCATCTTTATTTACAACACAACCTGCTGGTGTGTCTTTTCCACTTCTCTCATAAAACTCAATCTTACCGTTTTGAACGATACATGTTGCACAGTCAAAGTTAAATGGAAACTCCTCATCTGTTGGCATAGTAAATGTCATAGGATTTGTTCCCATCATTGGTTCCACGCCAAAGGTAGGTGCAACTGATGGTCTAGCATTTGTGCCTGAAATGCCAATCAAGCCTTCCTTCTCTGCCATAGTTGTCCAATAACCTGCTATACCATAGTGAGTTGAATTGAAAATAGTTCCGCCAGCCATTCCGTATGTCTTTGCTTTTTCGATAAGCATCTCCATCATCTTGTGACTAGCCACCATTCCCATTCCATCATGAGCATCCATAACTACTGTGGTAGGTGTCTCTTTCACTATTTCTATTTCTGTCTTTGGAAGCAATGTTCCATTTTTAATTCTATCTAAATAAATTGGTTTAAAGCGGTTACAACCGTGACTCTCGATTCCACGTCTGTCACTCTCAAGTAAAACGTCAGCACAAATAGCGGCATCCTCTCTTGGAACACCGTATTTCTCAAAAACGTCAATCATAAAATCATTCATCAAATCCCAATCTACATATGGTCTTGTCTCTGCCATTTATTTCAATCTCCTTTTCGCACAATCTTTTAATATTATAGCACTAATTACTACTAATTTGGGTTTAAATTATGCTATAATTTTTCTTATGTTAGTGATAAAAGATGAAGCAAAAATCAACATTGATTATCCGATAGAAAAGTTTGCCAAAAAAGATAAAATCTTATATTTCGACATAGAAACTACTGGGCTTTCTAGAAAATATTGCTCTATTTATTTGATTGGGGCGATGTACTTTGACGACGGTGAATGGATGTATGCTCAGTGGTTTGCTGACAACTATAACGATGAGGCGAATGTCATTATGGCTTTCCAAAAGTTTATCAAAGACTATGATCGCTTGATTCACTTTAACGGGAATAGTTTTGATATCCCCTTCGTCAAAGAGCGTGCTGAAAAATATAATATTGATTTAGATTTAGATAGATTAAAAAGTGTTGATATTTACAAAGAAATTTCATCACTTAAAAATATTTTGAATCTTCCAAATTTGAAACAGAAAACTTTGGAAGAAGCGATTGGCATTAAGCGTAGCGATCCATTCTCAGGCGGAGAGTTGGTTGAAGTTTATAAGGAATATGTCAGAACTAAAGATCAAAAACTAATCTACCCTCTACTTCTTCACAACCGAGAAGATGTTTTGTATATGGGTAAGATTACTGAACTGTTAAGTCTTTATGATTTTGTTAATGGAGATTTTAGTATTAGAGATTGGTCGATAAGTTCATACAAAGATTTTGAAGGGTTAGATAAAAACGAACTAGTTATAAATCTTGAGTCTGAATCATCAAACTCTATTACAAACAAAGATATCTCATTTAACAGCGATAACCTTTCAATCATTATTAGAGAAAACAAATGTCAACTTAAGATAAAAATTTTTGACGGGACACTTAAGCTATTCTTTGACAACTACAAAGACTACTATTATCTCCCTGCTGAAGACAAAGCAATCCACAAAAGTGTTTCTCAGTTTGTTGATAAAGAACACAGGGTTCAAGCGAAGGCATCCACGTGTTATGAAAATATTGAAGACTCATTTATTCTTTGTCCAAGTAACATGGAAATCAAATATGTATTCAAGGATGATTACAAGTCAAAAAATACATACATTAGAATATCAGACATAACCGATGAAAATATTGAATCTTATATAAATATTGTATTTAAAGAAATCATATAAAAAGCGAGGCTTGATGCCTCGCTTTTATTTATCTTACTAATTTTTTAATTGCTTTATCAATTTTACTTTCCTTAACAGTTCCTGAATGTTTCTTTGGTATAGAACCTGAATACGAGAACTTCTTTTCTGGTTTAGCTGTTGCAACCTTAATAGGCTTGTAAGTTCTCTTTTTCTTCATATCAGATACTTGAATGTAATATGTCTCTGTGTATGCTTTTGTTCCTTTGTCGTACTTGCCATAGTATTTATATACTGGATATACATATACAAAGTATCTGTAATCATCTGCTCTTTCAGGTGTTTTAATAGAATTACCTAAATCTTTCTTTGTTTGAATTGATCCATTGTCGTAATATTTCTTCTTTGTACTATAATTTGCCTCATAAGGAGAAATCTTATATACAACAGCCTTATCTTTTAGTTTAGGTGTACCTTTCTTTAACTTAAATTTCTTTGACTTTTTGTAATTACCTTTCAAGTCTGATGAAATAAACTGATTAACTGTAGCTTCTCTTGAACCCTCAATAAGATGTGAATTCAGATTTACTAATTCATCTATTTTTATATATTTATTATCAGATATTTTTTGTTTAGGTTCATTTACCATTATGTCATTTCTGACATTACTTATTGCAAATATGTAACTAGCTCCATAGCCATCTATGTCATACTTTTCAAATGTAGGTGCGATTGTTAATTTTGATAATTTAGGTATTTTTTTAAGACGCTTTATATTATCAACTACATACACACCATGGTTGAATACAAATGTGTCCCTATATGGTTCGACTGGTTTTACAGTCTCGCCATTTTTCTTGGTGGCTGGCATTGTGGAGCGCGGTGTCGTAAACTGTGTATTCATAATAGTATCAGAACTTACTCTATCATCATATTCTTCCACCACAGCTTCTATCGATAATTCTTCCAACCCTGAAAACACTTCTATACCATCGTATATAGTATCTTTTAGCCAAAGTTTTTTCACATCTGCCAATTTTTGTTTTGTAACTGAATCATATTTCTTAAACGGTTCGCACGATTCAGTATACAAAGCATTTACTTTTGGCAAAACATTAACCCAGCTATGATCTGTTGATTCATAGTATGATTTAGCCAAACCTAATGCCATGATAGATTTACACTTAAGGTTACCAATATGTTTTAATATATCAGCTTTGTCATCAATACTAGAACCATAATAACCGTGAAAGTATAAAATACCAATGTCTTTACCCTTAATGTCTTTGTTTAAAACTTTAAATACTTTGTCAGGGTCACCATATGATTTAACAGTGACATTTAACTGATCTAGTTTTGAAACATAATCAACATCAACAATCTTGTCCTTCTTCGCCAATTCATTCAAGTCTTCGTATGCCCATTTTAGAGCCGTACCTTCTCTTTCACTCTTTCCGCATCCGGCTAGTGCAACTAAGCACAGCGCAAACATACTGACTATTAAAACTACTCCTACTTTCTTTTTCATTTCCTCACCTCACACACTTTCTATTATTGGAAATATTTGTACCTCATACAAACTAACACTTGTAAAAACAAGTGTTAATGTAAGTAAGCAAGCTATTATTTATTTACCATACTCACCCTACATTAATTATCATTCTGATAGTTTTTCAACTATCTCTTTAAACTTCATTCCGTTTGAAGCTTTAACCAAAACTGTATCACCTTCAGTTAAGATTTCATCTGGACTAAATTCTTCTTTAGTCTCAAAGTATTTAACTTCAGCATTTGTAACTGCATCAGCAATATTCTTTGAAAGTTTTCCGATACAAATAACTAGATCAATATCTTTTGTATTTATAAATTCGCCCACTTCTCTGTGAAGTGCCGCTTCATCTTTTCCAAGTTCAAACATATCACCAAGTATTGCTACTTTGCGTCCATCTGAGTTATTCAAAACATCAATAGATGCTTTCATGCTCATAGGGTTTGCATTATAGCAATCATCTATGATAGTGATTCCATTGTTTTCGAAAATATTATTTCTACCACCGATAGCTTTTAGGTTTCTGATTCCTTTGTCGATCTCGTCTAAACTCATTCCATAGTGCACACCAATGCATGTGGCTGCAAGCGCATTGTGAATCATATGAAGACCAGGAATTGGAATATATGTATCAAATTCAAAGTCATTATATTTGATAGTGCAGTTTGTACCATTCATTCCATCAGGTTCTATATTAGTGGCTGTGATATCACGGTTAGATTCTAGACCATAGAAAACAGGAGCTCTGCCGTTCACCTCTTCTATAGTTGCAAGTTTATCATCATCGCCATTTAGAACTGTTAGACAGTTTGGCTTAGCATTTTCAAACATCTCAGTCTTGGCTTTCAAAACACCATCTCTATCATTTAGATTTTCAAGATGACAAGTTCCAATATTTGTAATAACACAAACGTCAGGCTTAGAAACTTTTGAAAGTCTTCTCATCTCGTCAAAGAAACTGATTCCCATCTCGATAACAGCAATCTCGTGCTCCTCACGAATCTTTAATAACGTTAGTGGCATTCCAATCTCGTTATTAAAGTTACCCTCAGTTTTAAGCACCTTAAACTTCTCAGAAAGAACTGATGCAATAATCTCTTTTGTACTAGTTTTTCCAACACTACCAGTAATTCCAATAATCTGGCAGTCTAACTGCTCGCGGTAAAACTCCGCAATATCTTTTAGAGCTTGTCCACTATTCTCAACCAAAATGTAAGGCTGTTCAATGTCTAGTTTTTTCTCCGACAAAGTACAGAGCGCACCCTTTTCAAAAACGTCCGCAATAAAATCATGACCATCTACTCTCGCTCCCTCAAAAGGAATGTATAGATAGTCTTGTTTGATTTCTCTACTGTCTTTGTCGACACCGGCCACAACCATGTCTAGCATTTCTTCTGGGCCAAAGTATTCGCCGCCTGTAGCTCTAGCAATATTTCTTAAAGATAAGTTTCTCATTCTTTATCCTCGTATTTCTTAAATGATAATTCTATAATTCTTTCGCAAAGATCTGCGAAACTAATTCCTAAACTTTCAGCCTCTCTTGGAACAAGACTAGTCTCTGTCATTCCAGGCAAAGTGTTTACTTCTAAACAATACATATCGCCATTTTCAGTCATAATGATATCTGCTCTAGCATAAACCTCACAGCCCAAAACATCGCAAGCTTCTTTGGCAATTGTTTGCATTTTTAAAGTCTGCTCTGTAGTTAGTTCAGCCGGGCAAACTTCTTCAGTAGCTCCTGGCTCGTATTTATTTGTGTAATCATACCAACCATCTTTTGGAATAATTTCAACTACGGGGAAGACTTCATCTCCCACTACACCGACAGAAAACTCTCTACCGTTTATAAATTCTTCTATTAAAACTGAGTCATCTATTTTGTAACATTCGTATATGGCATCTTTATATTCTTCTTCATTGTTTACGATATAAACTCCCACACTTGAACCACCGTTTGTAGCCTTAACAACAAGTGGGAAGTCCATTCCAATCTTTTCTAGATCGTAATCATCGCCTTCTTGTAGCCAAACGCTCTCTGGTGTAGGAACGCCCTTGCCCTTAAAGATCTGTTTCGTAAGACCTTTGTCCATGCCGAGTGCACTAGCCACATGGCCAGAACCTGTATATTTGATAGCATGTAAATCAAGAACAGCCTGAACCATTCCGTCTTCACCATATCTACCATGAAGACCGTTAAACACAATATCAGCTTGCTCTAAAATAAACAAAACGTTTGATTTAAAATATGGACGACCTTTAATCTCGTATGAATAAATATCACCCGTCAAAGAATCTAACTTATATCTTTCAACATCAATATCGTAATCTGTTTCAGCTTTTTCGAACACACTCGCATCATTACTGTTGTAATATGGGTCCACTAAAACAGCATTGTGTCCTTTACTCCTAAGAGCCTTGCACACATTGTAACCTGACTTTATTGATATTTCTCTTTCTGTACTTAGTCCTCCACAAAGAACTGCTATGTTCATAATGTCTCCTTCTCTCCTATATACTAAGTTCTTTGACGACGTCGTCCTCTAGAACTTTCTTTTCTTTTTCAGTAATTGAAAGCTCACCTTCCATAAGCATTTTATAACTATCTGCCGCTTGTTTCAAGACATCTGCGTCATTTAAAATATCGCCCATTCTGAACTCATAATCGCCACTTTGTCTTACGCCGAAGAAATCTCCAGGGCCGCGAAGTTTTAAGTCTTCATTCGCAATCTTAAAACCGTCGTTTGAGTTGCACAAAACCTGAAGTCTTTCCTTTTTGGTCTTGTCTTTGCTGCCATCGACAAAGATACAGTAAGACTGTTCACTACCTCTTCCAACACGACCACGTAGTTGATGAAGCTGCGCCAAACCAAAGCGCTCAGCATTTTCTACCATCATTACTGTGGCATTAGGCACATTCACTCCAACCTCCACTACAGTAGTTGAAACAAGAACTTGAATATCATTTTTAGCAAATGCATCCATTATCTTGTTCTTCTCATCGTTCTTCATCCTGCCGTGAAGATAAGCAACTTTAATGCTTGGTGAGAAGATGCTCTCAAGCTTCTTGGCATACTCAATTACATTCTCACCTTCCACTGCTTCGCTGTACTCGACAGTCGGACAAATGATGTAAGCCTGTCTTCCTGCTTGAACTTGCTTTTCAATAAAGTCATATGCATTTGGTCTGTATGATGTATCAACCAATGCATTTCCAATCGAAAGCCTGCCTGCTGGCATCTCGTCAATAATTGAAATGTCCAGATCACCATACATAATAATAGCAAGTGTTCTTGGAATAGGTGTTGCACTCATTACAAGAACGTGAGGATTCTCACCCTTGTGGGAGATGGCCTCTCTTTGGCGAACGCCAAATCTATGTTGCTCATCAGTAACCACCAATGCCAAATCTTTATAATTAACTGCCTCTTGCATAAGGGCATGTGTTCCAACAATTATATTCGCTTTACCAGATTCAATCACTTCATAAACTTCACGCTTTTCCTTTGCAGTCATAGAACCTGTTAGCATTACAACATTTAGATCAATGTCGTTTTCGTCAAATAACTCTAGCATTCCCTCGTAATGCTGCTTCGCCAAAACTTCCGTAGGCGCCATTATTGCACCTTGGTAACCATTCACTGCCACACTTAACAATCCAAGTATCGCAACAATAGTTTTACCAGAACCAACATCACCCTGGACAAGTCTATTCATCACACCATCAGATGACATATCTTTCTTTATCTCATTCCAGACATTAACCTGGGCTTTAGTTAAATCATATGGCAAGTTGTTAATTAAGTTTTCTGCCACACTAAAATCATCTATCACATGAGTGTTTTTTTGTTTTTCATTTTCTGCCTTAAGGCTTTGTAAGTTGTTTATAAATCTAAAGAATTCCTCAAAAACAAATCTCTTTCGTGCTATTTGGAATTCTTGAGTATTCTTTGGAAAATGTATTTGTTTGACTGCTTCTTTTACATCAAGTAAATCATATTTATCTCTGATGGACTGAGGCAAAAACTCAGGCTTTGAAATCTGATCTAATGTATCTCTGACAGCCTTTGTTACCACATTGTTTGTTAGACCTCGTACAAGTGGATAAACGGGCTGCATTGAACCCATCTTGTTATTGTACTCATCTTGCTTAAACATCTTTGGTTGGTCTATTACTAGCGCTTGTCTGAGTTCTTTGACGAAGCCTCTAAACACAAAACTAGCGCCTATCTGAAGTTGATTCTTTAGATATGGCGCATTGAACCAAACGCATTTAATAGCATCGCCGTTGGCGTCTCTAATAAAAGCCTCGGTAAGAGTCAGATTTTTCACTCGTCTTACCACTGTATCACGAGCGACCGTCCCAAAAACAGCCTGTGTTCTATCTGTATCTAAATCACGGACTAAAACTGGAGCTTCGTATGTATCATAATATCGAGGATAATAGTCTATCAAATCCTCAGCTTTGTACACACCAGCTCTATTGAAAGCCTTTTCAGTTTTCTCTCCAACACCTTTAATTGTTTTTAATTCCATCGATAAATATTCTATCATAAAATCAAGTAAAATGTACTTAAATCCCCGAAAGAAAAACAGTAGGGTTCTCACCTCCCCAAAACAAAAACCGCAGGAAACTCACTTAAAATCGTTCGTTTTCCTACGGTTTTTGTTTTAGTCAAGTATTGACTATTATTTAACTTTTTTCTTCTTTGAGAACTTACCGTAATAGTACTTCTTACCAACTTTCTTGTAAGCGCGTACTCTTACGTAATATTTCTTACGCTTTTTGTCTTTGCGTTTGATTGTATATTTTAGTTTCTTAATTATCTTAACTTTTTTGCCTTTGAAGCTCTTCTTCTTAGACCACTGTACTTCGTATCCGCCAGCGCCTTTAACCTTTTTCCATTTAACTTTAATCTTTTTCTTTGATCCTTTAGCTTTAGTAATCTTAGCTTTACCAGGAACAATCTTAAATGTTATATAGTCGCTCTCTTTAAAGTTTCCAAGACCTTTAATGTAAACAGCACCCTTACCAATCTTTACATTATTTTTGTAAGTCATTGTGTAATCTACGCCAGGTCTTAGTAAAACGCCGTTGTATTTAAGTGGTCCAATAGGTTTAACTTCTTTACCTGTATAAGTTTGATTATCAATCCATGAGTCATAATCGCAACTCCAGATTATCTTCTTGGCAGCATCGCCTTCTTTGTCGGCCTTAGCTACACCGTTCTGATAAGACATAATCTTAGCCATGTCACTTGAACCAATTACAGCATAACCTGCATCATTGATAACCTTATCAATTCCACCGTTACCAACTAAACTGTATGTACATACGTTTTCAAACTTAACTCCAGGTTTCTTTGGACACTCGATTGCTGATTTTAGCCAGCACTGAGCAGCCTGATAACATGAGTAGATACCGATTCCGTATCCTTCGTGAGCATCAACATTTGGATTTACATAGTAATCTGTATATCCGTATGAGCCAGGTGCATTCCATACCTTTTGACTTGGAATATCATATGGCAACTCACTCTGGTACATATAAGTTCTACCATTTGTACCATTCCAAATAGTCTGATATTTCTGGAAGTGCTCAACCATCAAACCATAAGCCGTGATGTTGTCACCGTTAAATGTAACACCGTTATCAGCTGTATTCTTATACCAGCCAACACCATGTCCGTGATCAGCTCTCCATACCCAGAAGTTGTCTGTAATAACATCGTTCTGATTAATCTCTACACAGTTCTCAACCTGACAGTTTGCATCATCAGCACCACCTACTCTAAAGAAGCAGTCACTGATTACTGTAGGATTATCAGAGAAATCATTAGAGTTCTTATCATTACCAACTGTTAACAAGTCAGGTGATTTCTTGCGGCCTGCGTCAAATAACAATCCAGCCAAACGAACACCTTTGACGTTGTCTACGTGCATACACTCATTTCCTTCTGTTGGTTTAAGTGTTGCATAACCTAGACCTAATACTACAAAGTTATCTTGATTAATTTGAATTGGTTTATCTAAGTTATAGATTCCTGGAGAGAAAATCAACGCTTTCTTATCAGCAATAGCTGTATTAATTTCATCAGCTGTATCTGTAGGTTTAGCTACATAATAACTTCTAGATGGTATTGCTCTATAATCTCTTCCAAGTTCATAATCTTCCCAAGAAACACCTTGAGTGTTTTCTTTTACTGCAGGAACGATTATCTTATAATCATCATCTTCATATGCAAGATATGGTTTTTCAGCAATCTTTGGAGTATCTGTAACTACAGTACTTGTTCCCTTTGGCCAGTCACTAGCTGTGTGCTGCGTCTTTGAACCAACCAAAACATTATTCCAAACTGCAGCTTGGTAATTCCATTTTTCATATCTAGGGTCATTGTTTGCGTTTGTAACAATATTTCTAGATAGCCACTGTTGCTGTGATCCACAAGATACGAATGTTCCGATTTTAGAATCCGCCATGAATCCACCGCTGGCATATCCACCCTCTTCATGAAGATTGATTCCGCCAGTTAGGTTTACTTTTCTCATGGCTGTAGCCTGTGAAACAGCCCATGTACTTACTTTATAATCTGATGTGAAGTTCTCAACTGAACGCCAGAAGTTACATAGCGCATTGTAGTTGATATTTCCATCCCATTTTCTTCCCTTCATCCATTCAGCCAAACACTGAACCTGATTGATCTTAACCTGTGTAGGTTTCAAACCAAGTCCTGCTACCTGAGTATAGAAACCAACTTTTGTTGTAACGTTATACTCTGTTCCACTTGGCATAAACATAAATGCATATCTTTCAGATCTGAACTGACCAGCTTCAGAATTTTTATAAGCTGTATCAATTACATTTTGGATTTTATCCATTGGGTCAGTATCTTCAAAGATATATGTGTTTTCGCCGAATAAATCTATTTCATCTGAAAAGATTTTAGACTTAGCAACTTCTTTGCCGTCTACCAATGCACGAACATAATAGTAACTTTCTGAATACTTAGGACTTAAAATAACATGGTTATTATAACTAGCACTTAGTTCATAATTAGCAAATCTACTATCTGCTTTATAAAGCTCATAAGTCGCACCTTCTATCTCATCACAACTAATTGCTGCAAGATCGGTAGAGTTAACTGAAACTTTAACATTTAGTACATCACTCGCCCTAGTCTCTTGTACTTGAATGGCAGGCACCAAACTAAGTACCATTGCAACAACAACGATACTAGAAAGAACCTGATTTCTCACTTTTCTAAACATAAAAAATCTCCTTTATTTAATTTATTCAACTTCCGCACGTAACCTATTTTTGATTATATCAAATAGATATTTTATACACAATAATTATATAGGTACAATGTTATGAAAAATGGTGCCATTTTAATAATGATATATTTTAAGAATGCATCTATTTTCTCGAAAATTTGTATTTAGAGGCATATGATTTCGGCTTTTTGCTTTTTTATATGCCTCTACTTCTTTATTTTCTCTTAAATAGAGGCATATGATTTTGGCTTTTCTCCATTTCATATGCCTCTAAACATTATTTTTACATCATTGGTGGTTGTCCACCCATAGGTGGAACTGGATTGTCCTCTTTAATAGTTGAAACAACTGACTCTGTTGTTAGCAATGTGCTAGCCACTGAAGTCGCATTTTGAAGTGCGCTCCTTGTTACCTTTGCAGGATCTAGAATTCCAGCTTCTACCATCTCTACATAATCACCATGCAATGCATCGAATCCTTGTCCTGGGTCTGAGTCTTGAATCTTAGCAACTACTTCTTTGCCGTCGTTACCAGCGTTTTCTGCAATAGTATAAAGTGGTGATTGTAATGCATCATAGATTATCTGGGCTCCGGCTTTTTCGTCGCCATCTAATTCATCCACTAACTTAGCCACTTCTTTAGAAGCATGAATATATGCAGATCCGCCACCTGCAATAATTCCTTCTTCCACAGCAGCTCTTGTAGCGTTAAGAGCATCTTCCATTCGAAGTTTCTTCTCTTGCATTTCTGGTTCTGTAGCTGCACCCACACGAATAACTGCTACACCACCTGCCAACTTAGCAAGACGCTCCTGCAATTTTTCTTTATCAAATTCAGATGTAGTCTCTTCTATCTGAGCCTTAATCTGATTTACTCTCTGCTCAATCTGTGTTGAATCTCCAAGACCTTCCACGATAGTTGTGTTGTCCTTAGTAACCTTAACTGATTTAGCACGACCAAGTTGTTCAATCTTAGTGTCCGCCAAAGAAAGTCCAAGGTCTTCAGAAATAACTGTACCGCCTGTAAGGATTGCAATGTCAGCAAGCATCTCTTTTCTTCTGTCACCATAACCTGGAGCCTTAACAGCAACTACGTTAAATGTTCCACGAAGTTTGTTTACAATCAAAGTTGTAAGAGCTTCACCCTCAATATCTTCAGCAATAATCAAAAGCTTTGAACCTGCTTGAACAATCTGCTCTAGCAATGGCAAAATCTCTTGAATATTTGAAATCTTTTTATCTGTAATAAGAACGAATGGATCATCTAGATTTGCTTCCATTTTTTCCATATCTGTAGACATGTAAGCTGAGATGTATCCTCGGTCAAATTGCATGCCTTCAACCAAGTCTAGCTCAGTCTTCATAGTCTTAGATTCTTCTATAGTAATAACGCCGTCGTTTGAAACTTTTTCCATAGCGTCTGCAACCATATCGCCCACTTCATCATCTCCAGCAGAAATAGCAGCAACTCTAGCAATTTGTTCTTTGCCAGTTACTTCACTGCTCATTTCAGCGATACACTCAACTGCTTTTTCTGTAGCTTTGTGCATTCCTTTACGAAGTATAATTGGGTTAGCTCCTGACTCTAATTGTTTCATACCAGCGTTTACCATTGACTGTGCAAGTAATGTGGCTGTAGTTGTTCCATCACCTGCTACATCATTTGTCTTTGTCGCAACCTCTTTAACAAGCTGCGCACCCATATTTTCAAATCCGTCTTCCAACTCCACTTCCTTTGCGATAGTCACACCATCGTTTGTGATTAGTGGCGCGCCAAAAGACTTATCTAATACAACATTTCTTCCTTTTGGTCCCAATGTCACCTTGACTGTATCTGCAAGCTGATTAACACCAGACTCTAGTGCCTCTCTGGCATCTGAACCATATTTAATTTCTTTTGCCATTTTATGCCTCCTTATTCTTCTATCACAGCAAGAATATCATCCTGCTTCACAATGATATATTCTTCATCTTCTAATTTAACTTCGGTTCCTGCATAACGCGAGTAAACAACCTTTTCTCCTACCTCTACATCCATATCTACTTCTTCACCTTCTCTGAACCCACCTGGTCCAACTGCCACAACCTCTGCTTGCTGTGGTTTTTCTTTAGAATCAGTGGTTAAAATTATACCAGACTTTGTGGTTTCCTCTGCCTCTAAAGGTTTTAAAACTACTCTGTCAGATAATGGTTTTAATTTCATAACAAAATCCTCCTTAAAGCATATATTTAGCACTCTTTATATTAGAGTGCTAATCACTAGGACCTATATTATCACTAATTTAAATAAAATCAATATAATTAAAAAAAGTTTACAAATATTTAATAATTTCTAAAAAAGAAACTGACATATGTCAATTTCTTTTTATTATTTACCTATGTTATTATCTCTACCGTAACAGAAAAGGTATTGCTGAGCATATCCGCCGTATTCGCCATACATTTTCTTAGCAAATTCAGCTATCTCTTCTTTCTCAACTTCTTTTCCGTCAAAGTACATAGTTTCCATTATTCTCTTAATCCAAACGTCGATTGGAAAACTAGATGAATAACCGAGCGAAAACAACATTACGCAATTGGCTACTTTGTCTCCGACGCCTTTAATGCTTGTCAAAATATCTCTAGCATATTTTTCATCAATGCGATTTCCATATTCGAAGAATGAATTAACCTTTAGCCTTCTCTTTGAAAGCATGGTGGATGCATCTAAAAGATATGGTGCTCTAAAACCAACTTTGAGATCTCGCCACTGCTCCTCCGTCAAAGACCCCAGCTTATTTATAGTAGGAAAAGCATAATACTTTTTACCCTCAATAGTTCCTAAGTATTTTCCATATGTATTACTTAAGTTTTCCACCAACTGTTTAATATGTGGAATCTGTTTGTTCTGAGAAATAATAAATGAAATAAGTGTCTCATGAAAATCTTGGTTTAGTATTCTAATTCCCCACTTATCTTTAATCACTGGACGAAGTTTTTCATCTTTTCGTCTCAAGAAGTTTTTAATTTTCTTGTAGTCTTTGTCTAGGTCGAAATAATGAACCCAAAATTCCACCACATCTTCTTTTGATGTGTTGTAAAAAATAAGGGTATCATTCTCTTGCTTGATGTGAAGCAATCTGTTGTTTGCAACAATCACATATTCTTCATCGCCTAACTTTTCAAACCTAAAGCACTGACCGCACTCTAGCGTCTGCGACAAAAGAAAATCTTTAACCTCTTCTATTATTATGTTTTCTTTCTTCTTCCTAATTTTCATAGAGAACATATTATCAAATTCACAAAACTTTTACAATTATAGACTTTTATTTATTTTAGATAAGTATTATAATTATCTTAACAACTAATTCGGGAGGATATATTATGGGATTTTTCAATAAGTTAGTAGGTACTGCCGCTGTAGTAGGCGCAACTGTAGGTAGCGTACTTTATGTTAAAAACCGTAAGGAAACAAGAAAAGATGATGAAGTATTTGAAGATTTGAGTGGCGAGAAATACTTCGACTACGAAACTACAGGTGACAAGATCAAAATTTCTTTTAATACTAAGAAGGCTAAACAAGCTGCTGATCAGGTAGCTGATAAAATCATTGATAAATATGATGAAACAGTTGAGCAAGTAACAGAAAAAATAGGCGAAGAAAACGCCGAAAAGATTAAAGAAAACTATGAAACTACTAAGGGCAAAGTTAAAGAAACTGCTCTAAGAGTTTCTAGTGTAGCATCTGATGCTAAAGACAAAGCCATCGATATGATTGGCGAAGAAAAGATTGAAGATGCAAAGGCAAAAGTTAAAGAAACTGTTAACGATGCCAAAGATGCCATTAAAGAAAAAGTTAATCCTTCTACTGAGGACTTTGATGATTTTGATAAACCAGCATCAAATCCAGAACCTGCTACTACTGAGGAAGTTGATATTCCTAAGGTAAAGAAGGATGAAGGAATTGACTTCATGGAAGACGAGCTTTCTGATTTATAAAAGATTTCGTTTTTTCCAAAAAGAAAAACCTTGCAAAGAAAATGACAGAAATTTTCTTTCGCAAGGTTTTTCTTTTAAATTACCTAAATTTTTATAAATCAAAAAAGAACCTCCATAAGGATATTTTTGTTATTTCCGTCGGAGGTTCTCTTTTGATTTGATTATTAAGCTTTAGGTAATTTGAAAGAACTTTTCAAAGAAACAATTCTGTTAAAGACTGGGTGGTCTTTTGTGTGATCATGCATATCAGCGCAGAAAAATCCATTTCTCATAAACTGGAATTTGTCTTCTGGTTCTACTTCAGCCAATGCTGGTTCAATGTAACAGTTATCTAGAACTTCTAACGAGTTTGGATTTAAGTTGAGTGAACCGTCTTCGTTGTAAACGCCCTTTTCTTCATCCACTATATTTTCATATAGTCTAGCCTCTGCTTTTACAGCATGTCTAGCCGATACCCAGTGAATAGTTCCCTTTACTTTTCTTCCAGTAAATCCTGAGCCTGACTTAGTTTCTGGATCATATGTAACATGAATCTCAGTTACTTTGCCGCTCTCATCTTTTTTATAATCAACACACTTAACAAAGTATGCATTCATTAGTCTAACTTCATTTCCAGGGAATAGTCTGAAATATTTCTTTGGAGGGTCCTCCATAAAATCAGCTCTCTCAATGTATAGTTCCTTACAGAAAGGAATCTTACGAGAACCAAGTTCTTCATTCTTAACATTGTTTGGAGCATCCAACCATTCCTCTTCATCCTCTGGATAATTATCAATAATCACCTTCACAGGATCTAGCACAGCCATGTAACGTGGTTTCTTAAGATTTAAGTCCTCACGGATACAATACTCAAGCATTGCATAATCTACTGAACTGTTGCTCTTCGATACGCCACAAAGGTCAACAAACATCTTTATAGCCTCAGGTGTGTAGCCTCTTCGACGAAGAGCTGCTATAGAAACAAGTCTTGGATCATCCCATCCGTCCACTATTCCTTCTTCCACAAGCTGTTTTATGTATCTCTTGCCAGTAACCACATTTGTAAGATAAAGTTTTGCAAACTCTACCTGACGAGGTGGCTGGTCATATTCTAATTCATTTACTACCCAATCGTACAAAGGTCTGTGGTCTTCAAACTCTAATGTGCAGATAGAATGACTGATTCCTTCTATCGCATCCTCGATAGGATGTGCAAAGTCATACATTGGGTAAATGCACCACTTATCACCTGTATTGTGATGAGTAAGATGTGCCACACGGTAGATAACCGGATCTCTCATATTCATATTAGGAGATGCCATATCTATTTTTGCACGAAGAACTTTTTCGCCGTCGGCAAATTCGCCGTTCTTCATTCTCTCAAACAAATCAAGGTTTTCTTCCACGCTTCTGTCCCTATATGGACTCTCTTTTCCTGGCTCTTCGGCCCAACCGCGTGATTCTCTAATCTCATCGGCAGATAAATCACAAACATATGCCTTACCCTTTTTGATAAGTTTTACTGCAGCTTCGTACATCTGGTCAAAGTAATTTGATGAAAAGAATAATCTATCTTCCCAATCTACTCCAAGCCATTTAACGTCATTCTTAATAGACTCTACAAACTCCTCATCTTCTTTAGCTGGGTTTGTATCGTCAAAACGTAGATTAAACTTACCATTGTACTCTTCGGCTATTCCATAGTTTAAAAGAATAGATTTTGCATGACCAATGTGTAGATATCCATTTGGTTCTGGTGGAAATCTAGTCTGAACGTGATCAAATCTACCTTCTTCTAAATCTTTATCAATAATCTGTTCTATAAAATTTTTGGATTCTGGTGTTTTATTCTCGTTATCCATAATTCCTCCAACTAATTTGCAATTGTGTAAATTATACAATAAAGAAGAATTCATTTCAAACAAAAAAGAAAAACACAAGGCCATTCACTAACAATCGTTCATAACCTTGTGCTTTTCTTTTTTGTATAAACCAAATATTTACTTTTTAATTGATACTTCTACACTACGTCTACCGAATTGGAGAGCCTCACTGTGTGATGAGAAAAAGATATCTATTCTCTTACCACCGATAGCTCCGCCTGTATCCTCAGCTATATACTCCTTACCATCAATCAATACTTTTGATCCTAAAGGAATAACTGAAGGGTCTGTAGCAATTGTTCTGCCAGCTCTAGGTGTTGTACCTGATGCTGTATGTCCACCAGCTGATCCACAACATGATGCACATCCACAATAAGCTGAAGCATTAAATGTTCCTAGTTTCTTGTACTGAGATTTGATTTTTGCTTTTTTAGCTTTTGCTTTCTTAATCTTAGCTAACTTTTTAGCTTTTTTAGCAGCCAATGCTTTAGCTTTAGCTTTCTTTTGTTCATTAGCCTTTGCAAAAGCCTTATCCATAGGTGTCTCGCTCAGTAAGTTTATTTTGTTTTCAGATTTTTGGATTTGCATTGATTCGATTGATTTAACAGTTGAAATCTCTGCTTTTACTGTATTAGCACTTTTCTTACTATCAAAATCGATTGTACCAAGCGCTAATGCTGTAGATAATACAGCAACAATCGCAATAATGCTTATCACAATCTTTTTAGTATTCATAATAATTAATACACTCCTTCCGCGCCTGTTCGACGCTTCGGAGTGTATTATAAGTTATTTGTTACAATTTGTCAATAAAATATTACAAATTTGTTACATTCTATTTCTTTTTGTCAAAAAACTATTACTTTATGTTTTTTCCAAACTTATTCTGCTTAAAGTACTTCTTAGCATCCTTTACAGTCTTTGTATTAGGGATTAATACATGCTGTTTCATACTTGGAATAGAGAATGTAGTTTCTACTCCTTTCTTTCCAGAGACGCTATATAAGTGAATTTTCCACTTATCACCCTTTGATACCTGCATCTTAACAATGGATTTCATAGTACCAATAGACATATTTGTTTGGAAACTCTCACTGATATTCTTCAAAATATCTTTGTAATCGTTAAGAATCGAGCTGGTTGATGTCTTTTCAATAACAGCCTCAATAACCTTCATCTGGTTGTTACTTCTCGAAACATCGCCTTTTTTGAGTGATTTACGCTCTCTAGCGAACCAAAGTGCCTGATCACCGTTCAAATTCTTATTCATACCTTTTTTGAACTTATATCCGTGTGTTTCAAAGGCATAATCAGATTCTACATTTATTCCACCTAATTCGTCGATAATATCCTTAAATCCAGTGAAATTCATACGTACGTAGTAATCAATATCAATTCCATAGAACAACGACAATGTCTTCATGGAAACATCTATACCATAGTTACCACCGTAGCAAAGTTTGTCCTTTTCTGTGCCCGAGATCGACAAAGGAACATAATAATCACTAGGTGTTGATACTCCTACTATTGTATTTGTATTAGGGTTGATTGAAAGTATAACGTTAACGTCACTTTGACTCTTGTTCGTAACATCTCCGCCTGTATCAATACCACTCAAGAATACATTAAAGCATCTCTTGCTTACATTTCCTGGATCATCCATAGGCGCTAGTTCATTTTTAACAGTAAAGCCTTTAATAATCTTCAAAGATTTACTAAAATCAGCATATGGACCATTGTTTTTGTCATCATCAGTAGTATCGCCAGCTTCCACAATCATACTCATCAAAGAATCATCTACAATAATAGCCTGACATTTCTTTTCAATTAGACCTTCCGCTAACTCTGCTACATCATTAAACTTCTTAATTTTAACTGGCTTCTTCAATGCATCTTCAATCATTAAAACAACTGAGTGCATATCATCTACGTCGTAATTATTCACAATACCAAATGTATAGTTGGCCATATGAGATAATTCATGTGCCTTATCGGTTTTATCTACAAATATATTGTAATCATCTGTAGAAACTTTACTATTGTTAGATATTGTAGTTACGGCATCGTCAAATGAACTGATAAAGTCTTTGATGCTCTTGCTAAATGCTAGACTCCAAATACTTGTCACAATAAGTGCAACCGCTACCACCAATGAAATAGTAATAGAAATATATGTTCTCTTTCTTCCCCATTTGATTAAGAACGGGAATATAACAGCTATTAAAAGAAGTATTTCAGGTACTATTATTATTCCAACCGGTACATAATCTAGTAGCAAATAGTTTTTATATGAAACAAAATACCATAAAACAATATTTAGAAAAACAAATGCTGCCACTGCTAAAAAGTTTGAGAACCATGCAATCTTTTTAAGTTTTGGACTAACTGGATTCTCCTTTAGCAATGTAATCCATTTTTTGAATTTACTCTCTTTCTTCTCGCTCATCTTTCTCTCCAACTATTATTATTTTTGTAAATAATACAAATGAAAATCAAAGGCAAGGGAAACTAATCCCTTGCCTAAAATAAGTTTAATTAAAATTTGCCTTCGTCAGCAGCCTGCTGAATAGAAACGGCAACAGCTACTGTCATACCAACCATTGGGTTGTTTCCAGCGCCGATAAGTCCCATCATTTCAACGTGAGCTGGTACAGATGAAGAACCTGCAAACTGAGCATCAGAGTGCATTCTTCCAAGTGTATCAGTCATACCGTATGAAGCAGGACCTGCAGCCATATTATCTGGGTGAAGTGTACGACC
>DFEY01000003.1:211267-456279 GCA_002369135.1 Lachnospira sp. UBA3790 | reverse complement strand
GACCTGTACCACCACCTGAAGCTACAGAGAAGTATTTCTTACCTTGCTCTACGCATTCTTTCTTATATGTACCTGCTACAGGATGCTGGAATCTAGTTGGGTTAGTTGAGTTACCTGTGATAGATACACCAACATTTTCATGATGCATAATAGCAACACCTTCCTGAACATCATCAGCACCGTAGCACTTAACTGTAGCACGAAGACCATCTGAGTAAGCCTTCTCATATTCTACATTAAGTGTAGCTGTAGAGTAATCATATTTAGTCTCAACATATGTGAAACCATTTATTCTAGAAATAATCTGAGCTGCGTCTTTTCCTAGACCGTTAAGAATAACTCTTAAAGGTTTCTGTCTAACCTTGTTTGCCTTTTCTGCGATACCGATAGCACCTTCAGCTGCGGCAAATGATTCGTGACCTGCTAGGAATGCGAAACACTCTGTTTCTTCTTCTAGTAACATCTTTCCAAGGTTACCATGTCCTAAACCAACCTTACGGTGATCAGCAACTGAACCTGGAATACAAAATGCCTGAAGACCTTCGCCGATAGCTGCAGCAGCATCAGCAGCTCTTCTACAATCTTTTTTGATAGCGATAGCTGCACCTACTGTGTAAGCCCAACATGCATTTTCAAAACAGATAGGCTGGATACCTTTAACTTGATCGTAAACATTAAGTCCAGCATCCTTAGTAATCTTTTCAGCTTCTTCTATAGAAGCAATACCATAACTATTTAAAACAGAATTAATCTGATCTATTCTTCTCTCATATGATTCAAACAATGCCATTATCGTCACCTCCTATTCCTTTCTTGGGTCGATGATCTTAGCAGCATCGTCTACACGGCCATACTGACCCTTAGCTTTATCCCATGCTGTGTTTGCGTCATCGCCTGCTTTAATGAAGTCTGTCATCTTTCCTAGATTAACAAACTGGTAACCAATAATTTCATCATCTTCGTCCAATGCGATACCTGTTACATAACCTTCGGCCATCTCTAGATAACGAGGTCCTTTTTCTTTAGTTGCATACATAGTACCAACCTGAGAACGAAGTCCTTTTCCTAAGTCTTCAAGACCTGCTCCTACTACAAGACCGTCATCTGAGAATGCACTCTGTGTACGTCCGTAAACGATTTGTAAGAACAACTCTCTCATAGCTGTGTTGATAGCATCACATACAAGGTCTGTATTTAATGCCTCTAGAATTGTTTTTCCTTGAAGAATCTCTGCAGCCATAGCAGCTGAGTGAGTCATACCAGAACATCCGATAGTCTCAATTAATGCTTCTTCAATAACACCTTCTTTTACATTAAGTGTTAGTTTACATGCGCCCTGCTGAGGTGCACACCAACCCACACCATGTGTAAAACCTGAAATGTCTTTAATCTCTTTTGCGTGAACCCATTTACCTTCTTCAGGAATAGGTGCTGGTTCATGCTTTGCACCCTTAGCTACTGGGCACATCATTTCAACTTCTTTTGAATAAATCATGAAATACTCCTTTATATTTTTTATTTATAAGAACAATAAATTGTTGCTCACATCATTGATATTATCTCACAAAATGACGCTGTTTTCTACCCTTAAATTTAGTTATTATAGGCCCAAATTGCCTTAATTATGCCTTTAAACTGATCAAACTTATATTTCTTTGCACTTCGCTTTGTACTGAGTGGTTCATTCACTTTAAAGCCATCATTATCATAGCCATAAATCTCAATTATATGGTGTCCTCTTGAGAACACTCCAGGCTTAACACTCAAGATTAGCTTGGCTCCTTTGTCGAGGGCATTTTTCATTTCAGATTCTGAAATGGACAAACCATTAACCTTCAAACCAAAATGTTCACCACCAGCGGTAAACAGCGACCAAGCAGTTCCAGCATTTTTAACATAGTGACCATTCTTCTCAGCGTACTTTGCAACTTTTATAGGCGTGATTGTATTATCCCTCGTCAAAGAAAACGCAACCATAGATAAACACACCGGGCCACATCCTGCTCCGCCTATAGTGCTATCACCATATTTAACATTTGCCCATCTCGGATCTTTTTGTAGGAATAATGGATCGCTCTGTCCCTCTTCATCTTCAGTCAAACCTTTTGGGATAGTGGTCGTTTCTATTTGAGTGGTTTGAGGATTCTTTGTGGTTTCAACTTTTGTAGTTTGTTCTTCCTTATTATCCTTTTTAAAATTGCACATAAAAAGAGAAAGTAAAACTATAATTAGAATTACTACTAAGACAATGATGCGATTTGTCATGACTCTACGTCTTTCGCGTTTCATTCTTTGTCTTTTTTCTTCTCTAGTTTCACTTTCTCTTTTATATTCACTCATTATTTTGCAGTTATATATCCTTCTGCCACTAGCATTTCTGCAGAGATTACTCCTCCGCCTGCAGCACCCCTTAATGTGTTGTGAGATAGTCCGACAAACTTATAGTCAAACATAATATCCTCACGAAGTCTTCCTACAGAAATTCCCATTCCGTTTTCGTAATTTACATCAAGTGATACCTGTGGTCTATCATCTTCTTCCAAATATTGGATGAACTGTTTTGGAGCACTTGGTAGTTCTAATTCTTGTGGCTTACCACTAAAGTCTTTAAGCGCCTGGATAAGTTCTTCCTTAGAAGGATTTGTAGCAAAGTTTACAAACACTGCAGCTGTATGTCCATCTAAAACTGGAACTCTAATACACTGTGAAGTGATTGTCATGCAGTCACTCTTCTTGATAACTCCATCTTCCACTTTACCCCAAAGTTTAAGTGGCTCTTGCTCTGACTTTTCTTCTTCGCCTCCGATAAATGGAATAATATTTCCAACCATCTCTGGCCACTCATTGAATGTCTTACCTGCACCTGAAATAGCCTGGTATGTAGTAACTACTACTTCCTTTGGTTCGAACTTCTTCCATGCAGTGAGAACTGGTGTATAACTTTGAATAGAACAGTTAGGCTTTACTGCAACAAAACCTCTCTTTGTTCCAAGTCTTTCCTTCTGATATTTGATTACTTCATAATGTTCTGGGTTGATTTCTGGAACAACCATAGGAACATCTTCAGTCCATCTATGAGCACTGTTGTTTGAAACAACTGGGCACTCAGCCTTAGCATACTCATCTTCCAATGCGCGGATGGCGTCCTTGTCCATGTCTACTGCACTGAAAATGAAATCTACTTGATCTGCCACTGTCTGAACTTCGCTTGCATCATACACTGTCATATTCTTTACAGAATCTGGCATAGGTGTATCCATTTTCCATCTGCCTGCAACAGCTTCTTCGTATGACTTTCCAGCCGAACGAGGACTGGCAGCCAAACAAACTAATTCAAACCAAGGGTGGTTTTCTAGCAAAGTAATAAATCTTTGCCCAACCATTCCTGTGGCACCCACTATACCTACTTTAAGTTTCTTATCTAATTTAAACATATATACCTTCTTCTAACCTATTTTAATAAAAGTCTGACCAACCATCGCCGTCATTTGCCACAACACCATGCTCTTTGCCGTCATCCTTTTTGTCATCTTTCTTTTTGTTGTTTGATTTTTTAGTAGTCTGAGGTGTCTTTTTCTTGTATGTCTTATCCTTGATAACTTTTCCTTTTTTGTTTTTAACAACAATATGGATTGAACCGTCTTTCTTTACTGTTCTTATAACTTTGTTGCCCTGAGAATCAGTATAAGAAATAACTGTGTTTCCATCTTTATCTGTAGCTTTTTCTGTTGGTGAAATTGTTCCAAAATTGTCATTAACTACAACATTTCCATTTCCATCACTTGATGCACTTTCTGCAGGTACATTCTTAGGATTAAATGTAGTCTCATCATCTTTACTATTGCAAGAACATCCACTCATAACAGCAGCCATTGCAAGTACTGCTACAACTGTTATTGCCAATAAAATTACTTTGTTTTTCATATTAACTTCCTCCTACTTGTTTTTGTCTTTCTTTGTCTTGTCTTTAGTTTGTTTATTAGTAGTTATTTTTTCTGAAGTTGTTTGGGTTTCTTTCTTCTTAGGTTTAATAATTTTTACTTCCTTAACATCGGACCAGTCACCCTCAACAATCTTCTTATTTACTGTACCATAACTCTTTGCTCTGACAAACAGTTTTTTCTGGTTTACTAACTTTGGTGATTTGATAGTGATTAAACTCTTATTATAATTACCCTTAACCAAAGCGTTTTTAAACTTATCATCAGTAGCCACTTCCACTTTATAGCCTTTAGCGACTTGCAAACTGCTAAGCATAACTTTTAATTTGTCAGAGTCCATTTTCTTTTCATATGGAGCAACTGCCTGCGCAGTATTTTTCAAAGTGTATTCTTTCACAGAACTTTTATATAAATTTGAACCTACATAAATGTTTAGTTGCATCATCATATAACAAATTCCTAGAACAATTATCATACCAATAGCCGATTTCGATCTTTCTTTGTTTCGGAATAATGGAATATTGTAAGTATACTTAAAGTCCGACAAAAAGATTAGCGGACTGAATAAAAATACAAATATAAATACATATTTGATAATCACAAGTATTACATCAATCGGCTCAAATTTATAATATCTAAATTCATTGATTACACTTGTTACAAGAATAAAAGCTGCCAATGCATAGTATAGAACAGCAATAATCATTTTCCATGACTTGCCTGATCTAAATCCAAATACTTTTACTCTTCCTTCATCATCTGTTAATTTTCCCATATTTATCACCTTTATAAATTGATAGAGCTTCTGGCGCGACTTGAACGCGTGACCCCTTCATTACGAGTGAAGTGCTCTACCAACTGAGCTACAGAAGCATATAAAGAGCATTCAGATAAGAATGCTCTTTTTAATCATTAATTATTTAGACTCTACTGCCTTTGCCGCCTTACCAGATTTTCTAACGAAGAAAATTGATAACAACAACGCGATTGCATATAGAACTATTGTAGCATATAGCACATATTGATATCCTACTGCATTACCTTCAGCTTGCTTTGTACCTGTGTGTGTAACAATCCATGAAGCAAGTTGGTTTCCTGATAGACCAGCGAAAGCCCATGCCGAAAGTGTAATACCGTGAATAGCACTAATGTTACCCATTCCGTAATGATCATGAAGAAGTGTTGGAACGTTACTGAATCCACCACCGTATCCAGCATTAACAACGAAGATTAATCCTAGAACGATTGCAATTAGCAATACATTTCCTGCACCATTCTTGATACCATTTGTTAGGATTACTAATCCTGTAAACAGTATAGATAATGAAAAGATTATCTTATAAATTGTATTTCTATCTTTCATATAATCAGCCCATGCAGAGAAGCCTAAACGTCCACCTGCGTTAAAGATAGCTGAGATTGATGAAATAATACCAACAACAGCACCTAGGCCGATAATCTTAACAATCATTTTTTCCTGAGAAATAATTGCAAGACCACAAGTAATATTAATATAGAACATTAACCATATACCAATATAGTTTGTGATAGGTTTACTCTTAATAGTAGCCCAAACACCTTGTCCTTTTTCTTTCTTTGTAGGCTCTACCCAACCATCTGGTTTCTTAAGTAGTTTATGCCCTACAAACATCATAACGAAGTAAACTCCGCCTAGGATAAAGAACATCATGTAAACACCAATAAGGTATCCTTTTTTGTCTTCGCCGAAGGCGTGTAGTAATGACTGCATGATTGGACTAGCGATAGCTTTAGCTGCACCAAATCCTGCTACTGCAAGACCTGTGGCAAGACCTTTTTTGTCTTCAAACCAAAGCATTAAAGTTTTAACTGGTGATAAGTAACCTGTACCAAGACCAATACCCATAATCATACCGTAGCATACATAGATACCGATTAGAGTTAATGGATTTCCGTGTCCTGCATCAGTTCCACCGTACCAAATAAAGAATCCAGTTCCTAGCATACCAACTGTGAAACAGATAGTTGCGATTAGAGATGATAAGTGAATGTTCTTCTCTACGATTCCGCCTAAGAATGCTGCTGACATTCCAAGGAAGAAAATGGCAAAACTAAATGCCCACTCTACAGCTGGTTTTGAGAAACCAATTCTGTCTGAAATTTCTTGACTAAATACTGACCAGCAATATACTGTACCGATACTACAATGTAGTAACAATGCAGGTATAGCTGCTCTTGTCCATTTATTATTCATAAGTCAAATCCCCTCCCGACTTTTTATATAACCTTGTAAATTTTACTACTTTAAAGCGTAGTTTTCAAGTATTTCATTAACTGCTAAATCGTATTTATAAAGGTTCTGAGTCTTTCTAATAAGTTTCCTTACCTTATGTGTATCTTCAAATTTTTCTGCTATATAAAACCAGAATTCTTTCATCTTATTGAGCAAGTGTTTATCTGATTTCATAATCTTTTTAAACTCATCAAAAAGCACTTCGTGATACATTTTTATATCTTCTAAATTTATGTGTGCAGCCCCTTTTATCTCGTTTGCTAGGTTTGGATTAGCGATTAATCCTCTACCAATCATCACCGACGAAACAGATGATGGCAACATTATATTTCCTGTATATACCCCATCATCGTACTTTTCTACTATCTGTTCATAATCGTAAACCGACTTGATATCTCCGTTATAACAAAGCGAATTGCGAGAATGTTTACACGCATAATCAAAAGCTTCCATATTAGGAGTGTCTTTATACATCTGACTTCTTGTTCTTGGATGAATAATTAGTTCCGAAAAATCGTATTTATTATATACTTCCATTATCTTTCCAAACTCTTCAGGGTCTTTGACGCCGATGCGAGTCTTTACGGAAATATATAGCGGATCAACTAACCCATCATTCCACTCAAAAATATTATAGAAAAATTCATCCATTCCTTCTAAGTCTCTTAAGAAACCTGAGCCTTTGTTTTTAGAAACAACAGTTCCAGATGGGCAACCTAAATTGATATTTATTTCATCTTTATAGCCTAGTTCCATAAGCTGCTTCGCGCCCTTAATAAAGAACTCGTGTTTATTGCATAGAATTTGAGGTATAAGCCTTAATCCTTCTGCCTGATTCTCCGGCAAAATATCTCTTATCTCCTTGCCCTTCATCTCAGGATTATGGGTAGGCGAAATAAACGGTGCGTAGTATTTGTCGACACCGCCAAAGTACCTGTAGTGAAGGTTTCTATATGTAAACCCTGTAATGCTCTCTAACGGAGCGAAATATAGATTCATAATGCCTCCTTAAACCTTATCTAGTATAGCAAATGACTATTTGAAATACTACTAGTTAGGTGTTATACTTTTATCAATATTTTGAAAAGAGGTATTGAAATATGAAATTATGGGGTGGACGCTTCACAAAAGAAACAGATGATTTAGTTTTTAACTTTAACGAGTCTCTTTCTTTTGACAGAAAACTTTATAAACAAGATATCACTGGAAGTATTGCCCATGCGAAAATGCTTGGAAAACAGGGAATTATTTCAGACGATGAAGCAAAACAGATTGTTAAGGGATTGGAAGGAATTCTAAACGATCTTAATTCTGGCGCTTTAGAGTTTGATAATTCTGAAGATATACACAGCTTTGTCGAGGCTACTTTGACAGAGCGTATTGGTGATGCAGGAAAGAAGCTTCATACAGGACGTAGCCGAAACGATCAGGTTGCTTTAGATATGAAAATGTATACAAAGGAAGAAATGCTTGAGTTAAAGACTTTAATTAAAACTCTTCTTGCTTCTATCCTTAAAATTATGGAAGAAAATACCGAGACTATTATGCCGGGCTTTACACATCTTCAAAAAGCACAGCCTATCACTTTGGCGCATCACTTTGGAGCATACTTTGAAATGTTTAAGCGCGACTACTCACGTCTTAATTGCGCATTGATGCGTATTGATCAGTGTCCTTTAGGTTCTGGTGCTTTGGCGGGCACTACTTATCCTTTGGACCGTGAGTTTGTTGCTAAGGAGCTTGGCTTTAAAGAGCCAACACTTAACAGTATGGACTCAGTATCTGATCGTGATTACTTAATTGAATTCTTGAGCGATCTTTCAATTACTATGATGCACCTCTCTCGCTTCTGCGAAGAAATATGCATCTGGAATTCAAACGAATATCGCTTTGTAAATATTGACGATTCATATAGTACAGGTTCAAGTATTATGCCACAAAAGAAAAACCCAGATATTGCTGAGTTGATTCGTGGTAAGACTGGACGAGTATACGGTGCTTTGATGTCACTACTTACCACTATGAAGTCACTTCCACTTGCATATAATAAAGATATGCAGGAAGACAAAGAATTGGCATTCGATGCTATCGATACCGTCAAAGGATGCGTTGTTCTATTTACAGGAATGATTGATACAATGACATTCAACAAGGACAATATGGAAAACAGCACAAAGATGGGATTCACTAACGCTACTGATGCTGCTGACTACTTAGTTAACAAAGGAGTTCCATTTAGGGATGCACACGGTATTGTTGGTGAGTTGGTATTGTTCTGTGAAAAGAATAATAAATCACTTGATGATATGACATTAGATGAGTACAAAGCAATAAGCGATGTATTTGAAGATGATATATTTGATGCTATTAGTTTAGAAACTTGTGTTAATAAACGTTTGACACTTGGAGCTCCAAGTCCGGAGTCAATGCAAAGAGTTATTGCAATCTATAAAGAGTTTTTGAAATAATATTTTTTATACAAAAGAAAAACAGTAAGGGTCTCACTAACAATCGTTCGTACCCTTACTGTTTTTCTTTTGCTTAAATATGTTTTAAAACCTTTATGGATTACAACTCTTGCATGAACTGTAGCCTTGGTTAATCAAAGTTTTTCTACTACCGTTAAAATACTGTCTATTTGAGTTTTTAATTCGTTTTACATATGTACAACTTGCATAGTGGAATTTTCTTGTATTCTTACTGATTACATATTTACCACACTTTTTGACTTTCTTATTAGAATATTTCTTTTTATATTTCTTGCCATTGCTTGTCTTTCCACCTGATATTATTCCGCTACCTTTACTTGTTCCAGTTTTGTAGTTTATCTTTATTCCAGGTTGAACATTGTAACAGTAAACATTGAAGCTACATGATTTGCCTTTGTCTTCCACGGAGTATGCTTCCATCTGAACTCCACTTGCCACTAAGTTTTTACCTTTATATAAAGGTGTAACTCTATACATCACATGCTTGTTACTAAACTTAACACACTCTGCTACTTCATCTTCAAATGGCAACATTCCATCTACGTTCAAATATCTAGTTCCAGTTATAAGGTTCTTGGCATTTGCATTCTGCCCTGTTAATTGATGACCAATCAGATGGCATCTGTTATATAAGTATCTTCCAGCTACACTTGCATATCTATATGTATGCCAACCTGATGGATAAACTGAACTGATAGATGTTCTCTTACTCTTTGGCATTATATCTCTCCCGATAGACGCTATTGCTACGCCACATCTTCCAAGACTATCTAATTTACTAAACTTCTGATATGACTTTCTCTTAATTTCTTTTTTTGCAAAAGTTGGTTTGTTTCCATTCACTCTAACGTATGGTGCTTTTACTACTTTGTACTTTGGAATGTCTTTTAATTTAAGTTTGCTAGATTTATATTTTACTTTTACCTTACGGTTAGTAACTATTTTTGCATTTGTAGGAGCAAATGTAGTTGGTTGTACAGTTTCTTCTTCAAAAGTTTCCGTATCAAAAGTCTCACTAAAATCTACAGCATTATATACTGTAGTCTGTTCAGTTGTTTTATCATTTTCATCAAGAGAACACCCCGACAAAGATAAAACCATATATACTATTAAAACTGTACTTAAAACCTTCTTCATATTTCCGTTCCAAAAACTAATAGTATTATACAATAAAAGGACTGTCATATGACAGTCCTTTTTATTATTTAATTCATCGTCAATTATAAGATATACAATTAAACTTCCAAGAACAATACATCATATATAGAATGATATTAAACTTTTCTTTATTTGCCTACTTAATGGATTTATAAATCTTATACAGATAAACACTTCCCGATTTAATCTTTTTATTAATCTTTTCTTTATGTTTTTTATAATCTTTATCAGAACTATTCGCAGCGGATGAAAACTCGTTTATCGAAGTTTTTGCACTACGAACTAAATCAACCATGGTTTGATTTCCATATTCAATAAACATCTTGGTAGAACTTAAATAATTATTTGCTAAATTTTTGCCACTTTCCAAAGTATTCACCATATCCAATGGTAAGGAACTCAATAAAATCCCTGATAGATTTGTTAAAGAAGTATTAATTATATCTTTAACAGTAGGAGTCATTTCTTTAAAATATTTTGTAGTCAATTTTACTCTATAAATTCTATTTGTTCTTGAATCTATACACTGATAGAATAATGTTTTATTATTTTTCTTAATCAAAGCTCGTCTTATATTAAGATCAAGCAAATCACTCTCCATGTTTCTATAATTATTGTATATATTTTTCTTTTTTATTTTTGCAAAAAAATTCTTTAATGTTTTATAATAGTCTTTTTTCTTTGTTTTAGTTGTATACTTTTTTGTTTTTTTCGAAATGACTCTGCCTTTATTATTTTTCTTATTGAGCTTTAATACATATTTAGTAAATTTAACAGATTTAATTCCATCATCCGGCATCCATGTTTGCCACTTTGGCAAATCACTCCAATAATATTTGCATTCAACAATATAACGCTTACTTTTTTTAGTATATCCATTTTTGAATAAAGTATGCCAGCCTTTAGACTCTGAAAGTTGTTCATTCGCTGTTACGGGTGTCGAAACCACACCAAAAATCATAATCACTGCTAATGTGAAAACTATAATTTTCTTCATAAACTCCTCCTTTCAAACCGATAATTGAATTATCAGTTTAATTATAACATTATCCATAAAAATTTCAATTATAAAAATAAATATAACTCTATAAAAAAGTGAGTTATAACAAACTCACTTTTCTCAAAATATTTACACTCCACATTATTTAGATATACTGCATTTATTTGTTAGCAAATACAACAGTTTAAAAAGACAATAAAAACAATATATGCTAAATCACTCATATCTTTATAATTTAATCAATTTTATTATTTTACAACTCTTACCTTTAGCACACCATCGATAGCCTTTGCAGCTTCAATCTGTGCATCGTCAAATGAATCGCTATCAACTATGATATAACCATAGTCGCCTCTCTTAGCGCATTCAGCATCATCACTACCAAGAGCAGTTTTGATGTCTGCACATTCGATACCTTTGAATGCAACAGCTACTCTAGCCTTTGTAGCTTCACCTTTGTTCACTTTAGGGAAGTTAACTGAGTTAACAATGTTTCCGTTTTCTACAAAGTTCATAATCTGTTTAACTGCCATAATAGCACAGTTGTCTTCAGACTCTGCTGTTGAAGCTCCAAGGTGAGGGAATGCAATTACACCCTCTGTGTTTGCGCTTGCATAGTTAGGGAAGTCAGTAACATACTTCTTAACCTTTCCTGATGCTAGAGCCTCCTTCATATCAGCATCTGATACTAGAAGATCTCTTGCGTAGTTAAGAATTACTACTCCATCTTTCATCTTAGCGATAGTATCTTTGTTAATCATTTCTTTTGTGTCATCTAGTAGAGGCACGTGAATTGAAATGAAATCTGAAACTGCATAAACATCATCGTTTGTATCAACAATCTTTACCTTATCATCAAGCATTGCCTTTCCTTCTTCAGATAGGAATGGGTCAACACCCACAACATCCATACCGAGTGCAACCGCTGAGTTAGCAACTAATCTTCCGATAGCACCAAGTCCAATGATACCTAGAGTTTTACCTAGAATTTCGCCACCGGCAAACTGCTTCTTAGCTTTCTCCATAGACTTGTTGATATTCTCATCATCTTTGTTTTCTTTTACCCAAGTGTTACCACCGATAACATCTCTTGAAGCAAGTAGCATTCCGCAAAGAACTAATTCTTTAACACCATTTGCGTTAGCACCAGGTGTGTTGAAAACTACAATACCTTTGTCGGCACATTTATCTAGCGGGATGTTGTTTACACCAGCACCAGCTCTAGCAACTGCTACTAAACTTTCTGGTAAATCTAAATCGTGCATAGCTGCACTTCTAACTAATGCTACATCAGCTTCATCAAAGTTTTCAGTAGCTTCGTAATTGTCTGTAAAGTTTCCTAATCCAAGAGGTGAAATAGGATTTAAGCAATTATATTTAATCATTATTTATTCTCCTCCTCAAACTTCTTCATAAATTCAACTAGTGCTTCTACACCTTCGATAGGCATAGCGTTGTAGATACTAGCTCTCATACCACCAACTGTTCTGTGGCCTTTTAGGTTTTCGAATCCGGCTGCCTTTGCTTCTTTTACAAACTTAGCATCTAGTTCTTCGTCGCCTGTTACAAAAGGAACGTTCATAAGAGATCTATCTTCTGGCACTACTGTACCTTTGAACATTTCACTCTGGTCTAAGAAATCATATAGAATCTTAGCTTTCTTTTCGTTTCTTTCTTTCATAGCGTCTAAGCCGCCCATTTTCTTAAGCCACTTGAAGACTTTGCCACACATGTAGATTGTATAACATGGAGGTGTGTTATAAAGTGAACCAGCGTCAGCCTGTGTTTTGTATGCAAGCATTGTTGGAACACTACTGTCAACTTCCTCAGGGATCAAATCTTCTCTAATGATTACGATAGCCATGCCAGCTGGACCGATGTTCTTCTGAACACCACCGTAGATGATGCCATACTTTTCAACATCAACTGGCTCTGACAAGAAACATGATGAAACATCAGATACTAGGATGTGACCCTTTGTATTTGGAAGTGTTTTATACTTTGTTCCGTAAATTGTATTGTTTTCACAGATATATACATAATCAGCATCTTCTGGAATATCCAAATCACTGCAATCTGGAATATAAGAAAATGTCTTATCTTCTGATGATGCTACTCTAACTACATCAATATATTTCTCTGCTTCCTGTGCTGCTTTCTTAGCCCACTGACCAGTTACGATATATGCAGCTTTTCCATTCTTCTTTAAGTTCATTGGAATAGCTGAAAACTGTGTGGATGCACCACCCTGTAGGAATAATACTTTGTAGTTGTCTGGGATGTTCATTAGTTCTCTTAAATCTGCTTCCGCATCATCAATAATCTGCTGGAATGCAGGAGATCTATGACTCATCTCCATAACGCTCATACCAGTTCCTTGGTAATCTAGCATTTCGTTTGCTGCTTCTTCTAATACCTCTTCCGGTAACACTGCCGGACCTGCTGAAAAATTGTATACTCTGCTCATTTTATATTTCCTCCAATATTTTTATTTCTTAAGCATCTAAATCATCTGCGTCGAATACATCCATAATAGGTTTTCCTGCTGGAACCATTGGGAATACTTTGTCATCCTTGTGGATGTCACATTCAATAACGCATGGAATGTTAAGTTCTATTGCATCTTTGATGGCGTCTCTAAACTCATCAATAGTTGTTACTTTGTAAGCTTTTGCCCCTAGTCCTTCAGATACCTTTGCAAAATCAACCTCGTCGTCTAGCACTGTCGCTGAGTATCTTTCGCCGTAGAACAATGTTTGCCACTGACGAACCATACCAAGAACGTGGTTGTTTATTACTACCTGAATGATTGGGATGTTGTATCTAGTAGCTGTAGCGATTTCGTTCATGTTCATTCTGAAACATCCGTCACCCGCTATATTGATACATACTTTGTCTTTGTTGCCCATCTTTGAACCGATACATGCGCCAACACCGTAACCCATTGTTCCTAGACCACCTGAAGTGATAAGTTGTCTAGACTCTTTAAAATAATAATACTGTGCTGCCCACATTTGATGCTGTCCAACATCTGTAGTGATAATAGCATCACCCTTTGTCTCCTCATAAATTGCATCAATGATAGATGGACCAGTTAATGCCCCTCTGTCTACTGGCAATGGATATTTCTCTTTAAGAGCCTCTATCTCTTTAATCCAGTCAGAGTTGTCTTGTTTATTAACTGCTTTATTTAGGCGAGTCATAACTTCTTTAACATCGCCAATAATGCTAGCGTCAGCCTTAACGTTTTTGTTAATCTCAGAAGGATCAACATCGATATGAACTATGCTAGCGTTTGTAGCAAATTTCTTTGCATTACCAGTAACACGATCACTAAATCTAGCGCCGATAACAATAAGCAAATCACTATCACTTACGCCGTAGTTTGATGTCTTTGTACCGTGCATACCAATCATGCCAGTGTAAAGTGGATTCTTTCCATCGATTACACCTTTACCCATCAAAGTGTCACATACAGGAGCGTTAATCTTTTCTACAAACTCTCTAACTTCTGCATCTGCTTCAGATATAGTAGCACCGCCACCAACTAATACGAATGGCTTCTTAGATGCTTCTATCATCTCACATACTGTCTCGATATCGTCATCATTGATTGTGTCTGATACACGCTCAACTTTAACAGGCTTCTTACTTTCAAACTCAATCTTGTTTGCAGTAACATCCTTTGTAATATCAACTAGTACTGGGCCAGGTCTTCCTGACTTTGCGATTCTGAATGCATCACGAATAGTGTCTGCCAAATCTTCTATTTCTTTAACAATATAGTTGTGTTTTGTAATAGGCATTGTTACACCTACAATATCGATCTCTTGGAAAGAATCTTTACCAAGACCAGACTTAGCAACGTTAGCTGTAATTGCAACTAGTGGAACTGAATCCATGTATGCTGTTGCAATACCTGTAACTAAGTTTGTAGCACCAGGACCTGATGTTGCAAAACAAACACCAACTTTACCTGTGCTTCTAGCATAACCATCTGCAGCGTGTGCAGCACCTTGCTCGTGTGAAACAAGATAGTGGTTAATTTTATCTTCTTTGTAGATGGCATCATAAATATTTAGGATTGTTCCGCCTGGATATCCAAATACTGTATCAACGCCTTGTTCTTTTAAACATTCAACTACTATTTCTGAACCATTAAGTAACATATTATCACTCCTTTATTCCTTCTTTGCCTCGGGCGCTTATTCTTTAATCTCTAAGATTGCTCCCTTAGCACCACTTGTAACCATCTTTCTGTATCTGTCTAAGTAACCTGTTGTAACTGTAGGCTCCTTAGGTGTCCAATTCTTACGACGCTCTTCTAGTACGTCGTCACTGACGGCTACGTCCAGTGTGTATTCAGGAATATTGATTTTTATAATGTCGCCTTCCTCTACCAATGCGATAGGTCCGCCTACTGCAGCTTCAGGAGAAATATGTCCGATGGACGCTCCTCTTGATGCTCCTGAGAATCTACCGTCTGTGATTAGAGCAACTGTATCGTCTAAGCCCATTCCAGCGATGGCTGAAGTAGGATTTAGCATCTCTCTCATACCAGGGCCACCCTTTGGTCCCTCGTATCTGATAACCACAACATCCCCAGGATTAATCTTTCCACCCTTGATAGCTGCTATAGCATCTTCTTCTGAGTCAAAGACTCTGGCTGGTCCTTCGTGTACTAGCATCTCTTCCTTAACGGCCGAACGCTTAACTACAGAACCATCTGGTGCCAAGTTACCTTTGAGCACTGCAAGTCCACCAGTCTTTGTATAAGGATTATCAGTAGGTCTGATAACTTCTTCGTTTTTATTTACGCAATCTTTAATGTTCTCGCCCACAGTCTTTCCAGTTACTGTCATACAATCTGTATTTAGCAACCCAAGATCAGCTAACTCTTTCATAACTGCCCAAACACCACCTGCTTCGTTTAGGTCTTCCATATATGTAGGACCTGCTGGAGCTAAGTGACAAAGGTTTGGAGTCTTCTCACTGATTTCATTTGCAAAACCAATATCAAAGTCAAAACCAATCTCGTGTGCGATAGCTGGAAGATGTAGCATACTATTTGTACTACAACCTAGTGCCATATCAACAGTTAGCGCATTTAAGATAGCGTCTTTTGTCATAATGTCTCTAGGTCTAATATCTTTTTCTAGCATATCCATTACAGCCATACCTGCATGTTTAGCTAGCTTAATTCTCTCTGAGTAAACAGCTGGAATAGTTCCATTTCCTTTAAGTCCCATTCCAAGAGCCTCTGTCAAACAGTTCATTGAGTTTGCAGTGTACATTCCTGAACATGAACCACATGTAGGACAAACTTTCTCAACAAACTCCTGTACCTGCTCGTCTGTCATCTTTCCTGCGGCATGTGAGCCAACAGCTTCAAACATAGATGAAAGACTTCTCTTCTGTCCCATTACGTGACCAGCCATCATAGGTCCACCCGAAACAAATACTGTAGGAACATTTACTCTAGCAGCTGCCATCAAAAGTCCTGGTACGTTTTTGTCACAGTTAGGAATCATAACTAGGGCATCAAACTGATGAGCCAAAGCCATACACTCTGTAGAGTCTGCAATCAAATCTCTAGTAACGAGCGAATACTTCATTCCGATATGTCCCATAGCAATACCATCACAAACTGCGATAGCTGGGAACTCAATAGGTGTTCCGCCTGCCATAGCAACGCCCATCTTTACGGCTTCTGCTATTTTATCTAAATTCATATGGCCTGGTACTATCTCATTGTATGAGCATACGATACCAACCAAAGGTTTTTTCAATTCTTCTTGTGTAAGACCAAGCGCGTTAAATAATGATCTTTGAGGTGCTGTCTGCATCCCTTGCTTTACTGCATCACTTTTCATAATTGGTCCTCCTTATATTCTACTTACAATCTCATCACCCATTTGTTTACAACCAACTAGTGTCATACCCTCTGAGTGAATATCAATTGTTCTAATACCATCTTCTAAAACTTGTTCAACTGCCTTTTCTACTGCATCAGCCTCTTCGTCCAAGTCAAAGGAATATCTAAGCATCATAGCTGCACTTAAAATTGTGGCAATTGGGTTTGCTTTGTCTTCTCCTGCAATATCAGGTGCTGCTCCGTGACTAGGCTCGTATAAACCAAATTTGTCTTCTCTTAGGGATGCTGATGAAAGCATTCCGATTGAACCTGTAATCATACTAGCTTCGTCTGATAAGATGTCACCAAACATATTCTCAGTAACTACTACGTCAAACTGTGCCGGATCTTTAACCAACTGCATAGCTGCGTTATCAACTAGCATATGCTCTAGTGTTACTTCTGGATAATCCTTAGAAACTTCATTCACAACCTTATCCCAAAGTCTAGATGAATCAAGCACATTTGATTTATCCACGCTAATCACTTTTTTATTTCTCTTCATTGCAATCTCGAAAGCCTTAATTGCAATTCGTCTAATCTCATTTTCGTTGTAGACTAATGTGTCTTTAGCTGTCATCACTCCGTCCACTTCTTTAGTCTCTCTTTCGCCGAAGTAAAGACCACCAGTAAGCTCACGGACGATAATCATATCAAATCCCTTATCAGCAACCGATTCCTTCAAAGGACACGCACTTTTAAGTTCTTTGTAGAGGTATGCTGGACGAAGGTTAGCAAAAAGTCCAAGTCCTTTTCTAATAGCAAGTAATCCTGCCTCAGGTCTTAGGTTTGGTGCTAAATCGTACCAACTATCCTTTCCAACGATTCCTCCTACAGCGCCAAGCAAAACTGCATCGTTTTCTTTAGCTGTAGCAAGCGCCTCATCAGTTAGAGGCACACCGTGCTTATCTATGGAAACACCACCCATATCTACTTCTGTGTAGTTAAAAGTATGGCCAAATTTTTCGCCCACTTTATCTAATACTTTAGTGGCTTCTTTTACTATTTCTGGTCCTATTCCATCTCCTGGAATAGTTGCAATATTAAAGTTCATAATATCCTTCTTTCTTATAGCATTGCTTTAATGATTTAAAGTTACGCAATATCTTATAAATTATACCATAAATACAGTCATTTTCAATATGGTAATTATGTCAAAACGCCGTTTATTAATCGTCGTTTTATCTTTAAAAAAGAGTAAAAAAACAGCTATCAGATCTCATCTGATAGCTGAAAATTTTAAAACTTATAGACTTATTCTTCGGTTGGTTTTTCAACGTCTACAATAGCCTGTTTCTGCATTGGGATTCGGCAGTTTTTATTACCACCAAATTCTACGATTACTGTGTCATCTTGAACGTCAATAACCATTCCATAAAATCCACTCGAAGTAAGCACGCTATCGCCAACTTCTAGATTACCGAGTAAGTCTTTTTGTTTCTTTTCATTCTTCTTCTGAGGTCTGATTAACAAAAAGTACATTGCTCCGACAATGACGACGACGTACAAAATTATCATCCACATATTTCCGCCTATACCGCCTGCGGCTTTTGCTGCTAATAACATATGTAAAATCCTCCTAGGTTTTGTTTAAAAATTAATTATTAATATAATAAAGTATTTATCCGTTTATTTCAAGGACTTTCTAGTCTTCTCCGTCTGCTTCGAATCCTGCTAGCTTATTCTTCTTGTACTCTTGGAAATTATTGTTTGCTATTGCATCTCTTATTTCTTCCATCATTTTATTATAGAAATATAGGTTATGAAGCACACATAGTCTCATTCCAAGCATTTCCTTAGCCTTGATCAAATGTCTAATATATGCTCTAGAATAGTCTCTACAAGCAGGACACTGACATCCTTCCTCTATTGGTCTATCATCAAGTTTAAACTTCTCATTCAAAAGATTCATCTTTCCATGATTTGTGTAAACATGCGCATGACGTCCATTTCTAGATGGATAAACACAATCAAAGAAATCAACTCCTCGCTCCACTGCCTCCAATATATTTGCAGGAGTTCCCACTCCCATCAAATAAATCGGTTTATCACTTGGAAGATGAGGTTCAACCGCTTCTATAATACGATACATCTCATCGTGACTCTCGCCTACAGCAAGTCCACCTATCGCATAACCTGGTAAATCCAGTTCAGCTATTTGCTTGGCATGTTCAACTCGAATATCATCATAAACTCCACCTTGGTTAATACCAAACAAGAGTTGTTCTTTATTAATTGTGTCATCTAGAGAGTTAAGTCTTGCCATTTCTTTTTTGCAGCGTTCTAACCATCTGGTTGTTCTATTCACTGACTCTCGAATATATGACTTCTCAGCCACACTAGATGGGCATTCGTCAAAGGCCATGGCTATGGTAGATGCAAGGTTTGATTGAATCTGCATACTCTCCTCTGGTCCCATAAAGATTTTGCGACCATCTACGTGCGAATGAAAATGCACACCCTCTTCTTTTATTTTGCGAAGCTCCGCCAAAGAGAACACCTGAAATCCACCAGAATCAGTAAGGATTGGTCTATCCCAGTTCATAAACTTGTGTAGTCCGCCTAATTCTTTAACGACGTCATCACCTGGGCGCACGTGTAAGTGATATGTGTTAGATAGTTCAACCTGACATCCAATTTCCTTTAAATCGACAGAAGAAACAGCCCCCTTAATAGCGGCGGCTGTTCCTACGTTCATAAACACTGGGGTTTGAATAACTCCGTGAACTGTATGAAATTCTCCTCTTTTGGCATTGCCATCTTTATTTAATATCTTAAACATAGCAATGATTATAACATTATTTTATGTTTATGTTAATCCCACTCTTGATAGGATTTTCCTGTTCCTTTGATGAGGTCAAAATCAGCAAATCCTTCACCTATTCCAGGACCTTTGTATTCAAGTAGATTTTGATTTGACTCAATTATTGAGCAATAATACTTTGAATCGTTTCCTGCAAAAGTAATTGATGTTTCCGTTGAATCTTTTTTGACTGCGATTTTCGCCTTTAAATATATAGGTTTTGTAGAAGATAGTTCAACACCTTTGTCTGGGATGTCTATCCAAGTTTTTCCATCAGTACTGTACTGAATTAACTGGAATGAATATCTGTGTTGATCTGCCTCTGGTGCATCTTTCTTTTCATAGCAATAATATCCAGTATCTACTTCGTCTGAAACCTTATTCAAAAATACTGTTGTGCCATCATATTTATCACCCTTAGATACTTTGAATATAGCTTCTAGTTCTTTTTGTTCATAAACTCCAGATTTAGTAAGCGATTCTATCTTATAACTTGCATGGAAGTTTACTGCTGGAATCTCAAGCATCTTTGAGATCTTCGAATAGTATTTCTTCTTACCCTTCTTCACGTAAGCTTTACATCTATACTGATAAGTCTTTCCTGCCACAACCTTATTGTCGTAATAAATACCATCTTTTGTCTTCTTCAAATACATTTTCTTTGCTGTACACTTTGTGCCTTTTACTGCTCTGTAGAAAACAAACTTTATTTTCTTTGGACTATATCCGTTATATCCGACATCTGTGTAAAAATATAATTTTTTACGAGAGTTAGTATAGTTTTCGCCGTAACCCCCATTACCTATAGTAGCTCTCTCAAAGCCTTTACACTTGTTATCCATGTAGTCTTTGTTAAATGTAGTCTTGATAACTTTTCCATTTTTAACTGCCTTTACAAAGTAAGCATAGTATTTATTCTTCTTAACCTTTTTATCTGTATACTTTCTCTTGTAAACAGTTTTAATCTTCTTAAATTTGCTCTTCTTTGGTGTCTCTTCACTTCTCTTAACTTTCGCTCTATATACTACATATTTTTGAGCTCCTTTTACTTTGCTCCAGCTAACAGAGATAGATTTAAGATTAGCTGTTAGATGCTGCTTAAATCTCTTTGCCTGTACTGCGTTTGGTGTAAAAGTGATAACTGATAGTGCCATCGCTAATACCATTAAACTTGTGAGTAATTTCTTCATTGTTACTTCCTCCGTTCTTTATTATGTACCTATATCATAAGTAACAAACATTAAAACAATATTAGAGAATCAATCATTATCGTAATATCCTGTTCCTTTGCCATCAAGAAAATTTACATATGCAAACAACTCTCCATATTCCGGACTTTTATATTCATAAACACTTTCATTAAAATATAATATAGATTGATTACAACTCTTACTTTGACCACCAAAATAAATATCTTTCTCTTCAGGATCGTACTCATTGTATAAAGTTCCTGTTAGATAAATAGTTTGTTTACTCTTAAGTTTTACCCCATTTTCTGGTATTGTTTTCCAACCGCTATTTTCAAATCGATAACTTTTTAGTCCGAAGAAATAATTATGCGACGTATATTCTTCTTCATCCGGCCCCTTCATAATCACTTCATATAGTGAAATTGAATTATCATAATAAAACTTCAAAGCATGTGTGTTTGTTTTTCTAAATTCTTCAAAATCAAATGAATCTAGTTTATTATTTTTAAAAATAGTAACACCATTGTATTTGCTTGAACTCGTAATTTTAAAACTAATATCTAAAGTCTTTCTATCTTTATAAACTCCTGCAGGTGTCAAACACTCTACTTTGTATTGTGCAATATTTCTTGGAACAAATATTTTCTTTATTGAAGACATCTTTGAATAGATCTTCTTTCTTCCTCTCTTAATATAAGCTCGCACTTTATATTGATGTATGCGACCAGTTTCCACCCATTCGATGTTAAGTTTCTTTGACTTAATTCCCTTCGCCTTTTTTGTGCCAACTTTATAAAATTTCTTTCCATATTTGTGGTAATAGACAAAACGAACATTTTTATAACCCTTTGCACCTTTTAATTTGGCACCTAGATCCTGTTCAACATCCTCTCCATTAAAATGATAGCCACGGTTAATAACTATAGGCTTAAGCTTTTTAAAACTTTTCTTATGCGTCTTTGCCGAAACACAAAAAACAAAACAACACGACATTAAAATCGCTAGAACTAAAATTGCTATTTTCTTCATTGTTTTGCTCCTCCTCAATGATTATTATACACCAATAATATGATTTATTTATTAAAATAAGATTAGAAACTCACATTTCTTATATTTGCTATTACATATAGGAATTGCTATAATTATTTGAAATGAAGGAGGTCTTTATGGCTGGTTCAACATTTGGAAAAATATTTAAAATAACAACATGGGGTGAATCTCATGGAAAGGCTTTAGGTGTGGTGATAGATGGTTGCCCTGCCGGACTTGAATTGTCAGAAAGCGACATTCAACCTTTCCTTGATCGTAGAAAACCTGGACAGTCTGAGATTACAACTCAGAGAAATGAATCTGATGAAGTCGAGATTTTATCAGGTGTATTTGAGGGCAAAACTACTGGCACTCCTATTTCAATGATTATAAAAAATGAAGATCATAACTCAAATGCTTATGATGAGTTAAAAGATGTATATAGACCAGGACACGCAGACTTAACATACGATGCAAAGTATGGTTTTAGAGATCACAGAGGCGGCGGACGCTCTTCTGGTCGTGAAACTGTAGCGCGCGTTTGTGCAGGTGCGGTTGCGTCAAAGATATTGGCACAATTAGATATTAAAGTTAATGCTTTTACTAAATCTATTGGAGATGTAGTTTTACCTGAAGGTGAAATTGATTTTTCAGTTCAAAACATTGTAAATATGCCAAACAATGAATATGCGCAAAAAGCTATTGAGTTAATAAATGAGAAACGTTCCGAAAAAGATTCTGTAGGCGGAACTATTGAATGTATAGTCGATGGTTGTCCTGCCGGATTAGGCGAACCTGTTTTTGATAAGCTAGATGCTACTCTAACAAAAGCAGTTATGAGCATCGGTTCAATTAAAGGTGTTGAGATTGGTTCAGGATTTGATGCTTCTACTTCTACTGGAAGTTTAAATAACCAAGAAGGTGCCGGCGGCATCCTTGGTGGAATAAGTGACGGAAAGCAAATTAAACTTACTGCAGCCATTAAACCAACCCCATCTATCGCCCAAGAACAACAAACAACCGACAAAGACGGCAACGAAGTCTCAATAGAGATTCATGGCCGCCACGACCCAGTAATAGTTCCACGCGCATGCGTAGTAGTTGAATCAATGGTTGCTATCACACTGGTCGATGCTTTACTTGAAAACATGGCTTCAAGAATTGACGGAATAATAAACTTTTATAAATAAGTATTAATGGACGTTTCGTAACATTCTGCAAAGATGATTGATTTACTTAATCAGTACGAAAATGACCATAGGGGAAAATTTTGTTCACCAAAACATAATTTTGAGCGAACAAAAAGGAGTTTTCATAAAGAAAACTCCTTTTTTTGAGCTCGTACCCGTAATGGTCTTTTTCGTAATGATTACTAGTAAATCATCATCTTGAAGCCGTTACGAAACGTCTAATAGTAATTATTTATAAATAGGATATTTATCCGTCAATTCTTTAACCATAGCTTTTACTTTTTCAGTATTGCCCTCAGCATCTTCTGCAATCAAATTCATACACTCAGCAATTACATCCATGTCCTCAGGCTGAAGACCTCTAGTTGTAACAGATGGTGTACCAATTCTTACACCTGATGTAGTACCTGGCTTCTCAGGATCATTAGGAATAGAGTTCTTATTACAAGTGATGTTAGCCTTATCAAGTGCAATCTCAAATTCCTTGCCTGTGATACCTTTACTTCTAAGGTCAACTAGCATTAAGTGGTTATCTGTACCACCTGATACTAAGTCAAATCCTCTATCCACTAAACCTTTTGCAAGAGCCTGTGCGTTAGCTGCAACAGTCTGTGCATAAGTCTTAAAGTCATCTGATAATGCTTCTTTGAAGCAGACAGCTTTTGAAGCGATTACATGCATAAGTGGTCCACCCTGGATTCCTGGGAACACTGCTTTATTTAGCTTGTGCTCTGTAGCGAACTCTTCACTTGAAAGAATAAGTCCACCACGTGGTCCTCTTAGTGTTTTATGTGTAGTAGTTGTTGTAACGTGAGCATATGGGATTGGGCTCTCATGTGCACCACCAGCTACAAGACCAGCGATATGAGCCATATCTACCATAAGGAATGCTCCTACCTCATCTGCAATCTCTCTAAATTTCTTAAAATCTATTTTTCTAGGATAAGCACTAGCACCTGCCACGATAAGTTTTGGCTGGCACTCTTTTGCTATTCTTAAAACTTCGTCGTAATCGATAAATCCGTCATCATTTACACCGTAAGGTACGATATCAAAATATGTACCTGACATATTTACTGGTGAACCGTGTGTTAAGTGTCCACCTGCATCCAAACTCATACCCATAACAGTATCGCCTGGTTTAACTAGTGCGAAGAATACTGCCATATTAGCCTGTGCACCTGAGTGAGGCTGAACATTTGCATATGTACAACCAAACAATTTCTTAGCACGTTCTCTAGCGATATCTTCTACCACGTCCACATATTCGCATCCGCCGTAATATCTCTTTCCAGGATATCCTTCAGCGTATTTATTTGTAAGTGGGCTGCCCATTGCTGCCATAACAGCCTTAGTTACAATATTTTCAGAAGCGATCAATTCAAGATGAGATTCCTGTCTGTCAGTCTCATTTTGTATTTCAGCTGCCACTTCTGGATCAAAATTCTTAACTTCGTCAAAACTAAACATTTTACTCTCTCCTTTGTTTAAAACATCTTTTAATACTTTATCATAACCAGGGCAAAAATTAAATAAAAAATTTACTAAATTTGTGTCGTATTGTATGAGATACTTCGCCGAAAACGGAATGTTCAACAGTCCGATTTATTGGTCATCTGAGTGTATAAAATATATACCGTACAAATGAATAGGAGGTTAAGTATGAAAGATGATTATACTAAGAGTTTTCTAGAATATAATCAATTTGGCGATCGACTTGCGCAGCTGCGAATTGAGTATGGCATTTCTGCTAGAGATTTAAGTTTAAGCATTGGGCAAAACGAACACTATATTAACCAAATCGAGAATCACTGTTTTTACCCCTCTATGCGAACATTCATTTACATTTGTGAGTATTTATGTATTACACCTTGCCATTTTTTCAACATAGACATTGAAAGTCCATACGATATTGACATTATTGTTGAACAGATTTCAGAAATGTCTTCAGACAATCGCAATTTGATTAAACTGCTCTCACTGTGTCTTGAATAAAAAAGTTGGTGCCGAAACACCAACTTCATAATTTATTCTTCAGTTTTTACTATATTAAGTGATAGTTCTTCTAACTGCTTTTCATCTACAGTACCTGGAGCCTCACTCATCAAGCAAACTGCATCTTTATTCTTAGGAAATGCTATCACTTCTCTTATGTTGTCTTCTCCTGCCATATGCATCACCAGTCTATCGAGACCATATGCCAATCCAGCGTGTGGTGGCACTCCATATTTGAATGCATCTATCAAGAAACCAAACTGCTCATGAGCCTGCTCGTCAGTAAAACCAATTGCTCTAAGCATTTTTTCTTGAACATCACTCTGGTGGATTCTTACACTACCTCCACCAATCTCAGAACCGTTCAAAACAATGTCGTATGCTTCTGCATGAACCTTTCCTGGATCAGACTCAATATACTGAATATCTTCTTCCTTAGGCATTGTGAATGGATGATGCATTGCAATGTATCTCTCCTCTTCATCTGACCACTCAAACTGAGGGAAGTCCACAACCCATAGGAAGTTATATTTTGACTCATCAATCAACTCTAACTCTTTTCCAAGTTCAAGTCTTAGTGCTCCTAGAACATTCCAAACAATCTTATTTGTGTCCGCTGCAAAGAGCAATAAATCTCCAGGTTCGCCCTTCATAGCAGAAACTAATGCTTCTAGTTCTTCCTCTGACATAAACTTAGCAAATGATGATTTGTATGTTCCATCTTCATTTATACACAGATAAGCAAGTCCCTTTGCACCATTTCCTTTGGCGCTCTCAACTAGCTTGTCAATTTTCTTACGTGACATTGCTCCCTGACCTTTAACATTAAGACCACGAACTGAGCAGCCCTCTTCATCAGCAGGACCAGCAAATACGCCAAAGCCACATCCTTTGACGACGTCTGTCACATCAGTTAGTTCCATCTCAAAACGTGTGTCAGGTTTATCTGAGCCAAATCTATCCATAGCCACTTGCCATGGCATTCTCTCAAATGGAATTTGAACATCTACATCTAACACTTCTTTAAATAGTGCCTGAAGCATGCGCTCGTTCACTTCCATAACATCCTCTGCTTCCACAAATGATAACTCCATATCGATCTGTGTAAACTCAGGCTGTCTGTCAGCTCTTAAGTCCTCATCTCTGTAACACTTTGCAATCTGGATATATCTGTCGCATCCAGAACACATAAGCAACTGCTTGAAAAGCTGTGGACTCTGAGGCAAAGCATAAAAGTGTCCAGGATGAACACGACTAGGAACCAAATAGTCTCTAGCGCCCTCAGGTGTACTCTTACAAAGTGTAGGAGTCTCTATCTCAAGGAAACCTTCTTTTGCCATAAATGAACGAACAAAAGTTGTTACATCAGAACGGAGCTTCAAATTGTTCTGAAGGTTTTGCTTTCTCAAGTCTAAATATCTATATTTAAGTCTTAACTCTTCTTTTGTGTTTGCACCCTCTTCTACAGGGAATGGAGGCGTTTCTGACTCTGATAGAATACGAAGTTCTTTGGCAGTAATTTCAATATCGCCTGTCTTCATATCTTCATTAACTGCACCGTCTCTTGCTCTAACCTCACCTCTTACAGCGATTACAAACTCACTTCTAAGTGTGCCGGCCTTTTCGAAGATTTCGCCGTCGTTTTCGTCAAACACAATCTGAACCAAGCCGCTTCTATCTCTAAGGTCGATAAAGATAAGAGAACCTAAGTTTCTTCTCTTTTGAACCCAGCCCATAACTGTGACTTCTTCGCCAATATTTTTGTTTGATACTTCTGTACATCTGTGACTTCTATGAAGTCCCTTAATTGTTTCTGACATATTTACTCCTTATAAAACTCCTCAAAGTTTGTGTATCCTTGCTCGGACAATTGTTCTTTTTGGAATCTCTTATTCTTATTCATTCTAGCAACTAAAATCTGTTTGCCATTTTGTCTCTCAGCATTTGACTTCTCAATAATGTCTGATAAAGCCTTACCCTCAACACCTTTTTCAATCAAGTAGCATACTTTATCTTCGTTTTCTGGAATTTCAAATCCTTGCTCCATCATAAGCAAAATGATTCTCTCAAATCCAATTGAGAAACCACATGCAGGTGTGTCGTTTCCGGTGAACTGTCCAACCATCTTGTCGTATCTTCCGCCGCCACCGCAGCTTCCACCAAACTCAGGAATGGCAATCTCAAATATTGTTCCCGTGTAGTATGACATTCCACGAACCAACGTTGGATCAAAAACTATATCGTAATTATCTGTCTTTGCATTCTTTACACTATCAATGATTTCATCCATCCACTGCTTAACATCATCTGCAAAGCTATCGCCTAATTTGTCTGATAAGTATGCGATAGGATTTGATTCATTTTCAATCTCACTAAATAGTGATGTATATTTTTCAACAGCATCATCGCTGAAGCCATCTTTAACTAATACTTCTTTGACGCCGTCTAATCCTATTTTATCCATCTTATCTAGTGTGATAAATACTTGGTCAAAGTCTTCTGCGTTAAAACCAGAATACTCTGCCATAGCTTTTAGGATTCTTCTATCATTAATTCTGATTTCAAAGTTTTTAAAACCAAGTTTTGTTAGTGTGCTAGATGTGGCAAGTATAAGTTCAATCTCAGCTAAGTTAGTTGCATCACCAAGTATATCGATATCACACTGCATAAACTGACGATATCTACCACGCTGTGGGCGGTCTGCTCTAAACACATTGCCCATCTGAAGCGCCTTGAAAGGTGTTGGCAATTCATTAGCATTCTTTGAATAATAGCGCACCAAAGGAACAGTTAAATCATATCTAAGTCCGCTATCAACCAAGTCCATTTCTGCTTCAGCAGTCTCAAGATTTAACTTCTCGCCACGCTTTAATATTTTAAATATTAACTTTTCGTTCTCTCCACCCTGCTTGCTTGTTAAGTTCTGAATGTTCTCAACAACAGGAGTTTCGATTTGTGAAAAACCATATGAAAGGTATGTCTCTTCAATCACGCGTTTAACGTAATTTCTAACCTTCATCTCGTCTGGCATAATATCTTTCATACCAGTCATCGGTTTCTTACTTAAAGCCATAATGTTTCTCCTTAATAAAATCTCTTTTCGTTCTCTATAGTTGTTTGCTCATTGTGTCCAGCTAGTACTACTGTGTCTCCTGGAAGTGTGAGCAACTTATTTCTAATTGAATCTAGTATCTCTCTTTCGCTTCCGCCTGGGAAATCTGTTCTTCCCCTACTCATGCAAAAGAGAGTGTCTCCTGAGAATAGCACTCCCTCATCCTCCACATAAAAGCAACCGCTTCCTGGAGTATGACCTGGAGTCAAAATAAACTTCATCTTGATACCAGCTATCTCAAGTTCTTCGCCATCTCTTATAGAAATGTCAGGCTTTACAATCATGCCCTCGCCAAAGAATACAGATAAATTATTATTATAATTTTGCATAAAGTTTGACTCTTCTTCTGACACATATACTTTTATGCCGTATCTGTCTCTTAATTCATCTACAGCGCCAATATGATCGAAATGACCATGTGTAAGAAGAATAGCTTTAGGTGTCATTTGCATCTGTTCAATAATTCTAGAAATCTTAAGAGCACTTCCACCCGGGTCTATTATAAAACCTTCGTTAGTCTCTTCATTTTTGACTATATAGCAGTTAGTAAATGCTTCACTAACTAAAACATTTTTAATCTCCATACTTTATCCTTTAAAACTTTAGTCTTTAACAGTTTAAAGTCTAACTAGCTGTTCTTTCTATATCAATAATACTATCAATCTGTCTTATCTTGGCAATAATATTATTTAGCTCGTCAGTACTGTTAATCTGGAATGCCATAGTTATAGTAGCAATTTCATTTTTGCTTGTTCTACTGTTAATAGACAATACATCGATATCGTTCTCGGTAAATATCTTTGACAAGTCTGACAAAATACCAACTCTGTTGTGAGCATAGATAACAATCTCTGTGTTGTACTTTCCTTCGTGACTGCTCTGGTCTTCTGCCCAGCTTGCTTCAATCAATCTGTTTCTTTCCATTTCTGGAAGATTAATCATATTTACACAGTCTGTTCTGTGAAGCGAAACACCACGCCCACGTGTGACAAAACCAACAATCTCATCACCAGGTACAGGTGTACAACACTTCGAGAAACGAACTGCTACATCGTCCATACCTTCCACGATAACACCACTCTTTGAACTGCTAATCAAGCCTTGTCCCTGAGCGTTCTTATCTATAATATCTATAACTTGTTGATCTGTGATAGGCTCATCATGGTCTTTCTTATATTGGTCTAGAAGTCTATTTACAATCTGACCTTCTTTTAGTCCACCATGTCCTACTGTGGCAAGCAAAGCGTCCCACTCTTTGAAACCATACTTAGTACGGACAATGTCCATATACTTAGGTTTCATTATTTCTTCTAAATTAATACTCTTAGTCTTACAATAAGCCTTAATCAAATCATTACCGCGCTCAATATTAACTTCCTTATTCTGCGATCTAAACCACTGATTAATCTTATTCTTAGCTTGAGTACTCTTAACAATCTTTAACCAATCACGGCTAGGGCCACTTGAGTTATTTGATGTCAGAATCTCGATTCTATCTCCATTCTTAATCTCATAATCAATATTAACCATCTCACCATTTACTTTGGCGCCAATCATCTTGTTACCTACAGCACTGTGAATACTGTATGCAAAGTCTATTGGTGTTGAGCCGTTAGGCAAGTTCTTAAGGTCACCATCTGGAGTGAAACAATAAACGTTGCCTGAGAACATATTCAAGTCATCCTTCAACAAATCAAGGAATTCTTGGTTGTCAGTCATGTCTCGTTGCCACTCAAGGATTTGGCGAAGCCAACTAATCTTTTGCTCTTCGTTGTCATCACCAGTTAGGTTCTCTTTATATTTCCAGTGCGCAGCGATACCGTACTCAGCAGTTCTGTGCATCTCCGCTGTACGAATCTGGATTTCAAACGGCTGACCATTTGGAGCAATCAAAGATGTATGAAGCGACTGGTACATATTTTCTTTAGGCATAGCAATGTAGTCTTTAAATCTACCAGGCACTGGTGTGAATTTCTCGTGGATAATACCAAGAGCACCGTAACACTCCATAACGCTATCCACAATAATTCTTACCGCAAAAATGTCGTAAATCTGATCCAAAGTCTTGTGCTGATTTACCATCTTTTTGTATATACTAAAGTAGTGCTTAACACGACCGTCAATAGTCGCTTTAATGCCAGCCTTTTCTACATAGCCAGCCACTACTTCTATAAGCTCATTCATAAAGTCTTCGCGGTGCTCAAGTCTTTGGTGAACACCCTCTACCAACTCGTCATATTTTTCAGGCTCAAGATATCTTAGTGACAAGTCATCAAGCTCGATTTTAATCTTACTGATACCTAGTCTGTCAGCTATTGGTGAGTAAATATCAATAGTCTCTCTAGATGTTTCTTTTTGGCCCTCTGGACTTCTATACATAAGTGTACGCATATTGTGAAGTCTATCAGCAAGTTTAATCAAGATAACTCGTATATCCTTCGCCATCGCTAAAAACATCTTACGTAAGTTCTCTGCCTGCTTTTCAACTTTGTCTACGTCGTAATCCAATTTTGTAAGTTTAGTAACACCATCCACTAGGTCAGTTACTTCTTCGCCGAAGGCACTTATCATATCCTCACGTGTTACATCTGTATCTTCCATAACATCGTGAAGCAATGCTGCCATAATAGATTCTTTATCTAACTCTAGATCAGCCAAAATGAGCGCAGTATGAAGAGGGTGAATAATATATGGTTCACCTGATTTTCTCTTTTGATCTTTGTGCGCTTCTTTCGCAAACTTGTAAGCCTTGTCAATCAACTCCAAATCTGAAGATGGATGATACTGCTTGATTTTTTCAATTAAGCGCGCATACAATTCCTCAGGAGTGGCTTGCTCCTGCTCGGACGGAATTATACCGTGAATCTCCAATTGTTTGTTAATGTTTACATCGCTCATTTTTCTAGTTTCTTTCTTTTTATTTTCCTTCGTAAGCTATAACGCTATCCACCTTATAGCCATCAAGTTTCGCTCTGCCATTTAGGCCTTTAAGTTCTACTAAGAATAGACAATCAACAACTTTTGCGCCCAATTTTTCAACTAGGTCAATAGTTGCTTTTGCACTTCCGCCTGTAGCAATCAAGTCATCAATTATAACAACTTTTTGACCTGGCTTGATAGCATCAACATGCATCTCTATAGTGGCTGTACCATATTCCAAATCGTACTCTTGCGAAATAGTGCTACAAGGAAGTTTTCCTTTTTTTCTAACCAAAGATAAACCTTTGCCCATGTTATATGCGATGGCTGCGCCAAAGATAAATCCTCTAGCTTCTACACCCACCATCACATCATAATCCAAATCTTTGATCAAATCCTGCATACTATCAACAGCAAGTTTGAATCCTTCTGGGTCTTGTGTAACTGTAGTGATATCCCTAAACATAATTCCTTCTTCAGGAAAATCTGGAATAGTTCTAATATATTTGTCTATTGGGTGCATAATGTCCTCCTAGCAAAAACTTTCTATAATTAACTGAAGATATTGTCTTCCGTTAAACTCATTTATATTTGGATAGTATAAAAGCATAAGTTTAATCTCATTAGCCACGCCTTCCATTACTTTATCTATCTCATCTTGTCCAAACTTTTCACTCAAAAATTTCATAAAACGTTTAGACTTGTTAAACATAATACCTTGCATCTTGAAACCACTCTCGTCAGTCATCTCAAGTCTGATGGCTTTTCCTTCTTTGCCTAATATTTTTATTCTGTTTATTTGAATATGCTTTCCGGCAAAGATAGGCTTTTTGTTTCCTACGCCAAATGGCTCCAATTTCTTTAAATCATTTACTAAACCAAATGTAGCAAACTTAAACGGTAGTTCACTATCTACCTCTATCTTTTTCATCAAGTCTTCTTCTGTTAAAGTACATTTTTCATTCAGTCTAGTTCTAAGTTCGTCTATGTTTTCTTTTTCTATTGAAAGTCCAGCAGCCATTTTGTGTCCGCCAAATTTCAAGAATAAGTCCTTAACTTGGGATAAGTTTTCAAACATATCGTATTCATCAATAGATCTGCCTGATCCTTTGACGCAGTCTTCTGCATCTGTAAGAACAATAGATGGCTTATTGAAAAACTCTTTTACTCTACCAGCAATAATTCCCGCCACACTCTCGTGACAATTTGGCAAATACAAAACAAGAACTCTGTCTTTCATTTCTCTTGCTATATCTATTGCTTCTTTGGCACCTTGCTCTGTTATATCTTTTCTCTCATCATTTAGACTCTTTAGCTTTTTGGCATCTGCCAAAGCTTTTTCACTGTCAGATTCATTTAATAAATCAACTGCTCTTTTAGCTGTATCAAGTCGACCTGAAGCGTTTAAACAAGGTCCTAGTATAAAACCAAAATGATATGAACCAATACTCTCTTTATTGATACTACAAGCATCTATCAAAGCATTTAATCCCACATCTTTTGTAGTTTTTATGAGTTCTAGTCCAGTCTTTACAATAGTCCTGTTTTCGCCCTTTAGCGGAACGACATCACAAACCGTTGCCATTGCACCGTAGACTAGTAAGCTCTCTAAATTCTTTTGATTTTGACCCATACTCTCGTATAGAGCGCGCATTAGCTGATAAGCAACCATAGCGCCACATAGGTCTTTAAATGGATATTCACAAGTTACTTGCTTGTGATTAACCACTGCATCTGCATTAGGAACTATATACTTCTTTTCGCCATCTTCCTCTACAAATGGAACCTCGTGATGATCAGTTATAACAACTGTCATTCCAAGTTCTTTGGCGAAGTCCACTTGTTCTTTAGCAGCTATTCCATTGTCACATGTAATGATAGTATCAATGCCAGCATCTTTTGCATCTTGGATAAGACTTTCATTGATGCCGTAACCATCATTAACTCTATGTGGAACAACCACATCTACATCTGCTCCTAATTCAGAAAGAGCTTTGTTCAAAATGTAACCAGAGCAAATACCGTCCACATCATAATCACTAATAATACGAATCTTGTTTTTGCCAGCGATTTTAATCTTAAGAATATCAACTGCCTTGTCCATATCCTTAAACAACCATGGAGATGAAAGCGTATCGATATTTGTATTCAAATACTCTTCTATCTCTTTATCGCCCACAACATCTCTGTTGCGTATAACTCTAGCAACTATCGGGTTGATATTAAATTTCTTTGCGATTTCTCCAAAGTCCGCTTTCTTCGTTTGGAGCATCCACCTCTCTGTCATTCTTTCCATAACTTGAACAATCTCTATATATTTATAAAAGCGGTACCACTGTTTAGTGATACCGCTTGATATTATCTTAAGGCTTTATCGTAAGATTTACCCTTAAAAATGTACCACAATGAACCTGTGATAAATACTGATGAGAATGCACCTGCAATCAAGCCAACCATAAGTGGTAATGTGAATTCCTGAATTGATGTAACACCCATAATGTAAATCATAAATACCATGATAAATGTTGTGAATGTTGTGTAAATACTTCTTGTAAGTGTTTGTGTGATAGATGCATTTACAATATCAATTACTTTATCACCTCTTCTGCGGTTGCCCATATTCTCACGGATACGGTCGAATATGACAATCGTGGCGTTGATTGAGTAACCTACTATCGTCAATAGACAGGCGATAAATGTAGTACCAAGTGTAACTCTAGCTAGTGCGTAGAAGCCAACTACTATAGCCACATCGTGGAACAACGCTGTAACCGCAGCTAGGGCAAATTGAACATTTCTAAATCTTGCCCAAATGTATATCAACATACATATCAACGCAATAGCTGTGGCCAATACCGCGTCTTCTCTCATCTGTTTACTTACTGTTCCTGAAATCATCTCATTTGAGAAGTTTTCTTGATGCTTCTTGTCTTTAGTATCATAAGCTTTGTATTTATCTATTAGGACTTTTTGGAATTTATCAAATTTCTTTCCTTCTAGTTTTTCAGTTTTAATTGTATAAATCTTAGGTTTGTCAGTATCTCTCTGTCCTTGAACTTCTTTTAGTCCAACTTCTTTTTCTAGATCCTTCTTAATGTGGTCATTGAAGTAATCGATTGAGTATTCTTTGGCGAACTCAACTTTCACTGAGCTACCACCCTTAAACTCGATACCTAGGTTGAACACTGAACCACCAATTCCGTTAGCAACCATTGCAATTACACCAATCAAGATAGCGCAAATCGAGATTGCGAAGAATATAGCTTTCTTCTGAACGAACTGGAATATTTTTCTAACCTTTTCTTTACCATAGAACTTAAGGTCTTGGAATCCCATATGGAATAGCATCCATACGAATCCTCTAGAAATAACTAGAGCCTCGAACAACTGGATAATAATACCAATCGCTAAAGTCTGTGCGAAACCTTGAACAGTTCCTGAACCTCTCCAAAGAAGAACTAATGCGGCAATAAGTGTTGTGATGTTACCATCGACAATAGCTGATGTAGCAGCCTTGAAACCTGTCTTAATAGCAGTCTTAACTGTTTTACCATTAGCAATTTCTTCTCTGATACGAGCATATATGATAACGTTCGCATCCACTGCCATACCAATATTTAGGATGATACCGGCGATACCTGGAAGCGTTAGTGTTAAGTCGAAACCATTTAGCGCTAGCAAAATCATTTCTACGTATGCAATAAGTGCAAGACCTGCAGCAATACCAGGAATTCTATATACAATAAGCATGAAGATTAGAATGATTATCATACCGATTAAACCGGCAAGCAAACTCTTCTGCAATGCATCGTTACCCAACTGAGCACTTTCAACCTTATGGCTAATCTCGTCTAGAGAAAGTGTAAGTGAACCGATACGGATATTTGATGCTAACTGCTCTGCTTCTTCCAAATCCTTCTGACCATCGATCTGAGCCTCACCACCAGTGATAGCTTCTTTTACGTTTGGCGCACTTAAGATTTGATTATCATAAATGATATAAGTCTGGTTACCAACATTCTGAGATGTCATATCACCAAAAGCTTTAGTACCTTTGTCGTCAAACTTAAGTGATACTACATACTGTGTAGCCTTTGTGTTTTCATCTTGAGATGCTTGGCCTTTGGCGTTTTTAACTTCATCACCAGTTACCCAAACTTTGTAATAACCATCACCTTGCGAATTATTCTTAAGCTGAATATACTTCTTAGCCTTAATATCTTTCTTTGAAGGTGTACTCTCTTCTTTAGTACAGAAATACAAAGAACCAGGTTTACCTAATTCTTCAAGCACCTTATCAGCATCGTACTGTCCAGGAATAGAGACTGCGATTTTATCGTCACCCTCTTTTTGAACCTGAGCTTCAGTACTGAATACTTGTACTCTCTTTTCTAACTTGTTGATAGTATCCTCAAAGTCAGTCTCTGAATACTTTCCATTATCCTTGGAAACTTGATAAGTGATACTTACACCACCCTTTAAGTCTAGTCCAAGTTTAATAGACTTTGCTTGGCCGTATCCAGCCACACCAAAAACTAAAACATACGCAGCAAATGCTACCATAGCAATTGATAACACAAATGCGATTATTGCCTTTGGTCTAGTCATTTTGAATTTCATGTTTAACCTCTTTCTTGCTAGCTTTCAGCTAACGCTGCTTTTATCATTATCGAGCATTCAACTCTCTTCTTTTCCATTTCACATCCAATATCGTATGTGGTGTTTATGGAACCATTCTGCTTGTAAGCATTGGCGGCACATCCACCGCTACAATAAAACTTAGCAAAACAGTCTTTGCACTTCTCTTTGGAGTAGACATTGCACTCTCCAAACTTCTGTGCCACTTCAGGTTTAGTTATTCCGTCATCAACATTTCCCATTAGGAAGTCTTCGTCTCCAACAAACTGATGACATGGATACAAGTCTCCCCATGGCGTTACCGCCAAATACTCCGTACCCGAGCCACAACATGATAGTCTTTTATATACACAAGGGCCACCGCTTAAATCAATCATAAAGTGAAAGAATGTAAAGCCATTTCCCTCTTTGTGTCGCTTGATATATTCTTTGGCCAGTTTGTCATACTCTTCAAGTATCTGTGGTAAATCCTGTTCTCTGATAGAATAAGGATCTTCCTCTGGACCAACTACTGGCTCAATAGATATCTGTTTAAATCCCAAATCAGCAAAGTGTTTAACATCCTCTGAGAAATCTAAGTTTTCTCTAGTAAATGTTCCTCTGATGTAATAGTTGTTCTGGTCTCTACTCTCAGCAAGCTTTTGAAACTTAGGTACTATTAAATCATAGCTTCCCTTGCCATTTCTAAATGGTCTCATATTATCATTAACTTCTTTTCGACCATCTAGACTGATTACTACATTCCCCATTTCTTTGTTTAGGAAATCTTGAACTTCATCGTTTAGCAAAACTCCGTTTGTAGTAAGCGTGAATCTAAACTTTTTATTGTTAGCTTCTTCTATGGATCTGCCATACTCTACTAGTTGTTTCACAACATCCCAGTTCATAAGTGGCTCTCCGCCAAAGAAGTCTACTTCCAAATTTACTCTGTCGCCAGAATTTTCTACTAAGAAATCTAGCGCTTTCTTTCCAGTCTCAAAACTCATCAACTCACGTCTGCCGTGATATTCGCCTTCCTCTGCAAAGCAATATTTACAAGCAAGGTTGCAATCATGTGCAATATGTATACAAAGAGCTTTAACTACTGGCTTATGATACTTTTTAAAATCATCAATGATGGGTTCATATTTGTCTACTGTAAATAGCTGATTGTTTTCCTTGAGTTCGTTCACCTCATCTAGTGATTCTCGAATCTGATCAGCATCATACTTGTCTTTTAGGTCTTCAACAATCTCATCAGCGCTTTTATTCTCATACAATGAAATAACATCATAAGTGACATCGTCCACCACATGCACAGCACCGCTATCTACGTCCATTACAATATTGAATCCATTGCTCTTATACTGATGAATCATTGTAATATCCTCCAAAATATTAAGCCTATTTAACGCACTATAACAGAGTCGATGGACGGCTCTGTTATACGATACTCAATATTTAATTACCTTTAATTATTTTTGTTCGCAAGTCTGATTTCCAACTGTGCAAGATGTCTTACAAGCTGACTGACATGATGTCTGGCACTCGCCACAACCACCTTTTTTTACTGTATCGTTTAATGTCTTATCTGTTAATGTTTTGATATGTTTCATAACATCCTCCATAATTGTTTTTTCAAACAAAAGTTCCTAAAAAATTATATCACAAAGGTGGTATTTTTCCAAACACTTTTTGCCCCATTTTCCCTTTAAAAAATCGGCATTTTAAGGGGTTTTTGACACAGTCTATTTCTTGACAATAAACACCCCTTTTTGTACAATCTTTTCTATAAATCGAACGGATTTATAATACTTATTTTAAAGGAGGTCTATATGGACCCGATGAACATAGCGATGCTATGTATTTTAATTGTTTTATTATTACTATCAGCCTTTTTCTCAAGCGCTGAAACCGCTCTTACTACTGTTAATCGTATGAGAGTCAGAATGCGTGTGGAGGAAGGCAAAAAGAATGCTATTATCTTAAGTAAAATACTAGATGACGGCAGAAAAATGTTAAGTACAGTACTTATTCTTAATAACATTGTAAATATATCTGCTTCATCTATTGCCACTATATTTACTCAAGGATTAGTCGGTAATGCATATGTAAGTATTGGCGTTGGAATATTTACATTCATTCTTATTGTTTATGGTGAGATTATCCCAAAAACTATAGCAAGTATGCATCCAGAGTCGATTGCTCTACACTATGCTAGACCAATTAGATTTTGTATGTTTATATTCACTCCACTAATCTTTGTTTTGAATTTAATCTCTACTATCTTCTTAAAGATATTTAGAGTTAAAGTAAATTTGAATTCAAAGAAGATTACTGAGGGCGAACTTCGAACAATAATGGATGTCACTGAAGAGGAAGGCTTACTTGAATCTGAAGAGGTTGATATTATCAACAATGTCTTTGACTTTGGCGATCTAAAAGCTAAAGACATCATGATTCCAAAGGTTGATATTGTAATGGTGTCAATTGACACTACATACGAAGAGTTTTTGGATATAGTTAAAGAAAATAAATTTACTCGTATGCCTGTATATAAAGATAGTTCTGATAATATAGTCGGAATTGTAAATATAAAGGATTTGATTGTAAATCATATAAGCGGTGAAGAATTTGACATATCAGAAATGATGCGTGATCCATTCTACACTATCGCTACTAAGGAGATTAATGATCTTCTATTCGAGATGAAGGAAGATGAATCAGGAATGTGTATCGTCCTAGATGAATACGGTCAGGTGGACGGTATGATTACTCTTGAGGATATCTTGGAAGAGATTGTCGGAGATATGAGAGATGAATTTGACGCCGCCGAAGAAGAAGGTATTCAAAAGGTGGGCGAACACAGATATAAAGTAGATGGTTCAGTTAACCTTGATGACTTCAACGAAGAACTAGGAACTGATATAGATTCAGATCACTATGAATCCGTGGGCGGTTTGATTATCGAACAGCTTGAGCGAATTCCAAAGACAGGCGATGTTGTTAAGATCGATAATTGTAAGTTTACAGTTATCGATATGGATTCAAACAGAGTTGAGTCTGTGGCGGTCGATGTCATACCGAAGAAAAAAGAAACTGAAGAAAATGAGTAATTAAAAAGCAGTATCAATCGATACTGCTTTTTCTTTATTTAGAGTTAATTACCCATTCCATATATCTGTTATGCATAAACTCATCTGGCCATGTTTTGTCGAAGAATTTATCTATATCATTAGTTGGTTTTTTATCTTTAACATAAACAGGTTTTCTGTGCGGTACATTCACCTTTCTAAAACCTTTTACGTCATTAGGATTTTTAATTAAATATTCCTTGAACTGTTTCTCTGTATAGCAAGTTTCCCTGTCACCCCATCTGTAGAATGAATACATACTCAAAATGAAGTTAACAATCATAAATGCTGTCACAATCCAAGCTGCGATAACCCATCCTCTTCCATTCATTTTCATAAATAGTCTTTGAAGTAAAGGAAGAATAAATTTAATAAATAACACTCCCATAATACCCCAAGCTATACTAAATGGAATGCTTATATATTTAGCAATGGTAAGTGCGCCAAAAGCACCGTAGTTCCATGATGTCGAATTCAAGACAACTTCTTCTATGTATCCCGCTATCCACTCAACAACTGATGCCAAAATCATAAACACAACAAATTCAATAAAAATATTACTTTTCTTTAATGAGTTTGCAACTACATATGTAAGGCATGCACCAGCTCCATAAACTATGTTTAAATGTCCCCATAGGAATGTGACATGGCTCTCCCACGCTCCAAGGTCGACTAGCGAAAAGATACCTTCCACTATTACACCTAATACACATCCCACAATAAACAACCATACAAAATGGTGAAATCTCGGTTTGTAGTTTTCAACTTGCTTCATAGTTCCTCCACGCAAAAAGATATACAGACGAATCCATATATCTTTTTTATTTTATAATTCTTCTAATTTCTTAATCTTTTCCCATAGACGTCCCTGTTGCTCATCACAATACTGACATCTGTATAAACCATTTTCTTTGTCGGTCAAAACAAAGACATGCTTTAGTTCCTGCTCAATAGATGTGATACATCTAGGGTTTTTACAATGCAAAACATTAGTAATCTTCTCAGGAAGTTTTAGTTCCCTCTTCTCTACTAACTTTCCATCTTCAATAATGTCTACAGTAATGTTGTGGTCAATAAAGCCGAGCACGTCAAAGTCCACAATATCAAGTGAACCTTCTACTTTTATGATGTCCTTACGGCCCATCTTTTCACTTTTAGCATTCTTAATAATAGCAATTGAACAATCCAAATCATCAAGATTTAGGTAGTGATAAATCGCCATTGCTCTTCCAGCCTGGATGTGGTCTAGTACAAAACCATTGTTAATCTGATCTACATTAATCATACTTCCACCTCCATAAGTTTAAGGATTAGAGCCATTCTAACATACACACCGTACTGTGCCTGTTTAAAATAAACAGCTCTTGGATCTTTATCTACTTTTACTGAGATTTCATTTACTCTTGGCAAAGGATGAAGAACTAGCATATCTTCCCTAGCTTCTTTCATCTTATCCTTCGTCAAAATGAAACTGTCTTTTAATCTAATATAATCTTCTTCGTTGAAGAATCTTTCACGTTGAACTCTTGTCATGTAAAGGATGTCTAAATCTCCCATTACATCATCTAAATTTGTCACCTCTTCATATTCACATCCAGCCTCTTCTATAGCCTCGCGAATATAATCCGGAACTTTAAGTTCCTCAGGTGAGATTAAGACAAACTTTATATCATCGTACCTTAATAGCGCATTGATAAGTGAGTGAACTGTACGTCCAAACTTTAAGTCGCCACAAAGACCGATTGTGAATCCACCAAGTTTTCCCTTAAGACTTCTAATTGTAAGTAAGTCTGTAAGTGTCTGTGTTGGATGTTGATGTCCACCGTCGCCTGCGTTAATAACAGGGATGTTTGCATTATTTGCAGCTACTAGCGCTGAACCTTCTTTAGGATGACGCATAGCACAGATATCTGCGTAGCATGAAACCACTTTAATAGTATCTGCTAAGCTCTCTCCCTTTGCCGCGGAACTAGATGCCGCTTCAGAGAAACCCAACACCTGTCCACCAAGGTTAATCATAGCTGCTTCAAAGCTAAGTCTTGTTCTAGTGCTTGGCTCGTAAAACAATGTAGCTATCTTTTTGTTACGACATGCATCTTTATACTTGTCTGGATTGTTTTCAATGTCATTAGCCAAATCAAACAAACTGTCTAACTCTTCTACTGACATATCCAAAGGACTAAGTAAATGTCTCATTGTTACCTCCATTTTCTGTTTTGCCTAAAAATGGGCAAAAAAAATTTGGGTCGCAAATTTTTGTTATTCAAATGATACATTATTGAGACTGATAATTCAAGCAGTTTTTAATAAAAATCACCACCAAATTAATGGTGGTGATTAAAATTATTTTTTAATTTTAACTTTCAGCGGTTTACTCCACTTACTATAATACTTCACATTGTAGCAATACTTATATGATCTAGCTCTTACATATAAAGTCTTTTTATTCTTTAGTTTCTTATTCTTTACTTTAACCTTACTCTTCGAACCTTCATACTTCTTCTTAACTAGAACTTTTTTGTTCTTTTTAGCATTCTTTTTAGTTTTAAAAATTCTAAATTCGTAGCCGTTAACCCAACCACTATCAAATAATTCTATTTTGAGTTTTTTAGATTTCTTCTTTTTATATGCCCTATATAAATCCGGTTTAGAGTTGAGCTGATTTGTAATTGTTTTATCTATTTGGTATTGATATACTCTCACATAGTCTACATATGTATGGGTTTCATAATCCTTTGAATCTTCATTTTCTTTAACCAAAGTCCAACCATAAGAACTTTGATAACCCGAAATATTTGGATTCATTGAACCAAGTATTCTTAAGTACATAGGTTGATTAAATGGCCATGCTTTATCATCCTTTGTCGGATCAGGATTGGTTGAATATTCAGCAGGATCATATGTTCCAGTCAAAATGTTATCAATGAATAATTGGATTTTTTTATCTGACCACTTCATTTTAAAGATATGAAATTTTGTTTTATCAATAGTATTCTGCCACACTTTCTGATTTACTGTTTCGTCTGTATTATTAATTTTTGGTGTAAATAATGCTTGAGTAAGAAGTTTGGTAGTATTTGAATATTGGAACAAATCAACTTCTCCACAATTTGGCCAAACTTTATCCTTGCCCATTAGATATAACACAGAGCCAACACCATATCCAGGTGCCATTTTCGCTCTAATCTCAAGTTCTCCATATTTAAAATCAGTTTTTCCTTTACTGTTAATAGAACCTGTATATTCTGAATTAGTTATAACTTTGTCATTATTTTTATCAAACTGTATTTGAGAAACAATATCTAGTAAACCGTTTGATACTTTAACGTTTTCCATTCTAGCATATGAAAATTGTCTGCTACCCCATAAATTGTCAACGCCCCCAACATCATAACTCCAATTCCTCTCATTAAGAGCATTTCCATAAAATTCATCTCTCCAAGATATTTTTCTAATCAATCCAGTATTCTTATCAACCAAATCTTCCGGATGAGAAGTGCCATAGTTTTCGGCTGCATATGTATCAGCTGGAATGCCTAAGCACATACTTAGACAAATGATTAAAACTAATACTCTTTTCATAAGTTCCTCCTCGATGTAACCAAATGTTCCTAAGGCAATTATACTACTTATTTCTGTATTAAAGTACAAATTTATAAAACAATTATCAATTTTATGATAGAATATTTTATAAGTGAGGTACGGATTATGAGCAGAGAATATAAAAAGCTAGAAAACTATTGTAAAGCGATTCGCGAAAAAACAGATATGAAACCTGAAGTTGCTGTTATTTTGGGATCAGGTTTAGATTCTTTTGTGGATTGCTTAGATAATCCAGTTGAGCGTGGTTATCACAAAATTCCAGAACATCCAATATGTACAAATGCAGCACACAGAGGTCGTTATGTATTTGGTACTATCGGAGATACCAATGTAGTTGTTCTTCAAGGAAGACTCCACTACTACGAAGGTTATTCTATGAAAGATGTTGTAGCCCCAGTTCGAGTTGCTAGGATGCTAGGTGCAAAGACTTTAGTAATCACTAATGCAGCTGGTGGAATCAACTTAGACTATGACATGGGAACTATGATGGCTATTAAAGATCAAATAGCAAGCTTTGTCCCATCTCCTCTCGTGGGTGAAGATGTGGAAGAACTTGGAACAAGATTTCCAGATATGACATATATCTATAATAGAGATCTAACTGAAAACTTAATAGAAACTGCAACTGAATTAGGATATATCTTAGAAAAGGGTGTTTATGTTCAATCTAGCGGTCCAAACTACGAATCTCCCGCTGAAGTTAAAGCATTCAGAAGTATGGGTGCTGATGCAGTTGGAATGAGCACAGCCGCTGAAGCTATTGCTGCAGCCCACTGTGGTTTTAAAACTTGTGGTATAAGTTGTATCGCAAACAAAGCTGCCGACGTAAATATAGGGCCATTAGATGACAATGAAGTGGTGGCTGCTGTATCAGGTTTTTCGAATAAGATATGTGATATACTAGTTAAATTTATTAAAGATAAAAAATACTAAACAAAAAAGAATCTCGAAAGAGATTCTTTTTTATGAGTAAAGCTGTAAGCCGGGTTCTGTCTAGGATGATCATCTATCTAGGCGCATAGTCACCTATACGCTCAAGCAACCTACCCGGAATCTAGCGGGCAACTATATGATTCCTGCTCGGTCTTGCTTCGGATGGGGTTTACACTGCCACTGATGTTACCACCAGCGCGGTAGGCTCTTACCCTGCCATTTCACCCTTACCACAAAGTGGCGGTATACTTTCTGTTGCACTTTCCTGAGAGTCGCCTCTACCAGCCGTTAACTGGCATCCTGCCCTGCGAAGCCCGGACTTTCCTCGTGTGAAGCACACGCGATCATCCACTTTACTCAATTCTTTTGATTTTAAAAGAATTAGAAAACGTATTATAATACATTTCTTTAAATTATTCTACTTTTTTAGTCATACTTATGTTTAATCACTTCAGTTTTTGTCTTGTCTATTTCGCTATATAAATTTTCTACTTCTTCCCTCAAACTATTTCGCTCGTCAGTTAGTTCTCCAACTCTATATACTGTAAATATAAGCATAAAAATAATAATCTGGACAATAATAGCACTAATAATAGCAATCAAAACAATCAGTTTTCCATTTTCTATTTCTAATAACTTTTGGAATACTTCTCTATTTACAACAATGTACGCTACTCCTAATACAATAGATATTATTTCTAACAAACAAAAAATAATAGCTACTAGCTTAATCCACCAACTAGACATCTTTTCATATTTACGTTCTTCAAAGTCAATTATTTTGTCCATATATCCTCCTAGAAATCACTATTCTTTCACAATTGAACTTCCGCCCACGAATTCTCTCATGATTGAGTTCTTTGGAACGTCGTCCTCCGGCAAAGGCAATACATAATCCAAGAACTTGAGTAGTCGATTTGCCTCTAAGTACTCTTCCGAGTCTTCCGGAACACTAAACAGTGCAGGTTCCGTATAAACTTTTAGTACAGATGGTTCAAATACCATAGCTGAGTTAAAGATAGCATCAGCTGAATCTTCATATGGGAAGATGTACTTTTCTTCTCCCCTGCGAACTCTCTTCCACATTTCTATAGTAGCCTGTGCTGATTTGCCACGAGTTCTCAAATCTCTAACTAACCTTCTCAACAATCTCCAGTCTGATGCAGATATTCTGTTATGCTCATCAATACGAAGAGGTGTTAAAGCACTAATATAAATCTTATACTTTCTATCTGAATCAAGCTTGTATGTCATTTCATCATTCAAGCAATGAATTCCTTCAATTACAAGAATATCATTCTCATCTAGTTTTAGAGTTTTTCCGCTCATCTGTTGAACACCTGACTCAAAATCATATTCAGGAAGTTCAACTTCCTCTCCATTTAGAAGCGCTTCCATATCATTGTTAAAGTGTTCTAAATCAAGCGCTTCTAAAACTTCATAGTCTAAATTTCCTTCTTCATCTACTGGATTATCTTTTCTATCGACAAAGTAATTGTCCACCGAAATAGGATGTGGTTTTAAACCTTGTCCAACCAGTTGAATTGAAAGTCTATGCGCGAATGAAGTTTTACCAGCCGAAGATGGTCCAGCAATCAAAACAAACTTAACACCATCGCGACTTGCGATATCTTCTGCAATATCCGCTATCTTCTTCTCCTGATATGCTTCCTGCACCATTATTAAATCTGTTACACTTCCATCGCATATCTTATTATTAACATGTCCAATAGTTGGCACTCCCATCTTCTCTGCCCACTCTGTCGAATCATTGAGCGCGTCAAAGTGTTTGTCTTCCCCGTTAAATTTGGGAATTTCTTTTGGGTTCTTTGACGTAGGCGTTTGAAGAATAAATCCGTCCTTATACTTAAATAGATTAAAGCGTTTAAGGATGCCTGTTGAGTAAGCCATATATCCATAGAAGTAATCTTCAAAACCACTAAGGTTATAAATGTTAACTCTTGAGGATCTACGATATTTTAATAAGTTAACCTTATCTTTCATTCCATAGTAATCAAAGCGTTTGATTGCCTCGCTAACAGGCACTGTATTCTTAATAATAAAAATATCTCTCTCGGACAAACTCTTCATTTCAGCGGATACTTTTTCTAAGAATTCATCAGTCACTTCAACATCACTGTGCAACTCACAATATAAGCCTTTTGAAATTGAATATTTGATCGATACCTTTTCAATTTGCTCTCTTCCTAAGATTTTGTAAATCGCTTTAAGCATCATAAAAACAACACTTCGTCTATAGCAATCGCTACCAATCTTATCGCCAGTTGTTATAAACTCCAAAGTACAATCTTCTTGTACAGAATTATTAAGCTCAGCTAATTTGCCATTGTACATTGCAAGGATAATGTCATTTTCATAATTATCTGCACATTCCTTTGCAATATCGACAATAGATGTATGCTCCTCAACTTGTATTGTTTTGTCTTTTAGTTTGACGTTAAACATAATATTTTAATCCTTCTTTTATTAGTTTGTATTTATGTTCTACTTCTTTGTCTTCACGCTCCAAAGAAGAAATAATTCTAGAAAATTTATTAAGTTGAATATCTAAATACGCTCTTAAAACTTCATCTTTATTATCCAAAAGTACTGGCCCAAATTCCAGCTGAACGTCATCATAGGCACTCTCACCTTTAACAGCTTTTATAACTGTATAATATTTGCCCGCATCTTCCACCATTTTCTCGTCAGAAATCTTATATCCATTCTCCGACAAAAACTTTCTAACCAAATCCGGTCTTTTATGCGGAGATAGAATGAGTTCGTCAAAGTCTCCTGCGCGGGCCAAAATATCTACAATTAAATCTCCGCCCATTCCGGCGATAATAACCGAGTCTACATCTCTGTCTCCGAAGTTATCAAATCCATCCGACAAAATTGTTTCAATTTTATCCTCAAGTCCTTCTTCTGCAATATTGGATTTTGCAATATTTAAAGGTCCTTCGTTCACGTCCATTGCATAGGCAAACTGGCAAATGTTTTCCTTCACTAAATATATAGGCACATATCCATGATCTGTGCCTACATCTGCCACCTTCTCGCAAGGCGTCACTAAATCCGCTACTGTTTTAAGCCTTTTAGATAACATACTATAACTTAATATGAACCTTCTCTAATTCCTTCTGCTGTTTCATCAAGTCTTGAAGCTCATTAATGTCTTTAGCATTTGCTGACTTTTTCTCAAGACTCTCTCTCTTTATTTTTAACACTGAGTCGTTAATTGCACGTTCCAACTCATCATGCTCTAATTCATGGCTGATTGGTGACACAAATAGCGCTGCCACTTTCTTATGTTCCTCTTCATCTGTGAACTGATCCATTATAGATGCAGGATTTGGTTTTCCCGCTTCCATCTGCTCCCAGAATTTAGTAGCAACATTTATATAGAATTCATCGCCAAAGTCCTCAGGGCTAATAACCTCTTTCACTTTGCCAAATATTTCAGGTCTATCAAGAAGACAAGCTAGAAGGATTCTCTGCGCACCCACTGTTGCATTTTCTTTCTTCTGCTCTTTTGATACAAATTTCTTCTCTTCATACTTTCTATCTTTTTCCACATATGTTAAAGCCTTGCTCTTAACTAGACTCTCCAAACCATCCTTTGGAATATCAAACTCTTCACAGACAGCCTCTATGTAATTCTTTCTCTCAACATCGTCTTTAAACTCCAGTAACATTCCAGCCACTTCATTGTGGAATTGCGTTTTTTCCTGAGGGTCGTGAAGATTAAACTCTTTTTGCTTTGCGCCCACTTCAAAGATAAAGAAGTTTGTAGCATTCTTAATTCTTTTTTCATATTCTTCTTTTCCAAGTTCTTTGATGAACTCGTCAGGATCTTTGTATGGGTCCATATTTAAGACTTTAATCTTTAGCCCAACATCGCGAAGGTATGGTATGGCGCGAAGCGCTGCCTTTGTTCCAGCCTCGTCACTATCAAATGACAATACAATTTCATCCACATATCTCTTGATCAAAGATGCATGACCTGATGTGAATGATGTGCCAAGTGCTGCCACAGCATTACTAAAGCCTGCCTGATGCAAACTGATTACATCCATATATCCTTCACAAACTATGAAATAGTTTTCTCTTGCTTTTCTAGCTTTATTTAAACCATAAACAGTGTGGCTTTTGTTAAAGACCTTGGTCTCAGGCGAGTTCAAATATTTAGGCATAGCATCGCCCATAACACGACCGCCAAACGCCACTACTCTGTTATTAGCATCCATAATAGGAAACATTACTCTGTTCCAGAATTTATCGTTAACACCGCGCTTCTCATCAAAAGTGAAAAGCCCAGTTTCTTTTAGCAAGTTGTCATCATAACCTTTTTCCTTTAGGTAGTTATAAAGGTTATTGCTGAATTTATCAGAATAGCCCAGGCCAAAGCCAGTGATAGTTTCATCATCTAACTCACGACCTCTCAAATAGTGATATGCCGTCTGTCCACGTTTAGACATAAGTAAATGATAATAGTACTTGGCTGCCTCAGTGTTTGCTTCAATAATCTTAGTCTTTAAGTCTTGCTCCTGCTTCTTCGCCTTAGAATATTCTTGCTTAGGCAAAGTGATTCCAGCACGGTTAGCTAACACTTCCATGGCCTCAGTGAAACTGTAGTTTTCGTATTTCATTAAAAACGAAATAACGTTTCCGCCCTCTCCACAACCAAAGCAGTAATACATCTGCTTATGTGGAGACACAGAAAATGAAGGTGTCTTCTCATTATGGAACGGACAAAGTCCAAAATAAGAACTACCCTTCTTTGTAAGCTTCACATAATCGCCTATTACATCAACTATGTTATTCTCGCTTCTTACCTGTTCAATTGTATCTTCTGAATAAAACATACTAGTAATATTATACAATAAAAAATCGGTGGCGCAACACCACCGATTTGTTTAATTCACTGGAACAAATTCATATATTTTATTGTTTGTTGTTCTAATTGGGTTAACAATATCACACTCAAGCACTTTATTTTTCAAATAACATGTATATGTGGTAATTCCAGTATTTACTTGTATTGTGAATTCACATGTAGGAGCCATCTCGACAGTCTTGCCACCTTGATCTTTTTTAACTATTATGCCACTAGATGTTTTAAATGAAGTAGAATGCTTACAAATAATTGAGCCGTCGTGAAAAGCTTCATATGCTTTCTTTGGACTGTCTATGCTACTGTCACTAACTGTAGCTGCTTTTCCTTCTTCAAAAAAACAAATATAGGAAAACTCCCCATTACTACCTTTTATTTTTGATTGATACACTCCATCGCATCTAAGCTTTGTACCTTCTACATATTCTTTTCCACATCCAGAAAAAATAAATGTAGATATTATTACAATCATCATTATTACTGAAATCTTTTTCATTTCTATCCTCCTCACATATTCTAATAAGATTTTATATAATTATTAACTTATAGTAAACACAAAGTTACCTTTTTGACTTTTGACAATCTTTGTGATAATATTTTTTTGCATTTAAGCGGAAGTGTCGGAACTGGCAGACGAGCAAGACTAAGGATCTTGTGGCCCTCGGGCCGTGTGGGTTCAAGTCCCATCTTCCGCACTAAAAAGAACCAAGACGAAGTCTTAGTTCTTTTTTCATACAAAACTGCTTATATACTATTTAACCTTAATTTTTACAACAAATTTTTGTCCTGTTGTTCTTAACTTTACCATAATCTTACAGTTACCCTTTTTTGCTCCTTTAATTTTTCCATTTTTTGTCACTTTCGCTATTTTTTTATCAAGGCTTTTATACTTTAAAATTTCACTGTTTAGTATACCTTTATACTTCTTCTTGATATAAACTTTTGTTTTTAGTTTAACTTGGTCTCCAACAAAAACTTTTACTTTTTTGCTTTTTGCTTTTATTGTTGTTAAATCTTCCGCTAAATATTTTTTTGTTTTTTTACCCTTTTTAGCCTTTACCTTCGCAATATAATATGCACTATTGGCATTAATCTTTTTTCTTACTAAATACTTTGGTTTTTTTACTTTAATCGTTTTTTCATCAAACGCATAAGCTCTAATTCTTACTACTGATTCTGGTATCATTATTTTTTTTAGTGAAGGTGTCCATCTGAAAGCACTATACCATATCACTTTCAAGTTTGATGATAGTTTTACTTTCTTAAGACTACTGCACCCTGCGAATGAGTGATAATCTAAATACTCAACACTATTTGGCAATTTTATACTTTTCAAGGATTCGCACCTCTCAAACCCTCCCGCTTTTATTTGCTTTAGTTTTTTGGAAAATATAACTCTTTTTATTTTTTTACAGTTAAAAAAAGACGATGGACCAACTCTAGTTATATTAGATGGCATTTTGATCTCTTTTAAACGTTTCATATTCTCGCAATATGGTGTTTCTTTGTATTTTTTATTTTTTGAAAATGTAAGTTTTTCCAAATGTTTATTAATCGCAAAACCGTTACTTTTTTCTACAGTACTTGGTTCTATATATTCTTTATCTTTCTTGCTTATTGGATATACTAATAGTCTTTTTTTATTTTTTGAAAACAATACCCCATTTTCTGAGGTTAATTCTGAATTCCTTGAAACAACTTTTATTTCCTCTAGCGTTTCATAACAATTCAATGCATCATTTGTAGCCCTGGACTCTTTCATATTCTTTGATAATGTGATTTTTTTTATCACGCATTTTTTTGCTTCTCCCCCTGTTAATGAACTTATATCTGTAACTATCTTCCCGCCTATAGTTTCTGGTATCGTTACATTGACATCTGTCCCTATATATGATTCAATCCACGCATGATTCCCATAGACAACATACTTGAAATCACCTTCTATCAAAACTGTGTTTGCTTTTATTGAATATCCATCTATGTTGCTAATTACAGTAAACAATGCCACTAGCATAATACATGTATTTTTTAGTATATTTTTTAGTATTTTTTTCATATTTCTTTCCTCTTCTTCCTAGTAATTAATTCCATATTATTACATCTCTTTAATTTCTTACAGTGTTATCGATTTAATTAAAATCAGCTTTTGGTAATGAGTATATATATTGAGTTGTTTTAGTTTGATTATGATTACAAATCCCAAAATATAAATAATTACCCAATAATTGTAATCCTTCAATCTCAGTTCCAGTGTTCTTTTTTAAATTGCTATTACTAATTGTTATTTCTTTTTTTACATTTCCATTTTTATTTAACTTTATAATCTTCTTTGTATGACTTTTTTGTCCACTTGCCATATATATAGATCCATTATCTGTCATCTCTAACCCTTGCATAGATCCATCTGTTAACAAATCTTTCTTCTTTAATTTAAAACTATAATCACATGCATTTTTAATAGCGCTATTGTTGCACGGTATTGACTTATTATTTGAACTATTAAAAGCATCATTTATTTTTTTGTTGTCGTATACAGTAAATTGCATCCAATTATCAGTAGTCTTTGACCATGTTAGTAATTTTTAACCATTACTTGACAAGGCTGCATCTACCCTTTTAGTTGTACCTATTGATTTTCCTTGCTTATTAGCTTTACTCATATAAGATAGTCTATAAAAATCATAGTAATACTTATATTTACCAGCATTTATATCGTCTTCAACTGTAGTCTCATACTTTACTCTAATTACCTGAGTAGCCCAAAGAGCTCCTGTTAAAGAACTGCTTTTCCCACTCATCCAAAAATATGTTTCTCCTCCATATAAATATGCTTCTAGTGTCTGGCAGTGACCGAAATCTCCAAGCGCCATCCTATCCTGATACTTAGCAATTTGATTTTCTAAAATTAGGCACCTTGATAAAAACACGTTTTTTCCACTACGCTGTACAACATAAATATAGGTTCCTCCAATATATGCTTTCTGAATCGCGGAATTACACTTTAAATCTGTTAGAGTATATCTAAGTGTTGCATTTTTACCGACAGTTTGATATGTATTACCTTTTTGAACTATACTAGACCCATTTACGCTTTTCAATGATTTAACATCTTCATCTCCTGTATAATTTGAATAATCACCCGTTCTTTTGACGTAATCATAATAATCATCTAAATTTTCAAAATCATCTGCATCCAAGTAAACTTTAGTTTCTTGTGTTTTTGAAATATCAGCGTTAATACTACTAATTACACTATTATTAAATAGTATACTTATTGCTAATAAAATTATCGATAATGTTCTACAAATATGTTTTTTCATTTTCTTCACCTGCGTTTTCTAATAAAATGTCTATATTTGCTAATGTCATTGCTGCAAATATTTGTTTCGCATCTTAAATATAAACCTTGGGGTTACCCCCTGGTCAAGTAGTTTCAGTTTTTATGATAATTATGAATTCTGATAAAATTTTTTAGTACAAAAAACTGCCACGATTATGATTATCTATCATTAACGTGACAGTTCTTATCTTTATAATTCCTTATTATTTATTAACTGTAGCAGTTTCCTGCTCAAGTTCATTTAATGTCTTACTATACTCTGCAGTAAATCCGCCGTCCACCAAATATACATTGTTATCACCCTTAATCATTACATAATATGCAGATTGATTATATGGGTTTGGAGATCCAACAAATATATCATAATATTTATTACCTTGTGTTGTGACATATATTTCTTGAGTCTGTGGTTTAATGCCTTTCTTTGTCTTGGTAAACCCATATTGACTAATGTCTTTTGGATTTTTGATTACTGTATCTGCTTTAATCTGTTTAAGCGACGCAATCATTGATCCAACATCTGCTTGACGAAGTTTCATCTTAGAATCATCCACATTAGTCCAAATGTCGCCGACTTTTCCAATAGTAAATGTTTTACCACTGTAAGTATAAGCTACTCCTGTCACTTTACTAGTGTCAATTTTTAGAGCTGTTGTGGTCTTTGCCGCTTCCTCTTTTTTCTCTTTATCCGCAAAATACTGTTTGCCGACAAAGTAACCACCAATGCAGAGTCCAAGGATAACCACTAGGACTACTAATGTAATAACTTGACTCTTCTTCATTATTTTTTTCTCCTTACAGCCCATGTGATAATACCAAGTCCTAATAATAGGATTGGAAGAGCAATCACGAATACGATCATGCATATTCTAACCGCTAAATTAGATACTGTAAGTGGCTGAACTTGCAAACTCTTCTTAGCAACAGTAACAGTTTCCACATCTGTATCAATATATTTATCAAGAGCATTGCTCAATACTTCTGTATTAGCATTTGATGCCATTGCATCAATACTGTCAGAAAGTGAATAAACTGATGAGAATACTAGCATTTCTGCTTGCTTATTATTTGCTTTATCTGTTCCAATGCTTGAAGCCTCAGTAGCCGCAACATTTTTCTCTACAGATACTACAAAATCAAATGGTCCACTTACATCGCCCTTTTCTTTTGTACTCTTCTTAGCATGGTTAGGATCAGTCTTTAACACTGCCTTATCAGATGATGGAGCAAGTGATGAGTAAACAATATCCTCATTCTTTTTATCCTTCTTTGTTAAGCCAATACTATATACAGAAAGAACTGGTCCAGAGATACCATCGGCAAATCCTTCTTTGCCTTCTGCCATTGCAAATAATGGTCCACCTGATCCATCCATCTGCATAGGCATATAACAATTCTCATCATTTTCAGCCACTATACCCTTTTGAACCTTTATGTTGTAAGCTTCAAATATGGAATAGAAATTTGGCTTGTCCTCGGCATATGAATTTGCTGCCTCTAGTCCAGCAATGACTTTTCCACCTTCTTCTAGGTATTTTTTAACAAGGCTAGCCTCGCTCTTTGTGTAATCTTTCTGAGGGCCCATTATTAATAGAACTGCGCACTTATCTGTAGTCAATTCTTCTTGGCCTTTCTTTGTATTAAGGTTGATAGTCTTAATTTGGCCATTATGCTTCTTGATAATATCTGTCATGTTTTCTATTGTTCCAAGTGCTTGAGCATCAGCTGTTTCTTTGTGTCCTTCTACCTGGTAAATAGTATATAACTCATCTGACTGAACATATGTAAGAGCACCATCAATCTGTCCTTCTGCGTCAAAGGCAGTAGGTTGTGATTGCTGTCCATACATAGCAGCCTGTTGATCCATAACAAACATATCTTGATAATCAATTACTTTTGATTTCTTATTCTTTTTGTTTACTATTATTAAACTTCCTTCAGTAGGGCTCTGTTCTGTATATTGTTTATAGAAGTTTGGATTCTGTTTAGTGTCTTTAAATTCAACATTTATATGACTAGATGCTGCTTCGTATCTCTGTAATGTTTTATAAATATAGTCTTTATAAACATCTTTCTGCATAGCACCTTTTGAAGACATTACATAAATATCAATGTCTTTATCTAGTTTAGCAAGCATCTTTTCAGTTTTATCTGAAATTGAATATATTTTTTCTTGTGTTGTATCAACTGTAGCTGCCGGTACATTTTTTGTAACAACATTTGCTAGTAGGTTAACAAATACTACTAGCACTAAAACTACTGCGATAGTAACTACGCTGAACACACCTGTTCCAATTGTATTTTTCGATACACTCCATCTGCGCTTTTGAACAGACTGACATGTTAGGAACAAGAACAATACTATGATTGATACATAGTAGACAATGTTACTTAGTGTTATTTGTCCCGCCATAATGTTATTAAGTGGTGACATTGTATCGAACACACTTAGAATATCTGTAATTACGTTTCCACCTTGAGAAATCAAGTTAGTGATTGTGCTCATAAAGAATCCCAAGAACATTACTACTACACCTATAATAGCTGCAATGATTTGCATTTCTGTGATTGATGAAATAAATACACCAATTGCAATCAATGCTGCACCGTATAGGACAAATCCTAATATTGTAGTGTAAGCTAGTTTAAATGATACTGTTCCAAAGATTGAAAGAATTAATGGATATGTACACATAACTAGCACTGGAATTGCAAATATTGTAAGCAACGCCAAATACTTACCAAATACAACTTTGAATAGTGATATTGGAGAAGTCAAAATTAACTGGTCAGTTGTTTGTCGTCTCTCATCTGCCATTACCTTCATAGTCAAAATTGGTACAAAAAGCGCAAGTCCCATTGCACCATAGAACACTGGTGGTTCCATGTTTGGATATCCTTGCATCATATTATATAGTACAAAGAATATCGCGGAAATGAGTATTGAAGCTGCAACAAATATGCAACCTATTACTGATGAAAAATATGATTTTAGTTCTCTTTTATAGATCGCTTTCATCTTCACTCACCTCCTCTTCTATTACTGTCACTGTTTCAGAAACTTCGCCATCTTCTGTTTCTATCACAGTCTCTGTCACTACAACATCTGTATCATCTTTATCTTTTTTCTTTGACTTCTTCTCAGGAGCCTTGTAGTCTTCTGTAATCTCTAGGAATACATCCTCCAAAGAACTCTCCTTATAGTTCATTCCAACAATAGGAAGTCCCTTTGAAGCACATATTGCAAATAATCCAGAACGGATATCTGAATCTGAGTCAGTTTTCACTGTAAGCACTATACCTTCAGTTGCTTCAATTACACTGTAATCTTTAACTGAAGCCATATCTTCAACAAGCGCTTCTACCACAGCTTTATCACCCTGAATAGTTACCTCTAAGATGTTTTCTTTAACTACATCTTTTGATAGTTCTGCCTCTGTACCTTCAGCCACTAGCTTACCTTGTGAAATCACATAAATGTAATCACAAACTTCACTTACTTCTGGTAATAAGTGAGAACTCAAGATTACTGTATGATCTTCGCCTAAAGATTTAATTAACTCTCTAATCTCAACAATCTGTTTTGGATCAAGGCCAACTGTAGGCTCATCCAAAATGATAATCTTTGGCATATCAATAATAGCTTGAGCAATGCCTACTCTTTGCTTATAACCTTTTGAAAGATTTCTAATTAGTCTTCCAAACACTTCTTTTATGCCAGTTTTTTCTACAGCAGTTTCTATAGCAGCTGCTCTATCTTTTTTAGCAATACCTTTTAGTTCTGCTACAAACTTCAAGTATTCCTCTACTGTCATTTCATTATATAGAGGTGGTTGCTCAGGCAAATACCCAACAGATGCCTTTGCCTGTTTACTCTCTTTTAAAATGTCGAAACCGTTCACTTTTACAGTTCCGCTAGTAGCTCCAATGTAGCCTGTAATAATATTCATAGTAGTAGATTTACCAGCACCGTTTGGTCCTAGAAAGCCATAGACTTTTCCACCCTCTATTTCAAGGTTCAGTCCATCTACTGCCACATTAGCGCCATACTTTTTCACTAGATTTTCAATCTGTATTACGCTCATTTTCTTTCCTCCGTCAAAATTTATTATTTCACACTATATACTATTTTATTCAAAAATATGTTCATTTTGTGAAATAAAAAGGACACAAAAATATTTTTTGTGTCCTTAAAAATTACTGAATGTTTTCTTTTGCAACTTCAACTAGTTTTGCAAATCCATCAGCATCATTTACAGCCATATCTGCAAGCATCTTTCTGTTAATATCAATATCAGCCTTCTTTAGTCCATACATGAACTTGCTGTATGATAATCCATTGATTCTTGATGCAGCATTGATTCTTGCAATCCATAACTGTCTGAACTGACGTTTTCTTTCTTTTCTTCCTGCGTATGATGTAGCTAAAGCTCTCATTACTGACTGCTTAGCAACTCTATACTGTTTTGATCTAGCTCCTCTATAACCTTTAGCTAGTTTCAAAACTCTTTTATGTCTTTTCTTTGCGTTTAATCCGCCTTTAACTCTTGCCATTTTAATTTCCTCCTAACTTTAGATTATAGATATGGTAATATCTTCTTCATATTTTTTTCGTTTGTCTTATCAGCTGTTGTAGCCTTACGTAGGTTACGTTTTCTCTTAGCTGACTTCTTAGTCAAAATATGTGACTTATAAGCTTTGTTTCTCTTTAGTTTACCAGTGCCAGTCTTTTTAAATCTCTTGGCAGCTGCTCTGTTTGTTTTAATCTTTGGCATAATAATTCCCTCCTAATATTTCACGCTTTAGCGCTTCTTCTCTAAAAACATAGTCATGTTTCTACCTTCAAGTTTTGGCTTCTTAGTGATTTCTGCAATGTCTTCTAACAATTCTGCAAAATCATCAAGAACTGTTGCATTACTACTAATATGAGCCATTTCACGACCTCTAAATCTAAGTGTAACTTTAACTTTGTCGCCCTTTTCTAAGAACTTTCTAGCATTGTTTGCCTTAGTCTTCATATCGTGGATTTCCACATTAGGTGAAAGCCTAATTTCCTTAGTCTCAACTACGTGCTGTTTCTTTTTGGCTTCTTTTTCTTTTTTCTGCTGTTCATATTTGAACTTTCCGTAATCCATGATTTTACAAACAGGTGGGTTTGCTTTAGGTGAAATCTTAATCAAATCAAGATCTTCATCGTAAGCCATCTGCTGTGCTTCTCTAGCTGACATAACGCCAACTTGCTCACCGTCTGATCCAATCACGCGAACTTCATCATCTCTGATTTGCTCGTTAATCTGTACTTTGTTAATTGTAATGCACCTCCAAATTAATTTCCTTTTTTACAAATAAAAAAGTGGATAATCACAGAGATTATCCACATAAATACAAATTCAAAACACCAATATAGTGTTTAAAAAGTATGAACCTCGAATCACTCCTCGTGTCTGGGTGAGAGTGGATACTCTGCTTTCTTTTACAACGTGTAGTAATATACCATTATTATGGTACTTTGTCAAATAAATTCGGGACTATTTTTGCCCTTGATTTCTCTCCTCTTCAGGAATCTCTTCTCTTATCTCTTTAGACTCAATTTCCTTTGTGATTTGAGAAATAAACTCAACCAATGGCTTAACTCCTTCGTCGCCGGCGAATCTACTTCTAACTGAAACTGTACCGTCAGTCTGCTCTTGTTCACCAACTACTAACATATATGGAAGTCTGTTAAGTCTAGCCTCGCGAATCTTGTAACCAATCTTTTCAGATCTGTTATCAACTGTTACATCCACACCAGCTTTCTTAAGCTTAGCTGCAACATCGTTTGCATAGTCTTCGTACTTGTCAGAAATAGGAAGTACTCTTACTTGCTCTGGACATAGCCATGTTGGGAACTTACCAGCATAGTGCTCAATCAACCACGCCAAAGTTCTCTCATAACATCCCATTGATGTTCTGTGAATGATGTAAGGTCTTTGTTTGTCACCATTCTCATCTATATAGTACATATCCATCTTCTCTGCTATAGCATTATCAAGCTGGATAGTTACCATTGTGTCTTCTTTGCCGTATACATTGTCAGCCTGGATATCAATCTTAGGACCGTAGAATGCAGCCTCGCCGTCTTCCTCAGTAAACTCAACTCCTTTTTCTACAAGTAAGTCTCTAAGGACACCTTGTGAGTGATTCCAGTATTCATCATCACCCAAATATTTTTCTCTATTCTCTGGATCCCACTTTGACAATCTATATCTAACATCGTCCTGAACGCCTAGCACATTAAATACATAATCCACTAATTCAAGACATCTAGTTAACTCCTGCTTAACCTGGTCAGGTCTAATCATCAAGTGTGCCTCAGTGATTGTAAACTGACGTACACGAGTTAAACCATGCATCTCTCCAGAATCCTCATTTCTAAACAATGTAGAAGTTTCTGAATATCTAATAGGAAGATCTCTGTATGATCTTTGCTCATTCTTATAAATATAATATTGGAATGGACATGTCATAGGACGAAGTGTCAATACTTCATCATCCTTTTCTTCGTCGCCCAATACAAACATTGACTCTTTGTAGTGATCCCAGTGACCTGAAATCTTAAACAAATCATTCTTGGCCATTAAAGGTGTACGTGTACGCTGATAGCCCCACTCATTATCCTCTAAATCTTCAATCCATCTTTGAAGTTTCATAATCATCTTTGTGCCCTTAGGAGTAAACAAAGGAAGACCCTGACCTATTACATCAACTGTTGTAAATAGACCCATTTCACGACCAAGTCTATTATGGTCTCTTCTCTTCGCCTCTTCTAGTGACTCAAGATAAGCAGCTAATTCTTTTTTATCGTCAAAGGCTGTACCATAAATTCTTTGTAGTCTAGCTTTGTTTTCATCGCCTCTCCAGTAAGCCATGGATGATGAGATAAGTTTAAAAGCTTTAACTTGCTTTGTGCTCATTAAATGAGGTCCTGCACAAAGGTCAACAAACTTCTCTCCCTGACTATAGAATGAAATGATAGAATCCTCAGGCAAATCCTGGATAAGTTCAACTTTATAATCCTCTTTTCTGTCTGCCATATATTTAATGGCATCTTCGCGAGGCAAAGTAAATCTCTTAATCTCTGCGCCCTCTTTAATAATCTTCTTCATCTCTGCTTCTATAGCATCTAAATCATCACGAGTAAATGGCTCGTGCTCAAAATCATAATAAAAGCCTGTATCAGTGGCCGGCCCTATAGCTAGCTTTGTGTCAGGATAAAGACGCTTAACAGCCTCTGCCAAAATATGACTAGCGGTATGTCTGTAAGCTTTTTGACCTTCGTCATCGTTGAAGGTCAAAATATTTAATTTACAGTCTTTGTCGATGGTGGTTCTTAAATCTACTACTTCACCATCTACCTCTCCTGCGCAAGCTGCTCTACCCAAGCCTGGCGCTATATCAAAAGCTATGTCTTTTACAGACATAGCCTCTGAGTATTCTTTTGCCGATCCATCTTTTAATGTGATTTTCATATTGTCTCCTTAATATTTAGAGTAAAATAGTTGTTCCCAGAACATCGCAATACACGGATGAGTATGATAATTAGTAAAACGAATACTATCATCATGCCCAATACCAATGTAGTTGTAATCGTTACTCAACATATTTTCTCTATGATCTTTTGATTCTAGGAAAGATTTAAAACAATATTTAATAAAATCTTCCCTCTGTGTAACAGTATCTGTTACAAAACTAATATTCTCACCCACACGACTGGCTGTTGGTAAATTAAATTCAGGAATAATTGAACTGAACGATCTACCATCTGGTCTTCTATGTGAGAAATTCTTATCAAACTTAATTCCTAATCCACTCACTTCGATTCTAGCCGGCTTTAATTCTTTTGCTCTTTGTTGGGACGCCCTCATTAAACGGTTCAAAATCTTAAGTGGTTTTACTTTGTTCTTTATTCTAAGATCGTTAATTCTCTTAAGCATCTCATAAGCGTCTTTCTGATTCTCAATCTTATTAGGATTCTTCAAATCAGTAACTACTACTTCAGCTCTATACTTTGTTTTGCCAACCTTTGCATAGACATAAGTCAATCCTGGCGAAACTGCAGTAATCAAACCTTTACTACTAATAGTTGCAATACGCTTATTTTGTGTGCCCCAAGTTACTTTCTTCTTATTATTCTTCAAAGACAAAGTAAATGTGCTTTTCTTATTATTGATATAACTCTCACCAACACTATTGTATTGAATATTGTTAATATCAAGTTTTAAACGTAAAACATCCAAAGAAGTCTTTGTAAACTTCTTGTTTGGAATATACATATTTCTGGTGACAGTGATTTTACACTTGCCGACTCTCTTTCCTCTTCTAGCAATGATAGTACATTTGCCCTTTTTCCTTCCAGTGACTTTGCCTTTCTTGGAAACAGTGGCAACTTTCTTGTTAGTACTTTTCCATTTTACTTTGATGCCAGATTTAGTCTTAAGTTTAACTGTGTATCCGCCTGTCATCTTGTAGTATGAATAGTTAAGCTTAATCTTTTTGGCTTTAGCATCCACACTACTACATACCGGAAGCATTAGAATAATCATCCCCACACTTATTAATGCACAAGTGACTCTTTTACAAACCATTCTTGATACCTCCTTTACGTCGGTCTAAATACTTACTTGTTGTTATGTATCTTGTATGTTTTCTTAATTGTAGAATTCTTATAAACAAACTTCTGAGCTTTTTCTAAGTAAACGGCCTCTTTTATCTCTGCCTTAGAATACTTTTTCTTAACATCAGCTAATGTCTTAACCTCATCGTCGTCTTTCAATTCTACATATAAATCATTATATCTCTGTTCTATTTCTTTAGCGCTAACATTAATATCTTCTTCTTTGACGATTTCCCACATAACCAAGGTAGATTTAACTTGGTTCATGTATTCTTTTTCTAAACTCTCTTTAGTGTCTCCATTCATTGCATAATATTCTTCTAGAGACATATCCCACTGATCTGCATTATAGTTAGCATCAGCCTCTTCCTCTTCCTTAACTTTATTATACAACTTTGGAGGCCAAGATGTCATGGTTGCTTTATCGACAGCCATCTGCCATACGTCAGCCATAGCTGCATCATCTAACTCAGTTTCAATAACCTGGAAGAACTCGTCCGCAGTCTCAACATCTTCATTACTCTCATTCTTAACCCAGTCATTAGTAACCTTTGGATGATTAACTTCGCTCACTTCTTTAACTTTTAATTTGAAAGTGACATCATCTGTGTATTTTTTATTAGTATTAGAAATCTTGCTAGCTTCTTTGCCAGAAAGTTTTACAGTAGCTGTATCACCTTTCTTTTTACCAATTAACTCATTTGTAAATTTCAAGTAAACAGCATTATCTTTCTGATCTGTTTCAGCAGCAATGCTATCCTGACTTAAATCTTTCACTTTCTTATCTTTGATGTATCCAGTATATGAGAATTCAATCTCATCACCCATCTTTGCTGCTCTACTTACTTCAGTAGCTTCGTAAGTTTTGTCAGCAAGCATATCATCAAATTTCTTTTGGTCAATGTCATATTCGAAACCTGTATACTTGCCTAGTTTAATGTACTTATCAACATCGTATCCTGCTTCTTTGTCAATCTTTTTATCTTGACCACAGCTGCATCCTACAAACAATGTAGCAGCTAGTGCAACGGTTAAAACAATAGATATAATTCTTTTCATTTTTTATATTACCTCTTAATTCTCTGTAGTATAGTTTGGAGCTTCCTTAGTGATATGAATATCATGAGGATGACTCTCTTTAAGTGAAGCCGCTGAGATCTTAACGAACTTTCCAGTCTCTTTTAATGTCTCGATATCTTTTGCTCCACAGTATCCCATTCCTGAACGAAGACCGCCCATCAACTGGAATATTGTATCTTCAACTGTTCCTTTGTAGGCCACACGACCTTCTACACCTTCAGGAACTAGTTTCTTTGCATCGGTCTGGAAGTATCTATCTTTACTTCCGTTTTCCATAGCTGCGATTGAACCCATTCCGCGGTAAACTTTGTACTTTCTTCCCTGGAAGATTTCGAAAGCACCAGGAGCCTCATCACAACCTGCAAGCATCGAACCCATCATACAAACGCTTCCGCCTGCGGCAATAGCTTTAACAATATCACCTGAGAACTTAATTCCACCATCGGCGATAATTGGCACGCCATATTCTTTAGCTGTATTATAGCAGTCAATAATGGCGCTAACTTGAGGAACGCCGATACCTGCTACCACACGTGTAGTACAAATAGAACCTGGTCCAATACCAACCTTAACTGCATCTGCGCCAGCTTCAATCAAATCTTTTGTAGCCTCACCTGTTGCCACGTTACCAGCTATGATTTGAAGGTCTGGGTACTCTGCTTTTATTTCTTTAAGAGTCTTAACAATGTTTGCTGAATGTCCGTGAGCTGAATCAATTACGATTACGTCCACAGCTGCATCCACTAATGCTTTAACTCTCTCTAATACATTATTTGTAATACCAACTGCAGCACCACAGAGAAGTCTTCCCTGCTCATCCTTCGCACTCAAAGGATACTTAATCTGCTTTTCAATATCTTTTATTGTAATCAAACCTTTAAGGTTATAATCGTCATCTACTATAGGAAGTTTTTCTTTCTTTGACTTCGCCAAAATTGATTTAGCTTCATCTAATGTCACACCCTCTTTTGCTGTGATTAGATTTTCTGAAGTCATTGAATCTTTAATAGGCTTACTAAAGTCAGTTTCAAATTTCAAATCACGGTTAGTGATAATACCGACTAGTTTTTTACCAACCACAATAGGCACACCTGAGATCTTATATTTACCCATCAACTCATCAGCGTCCGCCAAAGTATGATCTGGGCTTAGTGAAAATGGATCTGTAATAACGCCGTTTTCTGAACGTTTAACTATATCCACCTCATTTGCTTGTTGCTCTACTGTCATATTTTTATGGATGATACCAATACCACCCTGTCTAGCCATTGCTATAGCCATTCCACTCTCAGTAACAGTATCCATACCTGCACTCATAACTGGAACGTTTAGCTTAATCTTTTTAGTAAGATTAGTTGTTAAATCAACCATGTTTGGAGTAACCTCTGAGTACTGAGGCACTAGTAACACGTCGTCAAATGTAATTGCATCGCCAATAATCTTGCTCATAAAAACTCCCCTTTCATTTTACCTTTTTATAATATTAGGGCGCACATTGTACATTGCATCCAGCATTTTTTCATCTGGTTCAAATGTAATCATGAGCGCTCCCTTAACACCTTCCACATCATCAATGATGATAGCGTAGTGGTTACCTTTATTATTTGTAGCAGTATAATCCATCTTTGTTAGATACTCTGACTTAGATAGAACTTCCTCGCTGTAAGCAGGCGCAATCAAACTAGCCTTTCTAATGTCATAAGTCTCGCCTGGTTTTCTTTTTCTTTTGCCGAGGATTTTATCAATAGTTAATTCACCGTTAACCAATGAATATTCCCACTCGACACTTGTATATACAAACGCTAAGTATGCTAAATAAATAAATAGCGCTGTAACTGTTATAGTAAGAATTAGTTTGAGAACTGGCAATAAAAGTATTCCAATAAGCACAAGGAAGATGGCACCAATTCTGATTGCCAATCCTCCTAGTGATAGTTTCCTCTTTATAATTTGTTCTACAAATACGTCTGCCATTAAACTCTCCTATTCCACAGAAGTAATGTAATAGTATACAGGCTGACCACCCATATAACATTCAACTTCTACATCTGGGAATTTTTCTTCTAGTTTTTCTACTAATTTATTAGCGTCTTCTTCTTTCACGTCTTCGCCGTAGTAAACGCTAATCATTCCAGAATCTTCATCTACCATATTTTCAATCATTTCTATAGTAGTAGCCTCTAGGTCTTCGCCTACAGCTAGGATACCGTCATCGCCAATACCCATGATATTTCCTTCTTTAATCTCGTGATCATCTATAACTGTATCTCTAACAGCATAAGTGATTTCACCAGTAGCAACACCACTCATGCTCTCGATCATAGATTCTTTGTTATCTTCTGGACTCTCGCCCGGGATAAATCCTAGCATAGCTGCGATTCCCTGAGGGATAGTCTTTGAAGGGATAACAATAAGTTTCTTATCTTCCAATAAAATCTCTGCCTGCTGTGCAGCAAGAATAATGTTTGTATTATTTGGAAGAATAAAGATGTTATCTGCATTAACTTTATCAACAGCATTTAAAATATCTTCTGTACTTGGGTTCATTGTCTGACCACCAGAAATGATAGCGTCTATCTCTAGACTCTTGAACACTTCGTCCAGACCTTCACCAACAGAAACTGCGATAAAGCCATTCTCTTTTCTAGGTTCATCTTTCTTGGCTTCAGCCTTCTTCTCAGCTTCAGCCTGTTCTTTTGCTCTCTTTTCAGCATTTTGAATTAGACGCTCATGATGTTCTTCACGCATGTTGTCCACTTTCATCCTCGACAAAGAACCATAAGTTAAAGCTCTAGTAAAAGCTTCACCTGGTTGGTTTGTGTGAACGTGAACTTTTACGATCTCATCATCAGCAACCATTACGATTGAGTCACCAATGGAATGCAAGAATTCTTTGAATTTGTCTTCTTCAGCTTCATCCAATGGATTATCTAGATTTATAATAAATTCAGTACAGTAACCGAACTTAATATCTGCTTCTTCTACTTCAATGTCATCAAGGTTAGCTCCGCTACCTGTTTTTGCAACACCTTCCAAAGTATAATCAATTTCTTTACCCTGGAGAGCATCATATGCACCCTTAACTACAGTCATAAGACCTTCTCCACCAGAGTCTACCACTCCGGCTTCCTTAAGAACTGGTAGCATCTCAGGAGTTTGACTTAGAACATAATCACCGTGTTTGATAATCTCATCAACCACATAGATCAAATCTTCACTTTCTGCTACTAATTCTTCAGCCTTTTCAGCCATACCCTTAGCAACTGTTAGGATAGTACCTTCTTTAGGCTTCATAACAGCCTTATATGCAGTCTCTACAGCCTTATTGCAAGCTCTAGATAGTATTTCTACATTAATCTCTTGTTCTTTCTTGATTTCTCTAGTAAATCCTCTAAACAACTGAGACAAAATAACACCAGAGTTACCTCTAGCACCACGAAGTGATCCAGATGAGATAGCCTTAGAAACTGTCTCCATATCTGGTTTATCAATGCCACCAACTTCCTGTGCTGCTGACATAATAGTAAGTGTCATGTTAGTACCTGTATCTCCGTCTGGAACTGGAAATACATTTAATTCATTGATATATTCTTTGTTTGCCTCAAGATTTTTCGCGCCCGCAATAAATGCCTTTTGTAGCAATTCGGCGCTTATACTCATTAATTCCACGATAATTCCTCCTAAAGTAATTACAATTACTTTATTCTATAATTAACCTTTATTAGTCTATTACTCTTACACCTTCAACAATAACGTTGACTTTCTTTACAGTCATACCTGTAAACTCTTCAACTTTATATTTCACACTTGAAATAATATTGTCTGCTATTGTGACAATATTTACACCGTATGAAACAATGATATGAAAGTCTATAGAGATTTCATTCTTTTCATCAATTTCTACATTGATACCCATTGTAGAACTTGTTCTCTTTAGTAGTTTTACAAGTCCATCTTTAACGCTTACCATAGCCATTCCCACGATTCCAAAGCACTCGTAAGCAGTCTCTGACGCATACTGTGCGATAACATCTGGGCTAATTAATACCTGGCCTAAGTCTGTATCTAATTTACCTTTCATGACTTATCCTCCTATAAACCATAGTCTATATATTATACTATTTTTTGAGTGATTTTTAAAGAGATTTAAGTGATTAAAAATCTTTAAAACCACCCGTTATTTAGGTCTTTTCGATATATAAAAAAACGACTGTTCCTAAAAGAACAGTCATTTATTAGTGACAGAGCAAAATTATGCTCTCTCAACCTTACCAGATTTCAAACACTGTGTACAAACGTACATTCTCTTTGCGTTTCCATCTGTTTTAACTCTAACTTTTTTGATATTTGATTTCCACATTCTGCTTGATCTTCTGTGTGAATGAGACACAGCTTTTCCAAAATGAGCACCCTTACCGCAAATTTCACATTTAGCCATAATAGCACCTCCTTTTAAGATATTAAATCGAACTTACTCATCGATTTGACACGAAGTGTATTTTATCAAAAGCAATTATAAATTGCAAGTACTTTTTATCCTAATACTTTTTTTGCAATATCTACCGACATTTTCGCATCTTTTGAGTAATAATCGGCACCAATCTGCTTTGAATAATCCTCCGTTAATACTGCTCCTCCTACCATTACCTTTACATCATCTAAATCTTTTAAAAGATTGATAGTATCTTGCATAGCAGGCAATGTAGTAGTCATAAGTGCTGATAAACCAACTAGTTTTACATTTTCTCTCTTTGTAGTCTCTAATATTTCCTCTGGAGCCACATCGCGCCCTAAATCTATAACATCATAGCCATAGTTTTCTAGGATAACTTTTACAATATTCTTTCCTATATCATGAATATCACCTTTTACTGTGGCTACTATTATTTTGCCTTTGCTCTCAGTCTTCTCTCCGGTGTTTGCAAGATGTGTCTTAATAATATCAAAACAATCCTTTGCAGTGTCCGCAGCCATAATTAGCTGAGGCAAAAACAATGTTCCCTCTTCAAACTTTTCTCCTATCTTATCTAGTGATGGAATCAAATACTCATTTATAATTTCCATAGGAGTTTTAGACTCAAGTAGTTGTTTAGTGATGTTTACTGCTTTTTCAGACAATCCCTTCTGCATTGCATAAAGAATTGCTTCTTTTGGATCATCTATCTGCTCAGTATTATTATCATCATCTTCTTCTGTTTCAATATTTGCATATTCAAAGAAGTCGAAACTATCTACATCTATATCCTCTAGTGAACCATAATTTTTCACGGTATCTGTCATGGCAGGGATATTTGGATTTATAATAGGTAAATCCAATCCGTAGTTAAGTGCCATATGCACGAATACCTGATTTACTCTTGGTCTGTTTGGCATACCAAAGGAAACGTTCGAAACACCTAATACTGTTCGAAGTCCTAGTTCATCCTTCACATACTTTAATGCTCTTAGTGTATCTTTGGCTGCATTTTGATCTGTAGCCACTGTCATAGTTAGACAGTCTATAATTATATCTTCTCGTGGAATGCCGTAAGACAATGCTTTGTCCATTATCTTCTTAGCAATGTTAATTCTATCTTCCACTGTCTTTGGAATACCATTTGAATCAAGTGTAAGTCCAATAACAGATGCGCCATACTTCTTAACAATTGGAAGAATGGAATCTAGTACTTCGTCATCTCCGTTTACTGAGTTAACTATAGGCTTTCCGTTGTAAACACGAAGTCCAGCCTCTATAGCTTCTGGGTCCGACGAATCAATTTGTAATGGTACATCCACTACTGCCTGCAAAGCCTTAATAGTTTTAACCATCATCTCAGGCTCATCTATCTCAGGAAGTCCAACATTTACATCCAAAATGTCTGCTCCAGCATCCACCTGTTCAATAGCCTGCGACAAAATATAATTCATATCCTGCTCAATCAAAGCCTGTTTAAATCTTTTCTTTCCAGTTGGGTTGATTCTTTCGCCAATAATCTTTGGCGAATCAACTTTCACTGTCTTTGTAGGCGAGCAAACATTAAGCGTATGAGTGTACTCTTCTTTTTCCTCTTCAGCGCTCTCTAATACTTTTGCAATCTCTTCTATATACTCAGGTGTAGTACCGCAGCATCCGCCAAAGACCTTAACACCCATCTTTCTCATTTCTTTATAGTGTGTAGCGAAGTCCTCTGGTTTTAGACTGTACTCATTTGTTACAGGATCAGGAAGACCTGCGTTAGCTTTCACAATAACCGGAACACTTACTTCACTCACTATCTCTTCTACTATAGGAAGTAACTCTTTTGGTCCAAGCGAACAGTTAACACCCAAAGCATCTACACCCAAGCCTTCTAGTGTGTGACACATAGATGCAATACTTACACCAGTAAATGTTCTTCTATTTTCTTCAAATGTCATTGTGACAAATACTGGCTTATCACTGTTTTCTTTTGCAGCCAAAACTGCAGCCTTGGTCTCAAGCAAGTCTGTCATTGTTTCAATAACAACTATATCGGCATCTTTTCCAGCTAGCACTTCTTCTTTGAAGATGTCGTATGCTTCCTCAAAACTTAAATCGCCCAGTGGCTCTAAAAGTTTTCCAATAGGACCTATGTCTAGTGCTACCTTTGCACCAGAGCCCAAAGCATTATTAACTGCAGCGCCAATAAGTTCGCTAACACTGTATCCAGCATCTTTCATTTTATATCTGTTGGCACCAAAAGTATTGGCATAAACAATCTGCGCGCCGGCATCTTTGTATGCTTTATGAATGCTAGTGATGAGTTCAGGTTTTTCAATATTTAAAACCTCCGGCAAAGTGTCACCCATCTCACCACTTTTTTGGAGCATTGTTCCCATCGCTCCATCTAGCAATATGTAGTTTTCATTCAATAACTCTTTAATCATCTTTTATTCCAATCAAGCATGTAACTGATTTAGTAGGCATAAGCATAGATGCTTCATTCACATGAACTCCTACTTGTCTGCTTGCTTCTAACATATCCAAAAAATCTTTTTGTCTCTCAATAGGAAAGTCTCCGTAACCTAGTCCATATCTAAATGTTTTATCACACCCGTCAAAATTTTCCATTATTTTATCCTCTGCTAGGTCACAAACTTTTTCAATAAGGAAAGATGCCATTTTATCAATCATCATAGCCTCTGCCATAGATGTAACTTGCTTCTTTCTAATAAGAGCATCTACCTCGCCACCTAGTGTAGCACAAAGGCAAGCACATTTGTTAAAGCCATCTAAATGCTCTTTAATAGTTTTTCCTTCTAACTCAAATCCAGAATCTACTAAAGTCTCATCTTTGTAATCAAACACTCTGTAGACAAAACAAGCATTGATTACTTCTTTTAATTCTCTTTCACATACTAAAAGAAGTTCTTTTACACTTTCATCAAGAGAATCATTTTCATATCCTAATGCTTTAAGAACTTCTTTATAATCGTTATCTGAAATTTGAATTGTGTGTTTATTCATTTTATTTAAACTTCATTATATTGTTAACTGCTTCTGTAATCTTTCTAGCAACGTAAGCATCGTTCATTGTATAAATATGAACTCCATCCACTCCGTTTGCTACTAAGTCCATTATTTGATCTATCGCATATGAAATACCAGCATCTCTCATTGCATATTTGTCATCGCCAAAGCGCTGTAAAAGTTTTGAGAGTTTGGCTGGAATACTAGCACCACACATTGAAACCATTCTCTCTATCTGGCTTTTGTTGGTGACAGGCATGATACCTGCTTCCACTGGTACATCTATTCCTACGCCTCTTGCCTCATCCATAAATTCATAGAAAGAATTATTATCAAAGAATAATTGCGAAATTAGATGGCTAGCACCTGCATCCACTTTCTTCTTCAAATTCAAAACATCAGCATGTAAGTCTTCAGCCTCTTGGTGTACTTCTGGATAACATGCACCTGTTATATCAAACCCCATATCTTTACTCATTATGTACTCTACCAAGTCTGACGCATATTTAAAATCATTCTCGATTTCAATATCAGGATTAACATCACCCCGAAGTGCCAAGATATTTTTAACATCGTTAGCTTTTAATTCTTCTAAAATCTTATCAACTGATTCTTTTGTATTGTAAAGACAAGATAAATGCGCAATAGTCTCTATTCCATATTCGTTTTTAATAAGAGAACATAAGTCAGCTGTACTAACTCCATTTGTTCCGCTTCCACCGGCACCATAAGTCACGCTAATAAAATCAGGATTTAATTCTTTTAAATCCTTTAGCGTAGAATAAATGGTTTCAACACCACTCTCTTTCTTGGGTGGGAAAACTTCAAACGAGAATACAGTCTTGTCCTCAAACAGTTCTATAATGCTCATTAATCTTCCTTATTTTCTACATTAGTATCTTTGTCTTTTTTACCGAATTTGTCACTTACTTTGTCGCCGAATTTGTTGACAACGTCAGGCACCATATCGATAATCTTTGAAATACCATCAGCATCTTTCACGCTGATAATTTTGGATGAGCCCTTCTTAAGTACTAAAACAGCATTTGGTGTAATCTTACCACCTACACCACCTGTACCATTTTCGCCCTTAGAGAACATTCCGATACCCATACCAAATGACACATCAGCCAAAGGTAATAAGATAGTATCTCCAACTCTAATAGGTTCACCAACCACAGATTTAGTTGTGATAAAGTGCTCCATAGCTTCAACTAATTCTTCACTAGTTTTTTTGTTTTTGTCTGCCATCTTGAGACCTCCTATTTCTTAAAAAACTTAATTGTTTTCACTGTATCTGGATCAAGTATAAATTTAACTCCATTAAATACTAAAAAGCATATAAAGATGTGACCTCTATATTCAAGTCTAGCATCTATCATTTCTTGTTCAAAATGAGGAAAGGTTTCAACATCCTCAGGATCTATATGAAACATATCGTATGCAATAGCCACTCCGCCTAGAGCTTGTCCCGTCAAATGCGGTTCGGCTAAACCAAAATCTATTCTTCCCTTTATCTTTCTTGGGAAAATATGTTTAAGAACCTTTATAACCAACTTCATAGCCTTCTTAAAAGCTCTTTTAGTTGATTTGCGTTGAATAAATTCGATATACTTCCTAATCTCATTTACAATCGCCTGAATCTTTTTCATGGCCGTTTCTGCCGCCTTAACAGCTTGGGCAATTGAACTTAGTGTCTTAGACCTCGTTCGAATAGCGACCACTTTAATCTTCCTCGACAAAGGAATTTTAGGTTTCTCATCTTCTTTTTTCTTTTTCCTTTTAAACTTAACCTTAATTCTTTGCCATCTGCTCTCTTTAATTCCAGTATCTATTTTTTCTATATCTGGAATCTCAGCATCAGGATATTCTACTGATGTAAACTTAGGATCTAGCATTTCGCTTTCGCTAAAATCTGATTCTCCATCTACTAAGTCTATCAATTCTTCATCTTTTTCTTTGCCGTAGATGGCTTCTAGTTCTAATTCATTTTCGTATGAAACATCAGCTAGCGGTGGTTCATACTCATCTTTTGGCTTTTCTTTCTTTTCCTTCAATACATTAAATCCAAAAATTCTCAGTTCCTGTTTTAATTCGTCATTCTCGTATGAAAGTAAAAACCTAACTGGGAAGAACAGCCAATGGACTTTGAAGTGAGTATTAAAGTCATCATAACTATAGTGAACATCACCTCTATAACAAATTGGCACAAATAAAACGAGCAATACTAATCCTAGAATTACCAGTAATATTATTCCTATTATTTTTAATATTAATAATAAAACGCTTAACATCTAATACTGCTGTTCCTTATCTGTACTTAATAACTCTAATCTCATTTTTCTTTTCTTCTCTATCTAATATAAAGTCTTTCACGTTTACTGTGTCTGTCTCTCGGTAGCATTCAATTATTATATCTAGCATTAATTTGTTTGCCTCTTCGTTTCCTTTGGCGAGACCGATTATAAATAAATCTTGTCTCTTATAATATTGCTGCTTTAAAACTTCCACAGGGAATGTTTCTAAAACGTCACGATCATTGCGCGGCAAAGCAATCACATAGGTACTTGGTGTGAATTTGCCGTCCTTAATCTTATATATGATTTTGTTCTTTTTCTTAGCTATCTTTTCGCCAAGATACAAATCATAATACCATTCCATAATGCTTTCCTATTTCATAATGTCTGAAAAATCAAATGTCGCAAAATAATCTTCTGGAGTCTCAGCTCTGCGAATTAATTCAACAGATCCATCCTTCTTTAGAAGCAACTCCGCACTTTTTAGTCTTCCATTATAATTATAACCCATTGCGAAGCCATGTGCACCTGTATCGTGAATATAAATGAAGTCTCCCTTTTCTATTTTTGGAAGTCTTCTATCCACACAGAATTTGTCATTGTTCTCGCAAAGTGAACCAACTATGTCATATTCGTGATTAGCCGGTGCATCTTCTTTGCCCATAACAGTTATGTGATGATATGCATTGTACATAGCTGGACGCATTAGGTTTACAGCACAAGCATCCACACCAATGTATTCTTTGTAGATGTGTTTCTCGTGAACTGCCTTTGTTACAAGCGCACCATATGGACCCATCATAAAACGTCCCATCTCAGTGTAGATTGCAACATCATCCATTCCTTCTGGAACTAGAATTTCTTCGTATACTTGTCTAACACCCTCGCCTATAGCCATTATGTCGTTTGGCTCCTGCTCTGGTGTATATGGAATTCCAACACCGCCTGATAGATTTACAAATGCGATATGAACACCGCACTCGTTCTTAAGGTCAACTGCTAGTTTAAAAATATCTCTAGCAAGCATTGGGTAATAATCATTTGTTACTGTGTTACTAGCAAGGAATGCGTGTACGCCAAAGTGCTTAACGCCCTTCTCTTTTAGAATCTTAAACGCATCAACTATCTGGTTTGGAGTCATTCCGTATTTAGCATCGCCAGGGTTGTCCATAATGCCGTTGCAAACTTCATAAACTCCACCTGGATTATATCTACAGCATACAGTCTCTGGAATGCCGCACTCTGCCTCCATATCTTCTATTAAAGTAATGTCATCTAAGTTAATGATTCCACCTAGAGCATTACAGTATCTAAACTCTCCCGCAGGAGTCTCGTTAGATGAATACATAATTTCATCGCCGTGGAAACCTAGCTTTTCTGCTATCATAAGTTCTGTCTCAGATGAACAGTCCACTCCGCATCCCACTTCTTTAAGTTTTTGAATAATGAATGGGTTTGGTGTAGCCTTTACCGCAAAGTACTCTCTAAAGCCTTTGTTCCAGGCGAATGCCTCATTCACTTTTCTGGCATTTTCCATAAACCCTTTCTCATCATAAATGTGAAAAGGTGTAGGATATGTTTTTTCTATTTCTTGTAACTGCTCAAGTGTTACAAACGGTTTCTTTTCCATTAATGTTTCCTCTCTATCTATAATCTTCCATAAATATCTGACATATATCTTAAGTATCTCATATGCTCTGGTGTAAACTCACTGTCTGTCATACGCCATCTCCAGTTTGTACCTAGAGTAGATGGCACATTCATTCTGCCCTTAGAGTCAATCTTTAGAACATCCTGCATCTGGAATATAACTAAGTTAGCTACACTCTTGTACGCTTCTCTAAACATATGATCAACAATTTGCTCAACTGATGCGTGAGAATCTCCAATAAACTCTCTCACATACTCGAGCTCCCACCACTGCAAATCGCTAAAGTATCCAACTAAAGTATCATTATCGTGTGTTCCACCGTACACTACCATATTTGAATTGTAGTTAAATGGTAGGTGAGGGTTCTTTCTGTCGCCGTCAAAGGCAAACTCTAATACCTTCATCGATGGATAGCCTGACTTTTCAATAACCTTTTTAGCTTCTGGCATTTCTACGCCCAAGTCCTCGGCAATAATTTTCTTATCACCCACTGACTCGTTAAATGCCTTGATAAGTTTCATGCCAGGGCCTTTTAAGTATTTACCATTAACAGCATTTCCATCTTCTGCGGGGATAGAATAATATTTAACTAATCCCAAGAAGTGGTCAATTCGAATGACGTCATACATCTTGGCCATAAAGCCCATTCGTCTTCTCCACCATTTGAAGTCATCTTTTTCCATCTTTGCCCAGTCATAAAGTGGATTGCCCCACTTCTGACCAAACTCTGAAAAGATATCTGGTGGAACTCCTGAAACTACATCTGCCTTCAAGTCTTTATTTAACTTGAATTGTTTAGGACTAGCCCAAACTTCAGCAGAGTCCATGGCTACGTATACTGGAATATCTCCAATAATTTCTATTCCTTTGTCGTTGGCATACTCTTTTAATGCATACCACTGCTCAAAGAATTTAAACTGAAGGAACTTGTAAAAATCCATGTCCTTCTTTAGTTTTTTCTTATACTTAGCGAGTGCTTCTTTTTTTCTAGACTTTATATCCTTTGGCCACTCTTGCCATGACTGATGCTCAAAGTGCGTTTTACAAGCACGGTACAATGCATAGTCTTCTAGCCAATCGTTTTCCTTAACAAATGTTTTGAACTCTTCAGTCTTAGCATGGTCGCTGTTGGCAAATGCCTCTCTAAGTACTTGATAGCGATTTTCAAACAACAATCCATAGTCCACAAACTGATCTTCCAAATTCCATTTGAAGCTCTCGACAAAGTCCTTTGTGATTAGTTCTTCTTCTATTAAGAAATCCAAATCGATGAAATAAGGATTGCCTGCGAACGCAGAAAAAGATGCATATGGACTGTCACCATAACTAGTTGGTCCAAGTGGCAAAACCTGCCAATACTTTTGACCCGCTGCTTCTAGGTGATCAACAAACTCATATGCTTTGCTGCCGAAAGTACCTATACCATATGGTGATGGCAAGCTACTGACTGGCATCAATATTCCTGCTGATCTTTTAAACTCATTTTGTGCCATATTGTTCCTTCTTATTTATGTTCATGTGTGAAGAGATGATCTTCACAGTATTCTTTATTTCCACTACATTTTGAGCAGAATCTAAATGAAAGATTAGGATTATCTAAATCCGTTCTTCCACAGATTGCGCATTTATGTCTAGCACCATTTTTGTATGTGCTATGTGCTTGTGCTTGGCTTACTTTTTGCTTGTACTGAGTTTTTCTTTTTCTCTGTTTAAATGTAACTCCACCAATACCCATCTTCTTTCTTGTAAAGAAGAAATATATTAGGAAGTTCATTAGCGAGAATATAATCATAGCCAACACTAAGATTCCAGAGATGATTCCCTGACTTCTAAATGTAGTGAAGACTTCAATACCCATAAATATTACATATACCAAACCTAGCCATTTGATTTTGATAGGAATGATAAAGTATAAAAGCAATTCCTGATCTGGGTATGTAGCTGCAAATGCTAAGAAGATGGACGCATTTATATAGTATGTAGATGTATACATAGCAATAATTTGTCCGAGAGCCACTGCTCTAGTTTCACCGCTTAGCGCTACACCTTGATTCATAATAGGAATGCCTGAATATAATAGGATGAAGTATAGAATAAAAGCTCCTACTATTGTGAATAAGAATCCTGAGAACAAATAAACATTATATCTGTATGAACCCCAAGTTCTTTCTAGCGTTCTTCCCAGTGAATAATATAGGAATAGCATAATAATGGTAAATATTCCTAAAGATTCTGGCATAGTTACAACCCATGTTATTATTCTCCATACTTGTCCATGTACTATCGCGTATGGATTAAATGTTAACATTGCATATAAATCTTTATTAAAAAAGTAAATCAAATAACCTAGAACATATCCGCCAATGAGATATATTGTTAGGTTTTTAATTGCGTATTTTCCAAATTTTTGTTCAAACTTTGAAGCCATTTTCATCCTCCATATATATTAAACCATATTAAAGTATAAAGACTTAAAAATGGTTTGTCAAACGAACTTTTTACTATATGAATGTAGTTGAATTTTAAGGGGTTTTGTACTATAATTTTATCGTTTTAGACACTAGTACTATTAGTTCTTGAGAGGGAAAATTATGAGCAATAATAAGACTTACAGTTTAGGAATTGATATCGGTTCTACTACTGTAAAAATTGCAATTCTTGATGAAAACAACGAAATATTATTCTCTGACTACAAGAGACACTTTGCTAATATTCAGGAGACTTTGGCGGAGCTTTTAAAGGAAGCTAAGGAAAAGTTGGGTGAAGTTACACTCTCTCCTATGATTACTGGTTCAGGTGGGCTTGCTTTGTCAGAGCATTTAAATGTGCCTTTTGTGCAAGAGGTGGTAGCTGTTTCTACTGCTTTGGAGGATTACGCACCACAAACTGACGTAGCTATCGAGCTTGGTGGTGAGGATGCAAAGATCATCTACTTCACAAACGGTGTTGAACAGAGAATGAATGGTATCTGTGCCGGTGGTACAGGTTCTTTTATTGACCAGATGGCATCTTTGCTTCAGACTGATGCATCAGGTCTTAATGATTATGCAAAAAATTACAAATCAATATATGCTATCGCTGCTAGATGTGGTGTGTTTGCTAAGACTGATATTCAGCCACTTATCAACGAGGGAGCGACAAAGGAAGACTTAGCTGCTTCTATTTTCCAGGCGGTAGTTAATCAGACTATTTCAGGTTTGGCTTGTGGTAAACCAATTAGAGGTACTGTTGCATTCCTCGGTGGCCCACTTCACTTCCTACCTGAACTTAAAAACGCATTTATCAGAACACTTAACTTAGACGATGAACATATTGTAGCTCCAGAGCACTCACACTTGTTTGCCGCTACTGGTGCTGCTATGAATCATAAAGACGACGTGGCTGTAGAAATCGGAGAACTTTATAAACAGTTGTCTGAAGGTATCCAGATGTCTATGGAAATCAAACGTATGGATCCTTTGTTTGACTCTAAGGAACAGTATGAAGAGTTCAAGACTCGTCATGAAAAAGCTAATGTTAAAAAGGCTGACCTTGCATCTTACAAGGGCAAATGTTTCTTGGGAATTGACTCTGGTTCTACTACTACAAAGGCCGCTGTTGTGGCTGAAGATGGTACACTTCTTTACTCATTCTATTCAAGTAACGAAGGTAACCCTCTTCAAACAATAATTAATGCTATCAAAGATATTTATAAGATATTGCCAGAGGGCGCTGAGATCGTTCGTAGTTGTTCAACTGGTTACGGTGAAGCTTTAATTAAAGCTGCTCTTCTTCTAGATGAGGGAGAGGTTGAAACTGTTGCTCACTACTATGCAGCTGCTTTCTTTGAACCGGACGTAGATTGTATCTTAGATATTGGTGGACAAGATATGAAGTGCATCAAAATCAAGAACAAGACTATTGACTCAGTTCAACTTAACGAAGCTTGTTCTTCTGGTTGCGGTTCATTTATCGAGACTTTTGCGAACTCTCTAAGTTATTCTGTAGAGGACTTCGCCAAAGAAGCATTGTTTGCTCCAAACCCAACAGACCTTGGAACAAGATGTACAGTATTTATGAATTCAAACGTTAAGCAGGCACAGAAAGAAGGCGCTACTGTCGCTGATATTTCTTCTGGTCTTGCTTACTCAGTTATAAAGAATGCTTTGTATAAAGTTATCAAAATTTCAGACGCTTCTGACCTTGGAGATAAGATTGTGGTACAAGGTGGTACTTTCTACAACGACGCAGTCTTAAGAAGTTTTGAAAAGATAGCTGGTACACAAGCTATTCGTCCAGACATTGCTGGTATTATGGGTGCCTTTGGCGCAGCCTTGATTGCAAGAGAAAGATATGATGGTCAGGAAACTACTATGCTTTCTATCAATCAGATTAATGAGTTTTCTTACAAGACTTCAATGACAAGATGTAAGGGATGTACAAACTCATGTCTACTTACAATCAATATGTTCTCTGATGGACGTAAATTCATCAGTGGTAACCGATGCGAGAAAGGTATTGGCGGTGTCAAAAACAAGGAACAGATTCCTAACTTGTTTGAATATAAGTTCCACAGAATGTTTGACTACGAACCTCTAGATGAGAACGAAGCCCCACGTGGTGTAGTTGGAATTCCTAGAGTTTTGAATATGTATGAGAACTTCCCATTCTGGGCAGTCTTCTTCAAAGAACTCGGATTTAGCGTTAAGCTTTCTCCAGAGTCTTCACACAAGATTTACGAACTTGGTATCGAATCAATCCCAAGTGAATCTGAGTGTTATCCAGCTAAGTTAACACACGGACATATTAAATGGTTACTGGACGAGGGATGTAAGTTTATCTTCTACCCTTGTATTCCATACGAGCGTGATGAGACACCGGATGCTAACAACCACTACAACTGTCCAATGGTTACGTCTTATGCTGAGAATATTAAGAATAATGTAGAGGAATTAGAAAACCCTGACATCAATTTCCTAAACGCTTTTATGGCTTTCTCTAACCAGGAAGTTCTATCAGAGCGTTTGGTTGATATCTTTACTACTGACTTTGGTATTGACGCAGAGGAAATTAAGAAGGCTGTAGAAAAGGGTTGGGCTGAACTAATTGACTCTAGACAAGATATGATGCGTAAGGGTGAAGAAACCCTTAGGTATATTGAGAAGAACAATCTTCACGGTATCGTATTAGCTGGTCGTCCATATCACGTGGATCCAGAAATCAACCATGGTATTCCAGAGATGATTAATTCATACGGTCTTGCAGTACTTACTGAGGACTCAGTTGCTCACCTAGGTGAAGTTGAAAGACCTCTTATAGTTTCAGACCAATGGATGTATCACTCTAGACTATATAAAGCTGCTGACGTAGTTAAGAAACGAGAAGATTTAGATTTAATTCAGCTCTTCTCCTTTGGCTGCGGTTTGGATGCGGTTACTACAGACTGTGTAAGCGATATTTTGACAGGTTCAGATAAAGTTTACACAGTTCTAAAGATAGACGAAGTTAACAACCTTGGTGCAGCAAGAATCAGAGTTCGTTCATTGCTAGCTGCTATTCGTGAGCGTAGCGAACTTAACTATCAAAGATTTATTAAGTCTTCTGCTATCGAAAAGGTTGAGTTTACTAAGGAAATGTTTGACGACAAATATACAATTCTTTGTCCTCAGATGAGTCCTATCCACTTCGGTATGTTAGAGGCTGCTATCAATTCATGTGGTTACAACTTAGAAGTATTAGATAGTGAGCGCTCATGTATTGATATGGGACTTAAGTATGTAAATAACGATGCATGTTATCCATCTCTTATCGTTGTCGGTCAGATGATGGAAGCTTTGCAATCAGGTAAATATGATTTAGATAAAACTGCTCTTATCATCACTCAGACTGGTGGTGGATGTAGAGCTACTAACTACATTGGATTTATAAGACGTGCTTTGAAGAAGGCTGGTATGGAACAGATTCCTGTTATCTCACTAAACCTTCAGGGTCTAGAGAAAAACAGTGGATTTAAGATCACTCCTAAGTTTGGTGTGAAAGTTCTTCAAGCTGGTTTATATGGCGACTTATTTATGCGTGTAGTTTATAGAACAAGACCTTACGAGGTAAACAAAGGCGAGACTGATGCTCTTCACAAGAAATGGGAAGAAAAAATCATCAAAGAACTTTCTGATAACAAGTTTGGTATTAGACGTTTCAGAAAGAATATGAAAAAGATTGTCGAAGAGTTTGACGCTATCCCTGTCAAAGATATTAAGAAACCTAGAGTTGGTATCGTCGGTGAGATTTTGGTTAAGTTCTCTCCTACTGCTAACAATGACTTGGTTAAACTTTTAGAAGAAGAAGGCGCTGAAGCTGTAATGCCTGACTTAGTAGACTTCTTCCTATATGGATTTAGAAACGCTAAATACAAGTTTGAAAAACTTGGCTTTAATAAGAAGGGCGTGCTAATAAACAACCTTGCTATTAAAGCAGTTGAGTGGATGCGAGGCACTGCTAAAAAAGCACTTATCAAGAGTAAACACTTCACTCCTACTTCTGATATTTGGGAGATGAGTAAGATGGCTCAAGAGATTGTGTCGGTTGGTAACCAGACTGGTGAAGGATGGTTCTTAACAGGTGAGATGCTTCACTTGATTCAAGATGGTGTTCCAAACATTGTATGTACACAACCATTTGCATGTCTGCCTAACCACGTTGTAGGTAAAGGTGTTATCAAACGAATACGTGCACTAAACCCTGAGGCAAATATCGTGGCTGTAGATTATGACCCTGGTGCTTCAGAAGTTAACCAGTTAAACAGAATTAAACTAATGCTAGCTACGGCAAATAAGAGATTAAATGAATAAAACAGATGCATTCATATTTTGCTTCGCAAAATATTCATATCGCGCAAGCGCGATATATCAATAAACAAAAAGACAGAGATAAGAATATATTCTCATCTCTGTCTTTTTATTTATTGATACAACTGCTCTTTTAAACGCGTATATTCTCTATTTGCCAATCAATTGGCTTAATTCCATTTGCCTCAAGGAACTCGTTACACTTACTAAAGTGTTTACAACCAAAGAATCCTCTGTATGCTGATAATGGACTTGGGTGTGGAGCTTCTAGTACTAAATGTTTTGGATTATCTAGCATAGTTTTTTTCTTTCTAGCAGGTGCTCCCCAAAGAAAGATAACAATTGGTCTATCTTGTTTATTTATTTCTCTAATAACTGCATCTGTAAATTGCTCCCAGCCTTTGCCTTGATGTGAGTTTGCTTGGTGAGCGCGAACTGTTAACACTGCATTTAAAAGCATTACTCCTTGGTCAGCCCACTTCTTTAAATAACCATTGTTTGGAATATAGCATCCCAAATCATCATTTAGTTCTTTATATATGTTTTGAAGTGATGGCGGAATATCATTGCCAGGCAATACTGAGAATGATAGGCCATGTGCTTGGTGCTCGTTGTGATATGGATCTTGTCCAATCAATAGCACTTTCACTTCGCTTAGTGGCGTACAATGGAAAGCATTAAAAATATCGTTTGCCGGAGGATAAATAGTTTTTGTACTGTACTCCTCTTTTACAAACTTAAATAATTCTCTATAGTAGTCTTTTCCAAATTCAGGCTTTAGGGCTTGCTCCCAATCGCCAGTTAATGCTGCCATACTCTCTCCTATTTTATGATTTCATAAATGAATTGTTTGTCGTTAAAAACTTTTACTGCCGCTTTGTGAAGTTTTATATCAAAACTATTTCCACGCATCAATTCTCCATCTACATTAAATGATAGTTTCTGTTCCGACTCGATATGAACACTTGACTCTTGATACCTATTAATGGCTGAATACTTTTCGTGTTTCCCTCTAGCTAGAGCTAAAAGCATTGGAAGAATTTTAATCTTTGGTATCTTCTTCGCCAAATAAATATCAAAAAATCCATCATCCAAAAGTGCATGTGGAGCTATGTGGTATCCACTACCGTAATACTGTGCATTACAGATAGCCAGTATTGTGATATCGTCTTTAATCTCACTCTCGCCTATTTTAATCTTCACATTCTTAGGCAAGTATTTAAAATATGTATAAACAAAACTTGCGTTAAATCTTTGGCTAGTTGGAATCCACTTCTTTTCACGTGTAATCGCAACATTCTCTGCCACATCTGCATCTAATCCCACGCAAGCAACATTTATAAAATATCTATGGTTAATTGAACCAATATCAACGCTGTGAATCCCATCATCTAGTTTCATTAGTGTTCTAGAAAAATCATTTCCACTGCCAGCTGGAATATTAGCTAGAATCTTATTCTTGCTTCCAACTATTCCATTTAGAGTATCGTTTAAATTTCCATCGCCGCCAACGGAAAAGATTACACACTCTTCATCTGGAAATTCTTCTGCTATTCTTTTTGCATCACTAGGTCTTTCAGTGTATGTAATGTCGTAATTTATTTTACGCTTAAAACAAGCCTCTCTGATTTTTGTTTCCACGAGAGACTTGTTATCTTTTCCACTTTTTCCATTAATAATAAAATGATATATCATTACTTTTTAATTCCTGCCGAAGAATCAATGTAATCTTGTACACTGTCTTTAACTATTCGTACTGGAACACCTTTGCTAGCCAGAAAATCTTTTACATCACTTATCTCTAACTCTTTAAAGTGAAATAGTGATGCTGCAAGCGCTGCATCTGCTCCACCAGTAGTTAGCGCATCGTAAAAGTGTTCTTTATTCCCTGCGCCACCAGATGCAATTACTGGAATACTAACTGCTTCTGAAATCTCGCGAGTTAGTTCAATGTCGTAACCGTCTTTCACGCCGTCGCAGTCCATACTTGTAAGAAGGATTTCGCCTGCGCCCAAGTCCTCTGCACGAACAGCCCACTCTACTGCATCGATACCAGTGTCCACTCTTCCGCCATATTTATAAATGTTCCAAGTTTCACCGTCTTCATTTCTTTTAGCATCAATAGCAACTACCACGCACTGACTTCCAAACTTCTTAGCAGCATCGCTAATCAAATCTGGATTTTCAATAGCAGCTGAATTAATTGCTACTTTATCAGCACCGTTTCTTAAAACTTCTCTAAAGTCATCTACAGTTCTAATTCCTCCACCCACGGTAAATGGAATGAAAACTTGCTCTGCTACGCGACGAACTAAATCTACCACTGTGTCTCTGTGGTCAGATGAAGCTGTGATATCCAAAAATACCAATTCATCTGCGCCGGCAGCATTGTAAACCTTTGCCACCTCTACCGGATCTCCAGCATCTTTGAGGTCGACAAAGTTAGTACCCTTCACCACTCTATTATCATCTATATCCAAACATGGGATAATTCTTTTCGTAAACATTTTATCTCCTATTCTATTTCAACAAAATTCTTTAGTATTTGAATTCCTACATCGCCACTCTTCTCTGGATGAAATTGACAAGCAAAAATATTATCTTGCTCAATAGATGTGTGCATCTGTGTGATGTAATCAGTAGATGCTGTAACTACCGCATCATCCTTTGCCTTGGCATAATAAGAATGGACGAAATATACATAAGGGTTTTCCATTCCCTTAAATAATCTTCCATCGTTTGAAAGATCAAGTGAATTCCAACCGATATGTGGAATTTTAAAACCTACTTGATCTGGTATATGCAAAACTTCACCCTGAACTATTCCTAGACCAGTCTTTCCAGGAGACTCTTCACTTCCTTCAAACAAAAGCTGAAGCCCTAGACAAATAGCAAGCATAGGTTTCTTACTCTCTACCACATCGTAGATAGTATTCACTAGTTTATATTCTTTTAACTTATCCATAGCATCGCCAAAGGCTCCGACACCTGGCAAAACAATTTTGTCTGCGGCCAAAATCTCATTTGGATCTCTAGTGGTCACAGTTTCCTCGCCAATAAAATCGAAGGCATTCTTTACACTATGAATATTTCCTGCATCATAATCAATAATTGCTATCATAATTTCCCCTAATTATTAGAATCAAGCTCAAACCAAAACTCTACGCCGTCAGTATGGTTAATCGCGCCACATTCTTTGTCGTGGTTGTCCATAATGGCTTTGACTATTGAAAGTCCAATACCACTTCCGCCATATTCGCGGGTTCTTGCTTTATCAACTTTATAAAATTTTACCCAGATTTTTTCTACCTCGTCCTCTGGGATAGGCTTTCCAGAGTTGAAAACCGACACTCTTACTATACCATTATTTTCAGTCACTTGCACCTTAATGATGCGCTTATCATCGACATGGTTAACGGCATTGTTTAAGTAGTTTGTAATGACTTCTTCTATGTAGAATTCATCGCCCCAGACAAATTGTTTATCAGGGGCAACTACTTCTATCTTAATATTATCTTTCTCCGACAAAATCTGTCTGCGAGAAATCAACGCATTTATAACTTCAACTATGTCGAAGTGTTGGATATTTAGGTTCACACTACCAAACTCAATCTGATTTAGAGTCATAAGTTTCTGAACCATCTTGTTTAGTTTGTTTGCCTCATCCACTATCACGTCACTATAGTATTTAATGTCCTCTGGATTATCATTAATTCCATCCGACAAGCCTTCAGCATATCCTTGTATAAGAGCAATAGGTGTCTTTAGTTCGTGAGAAACATTTGATATAAACTCTTTTCTTAGTTCATCTACTTCTTCTTTCTGCTTGATGTCTTTTTCTAATTCTAAGTTAGCAGTCTTTAGTTCTGTGATAGTGCTCTCTAACTTTTCAGACATCTCATTCATACTATCGCCCAAAACTCCAAGCTCGTCGTCATGATTTCCTTCATACTTAACATCAAAATCAAGTTCTGACATCCTCTTAGAAATGGATGCTAACTGAAGCATAGGAATTGTATATTTTCTAGTTAATACAATCATTAGAATTGTAATAATTACTATTAAAACTATGGCTAATCCAGCATAGAAATGGTTTGTGATACTTAGACTTTCTTTGAAGTTCTCAACTGAAAGACGCACCACCAAATCACTGTCATTAGATAATTCTGAAACTAATTCATAATGATAGGTCTTTGCCGAAGGATCCTCAGTATAAAGTAGGTTATACTCACTGTTCTTCTCTACAATTTCAGATTTGTACCTCTTATCATCGCCAAAACCGAAAACTAAATCGCGCCATCTTTGACGAAGAGGCATCTCTGAACCATATGTGTAGAGAGCCACTCCACTATTATTTATTACAATTGCACTGGCACCAGTTTTTTCCAAAATGCCATTCAATTCTTGAATGTCTTCAGATTCACTAAAACCAGCATCCCTCTTTACGACTTTATCAAAAGTTTTATATACTTGCTTAACAGCTGACTGCTTTTGCTTAGTGTAGTACTTCTCTAAAAACAGCGTACCAAAAACGCCTGCAGCTATAACAGACAAAAGCATTACTGCAACAATAAGAAAAGTCAATTTAGTAGAAATAGACTTTGTTATTGGTACAGTTCTATTCGTTTTACGCTCATCTTTAGACTTCAAATTTATACCCCATTCCCCAAATAGTCTGGATGTAATCTCCGCAGTCGCCTAACTTCGCGCGGAGTTTCTTAACATGTGTATCAATAGTTCTGGCATCGCCAAAGTAATCGTAATTCCAAACATTGTTTAGAATATTCTCACGAGATAATGCGATACCTTTATTCTTAATAAAGTATTCTAATAGTTCGAATTCCTTGAAACTTAGTTCAATAGGTTTGCCCTTCACTGTAACTGTATGAGCAGCCTGGTTTACTTCTATATCACCAGCTACCATGTTTTCATTCTCATCAATGTTGTTTGTTCTTCTAAGAATTGCATTAACTCTAGCAACCAAAATCTTTGGACTAAATGGTTTTGAGATGTATTCATCAACACCTAGATCAAAGCCAAGTAATTCGTCGCTCTCTTCGCCTTTAGCAGTGAGCATAATGATAGGAACTTTAGAGAACTGTCTAATCTCCTTGCACACTTCCCAACCGTCCATTTTTGGCATCATAACATCAAGGATAACCAAATCAATATCGTTATCCTCAAAGAATATATCAATAGCCTCTTCTCCATCGGCTGCTTCTTTCACTATGTAATTTTCGCGTGTGAGAAAGTCTTTTACTAGCTTTCTCATTCTAGCTTCATCGTCTACTACCAGAATTTTTAAATCTGCCATAGTTTTATCCTCCGTATGTTTATCTAGTAGATATTATCTTCTAAAATTGTGTTTATTATATGAACACTAACTACTAAATTATAACATAAAAATAAGCACATCTATAATGATGTGCTTATTTTAGTGGACTAGGTGGGAGTTGAACCCACGTCCAAAAATTCTTCCGCCGTGCTTCTACGAGTGTAGTCTATCATTGAAATTCCCTAATTCAAACGGAGATAGACACCCAAATGAAATAGGTAGCTTCTAGATACGCCCAAATGCTTTGAAGCGAAAGCATCCGTCGTTTCCTACATAAACATAAAACCTGAAATTAAAGTGTAGGTGCATTAAAGTCAGATTGCTACGAATAAATTACGCAGCGATTGCTAATTTTTTATCAGCGTTTAAATTTAAAATTGGCATTTAACGCATCCCATACGACTCGCTTCCCCAGTTTCCAAATCCCTGTCGAAACCAGTACTAGCCCTTACTGGTTGATATTTAATTATCAAAATGCAAGACCTATACTAACGCGATAATTAGTATAGGTCAAGTTGTTTTTCATTATTTCTTCAATATTTTATTCGTTAGTGTATTCATTTAAGTTTTTAGGAATTTCCATCCAGAAAACCACTCTGTCATCCACGTTATCAAATCCGTAATCACCATTGTGGACTTCCATAACGCTTTTTACAATAGATAGTCCTATTCCGCTACTCTTCATCTTGTTCTTCTTATTCTTGTCATCCTTCGAGTAGAACATATCCCAAATCTTATCTTTGTATTTGTCAGGCACTGGATCACCATTGTTACCAACTTCCACTCTGATGCTATCATTATTGTTTTTAACTTTAACAGTAATCCTACCAGGGTCCTTACAGTGCTTGATAGCGTTTGAAATATAGTTGCTGACAGCCTGTGAAATATATCTCGTATTTATTCTTGCGATGCAGTTTTCGTCGTAGTCTTGTTCTACTTCAATATTTTTCTCAGCAAATAGTTCTTCATAATTGCCAAGTGTCTCACAAACCAAATCAGCCACATCAGCTTCCTCGATAGAGAATTCTTTCTCATTACTCTTTGTCGCATACATCACTATCATGTCGTTGATCATATCAGTCATTCTGTCAGTTTCTTCAGTTATAGATTTGATGTATTCTTTTCTCTTCTCCTCATCGTCAATCAAATCAAGCATCTCTATCTGACTAGAAATGACCGCCAAAGGAGTTTTAAGCTCGTGAGAAACATTATTAATGAACACACGTCTCTCTTCTTCAGCCATAGTTTGTGTACTAAGTTCATCTTGCAAATCAGTCATTTGAGTTCTGATTTGTGTGAGCATCTTGTTAATGCTGTTAGCCAAAGAATCCACTTCTTTAAAATCATGCTTAGTCTCTACATTCAATGAGTATCCACTATCAACCGCGTTACTTGCAGCCTGCTCTATCTTTCTGATAGGACGCGTCAAACGACTGGCAATATAAAGCGAAATTAGGATTCCTGCAATTAAGACAAATGCACCTACTATAAAGAAGAACCATCTATAGTAATTAAAGAATATGCTTGTTGCCTCTTTACTCTCGTAAATGTAGATGTAGTAATCTTCATCATCCTGAAGTTTTTTGCCGTATCCAATAATTCTCTTTTTTGTCTCTTTGCTCTTGTATTTATATGAAAACGATCTCATATTTGCAACTATGTCGTTTGCGATACGAGTCTGCGCATCTATAGGTTTCTTTTCCATCTTCGTAACATAGACACGCTCAAAACTACTATTACAAATAATAAAGGTGATTCGCTCATCTTCATATTGTGAAATAGCTTTGTTGTCGTTATTCAAGTTTAACACATCTGTTTTTTGCAACTTCTTGTATGCATCTGAAATCATTCCCCTTTTTCTGGAGTAATAATAGTCATCTGCAAACAATGCAAAAACAGAAAAAATGGCCACAGTTAACACTAAGATAGTTAGCGTCATCAGTATGACCATTCGTCCCCTAATTGTTTTAATCATCATTTACCTCAAATATATAGCCTACGCCGTAAATTGATCTAATGTATGGACATTTCTTGCCCATCTTATTTCTAATCTGTTTGATAACAGTATCGACAGTTCTAAATGTTCCATCGTAATCCTGTCCCCAAACAGCATCCAAAATCTGTTCACGTTTTAGTGCCACACTCTCATTTTCTGCTAAGTAAACTAGAATATCAAATTCCTTTGGAGTAGTCGGCATTAGTTTACCATCGATATAAGCTTTTCTAGAAGTAACATCTAGTTTGAGCTTTCCTACTTCTATAGGTTCCATCTTCTCTTCGATATGTCCTGTTGGAACATGTGATGCACGTTTAAAGATAGCATCTATACGAGCTTTCAATACCATCAATTGGAATGGTTTCTTAATGTAATCATCCACTCCATTGCTAAAGCTCTTAATCTGCTCAACATCTCCTGACTTTGCAGTCATCATAATGACTGGAAGCGATGAAACTTCGCGAATCTTCTTCAATACTTCTTGTCCATCAATACCAGGTAGCATAATATCAAGAAGAACTAAGTCGATGTCTTCAATATACTCTTCAAATTGAGCGACACCTTCTTCGCCGTCCACTGCTTCTAAAACTAGATAATCATTAAACTCCAAAAACTCTTTAACCGTTTTTCTAAGTTTATCGTTATCTTCCACTATTAATATGGTTTTGCTCATAACAACCTCCACATTTTTTATTCCGTTCACTCTATCATTATTATTTTAATATAATTTTAAATTGTATTCAATAAATTAGTATATGTATTCTAATGTTCCTTTGCCGGCCTCGGATGTTACTTTGGCTTTCGCACCCATAATCCAAGGGAACTGTGGACCCATATGACCTAAGTCTGCGTCAAAGACCACTGGCACATTTAAATCTCCTAGAATCGACATAACAGCATCCTTATATTCATCATAAGTCCAATGCTCATACATGCATGGTCTTCCAAAGACAAAGCCCTTGGCATTTTCAAAATAGCCTAGTTCTTTCATCTGCCATAGATGTGTGACCATATCTACATCTGCCATAGCAAAACTCTCCAGCGCCCAAACGATTCCATCATCTGCGTACTTTTGGATGAAGTCCTTTGTGCCATCATACTTTGTACCAATAAGGAACACTAAAACATCAAGACAACCACCGAGAAGTCTTCCTGTCATTTCAACTTTTTCCTCGTCTTTTCCATTTACCCATATAGTTTCTTGATCGTTAAAATATCCTTCCAAGCCAGTCTCATACTCGTGTCTTTCTGTCTCGTGGAAGTCATATGAATCTAACTTTGAGATACTTCCATCTAAAACACCGAGCGAATCTTTTACACATTTCTCCCAAGGTTGCATTCCAAACTCTCTAATACCACAACCATAAATAGCTGCTATATCACACTTCGTAACTATAGGATAGAGTAAAGTCATATTATCTGAATAGCCTTGGAACCACTTTGGATTTTTCTTTAAAGCTTCCCAATCAACATACTCTAGCATCTCAAATAAGAAGTCTCCACCTCCGGCAGAAACTATCGCGCTCACCTTATCATTCTTTATAAACGCATTAAACTCATCAGCGCGTTGTTTACCACTAGCGCTCACTCCTCTTTCATCTGCTTTAAACACACTATCTGAAAACGCAACTTCATACCCTGCGTTTCTAAGATTAAGTGCACCATTCTTTGTTCGCTTTATTTTGATATCTTCTGTAACACCACCTGATGGGGCACACACTCCTATGATGTCACCTTTTTCTATGTTTTTTGGAAATATCATACTGTCGCTTCCTCTCCTAACTCAACTGAGTAAATAATCTTTTCAGCTACTTCTGCATTTGTTATTTGATTCACTGCTTTTTCATAAACATTTAACTGATTTTTATACTCTTCAACGAGTGTTTCTTTTTTATCGACTTTGTCAGTTTTGTAATCCACAATTACATACTTTCCGTCTTCCACAAAGCATGCATCAATAATACCTTGAACAATCATAGTCTCATCTGTCTCAATGCCTTGAACCTTTTCTATAAAGTCACCATCGACTTGTAGCAAGAACTTGCGCTCGCGGTAAAGTTCGTTTCTATCGAAAGCTGCTTTCATGCGCTTTCCAATACCACTTGTGGTAAACTCTATTACTTTATCTTCTTTGACGGAAGCTCTCTCCTCTTCTGTCAATTTGTTTTCACTCACTAACTGATCTAAGAATTCTTTGACTACACTTTTATCAGTCATATCCATAGAATAATCTAATAGTTCAAAAACTTTATGATAAGCATTACCTAAATCTGCACCTGTTAATCCTGTATCTTTATCTTGCTCAACAAAGTTCGGCTTACTCTTCGCACTTCTATCTTGAATTAAGTTTTCTGCGTCATCATCTGTAAACTCTCCGCTCAATCGTCGCTTGATTTCAGTAACACTCATCTTTGCACGAAGTTTTGCCTCTTTTCTATAATCATATTTATATTCAAAATTCTCAATAATTTTATTTGTTATTTCTTCATCAGACTTCAACTTCAAATCATCCATAGATTCATCTTCTACTAGGCCGACAAATGGATAACTATCAATGGTTGGATACATTTCTACCCTGTAAAACTCTTTGTCTACATCATCAGGTTCGCTCTCTGCATCTATTAAGTCCGGAACTTCGTCATATATCTCAGTACCTAAAACCGGAGCAATCATTTGGTAGAAATCAGTAGTAGCAAGTATTGAACCTTTTTTGTTTGCATTGTTTATAGGTTTAAAGTCTTTTTTCTCTATTTTTTTTGCAAGCTTAATTGCAGTGATAACTAGTTTCTCTTTTGCTCTAGTCATAGCAACATAAAGAAGTCTTAGTTCTTCTGCTTTTTCCTGTTCATCTTCAGTTTCCACAATATATCTTTCAAGTAATGTATCCGTCTTAGTCTTGTTTTCTGTATCTAAAGAATCTAGTCCAATATCACCATCACTATTTACTAAATAGTTGTTTTCTTTGCTTCCGCCTCTACCTCCAGGAGCCACATTAGATAGGATTACGACAGGGTATTCCAAACCTTTACTCTGATGAATACTTGTAATTCTAACCACGTTATCATCTTCATGCACATTTGATGCCTCACCTATCTGTTTGTCGTTATCAATACTCTTATTCACATAACGAACAAAATTGAAAAGCGATCTGTAAGATGAGTTTTCATATTTATATGCAATCTCTTTAAGCATATCCACATTAAGAATACGCTTAGCACCTGCCGGCAAACTTCTAATATATAAATCAAAGCGACTAGAGTCTAGGAAATAATTGATAAACTCATACACTGACATATATTTTACTTTGTCTCTGTAATCCTCTAGCGACTCCAAGAAAGCATTTACTTTATCTTTTAATTTTTGATCTGTTCCCTCTTCGGCATACTTCTGAACTGCGTGGTACATAGCATCCTTTGGCTGTACCAATCTGATATAACCTAGTTCGCTCTCGTCAAAATGATAGAACGCGCTAGTCATAACCCCCGCCAAAGGAATATCTTGCATAGGGTTATCAATAACTGACAAGAAATCTAGAATACATTTAATTTCAGTTGATTCATAAAAGCCATCCCTCTTCTCACCATACACAGGGATTCCGTACTCTTCTAAAACTCTTAAGTAAGTATCCACCACTGTCTTAGGTGAACGCGTCAAAATAACTATATCGTTATATCTAAGCGATCTTTTATTAGCCTTTTCATCAGTAATTTTTAGACCAGTCTTCTCATCCATCATATTCAGAATCTTTCTTGCAATGATGTTAGCCTCAACCTCATGTCTTGAAAGGCCATCCTGACTAGGCACACAGATAATTTCAGCTTTATTATCCTCTTTGCCATTGTTTAAAGATTCATTATAATTCTCAGCACCCTGAACCAATTTTTGACCATCGCTGTAATTTATTCCACCAACATCTTTTATCATAATCTCTTCAAAAATAAAGTTAGTAAATTTAATAACCTCTGGTCTACTACGGAAGTTTTTACCAAGGATAATTCTAGTATGTTCATCATTTTCCTCTTCAAAATTATTTAGCTTTTCAAGGAAAATCTTAGGCTCTGCTGATCTAAAACGATAAATACTCTGTTTAATATCACCCACCATAAATACATTGTTGATACCTTGTCCTTTAGACAAAGCAAACAACATATATTCCTGGATGTAGTTACTATCTTGATACTCGTCTATTAGTATTTCTTCAAAGCCTTCTGCCATCTTCTTTGCTGTATCACTGGCAGTCGGTCCATCTTCTCCCGGTTCACAGAGAACATCAATTGCAAAATGAGCTATATCGCTAAAGTCGTATGCACAAATACGCTTCTTTTCATTCATACATTTTTCAAATGACTTAATAGCAATTTCAAGTAGAACATTAGCTGTCTTTTGACTCTTATTTACATCCTCCATAGCATCTTCTACAGAAGGGAAATACTTTGGCTTACCATTTGTTCCAACAAAAGATCGGATGTATGTTAACAGCTTATTATGATGTTCTTTCAAGTCTACAAAATAGCCTTTAGTCTGAGTTACTGTCTTTTGTAAACCATAAGATATAATGGCGTCTCGGTATTCGTTGTATGTGGAAGCTGCCTCTAACTTAGTTAGTATACTATTAGTTTTATCTATTATTTCTTGCATGATTTTTGTAGGCGTTTCATTTTCTTCCACATCATTTAGTGCTGTCCACAAATCATCACTAAATTCTTTATACTTCTCAAATTGGGCAACAAATCTTTTTACAAATTCTTTTTGATTAAAGTCATCTTCTGTCTCACAATAATTTCTATCAATGGCATCAGCCAACCATTTAAGAGGATATTCTTGGTTTTTTGCTTTATTAACTATGAGAGATACTTTACGGACTACATCCGTAGAAACATCTCCCTTCGCCAACTGAGACATAGCGTTCATGAAATCTTGATTATCCTCTTCAAACATTTCATCCACCGTCTCTTCTATATAATCTTCTAAGAGCAAGTCTGACTCTTCCTTCTCCATCAATCTAAAGTTTGGATCAATATCGAGTTTTTCAAAATTGGCAGATACCACCTTCTTGGCGAAACTATCGATAGTCGAAATGTTGGCAGTATGAACTAGAGACAACTGTCTCTTTAGATTTTCATCCTTTGGATTCTTGTATGATAGTGTATATAGTTTTTCTCTAATCTTTTCTCTCATCTGCGCTGCAGCAGCTTTTGTAAATGTAACTATCAAAAAACGGTCAATATCAACTGGATGATTAGGGTCAGTCACCTTTTTAATAATGCGCTCGACTAATACAGCGGTCTTACCAGAACCAGCTCCGGCAGCCACTAATATATCTTTCCCACTCGTATTTATTACTTTTTCTTGATCTTTAGTCCATGGAATTTGCGTCATCTTCTTCTCCATTCAATATCTTAATGACATCTTGTGCCTTCAAATTCTCCGCCTTTTTAAATTCAACATTACCCATTTCTTTTCTGCAAACACCTTGGTAAGAGCAGTACTTACATGCTCCATCATAAGGCTCAACTTTTATATAGCCATGTTTTATATCCCCTCTTATCTCATCAATTTTATCGTCTACATAATCTAAGAGTTTCATATAGTTTTCTGTGTCAAACATAGCCTCTTCTGGTTTACTAGAAGGCAAACTAATTGTTTCTTCAGGTTTGTTGTCTTCGTCAAAGACCTTTATAGCTTCTTTGTTTAACAAGCCAGCCATTTTGAAAGCGTTAGTAATATTTTGTTCTTCTATTTGCTTGCCAGACGTATCACCAGTTCCGTTAGATTTGCCCACATAGTTTTCTCTCGCTCTGAAATAGAAAGCACCTGCAGGGATAACATTCTTGCCTGGATTGTTTTCAATCTCTCTTTGCAATGCATCCTTTAGATATACGAATACCTGCATATTCTTTCCATACATCAACTCGCCAAAACTAAAGCCAACACTACTTCCAGTTTTGTAATCTATTACTTTTATGTAAATATCATTACCATCTTCATATCTATCAACACGGTCTGCCTTACCACCAGAAACACGCTCCTCCAAATATGACACTTCAAACTTACCTCTTTGAAGATGTTTAATAAGCGCATTCACACTTTCTTTTGCAATGTTAGTTAACTGGTGTTTTAAAAACTCTTTTGATGAGTCAGTCTTGATAAAATCACCCGCTCTTTCACACACGAAGGCTTCTTTTGCGGCAGTATCAAGTATTTGATCAATCTTCTTTTGGTCAACATTCTTTAAATCAATTTTGTTTTCATTTACTGACTTAAAGAACCTCTCCAAAATATCATGCTCAATATTTCCCTTTTGCAAGTTATCAAACTGATAGTATTCACGTTCTTTTAGATTCAATCCGTAATTCAAGAAGTGATTATATGGACAATTAATAAACTGCTGGGCTTCAGTTACTTTTATATCCTCTTCAGGTTTATATAAATCTTTAGCTAGCGAAGTCTCAATACCACGCTCTTTATATTCAAATTTTAACCCATCGTTCATTAGATGGACTGCATCTATTTCAACTTTGTTCTGAAGCATATAATTCTTAAGTGACGAATATAGCTTCTTTTCATTTTCATCTTGAGAATACTTGATTATTCTTCCTTTCTTCGCCAAGAAATCCAATGCTACATTTGCATTTACTATATCTTCTACTTTGCTTTCAGTTTCACTATCCAAAATGGTACCAGTCTCTTTAAGAATTGCTCTTAACATATCAACAAAGTATGATTGTTTAAGAGGTTTGAAGTCTTTGTCCTGGTTGCTAAATGAAACAACAAACTTCTCTGTAGGTTTAGTGAGAAGCATATACAAATAGAACATTTGCTTGAAGACATTATCCTTGGTGGTAGGCGCAAATTCATATCCATTCTCTTTTAGTCTTTCTCTATCTGCATCATTCACTATAGTAGCTGGATTAGAAGTATTTGGAATGACGCCATCGTTTGCTCCTAACAAGAAAATGATTTTCTTTATATCCTTAAGACGAGTTCTCTCGATATCACCCACCATAACATCATCAATTCCCGGAGGAATGATACCAATCTTTAACGACTCTATAGAACTAACAATCAATTTTTCAAAATCATTTAAAGTGATTTTTTCATCGCCCATAGTATTCTCGATAGTTTCAAGCAATCTAACGATGGCAGAATAAATCTGACTGTACTCTTCTTCTAAAGCATAGTTTCCTTCTTCGTGGAATCTCTCTACATATTCATCCACGCGCTTATCAATATTAAACGCAACGAGAATATCATAGACACTCTTACAGTAATCACTAACTGTAGAATTAGAATTTCTCATAACGCTCATGTATGGTTTGAATGTTTCGTAGATATTTTTTCTTATCTCATTTACTCGATCTAATTTGTATCGATTATCTAGCGGTCTCTTCCACTCCTGAGCAAAACTGTTAAATGATGTTCTTTTAAATGTGATAATATAGTTTTCAATAAAATCAATATCACTCTCACTGATAGGTGTAAGTCCAGATCTCAAAACATGGAAAAGCGAATCATACGAGAAATTCAAACGTGCTAATCTAGCCAAAGCCACCACCAAATCTGCAAAAGCATTCATACCAGTTCTGCGCTTATAATCGATAAATACAGGTATTTCATATTTGCGTGTGATTTTGTCTAAATATGGATAATAACTCTCCAAATCGGCCGTTATTATGGCAAAATCCCTATATCTGTAGCCTTCAGTCCTTACTAATCGCTCAATACGCTTAACAACGGTTAAAACCTCGTTTTCAAGCGAATCAGCCTCATGAATTTCTATAGAATCTTGCTCTTCTTCATACTTATCTGCACTCTGTCCAAATATAGTTCTAGACACAAATGAAAGTGCATCATTATCCTGAATTCTTCTAGGATTACCATCTTTGTCTTCTATTAAATCAATATCTCCCTCTAGTCCGTTTTCTGCGGCAAAACGTCTTAGATGTTTAACGGTATTCTTTCCTAAATAGAATAAATCATCAGTTCTTAGATCTGATGTGTTTTTATACTCATCTACAGGTATAGTAGCTGTCACTGTAACTTCTTTAGCCTTTCTAGTTAACCCCTCTATCACTCTTTCCTGTATAGGAGTAAAACCCGTAAATCCATCTATATAAATATAAGTATTCTCAATAATATTTGAATCAGGAATACACTTCATAAATCTATCTAGCAATTCATCAGTAGTTAGATTCTTTTCTGTTACATAACTATTAAAACGTTCTCTCACCTTGAAAACGTCTTCCAATTTCTCGCTTAATAGATCATCACTCTTTTCAATGATCTCTCTTAGTTTGTCCTGACTTATATTGTACTGACCAAGCTCGTTAATGACAGATTTCATCTTATCTGTAAAACCTGGCATATTCACTTTGCCCTTGAACACTTCTAGATCATCTTTGCAATCAATCAAACATTTTCTAACCAATATAGTCTTAGCCAAATCAGTCATTATTTTGGCTTCGCCAAAGCCCTGTTCATCTAGCACTTCATAGGCCAAACGGTTAAAACTTGATACTTCAATATTAAAAGCACCGTGGTTAGGATGCTTATCTAGAATTTCTTTTTGAGCTTCCAATGAGTATTGATCTGGCACCAAAAGAACAAATCTACTATCTGGATTATCAGTAGATTCTTTTATTAACTTTTGTTGTAATTTGTAGGATTTTCCGCTACCTGCGGTTCCAATAATAAAATTTAACATTCCGTGCCCTCACTGTTTAGTATTATACCATAAATCAGAGTCCAATAAATGGTACTTTTGAATTGTTTAATGGGCAAAAATGTATTATTATATTCTTTGCGTAAAGGATTAAACATATGGAACATTCAAACAAAAAAGCGTATATAAAAGGATTAGAAACAGGCATACCTATTGGACTTGGTTATTTTGCTGTGGCGTTTGCGCTAGGCATCCAAGCCAAAGCAGCCAAGATTTCTGTCATTAAGTCTGCACTAATGAGTTTTGGACTCCACGCATCTGCTGGGGAGTATATTTTTATCACTCTCTTTGGCGCAGGCACTACTATTCTTGTGATGGTTTTGATGGAGTTGGTAGCTAATGCTAGATACCTTTTGATGTCATGTTCTCTCAGTCAAAAGATTCCCGAGGACACTCCTGTGTGGAAGCGACTTATTATGGGATACTTTATTACTGATGAGATCTTTGGCGCAGCCATCGCCGTCGAAGGAAAACTAAATCCATACTACATTTTCGGTATGGCTACTGTGGCTTCACCTGGCTGGGTAGTTGGTACTGCTCTAGGCGTGGCTTTGGGGAATGTTTTGCCGGAAAGTGTTATTAGTGCACTGAGTGTTGGTTTGTTTGGTATGTTTATCGCAATTATTATTCCTGAAGGAAAGAAAAACAAAGTGATAGCTGCTGTTATCGTAGTTAGCTTTGTGGCAAGCTACTTACTTTCAGTTATTCCTGTTGTTAAGGGAATTGATAGCGGTATAAAGATAATTGTTCTTACCGTTGTGATTGCAGGAATCTTTTCGATAATAAAACCGGTGAAGGAGGCTCAAGATGAACAGTAAGTTTTATATTACACTCCTTCTAATGACTATTGTCACATACTTGATTAGGGTTTTGCCAATCACGTTAATTAGGAAAGAAATAAAAAATAAATACATAAGATCATTTCTATATTACGTACCGTATGTCACACTTTCAGTTATGACATTCCCAGCTATTATAAATGCGACACAGTCTTGGATTTCCGGCACGCTAGCATTGGTAGCAGCCATTATAGTTGCTTGGAAAAAGCCAAACCTATTTATTACAGCTGCAGTCAGTTGTTTAGTAGTATTTATAACAGAATTATTCATATAAAAACACCAGTTGAATTAACAACTGGTGTTTTATTATTTATTATTTAGTCATCGTCTTCTGCATCTGGTTGTTCTTGATCTTGTGAATAGTAAACTTTTACTTTATCAAACTGTTCACTTGTGTCAAATGACTGTTTAACCTCTGTGCCCTTTGTAAAGATTTCTGAATCATTCTCAATCATGTCTTCACTCTCAATATCTACTAGTTCGCCATCTTGATAGAACAATACATGTGTCTCTACACCTTTTAGATCGAAGTCGCCTTCATTCTTAGATGTAACCTTAACAACGTTTCCAACCACTTTTTTCTTGTACATTATGTTCTTAAGTCCAGGTTTTACACTAGTAGCAGCTGCAACTGAAATCTTATAGTCATCATCCTTCACCTTAACACCCTCTGCGTCAAAGTCTAGACAAACTACAGACTGAGAACCCGGATCCATAAAGATAGATTCTCTTTCAGTTCCAACATTTGCATTAGCTCCGTCAAAGATTTTTCCAGTTACTGCTACTGCAGCATCAGCTTTTCCGGTATTTTGAAGAACTAAAACCATACTGTAATCATCGTCTTCAATAGTTGTATACTTCTTTACAACTTTGATGTCTGATTTACTAACATCACTCTTTGCTGTCTGAGCAGCTGTTTGTGTAGCTTGAGTAGGTGCAAGTGTTGGAGCATTAGTTGCTTCTTCTTTACTGCTATTCTTTCCAATCATAAACGCCAAAATAACTACCAAAACTACCACTACTATAATTAGCGCAATAATAATTCCATTTTTCTTTTTCATAGCATCCTCCTAAATAATATTTATATATACGTTCAAAAATTAAGTACTACTTTAAATAGTCTAGCCAAACTTTGGCCGAGGCATCTGATGGCATCATGAATCCTCCTCTTGGTGAAAAACCAAATGAGAATATTTGTGGTCCGTCTGGGCTACAATTTCTCTTAAACTGTTGTGAGAAGAATCTCTTAATAAATACCTTTAACCAGTGCTTAATAGTTTTTTCATCATACTTGCCTTCAAAATCATTAATAGCATTTTTTACCAATGCTTCAACATCTAGTGCTACATGCATAAAAATATACAGGAAGTAATCATGTAACTCATATGGTCCAACAATATTTTCAGTCTTTTGCGCTATTTTATCTTTTTTGTTTGGTAAAAGTTCTGGGCTAACCGGTGTTTCTACTATGTCTTTAAGAATCTTACTCAAGCGCTCATTCTTAATTCTATCTGCCTCATAACTTACCACTTCTCTTATCACTGTCTTTGGAATATTAGCGTTTACACTATACATCGACATGTGATCTCCGTTATATGTGCACCATCCAAGAGCCAGTTCTGAGAAGTCTCCAGTTCCTACTACCAATGCATTATTATCATTAGCCACATCCATCAAAATCATTGTTCGCATTCTAGCCTGAGCATTTTCATAGGTCGAATTTTTATTTCTCATGCTATGTTTAATATCTTTGAAGTGTTGTTTTACAGATTCAGTAATATCAACTTCTCGTTTTGAAACGCCATAAAACCTCATTATTTTACTTGCGTTATTATGTGTTCTACTAGTCGTACCAAATCCTGGCATTGTAATTGCAATAATATTCTTATGATTTATTCGTAATTCATCACAAGCATTCACACATGCAATTAACGCAAGCGTCGAATCTAATCCTCCTGATATGCCAAGCACTAATTTATCCGTGCCAATAGTTTTCATTCTCTTTGCCAACGCTTTTGCTTGAATTTTAAGTATGGTCTCACACATTTCGATTCTTTTTGTTTCACTCTCAGGAATAAATGGATTATCTTTTTGTGTTTGCACGACCCAATCATAGAATAAATCATAACTATCTTTTGACTCTTTATGATTTGATGTTTTTTCATCAGCAACCGGAATCAAGATTCCATATTTATTTCTTTCTTTAGCATTTTTCTTTTCATCAATATCAACATCTGCGTAAATAACTTGATTTCTAAATGCAACAGATTTCTTATACTGAGTATACTCGCTAGCAATCTCACTTTCGCCTGCAAAAACGTAGTCTGTTGTAGATTCTCCGTCTCCTGCCTCTGCATAAACTATAGGAGCATTAGAATCGTATGCTATATTTCTTATAATCTTACTTGTATCTCTATCAACAACTTTCTTGCGGGCTCCTAGATGAGCCACCAAATCTACTTCTTCCCCCTTATATGCACACTCAAAGAAGCGACCATCACCATTATTACCTATTCCTATACCAAGCGTGAACCCGAGCTGCCTTTTTAAATCAATTTTTATATCTTCACCTATATCAAAGTTTATCTTTCCTATATTATTAACTAATCTTCTTCCACTTTTATTTTTTATTTTTTTAGGCAAATAACTTATGCTATTAATTTTCTTTCCTAGTTCAAAATCAAACCATTGATCTTCATAGCCATATGAACTTGAATGTAAATATCTTTTAGTAACAAGCGCATATAATTTACCTTTGTACAATACAGCCGCACCATTATATATCATTTCATTTATTTCAACAGGCAACCCAAACACAATAGCAGCCTTTACATCTTTAGTCTTCTCTGCTATCACTTCGAGATTTTCCATAGCACTTGCTAGCAAAGTATCTTGGAAGAACAAATCTCCACAAGTACACCCCGTTAGCGATAGTTCTGGAAATACAATCAGTTTTGCACCTTTCTTTCCAGCATTCTTAGAAATTCTAATAATCTCTTTTGCATTTGCTTTTGGGTCAGCTACAGTAATATTGGGTGTAGCTGCACATACTTTAATCTTTTTCATAAATGCCTCCGAAATTCATACTGTATTAATTCTATCATATTTAAGAAAAAAGCACGATGTTTAAATTCCATCGTGCTTTTATTATTAGTCTATAACATCGCTCATGTCATACATTCCTGGGCCTTTGCCGGCTAGGAATTTAGCTGCATCTATTGCACCTTTTGCAAAGACCGCCTTTGAGTATGCAGTGTGCTGGATCTCAATTACTTCGTCAGTGCCGGCATAAATAACATCATGCTGTCCAACAATTGTTCCGCCTCTTACGGCTGAGATTCCAATCTCGTTATCTGATCTCTTCTCGCGTTTCTGACTTCTGTCAAAAACATATTCATATCTATTATCTTTTGTCTCGTTGATTACATCCGCCAAAGCCAATGCTGTACCACTAGGTGCATCTAGCTTTTGGTTATGATGTTTCTCAACTATCTCTATATCATATCCTCTGTCAGCTAACACTTCTGTAGCCATCTTTAGAAGTTTCATAAGTGTGTTGACTCCAAGTGACATGTTTGCAGACTTTAGAACTGCCACATCTTTTGATACTTCTTCTACTTTTGCTAACTGCTCATCTGATAGACCAGTTGTACAAAGAACTACTGGAATACCTTTTTCTTTGACGAAGTCTAGCAATGCATCTACAGCCACTGCAACAGAAAAATCTATGATAGCATCTGCCTCTACATCACAGTCCATGATGTTTGCAAATACTGGGTATCCAAAGTTTTCCTCTGTATTTAAATCTATACCAGCTACTATCTCGATAGCGTCATCTTTTGCCACTAACTCAGATATAACTTTTCCCATATGGCCATTACAGCCATGCATTATTACTTTTGTCATGTTCGCCTCCTATAGAATACCGTAGTCTTCCATTGCCTTTCTTAGACGCTCTTTGCCGGCGTCTGTCATCTCTGTTAGAGGTGCACGAAGTGAACCAGCGTTGTAGCCAAGCATATTTACACCAGCCTTAACTGGGATAGGATTTACTTCGCAGAATAATGCGCCAATCAAATCGATAGCGTCTAGCTGAAGTTTTCTAGCAGTCTCAAAATCGCCGTTTAGGAATGCTGCTGTCATATCGTGAACCTGCTTTGGAGCAACGTTACTCCATACTGAAATAACACCAATTCCACCAAGTGACATTAGAGGCACTACCTGATCATCATTACCTGAATAGATATCAAGACAACCATCAGCAAGTGATGCAAGTTTTGCAACCTGTGCGATATTTCCAGAAGCCTCTTTAATAGCAACTACATTTTCTACTTCTTTTGCTATTCTAACTGCAGTCTCTGGCTGGATATTTGTGCTAGTACGTCCTGGCACATTGTACATAATGATTGGAATATCAACAGCATCAGAAATTGCTTTGTAGTATTGATATAAACCTTCCTGTGTAGCCTTGTTGTAGTAAGGTGTTACACAAAGAAGTCCATCTGCTCCTAGCTCTGCAGCTTTCTTAGATAGATTTACTGCTTCTTTTGTGCTGTTAGAACCTGTACCAGCAACCACTGGGATTCTTCCAGCAACCTTATCAATACAGTACTTGATAGTAGCTAGATGTTCGTCATCATTCATAGTGGACGCTTCACCTGTAGTTCCACATACGATAATGGCATCTGTGCCACCTTCAATCTGCATCTCGATTAGTTTTCCGAATTCGTCAAAGTTAACATCTCCGTTTTCTTTGAATGGTGTAATAATAGCTACACCTGCTCCTTTAAATATAGACATTTCTATGTCCTCCTAAAAATATATTTTAAACAATAGTGTACTTATCTTGTAAAAAAGGAAGCTCCTAACAACGAGCTTCCTTTTTCAAAAATTAATAAGTAGCTCTCCATCCTTTTGATGACAGTCATAAGATTATTTATCTTATGCCCAGGACAACCTTCCTACCAGTTGTCCTTCGGCGCTCTCTCCTTTCAGTTATACTCAACTGCTTAGGTGCATCCTATAACTTACTCTTATCAAGCGCAGCCTCTACTATGTTTAATTCCTTTTAATCTTAACATTCTACTACTAGCATGTCAACCAAACGCCACTCACATTTGCAATAAAAAAGGAGCCTATTTCTAGGCTCCTTCTTAGCTTTATTTTTTAACTTTAACTTTCTTTTTCTTACTCCACTTACCGTACAACTTAGCACCATTTACTAACTTATAGGCTCTTGCCTTGATGTAGTATTTAGTGTTCTTGTCTAGTTTCTTAAGAGTAACTTTTGTCTTCTTAGTATACTTATCCCAGTATCCATCAAACTTCTTGCTGTCTGAATATCTGATATGGTATCCCTTTGCACCCTTAATCTTCTTAAGAGTAATCTTAATCTTTCTCTTCTTCTTGTTCTTAGCCTTTTTAATCTTAACCTTAGCAGGTTTCTTAACTGTAGGCTTTACTGTAGGCTTAACTGTTGGTTTTACTGTAGGTGTTGTAGGCGCTGATGCTGTAGTAGCCTCTGTAAAAGGCTCCTGTGTTGGATCCTCTGAATCTCTAGGATTTACCTCATCGCCACTCTTATAATATTTTTCTGGATTTCCATATTTAGCATATGCTTTTCCAGACTCTGATAATTCACCAGTACTATAGTTGTATAATCCTCCGCCAAATTTAGCTGAGTTAAATGAGAAGAATGAATGTCTCTCTACATATTCTCTTTCATCTATACCAGGTAGTAAATACTTTATAAATGATGATGTTCCGGCCTGAGTAATTCCATTTCCAGCAGTTGAATACTCAGTAAGCCAGATTGGTTTATGATACAAATTATATGCCCCATCAATTATATTATCTAAAAACCAGTCCGCCATACCCTTTCCACCATTCCAATTTCCAGGGTAGCAATGGATGCAAATAAAATCTACATTATTATTTACTCCCGTCATAAACTCAGGGAAAGTACTATTATCAGCAGTTGGCCAAATCGCATAAGCGGGTGAACCCACTTTGATTCTATCGCTGAATTCCATAAAATGAGGCCATAATCCTATAACTGTACTATTAGGAATACCACTTCCTCCGCTATTGCTAATATCTGGTTCATTAAAGCCCAATATATATTTGCTTTTTTCATTTATTGCATTTTGCATTTTTGAACGAATGGTAGCAACATTTGTATCTCCCCAAATCATCGGAACATACTCCAAATCTTTATACATTTGATTACTTTTATATGTACCTCTACCCCAGTTGTAATACCAAGCAATACCCATTTCTTTAGTGTTTATATTCCAACATCCCATATTTGGTTCTGTTGCCAATCCTTTTTTAGTTACACCAAAGTTAACTGTCACTGTGTAGTGGTTTGTTCCATCTTCAAAATTAGCTCTAACCCATGTCTTATGGAAGTTAACTTTTGTTGTATAGAACTCACACTTAGTGTCTGTAGTAGTTTTAACCAAACTACCATCGACAAATACATCGTAGTTCTTCACTGCCTTGATGGCCGATGCATCTTCCCAGGTAATATCCATATAACCTGCCGCCTTAAGAGATCCATTCTTAGGCGCTGTGATGGCAAAATCAGTAGTAGCTTCCGTTTCCTTTGGCGCAACAAAATATAATCCGCCCACTGCCAATGCTAATGATAATGCAATTGCTAAAATTCTCTTTGTGATTTTCATATCGTCACCTTTATCCTTTATAAATATTCTTCCTCACGAATATCAATAAACAACAACTAATTATTTTTTAGTCTTAACTGACTGTCTAGCACTCCATGCACAGTAATAATTTTTACCTAAGAATTGTTTGATCGCTCTTACTCGTACATAATATCTTTTCTTTTTCTTAAGTTTCTTTATTGTTCCGTTCTTTTCATCTGATGTAGCCGCTCCTACAGTCTTAATCTTTGTCTTATATTTTTTCTTCTTACTAAACTTCTTGCTTAGCGAGTACTGAATCTGATACTTAACAGCTCCGTCCATCGCTTTAATTGAATACTTGAACGCTTTCTTTTTCTTTGTTAGTCCGTAAAGTGTAGTCTTTTGCGATGCAATACAAGCTGCTGGAGTTGTGCTGTAACTACAACCTGATGGTACACCATATGTCTTAGCTGGGTATCCTGCTGGATTTCCAATCTGTGCATATACTTTACCGATAGTTGTAAGTGCACCTGTTCCGTAATCAAATAGACTAGATGAACTTGCGTCTTTAGAATTAAGGTCTGGTGAGAACCAAGAATATCTTTCTACATAACTTCTCTCGTTCAAACCTTTAAGAACTATTCTCATGAATTCCTGAGTCTTTGCACATCCTGCTTTGTCGTTCTTGTCAAACTTCCAGATAGCGAACTCTGTAATCCAAATTGGTTTTCTATATTTGTTATAACACTCATCTATCTTTTCTAGATAATCAAGCGCTGTATCTTTGCCGTTGTAATATTTATTGTAGTTGTGAACCGCTATAAAGTTAGTAGTAGCCTTGCTAGAATTAGGAAGCATTGACCAATATGTCTTCCACCAGTCTGACCACTGTGGATAAACTGATACTGCAGGAGAACCCAAAAGCACATTTCCTCTATTAGGCATTAAATCATTTCTCCATCTTCTAGTAGCAACATCTGCTTTGATGTTTGACTCCCAAACCAAATCTGGCTCATTGTATGCCAATACATATTTATAACCCTTTTCATTAAATCTAGCGAAACAGTCTGAATATGCTTCACTTGGATCATTCCAGAACATTGGAACATAATCTAAACCGTAGAACTTAGTGTTCTTAAATCCAGTTTCCTCAAATGATTTTGTTCCCCAGTTGTAGTACCAACCAATGTTCATAGCTGCTGGGTCTACTGCTACGCCCATATCTTTTGCATTAACGCAGATACCTTTTTTAGTAACATAGAACTTCACAGTATCCGACTGAACCTTTGTACCGTCAGTCTGTTCAGCTACTATGTATGCAGTATGAGCACTAACACTAACAGTGTAAAAATCTACACTCATGATTCCTGGTGTACCAGCATTCACAGTCTTAATAGCCTTAGAATCTACATAAGCTGTGTACTTGGCGGCATTTTCAAGATCTCCGTTCCATTTAAGGTCAATATGGCCCGCACCAATTAAACTATTAGCAACTGGAGCTGTAATAGCCTGACCTTTCCATTCATCAGGAGTTCTGGTATCTCTAGCAGCTACAGGTGTAACTACTAATCCTGATACAAATAATGCAATTGATAGAATAATTGTTATAACTCTTTTCATTTTTTCCGTTCCTTTATAGTTATTTTTTATTAAAAAAAGCGTGGGAAAACAACTAAGTCTCCCCACACTATTATTTACATTTTTTATCTGACATAAGCTACTTTCTTTGAGCTCCATGAACCGAATATCTTATTACCTGCTGAATCAAGATTATAAGCTCTTGTTTTTACATATACTACCGCGCCCGACTTAAGAGACTTAATAGTGTATGAGGAGGTATTTGAAGTATTCTTGGTTTTTGTCTTAAACTTTGATTTCTTTTTAAATTTGCTACTGTATGAATATGTTACTTGGTATCCTCTAACATTTTTATTTGTACCAAATGTAACAATCGCTCTTTTCTTCTTTTTACTCTTAACTGAATTAATTGATGCTTTGCCTGGAGCTGGAGTCTTAGTCCAAATAGCTCTCAAGTTCATATCTTTAGTTAAGATAGTTGAGAAGTTAAACTTCTTACCAGTAGCCATATCTGTATATCCAGCTAATGTGTTATACGCTTTAGAAAGTTTAACACTATTAGCAGATTCTTCATCATTTACATACTTTGTGGCCTTTTGCTTACTTCCGTCATAGTATTTAACTGTGTACTGCTTTCCAGCCAACATCTTCATATTCTTGATATGAATGTTACCTCTCATCGATCCCTCTAATGGATATGAGATAAGGTTAGCACCAAGTGCAAACTTGATACCTACATTAGTGAAAGAACCTTTGTGTTTTCCACCACCCCAGTCATCTGGTGACTCAGGGATTTTAAATGTGGCAACTATATGGGAATAACCCGCTTCTTTCTTGTTAACAGTTACAAAACCGTCTTTTGAAATTTCTTTACCATCTTGTTCAACTTTTTCAAATGCTGCAGATGGTTCACCGTTTGAATTGTAATCATATGCCTTAAGCAAAATGTGTTTTTCTGCTGGTTGATATGTAGTCTTACCAGTAATGGCATCATAAATAACCGCATTAAGATCACCCAACATATCAAATTCCATTGTATAGTAACGACCAAACTCAACTGTAATTCCAGTCATAGTTAATGTCATTCCCCATGGGTTATCTGCAACTAGAATAGATGGGCCTCCTCGTGTCATCTGACCATATTCACCGTCCCATCCTGTAGCCTTACAGTAGAAAGTAACTTCACTAGAATCATTTTTCAATCCTTCTGATCCGTTAATCCAACCTTCTGTTGCGTAATCAACGCCCTTTACAAAGGTGACTTTCTCTCCATTCTCATTTAAGAAATAAGAACCATCTGAATTAGTTCTATATACTTTCTTTAATGAATCTTCCCATGAACCTCCATCTTCTCTAGTACAAATGGAAAAACTACTCCAAGATGCATTAGATGGTATTACATTTGATCCATTTGGTGCATGCGACGCGCCAAAGACTGAACCTGAAAGTCCAAATACCATAGATAGAGAAAGTATGCTAACTACTAGTTTCTTCATTAAGTTTTTACCCATAATAACCTTCTTCACAACAATTCTCCTTTAAGTTTTAGATGAAATATCATCCAAATCTAATCCGGTCAAACTTCCCTACAATTATACCAAAATATAGGGAATAATACTAATATTTTTTACATGTATATAGTAACATAAAAATAGCACAGAAAGGTGATGATTGATCACCTCTCTGTGCATTTAAAATGAAAAATTATTTAACGTAAACGGCCTTTCTCTTACTCCACTTTCCATAAATCTTGTTTCCACAAGAATCTAGGTTGTAAGCTCTAGCCTTAACATATGCTACCTTTGATGACTTAAGTCCCTTGATTGTATATGTTGATGTCTTTGATGTATTCTTAGTCTTAGTCTTATATTTAGCTTTCTTCTTGAACTTCTTATTGTGTGAGTATTTTACTTGATAACCTCTAGCGTTAGCATTCTTTTTAAACTTAACAGTTATTTTCTTTTTCTTCTTACTCTTAGCTGTGAAAGATGCTTTCTTAGGCTTCTGAGTTTTAATCCAAGTAGCCTTTAGGTTAGTATCTTTTTCAATAAGTGTTCCAAAACTAAACTTAGAACCTGTAGCCATATTGATATAACCAGTCTGTGTATAACCCTTCTTCTTTAGGGCAATATTCTTAGCCTGACCATATTCGTTAACGTATCTGCAGTCTTTTTGAACTGATCCATCAAAATACTTAACAGCATACTGTGTACCAGCAATAACTTTTAGATCATTAACTCTAATATAACCATTAAGTCCAATTTCTTCCCAACTCTGTGCAGTACCTGCGTCCACCTCATCTTCATGAGTCTTTAGGAATGCACCCACAGCAAACTTAATTCCCATCTTTGTGAACATTCCAGTGTCGTGTCCACCACTCCACTCGTTCTTAGTGTCAGGAATCTTAAATGTTGCTTCGATATGAGTCTTTACCGCTTCTTCTCCTTTTGGAGTTTTTGCAATTTTAAATCTACCATCTTTAGCAGCTTCCTTGCCATTTACTTTGAATGACTCAAATGCAGCTGATGGTTCTCCCTTCGACTGAGGGTCATATGCTTTTACGATACAATATTTATCAGATCTTTGTTTATCTCCTGTTTCAGAATCTTCACCCTGTAAGTCAGTTGAAATATCAAATGACATTGTATAGTAACGAGTATACTCTACTGGAATATTGCCCAATGTTAGTGTTAATCCCCAAGGATTATCACCTACTAACTTCTTTTCTCCACCATACGATGTGGCTGCATACTCGCCGTCCCATCCAGTATTTTTACAATACAATGTTACATCTGAACCAGTGTTTTCCGCATCAAGTGGCCAGCCTTCTGTATAACTTTGCCAGCCTTCGATTTCTTGAAGTTTCTCATTATATTCTTTTTCAGTAATTTTTCCTGCTTTATAGTCTTTCAATGCCTGATCTTTAGCAGTATTCATTTCTTTTACCAATGCTTTTTCCCAATCTGTCATTGCTCCACCGTGTAAGTCATCTCTAACAGAAAAACCTGTCCATCTAAAGCTTTTAGAAATAATGTCAGAACCATTTGGTGCATGAGATGCTGCAGCAACTGGAGCAGAAAAACTGAACATAAGGGATAATGAAAGTATGCTAACGATCATTCTCTTAAAAATATTCTTCTTCACTTCTTTTTCCTCCTAATCAAAGTTATTTTATAAAGAGCCCGTTGTTTTAAAACAGCGGGCTCTTAGATAAACTTAATTATTTAGTAAGTTTTTTCTTAACTGTCTTTGACCAAGCACCCGTCTTATATCCAGCTGCCATAGCTCTAACTTTAACTTTAACTTTCTTGCCTTTTTTGAATTTCTTGTTCTTAATCTTCTTAGAATTCTTTGTAGCCTTATATGTCTTGTTTCCAACCTTAATCTGGTATGACTTAGCATTTGCTACTTTCTTCCAAGTAATCTTAATAGTTTTCTTCTTTACACTCTTAACCTTAACTTTAGTAACCTTAGCTAATGTCTTAACTGAAGGTGTTGGAGCCTTTGTAGGCTGTGGTGCTACTGTAGGCTGTGGTGCTACTGTAGGAGCCTGTGTAGGCTGTGGTTTAGTAGTAGGTGCAGGTGGATCAGTAGGTGCATCAGGATCCACTCCCAAATCTGTAATACTAAAATCACTTAGCATAACAGTGCCTTTCCATCCTGTCTCTTTTGAAATAATATTAGAAACATCATTTCCTGCATAATCTACTGTAAATGTAAATGCTCCTAAATTAATTGTTGTTGTTAATGTATCTCCATCTACATAATTTGTAAATTTATATGTATACTCTTTCTCTGTATTATTAATCACATTAGTCTGTGTACTACTTCCATCTTTTAATGGCGCTTGATCATATGGAGCCATTTCATGACCATCTACCACTGTTCCAAATGCAACATACATATTCTTAGTTTTGCTCGCCTTAGCTTTAAATTTCACTTCGTAAACATGATGTGCTTGCATTGCTGTAGAAGGCATTACAGCTCTAACCGACCATGGATTGAATCTCTCTTGTCCCCAATCAGCATCCCATCCAGTGTTTTCAATGTCTAGTGAAAAACCAGCGGATAATTGAGTAGCTGACTGTGTTTGATTAACTGAAGGATCAGTATCAGCACCTGTTCCATCTCCTCTTAACCATCCATTGATAGTTTCGCCAGTACCATTCATAGTAACACTATTAATGTAACCTTCATTTCCTGCTTGTGATGGTACATACATACCACCTTGGATAAACTTCCAGTTGTTAAGTGTAACTGCTTCATCTGCTTTTGTTTGTTTAGCAACCGAAACACCTATAACTAGTACAGCTGCCAAAGCCAATGTCATTACACTCGCCAAAATTTTGTTGAATAATTTTTTCATTTTATGACCTCCTTAATAAAAATATTATTCTTTTATATAACCGTTCATCTAATCTATTAATATTATAGCATAAACGTTATTACATACAACTTGATTAACACAATTACATTTTAATCATTTTTTGATTTTTATCTTCTTAATTTTTGACCAAGAACCTATGCCAACATCATTCATTGCTGCAACTCTAAAGAAATATGTCTTCTTTTTCTTAAGATTCTTCACCTTAAAGAAATTTGTAGTTGTTATTTTTATTTTTAACTTCTTAGTGAATTTCTTATTCAATGCCCATTGCACTTTGTATTTTTTTGTGTTTTTAGTCTTTCTCCATTTAAGTTTAACAGACTTTTTCTTTACATTAACAGGTTTAGACAAAACAACCTTTGCTGGTTTAACTTGATTATTGTACTTTTGGGTTGTAACAACATCTTTATTGTTTGTTGTTTGCTCTGTTATTTGTTGATTTGTTGTAGTTTCATGTGTAGTAGCTTGGTCTCTTTTAATGTTAAAAGCTCTTGTTTTTTTGATTATCACTTCATTTGCATTATTATATAAGATAAAATGAACTGAGTGTTTTCCTTGTTCAAAACTTGATGTATCTATTTCAGCACCATTATCAACACTGTACTCTTTTCCATCAATCAAAACGTCAACCTTTGATAAATTATTTAAAGCTCCGTTCGTCCAAGAAACTTTTAACTTATCTGTATATTTATCATAACTGATGTCTGTTTGTACTCTATTATCCCAGTCAAAACTTTCGGAATCTAAAATTGTATTTGCACTATATCCTTGTGGATTACCAATACTAGAATACATTTTTCCTAATTCTGTATATAACCCCGTTGCATATTCGAACATAGCAGTCGCACCTGAACCATCATAGCTATCAATATCATTGGTACTATCAACATCATATGGGAACCAACAATATCTCTCTACATAAGGAATGCCATCAAGAGTATTCACAATATTTTCAACATATTGTTTTATTTCGTTACGTTTTTCCACATTATCGTAACTCATATCAGAAACCATTCCTTTTCTACCAAAAAGTCCAATTTCTGTAACCCAAATTGGTTTATGATATGTTTCCCATAAAGTGTTAACTGCACTCTTTAACTTATCAAGATTCATAGAATCTAAATAATAATGAAGCGCAACAGAATCTACATTTTCGGCTACACCAGCAACCCATTTTTTTGAAGCATCATCCATGTAATCATAATACAATCCCCATGATCCATCGTTTAACCACGTGTTATGGCAAATATAGTCGCCTCCCATAAATCTTGACAACCAAATAGAATCGCCACCAGGTGCAGCAGGACCAGGAGACACTTTTCTCATTGAAAGAGGATTTATATAATCATTCCAAGTGTCAATTGCTTCCCAAAATCCCATATTGGATTGTGATTCAATATCTGGTTCATTAAAACCAAGTATATAATTGGAAGATGTGCTTAAGTTTTGAATATCTTCTATGCTATCTTTATAGCCACCCCACATCATCGGTATATGTGGTACATTATTATCTATTGAATTATTAAATCCTTTAGTACCCCAATTGTAATACCATGAGCAATTTAGTTTCTGTAGTGAAACCTTAGTTCCCATGTTGTCACCCATTGCTAATCCCTTTTTAGAAACAAAGAACTCTCTAGCATTAGATGTTATAGTATCTCCACCTTTTGTAGCCTTAACTGTAATTGTATGTTTTGCTACAGATGTAGTATATACTTCTGTCTTAGGAGTATCATTAGATGTAAATGTTTTTCTAGTCGCCCCATCTGTAGATTCTCCTATATCAACCTTTACAATATTTCTTCCTTTCCAGTAGACTGGATTTCCGTCAAGAAAAACTTCGTAAGTATATCCCTCTAAAGAATTATTAAATTCAACGTCAATATAGCCTGCTCCTACTAGCGATCCTGATGTAGGTGTTTTAACTGCATTTGCTTGCCAATCACCTGCTACATCCGCTTTAGCAGTCTGCACAAAAGTAAGGCCACTTACTGTAAGTGTCAAACTTAAAACAAGTACACTGATACTTTTAAATACTTTTTTCATATCGGTTCCTTTCCGATGATTTCCGCTCCCTCATCTTTTAAAATTATATCACGATAGAAAATCTCTATCAATTTAATTAAAGTACCACTTTTTTGTAATATGTGCTTATTTTTTACCACACCAATAAGCCATTTATCCGCACTAATTATAAAGTAAATCTAACACCATATAGTGATATAAAAGTGCCGAAGTTTAGGTTATTATCTTTTCACAAAAATAGGACCGATGCAATGCATCGGTCCTCAGTTAACAGTTTTCTTTTTGGACTTTTTCCACTAGTTCTTTATCAAACCCCATGTTCATGATCTGAGCAGGAGATAATTCTTTTAGCATTTTTTCTAATGGCATCTATAGTTCCAGTGGCTATTCCTTGCTCTTCGCCTTTTTCATAGTAATATTCACTTAAATTACACATATCATCTACCTCCTCTTCTATTTCTGATTCAGTTAGTTCAAATTCTTCTTTTAATACCTTTATCTTTTCATCTTTATTTATTCCTGATAATAATCTATCAAATGATCTAATGATTCCATCTTCAGCTGAATCACTATTGTTACTTAGATTCAATTTAATCACCTCTAGTTTATCATAAAACTTGGGGTCTGTGTAAGCCTTTTTCAAGTCATTCTTTTGAATCATCCCAAACTGTTCTATTGTGTTCCTTTTATCTTTGGGAGGCTTCATACAAATCCATATACTATATACTTTCTTAATACTATTATAATCTGACTTCTTAAACTCTTTTCCTTTTTGTCCAGATATCATACGAGCACAATAATATACTCCCCTGGTAGATAAGTCATATTGAGAAGGATTATCATTTTGTGCTTCCAAGTTTATAATCACTTTATATTTTTCGTTTATATCATATTCTGGTGGTAAATATGCATCAAATAGAATATCATAAAAAACCTTTCCTTCACCTAGAATATTACTCTCTATATTTCTACCTTTAGAGTAATCACCGTTTTCTCTACTCTCTTTGCTAACTATAGGTGTGTCTATACATTGATTTTTGATTACATCAACTGGTATATTTTTAAATTCATGTACGGTCTCGTGTAATATTTTAGCCAAAATACCTTTATGGGATAAAAGGCGTTTGGCTCTATCATCGTGCATAATCCTTATTTGTTCACTATCAATTCTACTTAAATCTCCATATTTTTCTTCAATCTCATTGTCTGACATTTGCATCCCCCTTAGTTTTTATAAGCGAACATTTTATGTATATTTTTTGAGCCATTATTCTAGTTACACTCAATGTTATATTTTGGTTCAAAATATTAACTTATCAATGTTCTATATCATTGTATCATTTTATTTTATGATGTCAATATATTGTTTATGTTGTTTTGTTTTTTTCTAAAATAATACTTAACAACAATAGTGTTTTTATATTTAAACATTTCTACTCTCGAACTATGACAATAAAAAAGCGCAACAGCCATTTCGACTGCTACGCTTAAAAGTTTATCAAAATATGTTCATATCATACTCGATTTTTTTTATTATGTTGTTCATTTATAAGTTTAATAGTCACTTTGCGTTATGCTTATAGGAAGTTTAGAAATAACCATATACTGAGTCTGACCAACGTAACGTCCTAAGCTACCAGCCATATAGCCATCGCCGTAATCTTTATATTCCGCATTCCACAAAACGCTATCTGGGGCTTGATAATTTTTTAATTTTAAAATATCACCTTTCAATCCATCTTTAAAGTACCATTCATCATTTCGTTTAATCATAAAATGATAATCATAGAGATGACTATAATAAGCACCGTTCGTTCTTATCGCAATTAAATAATGGTTTTCATCTACAGGATAATTTGAATTATTATCACTTCCTTCAAGTATTACCGCTTCTCCACCCATATATTCAACATCGTTTTTGACTAATTCAGCTATATTTCCCGCACAGTCAAACATTTCGTTATCATACGTTCCGCTTACAATACCTGGTGTGAATCCTACACCTCCATATTGATCATTACCATCTGGGCAAAATCCCCATCTGTTAACTACATATCCATAACAATTAGTATTAAATATATCAAAGCTTTCAAAATACCTATCTTTAGTATTGCATAATGCACACGGATCAGCTTTTATATCAAAGGCAACATCGTAAGGAACATCATCTGTCGGCAATAAATTACTATAAGATATATGTTTTCCCAATTCTCTTATAACTGTCTCTAGATTATCATTTATTATAGTTTTTTTATTCTGTGCATCATATTCTAATAATCCTGTCACTCGAATATTTCGCTTAATTTCAAAGTTTCCATACCACACTGTAATAGTGGCATTACCAGAATCTCGGGTTTTCATAACCCCATCGTTTGATACCTCAACAACACTTGAATTACTACTACTCCACTTAAATGTCACAGGTATATCTACTGGCGTTGTAGATGCTACAAGTTTCTTCTCATAATTTAAAGGATAATTCTGATATGTAGAAGTTAATTCAATACCATATATAAGGTCTGAAATAGATGTTGAAACATGTGATTTCTTAACAAAACCACTTACAGTTCCATCTGTATAAATATTATTCATCAAAGACGGATTTGTAATAGTTTTAACAATACTTCCATTACTCCATATTGGTTCGCACACTTTTTGAACATAATAATATCCTCCGCATTGATATTGAATATTAAAAAAGGCTTTTTTACGATATTCAGAACCAATTCCCGGGTCAACCTCAAATTGCTCTGTAGTTGCACCTCTGTATATATAAGTTTCAGGAATTGCGTATGAAACACAATACATGTCCTTGATATTTGTATATACCGATATTCCAACAGACTCAGTATATGTATAATTTTTTTTGTTTTTGGTTGTTTTAACTGTTAGCTTAAGAACTGCATGCCCTTCTTTAATACCTTTAAATTTGCACTTTGATGTTCCATTTTTCCCTGCTGTTGTCGTAATCTGCATAATGGTTTTGTTAGAAGACGACCATGTTGCTGAATTAATTTTACCTTTATCAGTCAAAGTATATGAAACATAGTTAGTTGTAGCTTTTCCAACTTCTATTTTTATATTGTGTCGCGTTTTACCATCATATTGCACTTTTATTGGTGATGATGGTGCTGCACTAACATCTTCAATTACAAATATTCCTCCACAACAAATGCCTATTATTATTACCAATGCAATAACTCTAAATAGGTTCCAAAACTGTTCACTCAAAATCTTCCTCATAAAATTTCTCCTATCTTTTTTATTGAATATACTTTTTTCATAGCCAAAATAAATCTTCAATAGTTTACGAATAGCATTATCACAAACATAATTTTAATTGATATTTTAACTATTTAATCAAAGAACACTCTGTAGTAATAATAAGCCTGGGGGCAACCCCAAGGTCAAGCATTTTTTGGTTTTTAAATAGATTTAATATAAATAAAATAATAAAAATTAGGACCGATGCAATGCATCGGTCCTATAACTTTCTTTTACGTCTTACTCTTGAAAAAGAGACATTTTATTTAACCTTAACTTTCTTTGAAGCCCATTTTGTCTTGTAAGCCTTGTCAGCTGAGATACCTCTAACCTGAACTTTTTGCTTACCTTTCTTCTTAGCCTTGATAGTGATCTTAGTCTTAGTAGTTTTCTTCTTAACCTTTCCAACCTTGATCTCGAAAGTCTTGATTCCAGCTGCTTTCTTCAAAGTAACTTTAACTTTCTTCTTACCCTTAGCCTTAGCTGAGAATTTAACCTTTGTAGCTGCTGTAGTTAGTGAGAAGTCAGTTACTGAGATATCTGTAACTGATGAGAAATCACCATCACAGTCAAGTGTACCAAGCTGGTTACGTTTTAGTTTGAACTGCTTTTCAAAGATACCATATCTTACAGCTGCATCCTCATCTGAACCATCTCTGTCACCAGCTTCTCCGCCTAAACCAAAGCTAATCATATCACCAAGATCTGCCGCCTTAAAGACTTCATTAACTTTTACTGTTTTACCCTTTGGTAGTTTTACCCAAAAGCCTTTTGCAAAGTTAGTTGTGGTATAAGGAGCATTTTTTAATCCTTTAGCCATTTTAACGTAGATATACTTGTTGGCTTTAGTAGATTTAGCATTAAAAGAAAGAACATATGTTTTTCCTTTTACAAAACTATATGGGCGTTTAACTTGGCATCCCCAGACACCGCCCCAGCCAACTGATGTCATTCTTGCTGTAAATGCTTTTGCTGTGTTAGTTCCCATTGTACCTGTAGCACCTTCCCAGAATGATCCGTCGTTAGCACCAAAGTATCCATCCCAAACTGCAGCTGATGCTGAAGTAGCTAATCCGATTACTAATGTAAGTGCTAATACTACAGAAGCAATTTTCTTTGTGAATCCTCTCATGATTCTACCTCCTTAAAATAAATAAAATAAATTATTAACTATATTAAACACGCTTAGAATATTCACCCGTACGCGTATCAATAACAATCTTTTCGCCTTCTTCCACAAACAATGGAACGTATACTGTTGCTCCTGTTTCTACTGTGGCTGGCTTTGTAGCATTAGTAGCTGTGTTACCTTTAATACCAGGCTCTGTTTCTGTAATAGTAAGTTCCACTGTAATAGGTGGCTCTATTGCAAATACATCACCGTTGTGTGAACAAATCTTAACTGTCTCACTCTCTTTGATAAATTTAAGAGCGTCTCCTACTTTGTCTGCCTCGATAGCGATCTGCTCATATGTCTCACCATCCATGAAGTGATATAATTCTCCATCTGTGTAAAGGTATTGCATATCCTTACGATCAATATGTGCGTTTTCGAACTTCTCTGTTGGTCTGAATGATGTTTCAGTAATACCACCAGTCTTAATGTTCTTAAGCTTTGTTCTTACGAACGCTGCACCCTTACCTGGCTTAACGTGTTGAAATTCTATAATTTGATAAATGTTACCATCGTACTCGATAGTTAATCCATTCTTAAAATCACCTGCTGAAACCATATTAATCTCCTCCTCACCGGTCTTTTTTAATCCTAGAATATTATAATTTAGATAGGGGTTATTTTCAACTAGAAATTATTTTTAATACGGTCTCATTTTTTTAAAAGTATTCCTTTTTCTTTCAACTGTATAGTAGCACCTAATTGTGTCAGAATTATGTAAAATAAGAAAAAACGGATGCTACATTTGGCATCCATTTTTCTTACTTTATTTTGTTATTATTCCTTTCTTTATCAGTTCAACTATTATTCGATAGCACGTCAAAATCCTATTGTTGCTGTCCACATTTACTGTGATATCAGCCGCCTCTCTGTAACGAAGTTCTCGTTCATCCATCAGTTTCTTTATATGGTCAAGATTCATATTGCCATTTAAGAGCGGTCTAGTAGTTCTTCTACTCACTCTTTCAAAAATAGTTTCTGGATATGCATCAAGTCTTACTATAGCACCAGTCTCTTTTAGCACGTCTGAATTTTTCTTTCTTATAACTGCTCCACCACCGCATGAAATGATTTGGTTTTTGGTGCGCGCGATTTCTTCTATAGCAACTGACTCGGCATCTCTAAATTCATCCTCAGTCATCACTTCAAACATCTCTGTGATTTCTTTGCCGAACTTGTCTACTAGGTATTTGTCGGTATCAATCTCTTTGCAATTGAGTATCTCCGCCAAAGCCTTTGAAACAGTAGTCTTTCCTGTACCCATAAAACCGATGACGGAAATGTTGCCGGTCAGTTTTCCACTTCTGTTAACATCAACCAATGTTTCTGCAATCTTGAAAGGCACCTGTCCTAAAGAATTCATCTGCTCGATACATTCTTTTCTTAGTTCGCCTTCGAAGGTCTCGTCCTCGCATAGCGATGCAAAGGTGAGCACCGAATGAGTTTGAGTGAGTGCGACTCTTGTGACTGCACCCAACTCTCCCATCGAGATTGCAATGATAGGATTCTTTAGTTTTTCATCTGCATCTTGTGATGCATTATATATAGAAAAAACATCTCCCTTATGTCTTGGCATGCAGGCAATTTTGCAAACGTCTGCGCCGTTATCTTCCATATTTTTTAGGATGTCAAATATCTCATCTCGCTTTGGAGTTTTATTGAAGTCGTGATATGAACCGATAATCTTAAGGCCCATAGCATGCATCTCATCAATCAAAGTATTTAGACCTGGTACTCCACGCTTTCCATACATTTCAATGTCCACAAGTTCTACATTAAACTTCTTTGCTTCAAGCGAAACATAGTGATAATACTCTTTGTACTTTTCGAAGTTTACGTGGCGACTTCCGCCCTCCTCTTTACTTCTGAAAGTAAAAATAAGAGGATACGACTTGAGCATCTTGTGCACATACTTCAATGCATATGCAATCTCAAATGTATCCTTCTCTTCATTCTCTATTTTTAAACAGTCAGCTCTCCATTCTACGATGTCTGGATTCAAGCGCTTAATCACTTGTGCCTGCTCTTTTATCTCATTCAAATTTGCGCCCGTTACAGACACACAAATGAGAGGTTTATTGCTATTCAATGTGATTTTTCTACAAGCAAGTTCTTTCATTTTTATCCTCCGAGAACTGTTAGTATTAGTATAAATTTATATCAACTTTTAGTCAAACATAAAATTGCGTCTGCAAGAAAAAAGCAAGGGTACGAACGATTGTTAGTGAGACCCTTGCTTTTTTCGTCCCCCCCTTGTGTTTTTTCTCCCGGGTATATATAATCTTCTGTATGATAAAAGCAGATAAAAATTTAGAAAAAAGAAAGTTGACTGGATTAATAGGATATCCAGTTAAGCATAGCAAATCACCTTTAATGCATAATACGGCGTTTGAGGAGTTAGGCTTGGATTATACGTATGAGTTGTTTGAGGTGAAAGAGGATGAAGTGGCTGAGGCTTTTGCTGATTTAAAGGCGTTGGGTGTGTCTGGATTTAATTGTACTATGCCTGATAAGATTAAGGCTTTTGAATTAGCGGATGAAGTTTCACCTGAAGCTAAGCTTATTGGTGCTGCTAATACTATTGTGAATAAGGATGGTAAGTTTGTAGCTTATAACACTGATGGTATTGGTTTTGTAAATGCGCTAAGAGATAATGGATTTGACGTCAAAGATAAAGTGATTACAATTCTAGGATCTGGCGGTGCTGCTTCTGCTATCATCGTTCAATGTGCATTGGACGGTGCGAAGGAAATAAATGTTCTTTCTATTAAAGATAAGTTTTGGGATAAGGCTCAAGGATTAGTAAACAATATTATAGAAGAAACTCATACAAATATTAATCTAATTGAGATGACTGATGAGACTATAGAGGAATGTATACTCAAGAGTTCACTTCTATGTAATGCTACTCCTGTTGGTATGGCACCAAACGAAGATGCCTGCCTAATCAAAGACTCAGGCTTACTTAGAACAGATTTGGTGGTTGTTGATATTATCTACAATCCACTTGAAACAAAACTATACAAGATGGCTAATGCAAACGGCTGCAAAGTATTAAACGGAATTGAAATGCTAATCTACCAAGGAGCCGCTTCTTTCAAGTTGTGGACAGAAATGGATTTTCCTATTGAGATAGTACGGGAGAAAGTTTACAAATCAATAAAAGAGAATTCCGAGTAGAATTGTAAACTGGAAAAGGCGAAAAAAGTTAGAAAAGTTTTATAAATGTAAAAAGAAAAAGACAGTGGGGTCAAACGATTTTAAGTGCGACCTCACTGTCTTTTTCTTTTTGTATATTTAATTATTTTTTTCTAACTTTTTTCGCCATCTCCAGAGAACAAATTTCTCGGGAATTCTCTTTAAGATAATTTGTATCTCCTCGTGTTTGTCAATTAACTTCACCATCACACTTTGAACACCAGATTTGTTTGCTCCCCAAATGTCAGTGAATATTTGATCGCCAACAAACAATGTGGACTTTGTATCTGTGCCCATTAGTTCCATAGCTCTTTTATAATTCTTTGTGCTAGGCTTGTGAGCATTGAAGATATATTTTGACCCTACTGCATCTGCAAATGGTTGAACACGCGGCTCATCATTGTTTGAAATAATGCATGTATCAATTCCCATATCGTGCACTTTCTTAAACCAATCAATTGCGTGCTGGTCTGCCGGTGCACCGTGAGGAACAATAGTGTTATCAACATCTGTGATGATACCTCTTATACCTTGGTTGTAATACATCTCTAGGTCTATGCTATCGATACCATCCAAGTACTCATCTGGATATAAATTCTTAAACATGTTATCACCTTACTTAAGCAGTTTGTTAAGCTCTTTCTTGAAAGTATTAACATCTTTGAATTCTCTATAAACAGATGCAAATCTAACGTAAGCAACTTGGTCTAAGTCTTTTAGTTTTTCCATAACTAACTCACCAATAGTGTTACTTGAGATTTCTTTTTCTTCCATACTAAATATTTCATTCTCAATTTCTTCTACTGTCTGAACGATTTGTTCATAAGAAACTGGACGCTTATTACAGGAACTGATAATACCTTTCTCTATCTTAGATCTGTCATACTGCTCTCTGATATTATCTTTCTTAATAACAATAATAGGAATGCTTTCAACCTTCTCGTATGTAGTGTATCTCTTGTTACACTTCTCACACTGACGACGACGTCTGATAGCATTGTTATCCTCTGCAGGACGAGAATCGATAACCTTTGTATCGTCTGCTCCACAATATGGACACTTCATAATTATACCTCCGTAAAAGTAAACTTTTTCTTGATATAAAAAATGGGGCACAGCTATCTGTGCCCCATAGAAATTTATAGATTATTTATTCTGAAGGAAATCTGGAATCTTGATAGCTTTTTCTTCCACACCTGGTGCTTCTTCTTTAGCTTCTGCCTGAGGAGCAGCACTCTGTGTACCTGCATTAAATGTTGAAGCGAAAGGCTTCTTTGCAGCTGGCTTATTGAAACCGAAAGACTTCTGAGCTTTACCGTTATCAGGATCGCCAATACCAGTAGCCATTACTGTAATTGAGCACTCATCTGGATATGTGTCTTCATATCTAACACCGAAAATGATATTTGCATTTTCACCAGCAAGTTCCTGAACATAGCTAGCAGCTTCGTTTGCTTCAAACAAACTAACATCACCAGTAATGTTAATAATAACATTCTTAGCACCTTCGATAGTTGTCTCTAGAAGTGGAGATGTGACAGCAGCCTGAACAGCTTCTGCAGCCTTCTCGTCACCACTAGCTTCACCAATACCGATGTGTGCAACACCAGCATCTCTCATAACTGTCTGAACGTCAGCAAAGTCAAGGTTGATCAATGATGGAACATTAATCAAATCTGTAATACCCTGAACTGACTGCTGAAGTACTTCGTCAGCCTTCTTAAGAGCTTCTGGCATAGTAGTACGTTTATCAACAATCTCTAACAACTTATCATTTGGAATAACGATAAGTGTATCTACGTTTTCTTTTAATCTCTCAATACCTGAAACAGCATTGCTCATACGAGTGTTTGCTTCAAATCTAAATGGCTTTGTAACAACACCAACTGTAAGAGCTCCCTGCTCCTTAGCAACACGTGCAACTACAGGTGCAGCACCAGTACCAGTACCACCGCCCATACCACATGTTACGAATACCATATCGGCACCCTTAAGTAATTGAGCTAATTCCTCTACATTTTCTTCAGCAGCTGCTTCACCAACTTCCGGCTTAGCTCCTGCACCAAGACCCTTTGTGACTTTCTCACCGATCTGTAATGTAGTAGGTGCTTTACTTCTCTTCAAAATCTGAGTGTCTGAATTTACAGAAATAAATTCTACACCACCAATGTTTTCATCAATCATTCTGTTAACGGCATTATTTCCAGCTCCGCCAACACCAGTAACTATTATCTTTGCTACTGCATCACTTTCATTAGTTGTAATTTCTAACATCGTTTCATTCTCCTTCATCGAATAAAAAAATTTTTCCTCATAGTATAAGGGCGCATAGCCACTCATACTATGTATATTCTACAATTCAATTGATAAAATATCAACAAGAAATTTACAAAATATAGTTTTTTTTTGACATTTTTTACTATATTTTGTGTATATTTAGTGCTTTTTAGTCTTTTTCAATATATATTTACCCTCGTTATTGACAAATCTCATATCCAAAGTACCTTTAAGCTTTTTGAGATTCTTACTCATATCATTTAAGTCGGACAACTTCTTCTTTAAGTTAGTTGTTGTTCCAAGCATAACTTGGACATTCTTTATTACGATTGTGACTTCGCAATCTTTATTCACGATTATTTTCTTTACGACAAAGTCATAATCGTCCACACTATTAGCCACCTGCAAAACTGCATTGAACTGCTTTGGTTTTGTCACTTTAATCTTCTTGTAAAGATTTGCATTGGTAATATTTAGTCCTACTACTTTTGGTTTATCTTTTACTTTTTCATTGGCGATTTTTAAGAGTTTGCCGTCCTCGTCAAAGCAATAAAACTGCTTATCATTTTTTATATAACCCTTAAACTGTTTTTCATGAGCTTCTATTTTCAACTTTGTTATTGATTCAAAACTAACATCGTAATCTTCAAATAAATCTATTTCTTTTTCTTTGCCGATTAAGTCTCTGAACCATAGAGTGAATGAATTATTAATATCATTAGCATCTAAATATGCTTTAACTTCTTCCTCGGTAAATTGATTTAGATCAGAAGTGTAATGAATTTCGTTTAATTTAAAACCAAACACAATAAGACAAACAATCCCTGCGATGACAGGAATTGCTACTAGTACTACTTTCACCCATGTTCTTAATCTTTTTTGTTGTGCCATAATTTATACCTACTTATGTTGACTTTGCCGTATAGCATTGCTTTTAGACACCGAGAACACTAGTCCCATCTCAGTAATCAAAAATGCCAGGGACGTTCCACCATAGCTAATGAACGGTAATGATACACCTGTGTTTGGCATTGAGTTGGTAACAACCGCAATGTTCAAAAGTGCTTGAATTGCCACGTGAAGCATTACTCCCACTACTAGCATTGAACCAAACAAATCTGACTTTGGTACATTCATTGCTATCGTTTTCATTCTGAATATCATAAATATAAATAGCGCAATAACGCATACCGCGCCAAATAATCCTAACTCTTCGCAGATGATTGAGAAGATCATATCGTTTGTTGACTCTGGCAGTGTTCCTAGTTTTTGTGCGCTGTTGCCGAGACCTTTGCCGAAGAAACCCCCTGAACCAATTGCATACAATCCCTGCATGATTTGGTATCCACCCTCGTCTGAATATTGCTCAGGGTTTAACCATGTCATAATTCTGGCAATTCTAAATCCAGAACCTTTGATTAACATTATTAAAGTGAGAACGACACCTCCTGCTCCCACTAAGCCTAATAAGTATTTGTAGAACTTTCTGCCTGGACCTGCAATAACAATCATCAATAATCCTATAAGTCCAACGATAATAGCTGAACTTAAGTTTGAAGTTAGTATATACAACAAGGCTGAAGCTACCGCTGTCCTTGCAAAAATCTTTACTGCCACTATTGGATTCTCTAAAGATTTTTCTTTACATTTTGAAATCATAGAAGCCGTAACAATGATAACAGAAATCTTCACAATCTCTGCTGGCTGGAACTGGATGAAACCTAAATCCACCCATCTTCTAGCACCGTTAAGTTCTAGACCTAATGGAGTTCTAACTAAAACAATAGATGCAAGTGAAATCCAGTAAATGATATCAGCGTATTTTTCGAAGAACTTGTAGCCGAGTTTCATCACGACAACAAAGCCCACGATACCGATCGCTGTCGCAAACATTTGTCTCTTCAAGAAGAACAACGAATCATCATGCGCTGATGTGGCTGAGTATGAACTTGCACTGTAAAGCAATACATATCCTATCAATATAGTAATAATGCATACGGCAAGTAAGTTGTAGTCAAAATATGAACTACGACTTTTACTCTTCTGTTTTTTTACTTGTCCTTGCTCCTTTGCCATTTTTAGCCTTCCATTTATTTTTCTAAATTGTTAACGCACTCCTTAAACATGTCTCCGCGCTGTTCGTAATTATCAAACATGCCCCAACTAGCACACGCAGGTGATAGCAAAACTGCATCACCAGGCTCTGCGTTTTCGTAACACTTCTCTACCGCTTCTTCTATAGAAGTAACTTTAATTACATTATCAAAACCTTTTGCTCGTACAGTCTCTTCTATTTGATCTGAAGTCTGTCCCAAAAGGACTAAGCATTTTACTTTGTCGCCAAATGCATCTGCCCACTCGTCAAAGGAAACCTTCTTGTCATATCCACCAGCCACTAGGACTGTAGGTCTAGACATAGCCTCGATAGCTTTGATAGACGCATCTGTGTTTGTACCTTTTGAGTCGTTATAATAAATAACATCATTAACTGTGTTAACGTATTCGATTCTGTGTGGAACTGCCTTGAAGTTTTTAACAGACTCTTTGATCTTCTCCACTGGCACTTCCATATTTATAGCAATGGCAACAGCTGCCATTATATTTTCTAGATTGTGAACACCCACCAGTGTAGTCTCGTTTTTGTTGCACACTTTGATAGGCGAATCATTCTCGTCCGGGTCAAAGTAAACAATATCCTCTCCATCTAAATAAACTCCACAAGGAACTTTCTGCTTTGAGCTAAACCAAACAATTTTATTTGTTAAATCCTTTGCTCTGTTTCTAAGGATTTCATCTTCGTAATTTAAAATGACTGGCTCATCCACATCCTGGTTTTTAGCAATTCTCAATTTACAGTCAGTATAGACCTCCATTGTGCCATGGCGATTCAAATGATCTGGCGTAATATTCAAAATCGCACTTACATCCGGATCAAACGAATGAACTGTCTCTAGTTGGAAACTACTTATCTCTGCTACTGTCACTGTTTCATCTGTCGAGTCATATGCTGTAGTAGTGTAAGGTATTCCAATATTTCCAACCACCTTAACATCGTCAAAGTAAGATTTCATAATCTCGCCTACTAAAGATGTGGTGGTAGTTTTTCCATTTGTTCCTGTAATGCCGATTACTTTGCCGTGGCCCGCTACGTAAGCAAGTTCCACTTCACTCCAAATTGGGATGCCGGCTTCATCAGCCTTTACCATAAAGTCAGCCTCTAGCGGAACACCAGGGCTTGCAACCAAAACATCAATGTGGTTTTGGTCGAAGTAATCTTTAACTATATCACCACATAAAAATGTGACATTGTCCGTGTTCTCCAACTGCTTAGAGACTTCGTCAAAGTCTGTGTTTTCATCACTGTTATAAAGAATCACTTCTGATCCAATTTTTACAAGTAAGTTCGCTGATGCTATACCACTCTTGCCAGTACCTGCAACCAAAAACTTTCCATGCTTTAGTTCCATAATTACTACCTTCTACCTTATTTTATTGCCAAGAAAGCAACTAGACAAAGAATGAATGTGATGATTGTAAATCTGTTTACAACTTGAGTTTCACTCTGCCCGCCTTCTTGATAATGGTGATGAAGCGGTGCCATTCTAAAGATTCGTTTTCCTTCACCATATTTTTTCTTTGTGTATTTAAAGTATGCTACCTGGAGCATAACGGAAATTACTTCTATTAAATATATGAACGCAACTAAGATAATGATTAATGGCATTCTCATTACGCATGCCATTCCCGCCACAAAACCACCTAGTGCCAGAGAACCAGTGTCTCCCATAAAGATGCTGGCTGGATAACAGTTCACTGTTAAGAATCCTAAAAGTGAACCAAGTACTGATCCAGAAAATGCCATATATCCATTTCCTGTGTAACCAAGTTTTCTAGCAGCCATCATAAAGAATGCTGCAATCACTACTGTCACGCTAGTAGCTAGTCCATCTAGTCCGTCTGTAAAATTGGCGCCATTTACTGTTCCAACTACTACTATAAATACAAAAATAACAAACAACCAAATCGGCATATGCCACTCTATTCCAAATGCAAATGGAATAGTGATTGATGTTCCAACTGTCTTTATTAGATAAACACAAAATGCTGCCGTCACAACTATCTGTGCAGCAAACTTTTGAATTTCTGATAATCCTTCGTTCCTCTTTTTAACAACGATAATCAAATCGTCTATTAGTCCAATCAAACCAAAGCCAAGTGTTAATAGTAAAACTGGAACTATGTCGTAGCACTTGAACGCAAATATTAAGATAAGCGAAACTACAGTAATCGCAAACAAGAAAATAACTCCACCCATAGTAGGTGTGCCTGATTTCTTCTGGTGTGATTTTGGTCCTTCTTCTCTTATCGTCTGACCAAACTTAAGTCTTCTAAGTAATGGAATTACAATAGGATTTAATACCATTACAATAGCAAAGGACAACATTATAGAAAGCGTTGTCACCAATATCGCATTATCTTTTATAAACTGTACTACATTCATATTTCTCTCCTAATTCAATCACAAAGATTACTCACCCAATGTTTTGTCTTTAATAACTAGTGAGCCATCGTCGCCCTGAATAATTCCGTTTGAATAGAATTCTTTGGCGAGCGATTTCTTCTTTGCTTTTTCCTCTATTTTTTCTGTTTTTTCAATGCCCATATAAGGTAATACTTGTTTCATAATGTGAGTCCAAAGCTCAGTGTTATAAGCTGTGGCTTGTGTGTTATCTCTTGGACTATCCATAAGAGTATAGCACACTACCTTTGGATTTTCACAAGGAACCATTCCTAGGAATGACAAAATATATTGACCAGCCAAACGACCTGTTCCACTACCCGATGTGTTAACTTTCTCGGCTGTACCTGTCTTACCTGCCACAGTATATCCATCTATGGCTGCTGTGGTTCCTGTACCTGTTAATACTACTTCTCTAAGAGCCTGTCTCATAAATATTGTAGTTTTTCTAGTACATGTCTGTTTAACTAAAGTCTTTGCATAACTCTTAACTAAGTCTCCATCTTTATTGATAATCTGTTTTGCAATATGTGGCTCATAATAATTTCCACCATTGATAACAGAAGAAAATGCTTGAGTCATTTGAATCATATTAACAGTCAAGTTCTGTCCAAATGAGTTAGTAGCAAGTGTAGTCAAACTCATGTCTTTGTCGTAGACTAAGCCTCTAGTCTCGTTTGGGAGTTCAATACCCGTCTTTGTGCCGAAGCCAAATCTAGCTTGATACTCTGCCATCTTCTTTGGTCCTAGTTTAAAACCAATCTGCATCAAAGCATCGTTACACGATTGTGCCAAAGCATCTTTCAAGCTTAGAGTTCCATGACCGCTCACCAAATGACACTTGATGTCGAAATCACCCACATGCTGATGGCCATCACAGCCAAAGGTGTTGCGTTTAGTCACTTTGCCCTCTTCCAAAGCTGCGGCTATAGTAAAAGGTTTAAATGTAGAACCTGGCTCAAACGAGTCAGACACACAATAGTTTTTCCAAATCTCATTCATCTTTTCAGACTGATCTTTTTGAGACATAGAATCTATCTTTGCCTGGGAGTAATACTCCTCTAGATTGTATGGATCATTTAAGTCGAATACTTTGTCGTCCGACATTGCTAAAATATCACCATTGTTAGGGTCTGCTATCACTACAGCAATTCTCTTTGGATGATATTTTTTCATATACTTACGAACTGACTTTTGGACAATTCTTTGAATGTTTGTATCAATCGTTGAAACTACAGTGTTTCCATCTTCAGGATCTCTGATGACACCTTCCATGTTATTATCAGAATCCATGTAACCGTACTCTCTTCCGTCGATACCCTGCAAGTATTTGGAGAAACTGCTCTCCATTCCAATATCAGCTACGTTGTTTGAGTTTGCAAATCCTATAGTGCTACAAGCAAGTGTATTGTTTGGATACATTCTCTTATACTTCTTTTCAAACCAAACACCTCTTGTGTTTTTGACTGCCTCTTCATCGTCGTCGTCTTTTATATAATCACCTTTGATATATTTTTCAAATTTTTCGATTTCTTCATACTCTAGGTTTTTAGCCACTACCCAATAACTGTTGTCCTTGCGCTTTTTGATTTCTGAGCGAAGTTCGTCTTTGTCGAAATCGAGATATTCGCTAAGAGCTGAAACTGTAGGCTCTAAGAATTTCTCATCACTCATAATAACTTTAGAGTCAAGGATGAGATTGTAAACCATAACACTAGTGGCCATCACATTACCGTTTCTGTCTTGGATATCACCACGTTTGTAAGGAATAGTTCTACTAGTAAAGCCCTGCTGAGACAAAACCTTTATGGAATATTCGTTGCCTTTAGTCACGTCAATGTATAAAATCCTAAAGCACAACGCAATTAAAGCTAGCACAACTATCGCAATGATAACTGCTAGCTTTTTTTGCATTTTTGTATTAAAAATTAAACCTTGTTTTCTATAACCCCTTGAAGGTTCTGTTCGTTCACTCATAACTATTTATTAGGTATATCTCCATACTGTACAGTATAGCCTTTGTCGCTAGATTTGTATATAGATAACTGATTACCTTTTGCCTGGCGCATACCCAACTTCTTAGTAGCTACCTTGTAAACATTCTCTGAATCTTGGTATGTATTGATTGAGTATTTCAAAGCATCATTTTGAGATTGAACTGTATTGATGTTTGTCTTGATTTCCGCGATATTATTTCTAGTCTCTGAGATTGATGAGTGCAAGAAAAGGTAAGCCATGATTGTGGCACCACACAAGATACCGATTATTGTTATAAACAAAACTGAACCGGCATTGATAGAGTAAGCACTCTTCATCTTCTTACGCTCAGAAACTCTGCTGTTTCTGATTTGTGGGCGATCCTGTACTGCAGGCTCTAACTGTCTAGCAGTGTTACCCATAATGTAATCATTTCTTCTGTAATTCTTTCTCTCCATGATTATCTCCCCTTTAGGCCCTTTCGAAGATTCTTAACTTTGAACTCTTGGACCTTTTATTGTTCTCAACTTCCTCATCACTTGGAACAATTGGCTTTCTAGTTATCACTTTACCCTTTGACTTCTTGCCACAAACACAAACTGGAAAGTCTGGTGGACAAGTACATGGGTTTTCGTTGTTTCTAAAGTTTAGCTTTACTATCCTGTCTTCTAATGAATGGAATGTTATAACACATATTCTTCCGCCTGGATTTAAGTGCTCTATCATCTTGTCTAGCGTGGTCTTCAAAACATTTAATTCATTATTTACTTCTATTCTTATTGCTTGAAATGTTTTCTTTGCAGGATGTCCTTTTGCTATTTGATATTTCTTAGGAACTGCATTCTTTACTATGTCACTTAGTTCCTGTGTGGTAGCTATAGGCTTATCTTTTCTTCCTTCGATTATCGCCTTAGCTATAGACTTAGCATATCTTTCTTCTCCATAATCTCTTAACATCGCTATGAGTTGTTCTTCAGTATATCCGTTCACAACGTCTGCTGCGTTCAATAACTGTCTTTGATCCATTCTCATATCGAGCGGAGCATCTTCTTTGTACGAAAAACCTCTCTCGAGATTATCTATTTGATATGATGAAACTCCTAAGTCTAAAACAATTCCATCTATCTTGCTTATCTTTAAATCGTTTAGGATTGTTTCTATTTCGCTGTAGTTACTTCTTACTAGTTGAAACTTTCCTTCAAACTCTTTAAGTCTCTCACTTGCTGCATCGATAGCGTCCCCATCCCGATCGACTCCAATTAGTATTCCTTTACCTGTCAGCCTCTTTAGTATTTCGTATGAGTGTCCTCCGCCGCCAAGTGTGCCGTCAAAGTATATGCCGTCTGGATTTATGTTTAAGCCTTCAATGGTTTCATCTAATAAAACTGATACGTGATTGAAATCCATAAGACTTATCCTCCTATATTCCTAATTCAGCCATATACTCGGATAGTTCTTCCATGTCGATACCATCTTCAGAATCTCCAGTGAACTTATCGCTGTTTTCTTTCCATTTATCAACATCCCAAATTTCCATACGATTTCCAACTCCGACCCAGACAACTTCTTTGTCTAGTAGGGCGTATTCCCTCAAAGCTGAAGATACTAGGACACGTCCCAATTTATCAGCTTCGAGGTTATTAGCGCCCGCGAGGAAAAATCGATTGAAATTTCTAACTTTCATATTTGTCATAGGTAGCTCTTCTAGTTTATTAACGACTTTCTCCCAAGACTCTCTTGAGAAGGCATACAAACATTGTTCGCCCAATCCCTTAGTAACAACTACCTGGTTACCAAGTTCATCACGAAACTTAGAAGGGACTACTACCCTTCCTTTTGTATCCATTTTCTGTTTATGTTCGCCAATAAACATACTGTTTCTCCTTGGGCAACAAATCTGATAATTTACCACTATCTACCATTTGTTACCATTCTTTACCACCTATACCAAAAGTTTATACTATTTTTTCCACTTTGTAAACCCCTTTTTTAATATTTTTTTAAAAAGTTTTTTGGGCTCTTTTGCCCATAAAAAAAGGAGCTCCGACGAATCGAAACTCCAAATCTTTATTTTTTCTTCTATATATATTGAAAATCTTATTTTTCCACTTATCCTGAAAATTTACCCCAATTTACCACTTTGGGTTTTTTTAAGCTTTTCTACCTTTTATTCTTCTTCTAATTATTATCTCTGCCACTATTGCTCCTACCACTAGTAAAGCTGATAGCACCTGTGATACTGGCCAGCCCCATGGAAGTAATAGTTGGTCTGATCTTAAGCCCTCGATAAAGAACCTGCCTAATCCATATCCACCTAAGTACCATATAAATACTTCACCTTGGAATGCTTTCTTTTTTCTAAAGATTAGTATCAAGATTAATACCAATAAGTTCCATGTAGATTCATATAGGAATGTTGGATGAACTTGAACATACTTTAAATCGATAACAGACTTTGGTGTAATCTTTGCCATTCCTTTAAGGACGGATGATGGAACCTGTCCTATTGCGAATTCTTTGCCGAAGAATAATCTCATGGCGAATGGATTGCCATTTCCTGTCACTCCTCCGTAAGCTTCTCTGTTAAAGAAGTTTCCCCAGCGACCAATGATTTGTCCAACTAGTAATCCTAGGATGGCTGTGTCTGCCACCTGTCCGAAGTGTTTTTTCTTTACTTTGCAAAAGATTATGGCTGTGACAACTGCTCCTATCACTCCGCCGTATATGGCAAGGCCTCCACCTCGTATATTTATAATCTCGCCAAAGTTAGCGCTATAGTACTCCCATCTAAAAATGACGTAGTATAGTCTAGCGCAAACCACTCCCACTATTATCACAAAGATAGCAAGATCAATATATGTGTTGTAATCCTGGCCAGTCTTCTTTGCTTCGTATAAAACTAAGAAGATACCAAGAAGCATTCCTATTGCGATTATTAGCCCATAAAAAGAAATCTCAAACCCAAAAACGGAAAACGATTTTGGGAGTGAGTTTATCTTAATGTGTAAATTTGGAAATTCAATTGCTGTTGCAATTTGTGATATCATGTATCAATCTCCTTTATACGTTGAAGCGGAATGTAATAACATCTCCGTCTTTAACTACATAGTCTTTACCTTCTTGTCCTACTAAGCCTTTTTCTTTGGCTTTGGCTATTGAGCCAAGTTCAATAAGATTTTCATATGAAACAACTTCAGCACAGATGAATCCACGTTCGAAGTCTGTGTGAATCTTACCTGCAGCCTGAGGTGCTTTTGTTCCTTTCTTAATAGTCCAAGCTCTAGTCTCATCTTCACCAGATGTTAGGTAACTAATAAGACCAAGTAGTGAATAACTAGCCTTGATAAGTTTATCTAGGCCTGATTCTTTAATTCCCAAGTCCTCTAAGAACATCTGCTTTTCTTCGTCGTCCAGTTCTGAAATCTCTTGTTCAATCTCAGCACTGATAACAAATACTTCTGAGTTAGTTTCCTTTGCATACTCGCGTACCTTTTGAACTTGTTCATTTGAAGCACCATCATCTGCCAAATCATCTTCAGATACATTAGCTGCATAGATAACGGGTTTTGCTGTTAGCAAGTTGTATTCTGCCATCCAAGCCTCTTCATCTTCATCTTCCAACTCAAAATTGATAGCAAGGTTTCCTTCTTCCAAATATTTTTTGATGCGCTCCATAAAGTCAAGCTCTTTAGCAACTGTCTTATCGTTCTTTGCAGCACGCGCTGCTTTAGCGATACGACGCTCTAATATTTCAACATCAGAGAAAATCAACTCATAGTTAATAGTCTCGATATCTCTTAGTGGGTCTATGCTTCCGTCTACATGCACGATATTGTCATTCACAAAACATCTAACCACATGAACGATAGCGTCTACCTCACGAATGTTTGCAAGGAACTGGTTTCCTAAACCTTCACCCTTGGAAGCGCCCTTAACCAATCCTGCTATATCAACAAATTCGATAACAGCCGGAATGCTTTTCTTTGAATTATATAAAGCGGTTAGTTTATCTACTCTCTCATCCGGAACTGTAACTACACCCACGTTTGGATCTATAGTACAGAATGGATAGTTGGCAGATTCTGCTCCTGCTTTTGTTAATGAATTAAATAGGGTACTCTTTCCTACATTTGGCAATCCTACGATACCTAGTTTCATATTTTCCTCCTAAAATAGCCTTTTATTTAAAGTCTTTTATTAATTTTACATTGTTAACATCAACTTGGTCTTCCCACTCTTTGCATTTGTCTTGCCAGAACTTTTTAGACACTTTGAATTCTTTTGTGTTTTCTGGTTTTCCAACTTCTGCATAGAGGTAGTTGATTTTATCCTTTTTGCCATACTTCATTGAAAGTGTGCTCATATATTCAAACGCATTCTCTCTCATATGAAGTTTTGCAATCTCTGCATCGTCTGCTCCGCCTGAAGCTTCATTAAGAATAAGTTTATCTTTCATTAGGTAGTAAGTATTTCTACTCCAGCCCTCTAGCACTCTCTTTATTCCATCGCCTGTATATTGATATACAGCAATCACATAATTGTTTAGCTTATCCTTCATATCGATAAGCGAAACCAAAAGTTCTTCTGTTCCATCAGCATTTAAATCAGCAAATGTATATCCGATTCTTTTAGGAAGATTCTTTTCCTTTGCCACTTCGCCAAAGCCAGTTGATAATTTCTGCTTCGCCTTGATACCTTTTTTGTCATTTCTCTGGCATGCGTTAAAGTATTCCCTCAACTTAGAACCAAAAAGTGACTCACCTTTTTTCCATGCTATAGTGGTAGTTTCTTGTTCTGCTTTTTTCTCACTGCAGCTGCACCCTACTACTAATGTGAGCATTGCAAAAACCAATACTAAACTTAAAAACTTTTTCATAATTGATCTCCTAATTAAAACTGTTCAAATTTACTTTTAAAAGCTTTAACGTTTTCTTCTATATCCGAGCCAAAGACTGCTGAGCCAGCTACTATTACATTAGCACCAGCCTCTAGCGGAATGCTTACGTTATCTAACTTTACTCCGCCGTCCACTTCTAGCAAGCAGTCGTAACCTTCTCCTTCTATCACTGCACTTAAGATTTCAATCTTCTCTGTGCACTCATCTATATATGATTGTCCGCCAAATCCAGGATGAACTGTCATGACAACAATCAAATCAACCATTGATATAAATGGCGCAATATCCTCAAGTGGAGTTTCTGGATTAAGTGCAAGTCCCGCCTTTTTATCCATCTTGTGAATAGCATCTATAGTGGCTGCTACATCTTCGCATGCCTCCACGTGCACTGTAATATAATCTGATCCAGCCTCGGCAAACTGCTTCACATATCTGATAGGTTCCTGAACCATCAAGTGAACATCCAAAACTTTATCAGTAGTTTTTCTAATATCTTTAACTACTGGAATTCCAATTGAGATGTTTGGCACAAACATACCATCCATAACATCAACGTGAATCCAATCACTTCCAGCTTTGTCCGCCTTTTCTATATCGCGTCCTATATTTGCAAAGTCCGCTGATAATATTGAAGGTGCTAATTTAATCATACTTATTCTCCTGCTCTTTTAATTCTTCGTAAAAAGCTTTGTAGCTTTCGTATCTACTCTCTGCAATCTTTTTTTCCTCTAGCGCTTCCTTTACTGCACAGTCTGGCTCATTTATATGAGCACATCCGATAAATCTGCATTCATTTGTGTAAAGTGAAAACTCTGGAAAACAATCTTCCAATTTTTCTTTTGTCATACCCGGAATGAATAGCGATCCAAAACCAGGTGTATCAAACACATAAGTGTCATCGTCAGTTTTAAATATTTCAGAATGGCGTGTGGTGTGTTTACCTCTGCCAATCTTTTCACTGATATCGCCAGTCTCCATAACTGCATCTTCTTTAATAGCGTTTAACATAGAAGATTTGCCGACACCAGATGGTCCGGCAAATACAGTGCTCTTGCCCTTTAAAGCTTTCTTTACTTCTTCCACTCCTTCGTTTTCTGTGGCCGAGGTAAATAAGACTTTATAGCCTGCGTTTCTATAAATAGATGCGAGGTCTTCGGCGAAGTCTTTATCTGCAATATCTGTTTTGTTAAAACAAATGATTGTCTCGATGTTTTGGTACTCCATGCAAACGAGAAGCTTATCAAGCAAGTTCACATTTGGGTTTGGAGCTTTGAGCGCAAACACTATCATAGCTTGATCTATGTTTGCAACGGCAGGACGAATCAGTTCATTGTCACGCTCGAGTATTTCTGTGATGTTACCTTCTTTGTCTTCCTCGTGAGTAATCTCGAACTCAACATTATCGCCCACCAAAGGTTTTATGCTTTTGTTTCTAAAAATGCCTTTTGCTTTACACTGGAAAACTCCATCGTGAGAATCCACATAGTAAAAGCCAGCAATTCCTTTAATAATCTTTCCCTGCATATTCACCTATTTAAGATTGACTGTATCTTCTATTACAATCTTTCCATTTACTAATAGCTCAATCTGGGCTGGGCCCTTCTTCTTTCCGGAGAATTTATAAACGTAATCTCCCGGCCATTTAGCAACATTGCTGTATTTAGAATTAACTTCTTGTGCTGCACCGTTTAACAAAACTGAAACAGCACCAGACTTAATCTGCTTGCCACTCTCGTCCACTAAATCTTCTTTGGCGAAGTTGTATGTGGCAGAGTATTTACCAGCCTTTGGTCCCTTGCTGACAATCAAACTAATGGATGTGCCAACAGGAGCCTTTGTGCCAGGCTTAATAATCTGTCTGATAACTTTTCCTTTTGCAATTTTATTATCCTCTACTTCTGTGATAGAGCCTACGCCAAAGTTAGCAGCTCTGATTGCGCTCTGTGCTGCAGACTGGCTCTTGCCTACCACATTAGGAACTGTAGATAGTTTTTCTCCACTGCTATTCTGTCCACGACTGACGATTAGATCTACTGTGTCATGCTTGCTGACCGGAGCCTTTTCTGCTGGGCTACAATCAATAACCTGTCCAATCTTCTTTGAACTAAATTCATATTTAATCTTCCAGTTAAGTCCAACTTCATCTAGTTTTGCTGTAACGTCACCAAGGTCTTTGCCGATGATGTCTCCTGGAACATTTATCTTTTCTGGCCCCTTGCTAAGTGTAAGATTTATGGTTGAGTTTTTCTTGATGCTCTTTCCTGGATCTTCACTTTGGCGAAGGATATAGTTTGCTGGGTATTCATCCGAGAATTCAGAATCTGAATTGTAGATAAATCCTAAGCCAGCATCGTGCAATGTATCTTCTGCTTCTTCCTTAGTTAGACCAACCACGTTCGGCATTTCAACCTTAGAAGGGTCTGTAGTTACCTGCTCTTGGTCATCACTCTCAGGAAGTGAAATGCTTCCGCCTGTGATAAGACTTGTAACGATAATGGCAATGATAATAAGCGCTAAAATACCAACACAAATACCACCGATTGTTAGAAGTTTATCCATCTTTGGATTAACTACGTCAATATCGTCTTCGTCGTCATCTTTCTTTGGCACAGCCGGAACTACACCTGGAATCTTTTCACGCTCATCATCTGTAATCATAATGGTTGATGTGTTATCATCCACTTCGTCCATTACGACAAAATCAACATCAGGTTCCACAAGACTTCTCTTAAGGTCTGCAATAAGTAGCGCAGTCTTAGGATATCTGTTGTTTACGTTTCGCTGTGTACATTTAAGGATAATCTTCTCAAGGCTGATTGGAACATTATCCAAATATTCTTTAACACTTGGTACACTGTTTTGAATATGCATCAAGGCAATAGATACTGTAGATTCCCCGTCAAAAGGAACCTTACCAGTAAGCATCTCAAACATTGTTATACCAAGTGAGTAAATATCACTCTTCTCATCCACATACTGTCCGCCTGCCTGTTCTGGAGAAATATAATGAACAGAACCCATAGCATTTCCGCTCATTGTGTTGGCAGATGCGGCTCTTGCGATACCAAAGTCTGTAACCTTAACTTTTCCCTCGCGAGAAATCATTATGTTTTGAGGTTTGATATCTCTGTGTACTATCTGATTATTGTGGGCACACTCCATACCGTTAGCAATCTGAATTGCGATGCTGACAGTCTCCTTGAAAGACAATGAACCTTTCTTCTGGATGTATGATTTAAGAGTAATACCCTCTATTAATTCCATTACAATATAGTACATGCCGTTGTCTTCTCCAACGTCATATACATTCACAATATTTGGATGAATAAGGCTGGCAGCTGATTGCGCTTCGGCTCTAAACTTAGAAACGAAGTTTTTGTCTTTGCTGAACTCCTTCTTCAACACTTTGATAGCGACATTTCGATTAAGCTTGTGATCAATAGCTTTGTAAACATCAGACATTCCGCCTGCGCCCACTCGACTCACTATCTCATATCGATCATTTATAAAACTACCTTTACTTAACATACTACTCTCCTATGGTCTAACCAAGACGGCTGAGATATTATCTTTTCCACCGTTCTCGTTTGCTTGTGAAATAAGTTTAGAAACCGCAAGCTCCAAACTCTCATTATCTTGTACAATGTCCCTTATTTCTTCGTCAGTAACCATATTGGTAAGTCCATCTGAGCAAAGTAAAATTGTATCTCCAGGGATTATTTCCACTTCAAAGATATCAGGGGCAGATGAACCATTTCCCTGCACACCGATAGCTTTTGTAATGACATTCTTCTTCAAATGATTTCTAGCAGCATCAGGAGCTAACACACCCATTCGAACCATGTCTTCTACTAAGGAATGGTCCTTAGTAACTTGCTCAATCTTTCTATTTACTACATAGAGACGACTGTCTCCAACATTTGCAATATAAGCACGCTTGCCCACAATAACACACGCCACAAAAGTAGTTCCCATACCGTGGTAATCCTTGTTTGAATTAGCCATTTCAAATATTTCTTCGTTAATATTTTGAATTCCTGCATTCAAGATATTAGTTGGGTCAATCATATGTGTTGAGCACGCATATTTAACAAACTTTTCAATAGCTGCTTTTGACGCAACGTCGCCGGCCTTGTGACCGCCCATTCCATCTGCCACTATGAAAAGATTTGGAAGTTTTCCTATTGGTTCCGTCGACACAAAGATACTATCTTGGTTGATAGTACGCATTAAACCGACATCTGTCTGCCCAAAGGCTTCAATGCTGTTTTCCATTTCCTTAATCATTTTCTAACTCCCTGTTTCTTAGTTGTCCGCAGGCACCGTTAATGTCCCTGCCCATTTCCCTTCTTATTGTAACATTTATATGGTATTTTTCAATCGCGCTACAGAAGGCCTCAATTCGCTGTTTTGTACTCTGTTCAAGGTCTCTTTCGTCCACTGGATTCATCGGAATCAAGTTAATGTGGACATTTTTTCCACCTATCAATTTGCCAAGTTTCACAGCGTCTTCTGGCGAATCATTAACACCATTTATCAAACTGTATTCAAAGCTCACTCGCCTTCCAGTTTTCTCAAACAAATACCAGCACGCATCCAGTTCTTCTTGTATAGTGTACTTGTTTGCTATAGGCATTATCTTCTTTCTAATCTCATCGTCTGCGGCATGTAGCGAGAGCGCCAAAGTAACCGGAAAACCCAAGTCTGCTAGTTTCTTTATGCCATCCACTAGTCCGCAAGTTGAAAGAGTAATATTTCTCTTACTTATATTTGTGCCATTGTCATCTGAGATCACTCTGATAAACTGCATTACATTGTCAAAATTATCAAGAGGTTCTCCACTTCCCATCAAAACGATGTGTGATACTCTCTCACCCATATCTTTTTCTATAGCGTATGACTGACCAAGTATCTCGGATGTAGTTAGGTTTCTATCTAATCCATTTAGCGTGGATGCACAGAACTTACATCCCATTCTACATCCAGCCTGCGATGAAACACACACAGTGTTTCCATGCTTGTACGGCATCATTACACTCTCAATTATCTGTCCATCTTCTAGCTTAAACAAATACTTTCTAGTTCCATCTATTTTTGAGATAAGGCGTTTGTGAATTTCTAGCGTTTTGATTTCAAACCTTTCATCTAGCTTTTCCCTTAAGTCTTTTGAAATGTTTGTCATCTCTTCAAACGACTCTACTCTGTCGATGTGAAGCCATCTAAAGATTTGTTTCGCGCGAAACTTTGATTCGCCCATCTCCAAAATGATTTCTTCTAGATTTTCTAAATTGTAAGATAAAATATCCAGTTTGCTCATATCTATTCCTTAATGAATTCCGAGACAAAGAAGCCATCCATATTTCCACTTGGTAGGATTTGGATCATACCTTCTGTCTCTTTGATGTTAGATGGAAGCTTATCCACTGATAATATGCTTTTTAAGTCGATGTCTTGTTTCTTTAAACCAAGCTCTTCTATCCATCTAGCATTAACTTCGTTTTCGTCTTTATTTATTGTGCAGGTAGAATATATTAATTTTCCACCTTTCTTTACATATTTAGAAACAGTTTCTAAGATTTCTCTTTGTAAGCTTTGTAGCTCTTTCAACTGTTCTTTTGTCATTTTGTTTTTGATATCGCTCTTGTTTGCAATTACTCCAAGTCCTGAACATGGAAGATCTGCCACTACGATATCCGTTTTTTCTACTAGTGACTCATCTAGTACTTTTGCATCGTGCTCTGATACTTTTATATTTTTGTAGTCAAGCCTTTTGATGTTTTGCTTAATTAGTTTTGTTTTGTTTTCTGATAAGTCTCTTGCATCTACTGTGCCCGAACCATTAAGTAGTTCTGCTATGTGAAGCGCCTTTCCACCAGGAGCTGCGCACACTTCTACCACGTAATCATCTTTCTTAGGGTTAGCTACTAGCCCAACTAACACTGAGCTTATATTTTGAACAGTAACCATTCCTGCTTTGAAGATGTTTAGACTATCTAGTGTGTCGTAATTTGAAATGTATAACACTTCATCTACTAAGTCTGAACGTCGAACTTTTACATCGTTGTACTCTAGGAAGTTTATAACATCTTCCACCGATGCTTTAGAAGTATTTACTCTAATAGTTGTCTCGTGAGATTCGTTTAGTCCATCTAAAACCTCTTTGGCGGAGCCGTATTGTTCGTCAAAGAGCTCAATCATCCAAACTGGAACTGAATACTCGATAGATAAGTTCTCTGGATACTCTGTTGGATACTTGATGTGATCCATCTCACGGATGATATTTCTTAGGACACCATTTACGAAACCTTTAAGATGTACGAACTTGCGCTTCTGTACAATCTTTACTGCCTCGCTCACTACTGCTCGTTCTGGCACTGAGTCCATATACTTTAATTGATACACGGACATGCGAAGCACATTTCTAATGACCGGTTTCATCTTAGTTGTCTTTATATTTGAAAACTGATTAATAATGTAATCAAGTTCAATTTGCTTTTCTAATGTTCCCTGGAACACGCGAGTAACAAATGCTCTGTCTTGCTTTACTAGAAAAATACCATTACTCATCAAACGATTAATCTTATCGTTAAAAGCGACATGGCTCATCTTTCCCTTTTCAACATCTAGGAGAAGATCTAATATTACGTTTCTAGTGTTTACCTTTTGTTCCATTTTCTAATTCTTTTCTATTAATGCAAAGCGTCCATTTTCATAGAGCGCGTGATAGTGTTTTCTCAAATATGGATACATTGGGAATTCACCCATTCTGCTAACAACTATATATCGCGCTTTGTTTGATTTGATCAAACTAGTCCACTCTGCTTTTGTTTTGCTATCATAATATGAATGTAAATCTTGAGTGTGGAAATATTTATAGTTCGGTATAGTATCAGTAACTACGTAAAAATAAGGATTGCTATCCACACAAAGAATCTTTGCTTTTTTATCTGGCATATGCGAGTAAATGTCTTTGCAGTTCTTTTCATAATCAACAGCCATATCTTTTAGATAACTGTGATAGTTTCTAAACGCAATATGGTTTGTTCCAATAAAGACAACAACTAAAAGCGCCACATAGCCTCTTGCAAACCACTTCATAACACCGTAATCTTTCACCACCAAAATGAGTGTTATCACAACAGTTGGGGCCCAAATGTATAAGTAGTGTGGGAATAATGCACCAGTTACATACATTGCTATCGCCACTATGCTTTGAATTAGAAGCGCTGCATTTAGCCAAACATCCTTCTTCTTTGCAATCATTACGATTTGCAAAACTACCGCAAAGATAAGTGGTAGCAAATATCTTGCAGTATGCTTAAGAATCCTTAAACCATCTGCTATTAAACTTTTAGCCATCATATATTTGAAGTTAAAAATAAATGTGGCATAGATCATGTCATCCATTGCTCCATTAACCGCAAACCAAATGAGTATTGGAATTGTTATTATTAGAGCGCCCACGACAAAGGCAAATAAATTATTAAATATATTTTTCCAAGATTTTTGCTTGATTAGATATATAAAAATCACTCCTGCAAAAATCAATACTGGAATAGCATTTGTGAGTCTAGAAAATGCAGCGACAGCAAATGTAATTCCATATAGAATTGAATATTTGTAGTTGTGCTCTTTTTCTTTGTAAGCGAAAAGCTTTACTGCAAAGTATGAACTCCAAACGATAAATGGAAGTATCCACTCTTCCACTGTGTTTCCACCCTGTCCACTCATAACAAGACTAAGAACTAGAAGCGAAACAAGTGTTAATACAACAGACTTTTTAGTGTTCATAAATATACTTGCAATTTTATAAACTCCGTAAAGTGCTACTGTTAAGAAAATGGCTTGCAATAAAAGCATTGTGTAATCGCTTTTTGTAATGCCAAATCCTATCCATTCAACTAGAATGATGATTGGACCTTTGTGGTCGAAAAAATCTTTGTAGGGGGTTAATCCATCCGCCATAAATTTACCCATCGCTTTGAATATGCTTGAGTCGTATCCAAAGAATGTGTAAAGCGGCGATGTGCTCCAAGAGAATATTACGAGAAAAATCACTGCACTTACAAAGAACAGTGATGTTAATAGTATTTTGTTTGCGCCCTTACTCTCAGCCAAGTTTACTACCCTCTATGCTTCTGCCATTTAGGAAGTCTGATGCTTTCATACGTTTCTTGCCTTCTAGTTGAAGTTCATTTACTTTAAGCGCCTTACTTCCTGTAGCTATAACAAATGAATCTTTTTCTTCTCTTATCACTGTGCCAGGAACGCCATCTGCATCCACTACATCCGCATCCCAAATCTTCATAACCTTGCCATCTAAATATGTAAATGCGCTAGGCCATGGATTAAGACCACGGATTAGTCTCTCTATGCTTTCAGCATCCTTTGTAAAATCAATGTGACCCAACTCTTTTGTCATTTTCTTAGCGTAAGTAGATTTTGAGTCATCTTGTTTTATAAATGTTGCTTTACCAAACTCTAGGTTTTGAAGTGTCTTTAGAATTAACTCTCCACCTAGCTTTGCTAATTTATCAAATAGGCTTCCACCTGTCTCTTTTGGATCTAATGTGATTTCATCTACATCTATAATGTCTCCAGTATCTAAGCCTTCGTCCATCTTCATAGTACAAACGCCACTCTTCTCCTCACCGTCTATAACTGCCCACTGAATAGGAGCCGCTCCTCTGTACTTTGGAAGAAGCGATGCGTGAACGTTAATACAACCATACTTTGGCAACGTTAAAATTTCATTAGACAAAATCTGTCCAAATGCGATAACAACTATCACATCTGGATTAAGTTCTCTTAGTTCTTCCACGAAGCTTTCTTCTTTTACTTTATCGGGCTGATAAATAGGAATATTTAGTTTTAATGCAGATTCCTTAACTGGTGTGTAGCTAACACTCATGCCTCTTCCTTTTGGCTTATCTTTTTGAGTAACTACAGCCACCACCTCGTGCTCTGTTGCTATTCTTTCTAGCGCTGGCACTGAGAAATCTGGCGTTCCCATAAAAACTACTCTCATTCTGCTTCAACCTCTTGTAATTCTTCATTATCGTAAAGTCTTCCCTCTACTTTATCTACATAGACAACACCGTTCAGGTGATCGTACTCATGCTGAATAGCTCTTGCTAGGAAACCTTCTGCTTCCATCTCAAACTCTTCCATGTCCGCGTTAAAGGCCTTAACTTTTACCTTCTCTGCTCTGGCTACTTTTCCAGATTTGCCTGGCACACTCAAGCATCCTTCAAATCCCACCTGAACTCCATCGCGCTCAAGTATTTCTGGGTTTACAAAGACAAATGGTTTGTTATTTCCTTCTTCATCTCCCACGTCCACAACAAAGATTCTCTTTAGAATTCCAACTTGTGGCGCAGCAAGTCCAACACCATTTGCTTCATACATAGTGTCAAACATATCGTCTATTAAAATTCTAGTGCGTCGATTAATGTCCTTTACTTCCTTGCATTCTTTGCGGAGGACGTCATCGCCCAATTCTCTTATGTTTCTAATAGCCATGTCTCTCTCCTTTATGACTTAAAATCAAACTGAACATTTACATACTTTAGTTTGTCTGATTTATTAATTACATCTTCTAAATAGTTTTTCAAATTGATTAAGTTTGTAATACTTGTACCCTTTATATAAATGATGCTTCTGTGCACATCGTTTATAAACGAAATTTGTGGAATAGATGGTCCAATGATAAACAATTCATTGTACTTCTTTTCCTTAACCTGTTTTATAAGGCCTGCAATCTGCTCTGTGGCCACATCTAGCTTTCTCTTATTTTTATCTTGGATTAAGATGCTAACCATATTTACAACTGGTGGATACTGAGAAAGTTTTCTGTATGGAAGTTCATTCTCGAAGAATGACTCGTAGTCTTGTTTGCAAGCTGTCTCAATTCCGTAGTTGTCTGGCGAGTAAGTTTGAACTACTACTTCGCCTTTGCCTTCGCCTCTTCCAGCACGTCCTGCCGCCTGGCATATAAGTTGGAAGGTGCGCTCTGTAGCTGTGTAGTCTGGCACATACAAAGACATGTCTGCAGCTAACACTCCCACCAATGTGACATTTGGAAAGTCGTGACCTTTCACGATCATCTGTGTTCCAACCAAAATGTCTGCATCTCCACTCTCAAACGCGGACAAGATTTCAGCATGTCCATCTTTGGTGGATGTGGTATCTCTGTCCATTCTCAATACTTTAGCCTGAGGAAACATCTCTTTAATCTCATCCTCTATGGCCTGCGTTCCTGTACCCATTCTTGAAAGGTATTTGGAACCACACTTTGGACAAACCTTTGGAAGAACCTTTTCTCTTCCGCAGTAGTGACATTTCATAGTGCTTCCGCGATGAAGGGTTAGTGTAACATCGCAATGGTCGCACTTGATAGCCTCTCCACAATTCTTACAAGAAACAACTCTTGATATTCCTCTTCTGTTTAGGAATAACATAGTCTGTTCTTTTCTTGATAATCTATCTGTAATCAAATCTCTTAGTCTTTCGCTAATGATTGATTTGTTACCTTTTTCGTGCTCTTCTCTCATGTCGATAATCTCGACATCAGGCACATCACCTTTTTCTCTCTTCGTTAATTTATGAAGTTTGTAGTAGCCTTCTTTTGCTCTGTAGTACGACTCCATAGATGGAGTGGCTGAACCTAGCACTACTGTGGCACCGTTGTCTAGCGCGCGCTTCTGGGCTACTTCTATTGCGTGATATTTTGGAACTGACTCTGACTTGTATGACGTCTCGTGTTCTTCGTCTATCACTATCAACCCTAAGTCTGGAAATGGAGTGAACAAGGCCGATCTTGGTCCAATCATAACTGAGATGTCTTTATTTCTAGCTCTCTCGAACTGATCAAATCTCTCGCCCTTTGAAAGTTTTGAGTGAATAAATGAAACATTGTCTTTAAACTTCTGCGAAAAACGTTTCATCGTCTGGAATGTAAGGGCAATCTCTGGAATAAGAACTATCGCTTGCTTACCCTTCGCCAAACAGTGGTCAATCAAGTCCATATAGACTTCTGTCTTTCCACTACCTGTAATTCCATGAATCAAGTGAACATTCACTCTTCCATCTTTTTCAAAGGTCATAGTATCTTTAATGGCTTCTGATACTTTTTCCTGCTCATCATTAAGCTTGATATTATACTCACCTAACGATTCGTCATAAGGTGTTCTATAAGCCACCTCAGACTCTACCTTTATATCTCCCAACTCTTCCATAGTCTTTAGAGTACTTGGAGAAATATTTAACTTGTTTTTAACTATATCTTTTGAAATCTGCTTTGAAGTTTTTAGTTCCTTGAGAAGTCTAACTCTTGCCTTAGCATTCTTCTTATTGTACTGCTCAATCTTCTCATCCACGTTATCAATATTTAAGACAACTGTCTGGTTTTGATTTTGCCTAACTTTCTGCTTTACTGGAAGCACTGTTTTAAGCGCCTGATTCATAGTTGATGCGTAGTGCTCTTTTATCCACCAAGCAAGACCAATCAACTCCTGCTCTACTTCCACATCAGAATCGGCCACTGACTTTATACTCTTAAGTTTTGATTTATCAAAGTCAGTATCTCCCACCACATCAATCACAAAACCTTTAATCTCGCGATTGCCCTTTCCAAAAGGAATGATGACTGGTGTTCCAGCTTGTATCTTAGATTCCAAACTTTCAGGAATAATATAGTCAAAAGGTCTGTCGATTTTGTCTAGGGAAATATCAACTATTACTTTCGCAAATTTCATATAGTTAATCCCTATTTATTTAGTTCTACACTCCTTAAGCAGTTAACTAAAAGCATTGTTACTGTCATTGGTCCAACGCCGCCTGGCACTGGAGTGATAGCTGATGCTATTGGCTCAACCTCGTCAAAGTCCACATCACCGCAAAGTTTACCGTCTTCATCGCGGTCCATTCCAACGTCTATAATAATTGCTCCTTCTTTGACGAAGTCTTTTGTCACAAACTTAGCCTTGCCCAAAGCTGCCACGATAATGTCTGCGCGTTTGCAAACTTCTGGCAGATCTTTTGTGCGAGAGTGAGTAACTGTAACCGTTGCGTTTTCTCTTAGCATCAAGATAGCCATTGGCTTACCAACGATATTACTTCTTCCGATAATCACGCACTCTTTGCCTTCAATATCAAGACCACTTCTCTTTATCATTTCAATAATGCCCGCTGGTGTACAAGGAAGGAATGACTCCTCGCCTATCACCATCTTACCTACGTTCACTGGGTGAAAACCATCCACATCTTTCATAGGGTCGATTGCAAGCAATATCTTGTTCTCATCTATATGTTTTGGCAAAGGAAGCTGAACTAAGATTCCGTTGATGGCTGGATCTATGTTTAGATCTTCCACTAACTTTAATAGTTCTTCTTCAGTAGTCTCTTCTGGCATTTCAATCTTCTTTGAATTAATACCAATGTACTCACATGCTATTTCTTTGTTGCGAACATAAACTGCTGATGCTGGGTCCTCTCCCACTTTCACTACAGCAAGAGTAACTTCTACACCTTCAGCCTTTAGCTGTGCTACTTGCTCTTTTAGTTCGTCTTTTATTTCTGTTGAAATCTTTTTTCCATCTATTATCATTTTGTTCACCAGTCTTTCTTAATTTATTTTTTCAATATGGATTAGAACAATCCAGTAATCTTTCCATCATCTGTCAAATCAATTCCAAACGCTGCTGGAGTTTTTGATAGTCCAGGCATTGTCATAATAGTTCCTGTAATGGCAACTACAAATCCAGCACCTGCAGACATATACACTTCTCTGATGTTAATTGTGAAATTTTCTGGACGTCCAAGTTTTTCCTTATCGTCCGACAAAGAATATTGAGTCTTTGCCATACAAACTGGACAATCGCTAAATCCAAGTTCCTCTATCTTTGCAATAGCCTCATTAGCTTCATCAGAATATGTAACACCGTCTGCTCCATAAATCTTTGTAGCGACAGTCTCTATCTTTTCTTTGATAGACATATCATCTGTGTAAAGTGGGTGATAGTTAGAAGGTTTAGTTTCGATAGTCTCGATAATCTTTTCAGCTAACTCAATTCCACCTTTTCCGCCGTCTTTAAATACTTTGGCTGGGGCGAATTCACAACCGCGCTCCTCACAGAAGTTTTTAACAAATTCTAATTCTGCATCAGTGTCTGTACCAAACTGGTTTAGTGTAACTACTACTGGCACATCGTACTGCTGTATATTTTCGATATGTTTTTCTAAGTTTACGATACCTTTGGCGAGGGCATCTAAGTCCTCAGTCTGTAAATCTTCTCTAGGCATTCCACCGTTGTACTTAAGCGCACGAACTGTTGCGACCAAAACTACAGCATCCGGTTTAAGTCCAGCTTTACGACATTTGATGTCTAGGAACTTTTCGGCACCTAAGTCTGCGCCAAAGCCTGCCTCTGTAATCACATAGTCTGCCATCTTTAGAGCTGTCTTTGTAGCACGGACCGAGTTACAACCGTGAGCAATGTTAGCAAAAGGTCCACCGTGAACCAATGCTGGTGTATGCTCTAGTGTTTGAATTAGGTTAGGTTTCATAGCATCCTTTAGAAGTGCTGCCATAGAACCAACTGCCTTAATGTCTTTCGCTGTGACTGGCTTTCCGTCATAAGTGTATGCAACAATTATCTTGCCAAGTCTATCTTTTAAATCTACATAGTCATTTGCCAAGCAAAGAATAGCCATAATCTCAGAAGCAACTGTGATTACGAAGTGGTCTTCTCTTTCTACTCCGTCCACATCACGGCCACGACCAACTATGATGTTACGAAGAACTCTATCGTTTATATCCACACATCTCTTCCAGACAACTTTTTCTGGATCGATGTTTAGTTCGTTGTCCTGCTTAATCGAATTATCTAGCATGGCAGCACAAAGGTTGTTTGCTGAAGTGATTGCATGGAAGTCACCTGTAAAGTGAAGATTCAAATCTTCCATAGGAACTACCTGAGCATATCCGCCACCTGCGGCTCCACCCTTAATACCAAAGCAAGGTCCAAGTGATGGCTCGCGAAGTGCGATAACACACTTTTTATCAAACTGTCCAAACGCTTCACCAAGTCCCACTGTCACAGTAGTCTTACCTTCTCCTGCTGGAGTTGGGTTGATAGCTGTAACTAGAATTAGTTTTCCATCTTTGTTGTTCTTAATTTTGTCGTAGTAATCATTTGAAATCTTTGCTTTGTACTTTCCGTAAAGTTCCAAATCATCTTCTGTTAAACCAAGTTTTGCTGCCACATCTTTTATTGGCATCATTTTTGCTTCTTGAGCAATCTCAATATCTGTTTTCATCGTTTCACCTTCCTAAAGATTTTTCCTCGCGCAAGGCTTAAGCCTTACAAAACTTTTTCCTAAAATATGGTTAAAAGGCAAAGGATATCCTTCGCCTTTTTTATTTTACTGATTTAGCATTTCTTCGAACTCTTCTAGACTCATCAAAACCTTTCTAGGTTTGTTAGCCTCTTCTTGTCCTACCACTCCGGCATCGTATAGCTGATCCATAATTCTAGCAGCTCTGTTGAAACCAACTCTAAACTGTCTTTGAATCATACTAGTTGAGCCTTTGTCTTTTTGGATACATAATCTTCCGGCATCGCCAAAGAGAACATCTCTCTCATCGCTACCGCCTGCAGCTGCCTCAGCATCTGATGTAAGTTTTGCATCTATGCCTTCTTCGTATTGGGCTTCACTGCTGTTAGCCTTAATAAAGTCTACTGTATCCTTAATCTCTTTCTCAGAAACATATGCGCCCTGCAAACGGATAGGTTTAACATATCCTGCTGGGTAGAACAACATGTCACCAAGACCGAGTAGTTTCTCAGCACCATTCATATCGATAATAGTACGTGAGTCTGTACCTGAAGCCACTGTAAGAGCAACTCTTGATGGTACGTTGGCTTTAATCAAACCTGTAATAACGTCTACCGAAGGACGCTGTGTGGCAATTACCATATGGATACCAGCAGCTCTTGCTAGCTGAGCCAAACGACAAATTGCTTCTTCCACTTCCTTGGCAGCGACCATCATAAGGTCAGCAAGCTCGTCTATAATAATCAAAATCTGTGGCATCTTCTCAAGAACTTGTCCATTCTCATCAGTTACGCCAGCTTTTACTTTTGCGTTATATCCTTCAATATCTCTAGTTCCGGCATCGGCAAAATGTTTATATCTGTTTGTCATCTCAGCCACTGCCCAGTTAAGAATACCTGCAGCGCGCTTAGGATCTGTAACTACCGGATATAGCAAGTGTGGAATTCCGTTGTATACCTGGAACTCAACAACCTTAGGGTCAATAACGATTACACGAACATCATTAGGTGTAGTTCTATATAGCACGCTCATCAAAATTGAGTTAGTAAATACTGATTTACCAGCACCTGTTGTACCAGCTATTAGCATATGAGGCATCTTAGCCACATCGCCTATCACAACCTTACCTGCTATGTCTTTGCCGGCAGGGAATGCTAAGTTAGACTTGCTCTGCTTAATCTCTGGAGTATTTAGAAGGTCTTTTAGATAAACCATATCTCTTCCGCTGTTTGGAATCTCAATACCAACAGCAGCTTTACCAGGGATTGGCGCCTCGATACGAATATCTTCGGCAGCCATTGCCAACTTAATATCATCTGCAAGGTTTGTAATCTTATTAACACGTGTACCTTGCTCTGGTTGTAATTCATATCTTGTAACAGCAGGTCCCTTACTTACGCTTGAAACTTCTACGTTTACTCCAAAGTCTGCAAGCACATCTTTTAGCTTGTTAGCAGTCTGTGTAAGCTCTGCTCTTGTTACATCACTACCACCTGCTTCGCCATCAGCTAGCAATGTCATTGGTGGCTTTTTATATTTAAATACTTTCTTAGTAGGTGCAATCACTTTTCCTTCGTCAGCCAAACGTTTTTGTTTGTCTGTCATCTCTTCACCTTCAACTACCTCAGTAGGAGCATCCGCGTCAAATGGCTTTCTCTCCATAGCAGATTTGGCATCGGCACTAATCTCCTCACGAGGCTTTGGCTCATACTCGCCATTTAGAACCTTGTCATCATCAGCTGGCTCTGGAAGTACACCGTCTTGATTTAGTTTTTTCTGTTGTGGATCTTTGATTTCAATTACTTCATCAGACTCTTCAAATTCGCTGTCATCTATTACTGGCTGGTCGTCTAAACCTGCAATCTTGATTTCAGCTGGCTTCTTTTTTTCCACTGCTGGTGCTGGTTCTGGAGCTGGCTCTGCAGCTTTCTTTCTACCGCGCTTAGGTTTTTGATCACTCATATCTGTAGCGCCAAAGTTTACACCACGTCTTGTGCTCTCTCTGTCTTCACCCTCTTCTGGCTCATAGCTTTCAGCAAACTCTCTTCTAGCCTTAGCATCTTCCTTAGCTTTATCAAGAGCGCTCTTACCTCTGTTTTTGAGATACTGAGAAATAGATTTTTCAGTAAGCATAACTACAGAAACAATAAGTAGTGCGATTGCAATAAGCACTGCTCCTGCCATTCCAAGTCCTGCATGGAAAGCACCACCTAAGATGCCACCGATAGCACCGCCGCAAACTTCACCTTCTTTGCCGAGGTCGTAAAAATATGATGCACTTCTATCAATATCAGCGTATGTGAACAGGTGGAAGAACAATGTTAGGTCGATAAATAGCAATGCTGTTCCTATCACTCTAAAGATAACTGTTCTGTTTTTCTTTTTATTGTATGTAAGTAAGGCTACGATTATGATTAAAACTATTGGGAACAAATACCCCATAGTTCCAAACAATCCTAGCATAATATCCTTAAAGAAGTTTCCTACTACACCGCAGACACCAAAGTTAGAAAGAAGTAAGAATAATCCAATAACGATTGAAACCCAAACGCCAACTTCAGACAAAACCTTTTGTCTTCTTAGTTTATTTTCTTCCTCTCTTCTCTTTTTCTCAGCATTTCTTCTTCTAGTCTCTGCCGCCTTCTTTGCGCTAGCGCTCTTAGAAGCTGCTGACTTTGTGTTTTTCTTTGTAGTAGTTTTCTTTTTACTACTTGACTTTTTGTTTGCCATTTCCAAACCTCACCGATTTATATTATTTATTACTAATTACAAAATGTCCTATTATTGCTGCTAGGCCTACAGCCGCACAGTAATATGAGAAATATTTGAATTTCTTTTTCTTAACAATAACAAGCATAGCCTTGATACAAACATATCCAACTATGGCTGATACTATAACTCCCACCACATAGCACATAGCTGGTGTAGAAGTTAAGTCCTCTTTCATATCAGGAATCTCTAGTACTACTGCACCTAGGATAGCTGGTATAGACATTAAGAATGAGTATTTAACTACGAAGTCACGTTTTAGTCCACAAACCAAACCTGCTGTAATAGTTGTTCCCGATCTAGAAATACCAGGCATAGTTGCAATACCTTGGCACACACCTATGAACAATGCATTTGCCCATGAAGTGTTCTTCTCTGTCTTGTTTCCATCTTTTAGCATGTCTGAGACAAATAACATAACAGCTGTCACTAGTAGGCAGATACCAGGGATTAGCAAAGTAGCTCCTGATTCTTCTACTAGGTCTTTCATAAGTACACCAAGGATAGCTGTAGGGATAGTTGAAACAATAACTAGCACTACAAATCTTCTGTAGGCTGTTCTTATAATTTTTCTAAAAGGTTTCTTCTTTCCACCAATAAGTGTTACGAAGTTAAAAATAATGTCTGCGCAAATACCAAAGAACTCTTTTATTAGTTCAATAACATCTTTATAGAACACTGCAAATACAGCTATCAAAGTTCCAAGATGTAAGAAAACATCAAATGAAATTGAGTTGTTTTCAAACCCAAAAAAGAACTTAGCAATAGCTAAATGTCCCGAACTACTGATTGGCAAAAACTCTGCCAAACCTTGTATAATTCCAAGTATAATTGCCTCAATAATTGTCATTATTCTGCTCCTTTATATTTCGTCTCACAATCCCCTATATTTTACCATATTTTTGAGTGTTTTGCGATACAAAAAAGCAACAAAAAAGCCGATATTTTCGGCTTTTTTTAATATATTTATCTATTTATTTTTACTTGTAGTTTTTTACATCATCATAGGCTAAATCACCGCCAAAAATGTCTAGCGCAGAGCCTATTGTGAAATCTAGTTTTCCACCACATGCATCTTTAAATTTCTCTATCTGTTCTATGCTAGAAATGCCTCCTGCGTACGTGATTGGCTTTCCATCGTAACTTGCTAGAATCTTAACTAGTTCTTCGTCCATTCCTGAACGTTTTCCTTCTCTGTCTACTCCGTGCACTAAGAACTCATCACAGTACTGATCTAGTTTTTCAAACAGTTCCGGAGTTACCTTTTCCTCGGTAAAGTTTTGCCATCTATCTGTAACTACAAAGTAGTCATCGCCTCGTTTTCTGCAGCTAAGATCTAGAACTACTTTGTCTGGTCCTACCGCTTCTGCTAGTTTCTTTAGGTGGTCATAGTTAATGCGTCCTTCAAAGAAGACATACGATGTGACAATAACATGAGTAGCACCCGCTCTTATAAACTCTGTGGCTGTTCTATTATTAATTCCACCACCTACTTGCATAGCATTAGGATATGCTTTTAGCGCCTTTAGAGCTTGTTTCTTTGTGGCGGTATACATAGGAGAATCCAAAGAATTAAGCATAATAATATGTCCGCCAGATAGTCCGTCTTTTTTGTATCTTTTGGCATATTTCTTTGCGCTTTGCTTTGTAGCAAAGTTTTCCAAAGCCTTTGACGAATCCTTATTCAAAGATTCACCAACTATCTGTTTTACTGCTCCGTTGTGAATGTCAATACAAGGTCTAAATTTCATAATGCTTCCTTACTTCTTTTTATCTGGTTTGTAGTTCTTTAAAAATTTATTTGAAATGATGGTGCATACTGCAAATGCCACAAAGATTGCTCCAACTAATGTTAGAAAAATAGGCATTGGTAAAACACCAACCACGCAAACAACTATAAAGAATGCCACAAACAATACTGTGTTTACTTTGTTTAGGATTAATCCTATTTTGATTTTTTGATCTTCTGTTAAATTTGCCATAATACTCTTGCGATTTAAATAATCAAATCGCTTTCCTCTATCTTATTATTGAAAAATGATATTATTTTTAGACATGGCTTTCTTAGCACTAGTCCTATAAATAATCCAACTAAAATGAACAATGCGAATATACCAATTTGCTGCAAATAATGTGCTGTGTTTACTCCTGCCACTGTCTCACGAAGTGCATCAACACTGTACTTAAATGGTAAGAATGGCGCCATCGCTCTGAATGGACCAGGAAGCACTTCAATAGGGAATGTACCACCCGAACCAGCTACTTGCAATACCATTATTATAACAGCAATCGCTTTACCTATTACACTAAATGTCACTGTTAGCGAATAAATTAGCATTGTGTATACAAAGCTCGATAGCATACATGTCAAAATAAATAGTATTGGACTATCGCTTTGAATCTTTAAGAAGAATAAATCTCCTAGCGCAATAATTAGCGCTTGCAACTGTCCAATTATAAAGAACGCTAGATATCTTCCAAAGAAACACTGTGTTGTGTTTGGATTATTAAGTTTTTCTCTTTCTTTTCTAGAAACTTGAACATTTAGTACTGCCACTAGCACTAACGCACCTACCCAAATAGCAAGTGTTGAATAAAATGGTGCCATAGCTGAACCGTAGTTCTTAATTGGATAAACTCTATGCGTATCATACGATACTGGTGAAGAAACAAACTTGCCCAAAGCATTTGGATCCTTCACTATAGGGAGAATGATATTTTCAATTACATTATCGCCCTTCACATCTTTCACTTTTACTATTACTTTGTCTATTCTCTTATCGACTGTAGTTAAAAATGTCTTTAAATCTTTTAGCGCCTTCTTAAGGTTTGCTGTAGTATCAAGCGCGCTGTCCAAAACATTATCTATCTGCTCTGGTCCTGCTTTTAGCACGTTGATAAATTCTGTGACATCGTCAAAGACCGAGAAAGCCTTATTTACAAGCTTATCGATTTTAGGTTTTAGCTGCAAGTATGAACTCTCAGCCTTCGCCAAAGCCTGGTCAGCATCCGCAATAGCCTGCTTAACTTGCGCTTGCACATTTTCAGGCACCTTTCCTGTTGATCTTATTTTCTTAACTGCAGCATTAATAACACTTATTATTGCTTCCTGTTTTTTGTTTGCAGCCTGTAGTTTCTTGATAGCCTTAGAGCAATTGACCCCTAAATTTGACTGCATATTTTCTAATATTGAGATTACTTTATTATTTACAGAAATAATTTTCTGATTAGTAACTTTAATTCTCTCTAGTTTATCTGCCGCTTTCATTGGGTCATTGTCTGAATAGCCAAACGCTTCGTCTGCTTTATCAGCAACATTTGTCATATATGTTCCGCCAGCACTCATAATGCCCTCAAGTGATGCAGTAATGTCTGAGGCCGTGCCCTTTGTCGCGGTCAAGATTGATTTTACGTCCTCGTTAAAGACACCAGCCTTGCTCAAACTCTTCTTAACAGTTGGCATAAGTTCTTTGTTGGACTGTACCAAATCTTCTATTGAATCAAGAGTATCCATCAAAACATCGACTGAACTCTTGAACGTTTTTATATCCTTCTTTGTATCTTTTAAATCAGATACTACTTTGTCTGCTAGCTCACCTTTTTTGTTTGTGATTTCATCGCTAGCCAAGCCAAGTGCTGTACCCAAAGTTTTTCCTAGGGTATCAACATACTCTGTACCAATGCTCTCTTCTATCGCTTGGACGCCTTTGTCGGTGATTTTTGTTGCGATAGCATTTTTCTTTTCGTTTGCATAGTACTGAAGTTTCGCCTGCTTGAAATTACCAGAAACTATGGACAAAAGATTTTCACTGAAGTCTTCTGGAATAATAACAGCTGCGTAGTATTTGCCATCCTTTACTCCAGCTTTAGCCTCTTCTTCGCTTACGAAATCCCATTTCATTTGAGGCTTACCCTTTAGACCGTCAATAATACTATCACCTGCGTTTATCTTTACAGTCTTGTACTGATAGCCTGCGTCTTTGCTGCAGATGGCAAATGGCAATCCACCAGTATTTGCATATGGGTCCCAGTTAGAAGCGATGTTAAACCAAGCATATAGTGCCGGAAGAATTGTAATACCGATAATCACAACAAATATAATCATGTTCTTTGAAACATTTTTTATATCGTGCTTAAAAATGTTAAATAACTTTTTCATCTTCTTCTCCTTGTTCTTCCTCGTCTTCTAACAGTCCAAGTAGTTTTGCGCACTGATGATATCTGTATTCAGATCTAATCATTAATGCCGCGCAGTAAATGACTGAAATAACCCAGAGTATTAAGAAAAACACTTTGCTCTCTAAGCTGAACATAAGTGCCAAAAATATAATTCCAGAAACAAGAATAAAAAGAGGTCCGTACTTTTTGTACTTATCTCTTCTTACTCTTAGTTCTTCGAACATTTTAATCATATTTTCAGTAACTTGATGCTCGTCTATTTTTTTGTAATCAAATTTTTCGTTCATGTTTTACTCGTCAAACAACGGTGTTGAGAAATATCTCTCAGCAGTATCAGGAAGTACTGTCACCACTGTTTTACCTTTTCCTAATTTCTTAGCAAGCGCAATGGCTGCCGCCACATTTGTACCACTAGAAATTCCGCACATCAAACCTTCTTTTCTTGCAAGGTCTTTGGCGGTGTTTATTGCTTCGTCGTCTGTAACTATATAAACGTCATCATATATTTCTTGATCTAGGTTTCCTGGGATAAATCCATCACCTATACCCATCTGGAGATGAGTTCCAATATTACCTCCAGCAAGTATCGCTGCGTTTTCTGGCTCAACAGCCCAGATAGTAATGTCTGGATTTTGGTTCTTTAGAACGCGGCCAATACCTGAGAGTGTGCCTCCAGTACCGATGCCTGCGCAGAAACCATCAATAGGTCCCTCCACCTGCTCCATTATTTCTAGACCTGTGTGGTGCGTGTGTGCCTTTATGTTGTTTGGGTTAATGAACTGCTGAGGTACGAATACTTTGTCGTCCTCTTCTTTCATCTTCATTGCAATATCTAGGCACTCACCCATGCACTTTCCTATGTCGCCGTCATCATGTACCAATTTCACTTCTGCCCCATAATGCTCGACCAATTTTCTTCTCTCTTCGCTGACAGAGTCAGGCATAATGATGATAGTCTTATAGCCTTTTACTGCTCCCACCAACGCCAAACCAATTCCTTGGTTTCCACTAGTAGGTTCAACTATAATGCTATCCTCATTTATTATACCTTCTTGTTCTGCATTTTTAATCATCTGCCACGCAGTTCTAGTTTTAATAGAACCGCCAACATTTAAGCCCTCGAATTTAACTAGGACTTGTGCAGAATCTTCATCTACCATTTTGTTCAATCTTACCATTGGAGTGTGTCCGACAAACTCCAAAACATTGTTGTAAATCATTTATTTCCCTCTCTCTTTCACTCTCAAACATTATACTAAAATATATAATGTTTTCCAATAACAAAAAACGATGCGTGCTCACTAACAATCGTTCGCACAACATCGTTTTTTGTTATTTATAAAATTTTATTTATTCTGCATCTTTGATAGAGAAGCTAATTCGACCCATACGATCCTTTCCTAAACATTTACATTTGACGCGGTCACCTAGTGTTAGGTAATCTTCTACGTGGTTTACTCTCTCTTTAGCGATCTTAGAAATGTGAACCATTCCTTCTTTGCCTGGGGCGAATTCGATGAACGCACCAAATTCTTTAATGCTTACTACAGTACCTTCAAGGATTTGTCCTTCTTCGAAGTCTGTAGTTATGATTTCGATATATTCTTTCGCTTTATCGATAGCTTCTTTGTCTACGCCGCAGATTGAAACCATACCTTCGTCTGTGATGTCAATCTTAACGCCTGTCTCTTCGATAATAGCATTGATAGTCTTACCACTCTTACCAACAACATCACCAATCTTCTCTGGGTCAATCTGCATTGACTCAATCTTTGGTGCATATTCATTTAATTCTTTACGTGGCTCTGCAATAGCTGGCTTCATACATGTGTCCATGATGAATAGTCTAGCTTCTCTTGTACGCTTGATTGCGCCTTCTACTATCTCACGAGTTAGACCGTGAATCTTAATATCCATCTGGATAGCTGTGATACCTTCTGTAGTACCTGTAACCTTAAAGTCCATGTCGCCAAAGAAGTCCTCAAGACCCTGGATATCAGTTAATAGTACATAGTCATCATCAGTCTCACCAGTAACAAGACCACATGAGATACCTGCTACCATAGCTTTGATTGGAACACCTGTTGCCATTAGTGACATACATGATGAACATGTTGATGCCATTGATGTAGAACCGTTTGACTCAAATGTCTCTGATACAGTTCTGATAGCATATGGGAATTCCTCTTCGCTTGGAAGTACTGGCATAAGAGCTTTCTCTGCCAAAGCACCGTGACCAATCTCTCTTCGTCCTGGACCTCTTGATGGTCTAGTCTCACCAACTGAGTATGATGGGAAATTGTAGTGGTGCATATATCTCTTAGTTGTTACGTTCTCATCTAATCCATCGATTCTCTGTGACTCTGACAAAGGAGCCAAAGTACAGATGTTACAGATCTGAGTTTGTCCACGAGTAAACATAGCTGAACCATGAACTCTTGGAATCAAATCAACTTCTGCAGCAAGTGGTCTAATCTGATCTAGCGCTCTTCCGTCTGGACGCTTGTGGTCTTTCAAGATCATCTTACGTACAGTCTTCTTCTGATACTGATAGATAGCCTCACCTAATACTGCTAGATATTCTTCGTTCTCTGCAAAAGCTTCTTCTAACTTCTCAGTAATTTCTGAAATGTTAGCTTCTCTTGTTTGCTTGTCATCAGTAAATACTGCCACTTCCATTTCTTCTGGAGTAACGATTTCTTTGATGGCGTCAAATAATTCTTCAGGGATAGCCTGACTCTCATATTCGTGTTTTTCTTTACCAACCTCAGCACAAATCTTTTCGATAAATGCGTTAATCTCTTGGTTGATATCATGAGCCATGTAAATAGCTTCAATCATCTTATCTTCTGGGATGATATTAGCACCGGCTTCAATCATAATTACTTTTTCTTTTGTAGACGCAACTGTAAGCTGTAGGTCACCTTCGTCCCACTGTTTCTGTGATGGGTTTACAATAAACTCACCATCCACTAAACCGATCTGTGTCATAGCACATGGTCCGGCAAATGGAATGTCAGAAACGCAAGTTGAAATGGCTGAACCAAGCATTGCTACAATCTCTGGTCTACATTCTGGATCTACAGATAAAACAAGGTTGTTTAATGTAACATCGTTTCTATAGTCTTTAGGGAATAGAGGACGCATAGGTCTGTCGATAACTCTAGCTGTAAGAACTGAGTTTTCTGAAGCCTTACCCTCTCTCTTATTAAATCCACCAGGAATCTTTCCTACTGAGTACATCTTCTCCTCGAACTCTACTGATAAAGGGAAGAAATCGATTCCTTCTCTAGGCTTCTCTGAAGCCGTAGCTGTAGATAGAACTGTTGTGTCTCCATAGTGCATCATTGCTGCACCGTTTGCTTGTTTAGCGACTCTGTCGATATCGACTGTTAAAGTTTTGCCGCCAATCTCCATACTAAAACTTTTCATTTCTTCTTCCGGCCAACTCTTTTGGCCTCTCCTTTTCTTAATACTTAAACTTTTATGTAACCTTACATATACTAGCCTAAAATAAGGGAAAAATCAAGGTTTAATCGAGTCGAAACGGTTATTATTTAGGTATATCAATTCCTTGTTTTTTTAATGTACTGATCACACGCTTGTAATTTGGAGGAATATTAAACTCTAGATCTTCTTCCTCGGTAGAAATACAAAGAAGGAAACACTCTGATGAATACTTAACTGCACCATACTGTTTATAGTCATCTTTTAGAGCATTTACTATTTCTTTCAAATCCTTTTTTCTGTCATAGCCGTGGTCTCCTCCATAGTTTTCTTCATTTTCATATACCATATAACTTTCATAGTCTTTCGGATTAGTGTTTCTTAATACTTTATAGTTAACATCTTGTTCAAACAATCCCATTGCTCTTCTCGGCATATCGTACTCTCGTTTCAATACACTCCCATCTTTTAATTTATACGTAAGAGTAAAAAACACATTATCCCAAGTGATATATCCTTCATCGTCAAATTCATCAGGGTATTCTTCCTTGTCAGGTGTATTATAATTATAATCATCTGCATCCGGTGACTCTGTTTCAGAATTCCTATCTGTATCCAGTGAATGTGATTTAGAATTCTCATTTAAATCATCTAATATTTGTTCATCAAATTTATAAAAGCCAGATGGATATTTATCTTCAATAGTTTTAACAATTGTATTATGGATTTGTAATAAATCTTTCTTATGTTTTTCATCAGAATAAGAAACAGAGTATTGATCCTCGTCAAAAGGGTCAAACATACTCACAGTGACGCCTTCTACATCTTCTAGCCTTGGCACTTTTTTAACATAACCGATGACATCATACGAAATAACAAAGTAATATCCCACATTGACTATAACAAGTACTAACATGATAATTAATACAGATTTAAACTTCTTTAAGTTCTTATTTATTATGACTTCTAATACCAAACCAGATACAAAAATAGCCACAACCAAACCGAGAATAAAATTAGTAATTACTAAACCGCTCGAGCTTTCAGTCCATTCTGCAATTCTAGATAATATCGTTCCACCTAGAATTCCTGCAGCCCAAATCACAACTATTTTGGCACCGACTTCTAAACCTTTCGCCACATATCTATTCTCTGCCTCTTCAGCTCTTCTTCGAGCAGATGCTCTTTTCAAAAGAATAATTCCAATAACTGTTAGTACTGTCCAATAAAAAATGTAAAACAGTTGTCCTTCACCGCTTGCGGCAAAGGCATAAGAAACGGTAGGCGAAAAGACACCTGAACTCATTAGTGGCAGATTATTAACATAACCTGGTAGTATTCCCATTGGCAAACTTGCTAATAGGAAAATTAAAATAGGTGTTGCATAATTTAATAAAACGACCATAGCAATGGCTGTAAATGTTTGGCCAGTATACTGGAACATTAAGGCCATTATTGTAACATGGCTTAGAACCATGATAATCATCAAGCCTAGTACACGCATCACTTCTAAAAAACCAGACCATGAAAATGTCAAAACTCCGCCTAATATCAAGACCAATATCAGTGGAACAATCACCTGAACGATTATCGCCAAATACTTTGACATAACTATTTGCGACTTCTTTAAAGGAATACTCTCTATGAAGTCTTCCTGGCGTTTTTGATGCAAATATCTAAAAGTCATTGAAGCAATGATTGTAGCAAAAACAATTACTATGAACGAAACAAAGTATGAAGCAATTCCTACACTTAGATTTTCATAGAACTCTTGAAATTCATCTACAATGTCAAAGACAAACAGTTTTTTATTTAACCTTACAATCAACTGTAATATAGGAAATCCTATCACAAGGAAGCATAAGTAGATAATATTAATAGATATATTTCTTTTTATACTATGTTTAAATATCTCAAACATCTTATTTATTTCTTTTTTTGAAATCTTATTTGCCATAGCCAGCCTCCTCCATTTTGTTGATAAAAACTTCTTCTAGAGAAGTACCAATAGTTTCTATATAATCTGGATTTAACTCTTTTAATTTATCTTCTATTTCTTGTAAATTTCCTTTCGCCATCAAAACGAAGTATCCACCTGTCTGACTTACAATTTCACAATTAAGATCTGTAAATACCTTTGGTTCAGGTATATTTGAAAATGCAATCTGTATTTTGTTAAGACTCTCTTTTAGTATTTCTGTGTCATCGCTTTCAACAAGTTTTCCTGAATGGAGGAAAATTACATCATTACACACATCGTCTACTTCTCTCATATTATGACTCGCCACGATACATGTTGTCTTGTTTTCAGTTGCACACTCTACCATTATCTTCTTTATCGTACCTCTGATAACTGGATCAAGACCGTCAAAGATTTCATCCATAAAGAAATATTTTGGTTTAGTAGAAAATGCAATAATAAGTGATGCCTGCCTCTGCATTCCTTTACTCATATTTATTATCTTTTTATCTCTAGGAAGTGCTGTTATCTTCAACAAATGCTCATAAGTTTCATCACTCCAGTTTTCATACAAGCCCTTCATAAGTTTTGCAGTATTATCTAGAGTGCTGTCATAATAATAGAATGGATAGTCTGGGACAAAATAGCAGGTTTCTTTTATCTTCGGATTGTCGTAAACATCCTCATTGTCTATTAATATTTGACCTTCATCGCACTTATAAATGCCTGCCAGACAACGAAGCATTGTACTTTTACCACTACCATTGCTTCCCGCTAATGCACAAATACTTCCATCTTTTATTTCTATAGTGATATTATCTAATGCTCTTAAATCGTCAAATTTTTTGGTAACACCAATTAACTTAATCATCTATTCGTCCTCCTCCATCACTTTATTTACAATAACAATTATGTCATTTTTATTAAATCCATTTTTGTAAGCCTCACTAATTACCTTTTTGATTTTTTCTTCTTCTCTGGCCTTTATGGCATCAGATTGAGAGAGTTTGTCTGATACAAAGCTCCCTTTTCCTACTACAGAATATGTAATACCATCCATCTCAAGCATTTTGTACGCTTTTGAGACAGTATTCGGATTAATACCAGTTTCCACCGCCAAAGACCTGACTGTAGGTAATTTAGTATCTGCTTTTAAAACCCCTAGTGCTATCAACCTAACAATATCGTCATATATTTGTTGATATATTGGAGTCCTAGATTGAAAATTAATTGTAATCATCTTTTCTCTCCAAAAATAAATTGTACTATTTGTATTAGTACAATTTAATAATAAACAAATCTTTCTATATTGTCAACAAAAAGCTCCCAAGTGAACAACCACTTAGGAGCCTATATTTATTAATCCATCTCTTCAATTCTTCTGTTAATATAATCAATCAGTGCATCTACTGTACCATCAATTCCAAGTCTACTGCTGTTTATGCAAAGGTCATATGTTTCTGGATGACGCCACTTGGAAACTGTATGGCTATTATGGTATGCCTTTCTTATGCCATCACGTCTAAGCATCTCACGAACAGCTTCTTTTTCATCCATTCCGTCTGTTCTCTTAAGTCTTTCTATTTTCACATCTTCGTCAGCCAAGACAAAGATGGAGATTACACTGTTATGATCTTTTAGCACGTGCTCTGCGCATCTTCCGACTACGACAAAGGACTCACCTGATTCTGATTTTTCCTTAATATAATCAAACTGCATCTGGGCAATATGATCTTGGAGTGAGTTTGTATGGCCACGAACGCGTCTTGATCCAAACCATCCTCTTGGTTTTTCATCTAACTTATGTACTTCACCAGACTCCATATTCTTCTGCTCTGCAATTTCATCTAAAATGTTTTTGTCATATAGTTTTATATCGAGTTTGGCTGCAATCTTTCTTGCAATCTCATGTCCGCCACTTCCAAACTCTCTTCCTATTGTTATTATTACTTGTTTTGCCATATCTCTTCCTCCGTCTACTTAGCTATGCTGTTAATAACCTCTGTAATCTCTTTATTGTATCTTATAAAAATAACACCCATTGAAACTAACATTACAATCACTGTGGCAGGAACTGCACTCTTACAGTATTTGCCCCAGCCTATCATGTAACCATGTTTAGCTGCCACCGAAGTACCTACTACGTTTGCACTTGCACCAATCGGTGTCGCACTACCACCTACATCAGTACCCATTGAAAGCGTCCACGCCAAAACATGACGATAGTCTTTTTGGATAGCTGTAGGTGCATGTCCACCAGACAATCCAATAATTACAGGAACCATGGTGGCTGCAAATGGAATGTTATCAACAAAAGCACTGGCAACAGCCGATAACCAAAGAATAATTATTACTACAATATATGGATTTCCGCCACTAATATGACCAATACCATTAGCCATAACCTCAAGTACTTTTGTCTTTTCAAGGCCACCTACTACTATAAACAAACCAATGAAGAATAGTAATGTTTTATAATCAACCTTCTTTAAAATAGTAAGTGCATTCTTACCAGCAACAATAAGTGTTAGTATAGCAATTCCAATACCGATGGTTGCCACTGTAAGTCCTGTCATTGAATGTGTTATAAGTAAAACTACTGCCAAGCCAAAAATAATTGAACTAAAAATAAAATCTCTCTTGTTTACTATCGCCTCACTTGGCTCAGGAATAGTTGATGTATCTATAGTCATATGTTCTTCTTCTATTAGCTTCTTTCTGAAAATCCAGAAGAAATAGAAAATGATTAATACTAAACTAATTAACGCAATTAGTCCTGTGTTTGTAATAAAGTCAAAGAATGAGTAATGCATAGATGTTCCAATAATAATATTTGGTGGATCACCACACATAGTCGCACTACCACCTAGGTTCGCACAGAATATTTCTGAGAGAATCATAGGTACTGGATCTATCTTTAAAAGTCTTGCTAGTTCTACTGTGACCGCAGCTAAGAAAAGAATAACTGTGATACTGTCAATAAACATAGCAAGGATAGATGACATTATCATAAATGCCACAAACAAAGGAATAGGTTTATAATGCACTAACTTTGCTAACTTCAGACAAAGCCATCTAAAGAAACCAGAGTGTGCCATTCCCTCTACCATTATCATCATTCCTGCGATAAATATGATAGTGGCCCAGTTAATACCTGTCACGCTCTCTGATGCATGTCCTGTAACAATCCAAAACTGATCTTTGATGATCGACCTTACGTTCATTGTTTCGCTGAATGCTCCATATCCGAGCTGTGAGAAAACAAAAAACATTATTATTGTAAGTACACCACATCCTAATGTGACGTATTGTCTTTCAATTTTGTCGATGACTATCAATACGAACATTGCGACAAATATTATAATTGCAACTATTTGTTCCGGACTCATCCGTTTCACCTTCTTTAAAATAATTAGGGGAAGATAAAATCAACCCCTAATTTAGTATAATACATATTTAAATAATTGTTAATAAGATTATTTCATTCTAAACTTCTTGACTGCATCTGAGATTTCTCTTAGTTCATCTTCACTCAAATCTGGAAGTTGCTCTAACTTCTCAGAGAAGTTTTCGATAGAATCCCTAAACTGCATCTGTGTATATGCGTTGTAGTAACTTACTACTACACCAGTTACGATAGCTATCGCAAATAATGAGTAGACAGATAAAAACATCGTTAGAATTCTAGCTAATGTAGTACTTACAATAACATCTCCATTACCTACGGATGATGCAATCATAAAACAATAATAAATGCTTTGTCTGTAAGTATGTACAGCTGGATCATTTAACCAGATGATTAATGCAATAAGAAAGAACACTGCAAAAAACGCAACTATTATTTTGTAAGTGTGTGTCTTCCTTAAAACCCCTCTTAGAAGTTTCCATTTTTTGAATCTCATAATCTTATAATCCTCTTATTAAACTGTAGGTGTATCGTTTGGTGCTTCAGGCTCTACTGGAGCGCTTACTGTTGGTTCCTCTACAAAAGTAGGTTCCTCTGTTTCAGTCTTTGGCTCTTCGCCTTTGCAACAATCCATCTTCTTGTTAATCTCAATAATATTCTTAACTCCAACAATAGTTAGCATTATTAGTTCGTAGATAATTCTTACAAGAATTGGTCCAAGAATCATAATTAAAATTCCTGTTCCAAGATTATCCACACTTAGACTAGTATGTGCTTCTCTTGATGTGTTAAACATAGTACCTGTAGTAGTGTAATACGTTCTCACTGTGAAGATTGTGAAAAATCCTCCAATAATACACATTGCTGTAGAAAGAATATACAATCCTTTCAATACATAGTCCACAATCAATGTCTTAAAGTTAAAGAAATCATGGAACTTTGAAAATACCTTACCAAACTTTTCCTTGTTCTTTGGTGGTAAGAAAAATACAATACCTACAACAGTTACAATTATTGATAAAACAATTGATAATGCTGATGCTACATTTGGTGACATAATAACTTCCTCCTTATTATTAAATCGGTTTTCATTTACCTAGATGTTATTATAAATGATTTTTAATAATAAAAAAAGAGCAGATATTTCTGCTCTTTTTTTATTATTTACGAATGTCTAATTTCTCAATTAACTCTCTGTACTCTTCAATATCATTAGCTTTGATATAGTCAAGTAGTCCACGTCTCTTACCAACCATCTTTAGAAGTCCTCTTCTTGAGTGGTGATCTTTAGCATTTACTTTTAAATGCTCTGTAAGTTCCTGGATTCTGTAAGTAAGAATAGCAACCTGTACAGCTGGTGAACCAGTATCTGTAGGTGTCTTACCATACTCAGCAGTTAACTTAGCCTTAACTTCTTTTGAAATCATAGTATTTACCTCCTATTTTTATTATCCCCTTACACTAAAGCACCGGTCGGAGTGTCCAAGCACTTCGTGTAGGTTTTAAACATGCCTAGATATATTAGCATACGCCCCAAATAATGTAAAGGACTTTATTGCTTTAATAACTGGGACATATCTTTCATAATTTGTTCCTTTAATTCGTCCACAGACTGGAACTTTTTCTCCGGTCTAATAAACTCATAAAATCTAACTTCTATAATCTCGCCATACAAATCATCTTTGAAATTTAGGATGTGAGATTCTACTCTAATCTCTTCTGTATCCTCCACAGTTGGATTAACACCAATGTTTGTAATGGCTGGATAACTCATATGTTTTGAAACTACTACCGTTCTGTAAACGCCGTTTGGTGGAAGTAGCTTGTTTGAGTCTGGAATGACATTGGCCGTAGGCAGTTCAATTGTTCTACCTAGGCTCTTGCCCTTCTCCACTTTTCCAGTGATTGTATATGGATGATCTAGCATCTCATTTACTTCTTCTATTTTTCCCTCGACTATCTTTTCTCTAATCTCAGTACTGCTGATGTCTGTGTCGTGGTACTGCTCTTTATCAATCACTGTGACAGCCAAATTGTTTTTCACCTGGTTTTCTTTTAGGAACCAAATGTCTCCTTTGGCGCCCGCGCCAAATCTAAAGTCAGGTCCGCAGACAATCTCTGTGGCACCAATCTTTTCTTTTAAAACTTTTTGCACGAACTCTTCAGGAGTGAGTGATAAAAACTCCTTCGTCAAAGGCATGCTCATGTAGACATCTACTCCTAGCGAGTCGCAAATAAGTCTTTTTTCTGTCTCGGTAAAAATAGTGTTTTTGCTCTCGTCGTTTAGAAAAGCGTCCGGCGAATCAGCAAATGTAAGAACTACTTTCTTTCTACCATTTGCATTCTCTGCCATTGTATCTAAAAGTTTTTCGTGGCCTTTGTGGATGCCGTCAAACTTTCCGACTGTAACTATTGTATTATTTAGTTTTATTCCATCACTAAATTCAATAACTCTCATAATTAAATAAACATTTTTTCTGGTTTGTAAATTCTCTTGCCTGCGTAATATTTATATAGGCCGATGAATGTCTCATCTTCTTTGTAAACTCTAACTATCTGTCCATCTTCGTGGTTCATCTTGAACTTAGTATCACCCGATGTGAAAATATTTCCATTCATAACGAGTTTTTCTGCATCGTCTGAAACCACACATTTAGAATAGCCATCTAGCACTTCATCAATCGGCAAAATCAAATCATCTAGTCTTCCCTCATCTCTTGCCTTTTCAATGTCTTCTAGTTTTACTGACTCTTCTACTTTGAATCTGTCGACTTGGGTACGAGTGAGTTTTTCCATACATCCACCTACGCCCAAATCTTTTCCTATATCGTGACATAGTGTTCTAATGTATGTGCCCTTCGAACAAGTGACGTCCATAAACACTCTTGGTAGCTCGATACCCTTTAATTTGATATCAATAATCTTACAGTGTCTAGCTGGACGTTCAACTTCCTCTCCTCGTCTAGCTAAATCGTAAAGCTTTTGGCCTTTGATTTTGATTGCACTAAACATAGGTGGAATCTGCTCGTAGTCACCAATATAACCTTTGATAGTTTTGATGACCTTCTCTTCGTCTAAAGCATCAATCTCTTCTTCTGTTGCTTTTTTAACAACCTTGCCAAAGATATCCTGAGTCTTTGTCTCGGTCCCAAGAAGAAGTGTTGTGCTGTAAGTCTTATCCTTCTCAGACAAAACATCACACAGCTTTGTTGCTTTTCCAACACAGACAGGAAGTACTCCCACTGCGTTTGGATCGAGCGTACCCATATGTCCAATTTTCTTTTGTTTTAATATTCCACGCAACTTCGCCACCACATCGTGCGATGTGAAACCTGGCTCTTTGTATACGTTAATAACTCCATTTAACATTTAAAACTCTTTTTCTATTTCTGCCAAAACTTTTTCGATGACAGAGTCTTTGTCGCCCTCGATATCAAAGCCGGCAGCTCTTTTGTGTCCGCCACCGCCAAAGGTAACTGCAATTTTACTTACGTCTACTCTATCTTTTGAACGAAGACTTACCTTGTATTTATTTTCGTCTAACTGATATGCAAACATAGCTACTTCCACGCCTGACACATTTCTAATAGATGCAATAACCGCATCTAGGTCATTTGTAGTAAGACCATATTTTTCCATCAACTCGCTTGTGCAATAGCCGTAGATTACCTGTCCATCCATCGTTACAACCGTGTTAGTCTGAATCTTGGCTGTAATCATCATCTGGTTGTAAGACTTCTTATAGAATGTCTCTTCCAAAATTTTGTTATGGTCAATTCCAAACTCCATCATCTTTGCAGCAATGCGAAGAGTTCTAGGTTTTGTGTTTTGGAATCTAAACACACCTGAATCAGAAGCTATACCCATATACATAGGTTTAGCGATGCTCGCATCAAACAATTCGACATCTAAAGTATCAAACAAAACTTCGCAGGCTGAGCTAGCATCTGCTTCCACTATGTTTTCATCAGCATAACCATCATTTGACTTGTGATGATCTAGACAAAAAGTTCTCTTTGCCTTTTCAAAGTATTCGACGTTCTTGCCAAGTCTATCGACTGATGCAGTATCGAGCGCGATAAATAAATCATACTCTGTACCGTCAAAATCACCAGTGTCCACTTCATTTATGTTTTCAATGATTCCATACTTTGGATCGACATATTCCAAGTGAACTCTGACATCTAAGTCTGGTCTATTCTTCTTTAGATAATTATAAAGAGACATGCAAGAACCAATAGCATCTCCATCTGGTCTGATGTGTCCTGCTATACCAATCTTTGTAGCATCCCCAATAATGTCATTAATCTTCATCATTTTGAGCCTCCTCTGTGTCAGACTCATCATCTGAATCTACGTGCAAGTCATCAATCATCTTTGAAAGTTTCATTCCATACTCGATTGATTCGTCGTACACAAATTCTAACTCTGGAGTATTGCGAAGGTTGATTGTGTGCGCAAGTTCTTTCCTAATAAATCCCTTAGCACTCTTTAGACCTTCCATAGTGTCTTCTTTCGCTTTGTCATCACCAAGCACACTGATAAAAACTTTTGCAGTCTTTAAATCAGTAGCTACTTCCACTGCCACAACAGTAGTCATCATAGCAATTCTTGGGTCTTTAAGTTCACGAATGATAACACCAAGTTCTCTTTGGACTTCCATATTTATTCGGTTGTTTTTAATACTACCTTTTTTCATAATTATTTCCTCATAAAACTATTAGCGAGCCGCTTGGCTCGCCAAAGTTTATTGTCTAGCAACCTCGTGCATTACATATGCTTCTACCATATCGCCTTCTTGTACATCGTCAAAGTCTTCGAATACAAGACCACACTCGAAGCCTGCTTTCACTTCCTTAGCATCGTCCTTGAAACGTTTTAGTGAAGCCAAGTCACCTTCGAAGATCTGCTCGCCTTCACGAGTGATACGTACTTTACATCCTCTCTCGATCCAACCGTCTTCCACGTATGAACCAGCGATATTACCAACACCTGAAGCCTTGAATATCTGACGAATCTCTGCGTGTCCAATAACACTCTCTTCGAATACTGGAGCAAGAAGTCCCTTCATAGCTCTCTCAATATCGTCAATAGCGTTATAGATTACATCGTATAGTCTGATATCAACTTTCTCATTACGAGCAGTCTCTTCTGCTAATGAATCAGCCTTAACATTGAAACCGATAATAACTGCGTTTGACGCAGAAGCAAGGATAACATCTGACTCTGAAATGTTACCAGCGCCGTCGTGAATAACCTTAACTTCAACTTCCTCATTTGAAAGTTTAGTCAAACTCTGCTTAACAGCTTCCACTGAACCTTGAACGTCAGCCTTAACAATAAGGTTAAGTTCTTTAAGTTCACCAGCTTCAATCTGTGAGTTAAGATCCTCAAGTGTAATTCTAAATTTATTCTTTTCAAGCATCTTCTGCTTGCTGTCCTCTACGAATGTAGCCGCAAAGTCCTTTGCCTCAGCCGAAGTCTTTGTAGAAACAAATACTTCACCAGCATTTGGCACACCGTTAAGACCAAGAATCTCAACTGGTGTAGATGGGCCAGCTTTTTCGATTGCCTTTCCTCGATAATCTGCCATTGCACGCACTTTACCGTGTGTGGCACCAGCAGCCACGTGGTCACCAATCTTAAGTGTACCCTTCTGGATAAGAGCTGTAGCAACAGGTCCCTTACCTTTATCTAGCTTAGCCTCCACTATGATACCTCTAGCCTCACGGTTAGGGTTAGCCTTAAGTTCAAGCACGTCAGCCTGAAGAAGTACCATCTCTAGCAGATCGTCAATACCCTGTTTTGACTTAGCTGATACTGGAACCATCTCAACATTACCACCCCACTCGGTTGAAAGGAGTTCGTGTTCAGATAGACCCTGCATAACTCTGTTTATATCTGCACCTGGTTTATCAATCTTGTTGATTGCAACAATGATTTCAATTCCAGCAGCTCTAGCATGGTTGATAGCCTCAATAGTCTGAGGCATAACACCGTCATCAGCTGCTACTACCAAAATAGCGATATCTGTAGACTGCGCACCACGCATACGCATAGAAGTAAACGCCTCGTGTCCTGGAGTATCAAGGAATGTAATCTTTCTTCCGTTGATTTCAACTACAGAAGCACCGATGTGCTGTGTGATACCACCAGCTTCGCCTTCTATCACGTTTGTCTCTCTAATAGCATCAAGAAGTGATGTTTTACCGTGGTCAACGTGACCCATAACACAGACAACAGGAGGACGTTTTTCCATATCCTTCTCGTCTTCTTCGTCTTCTTTTAGAAGTTCTTCTATGATGTCTACTTTTTCTTCTTTTTCGCAGATGATGTCATAACCGATAGCAATCTCTTCGGCATCTTCGAATGAAAGTTCAGTGTTTACTGTCACCATCTTGCCCTCTAAGAATAATTTCTTGATGACATCTGATGCAGTCATCTTCATTCTCTCAGCTAGCTCGCCAATAGTGATAACATCTGGCACTTCAATCACTTTAATCTCTTCACGCTTCTCTTCTTTCTTCTTAGGCTTTGTAAGCTTCTGTTTTGAGAAGTCGCGTGCCTTTCTGCCACTTGGGCCATCCTCGAATCTTCTATCTGCGTTTCTGTTATCTCTTCTCTTGTTATTTTTCTTTCTGCCTTTGCCTTTGGCTGGAGCGTCGTCTTTACGAACCTCCATCTTTTCAGGACGGTGCTTTCTACCTCTGCTTGGCTTATCACCATCGTCAGATGCTTTTCTTACAACGCCACCCTTCTTTCCATCAGAAACCGGTCCAGTAATCTTTCTGCCCTTTTTCTTTGGCTTAGCAGGTTTTTCTTCCTTCTTCTCCTCTGGAGCTTCAGCAGCCTTCTCTTCTGTCTTCTTCTCAGTCTCTTTAGCCTTTGCTGCAGTCTCGTCAGTAGATTTTTTCTTTCTTCTCTTCTTTGTTGTTCCTTCAGATTCAGAAGAACTTGATTTCTTCTTGCGCTTTTTGTGCTCACCGTGATGCTTGTGCTCACCTGAACTTCTATGTTTACGCTTTTTCTTTCCGTCCTTTGAACCTTCGCCTGTCTTTAACACACCACGACTAGTGATAATCACACGTGGTTTCTTTTCTTCTTTTTCTTCCTCTGAAGATTCTTCAGTCTTCTCTTCAGTTTTTTCTTCAGCCTTTTCTTGAGTTTTTTCTTCCTTTGGCTCAGCCTTCTTTTTGGTTCCGCCAAAGTGCTTTCTAACTTTTTCTATGTTGTCATCTTCAATTGAACTTTGAGCTTTGACTTCGACGCCCTCACCTGCGAGGAACTCAACTACATCTTTGCTCTTAACGTCCAATTCTTTGGCAACTTCATGAACTCTCATTTTTGCCATAGTTTATTCCTCCTCTTTTGCGTCTTCGTCCTTCTCATCAGCCTTTTTATCGTCAGCCTTCTCATCAGCCTCTTCTACTTCATCGTCATACTCGCCGTCGTACTCTTCTTCTTCGTCGTACTCGTCCTCGTATTCCATATCGTACTCATCATCGTACTCGTCATCATACTCGCCATCATAGTACTCATCATCGTAGAAGTCTTCCTCGTCAAATACATATTGGATTCCTTCTTCCTTAGCCTGAGCCTCACTCTTAATGTCAATCTTATAATCAGTAAGCTTAGCAGCAAGACGAGCGTTCTGACCTTCTTTACCGATTGCAAGGGAAAGCTGTGAATCAGGAACAATTACTGTAGCTTCCTTGTTTTCTGGATCAGCTAAAACGTCAATAACCTTTGATGGGCTAAGCGCATTTTCAATTAAGATAGCTGGGTTGTTTGACCATGTAACGATATCAATCTTTTCGTTTTGAAGTTCGTCAACAACAGCGTTAACTCTTTCTCCGTTAACACCTACACATGCACCTACTGCATCCACATCTTCGTTGTGTGAGTAAACTGAAATCTTTGAACGTGAACCAGCTTCACGAGCCACGCCCTTAATCTCAACTGTGCCGTCTGCTATTTCTGAAACTTCAAGTTCGAATAACTTTCTAACTAGTTCTGCATGAGTTCTAGAAACGATAATTCTAGGACCACGCTTTTCATTCTTAACATCAACCACATATAGTTTGATTCTATCGTGTGGTCTGAAGTGCTCACCTGGAGCCTGCTCTTTGTCTGTAAGAATAGTGTCTGCGTTATCTAAGCTGATATTGATTGTTCTTCCATTGATTCTCTGAACAATACCAGTGATAAGCTGACCTTTCTTTTCGATGTATTTATCATATACACTCTTTCTCTCTTCTTCTTTAAGCTTCTGAAGGATACCGTTCTTTGCACTTGAAATAGCAATACGTCCGAAGTCCTTAGAGTCAACCTCTACTTCTACTGTATCGCCTAACTTTGCATCAGGATTGATTAGCTTAGCATCTTCCAGATTAATCTCTGAGATGTCGTCCATGCTCTCCTCAACTACTTCCTTCACTGAATAAACGTGATACTCACCAGTCTCTCTGTCGATAACTACGTGTGAGTTTTCCTCTTTCTTAAAGTTGTTCTTGTAAGCAACTTGTAAGTTAGTCTCGATCACGTCAAATAGAACATCCTTATCAATGCCCTTTTCCTTTGATAATGCCTCAATAATTTTCATAAATTCACTTGCCATTTTTCTAATATCCTCCTAAAACTCAATATATTCTCTAGCCAGAGAAACATCTGCTCTGTCTATTTTTATTTCATTACCTTCTTCTATTTCAATGGTAATAGTTTCTTTATCATAAGACTTTAAAAGTCCTACTATCTCTTTCTCGCCATCTATAGCCTTGTATAAATGGATTTCACAAACTTTTTCTAGGTTTCTATCGAAGTCCCTATCCTTTTTCATCGGCCTGCCAAGTCCCGGCGAACTGACTTCTAAGATATACTGTTCGTCGATAAAGTCCTTTTCATCAAGTTTGTCGCTAAGTGGTCTCGAAACTGACTCTAAATCATCAATCGTAATACCACCTGGTTTGTCCACAAACACCCTTAAATAGTAGCTATTTCCTTCTTTGACGAACTCTGTGTCCACGAACTCAAAGCCTTTTTCGTCTATAAGGGGCATAACTAATTCTTCGGTCTTTGCCTCTACATCTTTACGTTTAGACATTTGTCCTCCTAATTCATAGAAAAAAGCGGCCCTTTCGGACTGCTTTTCGTTTCATCTAGTATTCTGTTCACAATAGGCATTATATAAGTATAAATGCGTAATGTCAAGGTTTATTTGACATTCTCAAACAGTTTAGCCTTAGAGTGTTTAACCTTAATCTCGTACCATTTAACACTTAAAGCTGGGAAGAGTCTTGCGAATTTATCCATTATTTTGGCATCTCTTCCTATTAAACCTCTTACTTTTTGCTTCAAGATCTTTCTAGTAATCTTTTCTGCTGCCTTTTCTGGTGTGAGTTTTAATCTTTTTTGAAGTCTTTTATCTATAGTTTTATACTGATTTCTAAAATACTCGGTATCCACAAATCCCGGAATCATATATCCAACATACATTTCACGTCCAAGTTCAGCCACTAAGCTCTTTGAATAAGACAAAAGCGCTGCCTGGCTCTCTGAATGTGCAGAAGTCCCCAACAAAGGAACTAGCGCGTCCGCACTCACTATATTTACAATACCTGGCATGTTAGACTCCCTTAAAATAGGGAGAAGTGCATTTACTGCGTATCTATATGAATAATAATTTACATCAAAAGTTTCGCGAATTACATCTTCTTTGTAGTTAGTGATTCGCTGTAGCATAGGGAGTGTTCCTACATTATTAATAAGGATATCAATCTTTCTACCCTCTTCTTTTAGCTCCATCGCCAAAACATCCCAGTTTTCTTCCTGGCTAACGTCAAAGGCTCTGTACTCAAAAAAGTCTGTCATATAGGTAAGGTTAGTTTTTACATAATGTAGCTTTTCCTCGGACTGTCCGATTCCAATCACACGACAACCGTAGTATCTAACAAGCTTCTCTGTTAAAGCCCTACCTATTCCAGACGATGCTCCCGTTATTAAAACTGTTTTGTTTCTAATCCACTCCATAACTATTTATACTTTATCATTTATTGTCTTTTCATTCAAACAAAAAACACTCCTTTCGGAGTGTTTTACAGCTCGTAGGGGAATTGAACCCCTGATTCCGCCTTGAGAGGGCGGCGTCTTAACCACTTGACCAACGAGCCAAGACCAAGACTTATTATAACAATTATTAATTAATTTGCAACTATTTTTTATTCACGCCAATTCTCTGCTGGCATTCCAAGTGATAACATACATTCAACTGAATATTTATCTTCTATATTAAGTTTAGACTTGATCAAGTCTGCTGTCAGTTCACCAGTTTCATCTAGATATCTACCTCTCACTTGAACCCAGCAATTTCCAATGCCAAGTTCTGTGGCACTAAGTTGCATAATCATCATTGCAATTGAGCAATCTTCTATCCAAGTGTCTGATAACTCACTATCACCTGTTACTATTATTGCTGCATTTGCACCAGCTAGTATCTGTGATCCGTGACTTCTTGTGTTTGATAGGTATTCTAGGGTTTCTTTGTCGCGTACAGGTATTAGTTTTACTGGCTTTTTATTTCTGCCTGATGGCGCAAGCTTTCCTGCTTCTAAAATCTTTTCAATATACTCTTCTGGTATTTGCTCGTCTGTATACTTTCTAATACTTTTTCTCTTTTTTAAAATATCTAGTAAATCCATTTTATACCCCTTCGAAATCTTGATAACAATAATTCTTTTGTTCAACTAAATCCCATTTCATATCAACCCAATCTGCATATTTAGAATTGCCACAGTACACAGAAGGATGTATTTCATCAAACCAAAAAGTTGATTGCTTGGCATCAGATCCCATATAATTTATTTTTGCTTTTTCTAACTTTTGTTGACTATTTCTTGAATATCCTCGATTATAAAATTCAACTTTTAGGTAAATGTCCTTTTGTGGTTTTAATTTAATTACTTTATTTGTCAAATTAAACCAGTTTTTATTATCATAACTGTACATAGAAATATCAAACAAAACATCAACTTTCGTTTCTCCATCTTTACTCTCAGCATTATACATTTGACTCGTAACGTAGTTATATTTTTCGGAAAAACATATATCACCATTGTATTTACTTGCGCTAGTTATCTTCAAAATCGCATTATCTGTTACACTTGGTTTGGTTGTTGATTCGACTTTAATCTTTGCATTATCATTTACCATCTTATGAACGAGTGGAGCAGACATTTTTGTTAATCTTTTTCCACCAATCCTAGCATATGACCTTGCTTTAAAATAGTAAGTTTTGCCCGCCTTCATCTTTTTATCCAAAAATGTATAGGCCAATAATTGTTTTTTATTGAGCGAATCTACTTTTTTATATTTTCCACCTTTAACTTTATATAGAAGGTCTACTCTATATATTTTAGCTCCTCTAGTATTCTTGATTGGGTTACAATTATATTCGAGCATTGCCCACTTCTCTGTAAAACCCAATTCATCATCAAACGCCTCTTCAACATATGCAGGAACCACACCTGTTACTGCGTTTCTTTTTTTGCTTTGATAAACCAATTGATCCTTAGCTTTTTTCTTTTTGAAGCCTTTAACAAAATAAGAATAACACTGGTTTTTCTTTAGTTTATTATTTGTATAAGTTCTAACATGCTTTGATACTTTTTTAACCTTCTTATACTTACTGTCAGATGGAAGTTTAATACTATCTCTATTTTTCTTAATAGTTTTCTTATAAGCTTTGGTCACTTTCTTCTTATAGATCACATAGTAATCAATCTTTTTCTTCGCTTTTTTAGGTACACCCCACTTCAAAGTAGCCGAGTGTAATGTTACTTTAGTATTAACTCTTCCAGAATATACCTTCTTTGCTTCAGCATTATTGGAGCTAAAAAAAACGAATGAAATCATAGTTGCTATAGCTAAAATGATTACTATTATTGAATATCTTTTAAATCCTCTCATTTATAAACCTCCACTAGATATTATTTTAACATATATCTTGATTTATAATAATAATTGTTTTATATTAACAGTGTAAAGAGCTACCGGTATACGGTTAGCCTGTTACAGTTAATTCAAAGAATAACCGTGCTAGGCGCGGTTATTTTTTTGTGTCCAAAAGAACCAGGATGACAATTGACAGTAGATTAAGAAAAACCATCAAGCATTCAAAAACAGTCATATTATCACCTCCTTTCCCATCAACAGCATTTATACTGTCTAGGTCCAGGCTAACCGCATACCGTATAGAGGTAGCTCTAGAATTCACATTATACTCTTTTTGTTTTTCTTTTGCAACATTTTATTTATATGATTTTAGTGCAATAAAAAAGGAGAAAAACTCCGGGTATTTACCCTCTGTTTCTCTCCCTTTTTTATCATCACTCGGTTAACTTTTTGTTTACCGAGGAGTCAGAACCGTCACTCCTCTCATCTCTCCGGTTATCTTTTTGTTTACCGAGGAGTCAGAACCGTCACTCCTCTCATTTAAGTGATGATAGAGATTAGTATCTCTACTTTTATTATAAACGTTATAACGATTTTTTCAAGTGATTATCACATTTTTATAAATCAAAAATCGATAATTGACTATCTTCTTTCATACCATCAAGTAAGCCTAGTTTAGTCATAGTTTCCATTACGGTTTTGTTTATGCCGCACTTTTCAATCATCTCTTTCTTGGATTCGAATGGTCCATCCATCTGTGAGATTACTTCCTCTAACTGTTCGGCGGCTTTATCTCCCATACCCTCGATACTATCAAGCGATGGCATTATCTTTCCGTCAAAGATCTGGAAGTCGTGAGCTTTTGCCTTATAGATATCTAATGGCATAAACTCAAATCCTCTAGCATACATCTCTTGTACTACTCTCATATCTGAGTATGTAGCATCGTCCTTTGGAAGAGATATGTGGTTGTTAATTCTGTTTTTAACTTCGTTGTATTCCATCTCTAACTTCTGCGGACCCATACACATTGTTTCATAGTTGAACTGTTTTGCACGGATGCCAAAGAATGCTGCATAGTATGCAAGCGGATGGTAAACTTTGTACCAAGCCACACGAAGCGCCATCATAATGTATGCGGCAGCATGCGCCTTAGGGAACATATACGAAATCTTCTTACATGACCAAATGTACCAATCGGGAACATTGTTGTCTCGCATTATTTGTTCTTCATCTATCTCGTTTCCTTCTTTGTCGTAGTAGTTTAGTAGGCCTTTTCCTTTACGGACATGCTCCATTATTTCAAAACTTAGGAGCGGATCAATACCCTTGTCCATCAAATAAACCATAATATCATCACGCGTACAGATGGCTGATGAAATGGTACATCTTCCGTCTTTAATTAGAAGCTGCGCGTTTCCAAGCCACACATTTGTACCATGAGACAATCCTGCCAAACGTACCAAATCGGCAAACTTAGTAGGCTTTGTATCAACAATCATCTGGATAACAAAATCTGTACCTAACTCCGGAAGTCCTAAACTACCTGTCGGACATCCATCAATATCATTTGATGTGATGCCAAGCACCTTTGGACTCTCAAATAGTGACATAACCTTTGGATCGTCAAAAGGTACGTCTTTACGTACGTCTGTATCAGTGTATTTTTCCAAACGACGAATCATAGTTGGATCGTCGTGTCCTAGCTCATCAAGTTTTAGTAAGTTACTATCGATAGCATGGTATTCGAAGTGTGTTGTGATAGTATCTGTGTTCATATCGTTAGCAGGTTTCTGGATAGGTGTGAAATCGTAAATCTCTTTGTCGCGAGGAACAATAACGATACCGCCTGGATGCTGTCCAGTAGTTTTACGTACACCTGTTATTCTATTTTTGATTCGCTCAATCTCTGCCTTTCTCTTCTGCTCGTTGTGTTCTTCATAGTAATGTTTAACATAACCAAAAGCAGTCTTTTCAGCTACACCAGAAATAGTTCCTGCTCTGAATGTATTTCCTTTGCCAAACATCTCTTCAGTGTATGCGTGAGCTCTGGCCTGGTAATCACCAGAGAAGTTAAGGTCGATATCTGGCTCTTTGTTTCCACCAAAGCCAAGGAATGTCTCAAACGGAATCTCTAGGCCGTCCTTCTTCATCTTCTCGCCACAGTGTGGGCAAATGCCGTCCGGCAAGTCAAATCCCACACCACCATTGCGGCGGATTTCAACAATATGACCTTGTAGTTCTTCTATCTTTTCTTCGTCCACATCGCCTGAAGCTGAGTATTCATTTTCAAATACTGATGTGCGACAATGCTCACAGTAATAATGAGGAGCCAAAGGGTTACACTCTGTGATGCTAGACATAGTAGCTGCAAAGGATGAACCTACAGAACCTCTAGATCCTACTAGATAGCCATCCTCATTTGACTTTGTAACCAGTTTCTGCGCCATTATATACATTACGGCATAACCATTACCGATAATAGAGTTAAGCTCAGTTTCTAGTCTTTCCTCTACTATCTTTGGAAGTTTATCGCCATACATTTCATGCGCTTTCTCGTAGCACATGTTACGCAAGTTCTCTTCTGAATTCTCAAGTACAGGTGGACATTTGTCTGGGTGGATAGGTGAAATAGTTTCAATCATATCCGCAATCTTGTTTGTGTTTGTGATTACTACTTCCTCTGCCACTTCTGAACCTAAATACTCAAATTCATCAAGCATTTCCTCAGTAGTTCTAAGATAAATTGGTGGCTGATCATCCGCATCTGAATATCCATTACCATACTGAATAATTCTTCTGTATAGTTCGTCTTCTGGATCCATAAAATGAACATCACAAGTAGCCACTGTCATCTTGCCCACTTTTTGTCCAAGCTTGTAAATCTTTTTATTTATCTCTTCTAGATCTTTTCTAGAATCAACTAAGAATTTCTTCTTGTCATCTATCTCTGAGTTTCCAGTTCTCACCATAAACTCATTGTTTCCGATTGGTTGAATTTCAAAGTAGTCGTAAAAGTCCGCTATTCTAGCAATCTCTTGAGCTGGCTTGTCGTGAAGAATAGCCTGATAAAGTTCACCAGCCTCGCATGCACTACCAATAATCAAGCCTTCTTTTAATTTCAAATAGTCACTCTTCATAATTCGAGGACGTTTGTTTGCGAAAGTCTCGATATGTGAAATAGAGATAAGTTTATAGAGATTTTTCAAACCAACCAAATTCTTAACCAAAATGATAGCGTGGTTAGATGGAAGTTTACTCTTAAACTCATCTGACTCTATACCTTTTTCGTTTGCCTCATCTAGATTAGTAATGCCCTGCTCTTTCATCCTGCTAATTAACTTTTGGAAGATGCGCGCAGTACACTCTGCATCATCCACTGCTCTATGGTGATTTCCTAGCGGAACACCCAAAGCCTTTGCCACAGTATCAAGCTTATACCTAGCAAGACCAGTCACAAGGAATCTAGAAAGTCCCACTGTATCTATCACAGTAAACTCGCATGGAATGTCCATACATCTGCAGTTTGCCTCAATAAAACTCATGTCAAAGTCAGCATTGTGCGCAACCATAATTGAGTCTTTGCAGAACTCCATAAACTTTGGCAATACTTCTTCTATCTTTGGCGAGTCCTTAACCATCACATCGTTAATGCCAGTCAAGTCCTCTATTCTAAATGGAATTGGTCTTTCTGGATTTACAAAAGTAGAAAATCTATCAACTATTTCTCCATCCTTAATCTTTACAGCGCCAATCTCGATAATCTTATCCTGTGCTGCACTAAAACCAGTAGTCTCCAAGTCAAAGACCACAAATTCCGAATCAAATGTCTGACCTTTAGAATTTACAATCATACCCTTGATGTCATCAACCAAATAAGCCTCAACACCGTAAATCACTTTAAAGTCACACTCTTCATTATTCTTCTTACATTTTGCTTTAATACTCTCAAACTGATGATGTGCATCTGGGAAACCTAGAACCACGCCGTGATCTGTAATAGCTATAGCCTTATGTCCCCAGTCGTATGCACGCTGAACCAAATCTCCAGGATCTGTAACCGCATCCATATCACTCATTTTTGTATGGCAGTGAAGTTCTACTCTCTTTTCAACTGCGTTATCTTCACGCACAGATTTCGCAAAGCCTGGAATCACTTTGATTCCACCCACGCGAGTAATCTCAACTTCCCCGTCAAAGTCATCGTACAAAGCACTACCTAAAACCTGAATGAAAGTTCCCTTCTTAACAATAGATAGGAAGTCATCCTTCACGGCCTCGTTAGGTAGGAATATTTTAACAGTGATACTGTCAGTAAAATCTGTAATGTCCATCTTCACGATAAACTTACCTGTTCTAGTTTCATTTGAATCTATGCCAAAGATTTGTCCTTTACAAATAACACGACCTGTGCCTTCGTACACATCCTTAAGGTCGCTAATAATTCTCTTGTTGTTTTCATCATCCACGTCAAAGTCTTTGCCGTAGACTACTCCATCTTTGTCTTCGGCTGAAGCTTTAGTAACTTTCTTTACAACAATTTCATTTCCATCTTCGTCAGTCTCAGTCTCTTTCTTTTCAGTCTCCTTCTGACTCTTCTTCATAATGGCCTGAACTTCGTTTTCAATCTTCTTTTTGTTGTGCTCTTCAAATCGCTTTCCTTCAGATTCTTTCAAGAACACTTCCACCTCTATAGGCATTCCGAAGCGCTCGGCAAAGATAGACATTAGTCTTTCCTTCATCTCGCTCACTTGAGACTCAGACACAATATTTTTAATAAAGCTAATCTCTAACACATCTCCATTAAAATGCATTGGAGCTTTCTTAAATGTTACGCCAAATGAATGACTGATTTCGTTAAACTCTAACGACAAACTTTCTTTGTACTCTTCTAGCAAATATTCTCTTGTGTACTGGCTTGATAGGTTGTACTTTTCTATGATTTGTACTTCCATATGCTTGCCAGTCATAAGACTTTGCTCGATTGCTTTTTTCACATCATAAATAGCAGACTTTTCAATAAGTCTGCTACTTTCGATATATACTCTCATCTTTGTGTGATCTCTGTTTGTTGTAATCTTGATTACAGTCACATCTTCGAAGAGAGCTTTTATATCATCTTTTAATTTTAAATTTTGAAATACATCAAAAAACTTTTTCAATTTACTTTCCCCAAGTTTTCAATTCTTTCTCTAATACGTTTACAAGTTCCTCCTCCGGAACCTTTTTGATAATTTCGCCTTTCTTTATAAGTAGGCCTTCTCCTTTGCCGCCGGCTATTCCTATGTCGGCTTCTCTGGCTTCTCCAGGGCCGTTAACAACGCAACCCATCACTGCCACTTTTATATTAAGATCGTCATATTTTGTGACCATATTTTCCACTTTGTTTGCTAGGCCAATCAAATCAATCTGCGTTCTTCCACAAGTTGGGCAAGATACCACACTTATGCCTCCGCTACGAAGACCTAGGGTCTTTAAAATAAGTTTCGCACTCTTAATCTCCTCTAAAGGTTCGCCCGTCAAAGACACGCGGATAGTGTCTCCAATCCCTTGGTTTAGAATAAGTCCAAGGCCGATAGATGATTTGATATTTCCAGATGTTATAGTACCAGACTCTGTAATTCCAACATGAAGTGGATGATTAGTCTTTTCAGCGATAAGCTCGTGGGCTTTCACGCACATCATTACATCTGAAGATTTTATACTAATGACTAGGTTATCATATCCTAAGTCCTCAATTATCTTTACTTTATCCAATGCGCTTTCAACTATACCCTCAGCAGTTACTTTGCCATACTTTTCTAGGATAGGCTTTTCTAGTGAACCTGAGTTTACACCAACACGAATTGGGATGTTTCTTTCCTTTGCCACATCTACCACTGCTTTTACATTTTCGATAGAACCAATGTTTCCAGGGTTTATACGGATTTTGTCGACGCCGTTTTCCATAGCAGCAATTGCCAACTTATAGTCAAAGTGAATATCAGCAACTAGCGGAATGTTTATCTGCTCCTTTATTTTGCTAAGAGCTTCTGCAGCTTCTATGGTTGGTATAGCGCAGCGAATAATGTCGCAGCCAGCAGCCTCTAACTCTTTAATCTGAGCTACAGTAGCTTCCACATCCTCAGTCTTTGTGTTTGTCATAGACTGAATCATAATAGGGTTTCCTGCACCTATTACTTTGTTTCCAATCTTAACTTCTTTTGTATTATCTCTAAACATATCCAACTCGCTTTCACTATGTTACATTATGAGTTTTCTAACATCGTTAAATACCAGGAATACCATCAGTGCCATAAGTATTATAAATCCGATAAAGTGTATCATTCCCTCTTTGTCTTTCGGAATTTGTTTTCTAGTGATTGCCTCAATAATGTAGATTAATAATCTTCCGCCATCTAATGCTGGTATTGGAAGTAAATTCATTACACCAAGGTTTGCACTAAGCATTATTGCTAGATTTAGAAGTGCAAGTAAAGTAATTCCAAAACCGTGCTGACTGTTTTCTTTATAAGTGTCACCAATCACGCTTACGATTCCTACTGGTCCTGAAACTTCATTAGCAGAAACCCCGCCAGTAACTAACATCTTCAAACTCTTAAGAACAGTAAACACTTCGTATCTCATCTCAACCAAACTGTATTTGATTGTTCCGAAGAATCCCTGACGCTCTCTTTGCAAGTTATATGTAAAGCCTGTAGAGTAAACATTTGTCTTTACTGGTTTAACTTTCGCTGTAAATGTTTTGCTACCACGCTTCAATACGAAAGTTACTTCACTTCCATCAAGCGGATGTTCCTCTAGATATTTATTTATCTCTTCTCCCGAAGAAATAGGTGTTCCGTTTATCTTTTCAACTTCGTCCTTCGCCAAAACGCCTGCCTTAGCCATGGCCGAATCTTTGGTCACTTGCGAAATAACTGGCGCACTAGCACCTGAACTATAACTGATTCCTAACAAATATTTATTTTCTTTGTCTGGCTTGTATGTTATAGTTTTTTTCTTTCCATCACGCTCATACGTCAAAGTAATTGGTTCTTTGTCTATTGGGTCAGTATATTCTTCCACATACAACTCTCTACCAATAGAAATCCAAGCACCGTTAAACTTAGTGATTTTATCACCACTTCTTAAGCCTGCCTTATATGCGTTCGACTGTATTTGTAAAACAGCATTTTTAACAGCCTGCTGTTTCATCTTTTCTTCAACTGATTTTTCTTTGCCCTTTGACTGTGTGATTACGTTTGGTTTTTCACCTTCCACGTATGTAACTGTGGATGGGTCTGTTCCAGCAAATCCAATCACAATCAAAGATAAAACAAACGCTAGCAAAAAGTTAAATAGCGGTCCTGCAAATACAATTAAAAATCTTTGCCATCTAGGTTTAGAGTTGAAAGAACCTTCTTCGTCGTTGTCTTCATCTTCTCCTAGCATTGCACATGAACCACCGATAGGTAGTGCCTTAATAGAATATCTAGTTCCACTCTTTGCCACACGGCTAAAGATTCTTGGGCCCATTCCGATTGAAAACTCGTTCACTGTAACACCAAATTTTTTCGCAAAAATAAAGTGTCCGAACTCGTGAATCAAAACGAGCAAACCGAATATTAAAATTGCAATAATTATGCCAATAAATGTCTGCATTACTTATACTTCTCCTCTATCATCTCGTAAACCCACTTTTCAACTTCTAGTATTTGTTCAAAAGTTGGGTTGTCTATCACTTCGTGTCTGTCCATGCAGTACTCGATAGTATCTGCTATATCTAAATATCCAATCTCGCGATTCAAAAACATAGCAACTGCCTTTTCATTTGCCGCGTTAAAGACAGTAGGCATGGAATCGCCAAAGAAATGATCTTCTTTTGCTTTCTCATCACTTCTCTTAGCTGCCTGATATGCCAATCTTAATCCTTTGAAATTATCAAGGTCCGGTTTCTCGAACGAAATCTCACTGATTTGTTCGAAGTCCACTCTATCGCCAGCTAAATATTTTCTCTCTGGGTAATATAGAGCGTACTGGATTGGAAGTTTCATATCTGGAGTACCGAGTTGTGCAATAATGCCGCCGTCTTCGTACTGAACCATCGAATGAATAAGACTCTGTGGCTGAACAACAACCTGAATGTCATCAAGTCCAACATTAAATAGCCATTTAGCTTCTATCACTTCTAATCCTTTGTTAACCATTGTACTAGAGTCAATGGTTATTTTTTGACCCATTGCCCAATTTGGGTGTTTGAGCGCATCTTCCACCTTGATATCTTTCATTCTGTCCACAGTCCACCCTCTAAATGGTCCGCCTGATGCAGTTAAAAGAATCTTATCAATTTTATTCATTTCATTTCCTTGCAGACTCTGGAATATCGCACTGTGCTCAGAATCCACAGGAAGAATCTTCACATTATTCTCCTTCGCCAAAGGCATCACCAAATGCCCAGCAGTAACCAAAGTTTCTTTGTTTGCTAGAGCAATATCTTTTTTAGCCTTTATAGCTTCAAGTGTTGGTTTAATACCAATCATTCCAACAAACGCTGTCACTACTATTTCGGCTTCATCTACAGTGGCTGCTTCTATCAAGCCTTCCATTCCTGAAACTACTTTAACATCTAGATCAGAAACTTTTGATTCCAATTCCTTTGCCGCAGTCTCGTTAAATACACATACTAACAAAGGGGCAAATTCGCGAATTTGCTCCTCTAGTTTTTCGATATTTGAACCGGCAGCCAAAGCTACCACTTTTAAATCTTCATTGGCTCTAACTATCTCAAGAGTCTGGGTTCCGATAGAACCTGTTGAGCCAAGTACCGAAATGTTTTTCATAATACGTCCTTAATCTACACTCATTCCTGTCATTATATAAACGAGCAACCAGATAACTGGTGCCACATAAATTACACTGTCAAATCTATCCATAATTCCACCGTGACCAGGAATTATTTTCCCGTAGTCTTTGATGTTATTATTACGCTTGATAGCTGAAGCTACCAAGTCACCAGTCATTGAAACTAGTCCTGCCACTGCACAAATAACAGCGAACACTAAAACTGGATTTGGAATCTTGTCGATTTTGTCCTGGAAGATATATGCGTAAATGCCGCCTATCAAAGCTGCACCTAGGATACCTCCTATAGCACCTTCCACTGATTTCTTAGGGCTAAGCACTGGAGCCATTTTGTGTTTACCAAATGCCACGCCTGCTAGGTATGCGCAAGTATCGCAACCCCAGCTTGCAATGAAGATTAGCCAAACAGTATACAAACCGTTATACTCCATTCTTGTGATGTAAAGGTATGAAAGCATAACTCCTGCATAAACCATGCACATAAACACTACTGCCACTTGCTTTGCGTTGTACTGTGGATATAAGAAAACGTACTCGGCAAATAAAATGATTAAAAACATAACCATAAAGATCATCATAAATCTTTTGCCGTGGATTGTGTTTCCTAAAATACGCACACTGTACTGATCAAAGTAAATTAGCGCGTAGTAAGCAATCAATGCCACATAACCAGTGAATCCCATCAATGTCTTTTGCATATCGAACGACTTATATAGCTCGTACACAGCAATAAGTGAAATGATCATGTTTGCGAAGAATAACCATCTTCCTCCCCAGTATTCACCACCTACTGTCAAGCCTACTACCAATAGTGCAACCATCACTATTCCACTAAGCGTTCTTGATACAAATGATTTATTTGCAAAATTTGATACTCCCATAATAACCTCTCAATCAAGTATTTTTCTCACTCGCTAATAACTATTCGTCGTCCTCATTTCTTCCGCCATATCTTCTATCGCGTCTACTGTATTCCTCAATGGCTGATATCAGATGCTTTGGCTTAAAGTCTGGCCATAACACATCTGTAAAAACATACTCTGTGTAAGCTGACTGCCACATAAGGAAGTTTGAAAGTCTAATCTCTCCACTAGTCCTAATTAAAAGATCTGGATCTGGAATGCCCTTTGTGTCAAGGTAACTGCTGATAGTATCTTCGCTAATATCAGAAGCCTTTATTTTTCCATCCATACAATCTTTTGCAATACTTTGAACCGCACGTCTAATCTCATCCCTACTTCCGTAGTTTAGAGCGATAATAAATGTGATACCGTCAAAGTCCTTGGAAAACTCTTCTAGTTCGTCAATGCTATCTCTGATATCCTGGTCTAATCCAGTCTTATCACCGATAATAAGGCATCGCATATTGTTATCTTTTGATTTTTTAAGACACTGTTTTAAGTAGTCACGAAGTAGTTTCATAAGAGCACTTACTTCTTTTTCAGAACGATTCCAGTTCTCTGTAGAGAAAGCATACACAGTAATATACTTAATTCCCATATCGTGGGCAGCTTCCACTATCTTTTCCACATTGTCAGAACCCTTGGAATGTCCAACATTCTTTGGAACGTGATGTTTCTTTGCCCATCTACCGTTACCATCCAAAATGATAGCCACATGCTCTGGAACCCTTAGGCCACTTAAATCATATTTCTTAGCCATAGTCTTTTTGTTTGCTTAAAGGCAAACGTATTCCTTTCAAAAATTTATCTCATTACGCAGAAATAGAGGAACTCTAAGTTCCTCTTAATCTCTGAAATTTGTGATTAAACTGTCATTACTTCGTCTGATTTATTCTTAACAGTCTCGTCCACTTTCTTAACATATTTGTCAGTAGCTTCCTGTAATGAATCTTCAAAATCTGCTACTTGATCTTCTGGAGCGCCATCTTCTTTACCTTTTTTCTTGATGTGATCCATTCCGTCACGTCTGATATTTCTGATGGCAACCTTAGCATTCTCGCCAAGTTTCTTGATATCTTTAACCAAGTCTTTTCTGCGGTCCTCAGTAAGTTCTGGGAAAACAAGTCTGATAACTTTACCGTCGTTTGTTGGATTGATACCAATCTCAGCTTCGTTAATAGCGTGCTCAATCTCTTTTAGCATTGAACCGTCCCAAGGCTGAATAGCAATAATTCTAGGCTCAGGAACTGAAACGTTACCAACCTGTGCTAGAGGTGTAGGTGTGCCATAGTAATCCACCTTGATTCCGTCCAAGATATGTGGGTTAGCACGACCCGCTCTTATCTGTGTAAGTTCACCTTTCAAGTTATCAAGTGACTTCTCCATTTTTTCAACATGTTTATCAAGTATCTCTTGCATAATTTGTTCCTCCAAAATTTATTTAAACTGTAATTTTTGTACCTAAATCTTCGCCAGCTACCACTCTCTCGATTGAGTTCTCTTCATTTAGTCCAAAGAGAATCATTGGCATCTTATTTTCAAGAGCAAGTACAGACGCTGCTAAATCGATAACTCCAAGTCTGTCGTCAACTACCTTAGAGATTGGAAGTTCATCGTACTTCTTAGCATCCGGATTTACATTTGGATCTGAGTCGTAAACTCCGTCCACAGCCTTTGCACCCAAAATGCAATCAGCCTCAATCTCAATAGCTCTAAGCACCATTGTCATATCTGTTGAGAAGTATGGATGTCCAGTGCCTCCGGCAAAGAACACAACCTTTCCCTCTTCCAAATCTTCCACTGCTGCGTACTTCTCAAATAACTTTGTCCAAGTACCACAAGCGAATGGTGTGTAAACTTCTGTGCCCATTCCTTCAGTTCTAAAAATCTCTGACACATACATGCAGTTCATAATAGTAGCAAGCATTCCGATTCCGTCTGCTTTAGGTCTGTCAATCTTGTTAGATGTACGACCTCTCCAGAAGTTTCCACCGCCTATTACTATGGCTACCTGCACTCCTTTGTCTACGATTTTCTTCACCTGTTTAGCCACAGCTACACAAGTGTCTTCGTCAAAGCCCTGGCCCTTTTCACCGGCCAATGCTTCTCCGCTAAGTTTAAGTAAAACTCTCTTCATAACTTATCCTTTCAAGTACATCAATTTAGATAAAATTATACCATATATTGAGGACTATTTGGCAGTAAATACAATACTTTTTGCACCTTTTCCTTTAAAAATTCCTTGCTTTTCTTCTTAAAAATCTTTTTTATTTAATCAAATCTTTTATTACTTCGGAAGCAATAATCAATCCAACTACGCTAGGCACAAATGCTATACTTCCTGGAGTTTGCTGATTAACTTTAATGGGTGGTTCTTTTGAATAAACAACTTTTAAATGATCAATCCCTCTGTCTCTAAGTTCCTTTCTCATCACCTTCGCCAAAGGACACACTGACGTTTCACTAATATCTGCAACTTCAAACTCTGTCGGATTTAATTTGTTTCCTGCTCCCATTGAACTGATAATAGGAACATTCGCCTTCTTTGCTGCCTCTATTAGCTGAAGCTTTCCAGTCACTGTATCTATGGCATCCACCACATAATCATATTCTTTAAAATCAAACTGATTAGCAGTTTCAGGTAAGTAAAAAACTTGATGTATGTTGACTGTCATCTCTGGATTTATGTCTAAACATCTATTTCTTGCCACTTCCACTTTTGGTTGACCAACAGTTGATTGCAAAGCGATAATTTGTCTATTAATATTAGTCTCATCCACTGTGTCTTTGTCTATCAAATCAAGTGTTCCAACGCCACTTCTTGCCAAAGCTTCCACAGTGAAACCTCCTACTCCGCCCACGCCAAAAACAGCCACTCGTTTTTGATTTAATTGTTCTAGACTCTCCTCGCCCAAAAGAAGTTTTGTTCTATCAAATATATTCATTTAATCTCCATTTTTCCGCATCACTATTTTAAATTTATTATACTAAATGGATTTTTGCATTTCAATTTTTGACTATATTTTCTCTGTCAACATAGCAAAAGACCCTCTATAATAATTTCTATTATAGAAGGTCTCTCTATTATTTTACTATAGTTTATTTTTTAGCGACTCACTTTTATTACCTCACCAACTTTTATTACTGGAAGCTTACATTTAGAAGCCTTTTTATTCTTTTGTTTTTGAATAAACACTAACTTTCCCTTCTTCATTTTGATAAGACTATTCTTAATAAATAATTTTTTGGTTTTCTTTTTTGCATAGCATTTTTTAATAACTTTATTCTTTTTAAGAACTTTGATTGTTGATTTCGGTGCAGTTTGCAAAGTATATGTAATACCCTTTTTAGTCCTTATAATTTTAGTATAACTAATCTTATCTGTGACATATCTATTTGCATTAATTGTTTTTTTAGCATATTTCCATGGGTTTACCGGTGTAGTGCTTTTAGTTGAAGCGTGTGCAAAAACACTAAAACACACACACATAATTGCAATAATAGATATTGCCTTTGATAAGATTTTCATAACACAACCTCCTCTTATGTTATATTTTATTTTTCGAAGGTATTTATACCACCTGCTTTATCCCTAGAATAGTGGATATATTCGCTGTATCAGACTAAAGCAAAAATAAACACCTTTGAATAGTATACAACACGAGGCGTTCATAAACGTAACAACCCAAAAGTAAAAACCACCTAATTTTAACTAGGTGGCTTTTATCATTTTAGTTATTTAATCTTAACTTTTTTAGGTTTAGACCATGCGCCAAATACTGTCTGTCCACAGTCTATTTTCTCAGCTCTTACTCTCGCATACAATTTTTTCTTGCGTTTTAGTTTCTTAGATTTAATAACTAATTTAGCTTTGTTCTTGTTTATAATCTTCTTTATAATTGCTTTCTTATTCTTCTTAGCATTCTTTTTAGATTTATAAACTCTAATCTCGTAGCCCTTAACTCCACTAAGCTTTTTAATCTTAACTGTTAACTTCTTAGCAGATTTCTTCTTAAGAGCTTTCTTAACCTTAACCTTTGCTGGTGGCACTGGTTTGCACTTACCTGTTGGAGCTACTGTTGGCTTGCCAGGAGCTGCTGTTTCTGGAGTCTTTGTAGTTTCTCCGCTAGGTACTGTAGTCTCCCCACCTTGCTTTGTAGTAGGCTCTACTGTAGTAGTTGGTCTAGGTTTAGTTGTAGGTTTTGTATAAACTGGATCGTCTGGATCATCTTCGTAGTCTGCATCTGTCTCTGGAGGAGCTGGATTCTCAATAGTAATCTTTGCTGTCACTCCCTTAGACTCGATGTTGTCCTTTACAGCTGTAACCTTAACTGTGTGCTGTCCACCATCCAAGTGATTGTATGTGTATGAACCAGCTGATAGCAAGTGTAGTCCAACTATCTGGTTATCAACGTATACGTTATACATAGAGCTTGATCCAAGTGCTGATGAGAAGTTAACTGTAATACTTCCGCCAGCGTTACTTGAAAGTGCTAGTCCCACTGGATCAGCTGGTAAGTAGCTATCCTTTGAACCAAGAACTGCAATCTCACGAATCTGATATCCGTATGCTCCACCTCTCTGAGTGAAGTTTACTTTCACGAAGTTTACATCTCCCTGAGTGTAAGCATCCTTGTTTATCTTAAATTCGTCTGGGTCAGCGTATCCGCCGTTTGTTCTCTCGTAAACTGTCTGATAGTTTGTTCCGTCTTTCGAGAACTGAACATTGAAGCCCTTAGCGTATGTGAGATTATTTACATACTTGATTAGCATTTCATCTATATCTTCAATGCTTACTGGCTCTTGTAGTTCAAGAGTAGCTGTTGCTTCATCTTGTCCCCAAACTGTCATATTGAAGTTTCCATTTATATTACCATCTGTTAGCATCTGAGGATCTTTACTTCCCTCGTTACGCGTATCAAATGTTTCAAGTGTAGCCTTTGCGTGTAGTGCGAAGTTTAGCGAAGTATTTACATAGTTCTTCATTGAACCATCGTCCACTTCCACAGTTTCCACTATTCCATCAGATATTTTTCCCTGATAGTAAGCCACTACTTTCACTTTATGTGTTCCTTCAGTGGCATCTACTGTGCCTTCTCCAGCAGTTCTTAGATCAGTCACTCTGTTTCCATCTACAAAGACAGCATACTGATATCCATCCTGGTTAGGACCAGCTACTATTTTGTAGTGAATCTTAAGTGGCTCATTGCTTGAAACTTCAAAGTCTGCTGGGTTATCACAAGCAGGTACAACTACTGGTTTAGCATTTGAGTTTTCTGTTAAGACTGCCACTTCACGAATCTGGTAACCCCAGTTCTTATGACCGTTAAATGTAATTCTAACAAATCTAACTGAACCTGTAGCTGGAGCCATTTCTATATCTTCATAGATAAATCCTGCCTGAGCATCCTGCCATGTTTTGTTAAATGACTCAACATTTGTAAATGATATTCCATCTGTTGAGTACTCTAGTTTGTAGCTCTCGCAGAATACTCCTTGGTCATTCTTAAACTGAACGGCTATCTTATTAATATCAGCCGGCCTATAATTTGCGCCCAAATCAATAATCACACTATCTTGTGTTAGCTGATTATTCCAATCAGTTGATACATAGTTACTGTTTAAGTTACCGTCAGTCAATACTGTTGTAGTCTGAGCACCTTCACCCTTATACATAGATGAAATAGTTGCATCTTTGCCGAGACTTAGGTTAAATCTCTTGTCAGGAACATAATCTTGAACATTTGCTGGTGGCTTAACTGTCTCATCTTCACCAGGTGTGGTCTCTTCTTCTCCGCCGCCTTCTTCGTTACCTAGTTCAAGTTCGAAACCGCCATTTGTATCAATTTCAAACTGTACTAATGCACCCGGTTTAACCTTAACCTTACCAATCTTTTCATCTGTAGCAGTGTCTACTACATATGTAGTCTTAGTAACTGTAGTTGGGTTCCAAATTTCACCTGTGTATACAGTCTGCCCATCTTTTACTTTCTTATAAACTGAACCGCTGATAGTCTGACCTGTAATTACATAGTCAGTAGTCTTATATCCAACAGAGTCCATTGCTGTGATAAACCAATATGTGTTTGCTCTATCTTCCTTCTGAACGCCATTAACGCCTGCGTTAAATTTCTCAAGCGCTAGGTCTGGATCAGTCTGCGATAGGAATGGCCATGTAATATGTTGCCATCCTGTATCAGCTGTAGCGTATGTATCAGCAGTGTGTTGTTCTTGAGCAAGGTATGCGTCAATCTCTTCTTGAGATTTTCCTTGCTGTCTCATCTGCTCAGCTACTATACGCGCATTAATCATTACTTTTTCTTTAGCATCATTTGTTTCATCAAGCAAACCTTGGTATGCTGCAGCACACTTTTCTTGCTGCATACCATAAGCTGTTAAGTACTCTGAAATAGGTAGCCACTGAATACCGTAAATGTATAGAGGCTGTCCGCCAAAGAAAGTACCATAACTGTATGATGCTCCGTAAACCTGACCAGTTCCTTGGAATGGGAATGTGTCTAGCCAGTTGTCGCCGTCGTAATCAAACCAGTACTGTTTTACTGCTTCCATCTCAGTAGTAAATCCGTAAGCACCGGCATCTATGTATTTCTGCTGTCTTGAAACTTCGCCCCATAGGTACATTCCAACCCAACTAAATAGTGACTCTGAAGCTGACTCTTGGTTGTTACCATCATCATTGTCTGCATAACCGCCAGCCCATGAGTGTCCTGAGTACTGGTCAAATGCTCTGAACTTACAGAACATATTTCCATCGTCCTCTGGCTCTTCTGGGTTCGCATAGTCGCGAAGCATAATCTCTACCATATCTCTGTACTGGTAGTAGAAATCTTGATCATATGTTGAAAGTACGGCTGCGCCAAAGAGGAAGTAACCGTATGTAAAGTGGTGGTCACAGATAGCTGCGTTAGCACCATAAGCACTCTCTGGATAATAAACTGTTCCCCAATCTTTGTTGTAGATTAGATAACATCTATCATCACCACCTGAGTATGTGAACCAGTCAACCATAATCTTCTTAAGGTCTTTTAGCAACTGGTCTCTCATGCCCTTCTCACCAATTTGATCTGCCATTAGCGCTGTAATAGCAAGTGGGTGAACAGCTTTACCTTGCCAGTAAGCATCGGCATTTGGTCCTGTTCCAATCTCATCCATTACAGTCTTTATGTATCCTTTGATGCGGTCTTTTTCTAGCTTTGAACTGTTAGGTTTAGCAAATGTAGGAAGCAATCCTGCAAACTGCTGAACCGTAGTTAATTCGTTTTCAAATACGGCCTTCATATTTCCACGGATAGATGGATAGATACAATATGGATTATTTGTATCTGTTGAATACTTCCACTGGTGTGGATAGAAAGCTTGCATTGTCTTATTACTGAAGCCACTTCTTACTGTCTCAGTAGTAGCTTTGTAATATGTAGTAACTTTTGAGTTGTCTTTGTTGTAGTCGTAAGTTACCTTTGTTTTCTTTACTCTAGCGTAAGCGTGCTGATAATAATCATCAATGTCACTCTTCTTTGTCATACCTGCTACAGAAAGATATGTGTTGTCTTTTGAAGCAAAAGTAATCTTTAGAAGTGTGTTCTTACCAACAGTTCTTAGAGTAAACTGTGTATTTTCTGGAGCGGCAATCATAAACTCAGAACCTGAGTTTCCTGCTCTCTCGTTCTCACTATCTACAGATGTAAATCCGATGTGATCTGTAGTTGTGGAATCTCCAGCATTTGTCAAAATTTGGTTTCCACTTCCATCATAGAATTTTGTGATAGATGTTGATGAAAGTAAAACGCTATCATCTTGTTGAAACTCATTAAAGATGTATGGTGAACCTTTAACCATAGTAGATTTCATCTTTAGTCCATCATCATCGCACAAACCTACATCTACATGGTAATCACCATAGTTTTCTACTCTATCGTATCCACTCTTTGATTCGAAACTCTCTGGTCTTATATAGAAGTCTTTTAATTTTTCTGTATAGTAACCAACACCTAAATCCTGAGGCTTTCTCTCGTCTGTGTAACCCTGGGATGCAAGTAAGATTCCAAGCCCCTGGTTAGCAAACTGTGCCTTCAAAGGATGAATAACAGCCATATTTCCGTAAGTCTTGATCATAAATGATGACCACCAGCTGTTTGAATCTATAGGTGTCTTTATATTGTCTTCATTTACAAAAGTTGGAAGTTTGTTTAATTCTTTTTTAACCTCACCTACTACGTATGAGCCTTTGCCGTTCTCGTTTGCAACTATCTGGCTGATAGGTAGGTCAGGGATTTCTTCGTTTTCTTTGCTGTCGCCTTCTCTGTATTTATATACTTCAATTTCACGAATACCTACACCACTTCCGCTCTCTACTTTTGAGTAAGCAAGAATTCTTACAAAACGAACGTTTTGCTGATAGCAAGTAGTATTGTCCACTTTGTTCATAAAGCCCTTAAGCTCTCTGTGAACTGTTGTCCAATGCTTTGCATCTTGAGACACTTGAACGTCATAAATCTTTCCGCCGTCCTCGTTAAAGCGTGTAATTATTCTTCCGATATCATACTCATCACCTAGGTCTACATATATCCACTGGTCTGATTCTCCCTGATATGAAGTAAATGAAGTATCAACCTTTCCATCTACTGCATTTTCAGGTTTAACTTGATCGTAAGCATCAGGCTTGATGTTTCCGTCGGCGTCTTTCATCCACCACTCATCTCTTGTTCCTGAACACTTAACTGTTTTATTTAAGGCGAGGTTATCACCGTAATCTACTGGAGGTTTGTTTGAACCACCTGTTCCCCAAACTTGGAACTCAAACAAAGATGCACCATATCCAGTTGCTCGCTGAAGACAAGTGATTTTTACAAAACGTGCCTTTGTTACACTAAGTTGATCCTTAGTGATAGTCTGCTTCAAAGCATCTGCTGGATCATCATCCACACCGTTGTCACCCTGTGCACCCACTTGTGCATCTACCTGTACTACACCACGTCCAAGTTCCTGTTTTGTATCAGGATTAAAGGCAACTACTGTCATAGTGTGCTGTCCAACACTCATTCTAATATCGCCCTGTGTTCCGCCATGGTTTGTAAAACGGTAGTTATCACCACCGGCGTACGCGATATGAGCATCATCTTCGCCGTCTATATAAACTTTGTAGTGAGCATCTTCCACTTTGGACCAGTTACATGAGAATCTTAGATTTCCATCATCTCTTATACCAGTCTGTTTGTAGCTGACAGCCATTTCTACTTGCTGACCACTACCACCTTTTTTCTTTTCATATGCTGTTGTCCAGTTAACTTCATCGTTTGAAGTTTCTATCTTGTAATATTTTGCATACGCAGCTTCCCAGTGCATATAGATATGGTCTAAGTTCGCTTCTTTTCCTAAGTCCACATAGAGCCATTCATTAGCGTCAGCCTGGGCTGCCTGCCATCTCGTGTTTTCCTTTCCATCTACAGCTTTGTCTTCAGTGTCTCCACCGTTAGCAGAGCTGGCATACACCGCTCTTCCATCAGACAAGTTGTATGGTTCATCATCTGCCATTGCTGCATTTTCTATAGCAGGAAATAAGGTAACAGTCATTGCTATTACCATCATGACAGAAAGAATACGTTTGATTGGTTTCTTCATATTTTTCCTCCAACTATATATCGTTTCGTCAATTCCGCACATTAAATCAATATTATAGTAGCACAGATGTGTGATATAAAAATTCCCCTAATATAAATAAGGGGTCCATATTTTAGCAAAATAAAAAGCCCCGGGATTTCCCGGGGCAAATGTTTATTTATTTTTTAATTTTAACTTTCTTAACTTTTGAGAAAGCTCCGTATACTTTGGTCTTTCCGTTTAAGTTATAAGCTCTTACCTTTATGTAGTATTTCTTTTTCTTCTTTAGTTTCTTTATCTTGTAAGTAGTCTTTGCAGTAAATTTCTTTTTAGCTTTTTTAAACTTCTTGGAAGTAGCCCACCATACTTGATAGCCTTTAGCGTTAGTAGCCTTCTTATATTTAACTACTACCGTTTTTTTCTTAGAGTTCTTTGCTGATTTAATCTTAACTTTGCCAGGCTTTACAACTTTAGGTGTAGGCTTAGGCAAAGGAGTTAGCATGTTATCTTTGATTGCTTGAATCTGTGCAGCTGTAATGCCTAGTTTCTCTTTCAAAAACAATTCAGTATTTTCCTGCATAGTACCATCTGAATAATTTTTGAAGAAGTTTATGAGTCTAGTAAAACCTCCTGATGTTTTCATATCAGGATCTACTAAATCATTGTTGGATACATTTGCGAAGTATGAAATCTCATAGTCACGGTATATATCCACTTCATCCATTCCAAGCAAGGATTCTATAGTAGCACAAATAGTTCCTGTACGGTCCCTTCCTATCTGACAATGAACATAGATTGGGAAGTTATTAGCATCAGCAAATAATAATACTTCTCTTCTAGCTCTATCATAGTTTGATTCTTTATCAATTCCTTTATCAGAGCCTGCATATTCCACACCAGAAATATGAATCAAATTAGTATCTATTCCTAGCGGTGAAAAACTAGGGACTGGCTCACTTGAATCGCCTTTTCTCAAATCAAAATCTGTTTTTATTCCATAAACATTTAATAGTTTTGCCCTACCTTCATCTGAAATATCATCCAGATTAGCGCCACGGATTACTCTTCCATAGCGGACTTTTTGTTTTCCACCATTTACATATCTTCCACCGATATCTCTAGTGTTACCTACTTTATCTACAGTGATAGTTTTTGGAAGATCACTTGTAGTAAATGATTTGATACCCGAATCATAATGGCCACTAGATGTAGCACAACCCACTCTGTAGTAATATGTCTGTCCAGGATTTAAATCCGGCACTTCTATAGTGTTTACTGGAGTGTCATATGTGATAGGGTTATTAATCTTGTTGTTATCTGCTATTGCTAGCACATAGTTACTAGCGCCACTTACAGGGTCCCACTTAAATGAAACCATAGTTGGGAAGTAAGTGTCACTACGTCTTTTGTATAGGGCTTTGGCTCTACCTAATTCGTAGTTAGCACAAAAATCGTAAATGTTACCTGAAAGTAAATCTACTTTTGTTCCGTTCGGTGTAACGTTGGTAATAGTACCATCAGCTTTTGTGTCAGTAGCTTGAATTCCAACTAGCAGACCAACTACTAATGTCAATGATAAAAGAATACTTAATACTTTTTTCATAATATCACCTTTCTATTTTTTTACTTTGATTTTTTTAACCTTAGAATATTTTCCAAACACTTTCAAGTGTCCATTTATATTATATGCCCTCACTTTTATGTAATATTTCTTTTTCTTTTTTAGTTTTTTTATCTTGTAAGTAGTTTTTGTTGTATATTTGGACTTTGTCTTGCTTTTTTGCTTTGTAAAGTTTTTAGATGTAGACCAAGTCACTTGGTAGCCTTTAGCATTAGATGCTTTCTTAAATGTAACCTTTATTGTCTTTTTCTTTATGTTCTTTACCTTCTTTAGTTTAACTTTGGAAGGTGTTGGAACCTTTGGTTCAGGAATAGGTATTGCACCTGGAGTTAAGATGTTTGATCTAATCTTGTTTAAGTCAGACTGTTTTAGATTTAAGCGCTCTCTCATAAATTCCATTGTGTTTTCTTGAAGAGTTCCTTTGTCGTATGTCTTTAGCCAGTTGATTACTTTCCACATTTTTTCAGCGTAGTGTGCTGCATCATCCACATCGCCATTAACTACTGAGAAGAAAGTAAATTCATAATCACGCATAATATCCTGCTCGCTCATTCCTGCCAAAGCACCAATGAGTGTACAGAGCGTTCCAGTTCTGTCTCTACCTATAGCGCAGTGAACATAGATTGGGAAGTTGTTTGGATTTGCAAATGTTAGTATCTCTTTTCTAAGAGCTGGATACCAATAATCATAATCGAGCGCATTTATATACTGCCCCGCAGAAACTGAAACTAGGTTTATGTTTTTGCCTAGAGGTGAAACTTTTGACTTACCACGCAAATCTAGGTCTGTCTTTATGCCGTAAGTCTCCACCATTTTCCTCTTGCCCTCTGAAGATATCTCATCTACATTAGCGCCTCTATATATAATTCCTTGTTTTACTCTATACTTTTTGTCAATCGTCCTTCGTCCGCCAAAGTCCCTAGTGTTTGTAACTGAATCTACACTAATTGTTCTTGGAATATCAGCTGTAGTTATTTTTATAACGTCCGACATATACAAAGTATCATCCACTTCCGTGCTTACTTGGTAGTAATAGTCAGTGGCTGAAAATAAATCTTCTATAGTAACCTTTGTCTCAAATGTTATGAACTCTTTAGGGTCTGTCATTGTTTCATTTTCACTGAGTTTTACTTTATATGAAGTAGCGCCGTTCACTTTTTCCCACTTTATCTCTAATGGCGCAGGTGCATATTTATCTACACCCTTTACATAGTATTTGTTTATGGCACCTTTAGAATAGTGCGTAGCAAACTCAAGTGGATCTCCCTCTAAGAGATTCACTGTTGCTCCTTGTTCAGGTGTAGGATTAATGTCAGCTGCACTTATGTCTTTTTGTACAAAGCTAACGCCCACTCCTAAACCTACTGCTAGTGCAAATACTAATATTAGGCTTAATACTTTTTTCATAACTATTCCTTTCTGTGTCCGTTCAAATCTACATTTATTATATTAACATATTTTCATATAAAAAAGGCACCCCTCCGGGCACCTTTATCCACTATTTTCTTCTCCCCACCTTAAACTCTTGTGTGTAAGCAAAATTGCCAATTTCATACTGATCAAATATGGCCATTACTTTTCCATTCTTTTTAATATAAAAATCTATCTTCTTTACTTTCATTTTCTTCACTCTTTTTAGCGCATACTTTTTCTGCGTTCCAAAATCTTTTTGTTTCTTTATTACTTTTATCAATGTTTTCTTTGTAGCTTTTTTAGATTTCCGACAAGCTTGGTGAAGATATATTCTTTTACCTGTTTTTAATGAGTAATTCAAACCATACTCATCTGTAATTCCAACTCTACCCAGCCATCCACCTGACTCTACTTTTATACTTATTATTCCTTTTTTGTTATATTTCACATATGAACTAGCCGTCCAATAACACTCGTCGTCATAGTTTATTTCTTTTGAATAGTCCTTGATGTATTCAACATAGGAAGATTTTAAAAACTTATTACAATCTTTTCTAAGCGCTTTATTTATTTTTTGTATAGCAGGAGTATCACCTTTTAATTGGATCAACTCGTAGTATTCTTCTACTTTCACTTTTCCAAACGTAGTACTTTTGTCTATAGTTTGCTTTGTATACTTCGCCCTCGACAAAGCACTTACATCACGCACTAAGCACATGCTCTCTATAGCAAGCATTATACATAGGAGTATGCTTATTTTTCTTATTATCTGTTTCATCTTTTTATAATTCATCATCGTCATCCTCGTCAAAGTCTTCGTCATCGTGTTCATCTAAGACTTCTGCCATGAAGTCTACTTCAGCTGCTTTTTCTATATCATCTAGATCGCCACTTCCGTCGAAGTCAAATAAATCATCCATTGGCCCAAACATATGTACCTCCTTTTGGGTTTCCGTGCTTTTTTATAGTATAGCATATGTCTGCGACAAAATGGATGTGAAGAAAAATGATGAAAATAATAATTATCATAGTAAATTCATTGACAATCAATATAACAAATGTTATATATTATATATAAGAAGTCCTACTTAAGTAGGAACTTATGAACTATAACATATGTTATAGTTTCGGCCTGGCCGAAAGGTCTTTGGGCCACCGAAGGCGGGAAGAATTTCCCGCCATTTTTATGCTAAAGGGGGAAAATTATGAATGAACTAAGTGTATTTATAGATGAATCAGGAGATTTTGGCGAATGTCAACTTCCCTCATATTATCTAGTAACATTTGTTTTTCATAAACAAAACGATGATATATCAGATCAAGTAAAAAAACTTGAGAAGTCAATTAAAAACTCTGGTTTTAATATCGATTATATCCATACAGGACCTGTTATAAGACGTGAAAAAGTTTTTATAAACCATTCTTTGGATGATAGACGAAAACTCTTATATAAAAGACTAAACTTTACAATGTCCTGTCCTATTTCTCATTACACAATTGCTGTTAATAGAAAAGATGCTGAAGATAAAGTAACTTTATCTGGCAAATTGGCCAAAGAAATAAGTGCCATGATTGATAATCATCAAGGTCAATTCTTCTCTTATGACAAAATCATTGTCTATTATGATAATGGACAAAACGAGTTAAGTGCAGTTTTAAATGCTGCTTTTTCCGCAAAACTTAGCAATGTTGAATTCAGAAAAGCTAATCCAAAGAAGTATAGACTATTACAAGTGGCAGACTTTGTATGCACATTGGAGTTGTTAAAGATTAAGAGAAGCGAAAAGAGATTAAGCAAATCCGAGAAACAATTCTTTTATAAATCAAAAGAACTCAAAAAAACTTTTTTGAAGAGTATTGATAAATTAAGACTAAAATAAAAAACATTTTTAAACAGATTTTCTGTTTAAAATTGTTTTTTTATTTGGAATTCTATCTTTTTTGACAATTTTGTACACAAAAATGAATTCAACTTATCTATCATGTATTATTCACTCTTCTCTTCCATTTTATAACAATCCTCACAAAGCACATCACAATCTCTCATTTCAAAACAGTTGTCAGCAATCGTCACTCCTATATAAGGAATGTTCTTTTCTTTACAAATCTGTATAATCTCTTTTCTATCTTCTGGAGACATATCATGACCTAAGTATACTTTCTTAATCTTAAAGAATTGGCAATTATCGTGATCATCCACATCAATAATGTCATCTACTGAAATAAGTCGCCATTCTTTTTGATGCTTCCAATCCAAACTTTTGCTAAGCAAACCATATTTGTACATCTCGCATAAACCGTCTATGCCTGGACTTCCTGAGCTTTCCCAATTCAAAAAAGCTGAAGACAAATCATTTCTCGTGTCTGTATATATCACAGGATAAATATTACGTAAGAGTTTTTCACTTTCATCACTAAACTCGGGTATCTCGTATTCTATGCAAAACCCTGTATGCTTATTTGCGTAATGCGACCACATAAGCATTAAATATGGGCTTTCTGAAAAACAAGAAATTTTAAATCTGTCCAGAGTATTTTTACTGTTATTGTACTCCTCTTTTATTGTAGCAAGTATACATCTTATAATAGTTTGCTTATCTGAGAGTCCTTGATTAATCAAATACCTTATTTTCAGAATGAGATTATATCTATTAGCTCTTTCTTTCTCGTTTTTATCTTTTATGAATATATGTTCATTATCACTACCATGTATTACTTGCTCAGTCAGTTTATGCGCTAATTTGTCTAATAAAGACCCATAGGTTTCGTTTTCACAATGTTGCAAACCACAAGATTCAAAATAGTACATGATTCTATTAGTAACATAATTTGAATAATCAATAAAAGCATTGCTATCATATGGATCGTCAAAGCACTTTGGATGAGTAAGGTGCACTGTGTTGTTTTTCAATGCTTCGAGCGAAAAGTTTTCGCCCTCTTCATTTGTTACATTCGAAAAATACTTGAACAACCTTAAAGGTTTATTTGCCATAACAGGCAAAGCAATTTGTTCAAGTTTTAATTGTTGTATTTGGTTTTCTGTGTATTGGTTATCTCTAATATAATACTTCCTCATTTTTTATCTCCACAAAAAGTTATTTCTTCCATTTATCCACCAACTCTCTTGCTTCTTTTTCATGAACTTCGTGGTTTCCTTTCTCCTCATAACCAAGAATAAAAGCAGCTATTATCAGTATTTCTTCTTCAGAAAAATTCTTAACTTCTGTTAAACCTAATCAATTCGGTTTTCGAACATTTGTTTGTGTATTATTATAATGCATATTTTTTATTTTTCAACATAATAATATAAATAATACTAAACGAAAAAGCGCCTGCCGTAGCAAGCGCTTCTAACTCCATTAATCAATTACTAATAATTAGACCTTTGTGTCCTCAACAAACACCCCAATTGTAAATACGAACCCATTCCAACATCACGACTTCCATACATCTTTTCAACCAATTTCCCGTGTTTGTACTTTATCACAGATAGTGATTCATAACCCATATGACCATAATGTCTTATAAACCCTTTATGGTTAGGATAAGCTTTAAATGTAGAGTGCCCTCCTCCAGTTTTCGCTTTATAAACCACTTTTCCATTCTTATACATATAGAGTCTGATAGTATAATCAGCTTCACAAGTTCCATACAATACTAGCATATCTGCTTTTTTATCATTGTTTACATCTGTAAAAAATGACGCCTCTGCTTTCTTTCCCAGTTTATTAAATTTGGCATTATATGCTCTTTTCATTTTTTTAGAAATATTTCTAACACATTTCTCGTTTGCATATCTAGGAAGCTTCTTCGCATACTTTTTAGCTTTTTTATATTTCTTTGCCTTGTAGTATTTTAATACCTTTTTCATATTGCTTTTTTGTGATGCAGCTACTTTTTCATTACTTATATTGATTATTGAAATAACCATCAACATACACAATGATAAAAAAATTATTCTCTTCAATTTTCTTCCTCCGTATATTTTTTAGTATCTTCGTCAAAAGACTCGGACATGAAGCCGATTTCTGCGGCTTTTTCAATATCGTCAATTTCGCCGTCGTTGTCTAGGTCAAACATATCGCCAAATAGATCATCCATGGTGGCCTCCTTACATATACTTAGCTACATTTATATGTAGTTCTTTTGCCATTTCAATAAGCCTAGCCTCATCAGCAGTCTGTGCTTCTATTGCCATTCCACCCATAAATGGAAATGGGCCAAATGCCATACCTGAGACTTCGGCTATCACTTCTTGTCGTAATAATTCAACATTTCTTGGATCCATAGTTCCTCCTTGCGACTTCGTCAAAGACTAAACATTCATCTTTACATGACTTCCTCCGACTTTATCCTTAGTTACAACAATCTGCTTATCTATTCTGTCTTTCAATCCTTCTACGTGAGAAATAATACCAACAAGCTTATTTCCGTCCGAAAGATTTGTAAGTGCTCTAAATGCCTGGTCTAGTGAATTAGGATCAAGTGAGCCAAATCCTTCGTCCACAAACATTGTATCTATTTGAATTCCTCCAGCACTAGATTGAACCTCATCGGACAAACCAAGAGCCAATGATAAAGCAGCCATAAATGACTCACCACCTGACAAACTCTTAACACTTCTCTCCGAACCATTGTAGTGGTCTATTATGCTAAGTTCCAAACCAGTCTGTCCAGATTTACTAGAAGCCTCTTTCATTCTGTTCAACTCATACTGCCCACTAGACATTTCCATAAATCTTATATTTGCTTTTCTGATTATCCTATCGAAATAAGTACTTTGAACATAAGTCTCAAGAGCAACTTTCTCCTTGCCTCTTAATTGTCCATTAGCAGTCTTTGATAGAACATCAATCCATTGAAGTTTTGATTCCACTTCAATAGCATCAGAACTCTTCTGTTTTAAGATATCATATGTACTCTGATTGCTCTGTAGTCTTGCAACTAGATTATTATCTAATTCACGCAACTCCTCTTTCACAGAATTGTATTTATCTTGCTTTTCTAACTCTGCTTCCAAATCAATATCCTTGGCAGATTCTACAGACTTCTTATGCTCTTTTATTTCAGTCTCTATCTTAGTTATTAGAGTATTCTGTGCATTAAAGTCTTCTTCCGCCTTCTCCTCAGCACTTCTCAACTCTTTAACCTTCTCAAGCAATTCATTCATCTTTTCTTCAGCAGTAGATTTGTCTTCAAATTTCAAGCTCTTCTTTTTCTCATCAAGTTGCTTCTTCTTTTCATCCACTGTAGAAGTAATTCTAGTCAAATCTTCATTCAGCTTATTGTCCCCTGCCTTTATCTCATCTATTTCTTTTTCCATCTCTGGAATCTGTTCATCAAGAGTCTCTTTTCTTTCAACCTTTGCCTCGGTTTCCTCTAATTGCTCACTAATCTTATCTACCTCGGCTCTAGCTGAAGAGATAGTATCATCAATCTTTGACATACCTTCATCCATATCATCATAATCAATGTGCTTATTAAGTTGTTTTTTCAACTCTTCCTCTAGAGCTTTAATTTTCTCTTGTGAACCACTAGCGCGTTTTGCAGCTTCTTCCCTTTTATCTCTAGCCTCATCTGCCTTCACCTTGCTAGAGTCTAATTCCTCTTGTGTTGGAATCTCATCAGACAGCTTCGCCAAAGAAGGATGCTCAGTAGATCCACAAACTGGACACTGCTCACCCTCTTCTAGCTTAGATGCCAACACACCTGCTTGACCATCTCTAAATAGTTGCTCAAGTTTCTCGTACTCAGCATTCACCTTGTTAAATTCTTTGTCTGCTTTATCGTAGTCCTTCTGATACTTTTCAAGCTTAGTTTTTTCCGTATCTATATTGCTGAATAATACATTCAACTCATCTAATTCATTAATAGATTTTTGGGCCTTCTCTAAATTAGTTTTTTGCTTTTCAAGTTCAGTTTTAGAATCTTTTAATTCGTTCTGCTCTTTCTTTAAATCCTCTAATGCCTTTTGACTCTCATTGAGTTTTTCTTTTAATTCTTTCTTTTCTTCTGTCTTGTCTTCTTTCTCTTCAGATAGACTTTCTATCTCTTTAGTCAATTCTTCTACTGCATCATAGTTCACTAATTCTTTTTCTATTTGTGCAGCTTCTTTATTAAACTTATCTTCATCCTTAGAAGATGCCTTTGCTTTATCTAAAGTCTCTTTAAACGCATCAAGTTTAGGATTTTCCTCCTTTAATCTCTCCTCAGCATTTGCGAGGTTTTCCTTTATCTCTTTAATATTCTGTGCTGTATTAACATTAGCTATTATTTCTTCTAGCACCTTGTCATTATCAGCAATATCTTTATCTAGTTTTTCTTTTTTCTTTTCATCTTTTTCATTTATTTTTTCAAGTAAGGCTATAACATCTTCTGTCATCATCTCGCCACTTATAGCTTTTTCCACATCAATAGACAATTCATCTTCTTCATCCACTTGGATTCCGTTGACGTATTGTTTTATGCTATCATTCAAGCGCTCGCTCTCAGATTCCACTTCCTTCTTGTGCTCATACAATCTTTTTTCTAGTTTTTGATATGGCAAAGTTTTAAAGATTTCTCTAAATATTTTCTTTCTATCGTCTGTATTAGCAAAAAGAAGTTTAGAAAAATTCCCCTGTGCAAGCATTACAATTTGAGTAAACTGATTGCAATCAACAGCTAAAATATCCTTAATAGAATTGTTTACATCTTGAATTTTAGTAACCACGTTCCCATCTGGAAGATATAATTCTGCATTAGGTCTTTGTACTGTTGTTCCATCGCCTCTTTTAGCTGGACGTTCATACTCTGGGTTACGCTTTACTGTATATTCTTTTCCAGCATGCTCAAAAACAAGTTCCACTTCTGTAGGTGTTTCAAGTTCTGCATACTTTGAACGGAACATACTAGAATCTCTGTTATCTCCGCTGGCTTCTCCAAACAAAGCATAACAGATTGCATCAAATATAGTAGTCTTACCCGAACCAGTATCTCCTGTTATTAAGTAAAGTCCTTCTGTTCCTAAATCTTGCATAGGTATTTCTACTTTTCCAGCATAAGGACCAAATGCTGACATTTTAACACTTATAGGTCTCATATTAGTTCCCCCAAATCTCTTCTATATCTTTTTCTACTAGTTCTCTTTGTAAGTCACTCATAGGTTGGTTATTCTGTTTTTCAAAGAGTTCGGAGAAAAGTTCTATAGGTTTTTTGTCAGTATTATCACTACCATCTAACACCTCGCCCTGTGTTCGAGTACGTGTATTATCGTAGCTTAGTTTCATTATATTAGGATAAACCACACGCAATTTACTAATAGCATCTGGCACATCATCTTCATCTGTTAAAATAGCATGAATGTAATCATCCGTATCTGTTCCTTCATAGAAATCTTTTGATACTAATTCATCGTAAGTACCTTTTATCTCTCGCAAATCATGCATTGGCTCTAGCGAAATTGTTCTAATCTGTATATCACCTTTAGACTCAGTCTCGATTACAGTAACTGACTTTTCATGGTCTTTTTCTGAGAATGAATACTTAAGTGGTGTTCCACAGTATCTAATTTCTTCCCTAATAACTTTCTGAGGACCATGTAAATGACCTAGAGCTACATAATCAAAATCATCAAAGATAGTAGCATCTACATTATCTTGTCCACCTACATTCTCTTCAGACTCACAACGTTCTGCGCCCGTAACAAATTGATGTGCTACTAGGATGTTTCTGTCCTCTTTGTTTAAGTCTATATGCTCTACTGCTACACGAACTGCATCGTTGTAATCACTTATTTCTTCATCAGGAAATGCTGAACGAACTATTTGAGGTTTTACAAATGGCAAAAGATGGATGTTCACTTTGCCACCTTTATCTTCTAGTGTATACACTTGAACCTCACCTTTGTACTCGCGAGCAAGATGAATACCCATAGAATCTAGAAGCGTACTATGGTCTGAAAATCTAACTGCCGAGTCATGATTTCCATTAATGGCAAACATAGGGATTCCCTTTTTCTCAATTTTGATTAAGAAATCATCCCATATTTTCATAGCATCTTCTGAAGGGATTGATCTGTCATAGACATCCCCTGCCACTATGATTCCATCTGGTTTCTTTTCAGTGATTATCTGAAGGATTTTTTTAAGTATGTACTTTTGATCTTCTATCATAGAAAATTCGTTTAAACGTTTTCCAAGATGAAGGTCTGATAAGTGAATTAGTTTCATATGTTTTCCTCTCTATATTAATTGTTTTTAATCTCCGATCTAAAAGTGGATTATCCACATTTTTATTTAATTATATTACTAATAACAATTAGGTTCATTAAGGATTAGTATCACTCTGATTCTTGTATGTCAACCGTCTTAAAGACAGTTGACATACAGTCAATCATCCTAATCATAGTCGTACTTGACATATTTATTGATATAAGAGTTCAATCCTCTACCATTTTTAGCCAATTCTTTCATTTTTTCAACATGCATTCTACCTGCTTTTCCATATGAGTATCTATATGGTTTGCCAGTAGAAAAAACAACGATAATGAAATCTTCGCCTATTTCATAAGAACTTACTCCTGACTCATTGCCAAGATTCATGTATCTTTCCATCGCTTTACCTCCTTTCATTTTTATTTATTTATTATACCAAAATAAGTGTCCAATATTTGGGACAGTTAATTCATAATATTAAAAACTCTTGGACTAATTAGCGTGATGTCCAAAGATATACATTCAATACTTCTATAAGATTATATTTGGTCAAGCAAACCATTATATTTCTTACCCATTAAAAAGCAACATCTATTATTATGATGCTGCTTTTTATTCACAGAGCGCGCCTGTTTTACTCTTAAAAACTAATCAAAATCTAATGCTAGGTTTTTCACCTTATTGTATTGATCAAACAACTGATTAATAGACATATCAAGAATCGGTTCAAACATAAATGAATTTAAATGAATGTTTGCCGGTGTAATCATAACTACAGTTTCTAAAACTTTTACCGCTTCATCATTTATATTCTTTTTATATTCATTAAAGAGTTTCCCTGTTTGATTTTTTTCACTATATATTTTCTCAATAACACTTATTCCCTCTGGTAAATCTGAAACTATCCTATTTTTCATATACAGTTCTGCTTTTAGTCTAGTTGCCATTGATAAGATAAGTTTATTTTCTATTTCTACTCTCTCAACATTTGTTATTTGTTCACCCTCATACATAAGAATATCATAAACATACTCATCTTCTCTATTTTCTGCAAAAGTGGCATCTTTCAGCCAGTATTTATTAAAAATATCCTGGATTTTTTTTAAAGTGATTATATGTGTATCTTTCTTATAGTGCAAAAGACTAGTCAAAGTAAGATAGTCTTCATTCTCTATTCCTTCTGTAAATTCAATTATGTTTCGGACAAATGGTATTGATGCTAGCATTATTTTATCACTGTAATTGTTTTTTAGTTGTGTTTTGTAATATATGAAAATATTATTAGTATAATGACCTTTTTCAAGTTTGATTTTCCCGGAATCCATATATCCAATATATGCATTGCTTCTTTTTGTTATTCTAGATGCCACAGTTCTATAAAAATCAAAGTTATGTGTCATTAATAATACATTGAATAGTTTTTTTCCTTCTTTATTCTTATACTCAGATATATCTTTAATATATTCTAGAATGGCATATTTGTTTTTATAATCGAAAGATTCAGAAATATCATCAAAAATAACCAAATACTCTTTCTCTTCTTTTTGTGCAACTAGTATTTGAAAGATTATATTCAAAATGTAGAATGCTCTTTTTTCACCCGTACTTAAAACATCTAGTAATCCTTCTTTTGTAACCTTCTCCTTTTCTTGATCATCTTCATAGTAGTAAATAAAGCTTGGCATCTCACTATTTAAAATTACATCATCTTGATTTGATGTTTTTATAACAAAAGGAACATAAAATCTTTCTTTGAATACACTTAAGGCTTCTTGCCAATCTGTTTTTTCTTTTTTTGCCTCATCTCTAATATTTTCTAAGTCTTCCCTTGCTTTGTCATAAGACTTGATTAGTTCGCCTAAATCCTTTTCATATTCAGCGAATACTTTTACCCAAATCTTTTTCTTAAACAAACTAATATCCTTAAATTCAGCAATTATCTCTTGATGATTATGCAAAAAGGCACTGAGGGCTGTGGTATCTTTATTCTTAGTAATTTCCTTATTTATTTTTTCAAACAAGCTTTTCATTTCTACTGTATTTAATACTTGTTCTTTTTCTTTATCAATCAATTCTTCTAATTCATTCTGTTTTTTGAGGTTTATCGACTCACTACCATCTTTTGCATTCAAAACAATTTCATTAGAAGCATCAAAAAAACCATTATCAACTAGAGTCTTATTTATGTTGCTATAATTATTATGATCAATAACACCATTTTGCATATATAACGATTTATTCATCAATTCTTGGTATTTTTTTTCGTATTCTTCAATAAGATTTGGTGTCTCACCTGTTTCCATCATTTTAGAAACTTTTTCGCCAAACAGAAGTTCATAGTTTACATCTTCTGAATTAATAGCACAGTGCATTTCTGAGTTCTGTAATTGTTCCTCTATTGCTTTCAAACAATCATACTCTTTGTATATTGGGCAATCCCAGTCAGTTAACAGGGTTTCTTTGACATCAAAATGGCTGCGATTTGTGTATCCTAATGCAATTTTTACCCGAGCATATAAGTCTTCCTTTTTTTGTTCTATTTCGCTATGTATTTTCCAGTATTTCTCTCTCAAATCATCATTAGCCATTAATAGCCCTTGGCCTTCATACAATTTTCTATCAGTGGGATTAACAACAATAATATTATCCCCTTCTATAGGCTTATCATTTTCATCTGTAATATCATATATACTTTCTTTATGATAGACCCTCTCTTGAACAGGTTTATTATCCCTTATACATCTAAATGTGTCAGCCAATGATGACTTCATAGTTCCATTTGAAGCATAAATAATAGCAACATTATCGCTTGAATAATCGATCTCCTCATCTAACTTTTTTATTCCAAAACAATAATCTAGCTTTAATTTTAATTTTTCCATATTAAGTTATTCCTCCATCAATTAAATCATAGTTTCAGCAAATTGCACAAATATTGTTTACCTTTAAGCTTTTCATTTTTACTGTTTTGCAATTATAATTATTTCAAATCCACATCAATTCCATGTTTGATAAGCGCTTCTTGAAGTCTAGTTTTCTTTTCATCTGACGTTATTGTAATATTTTCAAGCATTTTTATAATTTCACCTTTCACATATTTAGACTCAAAATCATCAGATAATAAAAATATTAACAAATCAACTATACTGTCAGGATACTTTTCAGCATAGTCATTTTCAGCTAACCTATATATGAAAAGCGAATCAATTCTTTTAGGACTATCTCCAGTACATAGAATCGATACTGCTTCATCAAACACATCACCCAAATCAGCAATAAGCGTTATGAGATTTTCATTTTCTTTCTCACCTAACTGTATAGGATAATTATTCTTCCGGTTTTTTAAAAACTCTTTCAACCATCTATCCCACCACTTTTTCTTCTCATCCGTTTCATATTCACGTAATCTTTGGTTTATACTATCAACAAAGTATTGAATATCATCATCGTTCGCATTATCGTATATCTTTGGCACAAAATCTAAAAGCGGATCTTTAACAACAAATATTAACAAAGTCAATACTTGTCCAATAAATCCTTTCCGTGTATCTTCTGCTAGCCATTGCATCTTATCTAACGCCTTATAATAAATTGGCGCTAAAATATCTGCTGTATCTGCGTTTATTGCTCTTGTGAAATAAACCAATCCAGTCCAAGCAGCGTTAAAAACATTTTTTTCATCAGACTCAAGATATGGGGTTAACTTATTAATAGTCCAATCTCTATTTCTAAATAATAGGAAATTATAATTGCCCACTATAATACATATAGAAACAATAGCATCATCCCCACCCAGAGACAAAGCATTCTCAAATAATTCTAGATACTGTTTAGGTATAATCCTTTCTTCATACTTTGACACCATACACATCCAAGCATTCAAAATATGTCCTAGTGTTGAATTTAAGGATAAAAAATCTAGACTACTATCATCATAGTTTATTTCCTCTCTATTATCCCATATTATCTTGGAACATCTAAGTATTTCATCTTCAAACTCTCCAAATAAAGAGTCATTGTTCTTATCCCTCATGATATCCCAGATAATATTTGATATGTCATATAGATTATCAATTAATGCAATATTATCTGTTAATCGTTTTAAAATGCTGACATTTTTTTCAAACGAAAAATCACTATCATGCACCACTCTAATTATTGCGTTCCAAAGATCAGCATCTTTCTCTTGTCTTTGTATCATTTTTTCAATCATTTGAGTAGTTAAATCGTAGTTGTCTTTTAAACACTTCGACAATGAATTCAACTTATCGTATTTACTGTCAAAAATTTCATCACTATCTTTCAACACTAAATCAATTATTTCTGCCGGCTCCATTTCCTTCATTTTATATGTTTTCTCTGGAACATCTACTGGACGCATAAACGAAGCACTAGAATACATATTTAATTCAGGGTACTCTCTTGGTTCAAAACCATCAGTTTTTTTACACTCTTCTATAAAGGATTTAACTCTTACATTGTCATCATCAAATCTATTTATCCACACACACCAGTTGTACTTTTCATATTTTTGGGTTCTTTCTTCATAATCCACATATGACCTCATAACAATGTCAAGTAATTCATTTTTATTATCTTCAGTAAGATCCGACCAAATATTAGCAACCAACAAGAACAGTTGCTCTTTTTGTTCAATATTATCAAGAGAAAACTCATCAATTAGTATATTAAACTTTTCTTGAGAATCATAATTGTCACTATCTCTTAAAACTCTCAAGGCAATCCTTTGTAGTAAAGTTGACTTAGACTTTAAGCACACGTTTATAAAGCTCTTGAAATCATTTACGCATTGTTTCTCAACTATAAAACACGCTTCATAGAAAATATTATTTAAAATAACGAGTTGATTATCTCTAGCATGTTCTTCTTTATTTTCAATATCTAACATAGATAAATCAAATGGTTCTCTATCATCTGTGGCTTTATTAATAGAAAAATACGAAAAGTGAATATTCTCAACTACTTCTTTTAAAAAGACAATCAAATCATATGCATACTCATCCATCACATTATCTTTAATTATTTCCCATGTATTTTTTATGCAATAATCCTCTGCCTCAAAAACATGTTTTAAGTCTACTCCATCTTCAGAAAATGATATTTTCTTTTCAAATCTATAAACCACTCGAAAGAACGACTTGAATAGCTCAAAGGAAAGATAATACAGCTTTTTATTAAACGTATTTTCCACCACTCTCATCAATGTCCAAGGATCATCAATATCATCTTTAACAAAAAGGATATATTGAGCAAAGACGGTATTCTCAATTATTGTTTTTGGATCTGACAAGTAATCAATAATTGTTTTGATTAGAGACTTATTTAATATATTCTTGTGTTTAACAATTAACTTTTGAAAAGACATATCATCTTCACCAATAAAGTTGTTGCACAACCAAGTATTCCACATTTCTGCTCTATCATCATTGTTATTATTCTTAGAAAAACAGTCTGTAAACACGCCCTTTTCGTCAAGTTTTTCTTGCCATTTAGCACCTTTGACTTCTTGAGCAATGATTTTTTCTATTTCATGATTATTTAGACAATACTCTAATTCCGAATCGAAGGCCATATCCATCGGTGGCTGCTCAGATATTTCAGAAAAAATAGTCTTCCAATCTGTTAATCTCCTTTTAGATCTTTCACCTAGTTTTTCTAAACTGCTTTCCATTAGAGAGTGCTGTTTTTCTGGATAGTAAATTGGTTTAAGATCAAGTAAATCCCAATCATCTTTTCTCTGATCTGTCAAAATATAACAATCCAAGGCATTATCTCTAAACATTGCTCTTGTCAAATAGCGCAAAATAATATCGTTATAGCTATAACCTACAAATAATACTGTATATGATGAGAATAGTTTTTTTAAAAATCTTGATGCATTCCCTTCAGTAATATATGCTCTTCCGAAATCTTCATCTGTTAGAATCATATTATTAGTATCATTAATATTGCCATGAATATGAACAATTCCATTAAATTCATCACCTGCCGGTAAAGCAGGGTAGTCATAAACATCACAATCATCAGGATTGAACTCATTCACTTTTTCAAACATTTGATCATAGTTCGTCGTAACTATTTTTATATCCTTATGACTAGAAAAAAGATTATATATTACTCTGTGCTGATTATTTGGTTTTTCACAAGAGTCTTCTATTATTTCTTTTGTTCGTTTATGCACATCTATTCCGTTCACTTTTAAACGACCCAAAAACACTTCACACGATTCATCAAGCTTATCAAAATCATACTTTGTACCTTTTGCGATTTCTTTAACTAGGTTAACAAAATTAGGCAAACATGTAGGTTCACCTGTAGATGTGCCTGCCCCAACAAACACAACCAATTTATTATCTTTTATTGCATCAATTATTTTATTTGGGTAATTAATACCATTTAATATCATTCGTTCTCCTATAATTATCTGGCCATTAACTCTTTATGTGTATAATCTTTATGATTTTTATCCTGCCAGTTTGTTATAATTTCGAATTTCTTCGAACTTTGCATATGAACCATAACACTTTCCTCAAAGTATTTTCCTGGTTCTAGTCTTTCAAAAGGCGTAACCTTTTTAATTGGAGTGATGTTATACTTTCTTGGAATATCATAATCAACGTTAAAAGCTGTGTCTTCCCCTGAATTCCAAATCTTTATTATATAATTGCCTCTAGATATATTTATTATTCTTGCCTCAACTTTTGGCTTTTCTTTACTATTCTTCTCCAATTCAATTTTTTCAAGTTCGTATTGCTTAAGCTTTAAGTCATACTCATTAAGCTTCTCTTCCACTTTAGATACTTTTCTTGATTTATAATAAGCCACAACAGATAAAGTGAAAGCTGCCATAGGAATAACATAAGAAACTACTAGTTTAATAATCTTAAAATATTACTTCCATCACCTTGATTACCTCCTTTTTTTCTTAAAGGTTTTCTTTATTTCTTTTTCCATTTCTAATACAGCGTCTTTTTTAATAATATCTATATTCGCATTAATATTTACAGAATTCTCCTCAATCAGCTCTTTTTTTGTTACGATTCTGCCACAATCAGAGCATTTTAACCTGATATAATCTGGAGCATTCTTAATGCTTTCATATTGTGAGTCTAATGTTTCAAAAGAATCATTTCCACAAACTCCGCATAATAATGTAATATTTCTACTTAAATCTTTCATTTCATTACCTCCTTAATAATTATTTGCATAAACTATGTTTGATAACTATTCGTATAGGTTTATTTAATAAGCTCTAAAAAATGTATATTATTTCATCTTATTCTTATGATTCACTAATACTTTTGCAGCTTCAGACTTTGCTTTCTTAGAAGCACTCTTTTTTCTTAAAGTCTGACCTGCTTTTTTAGCCTACTACTTGTATGTCGCATTTGCTTCACCTCCCTGTTGAGTATTTAGAGGCAAACACATAGCAAAACTGTTTGCAAAATGTAACAGTTTAAGTTAGACTTATCTTGCAAGGGTAGTCTAGTGCTATGCATTTGCTATCTATATGAACAGCCAAGGTCTCTTGGCTGTTTTTTATTTTTCTAGAAATAGTTATTTGAATTCTTTAATATATTTTATTAACTCTTTCTTAGTAATTTCTTTGCTTGAATACTTTTACCATTTCTTTTAACCCTTTCAATTACTTTTTGCCTCCAAAATAATTATGGAATCCTTAAACCATACTTTCTGAGATTATCACCAACCTATTTCACTGATATGATTTTAAAACCCTCTCAGTTACTTATTAGTAATACCAATAGAATTCTATAATGATATTTTTTATTTTCTTAAAACACCCAGTTTAACAAATGCTCGAGCTATATTTCGCTTCCAACTTTTATCGTGAACAACTTTATCAATAATCATGTTTTCATCAAATAATTTCTTCTTTGTCTGCTGGCTTAGTTCCTCCCAGTTTTCCCTATGTATAATATATGTTGCATTGCCATACACAGCTGACTCTAACACACAACAATTATTGAAGACATATGCAAAATATCCCCTAAAGCCATTCAAACCTTCTGCAGCATCTATAACATCATATTTTTCAATATACTCCAACCTATAGAAAAGAAATCCATTTGGTTTCTTACGATACTTCGTAAATTGTCTTTCACAATGTCTACTAGGCATTTCTCCCTGCGGAAGTATTTCCCAGCCAATCTTTCTCTTTTTTATGTTTCTCTTTATTTTGATTTCCCCATCAAAAATATAACACTCGCCGTATATCTCAAGCATAAGATTAACTGCATCTTTCAAATGTTCATTTCTAACTCTGGCATCTAAATCAACAATTACAAATCGCTCGTTATCGTCATTTTCGGTTAGCATTAAATGAATTTCATATGGTGGTACTTCTACTTTAGGAAAACATTCCCTGTAGATATCCACTGGAATCTCAGATGCATTAGTATTTCCAAATGGATATATCCAGTTTGTTGAAACATATCTTCTTTCTTTGGGTTTCGTTTTGTCTGGATAAGAATAACCATACGCATTCCTTCTACTTTGAACACCGTAATCTTCTGATGGCAATACTACATCTCCTATACTGTTTAGACCTACCTTTTTATCCTCATCTTTCTTTACTGGTACACCTATTTGAATGCTTTCAAGAGAATAACTCTCTGGTAGATTTAGTTTACGAATTCTTCTTTTATTAAAATATATCTGTGACATAATCACACCTCCTATAATAGTTTCTAAAAATAAAAAGACCTTTTAAAGACATGTCCAGGTCTGTGTTAATATCATCTTACTTATGATACCTAGCCTTATGGTTTGATAGCGTTTTGCCTGCCTTGCTCTTAGTTGACTTATTAGTTCTTTTACTTGCAAGTTTTCTAGCAGCACTACCAACTTTGCCACCGTGATGGACCGCCATAATACTTCACCTCCCTCACAATTATCTCTTGCACAAAGAGGATTTCTTTGGTATCATAAGTTTGCATTTATTATGCCCAAGGAAATCTTCTTTGGCAAGGAATTAGTCAGAGTCACTCTCTGGCTTTTTCTATGCACTTTATCAGTTAAATGTACAATAGAATTCATCTATTCTGTTTTTAAAGATTGGAGCAGCTATCAAATCATTAATATGTGATTCTCTTCTAGTATCTCCAACAATAGAAACTATATCATAAACATCCTATATTTGCAAGATTTTTTATCTATTTTTCGTAATTTAGGTCATATTTTTAAAAAAAGTTGCTTTACTTTTGTTGATTTTGTGATAAAATACTTCCTGAAGAGGTAAATATTATGTTTGAATACGTAAAATTGAAAAATTTCAAGTCACTTGTGAATTCTGAAATTAATTTGCTAAACAAAGACGGGGCTCCAAAAAAAACCGTGTTAATCTATGGAAGAAATGGAATTGGTAAATCCAATCTAGCTTCTGCTTTCTTTATGCTGTCTGAAACGTTTAGAACAATGGATGTGCGCGATCTTATGCAAACCATTCTAACTGATAAACCCGAATCATTAGATAATGAAACCTTCCAAAAGTTATTCAAGGAAAGATACAAAGATATTGAAACAATTATCAATGATAATAAAACTGTTTCATCTAGCGAGCCAATGTACTTAGAGTTTGGTTTTATTCTTAATGGTAATAAAAGGGGTAAGTATCTTTTGGAAATGGATAATAATCAAATTATCCATGAACGTCTAGAATATGTTTTGACCAAGAATAAGGGCCAGTATTTTGATATTGTTCGAAATAACGGCTCAACCACTATTAACATTAACAGAAGAATATCAAAAAATAAAAAAGCATATGACTCTATACTTGAAGCATGCGAAAAGTTCTGGGGTAAACATTCACTCATCTCGATTTTATTTCATGAAACTGATGATAAAACGGAAGAATATATAAAAGAAAACCTTAGTGTCAATTTTAAAGAAGTAATGCATTTCTTTTCTAAAATATCATGTAAGCTTAAACTAGGTAATAAGGGAGAGCGCGGTTTCATCGGTCTTCCTCCAGAAATGATTGGTCCATTTGATCAAGGCGAAATATCCTCTTCTAAAGAAGAACAATTAAACAAGGTGGAAAAATTGTTAAACACTTTTTTCAAGTCAGTTTATCCTGATGTTAAAGAAGCGTTCTATGATAGGAAGCTGGAAGATGATATAATTCATTACCAATTGATGTTCAAAAAAAATATTGCAGGCAAGGTGCGTATAATCGATTTTTCATTGGAATCTACCGGTACACAAACTCTTCTCGATATACTTCCATTTATGCTTGTTGCTGTAAACGGATCAGTAGCAATTATAGATGAATATGATATGGGAATACATGACCTATTAGTAAAAAACACAATATCGTCGCTCTTTGAAAAAATAAAAGGTCAACTCATTTTGATAACTCACACAACGCTTCTTATGGATTCAAAAATCCCTAACGAAAATATATACTTGATACATGAGTTTGAAAACGGTAAAAAGAATATAAAACCAATAACTTATAATAATAAGATTCATAAGAACGCCAATGTGAGAAATCAATACTTAGAAGGAAACTATTCAGGAGTTCCCGAAAAAACTAGCATTGACTTCCAGCAATTATATTCCATTTTGAAAGAAGAATAAATAGTATTTCACAACAAAAGCAAGTCCTTAGACTTGCTTTTGTTCTTAAATTCGGGCTTATACTTATTTCCTCAAATCCACCAATATCTTTCCTTTATACTCAACACGCCTATCATCTACCACTTCCACTTAAACAGTTTTATCTCTGGGGAATTGTAGTTTGGATCCAAGTGGTATATCACATTCACTAAACTCTAACGGTCCTTGTCTACTCCCTCTCCTGATTTTTTCAACATAAACTGTATGTGATTTTATGATGTGCTATTTTAATATATTATACTTCGTTGCATTCCCCTTCGCCTTCTCCACCGGGTATTTCTTCTCATTCATCTCCATCTTGTCATTCACTATCTGATCCACATCCAATCCAAGAACATCCAACATATCCTGGCAGTAAACTATCACATCAGCAAGTTCTTCTATCACATGCTCTCTGTCATAGTTTTCTTCATCCCATTGGAAGCACTCCAACAACTCATTAGCCTCAATCGAAATCGACTTCGCCAAATTAGCTGGCGAATGAGACTCGGACCAGTTGCGATCAGTTTTGATTTTTCTTATTCTATCTTTTGTTTCTTGTTTCATTCTTCCTCCTTTTTGGTGTTTTTATCCGTTCTATTTGCTGAGTATATTATAGCATATTGCACTGGGATTAAAATGGGACTTTGAAAATACCATATTGGAGGGAGTATCGTATTGTATGTGATGTGCCTGCGGCAAAATGTGTGTGGGAATGGGCAAAAAACAAACGCCCCGATGTTACTCGGGGCGTTGTCTTTCCGATCTATCGACCGAAAAAATTTGAAATTCTCTCTACTACAATTTCTTTCGCACGGTCCAAGCCAGTATCAATTAGTCCGCCAAAGAAATCCTTTAAAGGATCTTTAGCTGCGTCAATAACTGCCTTGCCAAACTCTACTGCAAGAGTTTTTGTATCCGCTTTGATGTCAATTGAAGTATTCTTACGTGTGAGTTCTTTCATGATACTCACCTCCTTTTCAGATTATTTGCTAGCAAAAAGCTAGCCTCAATAAATAACCGAAAAGGATTCTGAGAAAACCTCTAATTAAAATATATCATATATTAAATATTAATGATATATCCATCAAAAAACTTATTATATTTATGTTGTTTCAAAAAAAGTCCTATCTCCTTTGAAACTTTTGACTTTTCACCTATGCCAGCATGTACCCTATGAACAAATTGTTCCATTGTAAAACTTGGTTCAAGAACACCTTCATTTTCATTATTGTCATATTTTTCATAGTTAACTATGAACGGATACCAATACATATCATCTATATATGGTATTTTATCAATAAACCATTGCAACGAATTAGGAACATCTAGCTTATAGGCTTCTAATGCTATTTCTTCTTTCATTTCATTTATTTCCTTGCTGACTTTATCAGCAAGTTTTCTAACACTAATATATTTCTCCTCTTTTATAGCTCCCTTTAGATTATATGTATATATTTCCGTATTTAACTCTTCAATAATAAATCTCTTTATTTCTTTTAACTCTTCCTTGGTGTTTTTTGCACTTTTGATTCTTCGAAACACCTCCTGAACTTTGTCATAACCAACCAAGAATTCTTTTGATTCATCACTACAAACCACTATCAATTCTGAAGAATGGATTACAATATTTCGATAGTCACAAATAAATCTATACCAACCCATTTTTTTATAGTATTTGTCATGTACTTCCATTATTGAAGGTTCATAATTACCAATGAATTCTTTACAACTGTAAATAGCATTCAAGTAATTGAGCCATGCTTTATTAACTTCCCACCAATCACGCTCTTCATTATCGAACGCATAGTATAAGTCTTGTCTACATGATTCAACTATTCTATACATAATCGTTAGTCCTTCATACTTATCAAGAACACCCATATGTTTCATAAATTCTTGTTCAAAACTATCTTCGTATTCTATTTCCCCATCAAATAACTTTGGATTGTTTGGATCATCACAAAATTCCAATCTATACATAATACTCTCCTGTTAATAGTTTAGACCCGACATTACTATGTCGGGTTTTATTATTTTATTAAGCTATATCTTTATCCTCATCAATAACATAAACGTTATCTTTATCAAATGCTATTACAACTGGTTTATTGTATACAGCATTAATCCTTTCTATATTCTCAATAAACGGTCCAACCTTTGATTCTTTATTCTCTATTAACTCAAAAGTTTTTGTGTCAGTTCTCTTGTGTTTAAAATCATCAATATCTTTTCCTTTCTTAGTAAGTGTTTTATCAATTCCTGTTTTATCTCCTATAAAAGTGTTTTCCAACAAACCACCTAATCCTTTGCTGGCTTTTGACGCAACATCTAAACCTAATTGTTCTACAGAGGAGTCAGATTCTTTCTCAATATAGTTAAATATCTCCGTATAAATAGATTGATACTCAAACTTATACTCCTTTATTTTTTCTTTGATTTTTTTCAAGAAGTCTTCATCAAAGTTTTCCAAGAACACAATATCCATCAAACTAGAAAAAGCATATGTATATAGAGCCAATTGATACTCACCTAAATCATTTTTCAGTTTTTTCTCTTGGCTAGCAACATTCGCATCCCAGTGTATTAACTCATTCTTCTCTAATTTTGTTTTGATCTGTGTCTTATAAAAATCAATCTTCTGCTCTGCTGTTTGTTTTATATCTAATACTTTTACGTGGTTATTTTGTTTGTACTTATCATTATCAGTATTAAATTTATAATTCTCATAAATATCTTGGAGAAAGATCAGATTCCCTCTTTGTTCAGACTTTTCTTTCTGCTCAAGGAACTGCATCATTTCTTTTTGAAGTTCTTGAATATCAGCAAGTTTCTTTTCCATATTTGCTAACATAGCCATCATAGCAATCGCTGTTGGATCAATAGGAACTTTTTGTATTTCTGAAGGATTAATAACTGCTTGTCCAGAAATCTTATTAGTTTTATTATCTAACAAAGTTCCTAAATTCCCTCTGCCATCCTTAAAAGAAGCCAAGTGTGTTCCTTTAGGAAAGTCTACCTTATATACCCCCCCTTCAATAATCTTATTGTGTTTAATTGTTTCAGATAATGTTTCAACAATAGCTACACCTATACCTAAATTTGCAAACTTCTCAAAAGGTATTTTCGTACCTTTTTTCTCCGGTTTTTCTTCTTCAAATGGGACTATGTCCACATCAATTACATTTAATACATCATTCTTTTCCATTTTATTTCTCCGTTCAATAAACTAAATATAGTATATCATAAACATAACACACAGCGAAGGAAAAGACATCAAGAGGATTTCCACATTAGTTTTTATTTTTCTTTTTTAAAAAAATCTAGTCATATCAACCCTATAGTGCTATAATGTCTACATACACTTTGTGACAATTTTAAATTAGAAAGGATTTATTAACAATGAGTGATTCTCGTATTATAAAAGCCAAACATATAGATTATTCTAATTATAATAAAGTTGTTTTCGTAGATGCATCAGGAGACGATGGTTTTATTTTTGATGATGAAAATGGACGCAATTCATCCAAGTTATTTTTAGTATCTGCTTTTATGACCACGCCCAATAACATTGAACACAATAATCATGTTTTAGATACTATCAAAGATGAATTAAACCTAGATCACTCAAAAGAATTGAAAAGTACTACTCTTAAGAGACATCGCTTTGCATCCCTAGCATATGACCATTTTTCAGAACTACGCGGCATTGCCTTTTCTGAAATAGCATTTAAAGAAAAAATGCTTAACTACAAGGATACTAGTTATTTTGAATTGGTTGAAAATGAAAAGAAACAATTGAGCGGATTGATTCACTCTTTCCCTTTTTATGCTTTGCAAAAATTACAGCTATTAAATCCCAATGATAAAGTTTTGATTGTTTTTGATAACATGAAAACTATTGAAGAAAAAAGTGTTTTGAAAGAATTAGAAGAGTTTAATGCCTTTGGAATAGAATACAATGTAGTGTTTGCGGACTCTAAAGATCCTCGTTTTACTTTGATTCAGATAGCTGATGCAATTTGTGGTACTGTTAGAGATTTTTTCGAGACTGAATCTTTTTCAAAAGCTTTCAAAATATGTAATATGTGCAAACTAAGAATGCAAAAATGCTTTAAAAGTCCATCGGGTAAAAAAAGATTAAAAAAAGTACAATTAGAACAAAAACATTCCATTGTACTTAACTTGCACTCTCCTAACGAAGATTCTCGTTTTAGTATAAACCATATGTTTACTGTACCTACTAAAGTATACAGTAATTACTATTTTTTACATTGTATAAGCAACAAAAAAAGAAGTTAAACCTTTCCTCCCAGGTGATTTCTTTACACCCTGCCACGTATTCGCAACATCTAACTTCTCTCCTTGTACTATGATTCTATATTATTAAAATCTGTATGTCAATTATTTATTTTTATTATAGTCATTTTTTATCAATATTTTTTCCACATTACGATTGTCTTCGTCAAAGGACTCGAACATGAAGCCTATTTCTGCAGTTTTTTCGATATCGTCAATTTCGCCATCGTTGTCTAGGTCAAACATATCGCCAAATAAATCATCCATGGTGGCCTCCTTTTTGGTGTTTTGTTTAGTATAACATATTAGGTGCCTGTGGCGAAGGAAAAGGATGGGGAAGAAAAAGTGGGAAGGAAGAAAAGACATAAAAACTCCATCAAAACGATGAAATCTTTTTGTCTCTATTATAGCCACTATAATGTTTTATCTCTTTTATCAAACAGGGTGAAATCTGACAGCATGCTACACGCATTAATCAATTCCTCCTTTGTATTATCGGGTATAATTATGCTCCCCAAACTTCTATTTGGATTTGTACTTTTTTCATAGTCATCAAATATATATTCATACATTTTCTTCATAACATCTTCTTCTTTAACCAATTCTTTGTCTTCATCTACTGTATCATCAAATGTCTCATTAATACTAATAAAGGAATTCTTATAAAGACACTTATCTGTCATATTGTTCACCAAATCAACAACTGCTTGAGAATTATTACCTTCAATAAAACTATTATATAGATTAATATCTTTTATTTTTAAACCTATCATCAATGGAATCATAAAAGAACCTATTAAAGATGTATAATACTTATGGTTAACTGAAATATTCCTATTATTCTTTACCCATTCACCTATTGCATTTCTCAATGTTCTTACATATTTTTCGGTTTGTCTTACACTAAAACTATATTGTCTAATCACTTCTTTCGCATAGATTTCAAAATAATTAGCATTATGCTCAAATCGAATTGTTTCCAAATAACAATCAATATCCGCTTCTGGAATATCAAGTATATGATCAAAAAATCTATTCAAGTAGCTATATCCGTCAAACTCTGCTCCATAGTACGCTTTCACGGTATGCTGTAATTCAGTTAAATTAACTGAAAAAACAAATGTGATATTCTTATAATTAAAGAAGTGCTTAATTCTTTCTAATAGTTTGATGGCATAAGTGGGTTTACATCTATCTAATTCATCAATTATTATTACAGTTCTTTCACACTTTTCAATATTAATAGTTTCTAAATACTCATCTATACTTTTTCTTACATTGTCTTTGTGTTTTTCATTAGATAACAAATCTGCACTTTTCACTCCTTTGACAATTTCTTTTACATTTATCGGGAATAATTGATTTGCAATTGTCGCTAATTGTTCTGATATGTCTCCAACATTTATAGAATCATCAGTAATTTTTGTCAAAGAATGTAATAATGATAAAACAGGTTCTTCATCATCGTCATGTTCCCACGCATCATAATAAAAACACACTTGAGTTTTTAACTCTTTACCATAATGGTCTTGTCTTTTATACTTTTCAATTTCATTCTTTATTATTTCAACATCATTTTCACTTAAATGAAGTCTATTATTATACGCATCCAAAACCATTTTAACCTGCTTAATAAAAAAAGTTTTTCCTTCTCCCCACTTTGCATTCAACGCTAATACACAATTGTCATCTATTTCATTTAGCAGTTTGCAAAACCTCCAAACGTATTTGTTTCTCGCTAAAGTGTTTTCTTTAATCGTGTCAAATATATTTTCTTCAGTTGGTTCCAATTCAAATTTTATTATACTCATATATGTCCTCCATAATTACCGCAATAATTTGTTCTTACATATTTCTTTTATTTTTTCTCTATCAATCCCCACTCTTTCCAATATACAACAATACACTACCCCAGCTAGCAAATGCGTTACAGAAGCAATTTCTGTAGTCAATATCATGTTGCGACCATGTGTGGCATCGTTTCTACAATCCACCACTTTCTTTATTGATTCCTTGTTTACAGCATATTTTGAACTGTTCATTAAAGTTATCTCTTCTTCATACTTCTTACACAGTGCCGTAGTTCTCTCTTTCAAGGATACTCTCCATCTATTAATGCTTGAAAATATGGAGCTATATGTGTTCTCAGTGATCTCCGAACCAGTTTCACGGTATTCTTTAACTTTATTTTTTACTAGTTCAATTAATTCTTTTAATTCTTCATTTGCCTCAACATTAATATCATCAACATACTCTAACTCGCACTCTAATGCAGTAATAACATCTCTTAATCTTTCAATCGTCATAACGGAACAATCTGTATCATCATCAGGTATAAATCCCAAACTCACATATCCTTCTTTTTCATCTTGTGCATATATTATTTTTAACAATTCACCAAGAACATCTTTAATATCTTCAAAAGTAATATTAAATACATATTGTTTTTTTAAATTGTCAACATTATCCTTAATTATAACTTTAGCTATTTCAGTATAATAACCTTCTTTAGTATCTCTCTTTAGCAAAGATATTTCTTCAAACCCAACATTTTTTCTGAAAGTCAAAAAAGATATTAATTCTTTAAGCCTGTAATAGTGATTGAAACAATCAATTAATGGTTTTTTCTCCTCAAATAGAAGTCTCATTTCACTAACACTATTCAATGTATAACCCTCTAATCCATCGTTAAAAGATAAGTTAGAATATAATTCTATAGTTATTATTTCTGAACCAAGATCTACCAACTCACTGCATCTATCTTGTTTAATTTTAAAAATCATCTCACCATCATCAGAAAATTCAGTATCCGGTCTACTATTCCAAGTTATTTTCTTTAATGCACCATCAGAAAAGGCAATGCCGTCAAAACCATTCAATTCATCTAATCCAACATTTCCTGTTGATATAATATAAGCATAACTATTAAGTGTAAAATTTGTATAAATGAATGGAGCCTTTTCATCAAACGGAATGGCCATACTATAATTATCTTTGGTTTTAACATGAATAAAACCATCATCATTTGAAATCCTTATAGGTTTCAAACCATCACCATCTTCTTTTCTATTTATCCTAGAAAACAAGAATTCGTAGGATTCCTCTTCCGTTGCAAATGTTATTTCTGGTACATCTTTTACAGTTCCCATAATTATTGACATACTCGTTACCATCCTTCCGTTCTTCTTAATAGACATTATAACATTAATGTGTAAATGTTACAATATTATTTCATAAATGTTACAATTTTGTGAATGGTAGATGTTAATAAAAAAGAGTCCATAAGGACTCTTTCAATCACTCAAACATCATACTTAAAAATACGTATACTTCTTCGCATTCCCCTTAGCATCCTCCACCGGATACTTCTTCTCATTCATCTCCATCTTGTCATTCACTATCTGATCCACATCCAACTCAAGAACATCCAACATATCCTGGCAGTAAACTATCACGTCAGCTAGTTCTTCTATCACATGCTCCCTGTCATAGTTTTCTTCATCCCATTGAAAGCACTCCAATAACTCATTAGCCTCAATCGAAATCGACTTCGCCAAATTAGCTGGCGAATGGAATTGTGACCAGTCTCTATCTTCTGTGAATTTTCTAATTCTATCTATTGTTTCTTGTTTCATTTATATCACCTCAATATATTTGCTTAAGTATTCTTTCAAGTCCTTGTCACATACATATAAATATGTTCCTTTCATTCCTCTAGTAAGAAGGACATAGTATATATTTTTAATGTATGATAATAAATCCTCGTACTCTGCAGTCTTCTTACCATTCTGATCATAATAGTTTTCTTTTCTAATAATGATTTCTTGCTTTTCTTTATCAAAGCCAATTTCATCTCCAAGTATTACGAACGCATAATTCAAATCATAACCTTGAATTGAGTGTATACAACCAACTTCGTCTATTGCACCTTCAGACATTACCCAGCCTTCCGTACAATGGTTCCACATCTTTTGAACTCCATCTAGTTCAATGTCATATGCTGCTCCTTTGTGTTTGCTGTTCCAAGGCCAAGCATATCCAGCGACCATACGAACTAGAGTATTTTCTTTTTCTTTTTGGTACATGAGTTCATTGAACTTAGTAAAATTATTAATTATTGCGAATTCATAATTATCAAATATCTTCTTTTCTTTCGCTTTTACATTTATTATATCTTCTACATAATGGATGTAGTCGTTTCCACCTAGCAAACGCATCTGTTTCAAGAGACTATAGTATGTAACCATTCTCTTTCGTTGTTCTCTCTTCATCTTTTTATCAAAACGCTCTATATCTATTCCTGATGGTCCAACTACTTGAAATCTATCGTACATTATTACTGCTTTATCACATTGATGGAGAATCCAATCAAGTTCGTCATTTTCTGTGCTCAAACCTATTCTTTCACAACTCTTTTTGAAAGCACCCATATAAGATATATTCTTATACTGATGTAACCTGTGTGTTTCGTCGACTATTAAAATATCATATTTTTTCTTAGTAACTCCTGATGGGCTTAGAATATCTGATGGTTTTAGATTATATATACTTTTAAACACTTGCTTTAATGTTTTTCTAAGTGATGTCGGAGGAACTACAAAGCCTATTTCTAAATCTCCATATTCATCACTATCTTTTAAGTATTTAAGAAGATAAATAGCTAATATTGTTTTACCACTACCTGGCATGCCATTTACTACTATTGCATTTTCTTTTCCTTCATCTAGGATTGCTAGTATTTCATCAATTGCTTCTCTTTGATCATCATTCAATTCTTTAAATGGAGAGAATTTGAATAAATCCGAGTTTTCTAGTTCTTCTAGTGAATGTTTTACTATTTTTTCTCTACGAAGTTTATTCCACAATTTATAGAAGTCTTCATCATAGTGTTTCTTGTCATAGTATTCTTTGTCTGCTATTCCTTCGTTTCTGTTTGTTACAACCATTAGCTCATCAGCAGCTATGTACTGAATTAGTTTTGATTCGTAATCTAGTGTTACTGACTGATTAAATTTGTTGGAATAGATAAAACGAACTTTATTGAAGATGTTTTTTTCTTTTGAAGAATGATGTTGTTTCATTCTAGTTTTGACATGATTAGACTGGCCTATGTATATTTGTTCCTCGTTGTCTAGCAAATATAACATTGGCCAATTGTTTAGATATGGTTCTTCACCATATTTTTCTTCTTTGAAGTTTCCTTCTGTTATTTTGTACATACTTTTCTCCGTTCAACAAACTAGTTTGATTATACCATAAATGGGTAGGTTTTAGGTGTGACTTTTGAAGTCCCTTTTTGTGATGTATGTCATAGCAAATACGATATTAGGCAAAAGAAAATGGTACTCACTAATGTGAGTACCCTAAATTATTTATTCTTATTCTTTTGTTTGCGCATCTTTTCGACAAACTTTCTGTATTTTCTTGTGTATGCATATGAATCAGCGAAAATATTATTCACTGCCTTAAACAGTTTGGGCTCATATTTTTCCATAACTTCAAGTTCTTCTTCGAAATTTCTGCTATATGGACAACCAGCGCAACCTGTTCTTTTTAATCCATATTTTGTATAGCAATCACTATGTTTAATACCATAGGCATCCTCATAGTTCTTTTTGTTTTCATTTAAATACCAAAAAATTGGTCTAAACTCATCGCAACCACTTTCTGTTTCAGAAAAGCATGATTTGTATGCTGCTTTTCTCGCGCCACCTTCTGCTTTTCTGACACCATACATGCTTAAGTCGTAATTACCATTCTTCTTGCAGTTTACTGCAACTTTCTTCTTCGCATATAAACAACATTTATTTGATACTTGGAACTTAGGTGGATCCTGCATCATAAACTCTTTTAGGTATTGATTATAATTGATATTAAAACTACTTGGTCTTCCATCTTTTCCCTTATCGTAATCATTGCACCACCATCTTAATGCCGCTTTACAGTTAGGATATTTCTTTAATAACTGTTTAAATGTCCCTGTAGCATTTTTCCAATCAAAATTGTGTCGTTGTAATCGACTTATCCACTCACTAACTTGCTTGGACAAAAATGGTTGACCATACTCTTTACAACAAGTCGGAATTGGTTTCACTGCTTTTTCAATTTGTATTTTAATATTATACTTCTTTTCTAAATACTTTAAGTGTTTTTTAGTGGCTTCAAACTCCAAACCAGTGTCAAAAAAAACATATGTGATTTTGTTCTTAATATCTATTTTCTCACACAAATCAAGCATAACATCACTGTCACTTCCACCACTTATCGAACAAAGTATATTGTTGTATCTTTTGTATTTCGCATCAGCAATAGTTAAAGAATCAATTATCACTTGATCTTCTGGAGCCGCCGCTAATAACTTTACTAAGCTCATAAAACCTCTCTTCTATTCTTCTGTCAATTCCTTTATTTTTTTCTTTTCTTTTAATTCTTCTGTTTCTTCATTAAATGATGAACTTAAAAAATTTTTTAAGTTTTCCATCATTTCGCCATCATGTGATGAATAACACTCTACAATTCTTTTTGCTCCATAATTAGCAAATCCAATCAAAAAAGAAACTTCATTAAAATCAAAAGCATCTTTAGACACTTCTTTTTTTATGATTTTCATTTCATCCTCGTCTATTTCTTCATCAGACATTTCATCCATAAATGCTAAATATAATCTGTCTTTTTCAGACAAATCGATTTGATTGCTAGTCAAAACAGCAGTTTTGAAAAAATAAGATAATTCTTCTGACTTTCTATGTAATAGGTTTCTTGTTATCGATGCCGTTGTATCTCCGGTAAAATCTAATTGCTCATCGTACATAATTCCTATAGAAACAGCCAATTTAAATGCATCATAAATTGTATCGAAGACCACTTTTACCATTTTGTCATTAATAGTAAACCACTCTTCACCTTTTAATTCTATATCAGATCTTATTTCCAACTTGGTTCCTCCTTAACTACTTTCGCTTTGTTTTTTTCTTCATTACTTTCTATCGTCCAAACCTGTCCTATCTCACCATCATCCAATATGTCATCCAATGGATCTTTTGAAAAAATAATTGTTTGAGGAACATATTGAGGAATAGTTGTAAGAACATTGTTCTTCTGTGTTGCATCCAATTTAGAAAAAGGACCATCTAATACCAATGGATACTCTTTTTCTTTTAAATTTCCGTATTGTTTTAATACTTTAAGAATTCCAATAATATAAGCAAATGAAACCACAGCAAACTGACCTTCTGATTTGGATTCATCCCCATGACTGTCTGTAACTTGCAATTGGAAATCTTTGGTTAAATCTACCGATCTTTTGCTTGTTAACATCTCCTCAATCAATTGTTGAATCGAAGTTCTTAACCCATCAGTGTATTCATTGGTTTCATCCCTTAATCTATTCTGTAATTCCTCATATACTTCTTCTGCGATTTTAATTTTTGCGTTAATAGCTTCTAAGTCTTTTGCTTTTGTGTCTATCTTTTTCTGATTTCTTTTTCTTAGTTTTAACTGATGCTGGGCATTACCCAGTTCACTTTGTTCTATTTCTATTTCGTCAGATAGTTCAGCGTTTTCAGTTTCAATTTTTTGTCTTTGTTCAATCAAATCATCTACTGCATCATTATCCTTAATCTTTTCATCAATTTCTTTAATCTTTTTTCTGTATTCCCTAATTTTATCATTATAATAAATTTGTTTCTTAAAATGCTCTTCTAAGTTTTCTGGATCATAGTCTGTTTGGTATTTATCCATGTACGCTTTATATCTTGCATAAGTAGATTTGTATGATGCTGGTGGAAAACATGCCAACCATTTCTCGAAACATTCTTTTTCATTTTTATGAATAGGATTTCCACATATGCATGTTTTGCTGTGTAACAACTCTTTTAGAAGAGCTTTAGCTAAATCTTTAGGTATCTTTTCATCTTCTTGTTGAACTTCTAAATAAAGTCGTTCTTTAGCGTTCTCAGCTGTTTTTGAAACCAATAAATATGAATAATTATTAGTTATCTCTTTACCAAATTCGTTCTTTTCTTTTTGGCAACACTCTTCGAAAACCTCTATTTGATTATCATAATCTTGACGTATATCTTCAAGTTCTTTTGTTGCCTGTTTTTTACCAATTTTTTCCGATATTTTGGTTCTAGTAGATTCATTATCTTTATACTGTTTTTTTAATTTTTCAAGTCTCTCTTTGTGTTCTTCAATTTTCTTTTCAAGCATATTTATATACTTAAGATTTTCTCTTTCTTTTACATCTTCTGTATGCTTTTCTTCTAATCTAGCTTTCTCATCCTTAAGAATTCCAAAAACAGTTCCCGATTTTCTTCTATTTGGATCTCCTAAATCTGCTAACGCCTCTTCTAAATAGTCTAATTCGAATATTGAAAATAGAGCTTTTTTGAGTTTGCTTGCAGACTCTTTACCATTAGTCTTTAAGTCTGCAATCATTGTTTCACCATCAAAAAAGAAGTATGGCGACAAACCAGAAGGTAACATATCTTCAATTACCAAATCAGGATATTCAAGTTTTTTCCAATTTCCTTTTTCATCTTTCTTTTGTAATAAAAAACTAGATCCCTCTGTTCTTTGTGTTATAGTTCCAGAAGGAGCTTTTTTGTATTGCCACTCTCTTCTAACCAAATAATCCTCATTATTATGAATCAATTCCATTTGTCCATAAACATAAAAAGGTTCCGAATTTGCGATTGATTCAGCGTAACTCAAATTATACATTTTTTTCGTGGCTGTTTTGTTAAAGCTAGTATTCCCATATAGAATCCACTGGAACAATTGATGTAAGGTTGTTTTTCCGTCACCATTTTCACCATATATAACAGTTATTTTCCCGTCTGTATCAAACTCAATTTTTCCTTTATTACGGAAATTTCTAAAATTGCTATACTCAATAGATTTAATCTTCACCGCTATTTTCCTCCATATCAATCATATTTAATATAGTTTTGACTGTATCATCTTTAATTTTAGCTTTTCTTCTATCAGAACCGCCCTTTTCTGTCAATGATTTTTTTTGCTTTGAAGCTTCTCTTTCAACATCTAAAATATTGTTAGCCAATTCTTTAATATTATTACTCATCCAACTCTCCTTTCTCAATATCATTCTCTTCAACTGTATCTAAATCTATTCCGTATTCATCACAATAGTCATCAAGTATACTCAAATAGTCATCTCTATTTTTTGCTAATCTCAAATACTCGTTCATTCTTTTTAATTCTGTTTCTGCCATCTGAGTAGTTGATAAACTAGGAAGAACTATAACATCATATATATTAGCATACTCTTTTTTCTTATCAGTATATGCATTTGTAAATGTTCTTAAAATTCTTCCTCTTCTTTGTACTGTTTGTCTATAGTCATTTGCACTCGCCAAAACCAAGGCTCCATCTATTGATGGAATATTAATACCCTCATCTAAACACCTTATAGCAACCAATGAATCAATTGTTCCTTTATTAAACATGTCGATTAAATTCATTCGTTCACTCATACTTTCGGACGCTGTAAACTGTGAAGGCTTAAAGCCTCTTTTTTCTAATTCTTTAATTACATATTCAATATGTCTTAATTCTTCACCCTTGTTTTCATCGAAAATCCTACCATCGCCACAGTAAACAATAAAATGATCCTTTTCCTTTACCTTAGAGAATATTTCTCCAATTCTATTCATTTTTTCTTCAGCCATAGCTATAACTCTATTTTTAGCTTGACTATATAAGTAAGCTTTTTCAGGGTCTATGCAGACACCTCTTTCATTGAAGCAGGATGCAATTCTAGCAGAATACATTTTATACTCACTTTCCTCTTCGGGTGTTGCATTCACAAATATTGGATAATAATTATATTTAACTAAATACTCTTTATCTATTGCAAAATCAATTGGCAAATCATATACTTTGCCACCAAAGTAATCCATGAGTTTGTGTCCATCATCTTTGCTTGGATCTTTTGTTGGTGTAGCACTTAAACCTAAAACATAATCATATTTTTCAACTATTGCTTCATCATCTGTTTTAAAATTATGCGCTTCATCTACTATTAACATCTTTTTGGTTTTTACTTTATCAAGAACTTTTTGAAATCTTTCTGTCTCAAAAGACATAATTGTTGAAATAACAATAATGTTTTTGGGTTTTGTAAAATTAGATGAATAAACGGAATCTTTTAGCTCATTTTCCCACTTTGGATTTTCACTCGAAACTAATATAATATCCGCGTCATCAAATACATCTTTCACATCATAAGACCATTGTTTGAGCAAATGCTTATATGGCGCACATATCACTAAGAACAATTTATCTTCTTTCGCTCTGTTTAGTGCAGCATAAATAGCTGTCCATGTTTTTCCTGTTCCAGTGGCCATAACAAAAAAGCCCTTGTTACCATTATCCTCCCATGCTTTTATTGCTTCCTTCTGGTATGGTCTAAGTTTAATCCCTTTTTTTCTTGGTTTGAAAGACATATTCCTCTTTTCTGCCTCTTTTTTAACGTATTCAATAATAATGTCATTACAGTCGACAGTTTCAATATACTCATCTTTTCCATCCCAGATTAAATCGAAATCTCTCTCCTCATCCTCAACTCTTCTTAAATCCCCATCAATCCAGCTTGCAAATATTCGTATTTTTTCGTAGTTTATAAAATAACCTGATTTAGTTTCATTAGGTGATCCAACAAAAGCAACTTTATTGTTATCATCATCTATAAGAATGCCTGTTTTATCATGAAAGATTCCTCTATCATCCTTCATTTCTGCAATAATTACATTCATTTTATTATTCTTAATCAACTCAATGAGGACCGCTAGATTATCGTCATCCATCTCACTGATAGTTTCATAAACATCTTTATCAAATTTTTCTTTTTGAATTTCATTCTTCAGTTTATATCCTTGATTTATAGCTTCAATATCATCTTCATCTAATTGTGGGCTACAAATCAAACGTATTTCTCCATCATTAAGCAAGAAAGTTTCAATTCCACTTTTCAATAATTCAAAAACGCTTGAGGAAAAATAACCCGCACTTCTTTTATACATTATCGACTCTCTTAATGCTGGAACCACTAATGCATCTGCGAGATTTCCATCTCCCCTACTTTTATAACTAATATCAAGATCTAATTCTTTTAAACTCATATACCCTCACTCTTCCGACCAATAGTATTGTCTCTATTTTATCACATATTTTATAACTCTAAAATATTTATTGTCTTAATTAACCTACAATAATACTCAACGTTATTATTCTACTTTTCTTCATAGTAATCGTATGCATCATCCCAGCCGTCATCTTCGTCTCCATCACCAAACTCTTCTGCATTATCGTCTGCAAAATCATCTGCATCATCGTAATATTGTTTGCCATATGGATCATCGTTTATATTACTATCACCAGAAGAATGATTGTATCCGTTGTCTGAATTCAATTCATTTGCACTGTTATCTGTATTTGTGCCGGTATTATATGAATGGGAATAGTGGTGATATCTCCAGTCTGAATCATAGGATGATTTATTTTCCTCTGCCACTTCACTCATACGAACTGAAAAACCGAAGATTGCTAGAATCACTATAATAATTATAAGCGCCATTTCCTTTTTACTCTTAGTATTATTAATCTTCATGACTATATTACCTCCTGTTTTATTCCGACTCTTCCATTTGTTTAATCTTTTTAATAGAATCCTCTAATGGCTCATCTTGAGACTCATGTAGTACCTTTTTGATATCATCATCTGAGACTGTACTTCCATCAACTGGTGTAGAGTCTGGATCTTCGTAGAAGCCATCTACTAATGCTTTTCTTATATCATCTTTGTCGAAGCCGTTGTAGACCAAGGCTCGTGTTATGTTTTCGAAATCTTTAATTATCTCTTTATAAGTTCCATCAATATTCACTTCGGAACCATAAAACTTTTTATCGATTTTAATCATTATGACACCACCTTTCTTCTTTTGATGGTTACATATTCTCACAGAAGGTGTCTTATAAATGGGACAGTTAATACTCCCTAGCTCAAACAAAAAACGCGATTCTTAACGAATCGCGCTTTTCTCTAAATGTTGAAATTACTTTATCCAAAATGGTTCTAAGTCACTGATTTTGGTTTTCTTATTTACCTTAGTATATTTTTGTTTCTTTACTGCCTTATCCTTCACCTGTTTAAATTCTGTATCCCACGTTTTCTCTATATTACTTGGTTCATACTTATCTCTGTTCTTTTCCATAAACTCTTTTTCTAAGTCACTCGTGTAGTTTTGTATTGGCAATAATTTTTTATATATTTTCTTCTCATATTCCCAATACTCTTTTTCTGAACCAAATCCACTAATTACTTTTTCAATATCTTCTTTATTCTCAGCTGTTTTACTAAGTCTTTTTAGTTTATTTATGTAGTCATCTACTTCTTTCTCCGTTACATCGTAACCCTTCTTTATAGCTTCAGCATATAGTGCATTTTCTTCTTCCACATAAGCTACCGCCTTTTCTTCTGACTCTTCGCTACCGAATCCTTTATCTTTGTAAAAGTCTTTTGCAGCATCTATCTGTTCTTCTGCAACAATAACATCTTGCCCTATCTCTTTTATTTCATTCAGTTTAGCTTTCTCAGTAGAATAAATACCTTTTTTAGCTAACTTGAATTCACCATATTTATTTATTTTTTCTTTCTTGTTGCTGTGTGTTTTTGCACTTTTTCTTAGATCTTTAAATATATCTTTTTGGAATGCATTAATACACAATAATGATAATGCCACCATAATCATTATTACTTCAACTATAATCAACGTCTTCTTTTTCATTAGTTGTCTCTCTTATGATTTTTTAATTGTAAAATATTCTTTAATCTTATTCTTTTAAATATTACTTCTTCTTTAATAGTTTATAAATCAAATATATTAACCCGATATTCATTGCAATTACAACTATTACATATACAACTATCATCCACATGTTACCACCCATTCTTGTTCTCCTCCTTTACAAAAACACTTCTAACTTTATCAAAGAATGATCTGAAATACTTTTTTATTAGCCATATGGACAGTGTTGCCAGTAAATATCCAAAATAATTTAGTATTACATCATCAATATCAACTGCATGACATGGAAATGCTGTAATCAAATTAATAATAAGTTGAATAGACTCTATTAGGATTGAAACGACTAATCCTAATAGTACTACTAACATTTTATTTGTCTTGTTCATTATCCATACAACTATAAACGCAATGGGCATTAACAATAGTAAATTTCCCACAATTTGAATTAACCCTGGAAACGCTTTTATTTCCAAAATATCATTAATAGTTTTAAATGGAATCAGTTGTAATCCATATAGTGCTAACCCTTTAATACCTTGTGTAAAATCAGCATAAGCATCTTTACTTAATAAATATATTGGCATTACAGCAATTTTCAAAAGAATAATTGAATAAGCTTCTAAAAACCAATAATATACAAGTCTATATTTTCCTTTTTTCTTTTTATAAATTATTGTTGTAATAACAGCGCATATGGCGAATATTATTAATAACAAGATAATACTGAAATCTAAAACAAACACTTCAATCTCCTAATCCCATTTAAAAGAAACATTACCTTTCCAAACTTTACCTGTCGGATTCCTCAACCAGACCTTTCTTTTCTTATTTGACTTGAAACTTACGCTTCCCTTCTTAGTAGATGATGTGTTTTTATATGGTCCATCCCATCCAAATAATGTTTGGTGTGCCCATATAACTTTCATATCAACTCCATTTGTCCCAACTTTAGGAGTTACGGTAATTGTACATTTACTTTTAGGTTGTATCCATCGTGAAAAGACTCCACCTTTCATTTCGTAAGTGGAACTATAACTACCTGCCTTAGCAAAAACTAAAGTAGTCAGAAAACAAGTTAATGCTGCTGAAATAATAAATATTTTTCTAAAATTTTTCATGTTATCTTATCCTCCCTTAACAACATTTTTCGTTGGCAATCGTATCATTTATATTTGTCCTCGAAAAGTTAATATATTCACTTTATGAGTCTAAAGCAAATATATACACCTTTTAGGATTATACAATATGAAGCGTTCACAAACGTAACAATGAAATATTTGTGTTTGATAGGCACAAGCCGCCACTCAAAGGCCTGCGGCCTTTTTCGTGGAGGGCGGCGCCCAATACATCCTCAAACAAAAAAACATCCAGAAGAATAATCTTCTGGATGTTTCTATTTAATAATTATTATTTAGTTTTCTTTGCTTTCTTTTTCGACCATTTGGAGTAATATGATTTTCCATATGAGTTAATAAAGCTTCTTATTCTCACATAATATTTTTTCTTACTCTTCAAACCTTTAATAGTCTTTTTAGATGTTGTTGCCTTAACAATCTTAATCTTTTTAGCTTTCTTCTTAAAGTTTTTCTTTAAAGAATATTGTATCTGGTAACCTGTGACATCTTTTCGTCTTTTCCATTTAATGACTAAAGCGCGTTTCTTAGCTTTTAGCTTTTTGAGTTTAATAGTCTTTGTGTTGATAATCTTGCCTTTGCCATTCACTTTTACTATTATTGTAGTTCTTGAAGACTCTTTTCCGTTTGATACAGTACTAACACTCACTTTGTGAAGTCCATATGGAACATTATTAATAATATAACTCTTTCCTGATAGACTGCTTGCAATTTTTTGTCCATCTAGATACACGTTATACTTTTGACCTTTTACTTGGTCTTTCCATTCTAGGGCCACCTGATTACCAAATGCCGTTGCTTTAACATCATCTTTTGGAATAGGTTTTGGCGCTTGCTGAAGTTTGAAATTTGATACAGTAATATCTGTAAGCGAACTAAAATCACCAAAACAATCATATTCAGCTAATTGTTGATGTTTGATTCCGAAATTTTGACTGTCAAAGACTTCATATCTATATTCTCCGTCTGCGTCCATCCCTGCTCTATCACCAGGTTCCCCTCCAATGCCAAAGGTTATTCTGTTTGCATCACTTTTTGCAGTAAAATATCTATCAACTCTGACGGTTTGATTCCACCCTGGGCATTTTACCCAAAATGAATCAGCCACATTCTCTCCATCAGCGATTTTTACATACACAAACTTTAATACTTTTGACGATTGAATGTCAAAGGAAATGTTATATGTGTAATCCTTTTTTATATTGACGCTCTTATAGACTAGGCCTCCCCAGCATCCTCCCCATCCAACCACAGACATTGCTGCAGTAAAACTGGTAGGTGTATTAACGGTCATGCTTCCACTGGCTCCTTCCCACCAGTCTTCATCAGCACTAAAGTAACTTGTCCAATGTTCACCATCTGCTGCATTAACATTTTTCATTTGAGATTTAGGTATTACTAGTAGGGAAATAATGATAATGCAGAATAATAATTTTTTAATATTCTTCATTTTTTCTCCTCCGTTCATAATGATAAATCCATTATATATATATATTGTCAATTTGAGGGGGTGGTTTATGGTTAAAGGCGCTATTGGGTTAGATATGAGCAGTGCCCCTCAAAGGATACAAGCCGTGCCTACTCAAAGACTGCTTCGCAGTCTTTTTCGTGTGTGGCGTCGCCACATATAAAAAGAAGCAAAACAAAACCCAGAAGAATAAATTCTCCTGGGTTTTTATTTTACTTCTTTTTAAACACGGCTTGTGCTTAGTCAGCCATCTGACTCGCAACTTCTGCTGCGAAGTCTTCTTCTTTCTTCTCTAGGCCTTCACCTGTTTCGAATCTGATGAATTTCTTCACCTTGATGTCTTCGCCAATCTCGTTTGAAACTTGCTCTAGGTATTTAGCTACGCTTTGCTTTCCGTCTTCAGCCTTTACGTATACCTGTTCCATTAAGCAGATTTCTTTGAATTCTTTATTAAGTCTTCCCATGATCATGCCGTTGATTACCTTCTCAGGTTTCTGGCTTTCTACTGGGTCGTTTTTGATCTGCTCTAGTAAGATTGCTTTTTCGTGTTCTTTGTAGTCGTCGTCTATATCATCTGAGCTTAAGAATTTTGCATTTAAAGCAGCTACCTGCATTGCTACATTCTTCAAAGCTTCTTCTGCGGCGTCGTTCTTTGGAGCGTCAGCTTCCACCAATACACCAATTTTTCCGCCTGCGTGGATGTATGATACGATTACACCATCTGATTCTAGTTTTTCGAATCTTCTGATGTTCATGTTTTCGCCTATTGTTGCAATCTGGCTTGTTAGTTCTTCTTTTACTGTCTTGTCTTCGCCTTCTATTTTTTCTTCTAGTAGTTCGTCTACTGTTGTAGCACTACCTGCTAGAATCTGGTCTGCTACTTTTGCTACGAATGCCTGGAATGTGTCGTTCTTTGCTACAAAGTCTGTCTCTGAGTTTACTTCTACTATAGCTGCTTTGTTGTCTTTTACTGCTGTGTAAACGATTCCTTCTGCTGCTATTCTTCCAGCTTTCTTTACTGCTGTAGCTTCACCTTTTTTTCTTAGTACTTCGATAGCTTCTTCCTGATTACCATCTGTTTCCTGTAATGCTTTTTTACAAGCCATTACTCCAGCACCTGTTAGGTTCATTAGTTCTTTTACCATTGCTGCTGTTATATCCATAATAGTATCCTCCCTATTCTTTTATTTATTATTCTGCGTCTTCAGCGTCAGCGTCTTCTTCCACTTCTGCATCTGCATCAGCTTCTGCTTCCACTTCTTCAGCTATTTCATCTTCGCTAGCTTCTGCTGCTGGCTCTTCTGCCTCTTCCTTTGCCGCAGGTTCTTCTGTGTCGTATTCTTCGTCGTACTCATCATCGTATGCGTACTCTTCACCCTGGTTTGCTTCTATCACGGCATCTGCCATTGTAGATACGATTAGTTCTACGGCACGGATAGCATCATCGTTACCTGGGATTACGTAATCTAGTTCCTCTGGATCACAGTTTGTATCAGCAATACCAATCAATGTGATTCCTAGGTTATGTGCTTCTTTTACACAAATACTTTCTTTCTTAGGGTCTACTACAAAGATAGCATCAGGTACTCTCTTCATGTTCTTGATACCACCAAGGTTCTTCTCAAGCTTAGCCATCTCTTTTCTAAGACCAACTACTTCTTTCTTTGGAAGAACGTCAAATGTTCCGTCTTCTTCCATTCTCTCGATGTCTTTTAGTCTCTTGATTCTAGACTGCATTGTCTTGAAGTTTGTAAGTGTTCCACCTAACCATCTCTCGTTTACGTAGAACATTCCGCATCTCTCAGCATTGTTCTTTACTGCATCTTGAGCTTGCTTCTTTGTACCTACAAATAGAACTGTACCACCATCTTTTACTGTGTCAGAAATTGCTTTGTAAGCTGTGTCTACCATGCCTACTGATTTCTGAAGGTCGATGATATAGATACCATTTCTCTCTGTGTAGATGTATGGAGCCATTTTAGGGTTCCATCTTCTTGTCTGGTGTCCAAAGTGAACACCTGCCTCTAGTAACTGTTTCATTGAAATAACGCTCATTTTACTTACCTCCTGGTTTTATTATTTAATCTTCCATTTGCTTCTTCGCTTTAGGAAACCCCGAGCAAGGGCACCGTCCTAAGGCTCCACAAATGTGTTTAATGCAACTCACATACTATAACATAATCGATATATTAGTTCAAGAGCAAAAATAATACGAGCCGCGCGACCACTCAAAGGCCTTCGGCCTTTTTCGTGGACACGTTTACATTAAAAGAGCCGCGGTTCGCACAGAGTGCGACGGGCAAAGCCCGATGAATAAAAATAAAAGAACGTTCATAAAAACAAGTTTTCCTGAACGTTCTTTTATTTTTATTCTTCCACGGCTCTAACGTATCCGCACTCTGGGTCTGAACATGCTATCTTTTTGCCTTTCTCAACCATGTATTTACCACACTCTGGACATTTTTCCTTTAGTGGTTTGTTCCAGCTCATGAATTCGCAATCTGGATATCCTTCACAGCCGTAATATATACGTCCCTTCTTTGTACGCTTTAGAACTAGTTCTTTGCCGCACTCTGGGCAAGGGATTCCGATTTTTTCCATGTACGATTTTGTATTTCTACAATCAGGGAAGCCAGGGCATGCTAGGAATTTTCCGTATGGTCCATACTTTACTACCATTCGTCTTCCACACTGATCACAAATCTCGTCTGACTCTTCATCTGCAATATGAATCTTCTCTAATTTTTCTTCAGCTTCTTTCACCTCTGCATCTAGGTTTGGATAGAAATCTCTGATTATATCTTTCCAATCCATTTTGCCGCGCTCGACTGAGTCTAGGAGTGATTCCATGTTCGCAGTAAATTTCATATCTACTATATCGGCAAATGCCATGTTCATTACTCTGTTTACCGCTTCACCTAGCTCTGTCACAAATAGGTTTTTCTTTTCCTTTGTGGCATATCTTCTGCCAGTGATTGTTCCGATAGTTGGAGCGTATGTAGATGGTCTACCGATTCCCTGCTCTTCCATAGCCTTTACTAGTGATGCTTCTGTGTATCTAGCTGGTGGCTGTGTGAAGTGCTGGTTTTCTTTGAATTCTACAAACTCTAACTCTGATTCTTTATCTAGTTTAGCGACTGTGTTGTTTGTGCTTATCTTTTTGTTGTCATCGTCTGTGTACACTTTCATGAAACCGTCAAACTTTACCTTGGACGTAGCTGCTCTAAACTCATAGTCTCCAGCTTTGATGCGAACGTTTATTGTCTCATATATTGTGCTATCCATCTGGCTCGCCATGAAACGCTTCCAAATGAGTTGATATAGTCTGAACTGGTCGCGTGTGAGTTGTGGTTTTACCTCGTCCGGAGTAATCGTGATGTCCGTTGGTCTGATGGCCTCGTGGGCATCCTGAATCTTTCCGCTGTCTTTTTTCTTGTGAGGTACTTTTCTCACATACTCTACGCCGTAGTTTTCTGTTATGTATTCTTTGGCGTGGGCCATCGCACCGTCACTTATTCTTGTTGAGTCTGTACGTAGGTATGTGATTAGTCCGACTGTGCCACGTTTCTTTAGATCAACTCCTTCATATAGCTGCTGCGCGATACGCATTGTTTTTTGTGTTGCAAAGTTTAAGGCCTTTGACGCTTCCTGCTGCATTGTACTTGTGGTAAATGGCACTGGTGCTTTTCTAGTACGCTGACCTTTCTTTACCTCGTCCACTTCAAATGTCTTGCCTTTGCACTCTTCTATTATTTTGTCTAATTGTTCTTTGCCGGTGATTTCTAGTTTACCGTTTTTATCTCCATAGAAGCTCACCTCGAACTCTTTGTTTTTGTGTTTTAACACCGCATCCATATCCCAGTATTCTTGAGGGATGAATTCCTTTATCTCCTCTTCTCTGTCACAAAGCATTTTAAGCGCCACTGACTGCACACGGCCAGCACTTAGCTTACGCTTTACTTTCTCCCAAAGAACAGGACTGATGCTGTAACCAACTATACGGTCTAGCACACGTCTAGCTTGCTGCGCATCCACAAGGTCCATATCTATCTCGCGAGGATTCTTTAGTGATTCCTTTATCGCGTCCTTTGTAATCTCGTTAAATGAGATTCTGTATGTCTTCTTTGGATCTAGGTCCATTGCATTTTTAAGATGCCATGATATAGCTTCACCCTCACGGTCCGGGTCAGTTGCCAAGTATACTTTGTTGGCTTTCTTTGCATAGCGCTTTAGCTCCGCTAGCTTACTACCCTTACCACGGATTGTTATATACTTAGGCTCGTAGTCGTTTTCTATATCAATACCCATTGTACTCTTTGGTAAGTCGCGTAGGTGTCCATTAGATGCCACTACGTCATAGTTTGAACCTAAAAACTTTTTAATTGTTTTCACCTTGGCAGGTGACTCCACTATAACAAGATTCTTTGCCATAATATCTCCCGTTTTATGCCGCTTTTTCACTTTATTTTTCTGCGGTTTAATATTGTTTATTTGGTTTAAAGCGTGATTTTCGTGTTTGTTTTTGTGATTTTTGAAAATCTAGCGGTGTTAAACGTTACACAAAATAACATAGTTTTATTTTTTTTGCAAGTTTTTATTTTGTGAGTTTCTTCTATATAATATGTTTTTGTATGAAATCGGGCTAGCATTTTTGCCTTTATACATAGAAAAACAAGGGGTGTCGTGCCCCTTGTTTTATTTTTTAAATTTTTTTGTTTTTTTCTAGCTTGCTTTGTTTTGTTTTTTCTAACTTGCTTTGTCCTGCTTTTTGTTTTTTCTAGCTTGCTTTGTTCTGCTTTGCCAAAACTGAAGCTGAAATTTTATTGTATACAGGTGTCATTGTTAGACCCTGGATTACTGTTGTAAAGAATACCACGGCAAATGTACATCCCAGGATGATGAAGTAGATGTCTTCATTCTTTTTGCCGAGGATTGGTCTTGTACTCATTGCTAGGGCAACTGATAAACCGCCTCTAAGTCCAGCCCATGTGAAGAGCTTTATGAAGTTTAGTTTATCGTAGTTGTCTGGGAGCTTGCCCATAAACAATGTTGAGATGGAAAGACCTAGGAATCTTGATATCAAGTTTGCTAATATTGCGAGAGCCGATAGTGCTATTACAATACCTATGTTGTCATCCATTCTTAGTACTATTGCAAATGATAATCCTAGCATCACATAAAGCATTGAGTTGAATAGTCCATCCAATGTCTCCCAGAAAGAATTAAATGACTCTGCTTCTTCTGTATCTTCGTCTTCCATAAACTTTGATCTTAATGTTGCAAACATAATTCCGCAGATAACTGCTGATAGCGCTCCTGAGAATTTGAAGTGCTCGCAAAGGAAGTATGCCATTGAAACGTTTAGCAAACTGATCATGATTCTAAGGATGTTGTTCTTTGAGTATTTAAACATTACAAAGCAGATACCTGTTACAACCACTGCCACTCCCACAGCGCCTAGTACTTGCTGCAACATTACTTCGAAGAAGCCCTGAGATGCACCTGCCTTTGCCGCAACCATTCCAGAGAAGCAAACGAACAATGCCACACCTACGCCATCGTTAAAGAGCGCCTCAGTTTCTATTAAGAATGAGATTTTTTTAGGTAGTCCAAATTTCTTTAGGATTCCTGTCGCTGCTATTGGGTCTGATGGTGCGATGATACTACCAAACATCAAGCACACTGGAATTGATAGGTTGATTCCAAGCAACTTTGTTCCACCGTAGAATAGTGCTGCATAGAATACTGCTCCTAGCAATGTACAAATGAATGCCAATACGCTTATGTGTCTTATGCTGTTTTTTATGTCTTTCATCTTGTGATGACAAGATCCAGCAAAAAGCATAAAGCAAAGTACTCCTTTGACGAGGAATGCCTCTAAGTCGTAAAACTCTACCTTGTCTAAGAAGTTTTTGATAGTTCCTATGTTGCTAAACTTCCACTCTACCAATACTAAAATGATTCCAAGAATGGCTGAGAATAGCATAAGCGCTATCTCATACGTTAGCTTTGTTACCCTGTCGTTAAAAAATCCTAATAAGCATATGATGAGTGCTAATGAAGCAAACTCAAATAAAAATAAGTCCATACCTACCTCCTGATATTTTATTGTTACCGCTTTATGTTTCCGATCAAAGCGGGTATCGTTGTGTATATTATAGCATTAAATGGGACTTACGCATATAAAAACCCCCTCTGGAATGAGGGGGCGTGTTGTATTTATTTGGTTGGTTTTAATACTTTTGCTAATGCTTCTTGCAAGATTCCTGAAACATTAATCTTTTGCTTTTTAGCTTCATAATCCATCCACTGAGGTAAAGTAACATTTCTTCTCACAGTTCTATTATCATACTTTCTTCTAAACTCATCCATATCCACATCAACCATAGTGAAGAAACCTTTACTAAAGTCAATAATATCAGTATCAGATTTTGCTATTTTTAATGCATTTTCATAATTAGATGGTTTAGCTACTTCTAATCCCAGTCTTTCTCTTTCTAGGATTTCATTTCCTATGAGATCACGAGCCATTATCACGGCATCTTCCATAGATTTTCCCTCCGTATTAGAGTCTAAATCAGGCACATAAACCAAATAATCTTTTCCGTCCTTACATATAAATGTTGGATATAAAACTACCATAATAACCTCCTTACCTTAACTTCCATCTTTTCAAAATAGTTCTAGCTGTTTTCTCATTTAATTCTCTATGCCTAGGAACTTTTTCACAGTCGTTTTCTCTAATATAAATATCATGATTTCCACCATGTCTTGTAAGTCTAAAACCAGCCTTTTCAAGTTTTTTTATTAAGTCTCTTCGTTTCACTATCTTCTCCTTTCATTATACACACTCAATACACATTGTCAATTGTTTATATCTCTTCACCAAAGTGTTGAGACAAATTTTCCTTTATTTATGGGTTTTGTAGCGCATTTTTCGCCTTTTTTCACTAAAGTGTTGAGACAACTTATTTCAACTCATAATACCCATCAATCGGCTGGTTGATATAACCAAGCATCTGGAGTTCAAGTAATTGCGAAACTATTTCACTGTAAGATATTTTTGTTTCAGTGATTAGTTGATCTATACTTTTTGGAACTACATCTATCACTGAGTAGAGGTGTGCTAGGTCACTTCTTATGCTTATACTTTGGTCTTCGCAGTTTGGTACAAATACATCTTCCAATATATCTTTTGCACTTGTGACTATTTGTGCTCCGTTCTTTAAAAGTTCGTTTGTTCCCTCGCTCAATTTATCGCATGCTCTTCCTGGCACTGCGCACACATCTTTGCCCTGTTCTATCGCCCACTCAACTGTAGTTGCTGTTCCGCTTTTATGTCTCGCTTCTATCACTAGCAGTTTATTTGCTAGGCCTGAAATTATTCTGTTCCTAGCAGGGAAATGCCATGGGACCGCCGCTTCGCCCATTGGATATTCAGATATGATTCCACCGCCTTTTTTTAGTATGTCTTGATATATGTCTAGGTTTTCTGGTGGATAGCATAAATCCACTCCAGTACCAAGCACCGCAAATGTAGGGGTGTCTCCTTCCAATGCACCAAGAGATGCATATGAATCTATTCCTCTCGCCAGTCCACTAATCACTTGCACTCCTGACTTCGACAAGTCCCTAGCAATTTCTTTTGACATTTTTCTACCGTAACTTGAGCAACCACGTGAGCCGATTATGGCAACAGTTGCCTTCTTTGGATCGGGCAAATTTCCGCGATAAAATAGAAATTCCGGTGCCTCTTTATACTGCATTAAATTTTTAGGGTAGTCAGGCGCGCCTTTTATCACAACCTTTACGCCAGCCTCCTCCATCTTTTGTTTATATTCTTTTTGGTTGATTAGGTTTAACATTTCATCAACCCACTCGTTTGTATTTTTAACTATCTTTTCCATCTATCACTCTAAAACTTAGCGCTTCCGCTAAATGCCTTTCTTTAATATTTTCCTCGCCCTCTAGATCTGCTATTGTACGAGCAGTCTTGAGGATTTTTTCATATGTTCTAACGCTTAGGCTAAATATGTCGTAAACGTTTTTAAGCATCGCTTCTTCTTTCTTCCCAAGTTTGCAATACTTCTTTATGAGTCTTCCTTTTAAATCACTGTTGAACTGGAAGTCCTCGTCTTTGTACCTCTCCTTTTGTATCTCCACAGCTTTATTCACTCGTGCTCTTATAGTAGCTGAGTCTTCTAGTTTTTCGTCGCTGCTAAGTTCTTTGTAGGAGACGGAATTCATCCTGGTACAAAGATCTATTCTATCCATTATCGGACCACTCACTTTTTCCAAATATTTCTTCACATCGTGCTCCGTGCAATTACATTTATTTCTGTCTGGATAGTATCCACATCTGCAAGGGTTCATGGCCGCAAGCAGCATGAAGTTTGCTGGGAATTCAAAACTGCCATATGTTCTTGTCACATTCATCACACCATCTTCCATCGGCTGCCTGAGAGATTCCATCACCGCTCTTGAAAATTCTGGGAACTCATCCATATACAATATCCCATCGTGAGCTAGTGTGATTTCGCCTGGCTTTGGATTTGCACCTCCGCCTATCATTGCTGCGACAGTCGCTGTGTGGTGTGGGTTCCTGAACGGCCTTTGGGCGACTGGACCATCTTCTAACAATCCTGCCACGCTTTGGATTTTTGAAATCTCAATTTGTTCTTCCTTTGACATCTCGGGCATTATTGTTTGCATACTTCTTGCTATTATTGATTTGCCGGTACCTGGTGCACCCACCATTAGAAAGTTGTGCATGCCAGCCACTGCTATCTCAGCTCCACGTCTTGCTTGCATTTGACCTTTTATGTATTTGAAGTCATACACACTGTCTTCTTTTTGAATTATTCTGTTTTCAAAGTTCGGTTCCTCGTAGTTTCCTGTTGTTATCATTTGTACCAGATGATTAAGCGAATCTACTGGAACTATTTTTATGCCTTTAACGCCCTCACATTCTTTGATGTTTCCTTTTGGCACAAAACAAATGTCTAGACCTCTGGAGACTGCATCTAGGACTATCGGCAAGACACCATTCACGCGGATGGTATTGCCGTTTAAGCTGAGCTCGCCTATAAATATCATTTTGGAAATGTCTTCGGAGATGACGCCTAGACTTTGGAGAATTGAAATTGCGATTGCTAGGTCGAAATATGTTCCACTCTTTCTTAGGTTGCCAGGTGAGAAGTTGATTGTGATTCGTTTGGGCGGAACTAGGAAACCTGAGTTTTTGAGAGCCGTTCGGACTCGCTCTCTTGATTCTTTGATATCTGACGATATCAGGCCAACCATGTCGAACGACGGTAGGCCATTACAGATATCCGTTTCTACGGTTACGGGAAGCACCACTACACCTGTTATAGTGGCGCAATTAGCTTTACATACCATTATTTCCCCCTCCTTATTAAATTTTTAGAAGGATAGTTTAGCACAGGATTTATGCAAATGCAACATTTTATTTGTGTGTCACATATTGTGGGGAGGGTTATGGGGTGATGGCGCTGATTGTGTGATGTTTTTTGTGTTCTTTTCTTGTGTGGGCATATATTTTGTCACTTTTGTGATTTTATATGCCCACTACTCATTGAAGCTTGAATTGTATGGGCATATATTTTGTCACTTTTGTGATTTTATATGCCCACCACTCATTGA
>DFEY01000003.1:73852-211061 GCA_002369135.1 Lachnospira sp. UBA3790 | reverse complement strand
TTGAATTGTATGGGCATATATTTTGGTACTTTTGCTATTTTATATGCCCACCACTAAATTAAAGCATAAAAAAACAGCGGCATAGCCGCTGTTTTTATTTACATCTTCAATATATCTCCCACATCAGGAGCTTCACTTAACTCCACAAAGATTTTTTGCTGTGGGTGTGGACATGAATCCATCTCATTGCCCTTTTCATCTTTGATGCCAAGCACCTCAGCCTTGATGTCATTGCCATCTTTTTTCATTATCTCGATAGTGTCTCCCACCTTGAATTTATTTTTTTGAGTTAATTCAATAACATTGTCCTGCACACCTTCCACTATTCCCAAATAAACGCTGTCTTTCTCGTACTCATTCTTGTCATAGATCTGTGCGTTCTCGTCCGGCTTTCCAAAGAAGAAGCCTGTTGTGAATTGTCTGTATGTACACTGTGAAATTAGCTCGTTGTACTTTGGAATGTTTGATTTGTATTTTTCTGGGTCTTCGAAGAAGTCGTCTATAGCCATGCGATATGTTCTAGCTACTGTCGCCACATAAAGTGCGGTCTTCATGCGACCTTCTATTTTGAAACTGTCAATTCCTGCTTCCACCAACTCTGGAATGTGGTCTATCATGCAAAGGTCTTTTGAGTTGAAGATATATGTGCCGCGCTCGTTTTCTTCTACTGGCATGTATTGGCCAGGGCGTGATTCTTCCACTACCGCATATTTCCAGCGGCAAGGATGTGTGCATGCGCCTTTGTTGGCATCGCGACCTGCCATAAATGAACTTAAAAGGCATCTTCCAGAATATGAAATACACATTGCGCCGTGTACAAATGTTTCTATTTCCATATCGTCTGGGATGTTGTCTCTAATCTCGCGGATTTCGCGAAGGTTTAGCTCGCGGGCAGATACCACTCTCTTTGCACCAAGTCTGTGCCAGAAAAGATATGTGCCGTAGTTTGTATTGTTGGCCTGAGTACTAATATGGATGTCAATCTCTGGCCAAACTTCACGAACAATTGTAAAGATGGCTGGATCGGCAATAATTAGCGCGTCTGGATTTACACCCTTTAATTCCTTAACATACTCAAGCGCTGGCTCTAAATCGTCGTTGTGCGCCAAAATATTGACTGTCACATATACCTTTACTCCAGCCTCGTGCGCAAACTCCACACCTTCCTTCATTTCTTCTATTGTAAAATTCTTTGCCTTAGCTCGTAGTCCAAAAACTTCACCGCCTATATACACAGCATCCGCTCCATATCTGACAGCGCTCTTTAAAACTTCTAGACTGCTCGCTGGCACCATTAATTCCGGTTTCTTCATAACTACCTCTAATCTAATTTGCGATTATTTTTTCACCGCCATAACTATTCCATCCCCAATAGGAATGATACTAGTTTCTAATCTCTCATCGTGTTTTACAGTTTCCAAAAACTCACGCATTCGTTTGTGAATTGTTCTGTCTCTTCTTCTCACAACGAACTTTGACTGAATCAAATCACCATCCTGCAAAACATTATCAGTAATCAAAACTCCACCAGGGTTAAGAAGTCTCATAACTTCTGGCAAGTAGTTAATGTACTGAGCCTTTGCCGCGTCCATAAAAATGAAATCATATTTTTCCTTCGGCAAAGTCTTCATAACTTCCATAGCATCGCCCTCTAGCAATTCAATCTGATCAGACTTCCCAGCCTTCTCAAAATTCTCACGGGCTATTGGAATTCGCTTCTCGTAATTTTCAATTGTTGTAATTTTTGCATCACAACACTCACTCATTAAAATAGCTGAGTACCCTATCGCAGTACCCAGCTCTAAAATTTCTTTTGGATGTTTGATAGTCAAAATCACTCTCAAGAAACTTTCCATTTCTTTTCTGATGATTGGTACCAAATCTTTATGTGCCGCCTGCTCAATCTCAGTCAAGATTTCGCTGTTTGGCTTTTCAAGTGAATGAATGTAAGTGACAAATCTCTCATCTGTGATCATTGTCCTGTTCCTTCGTCGTCTGGTTCTATCTTTTCACCTTTTTTATTTGTATTTGGGCCACCGTTAATAATCTTTAGAATATCTTCGCCGCCCTTTGAATTGTTGAATGAATATGTGCCGGGTTTCACTTTCTTAACGCCGTAAAGCCATGCTTGTACGCCAAAGACATTGGCATCTGAAATGATGTTGTACTTTTCAAGCAAGTCTCCCATTCCGCTGATGGTTGTGCCCTTTGGAACAGACACAGTAAGGTCCACTCCAGGTGGGTCTTCCACTCCGTCATTAGAAAAAACTGCAGAGCCAAATCTGAATGCGATAGTAGCACAAACTACTAGCACTAATATCATTATGAAATATTTGAAAAATTTAAAGCCCGCCTTTGCAGCGCTCGTTGAATTGTTTGCCATGTTTACTCCACTTCAATAATAATCGGAATGTTTACTCCACTTCAGTAATAATCGGAATGATTACTGGACGTCTCTTCATCTCGCTCCAGATGTAATCACTCAAGTTGTCTTTGATTGCGTTTTTGATAGTAGCCCAGTCTGCCTTAGGATCCGATAATACATCATCCAATGCATCCTCAACCACATACTTAGCATCTTCTATCAACTCTTCAGCTTCACGCACATATACAAAACCTCGACTTACGATGTCTGGTCCAGCAAGAAGCTGATTTGTAAATCTTTGCAATGTGATAACGACGATAATAATACCACTTTCTGCTAGGCTTTGTCTATCTCTAAGTACGATATTTCCAATATCACCTACGCCCAGACCGTCCACTAGCACTGTACCATGTGGCACTTCGTCCACTACTTCGCCGCTGTCTTCTCCTAGTTCTAGCACATCACCAGATTTAAGGATAAAGACATTTTCTTTTTCCACTCCCATACGCTGGGCAAGTTTGCCGTGCTCTCTAAGATGTCTAAACTCACCGTGCACTGGGATAGCATATTTAGGTTTAATGAGCGAGTACATAAGTTTGATTTCTTCTTGGCATGCGTGGCCTGATACGTGAGTATCCTGGAAAATTACGTCTGCACCCTTCTCATAAAGTTCATTTATAACCTTTGACACAGCCTTCTCGTTACCTGGAATAGGTGTTGAACTAAATACGATTGTGTCATTTGGGCCAATCTCCACTTTCTTGTGGATGCTAGCTGCCATACGAGATAGCGCCGCCATAGACTCACCCTGACTACCTGTCGTAATTAGCACGAGTTGATCGTCTGTGTAGTTTTCCATTTCTTCTATTGTAATAAGCGTGTTGTCCGGAATCTTGATGTAGCCAAGTTCCCTCGCCACCGAAATGACATTGATCATGCTTCGGCCTTCCACTATTACCTTACGATTATATTTGTATGCAGTGTTTATAATTTGCTGCACTCTATCAACGTTTGATGCGAATGTAGCAATAATTATTCTCTTCTTTGTGTGCTCGTGGAAGATGTGGTCGAATGTTCTTCCAACCTCGCTCTCCGATGGAGTAAATCCTGGACGAAGTACGTTTGTACTATCGCACATAAGAGCAAGTACTCCACGTTTACCTAAGTCTGAGAATCTAGGTAAATTTATGGCATCGCCAAAGACAGGTGTGTAATCAACTTTAAAGTCACCTGTGTGAATGATGACACCCGCTGGAGTATGAATAGCTAGCGCTGCCGCATCTGCTATTGAGTGGTTTGTCTTGATAAACTCAATTCTAAAATCACCCAAGTGGATGCTCTGTCCAAACTTAACAACTTTACGTTTTACAACGTCCATCAATTCATGCTCTACCAGCTTGCCTTCGATAATTCCCATCGTTAGCTTTGTAGCATATACAGGCGCGTTTATCTCTTTTAATACAAAAGGAAGCGCACCAATATGGTCCTCGTGACCGTGTGTAATCACGAAGCCCTTAATCTTCTTTTTATTCTCGCGTAAAAACTCAATATCCGGAATTACGCAATCAATACCAAGCATTTCCTCGTCTGGAAATGATTGTCCACAGTCTACCACTACGATGTTGTCGTTAAACTCAAACGCAGTGATATTCATTCCTATCTGTTCTAAACCGCCCAGAGGAATGATCTTAATTTTTGCATCGTTAGCCATTTTCCTAAGTACCTCCTATTTAATTTTTCCGTACACATATGTTTCATGGCATACCGAGCGCCCAAATCCGCAAGTCTGTTATTTGACAATCTCGACATCTTCCATAGACTCAGCAAATACTTTGCCGATGTAGTCAATTTCAGATTCGTCTTCTACCATCTCATAAACAGCATCTTCGTCTTCGTCACTTGATACGTCTTTTAATATATAGGCTTCTGCCTCTTCATCCTCGACCTTGTCCGTCACGAGAATGTAATTAACACCATTAATTCTAGTCTCTTCAATAATATCAAACTCTACTTGGTTACCATTTTCATCTGTAAACGTAATCATTTTCTTCTAATCTTCTTTCTCTTCTTTGTCTTCCTCGCCGTGGCTCGCCATATATTGTTCCAAGATAACAACTGCTGCTACCATATCAATATATTCGTCCCACTCTTCTTCACTCTTACCTAAATCTATTAAAATTTCTTGGGCTTCTACTGTTGTAAGTCTTTCATCCTCAAATATTATTTCAAGGCCAGTCTTTGCCTTTAAGAGTTCGCCAAAGGCCTTGGTTTTAGTGACTCTCTCGCCTGCTGTTCCATCTAAGTTAAGAGGGAGTCCCAAAACTATTTTTTCTACATCATACTCTTCTATTAATTCCTTGATTCTAGCTATGGTTTTACGTATTTTAACAGGATGTTTTCTTCTTATTATTTCTACGCCCTGCGCAGTTAACCTAAGCGGGTCTGTAACTGCTACTCCCACAGTCTTTGACCCATAATCCAATCCTAAGATTCTCATAAATATTTTTCCCTAATTTTATACAAGCCATTGCGTTAAACAATGGCATGTGGACACAAAACACCAAAAACAAACCTATTTACAAGGTTTATTACTGAAGTTTATTCTCGATATAATATTTTACTGTCTCCTCAATTAGTTCGTCACGTTCAACCTTCATAATCAAACTTCTGGCATTCTTATGACTAGTGATATATGTAGGATCACCACTCATAATGTAACCAACTATCTGATTTACTGGGTTATAACCTTTTTCAGCCAAAGCATCGTAAACCTGACGCAAAACATCAGATGCACTTATTGTTTGGTCCTGTGGAACCTCGAAAAATTGAGTATTTCCTAAATCGCTCATATCAATCCGTCCTTTGTCTTTTTTATGACATTCTACCTTTCTAATTTTATTATATTTAAAGGTTTCTTGCAAGTATTATATGGTTTTTATGTAAATCTGTTAAATTGACTTTTTTTATGGTATTTTGTAGGTTTTCTACGTGATTTGTACTGTTTTCTTGACTTATTTTGTCATTTTCGTCTGATTCTGCATTATTCTGGTCCAAATTTATCGCTACTTGAAGGTAGTTTTTCGTATGTCCTACCATATATTTAGCATCGTCTATGTCTATTTCCTCTTCAAATAGCACTTCTTGCTCTGTACCTAAGAACTGCTGCTCATATTCCGTCTGCAATTCATCCGCAAGGGCAATTAATCTCTCGCTTCGCTCGTTCTTTATTTGCTCGTCTACTTGATTATCCATGCCAGAAGCTACCGTTCCATCGCGTCTTGAGTATTTAAACACATGAATTTGATAAAACTTAGCTTTTTTAACTGTATCTAGTGTAGTTTCGAAGTCTTTGTCGCTCTCGCCCGGGAATCCCACTATTATATCCGTAGTGATGGCTGGATCGTCAAAGTATTTGCGTAGGATTTCCACTTTTGCTAGGTATTCAGCGCTTGTATAGTGGCGATTCATGTCCTTTAAGGTCTTATCACATCCACTTTGCATCGAAAGATGGAAATGTGGACAGATCTTTTCACATTTGCTTAGTCTCCTAGCAAATTCGTCTGTTATTATGTCTGGATTTAGAGAACTTAGTCGAATTCTCTCTAGCCCTTCTATTTTGTTTAGTTCTTCCACTACATCTATTAGCTTTTTGCCGTCAAAATCGTACGTGGATACTTCTATACCTGTAATTACTATTTCTTTGTAGCTCGAGTTTACCAGTTCCTGTGCCTCTTTTTTGGTACTCTCAAAGTCACGGCTACGCACTCTTCCCCTTGCGTATGGAATAATGCAGTATGAACAGAAGTTATTGCATCCGTCCTGGATCTTGATATGGGCTCTTGTGTGCTCTGTGATAGTTGCCATATCCATTTCTTCGTATTCGTCAGTATTATTGATGTCTATAACATATTCGTTTTGTTTGCTTGTGTTGCATTCAGCTTCTTTTATAGCATTTTCTATTATCTGAACGATATTTTTCTTTTCATTGTTACCCACTATCACATCTACTGCTTCGTCTGCTTTTACTTCGTCAGTTTTTGTCTGAACATAACATCCCGCCGCTATCACTAGCGCATCAGGGTTTTTACGCTTTGCGCGGTGAAGCATTTGACGCGATTTCTTATCCGCCATATTTGTAACGGAGCAAGTGTTTACTATTACAATATCTGCAGGCTCATTAAAAGTGACTACTTCGTAGCCGGCATCTTGTAACTTCTGCTCCATGGCAGCCGTCTCGTATGCATTTACCTTACAACCTAAGTTGTGAAATGATACTCTCTTCAAATTTGCTCCTTTTACTATTTCTCTCTTGCCTTTTGGAATTATCCGTGATATTATTCGCTCTTGTTAAATACAACAATCCGTGATAATATGATTTCGGATAGAAAATGAAAGTGAGGTACACTTTATGAAAACTGTTACAATTAATTTAGGTTCAATTGATAAAGTTAAATCATTTGTTAACGATATTGCTAAGTTTGACAGCGATTTTGATTTGGTGTCTGGCAGATACGTAATCGACGCTAAGTCTATTATGGGTATCTTCAGTCTAGACCTTTCAAAACCTATCGAATTAAACATTCACAGCGAAGATAATATCGACGAGGTTATGGAAGTACTTGCACCATATCTTGCATAATTAATGATTTTTAAAGTAAATTGCGCTACTTTTCAGTAGCGCTTTTTTATTGTTTTTATTTATGGGCATATATTTTGCCGCTTTTACCATTTCATATGCCCGTTTTTTTATTCTCATTTTTTTGCTGGGCATATATTTTAGCACTTTTGCCATTTTATATGCCCTTCCACATTGAAGCTTAATCATTTATGGGCATATATTTTGCCACTTTTGCCATTTTATATGCCCTTCCACATTGAAGCTTAATCATTTATGGGCATATATTTTGCCACTTTTGCCATTTTATATGCCCTTCCACATTGAAACTTAATCATTTATGGGCATATATTTTGCCGCTTTTGCCATTTTATATGCCCTTCCACATTGAAGCTTAATCATTTATGGGCAGATGATTTGACGTTTTTGCAGTTTTATCTGCCTAAAACAAAAATTATTACATAATCTTTATCAACTCTGCACTCTCGATGGCCTCAGCCATCATATCATCTATCTTTTCAGCCAAATTCAATTCGGACTTTTTTATTCGCTCTATATTAGGCTTTGTAACCGGATGCTTTGCGACAAATGTTGTACAGCAATCCTCATACGGAAGAATTGATGTCTCGTATGTATCTATCTTTAGCGATACATCCACTATCTCTTGCTTATCAAATGCGATAAGCGGTCTAAATACTGGAAGTGTACAAACCTCGTTTGTAGCAGCAAGACTTTGTGTAGTCTGACTTGCCACTTGGCCTATTGATTCTCCAGTGATCAAGCACTGTGAGCCTTCTTTCTCGGCAAAGGCCTCGGCTATCTTCATCATATATCTTCTCATTATGATTGTTAGCTCTTCGTGTGGACATTTATCGTAAATGTACATTTGAATGTCTGTGAAGTTTACAACATACAAATTCATCTCGCCTGAGTATTTTGAAACTAGCTTGGCTAGATCTACTACCTTTTGCTTTGCCCTCTCCGAAGTATATGGTGGCGCATGGAAATATACTGCATCTACTTTCACTCCACGCTTTGCTACCATCCATCCGGCCACAGGTGAATCGATTCCACCTGAAAGAAGCAACATTCCTTTGCCGGCGGTGCCTACAGGAAGTCCACCCTGGCCTTTTATAATATCCGAGTAGATATTTATATGCTCGCGAATTTCTACATTTACAAATACGTCTGGCTTATGTACATCTACCTTAAGCTCTGGGAACGCATCAAGGATTGCTCCACCCAGCTCGATGTTTAGTTCCATTGAGTCCATTGGGTAGTTTTTGTTTGCACGTCTAGACATCACCTTGAAAGTGAAGTCTTTCTTCTCATAAACCTTGTCCACAAAATCAACTACAGCCTTTGCTAGTTCGTCGTACTCCACTAGTTCTAGCTGCATCATTGGACAAATGCCAGCAATACCAAACACGTGCTGAAGCGCGTCTATTACTTCGTCGAAGTCGTATTCTGAATTTGCATCAGCATAAATTCGGCCGTACTCTTTACGCACCTTAAAGTCGCCATCTATTTTATCAAGCGCACGCTGTGCGTTCTTCACTAGCTGGTCCTCAAATATATATCTGTTTTTTCCCTTTACGCCAATCTCTGCGTATTTGATTAAAAATGATTTGTACATTATTTCCTCACGTATTTCTTTAATATTGGTAGAAGTTCGTTTAGCGCTTCTACTGTCTCATCTATTTCTTCTTTTGTGTTATCTGCATTGAAGCTAAATCTAATGGTTGATTTAAGTAGGTCTTCGTCTAAGTTTATTGCCTGAAGCACGTAGCTGATGGCCGGCTTATTTGACGAGCAAGCACTTCCGGCTGAGACAAAGATTCCCTTATCCTCAAGCGCGTGTAGCAATACTTCAGATCCTACATCTTTGAAGCTTGCGCTTACAATGTGTGGCGCTCCATCAGTTCCCTTTTTGCTGTTAACCTGTACGCCATCCATTGCGTCTAGTTTATCTATCAAATAATCTTTTAGCTCTGTTAGCTTTTTAGTGTTCTCTTCTAGGTTTTCATACGCATCCTTTGCCGCTACCCCTAGTCCTGCTATTCCTGGCACATTTTCAGTACCAGATCTCATAGCTTCCTGCTGGCCTCCGCCAAAGATAATAGGATTAATCTTTGTACCATTCTTAATGTATATGAAGCCTATTCCCTTTGGTCCGTGAATCTTATGACCACTTACTGATAGCAAATCTATTTTTGCATTTTTAGGTTTAACATCCAGTTTTCCAAAAGACTGAATAGCATCTACGTGATACACAACCTTTGGGTTAACTGACTTGATATATTCTCCTATTTCGTCGATTGGTTGGATTGAACCAATCTCGTTGTTTACATGCATAACAGAAACTAAGATAGTGTCATCATCCATAGCATCTTTTAGTGCGTCCATCTTCACCACACCATCTTCATCTACTGGAAGGTAGATTACATCAAAGCCTAAGTCTTCTAGATGCTTAGCTGTAGTTTTTACCGATGGATGCTCGATTGCAGATACTAGAACTTTGTTACCAGCTCTCTTGTTAGCATCTGCTGCTCCTATTAGCGCTAAGTTATTTGACTCTGTTCCACCTGATGTGAAAAAGATTTCTTTGTCGTCTGCTTTTAGGATTTTGGCAATCTCTGACTTAGCTTCTTTTATATATTTTTCTGCGTCAAATCCAGCCATATGAAGAGATGAAGGATTTCCAAAGTCATCCTTCATTACTTTTTCCACTATGTTAGCCACTTTGTCTGAGACCTTTGTGGTTGCTGCATTGTCAAAATAAATACTCATCTTATTTTCCTTTTGCCTAAATATATGAGGGCTCTATTCCTCAAATAAATACATAAGAACTGACATAATCATCATGCCTGCTGTCTCTGTTCTTAAGATTCTATTTCCTAGTGTGATTTCCTGTGCGCCGGCATCTTCTGCCTTTTTGACTTCTTCCACGGAGAAGCCGCCCTCTGGGCCTATAAAGATAGCGATGCTCGCGCCCTTATCTATTTTACCAAAAATTTCACGAGTGTGATCTATATCTTCTGCTCCCTCATATGGGAAAAGTATGGTGTCCATTTCCTTCGCTTTTTCTAGTGCCTGGTCGTAAGTCATAACATCTGAGACTGTTGGAATGATTCCACGCTTCGACTGCTTTGCTGCAGACTTTGCAATCTCGTTCCATCTTGCAACTTTCTTTGTCGCTTTCTTGTCATCAAGTTTTACGATGCATCTAGAAGTCTTAACGGGAACTATCTCCACCGCTCCTAGCTCAATCATCTTTTGGATGACAGTTTCCATCTTGTCGCTCTTTGGAAGCGCCTGGAACAAAGTAACCTTGATTGGAAGTTCTCTCGATTGTTTATTCATATCTACAATCTTTGCTGTGACTGTATCTGATATTTCTTCAATCTCGCAAACGTACTCGTTGTCGTTTCCATCAGACACCAAAATAGTTTCGCCCTGTTTCATGCGAAGCACATTTTTTATATGATTAACATCACTACCTTCGATAGTGATGCTTTCATTTCCTATTTGATTTTCGTTTACAAAAAATCTATACATCTTTTCTCCAAATTGGTGGGGCTATTTTCTCTTTGCTACGATTGAAACCCAATCGCCCTGTTTTGTTACTTCAACCACCTCTAGGTTTCCGTTATCTTCTATTGCTTTTTTAACGTCATCTTCTTTCATATAAATGATTCCAGATGAGATAAAAATGGCTCCTGGTTTTAGGAATTTGTCCACAAACCCCGCAATAGGAATTATAACATCTGCTAGGATGTTAGCAACCACAACATCGTATTTTTCTCCCTCATACTTTGCCTTGGCCGCCTCATCATCTATCACGTTTTCGCACGCAATGTTTACATTATCGAGAGACAAATGGTTCATCTCAAAGTTTTCCTTTGACGCGCGCACCGCTGCTTCATCTATATCGTTCATATCAATTCGGCTAGCATCTAGCATTTTTGCAACGATAGACAAGATTCCACTACCGCATCCCAAGTCCAAAACTTTATCGCCAGGTTTCACGTACTTGCACAAGTTCTTAATACAAAGCTGTGTGGTGTCATGCTTGCCCGTTCCAAATGCAGTGCCTGGATCTATCTCAATCATTTTGTAGCTGTCATACTCTGACTCTCGCTTCTGCCAAGTAGGCTTAATGTAAAAGTCGCCACAAGTAAATGACTTAAAATACTTCTTCCAGTTGTTGATCCAGTCTTCTTCCTGTGTGGTGGAGTGCTCAATACTGCCCTCACCCACGTTCATAAACTCACTGGCTGATTTCAAACCATCTCGAATACTATTTAACAATTCCTCATCATCTGACTCGCCAGTATGTCTATCGACATTTGTATAAAAAGAAACATATGCCGTTCCATCATCTTCTGGTAAGTCTGCAAGTATATCTACATACTGTTGGGCTTTTTCTTCTTCGGTCAGCTGTTTGTTATCTTCTACTTGTGCTCCCACTATTCCCAAACTCACTAAAAGGCCACAAATAAAATCTGTAGCCTCAGTGGTTGTTTTAATTTTATACTTGTTCCACTTCATAACTATTTACTCTCTTTAAAACTATTTAGTCAAATTTTAATCTTTTTTTCTGTTTGACGCAATCATTTAGATACATATTAATCAATGTCTGATATGGTATTCCTAATTCCCCTGAAAGATCTTTAAAGTATTCAATAGTCTCAATATTTAGATTGATGGTTACCTGTTTTTTTAGTTTTTTCACGTATGGGTTTCTGCGCGGTTTAAGGTTCTTTAAATCATATTCATCTCTCATACTATTTACCTCCATTATACCTATAGTATTCTTCTCGTTCTTCTTTTGTAGCTTTTCTAGCTGATATAATTCTTATAACTTTATCTTCTCTATAACAATGACTGACAATGCATATAATATTAGTACTAGTGTACCCCAATAACAAAAACCTTTCCTCTTCTTCTGAGTGTTCTGGATCACAGTATAATAAAGCATTATCGTCATAAAACACTGTTACAGCCTCTTCAAATAAAATATCATGTTTTTTCTTGTTTTTAATGTTTTTCGAATAATCCCATTCAAATTGAATCTCCATGTTTTCTTTTGATAATTATATTATACATATAATATAATTATTTTTCAACTCCTTTTCATTTTTATTTGAATCCCCCTTTTTTCGCACTTTCTATTTATATACCTCCTATTTATTCGCACAAAAAAGAGAAACACAGACATAGTTCACCCTGTGTTTCTCTCCAAGTTCTTTTTTAATCGTTATAATCTCAAGTTACTAACCCTCTCAATTCGCTTGAAATTATTATTTCTTCATTGTTTCATCAAAAGCCCTAAGTGCTTCCTTCTGCTTTGAGTTCATCTTCTTAGGAACATCTACTTCAAAAGTAATGTAATGGTTTCCTCTGCTCTTTGGATTGTGAACATTGCAAACACCCTTACCTTTTAGTCTAATGCGGGTACCGTTTTGTGTTCCTGCTTTCACAGTAGTCTTCACTGGACCATCCACTGTGTCCACCATCAACTCTGCGCCCAAAGCGGCTTGTGCAAATGAAATGTGCTCATTTGTGTAAATATCCATTCCCTCACGACCGAATTTTGCCGAAGGCGTAACTCTAATATTAACAAGCAAATCACCTCGAGGTCCGCCGTTAGTTCCTGGCTCACCTTTGCCGTGGATTCTAACCATGTTCATATCATCAACGCCCGCTGGTATGTCAACCTCAATCTCCTTCTTAGTCTGCTTCCAGCCGATGCCTCCACAGTCAGGACATTTCTCCTTAATGATCTGGCCTGTTCCGTTACAATCTGGACAAGGAGTGGTTGATTGCATTACACCAAGCATAGTCTGTCTTTGAACAGTAACCATTCCCTGACCGCCACACTTTGGACAGGTCTCAGGTGAAGTTCCTGCTTTGGCTCCTGTGCCGTGACATGATTCACAGTCTTCCTTGAAGTCAATCTTGATTTTCTTTTTAACGCCTCGAATTGCTTCCTCAAAAGAAATTCGCATCATAATACGCACATCAGCTCCACGCATAGGTCCGTTACTGCGACCTCTACGTCCGCCTCCACCAAAAATGTCACCGAAGATGTCGCCGAATCCGCCAAAGATATCGCCAAAGTCAAACTGAGTAAAATCAAATCCTGCACCTGGGTTTCCACCTTCAAATGCTGCGTGACCAAACTGATCGTACTGTTTACGCTTCTCAGCATCACTTAGTACAGCATAGGCTTCAGATGCTTCTTTGAACTTTGCTGCTGCTTCTTCTTTAGTCTTTTCATCTTTGTCGGCATTCACATCTGGATGATATTTCTTAGCAACATTTCTGTATGCTTTTTTTATTTCAGCCTCACTGGCGTTTTTGTCTACGCCTAAGACTTCATAATAATCTCTTTTATTTGCCATTATCGCTTCCTCTTCTTAAAATTTGGATTCCCTATCTCTATATACTGCACGAATGCTACAGGCAAACCTGTAACATCCGTACTGTAATAGTTGATTAAAACTTATTCAAATCTTAATCCTTTAAGAATAATTTTTTTATACTTCTTCGTAGTCTGCGTCTTCTACGTTGTCATCTTTTGATGCATTCGCGTCTGCTGCTCCTTCAGCCTGCTGTGCTGCCTGAGCTTCCTGTGCAGCCTGTTCGTACATCTTTGTGAATACTGGCTGACTAGCGTTCATAAGTTTTTCCTGAGCATCCTTGATTTCCTGAACTTGCTCGTCTGTTAGTTCTTCTGTCTCTTTGTATTTCTCTAAAACTGCCTTTAGAGCATCTACTTCAGCCTGAACTTTTGATTTGTCATCTTCAGTAATCTTGTCGCCTGCTTCTTTGATAGCCTGCTCTGTACTACTTACGATAGCTTCAGCACCGTTCTTTGTTTCAACAGCTTCTTTACGTTTCTTATCCTGAGCCTCGAATTCCTTAGCTTCGTTTACAGCTTTCTCGATGTCTTCCTCTGACATGTTTGAACCAGCTGTAATTGTAATGTGCTGCTCTTTTCCTGTTCCTTTGTCTTGGGCTGTTACGTTTACGATACCGTTTGCATCAATATCGAATGTAACTTCAATCTGAGGGATTCCTCTTGGAGCTGGTGCGATACCATCCAAACGGAATCTTCCAAGACTCTTGTTATCTCTAGCAAACTCACGCTCACCCTGTACTACGTTGATATCAACGGCTGACTGATTGTCTTCAGCAGTTGAGAAGATTTGACTCTTCTTTGTAGGGATTGTTGTGTTTCTCTCGATCAAGTGAGTAGCTACACCACCCATTGTCTCGATTGAAAGTGTAAGTGGAGTTACGTCTAGTAGTAAGATATCTCCAGCACCTTCGTCGCCTGCTAATTTACCACCCTGGATTGAAGCACCAAGTGCAACACACTCGTCAGGGTTAAGTGTCTTAGAAGGCTCTTTGCCTGTAAGCTGTTTAACCTTGTCCTGTACTGCTGGGATACGTGTTGAACCACCAACTAATAGGACCATTCCTAGGTCTGAAGCGCTGATTCCTGCATCCTTCAATGCGTTTTGTACAGGTGCTACTGTTCTCTCAACAAGGTCGTGTGTTAACTCGTCAAACTTAGCCTTTGTAATAGTCATGTTCAAGTGCTGTGGACCTTGCTCGTTTGCTGTGATGTATGGAAGGTTGATGTCAACCTGAGAAGCTGATGATAATTTCTTCTTAGCATCTTCTGCCTCAGCCTTAACTCTCTCCATAGCCATCTTATCTGTATTTAGATCAATACCAGTCTTTGACTTAAAGTCTTCAACCATGTAATCCATAATCTTCTTATCAAAGTCATCACCACCTAGTTTGTTGTCACCAGATGTTGCAAGTACTTCGATTACGCCATCACCGATATCAATGATTGATACGTCGAATGTACCACCACCTAAGTCGTATACCATAATCTTCTGCTCGCCTTCGTTATCAAGACCGTACGCTAGAGCTGCTGCTGTTGGCTCGTTGATGATTCTTTTAACATCAAGACCAGCAATCTTACCAGCATCCTTTGTAGCCTGACGCTGTGCATCGTTAAAGTAAGCTGGAACAGTGATAACTGCTTCTGTTACTTTCTCTCCAAGGTATGCCTCAGCATCTGCCTTTAGTTTTTGAAGTACCATAGCTGAAATAGCCTGTGGTGTGTACTCTTTACCTTCGATAGTTACTTTGTAGTCACTACCCATATGTCTCTTAATTGATGAAACTGTACCGTCTGCGTTTGTTACTGCCTGACGTTTAGCATTGTCACCAACTAATCTTTCGCCATCTTTCTTAAATGCTACTACTGAAGGTGTTGTTCTTGATCCCTCAGCGTTTGTGATAACAGTAGGTTCTCCACCTTCCATTACTGCCACACATGAATTTGTTGTTCCTAAATCAATACCTATTATCTTACTCATTTTTATTACCTCCTAAAATCAACTTTAGATTATTTTCTTAATTTGCTACTTTCACTAAACTGTGTCTTATTACTGTGTCGTGAAATTTGTAACCTTTTTGAAGTACTTCGATAATTACGTTTTCGTCGTACTCATCATTTTCTTCATGCATTACTGCATTATGCAGTTCTGGGTCAAACTCTTTGCCTTCGGCCTCTATCTCTTCCACACCCATATCTTTAAGTGCGTCTGCAAGCTGCTTGTAAATTAGGTTCATTCCCTCGCCCACAGGAGATTTCAACTCTTCCTCACTCAAAGCATCAATTCCTCTTTCGAAGTTATCTACTATAGGAAGGAGTTTCTCAATTATGTTTTTCTCTCCCATCTCATAGTTTTGAATCTTTTCTTTTTCATTTCTGCTTCTGAAGTTTTGGAATTCAGCAAAAAGTCTTGTGTACTTGTCAGTCATCTCATCTAGTTCTTCTTTAAGTTTTTCTTTCTTACTCTTTTTCTTTTCTTTCTTCATCGCATCGATTTTTTCATCTTCTTTGTGTTTAGGCATTTCGTGTATATGCTCTTCCTTCGATGAAGTCTCCTCATTTACCTCCTCTGTATTGGCATCATTTGTCTCGTCAAGATTAGCCTCGTTCATTTTCTCTTCACTCATTTTCTGATGCTCCTTTCTCTACCGAGTCGTCAATCACTTCATTAGCGCTCTCAGTTATCTGCTCGATAGCTTTTTTTGTTTTGTCTTCTAGGGCTTTTCTAGCCTGTTTATTTAAAGCAGTTTTTGATTCGAATGAATCTTTAATCTGCTCTTTTACATCTCTTAATGTTTCAACTACTCGCTCGTAATCCATTCTCTTTGGACCAATAATTCCAATTGTTCCTTTGAAGCCATCTTCCAATTCGTATGTGGCTGTCACCACCGAACAATCCTTCATTTCCTGAATTGGAGTCTCACTACCAATGTAAACTTGGATTCCTGTGCTATCATCTCCATCCTTGACCAGTTCTGTAAGCTGTGACTTCTCCTCCAAAGTAGTTAAAAGCTTGCTTGCTCTTTCTTTATCTGAAAGTTCTGGATATTTGAAAATGTTAGTAGCACCAGAAGTGTAAATTTTCATCTGTTCTTCTGTGGCTATGGCTTCAGTGATTGCTTGCATCACTTCATTTACCAAATGTTCCATCTTTCCAGCCTGCTTTGTAAGTGCTGTAATCACTCCAAGATTAATCTCCTCAAGTGATAATCCAGCCAAAGCCGTGTTCATAGCGACATTCAGTCTTACTATCATCTCCTGGTTAACATCTTCCTCTACATCAAGGATTTTGTTAATCACTCGATTCTTGTCAGAAACTACCGTTAAGAGAAGTTGTTTGTCTTCTAAAAGAGAAAGTTGAACAAACTTGATTTTGTTTCCCATAGACTTAGGTGTGGTTACCATAGTGGCATAATTAGTATTATTCGCCAAAACTTTCGCCATATTCTCCATCATGGCATCCACCTTATCCATCTTCTCAATGATAAGTTCTTCTCTCTCGGAAACTTTCTTTTCACGTTCATCAATCTGCTTTAGCATATGATCAACGTAGAATCTGTAACCTTTGTCTGTAGGAATACGACCCGATGATGTGTGAGGCTGAACGATAAATCCGTCTTCCTCTAGGTCTGACATCTCGTTTCTAATAGTGGCTGAACTTAGGTTCAAATCACTGTTTTTAGAAATAGTTCTGGATCCTACTGGCTCTCCAGTTTCCAAATAGTTTCTAATGATAGCATCTAGTATTTTTTCTTTTCTTTCATTTAATTCCATGGGAGCTCCTCCATGTTTTTCATATTATTAGCACTCAACTAAGTCGAGTGCTAATTGCTATCTGTAGTATAGTATACGCTTATTTTGCTAAAAGTCAACAATTTAATTGTTAAATAAGTGTTAACAATAAATGTACAAAAAAAGAGAGAAACTTTAGCCATTTCTCTCCTTATTTTCATTCTGTTACCTTTTATTTTTAATCTATTTTATAATTATAAACTTCAGATATTTCTTCCTTATAACCTTCGTAGAAGCCTTTAGGCATTCCTAGCACTATTTTTGCTCCTCTATTATAAAGCAAGAACATCTTCTTATTCTTTTTATCAAATGAAAGACCTTCTATCTCGCCTTGTCTTTTTACATCATCAAAGGTTCTCTCCAAAACTACAGTAGCAAATGTAGACTTCTTATCAAACTTTGTTCTGTATAGATGATCACATTCTTTATAGTCTGCATCTCCGTCATCAGCTGTCAAATAATAATCGCCATCATAGTAAGCTACACCTTGGATCCATTGCGGAGGCATTTGCATATGGACTTTGCCAATGTATTTGCCTGAATCTAAGTCATAGTTATATAAGTATCTTCCGCTTTCTTCGCCTACCCAAGAACACATACACACTGTTTTGTTGTCAGGGTTTACTGCTATACCTGAACATTCTTTTTGTCCACTCTTGCTCTCAAAGTTGAAAGTTCTCTTAAGTGTCAAAGTATCAGTATCATAAACGGCTATTTGGATATTTTTGCCGACGCCATCCATAAAGTACTCAACGCCTAAGTAAAGTTCATGATTATAAACATCTATATCACCAATATGATTTACTTGTTTTTTATAGCCTACAAATGGCTTATCGTTCTCCTTTACCATCTTCCAGTTTTTGTCATATTTAGTGAGCGTGGTACTTCCACTAACATAGTAAAAACCGTCTTCGTAGCAGACACCTTGTCTTCCGTTTACTCTTACAGCTTTTTGCAGACTGTATTCATTTTTAGGTAGCATATCACTTTCGTTTTGTTCCGGTCTAGCTGAAGAAGTATTTGACTTACTACCGCATCCTACTAGCATTATCAAAATACTCAAACAAACTACTACTCCTAATAATCTTTTCATTGTTTCCTCCCTTATCCTAGTGCTACATCTAGCACCATCATTAAAGCAAATCCTATCGCCACTCCAATCGTTCCTATATTACTATGTTTACCAGATTGTGACTCAGAAATCAACTCCTCTATCACTACATATATCATTGCGCCTGCGGCAAAGGATAAAAAATATGGCAACAACGGCGAAATAATACTTCCTTATTTTTTACTTTTTACCGAATAGCTTTTTTGTGTACTTTTCATGTTCGGTAGATATAACTATGTACCCTATATCAGCTGTTGCTTCTTGCAGTCTTTCAATATCTGGTTTTTCCTTTGTAACAAAGCTACTCTCTCCTTTTTTGTGAGAGCTCTTAACTTTTTTAGCATCAGGAATAGTTTTTCTAATCACTTCATTCATATGTGCTTCACACATTCCACACATCATTCCATCGATCTTTAATGTTGTTTTTATCATTGTCTTATCCTCTTTCTGTATTCTGTTAGTTCAGACTAACTAATATTTAATATACAATATTTTATTCCGCTTTTCAACAAACTATCCCTAGACGCAAAAAGGGAAACACAGACTTTCATCTTATGTTTCCCTCTTTTCTAATTATTAGGTGTATTTACTTTACTTTGATCTTAAACTTCTTGTATAAACAATTCTGAGTAAATACATAAATTACAGTTTTACCTTTCTTTAATCCTTTAACTTTACCTTTCTTGCTCACTTTAGCTACAGAAGTGTTTTGACTTTCAAAACGAAGTTTTGCTATGTGATAATAAACCTTTTTCTTTGACTTAATCTTAGCTTTGATTTTAAACTTCTTGCCCACTCTAATCTTCGCACTCTTTTTCTTGAGTTTTAATTTTGTAGGATTGCCAAATTTAGCGCCTTTTGTAGCTATGTGGATATCCGGTGATTCAGCTATAACTATAGGTTTGTTTCCGTATTTCTTGAAAGCCTTGATCTTTAGTTTATAATACGTACCCTTCTTTAGTTTTTTATAGACATATTTCTTTGACAAGCCATTATTAAGAGTAGCTATTTTTTTCATTTTGCCAGTACATTTTTTAGTATTACATTTAGCAGCGTATACATAATAGCCATTTGCACCCTTAACAGATTTCCAGCCAAGAATTATCTTATGCTTTTTAGCCTTTCCTTTAATCTTGATTTTCTTGCTAGTAAGTTTTGGAATAGATTCAGTTCTAGTAGCTCCACACTTTGTACATGTGTATGTCTTAACTCCACATGCCTTCTTGCTTGGATATTTGGTGTATTTGCCTCCATCCCATGTGTGAGAAAGCATTGGTATTCCAGTATCCTTCTTTGTGATTTCTTCGGTACCTGACGCATCTTTATATAGTTTGTTACACAATATACATCGATAATGCTCAATATTGCCTTTTGAAGTACAAGTAGGTTCTTTTCTTTCAACCTTAGTTATACCCACATGTTTTATATTGGCATAAAGAGTTGTGTTTTCTTTTAGTTTTGTTCCTTCTTCATAAGGTTTAGTGTACTCTTCATCTAAGAACCAACCATCAAGCTGTTTACACTCTGGAAGTTTCATATCTTCTGAAGTAGGTAGTGTTGGTGCTGTATTGTATGAGATAGTCTGATTTTCAATTTCACTTCCAAAGTCACCCTTGAAAGATACATCTACTTTTTTCTCTACAGCTGTCACTTCTACCCAGTCAGACTGCATATCACCTGATACTGCACGAACGTGGTATGTGCCTGGTTTTGTAAATGTAACGTTTGAGCCATCCATAGAAATGCCCTTTGACGGAAGTTCTTTAACCTCCCAGTTATATGGTCTGCTCACTTCTTTGTCCGTAGAATCAGTAATAGTTACTCTTAAACCATCTGCATCATCTATAGATTTAGGCTCATCACCCACTATACCAGTATAACTACCGTCCACAGTAACTTCACCTTTGAATCGTTCGTCTTTTACCACAATCTCTAAAGCTGCAGTTTTGTCTAGGTCGCTATTTTTAGCATACTCATCTTCATAATAAGCAGTTGCATATCTGTCTTCATCTATAAAATACTTAAGGTAACATGTTCCTTCTTTCACTGCTTTATATTCTATATTCTTTGAAATAGGATTTTGTTCCAAAACCACTGGCGCATCATTGCCCAATGGATTGCCTTCTTTGTCTACTACTTCCCAATGACCTTTGGTTGGTATAAATCCATGGTATGGTATATCTCTCTCATTTAATGCCGTTAGTTTAATATAATTAACATATGAATGATCACCTACAGACATATTCACTGTGTAGTAGTCCATATTCTTATAGGACAAATTTTCTCCCGATATAAAGGATGTGTTCGGGGCATCAATCCTAATTGCTTTGAGTGGATATAATGGCATAATCTTACTCATCTCAGTAGATGTAGTATCGTTGGTTAAGTCCATAGATGCTCCTGATTCAAACATAGGAATCTGTGTAGCTGCAGTAGTCATTTTATCATTGATATCACTCATGGATGCCCAATCCACTACGCTTCTTACCACTCTACCATCATGATTTCCCTCAACTTTACCAAAGGCTCTATCCATTTTGTATTTAGTTTTAGGATCTAGAGCACGCACATATAAATTCTCAGCCGCACCATAACCGCCTTCTGCATTTCCTGCTCCAAGTATTGTGACAAAGTCCTTAGGATTCATCCAATAATCAGTTGCCGCACGGTCATCATATCTGAATCCATTCATGCTAAATATTGCCACTTTATAGCGTAATGCAACAGGACAATCATATTCTATATTGACAGTTTGTTTATCCTGCTTTTGTTGAAGCGCTATAGCAGTGTGAGGTGGTAATACTACAGATGATGTGGCGCTGTTAGAATATGTATCCGATATAGTTTTTGACTCTGTTTTAGCTGACGAAATTGCCTGTGTAGCAGTAAATGAAAAATTAACTGTGAATTTGGCCACATTCAAAAAAGGTGTGTTCCATGATGCAGATGCGCCTATTGTCTCCGCAAAACTATACGTCTTGGTAGAAGTAAGCGAGTTAGTGGCAGATTGTGTGGATGTTGAAGTAAGATTTGTAGTGACATTAGAACTAGACTCTGATTCATTTTTAAAGTATGTCTTATGTGCTCCAGATGCAGCACTTCCTGATTCTTTTGTAGTCAACTTCTGATTGGCATATGTTACACCTTTAAGCACTATTGGCGCCAACTCAAAATCATAAAATACTAGCGCATATGAATTATAGTAGTATCCATATGTGGCACCATTATTATCGATAGATGTCACTATCTTATAAAAAGCTTTGGTATCTTGTTTATCTTTTGTATCTTTAATAACTTTCAAATCCGCTTTATCATAAAGAGTGGATGCTGGGGTATTATATCTATCCCCTAGTCCTTTTGCAAGTTCATCTGTCATATGATGTAAAATAGAATCCATATTGGTAGCATATTGAATACCAGTCGCTAGCACGCAGTCATTAGAATACTCACCGTGTTGATAATGATCCTCTGATGTTAAGGCCTTAGATAAATCAGTTTTTTCATTAGACTCACTAACGCCTGGTCCAAAGTACTTTCTCCAGTCTGTAGCTGAGTCGTCACTATTGTTATGAAATGCCGAATCTGTACTAGTTTCAAACACTTTACTAGCAATAGGGCCCCACTTAGTAAATAATTTCGGAACATAGTCCGTCATGGTATCTACTCTTATCTCCTTGTCAGCTCCTAAACTTGCAGAATCGTCAAAGTAAGTGTACGGCGGTCTCTCAATTTTTTTAATATTTGTGATATTACCATCCGCATCCTTCTCGTACTCTGGCACTCCAGTTTCACTATCAGCATATACATTTAGTGATGATGTCACAACCGCTATAGCTATCATAAAAATAGCCATACACTTAATACTCTTCTTAAATATAGAAGTACATCTTCCCAACAGTTTCCTTACTTGTTTCCCCTTCATAACATTTTCTCCTTTTATTTGTCCGTTTTTCTATTTGTTACCTTTTTAAGATCGTCATCCAAAAACAAAAACTTTCTACACGCCAAAAGTACGGCTATGGCAACAATAGTAATCGCCATTTCCCAAATAGTTTCATTTATAACTATCAGCCCTCTTGCCAACGCAAAAATCAAAACCTCCACTACTGTACCCATAGTATGCTTTATTAGGACTCTTATAAACTCTATAACAATTATTATATTGAGAGTGTCTGACAAAATCGTCTTTATAAATTCCGAATCAAATCCAGCCTTTACTCCGTTCACTATATCTAAAACCAAATACACTACAGCAATAACAACCACCACCATTAATATGGCAGCAATGATTTTTTCTAAAATATGTACAATGCTCATTAAAATATTATTTATTTTTTTCATGCCTACCTCTTTTCTGCTTATGGTCTTCACTGTTATAATTATAACATACACAAACGAACGAATTACAGCAAAAAATTCGCTAAAACTATGTTACTAATATCAATCCCTTTGTCTGTAAGAGTTATTAGATCACCAGCTTCCTTTATTAGGTTTTGATTTGCTAATTTTTCTATCACATTTCCGTAAACCGCTTCTATATCACAGTTAAATATCTTCTTAAAATCAGATTTGCTCACTCCGTCAGTCATCCTAAGCCCTAGAAACATAAACTCTTCCATCTCGTCTTTCTGCGTCAAAGTCTCTATATTTTCATTCAGTGCTTTCCAAACTTCATCTGCATTCATCACATCTTCTTTTTCCAAAATATGCATGTATCTGTTTATATCAGATGTGTTAGAGAACCTCTCACCCTTAAACAGTGACGCTGCACCTATTCCAAAACCTAAGTACTCCACTCTTTTCCAGTAGCCAATGTTGTGTCTGCACTCATAGCCGTCTTTGGCGTAGTTTGAAATCTCGTATCGCTTATAACCAGTCTTTTCTAAAAACTCTTTCGTATAATAATACATCTCTCGCTCTTCATCTTCTGATGGAAGAGCAACCTCTCCATTTTCCACTCTATCCTTAAGCGGTGTCTCGTCTTCCACTATTAAACTGTATGCAGAAATGTGTTCAGGATTTAGAGTAATCACCTTCGCCAAAGTTTCTTTATAACTTTCAAGCGTCTGTCCGGGCAAGGCACTCATAATATCGATATTAATATTTTTAAACCCAGCTAGTCTAGCTAAGTTGAAACTCTTTTTGAACTCTTCAAAATTATGAATTCGACCAATAGTTTTAAGCTCTTCGTCGTTTGCGCTTTGAAGTCCAAGACTTATTCTGTTAATGCCGACATCTTTATACGCCTCTAATTTTTCCATCGTCAAAGTGCCTGGATTACACTCAATTGTAATTTCAGCATCGTCAGATATCCTAGCCGCGCTTCGCAAAGTGTCTAGGATCTGTCCAATATATTTTTCCTCTAATATAGAAGGAGTACCTCCACCGATAAACACTGTATCGACCAGGTACTCTTTCAAGCAGTCTTTCGACCATTCAATTTCCCTGCACAAAGCCTGAACGTATCTGTCCTTTGTCTTATCGTCTGCTGGACAAGACAAGAAATCGCAATACGCACATTTCTTCACGCAAAATGGGATATGAATATATATTTCAATTTTCTTATTCATCGTCATCTAGTTTAAGCACAGCCATGAACGCGTTTTGTGGAATCTCCACATTGCCCACCTGGCGCATACGCTTCTTACCTTCTTTTTGCTTCTCAAGAAGTTTCTTCTTACGAGTGATGTCACCGCCGTAGCATTTCGCAAGCACGTCTTTACGAACAGCCTTAACTGTCTCACGCGCAATAATCTTTCCGCCCACTGCTGCTTGAATAGGAACCTCAAACTGCTGGCGAGGAATTTCTTTCTTAAGTTTGCCACACATCTTTTTGCCGCGCTCGAATGCTGATTCTTCTGGCACGATAAATGAAAGCGCATCCACTTCTTCTTTATTGATAAGGATATCAAGCTTAACAAGCGTTGCCTTCTCGTAGCCTTTCATATCATAGTCAAACGACGCATAGCCGCGAGACCTAGATTTAAGTGCGTCAAAGAAATCGTAAATAATCTCGTTTAGTGGCATATCGTATTTGATAAGGGCACGAGTTTCTTCCACATACTCCATGCTCTTGTAAATACCACGTCTTTGCTGGCAAAGTTCCATAATAGGTCCAATGTATTCTGACGTAACCATGATCTCAGCAGCCACAATAGGCTCTTCCATATAATCTATCTCACTAGGATCTGGGAGGTTAGTTGGGTTTGTAAGTTCAATCACCTCTCCGTCCGTCTTATGAACTTTGTAAATAACAGATGGTGCTGTGGTCACTAGGTCTAGGTCGTACTCACGCTCCAAACGCTCCTGCACAATCTCTAGATGAAGCAGTCCTAAGAACCCACATCTAAAGCCAAAGCCCAATGCCACCGAAGTCTCCGCTTCATACTGAAGGGCTGCATCGTTTAGCTGAAGTTTCTCTAGCGCATCTCTAAGGTCTGGGTACTTTGCTCCATCTGCTGGATAAATTCCGCAGTAAACCATTGGGTGCACTTCCTTATATCCTGGTAGTGCTTCTGCTGCTGGATGGTTGGCGTCAGTCACTGTATCACCCACTCTAGTGTCAGCCACATTTTTAATACTAGCTGTAATGTATCCAACAGAACCGGCCTCTAACTCATCGCAAGGGATAAACTGGCCCGCGCCAAAGTAGCCTACTTCCACCACTTGTGCCGTGGCACCAGTAGCCATCATCTTTATGTCCATACCTGGTTTCACTCTACCTTCTTTAATTCGGCAGAAAACTATAACACCTTTGTATGAATCGTATAAACTATCAAAAATCAAAGCCTTCAAAGGTTCATTCTCATCACCTTCTGGGGATGGAATATTTTTAACTATCGCTTCTAGCACTTCTTTGCAGTTCTCGCCTGTCTTAGCGGAAATAAGAGGTGCTTCTGAAGCATCAATTCCTATAACATCTTCTATCTCCGCTTTTACTCTGTCAGGATCTGCCGATGGCAAATCAATTTTGTTTATAACAGGGAAGACCTCTAAGTCGTGATCTAGCGCCAAATAAACGTTGGCCAAAGTTTGAGCCTCCACGCCCTGTGCAGCATCCACCACTAGTATTGCTCCATCGCACGCCGCCAAACTTCTAGACACTTCGTAGTTAAAGTCTACATGACCTGGAGTGTCGATTAGGTTGAAGATGTATTCTTCGCCGTCGTCGGCTTTGTAGACTGTTCGAATAGCCTGTGATTTTATAGTAATACCACGCTCGCGCTCTAGGTCCATATTATCAAGGACTTGGGCCTGCATTTCACGCTCAGTTAAAAGACCAGTCATCTCAATGATGCGGTCTGCTAGCGTAGACTTACCGTGGTCTATATGTGCAATTATGCAAAAATTCCTAATTTTACTTTTGTCCATTATGTCTCCTAATTATGTACTCGGCTTGTGTTTAGTTCGTACCAAAGGCTTTGTCAACCACTTCCACTATGTAATCTCTGTCAAACATTCGGTTTAGATTAAGTTTATAATCTGCCTCAATACCTGCATCAATATCTTGAATTTGTCCATTCTTCTTTGTAACAAACTGTGCTTCACTAGAAATCTGGTGAACTGAGTTTATAGCTGTACTAATAAAACCAACTGCACATGCTCCTCCACCGCTCTTTGTTCCTGTTAGAAAGATACTATCATCTATTGACTTAAGCATATTTGGTAGTAAGTTACCACATGAGAATGAATTGTCTGAAATATTTACAGCAACATTGAATCCTAATTCCTTCATAGACTTGTCATTTTCATCGACTACGCCATCAAGATTTAAGTCCCATTTTTGTACACATGAGTGCTCTGCCCATGTAATAGGATTATTCATATAAATGTTACTTGTGCCACAGATAGCCTCCATAGCAAATCCACATGCAATGATAGTTCCACCGCCATTACATGCAAGATCGATAACAACATTTTCAGCATCACTGTCTTCATTTTGCAAACGTCTTAGCGCATAGGCAAACAAATCTACCGTATCACCATATGGAGTTGGTTCGTATTTTGGACCATAACTATCAAAGCTATTCTTGAATGAGAACGAATCAAAAGTAATAAATACTGTGTCCCCTCTACGCTCATAAGGTGCAACTGTTTCTCCAAGCACTTCATTACGCTTATTAACAATTCTTTCCATATTCTTATTACGCTCTATAAAAGACGGACTTATCTGCGATGGATCGAAATCTACCGGTTTACTCAAATAACAAGATTGTAGTGTATCCCCACTATGGAAGTCTTCAAACAAGATACGTGCCAAAGCCATCTCCGATTTTGTAATCTCTATCAAATCTCCTGAAAGCATTTTCTTCTTATAGCCCTTACGTTCAAAGAATGCATCAAATGTATTAATATGATGCTTTTCCTGAAGTCCATAGTGTGCATCTAAAGTATTACACAACTCATAGTAGTTTACCTGCGCCAAAGCGCTTGATATTTTCCCAGTCTTTTTACAGTCTTGATACATTTTATAATAGTCTGCTTTTGCTGGCGATTTAGCAATGCTAGCATCTATTATAAAAACTCCCTTGCCATTATATTGCATGAAATTACCTATATAAGATAGGAACAAGTCCGAAAATGTCTGCAAAGGAATAAAAATATGATCTCCTTCTATAAGCATTGGAACTTCATCAAATCCAAAGGTGCATGCCATCGCCTCTCCTGCATCATATCTATCGTTAGGCTGCGTTTTAAAGAAATTGGTATTATATGGACAACTAGCTCCAAAAGGATTAAATGGCATGCATCCATTCATTACAAGTGTAGATGTAAAATCACTAAAGCCCATTATCTGTTTATCATAGTCAAAAGCCACTGTTGTATTCATTGGCATTGCAAAACTATGGAGATGATTGTTCTTTGACTTGGTCTCTTTAGCTGCAGTTTCATAACCATACATATCTAAGAATGTCTTAATTGCATAACTATCTGTCACAAACGGTACATCTGGATAAGCAGATGAAAAATACAAATCACCATTCTCTTTTAGTATTTTTCCTGCACTCGCGTCAAACATATAATAAGGCACAGACTTCTTAGTTATTGAATCTTTCTTAACTGTAATTGTAATCTTTTTACTAAGTTTTTTGCCTTTCTTGTTCTTACCTTTAGTCTTCACAGTAATCTTAGCCTTACCTGCTTTAAGAGCAGTAACATTAATCTTCTTACCCTTAACCTTTACAGTAGCAACTTTTTTATTACTAGACTTTGCCGAAAACTTTTTAGTTGCTTTTCCTTTTACCTTAACCTTAACACTGTAAGATTTAGTGAGTTTTTCTTGGTCAATAGGTACTACAATAGTAGCCTTCTTCTTTATGCTAATTGATTTAACATATTTTTTAGAAGACTTCGCTGGAACGTATACCATCATAGTTGTACATAGAACAACTGTAAGTATTATACTCACTACTCTTTTCATGTGTCTTTTCATAAATAACTCTCCTCCAAATCTTTAGTTTCAAATAAATATGTCCTATTTAATTTACTTTTTAGATTTTTTGACTTTAGACCAATCTCCAAAGATTTTCTTAGAACCATCAAGCGCATAAGCTCTAGCTCTTACATATACTTTCTTCTTGCCTTTTAGTTTCTTTGACTTAAGAGTTAGTTTAAGCTTTGCAGTAAACTTTTTAACTATCGCTTTCTTGTTTGCTTTAGCATTCTTCTTGTTTTTGTAAACTGCTACTTGATATCCTCTAGCACCTGTAGTTTTCTTAAGTGTTATCTTTATCTTCTTGGCACTCTTCTTCTTTTTAGCTTTAGTTACTACTGCAACACCAGGTTTCTTTGTTTTTGCTTTTGTAGTTTCAGGTGACTTGGTTGGATCAGGTGTCTTTGTAGTCTCATCTTTAGTAGGTTTCTGTGTAGGCGCCTGTGTAGATTGTTCCTCTCTTCTATAGTCCTCATCTGTTTTTAGTTTATCGATTTCTGCTTTTGCAGATTTTAGTAATTCTTTAACTTTTTCTACTCCTGCATCTATACTATCTATGCCATCTTTACCTACTTTTACCGCCTCAATATACACACTTGTTACATCTTGAATATTTTCTATTTCTTCTCTTTCTGCTTGTCTGTAGGCATCAAGATTCTTATAGGCCAACAACTCATCTATAGCTTCCTCTTTATCAATCTCAAGACCTATTTCTGGCCACACGTCAAAGAAAGTGCTTGCTAGTTCTTCGTAGTAAGGTGCAATATCTTCGCTAGGTGATGCTCCGTTTACACTATTGATAAATTTATTAATAGCCTGAATCAGCGCTTGTTCCTGCTCTTCTGTAATGTCACCTGCCGCTTTAGCCGAACTAACATAACTAATAACCTCTATGGCACTGTTTATTGCTTCTTCTTTTTCAGGAGTGGTCTCATCACTCACTATATGTACAACCTCGCTGTTGAACCCTGATACTTCCTTACCATCTATTTCATAAACAGTCTTTATCTGATAAGCACCTGTCTCTTTAGCTGTGAAATCGTGCTTACCATCATCGTTTTTAACAATAAATGCCTCTTTATCTGTTTGCTCTAACTGGAACCCAGTAACAGTTGGGACATCATCCATAGTCTTTAGTTCTCCAGGACTAATAACGTCTCCAAATTGGTCATAATATTTCACATACTGTTCTAGATTTTCTATCGTACACTCACCTTGATCATTTAAAGTTCTGCTTTCTTTATCTTTCTGTAATTCTTCAAAGTCAAGATTTACTAATGCTACCTTTTTCTTAATCTCAACTGTTACATTGATATCATCAATATCTTCTTTGTAAGCAGAAGCTTTCTTTGGAGCAACATGTACATAGTAATCTCCAGGCTCTGTTGCTTTAAATTTAGCAACTCTTACTTGCTCACCTGTCCTTTCATCTACTTCTCTCTCATATACTATTTTGGCTCCCTCTACATCCGAGTCAAGAGTGTATTGAAGCTCAGGTCTATTCTCATCATATTTACCATCAAACTGAGTGGTGAAATCTACATATCTTTCGATATCAAAACTTACTGTCTTTTCTTCATCTGTTAATTCAAGTACATCTGGATCCTTAGTTTTGATAACCAAATATGGATCTTCCTCTACTCTAATAACAATAGGATTTATATCATATCCATTGGCGGAGGCACCTATCGTAAAGACTCCCGGTTTATATGCGTAGAAATTATCACCTTTAATCTCTGCATCATCAGTATCAACTGCTAGATTAAATGTCACATTAGGCTTTTTGCCTTCCCACTCATCGCCGTTCTGATCTATGAATCTTAGGTATCCTCTTAGATCATTCACTCTCACAACATCATTTATGTCTTGTAGTTTTAACTCATTTCTATCTAAGTTAGGGTCTTCTAGCACAATACTATCTAGCCAATCGTCTTCACTTATTTTAAGTTTAATTGGATTAATAGTTATTCCTAATTCTCCACCGTCACTGTCTAATGCCTTAGCACTTACTTTATATGTTCCAGCCTCTGTTATAGTAAGTATATTGTTATGATCTATTGTAGCATCTAGTGTTTCTTTTCCGTCATTATCAGTTACTGTAAAAACAATATTTGGCTTCTCACCAGTCCACTTTTCGCCATACTGATCATACATACTAATATAACTATTGAGGTCAAATGCTTTAGCCTGGCTTTTCTTTGTAATATTTAAATCATCTTCATCCAAATCGCTAGGTTTGGTAAAATCAATTTTAGATAGTTTCGCCTTTTCTACTGTCTCAATCTCTACCCAATCTGATGCCAATTTTGTTCCTTCATTGTTGACACAGAAAGCTCTCACCCTATAAAATCCTGGTTTTGTAAACTTAGCAATTCCACTTTCTTCTAATTCAATACCGTCATCTCCGCTATCTTCCCAAAGTAGCTGAATGTTCTTAGTTTTTCCACTTCCATCTACAGCTTTGGCTCTTAGTACATTACTCAAGTTCACTTCTTCTGTGTATATACCTTTATAGCTACCTGATAGTTTGACAGCTTGAACATTCTTTGATTCATCTTTTGGGTTGATACTGATAGTCGGAACAGATACCTGTGCAATCTGTTCTGGAGTCATACACTCTTCATCATTAATCAAGTTTTCGTTTGAAACTATTTTGGCATCATCATTTATAGTCCACTTAACCAGTTGAGATGGTTCATCCTCGCCAAATGCACCCGAATTTGCCACCTGAATCCATTGACTATCCATATCTTCATCATTTACTAGAGTTAATAGATGGTATTTAATTCTGCCTTCTCTATTATCCTCATCTTTAGCACTTCCATCTTCTATTATATTCCTATCTTCATCTAGTAGGTTCCATTTACCCCAACTGTCTTGGAATCCGTGGAATTCAACATTTCTGTCATTATATCCTTCTAGCTCTAGCGCATCTAGATATACCTTTTCTGCAGGTTTTACATCAAACTGTTTCTTGTTATCTTTTACGCTAACTGAATTCAACTTATAAAGAGGTATAACTTGATCCACTGATGATGTAATATTATTCTGCTTAGAATTGTGTATCATAGCTTTTTCCATCAAAGGTAGTTCAGTTGCAAGATCACTTAAACTACTCTTCTGTCCTGTTCTAGCTGAAGGAATACTATGACTTGCTCTGTTATCACCACCAATGTCAGTCTTTATATTATTCCACTCTATTTTTTCACTCTTATTCCAAGCACCTTTGTCGCACCATACATTATATTTTCCTTTTGATCCGTCATAACGTTTAGTAGTTGCATTTATGATTGCTCGGTTATACAAGCTTCCAAGAGCATCACTTCCGCTGGTAGCGTAGTCATCTGAACCGTCAAATTTAACACTCATCCACTGTTTATCATAACTACTACTATCAATCGCTCCAAACCAACCGTTATAATAGTCTCCACTCATTGCAAATATAGCTACTTTGTAGTTTAACGCTACTGGTTGTTGATAGTGCTCTTCCAATGTTTTATTATTTAGGCTTTGGTTAATCTTAGCCGTAGTATGTGCTGGAAGCGTTACTTCTGTATTAACATTTTTAGTTTTAGTAACAGATTTAGTCTCTGTTTTGCTCTTTGTAGTAGTCCATGTTTCATGCCATGAATTACTAAACGATAGAGTTGAACGAGGGAACATAGCCGAATCGCTTATTGTTCCAAAATTCCATTCATATCCTATTGTTTGTTCCATTCCCCATTCCATCGAATCTTCTTGTGTTAGGGAACTTTCTTCTGAAACAGAGTTTTCTAACCCTGTTGATTGTGTAGCTTCGTGGTCAGTATTGTTTTTCAAATATGTGGTAGCGCCATCTTGCTTATCTTCAGAAAATTTAATTCCTACGTAATCTACATTTCCTGCATTTCCCATCAGAATATCTCTACCATTGTCATATTTGTCAGCTGCTTCTATGTATTTAATATTTTTTGCTGCTATTGGTGTAAGGTCAAAATCATAAACCGCAATTCCAAATGTGTTGTAGTCGTAGTCTCCTGAGGCACCAGCTCTATTTACGGCTGTCACTATATTACAAAAACCGCTTCCAGACTTATCATCGTCCATATCTGGAAGTCTGTATTTATTATCAGTCTTTTGTTTAGAATTTCCCAAAAAATCATCCACAGACACGTCATTGTCATCTGAACAATTACGAAGGGATTGACCCATCATCTTACGCGCATCTGCTAAACTAGAAATCTGAGAAATACCCTCTCTTCTCACTTCGTCCCAGCATTGCTTTCCTTTGTGGTTATAATGCTCGCTGCCAAGTTCTGAAGCCAAATCGCTTATAGCCCAATCACTAGAATATCCGCTCACTCCATTTTTACTAGTAGAAAAGTGTCTATCAAAAGATTCAGATGATACAGTGTCTGATTTCATCATTCCAGAACCTTCAATAGTTACTAATTGATTGGCTTGATCTCTAAAAATATTTTCTGCTATAACGCCCCATTTAGGGAATATCTGATTAACAGCTATTCTCTTTAAAGTGGCATCATCTAACTTCATAGTATCTTTGCCATCAGGATTTATTCTATTATCCTTACTCATATTGTAGTATGTATAAGGCTCCAACGTGAACGACTTAACGCCTGTTCGATTTTTTGCCTCAACACTATCATTAGGATAATAATGTACATCCGTGGCTACTGGTTTCTTTGCATCCTCTGCCGCATACACTTTCTTTGTCATAAAATTAAAGCCGGACGGCAAAGAAAATGTTGCAGTCAAAACTAGTGCCAACATACATGTTGACACCCTCTTAAAAACTGTTCGTATTTTTTTCATATTGTTTCCTCCATTTGTATTTTTTCTAAATACATTTCTTGTAAAATTATAACATACGCAACTTCAATTATCATTATGAATATAATCATATCATCACAAAAAAAAGGAGATATCTTTCGATATCTCCTTTTTGATATTAGTTGATAATTATTCTTTATCATCTGCTAACATCTTCTTAGCATTTGATAGCATTGACAAATACATAAAGTATCTAACAATACCAAGAACAAGTGCTGCAATCGCTAATACTAATACAACAACCGCTACAGTTGTACTCTGAGTTACTACTGAAATAATATAAGCAATTATTTCAAGAACAGCAACAGCAATGTATAACTTAAATATTAGTAATCCCTTTGATGCAACTTTTGCATCCTGCTTAGCGTTAGCGAGGTTGATAACACCCTGGATAACTAGAACGTTTACGATTAAGTTAAGTAATGGTGCACCATTAGATGCATCATCTTGATAATTAGATGTTCCAAATGCAATATTTACAATCAATGAGACAATGAAGTAAATAATCATAGCATATAATGCATATTTAAAGAATGGTTCATCCTTTCCTGCCTGTACCAAGCCTACGATGTTAATGATAGCACCAACAGCCATAATGATGTAGCCTATAGCAAATAGAATTCCGCCACTTACAATAGAATTAACTGCTATATCAGACACTTTCTCTCCATTACTTATAGCTGTGCCTATTACTACTATGCCACCAATTCCTATTAGTACAAAAGAAATAAGACCTAGAATTTCAGCTGTGAAAATTTTGCTAACACCTTTAGCTGCGTTTGAAAATTTCATAACATTTTTCTCCTTTTTTCTATAATTTAATTTCCGGAACACATTTCCAACAATATTTTACCAAGTATTGTATAAATATGCAATAAAAAAGCATAAAACCACACCATATTGTGGTTTTATGCCTCTATTAACTGTTTTACGCTCTTGTCTTCATCATGGCCCTCATAGCATTAATAACTGCTATCACCATTACACCGACATCGGCAAAGACCGCTAGCCACATCGGAATTTCCCCAAAGAAACTTAGTGCCATACATATCACCTTAATGCCCACAGCAAAGTAAATGTTTTCATATACTATACGCATACATTTTTTTGCAATCTTTACAGCTTTTAAAATGTTAAGTGGCTCATCGTCCATCAACACTACGTCTGCTGCTTCTATGGCTGCATCTGAACCTAATGCTCCCATAGCAATTCCAACGTCTGCTCTCGAGAGAACTGGGGCATCATTTATACCATCGCCCACAAAACCTACAGTCTCTTTCTTGCCCTTAGAGGCAAGTATTTCTTCCACTTTTTCTACTTTCTCATTTGGAAGAAGCTCACCATATACTTCATCTACTCCCAAAGTTTTTGCAACATCATCTGCTACATTCTTTGCATCACCAGTAAGGATGATAGTCTTCTTCATTCCATATTTCTTAAGTCCTTTGACGGCCGCTTCTGCTGTGTCTTTTAGCATATCGCAAATCAAAATGTGTCCGGCGTATGCTCCATCTATTGCCACGTGCACTACTGTTCCAATATCATCGTGACATGATTTAAACTCAATTTTTTTATTTTTCATTAACTTGTCATTTCCAACCAAGATAGTCTTATCGTCAATCTTAGCTTCAATTCCAAATCCAGCCAACTCTTGTACGTCTTTTACGCGTTCTTTGTCGAGGACTCTACCGCGTTTTTCACTCTCATCAATCAAGCACTTACTGATAGGATGGCTCGAGTGAATCTCCGCCAAAGCTGCCAGTTCTATTAGTTCATCATCATCCACGCTGTTGTGGTGAACTCCGTTTACTTCAAACACGCCCTTTGTCATAGTACCTGTCTTATCAAACATAATGTATTTAAGCTTAGCAAGGCTCTCCATAAAGTTTGAACCTTTAACCAAGATACCCTGACGGCTTGCACCACCAATACTTGCAAAGAAGCTTAGTGGAATACTGATAACCATTGCGCAAGGGCAACTAATTACTAAGAATGTAAGTGCTCGGTACGCCCAACTTCTCCAGCCAGGGTCTGCACCCATAATTATATTTATAACGGGCGGAATAAGTACAACCGCCAACGCCAATCCACAAACGATTGGTGTATAGTACTTCGCAAACTTTGTGATGAAGTTCTCTGAGTTTGCTTTTTTGTCGTCCGCATTTTCTACTAATTCTAATACCTTTGAAACTGTGGATTCGCCGAAGGCTTTTGTAGTTTTTATTTCTAGAACACCGTTTAGGTTGATTGTTCCACTTATAACGTCGCTTCCCTCTTCCACATCTACTGGAGCACTCTCCCCAGTTAGCGCTGCAGTATCTAGAGTAGACATTCCACTGACAACAGTTCCGTCGATAGGGACTTTCTCGCCAGGCTCCACGATAATTATATCGCCCACTTTTATCTCGTGAGGATCTACCTGCTTAATCTCGCCGTCAACTTTTATATTTGCATAGTCAGGTCTTATGTCCATCAACTCGCTAATGCTATTTCTGCTCTTATTGACAGCGTAGTGTTCAAACAATTCACCAATCTGGAATAGAACTACTACCATTACGCACTCTCTAAGTTCTTCGCCCAGGGCGAAACAGCCGATAGTGGCGATCGCCATTAAGAAGTTTTCGTCAAAGACGTGTTTCTTAAGCAAACTTTTGAAAGCGCCCCAGATTATGTCGTATCCTGCAATCAAATACGGAACAACATAAAGCGCTCTTACTATCCAAATGTTTTCTGGCAAAAGTCCTTTTGCTTCTAACACTTCTAGCGCAATCGTCATTAAAATAGCTATTACAATTCTTGCAATAACTATTTTGTTTGAACCATGATTATGCTCATGTCCACATCCACAGTCATGATCGTGACAACCGCAACTGCCATGATTATGGTTATGTTCATGCTCGTGATTATGTTCGTGGCCTCCGCAGCCACACTCGTGGTTATGTTCGTGTCCCATTGTATTACCTCATTTTAAAGGGGCGATTAAATCGCCCCATATTTTATATTTGCTCTAATGCTTGTTTTACATCTGCTATCAAATCTTCTTTATCTTCGAGCCCACAAGAAACTCTGATTAGTCCAGCTGGGATTCCTGCATCCTCTAACTGCTGATCTGTAAGTTGTCTGTGTGTTGATGTAGCAGGGTTTAAACAGCATGATCTAGCATCAGCTACGTGAGTCTCAATAGCGATTAGTTTAAGACTCTTCATAAACTTCTCAGCTTCTGCTCTTCCGCCGTCCAAGACAAATGAAACAACTCCGCATCCACCGTTTGGCAAATATTTTTGAGCGATTTCGTAGTATTTGTCGCTAGGAAGTCCCGAGTAAGTAACTGACTTAACCTTTGGATGGTCATTTAGAAACTCTGCCACTGCCTGTCCATTTTCAACATGCTTAGGCATACGTACGTGTAATGACTCAAGTCCATTGTTTATATAGAACGCATGCTGTGGAGATTGGATGCTACCCAAGTCTCTCATCAACTGCGCTGTACACTTAGTAATGAATGCTCCCTCTTTTCCAAACTGCTCAGCATATGTGATTCCATGATATGACTCATCTGGAGTAGTTAGTCCAGGGTATTTGTCGGCGTGAGCCATCCAGTCAAACTTACCAGCGTCGATAATAGCACCACCCACACTTACTCCGTGTCCATCTATGTACTTTGTAGTAGAGTGTGTAACGATATCTGCTCCCCACTCAATAGGTCTGCAGTTAACAGGTGTAGGGAATGTGTTATCAATAACAAATATGATTCCGTGATCATGAGCCACTTTAGCCCACTTCTCAATATCTAATACTGTAAGCGCTGGGTTAGCGATGGTCTCGCCAAAGACAGCCTTTGTATTATCTTGAATAGCTGCTGCTATTTCTTCTTCAGAAGCATCAGGTGATACCCATGTCACATCAATTCCCATCTTCTTCATAGTAACTTCAATCAAGTTGAATGTTCCACCATATATAGATGATGAAGATACGATATGATCTCCACTTTCACACACGTTAAATAGCGCAAAGAAGTTTGCTGCCTGTCCTGATGATGTTAGCATTGCTGCTGTTCCACCTTCCATCTCGGCTAACTTACTTGCAACTAAATCATTAGTAGGATTTTGAAGTCTGGTATAAAAATATCCAACTGCTTCTAGGTCAAATAGTTTGGCCATATCCTCACTAGTGTCATATTTCCATGTAGTGGACTGGTAAATAGGTACCTGTCTAGGTTCTCCATTCCCTGGTGTGTATCCACCTTGTACGCATTTTGTGTCTAATTTGCTCATGATAGTTTCCTTTCGTAAATAATAGTCTTACTAAATAGTAATTTTACCATTATAAGAAATATCACTCAATAGTATTTTAGTTAGTCACAACTAACTTGTCAATGGTTAGTTGTTCTTACATAAAAGGATTGGTGCTTTAACACCAATCCTTCTACTAATAGTTGTTTCTTTCAATTAGTCATTGTATTTATTTATCTAGCTAGTAAAAGACTATACTTCCTGATAGCTGACTTTCGAAAACTTTGAATAAATTTTCTTTCCACCTTTAACCACATATGCTTTAACCTTGTATTGATACACTTGCTTAGCTACAACATTCTTATCAAAGCAACAAAATGTATCACCATCGCCTACAGTTGCCTGTTTGATTTCCACATTAATCTTTTTAAATTTTTTATCTCCTGGTCCTTTTCTATAAACGTCAAATTTATTAGTGATCACACCATCTACTAAAACAATATCAAAGAGAATACACTTCTCTTCATCGTATTCACCCTCATAAGAGCTTAATTGCAATCTGGGTTCATCAACCCCTATAAAAACAGGGTCAAAATACTTATCATATGATGTCTTAAGTAGTTTTTTCTTACCCTTCTTTATTTTGTAAGCCTTAATATAATAAGCATAATAATGATTCATTTTAACTTTTTTGTCTGTGAATATTAATTTCTTCTTTGATAGTGTTTTTAACTTTTTGTACTTTTTCTTAGATAGTTTTACTTTTCCCTTTTTAACTATCTTTGTTACATCTGCTTTATAAATAACATATTTCTTTGCACCCTTTGTTTGGTACCAGTTTAATTTAACTTTGTCTAGCTTAGGCTCCTTTTCCAATAACATCGTTTCCACTGCCGACTTCACCTTCACAGGTTTAACCCAAACACCGGTAACCATTGCACAGACAAGTGCACAACATAAAACAACACATATTAATTTTCTCATAATCTCTTCCTCCACAAATATGTTTTTCTATAATCCGCACTATGTCTACTTTTTCATTATACCACATACACTTTATTTTTTTTAGTGTATGATTTATAATTCTTATTATGAATTACGCAGAATTAAAAACTTACGATGTGGCAAATGGCCCTGGAATTAGGGTTTCTTTGTTTGTGAGCGGTTGTACTCACGCATGTAAAGGATGTTTCAACGAGGAGGCTTGGGACTTTAATTACGGAAAGCCATATACCGATGAAGTGATTGACCAGATAATCGACACTATGTCCTTTGGCGCATATCGTGGCATTACCTTTTTAGGTGGCGAGCCACTTGATCCAAAGAACCAGTCGGAAGTTTTAAAGACCGCAAAAAAAGTTAAGGAAGTATACCCCGACAAAGACATATGGCTATTTACAGGTTACCTTTACGAAGACTTGACTGGTAAGATGGCTAAGGAATGTCCGGACTTAGAGGAGATTTTGTCTTTGGTGGATGTTTTGGTAGATGGACCTTATGTGGAAGCTAAAAGAAATATAATGCTACTCTTCCGCGGTTCAGAAAATCAGAGATTAATAGATATGAACAAGACTCGCGAAAAAGGCGAGATCGTTCTATGGGAAAGAGAAATATCTAGAGAATAAATAGGAGGAAATATGGCGGTTGAAATTAATATTAAGAAATTAAGAGATGATGCTATCATCCCAACATACGGAAGTGATTATGCTGCAGGCGCAGATCTTTATGCTTGCTTAGATGAGGATTTAACTATTAACCCTCACGAAACTGTTTTTGTTGGAACTGGTATTGCAGTGGAAATTCCAGAAGGATATGCAGGTTTGATTTATGCTAGATCTGGTCTTTCATGTAAGAGAGACTTAGCCCCTGCCAATAAAGTGGGCGTGGTAGATGCAGACTACCGCGGCGAAGTTACTGTCGCCCTTCACAACCACGGCTCAGAACCACAAACTATCGACAAAAACGAGCGCGTGGCACAAATGGTAATTGCTCCATTCTTAGCAGCTTCATTTAACGAGGTGGATGAACTATCAGATACAGTTAGAGGCGCTGGTGGATTTGGTTCTACTGGCACTAAATAATTATTGCATTTTAAAAGGCTTGAGATTATCTCAAGCCTTTTTTATTTACTTAAATTTATATTTCTTTTTGTTAATAATAAACTTCTTTTTCGTGCCCTTCTTCGCTTTGTTTTTCTTCAGAAGTTTTATTTCTTTTTTAGTAAGTTTAGACTTAGTAGCCTTATAAACATCTCCACCTATCTTATACTTAGCGTAATACTTAATTGTTTCCTTGCTCTTCATATTGATAAGTTTATTCTTTGTAAATGTTACTTTCTTCACTCCCGCCATAAGGAAGTTATAGTTGTAGCGCTTGTTTGCCTTTCCATTTGAAAATGTATTATTCTTCACTGTTACTTTTCTCCAGTTAAGCATTCCCAAAGGTGCCATTACTTTGTTGCACTTGTTATTAATAAACTTAATGTTAGTGTGATACTTACCGCCTGAGTAGCGATGAGTACCAACCGCTCTAACTAAATTACTAAAAGTACAACCTGAAATAGTTATCTTCGTATTAGGCGTCTTATCCGCTTTACTCCACTCCTGCGAAAAACCGCCAGTCCAATCGTCATTAGTGTCTAGGTTTATAGCTTCCTTGTTATGCTTACTGTTATCAGCCATGTTTTTAAAAGTACAGCCTTTGAAAGACACATTTTTACATCCGTCCATCTCCACTAAATGTCCTTTTTTAATATTCTCGAATGTAATTCCCTCAAAAGACACATTTACATTATTTGCCATAACCACACATATAGCCATAGTCGAGCCATTATTCTTATTATTCATATTAAAAACTGTTCCATTGCCTTTAAAGTGAATATCGTGCTCTCCTTTGTAGCCAGATACTTCGTCTTTGCCGAAGACTTTGTCGAAGCTGATTAATTGGAAAAGTGTACTTGATGTAGCACTACCGAATACTTTGTTAAGTACAACGTTCTTTTCAAATTTAATAGTAGTTTTTGATCCAACGCAAAGCGTGTTTGTGATATTATAAGTTCCGCTCTTTAATGTAAGAGTTCCTCCACCTGCTTTATCGATGTCATATAACGCATTTTTAATCCTGCTATAGTCTGTCGAGTAAACTGATCCACTTGCTTTTTCACCGCTAGGGCTAACTGTAATGTTTTTGGCTTGGACTCTTTGTACAAACGCAAATGCAGTCCCTACCATCACTGATAAAACCAACAATATCTTTATCGTTTTACTCATATTATTCCTCCGTTTCTTATTGTTCATAGTATAGCACAATAATGCTATATAGTATTGACAATGCCACATATTTTTACTACAATATTTCCTGATGTCTGTGTCCGACGTCCGCATTCCAAAGGACACAGATGAAAGCGAAATAAACTTCCAATCTCTCTCAACGGAAGTTTCAAACAGATTTCACGGAGGTGGACAATGGCTAATATTAAGTCAGCTAAGAAAAGAATTTTAGTTAACAGAACTAAATATGAAAGAAACAAGGCAGTTAAGTCTGAAGTAAAGACAGCTATCAAGCGTGTTGAGGATGCAGTGGCAAACAAAAACGCTGATGAAGCTAAGGCTGCATTTACAGCAGCTACAAAGCTTATCGATAGTGCTTGCTCAAAGGGTGTTTACCACAAGAACAATGCTGCTAGAAAAGTTTCTAGATTAGCTAAGTTAGTTAACACAGTTGCTTAAGAATTTAAGCTAAATAAAAACTCAGATTCATTTGAATCTGAGTTTTTTATTTTGTGGAATATTTTACAATGAGTAGTTCCACTCCTATGTTTGGATCAATCAATCCTTTTTTTATTCTATCTTCCGTCTCTACGCTATCCTTCAAGCCTTCTTTTAACTCGTCTATCGTAAAGTTTCCGGACTGTTTAATACATTTGTCAACGACAAAATACTGCTGGCCCATCGTCTTTTGTATATCACCTTTGTTCATTCCTCTTCCTTTTAAGTCCTTTGCCTGAAGAAGCAAGTTGAACTGTCTGCTTATCATTCGAAGAATGGCAAAAGGTTCATTTTTATCTGTAATAAGTTCGTAGTAACAATCAAGAGCCTTCTTCTGATTCTTATATGACATCTGATCCATCAAATCAAAAATCCTAATGCTTAGCTGCTTACTACAAACTGCATCTATATCTTCTTTCTTAATAACAGGTTTATTCATACAGTAGCAGATAAGTTTCTCTAGTTCGTTTGAGAGAATCTCCATATCTACTCCTACCATTGAGATTAGATATGACATATCCGCTTTTGTTATTTTCTTTTTGCTGTTCGCCAAAACCTTTGCCGCCCATATGGCTACTTCTTGCTCGCCCTGCTTTTCAATTTCAGCAATATGTCCTGCTTCTTTTATTGCTTTGTAAAGTTTCCCTCTCTTATCAACTTTTCTCTCCACAAAAACCATAACTGTGGACTCTGGAAGTTCAGGGATAAGTTCAGCTAGCGCCTCTCCTTCTGACGAAAAAAGGTTAGTGTTTTCTGCCACTATTATTTTCTTCTCGGCAAAGAAAGGTGAACTTTTGGCATTTTCTATTACATCATTTACATCGATGTCATTTCCATTGTAATAAGTTTCGTTCATGTTGTTGCCATCAGTTATAGCCTCAACCATTTGCTTTGTATAAACACTCTTCAAATAGTCTTCTTGACCCACAAGAAGATAAGCATTTTTAAACTCTTTATTTTTTATATCATTCGTTAGTTGTTTCATCGTTCCTCTGTTTATATGCACGTTTTTTTCTACGTAGTAATGTAAAGTTAAATGATAATATCACCATAGCAACAATTACTGATATTGTGATAGCTGGTGGGAACCATATAAGTGCAACTATGATACCAATCAACTTTGTCGAAATATCTAAAATCATTCCGCAACGAAGATATTCCACTCCGTAGTTTAGTGCAGGATTGTGTTTTCTCAAAAGCTCCGCACTAATGAAGTTAGTGATTGTAATTAGCAATACATCCATTCCGTAAAGCAACTGTGGAACTAGTGCAAAAAAGTTACGCCCTAGATAAACTACCCAAAATGGAAGCATAGATGAGAAGAATAGCATAATCATATTGACCCACATAACGCCTCTAGTAATGTATTCAACATTGTGCCAGAGTGTATGGATGTTCATCCACATCATACCTAAATAGAAGAATGAAATTGCATACACGACAACTTGGAACATCAATCCTTTAACATTGCTCCAATCAGTTCCTTTTGGAATAGCAAATTCCAAAACTACTATTGTCATTATGATTGCCATCACGGCATCAAAGAATGCTTCAAATCTATCTTTTCTCATCTTCGTTCCCCTTAAACTTTATCTTCTCTATTATATCTGTTTGCACAAGTGATGTGCAATGATTATTTTAATAGATCTTTTTAATGTCTCCCCGGATTCCATACTCTCTCTTAAAGTCTTCTAGTTCCTGGCTATTTCTAATAAATTTAACCTCATGGAATTCGCCAGACTCTATATCTCTAAACCCAGCAACTTGTTCTCCATTACAAATGCTAGCCTTAATAATAGGCTCTTTCTTTTCCGTATCATACAATGGTTTTATTGTTTTTTCTTTATTTTTACCAAACATGTTTTTCTCCTAATCAAATAACTGGCCCGGAAGTTTCAATTTTTGTTTTGGCGGAAATGTTTTATCAAACTCTTCCACCTCATCATCTTTCACATAATAAACTTCCGGCGTCTGATAAACACCCGTTACATCATCTAAATATCCTGGTTTTAATTCTTTACAGAGAAAGAAAGAAGAATCCGCATCCTCTGGCAAATCATGATACCTTATCCCGAATTTACTTGAGTAATCAAAACCACTCTTTCCGTAAAATTCGATATTACCTTCGAAGAGGACTGCTCCAAAGCCCATCTCTTTTGCTTTCTCCACAGTATAATCCAGTAGCATCTTGCCATAACCCTGGCGCTTTAGTTCTGGAGTTATGCAAATAGGTCCCATCGTCAAAACATCTATCACTCTTCCATCGTCTGCCTCAATAACTGTTTTAGCAAACACATTTTGGCCTATTATCTTGCCAGCTTTTTCCATTACAAAGTTCAACTCGTTCACACACGAATCGTCATTTCTTAGAACATGCATTAAATAGTGTTCGTTACATCCCGGACAATAAACATTCCAAAAAGATTCTCTTATTAAATTTTCATTTTCTCTATAGTCTTCTTCTCTTTCTAGTCGAATAATTATGTCTTTATCCATTAGCTACTCCTCTAATTTTTCAATCGCATTTTGCTTTGTTCGTTCTTTTATATTTTAATGTAATTTAGATCTTTAGTAAAATATTTTAGTTTAAAAATGTTTCAATTTCTATTTTTTCTCCCTCTGAAACTATACTTATCCCACCACTTTCGTCTGTTCGGATAATCTTACAGCCAATACTCTCCAATCGATGTATAACTTCCGGTGTAGGATGCCCATATCTATTTCCTTTTCCAGACGATAGTATTCCTATCTTTGGTTTTACTGCTCTTAGGAAATCTTCAGATGACGAATATTTAGATCCATGATGCCCCACCTTCAGCAAAGTGTATTGCTCTAGGTCTTTCATATATGTTTCCTGCGTCGAAGTTAAATCTCCCGTCAGCAACATTGAGTATTTTCCATACTCAACACCCAAAACAATTGAGTAATCATTCAAGTCATCCGAAGATGTATCTACAGTTGGGTGGATACATTCGAAATGCACATCACCAAACTCTAAAGAATCGCCTTTCCTGATAGAGTGAACTTCTATTCCTCTATCTGTAGCAACTTCTCGAATCGACATTAAGTGTTCATCATATTCCTTCATATACGGAAGCACTATGTTCTTTATCTTTATTCCGCTCATATCGCTATTTAGAATTTCGATAACACCCGAGATGTGGTCTAAGTCTCCATGTGTTAGAAACCAATAATCTATAGTTGAATTGCACTGAGACTTTAGGTATGAAATGATTCGATATTTTCCAACTTCTTTTACCGTTGTACTTCCACCATCCACCATTATGTTTGTCCCGTCACTGCCCTTGATATGGATTCCATCTCCCTGCCCAACATCAAGAAACATTGTCTCTAGTCCAGATGAAAAAATGTTTAAATGAACTATTACTGGTTTTAAATACAACATACTTCCGAGAACGACAAAGAGCACAGCCACAATCATCCTTCGTCTTTTTGCTCTTAAGAGCTCTGCTCTCTTTTCCTTTTTTATTTGCCTTAAATCTTTTCCACTCTTTTCGAATGTTTTTTTCGATAGTTCTCTAACCTTTTTTCTATGAGAAAAGAAAAACAAAACACCAAAAAGCAATATATAGTACAGAATAATTATGTAAACTGATGGTTTTCCTACTACTACACTTGAAAACGGAAGCATTCCAATCAATTGTGATAGAGAGATATACAAATCCAAAGTCAAACATCCAGGAATAATCAATATAGATCCTAACCACCTAGCAAACAGTCCACCTACTATTCCTAGCACTCCTGATACTATAACTACTCCCATCAGCGGAACTACTATCAAGTTCAATACAAATGAACAAGTTGGCAGTTGATAATAGTAATAAGCAATGATTGGCGCCATAAACACACTGATATTTAAGCTAAACAATACAGCATTAATAGTCTTATGTTTAATAATTATGTAAACTAGATGCCTTTTCTCATTTTCACTGGCATTCTTGTCTAATTCTCTAGCACTGAACTTACTTTTCAATCCAAGTAAATAAAAAACTTTCGGCCAGACAATCAATATTCCAATGATTGCTGCAAATGACATTTGAAATCCAGAATTTAAAATGACAAATGGATTCCATAAAAGCAAAAAGATTCCAGCCAAGCTTATTGAAGTTACTTTATCGTTCCATCTGCCTAACATCTGTCCCAAGACCAAACATAAAAACATTACAACAGCGCGAATGGTCGATATTCCCATCCCAGACATTATGGCAAAAGCTACCACAGCAAAAAGAGAAACCGAACCAGACACTACATATCCAAACTTTCGTCTTAAAAGTTTGAAAAAGAACAATCCAATAAAACTGATATGCAATCCACTTATCGCAAGCAAATGCGCTATACCAGATACTGAATAAAGTTCCTTCGTGGTATCGTCCAATTCCGCCTTATCCCCGAGCAATATGGCAGAATAAACCCCCGCCTTATCTTTTGAACAAATATCATTAAGGATCTCTTTTATCTGAACCCGTAGATTATACAAACCCTGCCGCAGCAAATCACACGAGTCATCTTTCACCTCGGCAGAATCGCCATAAATCATCCCGTAGATTCCAAGCGACATGTAGTGTTCTCGCATATCAAAGTTTCCAGGATTCCTCGCCTGTTCAAAATGCTTAAACTCCCCTTCCACTTTCACCACATTTCCTACCCTAACATCTGGCTCGTCAAAGAAATAGACAATCACTTCACCCAAATAGTTATCACCACTCCAGGTATCATCTAGGTAAAGCGCATACGAATTCTTTGTCGGGGAAATCTTTTCGACATTTCCATACACACTGATATCCCCCTCTTTATAATTCCAAGTCCTATCCCTTACTCTTACCTCGTTTGAAGTAATCAAAAAGCCTATTAGAGCACCAAAAAAAATCATCGCTACAAACTTCCACTGTGTTTTAGCGATGATTTTTATAATTATGGACGCGGCAACAATGGGTAATAACACCCATGCTCCCCCGTAAATCATGGCAACTATCTCTCCAAGTAACAAGGCCAAAAACAAATTTAAAATTGGCCGTTTGATAATTGCACCTCTTTCTTTATTCTGTTTCTACTATATCCAAATTTCTGATTAGTGGTTCGCTAAGCGAAATCTTCTTGTGGTACATAATGTCGGAATCTCTATTCACCGTAATCTGCACTTCATGAATATCATTAAGTTCGCTAAGCGAGTTTACAATCGAGTAAATACAAACTTCATCGAGTACTCCACTTCGTTCTCTCAAGAATGAATCGTCAAAGTCCACATAACAAATATTATTTGACGTGGAAACACTGCGCAACTTAACATTCTTATTTAGAGTAGCTGTGTATCCTTCTTTGTCTGGACCGCTAATCAACTTCCTTACGATAAACTCTTCTTTTGACTTATTTCCATAGTTTGCATTTTTAAGTTCGTACTTCTTTAATTTGGCCCCCTCATCATTTCCAAAGTAAAGCAAGAAATCGGCTCTTGCAAACTGGTCGTCGCCACCGCGTAGCATTGATACAAAACTGGATGCATCCATAATGCCCATTCTTGAACCTGCCACCTTCTCGTAAGGTTTATCTTCCACAGTAAATGCTATCCCATCTACCGCGTTTATCTGAATTAATGTAAGAACAACTGCCGCTCTACACATTACTTCTCTCTGGTTTTCAAGTTGATTGTACTCACTGTTAAAATCAACTGTAATTATTCCGTTTTCTAGTTTAAATCCATTGACAATTACGTTTTCTGGAACTGCCGCCTTATCACCTTTGTCGTCACCGTCTTTTGACAAAGCATCCAAAAGATCTGTTATCTGGCTGTTAGCATTATCAGACTTAACCCTATACTCTTCTTTGTTAAGATTATCTCCAGCCTTGTTGATAAAATAGACAAACATACCAGACGTCTGCTCTTTTTCAGCTTCGCCGCAGCCGAAAAGAGAAATCGTCAAAGAAAGCATCAATATTAAACTTATAATTCTTCTAATCTTCATAATTACTCTTCAATATATTTTAGAGGTATACGCACTGTAAATGTAGTACCCTCTTCCTCTTTACTGTGAACACCGATAGAACCGTGGTGTCTCTTAACAATCTCCTTAGTAATAGCAAGTCCAAGTCCGGAACCGCCAGTCTCTCTTGCTCTAGCCTTATCCACACGGAAGAAGCGCTCGAACACTCTGTCTTGATCTTCCTCTGGAATACCAATACCAGTATCTTGTACTTTGAAGTAGAAATACTGATGGTCGGCATTAAGGCTGACTGTAACTGTTCCATCTACCTGGTTATATTTGATAGCATTCTCAACTAAATTTGTAACAACTCTGGCAAACTTAAGCTCGTCCACATCTGCAATGATAGGACGGAAACTCTCGTATACCACCTCGATATTTTTCTCCTCAGCAATAGGCTTAACAGTCTTAAGCACTGACTCTAAAACATCGTTAATATTTACTTGAGAAATGTTAATCTCATTTTCTACATTTTCTGTATTCACAAGTTCGAGAAGGTCGTTAATAATCTGGCTCTCACGCTCAATCTCATTTGAAATATCAACCAAGAACTCTTGATACATTTCTTCAGGCGCACCCTCTGCACCTACCAAAGAATCCGCAAGCACTTTCATCGAAGTAATAGGCGTCTTTAATTCGTGAGACACGTTCGATACAAAGTCATCTCTTTTCTTCTGCTCTGCATAGAAGTTATCTATCATTGTATTGAAATCACTAAGGATACGCTTAACCTCAGTGTAATCCTTAATCTCATCCAAGTTTTCCACACCTCTTCTGTGCTTAACATCTTTGATGATCTCGCCCACTCGCTTGATTGGTCTTGCAAAGAATTTGGCGCAGATGAATGCTACTATCAACGCAAAGATAGCGCCCAAGGCAAAGGCAATATATACCACTCGCCTTACGTCGCTTCTATAGTTTGAAATATTTGCTGTGGAATAGTTAGTGCAAAGTACACCTACAGTCTTTTTGACAGACCCCTCTTCCACTGTGGTAATAGTAGCAACTAGAGGGATCGAAAACTCAATATACTCTAGGTCTTTGTTTTCTTCCATCACATCTTTGCCTTTTAGAGCCTTAAAGACATTTTTAGAAATGCTAGTATTTCCAATATCTTCACTCTTTGAGTCCTCGCGAATGATACATGCCGTATCAATTATCTGGATACGCGCATCAAACTCATTCGACAAAAGATTAATCTGTGCATTCACTGCCTCGGATCCCTTTTTGTCCAAATAGCCGCTGCTAATTATATTATTTTTAAGCATTACATTGTTAGATTTGTACTCTTCTAGGCGGTTGTTGTAATACTTAGAAGTTGACACATTAAGAAATATTGTGCCTATCACAAGAATAGGCACAATAATAACAATCAATGTAACAACGAATATCGAAAATTCGAAGCTCTTTATGTAATTTAAAATTAAATCAAGCTTTTTATTTTTCATCTAATTATCCTTGAAAATAATATCCCATTCCCCACTTAGTCTGAATGTATGAAGGTTTGGCTGGATTCTCCTCAATCTTTTCTCTTAGTCTTCTAATGTTAACATCTACTGTTCTAGCATCACCTGGATAGTGTGAACCCCAAATGATATTTAAAAGATCTTCTCTTGAGTAAAGCTTTCCAGGATGCTCCGCTAGTAGTTTTAAGATATCAAACTCTTTAACTGTAAGTCTAATCTCTTCATCTTTTATATAAAGTCTCTTTGCTTCTACTTCTAGTCTTAGATCGCCCGCTTCTATTACTTTGGCGGTCTCTTCCACTTGAACCTTCTTCTTGTTACGTCTAGTGATAGCCTTGATTCTAGCTTTAACCTCTAATATATTGAATGGCTTTGTGATGTAGTCATCTGCACCGTACTCTAGACCAAGGATTTTGTCCATGTCTTCGCCCTTCGCAGTAAGCATCACAATTGGCACATCTGAAAACTCTCGCACTTGCTGACAAACCTCGTAACCGTCAAAGACAGGCAGCATCAAATCAAGCAAAATGATATCGTACTCATTTTCCTTTGCTAGGTCTACAGCTTCCTGGCCATCATAAGCACAGTCCACTTCGTAACCTTCCTGCTCAAGATTAAACTTAAGTCCTTTCACGATTAATTTTTCATCATCAACTACTAAAGCTCTCATATTTTTCTCCTAATCTACGCAAATCTGTGATTTGATATTATTAAATGTGGCATCTCCTATTCCAGAAACATTTTTGATATCTTCCGGCTTAGAAAAATTTCCATTTTGCGTGCGATATTCCACTATTGCTTTCGCTCTAACTTCACCAATCCCCGACAAAGTCTGTAGTTCTTCAGCAGTGGCTGTATTTATATTTATTAAACCTGATTGGTTTGATCCACCTTGGCTTTCATTAGGTGAACTGCCAGATGATTTCTTTTTCTTAAGTTTCTTATACTCTTTTTTAGAAATCACCCTGATTTGCTGTCCGTCCTTTACGGTATCAGCTAAGTTTAAATAATCGGTCTGTGCATTTTTTGTCATGCCACCAGCTTTCTCAATGACATTGTAAAGCCTCGTACCTTCTGGAACTTTCACTATTCCTGGAGCATTCACCTCGCCCACTACGTGTACAAAAATATCTCCGCTACTTTTCGTCTCCTCCAAAGAAGTTTTAGGCTTTGTATCATCTAGAGATATCTTTTTAGACTTACTTCCACAGCCCATAAATACTAGGGAAATCGCTATTCCCATAATTAATAATATAATATTCTTTTTTAACATTCTTACTCCTTTCGGAGTTCCCTGCGAATGCTATTTTCATTGTACTCTAAAAAATATTACTATTCAATAACAAAATTGACAATTTTCTAACAATAATTAATTATTTTTGTTTGCAACAAAAAAGAGCAGTTGCGCCTCGCAACTGCCCTTGTAATTACATTTTTTATAGATCTTCCTTCTCTGGTAAGATTGAATATGCAATGTTCATTGAGTGATCTGCCACTCTCTCTAATCCTACAACTAGGTCAGTAAAGATTAAGCCTGACTCAATACTACATTTTTCTTCTGCCATTCTCTTAACGTGATGTTCTTGATAATCAATTTCCATTTTATCAATTTCCGCTTCCTTAGCTTCAATTTCAGAAAAGCGAGTGTCATCCATTGATAAAAATATGTCTATACTCTCATCATAAACCTCAAGAACGCGTGTGTACATATGTTTAATTTCTTTTGTGCCTTCTTCTGAGAAGGTTATGTTCTGTCTTTGTTCTTTAAAAGCATCTTCTACAAAGTTCACAGCATAATCGCCAATACGCTCGATATCAATTACTACGTGGAACAAACCACCTAATCTATTTCTATCGGCTATAGGCAAGTCATATCTGTTCGCCTTAACCATATACTCAGTAATTTTATGACTTAGGAAATCAATATACTCTTCTCTCTCGAAAATCTCTTCTGATCTCTTTCTATCGTTATTAAGTAGCGCTTCCATAGATGCCACAAAGTTCTTACGAACCTTTTTAGACATACGCTCTATCTCTGAGACAATTTCTACTATAGCTGTAGCTGGCACTGCTGTACCCGACTCATCAATATACTTAAGAGTTCTCTCTTCTTCATCTTCTTCATCATCTGTCTTTTTCTTATGTATAACCTTCTTAGACAAAGCAATAAGAGGATTTGCAACAAATAAACCAACCACACAAATGATAAGTTTAAATATTGTATCAGCATTCGCTACGAAACGTTTATGTCCATGACTTATGCTTTCAATAAATCCAATAATCTGATCTCCAAAGAACGCAAGTATTATTCCTAAAAAGGCAAGTCCAACTACGTTAAACATTAGATAAACAAAAGCTGTTCTCTTTGCGTTTCTGTTTGCATGAAGTGATGCGATAACGGCAGGTGTACATGCACCCACGTATGCACCAATGATAAAGAATAGGCATGTAGTATGTGTTAACAACTGATGTTCTTTTCCGTTAGTAACAACTGTAATATCAGCTAACAATACCAATGTACTTACTGTAACTGATGAACTTTGAACAAGTGATGTTATTACAAGTCCAATCAAAACAGCAAGAATTGGATTACTCATAACTGTAGCTGCATTTTGAACAACTTCATACTGTGCAAGAGTCTGCAAAGAATCTGTCATCAAACTGATTCCTAAAAATAATGCACCAAATCCAAACACGATAGCCGCTATTCTCTTAACTAAAGGTCTCTTTACAAATGTAATAATCGCTGCACCTACAAAGATAATAATAGGCGCGATAGCTGTTAGTTTTAATGAAACTAACTGTGATGTGATTGATGTACCAATATTGGCACCAAGTGTTAGACCAACTGATCTTTCAAGCGTTAATAGTCCAGAGTTTACAAATCCCACTTCCATTACTGTAGTAGCACCTGATGACTGGATGAACGCTGTAAACACTGTACCTACTAAGATTCCGATAAATCTGTTCTTAGTACATTTGTCCAACACACTTCTTAGTTTTTGACCTGCAGCCTGTTGTAAGTTTTCACTCATGTACTTCATTCCAAATAAGAATAAAGCTAGACCGCTAAGCAAACTAAAAATGTAAGGTATCATATCTGCTTTCATTCGGTTTCTCCTCTACGTAAAATGTATTAAACGCGAAATCTATTAAATTTTATCATAATAGCAATTATTTTTTCAATATTTTTTTACAAAAACAAAAATAATGTTGAACTCACTAACAATCGTTCGTCCAAACATTATTTTTGTTTTTTGTTAATTATATGAAATAATATAATCAATATTAAAATTACTGTTCTTCGTCCAAATTCTTCTTATTACTTAGCGGACCATTTTCATCTGTATCGTCCTTTAACGCCTTGAAAGATAGGAATATTTTTGCACGCTGGTCCATCGGCATCTTTGCCCTCTTTTTCTTGCTAGGCTTTCTTGTTTTATACTCTTTATCCATCATGCCTTGTGCCCTCCTATCTGCTCATTTCTATCTTTCATAGTAGCATTCTCCTGAAGGTCAGTTCCTCTTAAGATAGCATTCTTTCCATATCTCTTCTTTATCTTTATCGCAGCCTCTTGAATTTTTCGCTCTCTATCAGACTCTTCTGGGTCTGTGAAAATATCGTACTGTCTAAACTGCTCTTTGGATACTTTGCCGAAGAATAGTCCTAGTCTTCTAACAGGAATCTTTGGATCAACCATATTTCGATAAACCGTCTCTATTTCCTTTGACAACATCAAATATGAATTGGACGGCTCCTGCAAAGTAAAGCTTTGACGAATCATTCTTGCATCATAAAGGTTAGAATAGCCAACTACCACTGTAATAGTTTTAGTCACCAAGCTTTGCTCTACTAATTCTAGACACAAAACATCCGCCATTTCCTTCATTACAATAAGCGCATCCTCGAAGGAATAATCCACCGGCAAAATCTGTGTATGGGAAATACTGTTGGCCTTTGGCTTGTAATTTTTTATATCTTTTATCTGCACTGGCTCTTCGCCCCAGGCATGGTCTATCAGTATCTCTGCATTTACTCCGAAAATGTTGTAAATTAAATCCTCATCTGCTTTGGCAATTTCTTCCATAGTAGTGATTCCATACTTTGCAAATCTCTTTGCCGTTCCAGGACCTATTCCCCAAAAATCTGTCAAAGGCTTATGGCGCCAAAGGTTTTCTTTAAACATATCTTCACATAAAACTCCCACTCTATCTGGCGCATGCTTAGCTGTAACATCTAGCGCTATCTTTGCCAGATAAAGGTTAGTTCCAACACCGCACGTTGCCATAATGCCAGTCTGCGCCAAAATCTCATCCATAAGCATTATCCCTATTCGTTTCGCACCAAGTAGGTTCTTTGCAATTTGCTTTTCTTCTTCATCTAAGTCATCTCTATCATAGAATCTTCTAGTGATTTCATCAGCATCTTCTGTTAAAGCTTCTTCAGAATCTAAATGATAAAGTTTAGTGTAATTTGTCACATCTATAAAAACCTCATCCACCGAGTAAACGTGAATGTCTTCCTCTGAGAAATACTTAAGGTAGATATTATATATTTCCATGGAGTAATCCATATAGAGTTTCATTCTAGGAGGAGCCATAATGTAGTCTACTCCTTTTGGAATCTCAAATACTCTACATCTATTCTTAATCCCTAGAGCTTTCATGGCAGGAGTAATTGCCAGACAAATAGTTTTGTCTGTTCTAGTTGGGTCCGCTACTACTAAGTTAGTAGTCATTGGATCCAAGCCACGTTCTACACATTCGACTGATGCGTAGAAAGACTTTAGGTCTATGCAAATGTAACTGCGATCCTCTTTCATTTTCCCTCCGAACATTTGTTCTTTTATATTATATATTATATCTTTTAAATCCGCAAACAAAAAACAATAGGGTCTCACTAACAATCGTTCGTACCCTATTGTTTTTGTTTGCTTTTTTAACTTATCTAATATCCTCTAAAAGAATAAATCTTTCGATGGATAAATTGGTTCGCACGTTACTCGTAGGCCTAACTGTCTGAGTACGCTCTCGTCGCTTGAGTCGAGCATCTGAGTTGAGTGGAATTCTAGGTCGCGTAACTTCTCTAGGCCTTCCATTGCCTTTATAGCTAGAGAGTTTGTAGCCCCTGATACTGAAAGGGCTGTAAGCACTGCATCTAGGTTTAGAATAGTACTTCTACTTCCAAGTATTTCTGTTTTCATCGCTAGAATTGGTTCAAGGATGATTGGAGTAAGAAGCGTTAAGTCATCATCTATTCCTGTGATTGCTTTAATAGCATTAAGCACTACTGATGAAGAAGCGCTCATAAGCTCGCTAGCTTTACCTGTTATAACTCTGCCATCTTCTAACTCGATAGCTGCTGCTGGCACTCCAGTCTCTTCTTCTCTTGCTAGAGCTATATTAACCACCTTTCTATCGTCAGGTGAAATGTTAAGCTCCTGCATAATACGTTTGATCTTATCAACCGCGCTCTTCTTTTCTTTACCTTTTCTGTAATCGCATTTTGTTGCAAAGAATCTTCTTATTATTTCTTGCTCTGATGCATCTCTCACTACATCATCATCCACTATAGCGTAACCTGCCATGTTTACACCCATGTCTGTTGGACTCTTGTAGTCAAAATTCTCATTAGAGATCTTCGCCAAAGTACTCTGAACAATCGGGAAAGCTTCTACGTCTCTGTTGTAGTTAACTGTAGTCTCTCCATATGCTTCTAAGTGGAATGGATCAATCATGTTAACGTCATCTAAGTCTGCTGTAGCAGCCTCGTACGCTAGGTTAACTGGATGTTTTAGTGGAACATTCCAAATAGGGAATGTCTCGAACTTAGCATAACCTGTTGGAATACCACGAGTGTTCTCATGATACACTTGCGATAGACAAGTAGCTAACTTTCCGCTACCTGGTCCTGGAGCAGTTACCACTACTAGTGGTTTCGTAGTCTCTACATAAGGGTTTGCTCCAAATCCCTCTTCACTACATATATAATCGATATCTACTGGATATCCTTTAATAGGCTTGTGGAAATAGTTTTTGATTCCGTGTTGATCAAGTTTTGCGCTGAACGCATCAGCTGCCACTTGGCCAGTGTACTTAGTGATTACTACACTGTTTACTTCGATACCAAGTTTAGTGATATTGTCAATTAATCTAAGAACATCCATATCATAAGTGATACCAAGGTCTGCTCTCATCTTTGTCTTTTCAATATCACCTGCAGATATTACAAATATAATTTCTGCTTGGTCTTTAAGTTCATGCAAAAGTTTAATTTTTGCATTTACATCAAATCCCGGTAGGACTCTTGATGCATGGTAATCGTCAAAGAGTTTGCCACCAAACTCTAAGTAAAGTTTGCCATTAGCACAGTCTATTCTTTCTAAGATATGCTGCTTTTGTTTCTTGATATACAGTTCATTATCAAAACCTATTTTTTTCAATTTTTCCACTTCCTTTCGATTTTTCCCACGTGTAATATAATATCAATTTAGAGTTTTCATTTCAATTAATAATATTAAGAATTGTATTTATAAATTAAAAAAACCGGCACTGATGCCGATTTTTTTAGTGTATAAAAGTAGTCATTCCTGACTCTGTTTTATCGTATAGTTTTTTAGCGAATGCTGGCGGTAGGTTAATACAGCCGTGCGAACCACCGACCACATATCTGTTGCCACCAAATCTTGGCTGCCAAGGTGCATCATGGAAGCCTACTCCGGTTGGAGTAAGTCTCATCCAGTAATCAACCCAAGTCTTATAACCTCTACCCTTCAAATACTTTCCAGGTTTCTTCTCTGTTATATAGAATACACCTACAGGTGTCTGTCTTTTCTTTTTAGGGTTAGGCAAACCAGTTACTACATCTGACTGTAGAATGATTTTCTTGCCCTTGTACATCCACATATGCTGTTTAGGGATACTAACCTCTATCTGTATTTTTGAGTAATTCTTTGGAGATTCTCTTAAAAGAAATGGTTTTCTATTATCGTGGCTTTTCTTCTTTTTGTAAGCCTTCTCTATAAATGGCATCTCACGCTCATAGTCTACAGTAGAACCCCATGTTCCACCTTTTACTTTTCTCTTCTTGCCTTTGTGGTCTTTAAACTCCCACACGCCACCGATAGTGTCGTATGTTGCAAGTGCTTTGTAGATGATCTTTCTCATCTGTGTCTCATCTACTTTCACTTTTCCTTTAACCAACTTTACAGTGTCAAAGTTATGTCTAATCTCCGCACCGTTTTTATATGCAATATGCCACTTCAAAGGTTTATTAAGCTTCTTTAAAGTAGGCTCCAAATCCTCATCCAAAACTTTTGGCTGCTCTAAATAGTCATATACAGAAATATTTTCTGCATTGTTTTCCAAACTCTTTACAAGACCTTTAATATTTACCTTCGTTCCAAGTTTGGCTGGTTTAATCTCATAGAGTTTTTTACCTTTAATTATCTTTGCATTCTTAGGCTTTTTGTTTCTCTTATTGTCTTTCTTTAAAGTCTTCTTAATGCCCTTAACATCGACATCATAAGTGATTTTCACATTGTTATTTCTGCCAGTAACAGTGTCGATTGCCTTTGTAAAGATGTTTCTATTTTCAATTGGTTTGATATTGTATTTAAACTTTGTGTACTTATTATATTTGTCCTCTAAAAAAACTGTATGAGTAGACATTATTTTATTTTCGAAGTCTCTCTTTATATGTTTATTACTTAGATAAACTCCGTTTACTTTGACGCGGCCAAATACAGACAACAAAATAAGCGCAGCGACAAATGCCACTACCACTGCACTTACTATCACGATAATTTTAATCTTTAGTTTTTTCTTTCTTTCCCCGCTTGTCACTATTTATATATCTCCAATTTTTCATTAAATAATCAACTTATAATTTATAAAATTTTACGCAAAATATCAAGCATTAAATCGATATTTTCTTTAGAAATTATAAGGGGTGGAAGCATACGTAGGACATTGCCTCCAGCGCTTATTACAACTAGTCCATTTTCGAGTGCTTCATTTACAATATCACCCACTGGAACACGTAGTTCTAAGCCCTGCATTAGGCCCATTCCTTTTCGTTTTACAACCGAGTCAAACTCGAATGCAATCTTCTCTAACTCTTCTGTTAAGTAGTCGCCCATTACTTTGGCGTGCTCTACCACAAGGTCTTCTTCATATATGTCAAACACTTTGCTGACTGCAGCGGTTACTAGTGGATTTCCACCGTATGTAGTTCCGTGATCTCCTGGCACCAAAGTGTCCATACACTTTTCACCGCAGACAAATGCACCAACAGGCACACCGCAACCTAGTGCCTTAGCACAAGTTACAATGTCTGGTTTTACTTCATAGTGCTCATAGGCAAACATCTTTCCAGTTCTACCCATTCCACACTGGATTTCATCGCAGATCATTATGATGTCTTTTTCATCGCAAAGTGCGCGGATTCCTTTTATGAAATCTTGATCGGCAGGTGTCACTCCACCTTCGCCCTGTACGCACTCAACCACGATAGCGCAAGTCTTATCACTCACTAACTCTTTTACGCTGTCCAGATTATTAAACTCTGCAAACTTAACATCATCTATGTCTGGTCCAAAAGGCTTACGATAACTATCAGTTCCAGTTATCTCTAGCGCACCTTTTGTACGACCGTGAAATGAATTGTTCATCGCAATCACTTCATAGCCTTCACTAAAATCGTCATTTTCCTTTGCCGCGCTCTTATCGTAAGCGTAGCGTTTTGCTACCTTTAGCGCACCTTCCACAGCCTCTGCTCCACTGTTTGTGAAGAACGCCTTCTTAAGACCTGTAGCTTTCACTAACTTTTGGGCTGCATCTGCCACTGGCTTATTATAGAAAAGATTTGATGTGTGAAGTAGCAAATCAGTCTGCTCTTTTATGGCATTGTTTAGTTTTTCATTTCCATAACCAAGCGAACAAACACCGATGCCCGATGCAAAGTCCAAGTACTCTTTTCCATTTTCATCGTACAAAAACACACCCTCGCCCTTTTCAAAGACAACAGGGAAACGGTTGTATGTGTGTATTAAGTTTTGTTCCGACTTCTCTATATAACTCATTTATTTTTCCTTCATCTCTTGTTCTTTGTAGAACTTTTCATCCTCGTCGTGAAGCAACGCTGTACCAATACCCTTGTTTGTGAAAATCTCTAGTAAGATACAGTGTGGAATTCTTCCGTCCAATATATGGACACGAGAAACTCCGTTTTCAATTGCCTCAATACAGTTCTTGATTTTTGGAATCATTCCGCCTGAGATTGTTCCGTCTTTAATCAAGTCCTTCGCCTCGGAAATAGTCATCTCCGAAATAACAGAGTCGTGATCTTCAGCATCCATTAAAACACCTTCAGTATCTGTAAGGAATGCTAACTTCTCAGCCTTTACCGCTTCTGCTATAGCTGATGCTGCATCGTCTGCGTTTATATTATATGCCTCGAACTCGTCATCTAGTCCTATTGGACAAACGATTGGCAAGAAGTCCTTCTCTATTAAATCAAGCAAGATTTCTGTAGAAACAGACTTAACAGTTCCCACATATCCGATGTCTTCGCCGTGGGAAAGTTTTTTCTCAACGCTTAGAAGGTTTCCGTCTTTACCACTGATACCAATGGCACGAACGCCCAACTTTTCAACCATCTGAACGAGCTGTTTGTTTACTTTATTAAGAACCATCTCTGCTGCTTCTAGTGTTTCTTCGTCGGTCACGCGAAGACCGTTTACAAACTCAGTCTCCATGCCCATCTTATCGATATGTTTGCTGATAGCTTTTCCACCACCGTGCACGATGATAGGCTTGAAACCAACTAGTTTAAGAAGTGTAACGTCCTGGATTACATTTGTCATGAAATCCTCGTCTAGCATTGCACTTCCACCGTATTTAACAACGATAATTTTTCTATTGAATCGCTGAATGTAAGGTAGCGCCTCTATTAGTACATCTGCCTTTTCAATAAGCGAATCCATTTTTATATCTTTGTTGCCCTTCATTATCATTTGTCTATTCCTCCAAAGGTTTTAACTTCTATAATCGGCGTTGATGCTCACATACTCGTGCGTCAAATCACATCCCCAAGCTGTTGCTTTTGCATCGCCCATCTTCATATCGCATGTTACTGTCACCGCATCCTCTGATAAAATCTCTGTTGCTTTTTCTTCGCTGTAATCAGTAGCCACGCCGTTTTCTACTATAATTATCTGTCCAGCCTTGCTAGTAAATACTATGTCTATTTTTTCTGGGTCAAAGTCCACACCGGCATAACCTAGTGCACACATAATTCTTCCCCAGTTAGCATCGTGTCCGCAAATAGCTGCCTTCGTCAAAGAAGATGAAACAACCGACTTTGCAAGCTTCACTGCATTTTCTTTTGTGTCTGCATGTCTTACCTTTACTTCAAATAGCGCTGTTGCACCTTCGCCGTCTCCTGCAATCATTTTGCTAAGTTCCACATTCACTGCGTGAAGCGCGTTTACAAACTCTTCATAGTCAGCATCTTTTTCAGTAATCTCTTTGTTCTCTGCTAAACCGTTAGCAAGAATCAAAACTGTATCGTTTGTTGATGTATCGCCATCTACTGAAATCATATTGTAAGAATCTTTCACGCTATCACTTAGCGCTTCGTATAAAAGTTCTTTAGAAATCTTAACATCGGTAGTTAGGAAAGATAGCATTGTACACATATTTGGATGAATCATTCCTGATCCTTTGCACATGCCGCCAATCTTACACTGTTTTCCAGCTACTCTAAATTCGTATGCCACTTCCTTTGGTTTAGTGTCAGTAGTCATAATAGCTTCTGCCGCCAAATGTCCACCGTCTTCTGACTGGTCAAGTGTTAAAGAAAGCATTTGAATTCCTGCCTCTATCTTGTCCATTGGAAGTTGCTGACCAATAACACCAGTAGATGTAACTAGAACTTCATTCTCATCTACCTGTAAGTTTTCTGCCACCATCTTAGCTGTCTGTTCGCAGTAATCCATTCCTTCTTTGCCGGTGCAGGCGTTTGCAACACCACTGTTACAAACGATGACCTGAGCAAAGTCGTTTTCATAAATCTGCTTTTGATCAAACAAAACTGGCGCAGCCTTAACTACGTTTGTAGTAAATGTACCTGCTGCTACCGCTGGCACATGGCTCATTATCATAGCCATATCTGTTTTTTCTTTTTTTATTCCAGCGTGCACTCCCATAGCCGCAAAGCCTAGCGGAGCTGTCACGCCTCCTTCTGTTTTAAAATGCATATCTTATTCCTTTACACACTGCTTGGAACTAAATCAATTCCTGTTTCTTCAGGTAATCCAAACATTATATTCATATTCTGAACCGCTTGTCCTGCTGCTCCCTTTACCAAGTTATCAAGCGCACCCATCATAACTATTCTTCCTGTTCGCTCATCAATCTTGAAGTTAATATCTGTGTAGTTACTGTGTGCCACAAAACGTGTCTCTGGGCAAAGGTCTTTGTTAAGCACTCGGATGAACTTCTCGTCTTTATAGTATTTATCATAAACAGCTTTTACTTCATCGTATGTAACATCCTTTGTTAGGTTCGCGTAAGCCGTCACCAAAATTCCTCTTTGCATTGGAACTAAGTGTGGAGTGAAGTTTATAACAACATCTTCATCTGCTGCGTAACTTAGCTGCTCTTCTATCTCTGGTGTGTGACGATGTGTTGTAACACCGTACGCTTTTATGTTTTCGTTTACCTCGCAGAACAAGTTTGCAACCTTCGCGCCACGTCCTGCTCCAGTAGTTCCTGACTTAGCATCAACGATAATAGATTTAGGATCAAGCAGTCCTTCTTTTACCAATGGATAAATAGAAAGGATACTGCAAGTCGTGTAACAACCAGGGTTTGCAACAAGGCGTGCATTCTTTGTCTTGTCGCGATTAATCTCGCAAAGTCCATAGACTGCCTCATCTATAAACTCTGGACTTTCATGTTTGATGCCATACCACTTCTCGTAAATATCAACATCTTTTATTCTAAAGTCAGCACTAAGATCAATAACCTTAGTCTTACTTAAAACATCTTCATTTATAATCTTTGAGCAAAGTCCCTGAGGTGTGGCTGTAAAAATAACATCCACCTTACCGCTAAGCTCATCGATATTATCACCTAGGCATTTCTCATCCACTAGCTCGAACATATTTCGGTACACCTTTGCAAAAGGTTCACCCTCAAATGACTTTGAGCCAAACCACACTACTCCCGCTTCTGGATGATTCTGTATTAACTTTACAATCTCGGCTCCTGCGTAACCAGTTGAGCCAATAATACCTACTTTAATCATAGTAACCTCCTATGTGTCCTCGTCAAAGAATAAACTATTTTTCTTCTATATACAAGAAGAATTTTCTTCTATATAAGAACACAACTGCGAGAATTATACACTATTTATGTATAATATGCAAGGTTTTTGCATAAAATATGCATAATTTATGAATAATATACAAAAATATTCATTTTTTACTTGCATTTTATGCATAATTGTTGTATATTAATTCCCGTTGTAAGAAAAACATTTTATGGAGGAAAGAAAAATGGCTAAAGAAAAAGTTGTATTAGCTTATTCAGGAGGACTTGATACTACTGCTATCATCCCTTGGCTAAAGGAAAACTATGATTACGAAGTTATATGCTGCTGCATAGACTGTGGACAGGAAGAGGAATTAGATGGTCTTGAAGAGAGAGCAAAATATTCTGGTGCTTCTAAACTTTATATAGAAGATATCACAGATGACTTTGCCGAGAACTATATAATGCCTTGTGTACAGGCTGGCTCAGTATATGAGAATAAATATTTACTAGGTACATCAATGGCTAGACCTGGTATCGCTGCTAAGCTAGTTGAAGTTGCTAGAAAAGAAGGCGCTAGCGCTATTTGCCACGGTGCTACTGGTAAAGGAAACGATCAGATTCGTTTTGAATTAGGAATTAAGGCTTTGGCTCCAGACTTGAAGATTATCGCTGCTTGGAGAGATGACAAGTGGGATATGGATTCTCGTGAGTCAGAGATTGAATATTGTAAGGCTCATGGCATTGACCTTCCATTCAACGCAGACCAAAGTTACAGCCGTGACCGTAACCTATGGCACATCAGCCACGAAGGTTTGGAATTAGAAGATCCAGCAAACGAGCCAAACTACGATCACCTACTTGTTCTTGGTGTTTCTCCAGAGAAAGCTCCAGAGGAAGGTGAATACGTAACAATGACTTTCGAAAAGGGTGTTCCTACTTCTGTTAACGGCGAGAAGATGAAGGTTGCTGATATTATCAGAAAACTAAACGAGTTAGGCGGAAAGCACGGAATTGGTATTATCGACATCGTCGAAAACCGTGTAGTAGGTATGAAGTCTCGTGGCGTTTATGAAACTCCAGGTGGAACTATCCTAATGGAAGCACACGACCAGTTAGAAGAGTTAGTACTTGATCGTGCTACCATGAACTTCAAGAAAGCTGTAGCTGAGAAGTTAGCACAGGTTGTATACGAGGGAACATGGTTCACTCCACTTCGTGAAGCACTTCAAGCTTTCATTGAAAAGACTCAAGAAAATGTTACTGGTGAAGTTAAGTTTAAACTTTACAAAGGAAACATTATTAAAGCTGGTACTACTTCTCCATATTCACTATATAGCGAATCACTTGCATCATTTACTACTGGTGATTTATATGACCACCACGATGCTGAAGGATTCATTCAACTCTTTGGTCTACCACTTCAAGTTCGTGCTATGAAAAAGGCTAAATTGGAAGAAGATAAATAATAACAAAAATATAAAAAAGAGCATTCGCAAGAATGCTCTTTTTTTATGTTTATTTATCTAGTATTTGAACCCATTTTTTAGTATAATTTAAGGGACTATGAGATTAAATGAATCTCGCACGGAGGGTGATATGTACACAGTAGATGTTGTTGTACCTTGCTTCAATGAAGAGGCAGTTTTAAATATGTTTTATGATGAGTCAAAGAAAGTTTTTGACTCTATTTCAAACTACGATTTTAGGTACATCTTTGTAAATGACGGAAGTAAGGACAGAACTATTGATATCTTAAGAGCTTTGGCTCAAAAAGATAGCAAAGTTAAATACATATCATTTTCTAGAAACTTCGGCAAAGAATCTGCTATGTATGCAGGTTTGGTTAATACTACTGCCGATCTAGTTGTAATTATGGATGCAGATTTAGAGCATCCTCCAAAACTAATACCAGAAATGATTGAAAAGATAGAGGAAGGATATGATTCAGTTGCTGCTATGCGCAACAAGCGTAGACGTGGTATTAAATCATTCTTCTCCTCTCTTTTTTATAAGTTGAGTAATAGATTTACTGATGTTGAAATGAAACAAAACACTCAAGATTACAGAATGATGACAAGACAAATGGTCGATGCTATTTTGGAAATGACTGAGACACAGAGATTTACAAAAGGAATCTTTGCTTGGGTAGGTTTCGAGACTGCTTGGATAGAACACGAAGGTGCTGAGCGTCCAGCCGGAGAATCTAAGTGGGGCTTTGGATCACTATTTAAATATGCCATTAGAGGAATCACTAATTTCTCTATTTCACCACTTCGCTTCTTAACCGTATCAGGATTGTTCATTTCGTTTTTAGCATTTGTTGCTATTATCGTGGCATTAGTAAGAAGATTTGCCTTTGGCATAACAGGAACTGATGGATTTACTATTATTCTTATCGCTATTTTATTCCTAGGTGGTATTGTTGAGATGTCACTAGGAGTTTTAGGTGAATATATTGCAAACATTTACCTTGAGACAAAAGACAGACCTATATACATCACAAAAGAATCTAATATAGAGGATGTAAAGTAAATGAGATTTCAAGTCGACAAGCAAAAGCTTGCGGAGAATAACCTTTTCGTCAGAAACGTCGTAAGGTTTAGAACTTTTCTCCTAAAACATTTCAAAAATGAAAAGATTAGAACCCTTATCTGGGGTTTAATTAGTGCTGAAATGGTTTTGTATATGCTCTTTGGCGCAGGCACTGCTATTATCGATTTTTCTACTTTTGCTATTATGCAAGCATTTCTTCATGTTGAGCCTATGATCGCTCATACCATTTCTACTATCCTCGCCATTTTGTTTGCATATATTACAAACAGAGTGTTTGTATTCAAGAGTCCTAAACTTGGTGTGAAACAACTCTTACTTGAATTTTTAAAATTCTCAGAAGCAAGAATCGGCACTTACTTTATGACTCTTATTATCCTATTCATTGATAAAATGACATTCAATCATCCAAAAACAGCAAAAATGATTGGTCTTATTTTGACCATTATCTTAAATTATATATTTAGTAAATTATTTATATTTAGCAAAAAGGAGCCAAAACAAAATGAAGAGAACTAAGAAGAAATTCTCAATGCAAGCGTGGCTTAAAGCAAATAAATTTTATTTACTTGCTTTTATTTTGCCTGTAGTTTCAATGCTAGTCGTTTTTGCATTCAAGGGAATTGCACCATTCGGTAATTTGACTTATCTAAGGAGTGACTGCTATCACCAGTACACACCTTATCTCGAGATCCTAAGAGATAAGTTGCATAGTGGCGGCAGCCTACTCTATACATGGGAGATTGGTGGCGGAATGAACTTTATCGCCATCATGGCTTACTACTTAGCCAGCCCAGCTAACATTTTGACTTTGATTTGGCCTAGCAACATGGCTGATATCACTGATTTCTTTATCGTGGTTAAAATGGGACTTGCTGGATTCTCAATGACTTATTTCTTAACAAAGAGATTCGGTAAGGAAGGTGCTACTCCAGTGGCATTCGGTATGGCTTACGCATTGTCAGCTTACTTTGCAGCATTCAGCTGGAACATTATGTGGCTTGACTGTATGTGGCTACTTCCATTTATCATTCTCGGATTAGAGAAATTAGTTAGAGAAGGAAAAGCATTAATGTATTGTATAGCATTAGGGTTGGGAATATTCTCAAACTACTACATTGGCATTATGCTTTGTCTATTTAGCGTATGCTACTACATCTACTTATTTGCTGTAACAGAAATTCCTGGCAAAGAAGATACATTTAAGAGCAAGGCTTTTGCCAGACTCAAACTAACTGGTAGATATGCACTCTACTCTCTTATAAGTGGTGGTCTTGCAATGGTTGTTGTTCTTCCAGAGTACTTCAACCTTATGCTTACAAAATCAGCAGACACTACATTCCCAACAGAGATTACAGAGTACTTCTCTTTGATTTATACATTCTTTAGATCACTAATTACAATCCCTGTAGCGGACCTTAACTTCTATCACGACCCTAACGTTTACGCTTCAGTGGCTGTATTTATTGTGATTCCATTGTTTTGGCTATGTAAAAACATCAGCATCAAAGAGCGTGTTGCAAAAACAATCTTTATGCTCTTTATGCTACTAAGTTTCAATATAAATATACTTGATTACATTTGGCACGGATTCCATTTCCCTAACAGTCTACCTTGTAGACAGTCATTCCTATATATCTTCTTGATTTTGACTATGGGTTATGAGGCTGTAATGCATATCAAGGACTTCAAATACAAACATATCATTGGTGCTACTGGCGGAGCTATTGCACTTCTACTTTTATTCGAGCAAATCTTCGACAAAGACAAGATAGAAATGTTTACTAAGCCAACTACTAGCATCACTATGGTTCGAGTAGTATTCTTGAGCATTACATTCATAGTAATTTATGCATTTATTATGTGCCTATACAAATACAAACCTCAGATGAAGGGATTCTTTGCATATTTAATGATACTTGCACTATTCTGTGAGTTGACTTTGAATATGAATCACACTTCTATCCCATCATCTTCAGATAGAACAGGATACTATGCTGAAAAAGAGCCAATAGCTAGACTAAATGAAATAGCAGAAAAGCAATCTAAAAAAGAAGGTGTTGGATTCTATCGAAGTGAAATGAAAGAACACGACACAAGAAATAATGGCGCTAGATATAACTACAATAGTATTTCAACATTCTCATCAGTATCATCAGCAGCTATCCAAGATTACTATGCAAAGATTGGTATGCAGACATCGTTCAACGCATACTCATACTTAGGACATACTCCTCTTACTGCAGCTATGTTCGCCGTAAAATATGAGTTCGCTAAAGCTGAGCCATCTATTCCAAAGGATATGACTAGAATAGATAAGACTTCTCAGTTGCCTACGGCAAATGCTAATGGACAAGCTGGTGACGGATCAATGGGATTATATGAATACAACAAAACACTTCCACTAGGATTTGTAATTGATTCAGGAACTATGACTAGTTGGGACTTAGATACTGGCAACCCATTCGTTTGTCAGAACAGTTTCGTTAAGAGTTCTACTGGATTGGACAATCAGATTTTCCATCAATTAAAGACTGGTGAATCTAGTGGCAAATTTACTGCTGAATACAATCTAGAACCAGGAGACAATTTCCAAGACAATGGTTCAAATCTAATCGATGCATACTTCTTCTGCCAAACAGAAGCAGAGAACTTAACTGCTACCGTTTCTGGAAAAACTGAAAAGACATGCTCATTCTCAGCTACAAACCAGAATTACATTTGCCACGTAGGAGAAATCGAGCGAGGATCTAAGGTGGAGATAACTGGTGGAGACAGCAAGGAAGTAACAACATGCTATGCTTACGCCTTTGACGAGGATGCTTGGCAAGAAGCATTTGATGTACTAAATTCTCAGCCATTAAAGGTAACTGAGTGGGAAGACACAAAGATTACTGGTACAGTTGATGCCAAAAATGCAGGACTTCTATACACTTCTATTCCATATGAAGAAGGATGGTCAGTCTATCTAGATGGCAACGAAGTGGAACCAGGAAAGATTTGTAAGGATTCTCTAATCGGAATTTCAGTTACACCTGGTAAACATACAGTTGAATTCAGTTACTGTCCAAAAGGATTTGTGCCGGGATTAATTATCTCGATATTATCTCTAGTAATACTTGTGCTACTTGCAAATCGAGAAAAGATAATGGCACTTATAGAGGACAAGAAAAGAAAAAGGAAAACAAACTAATACATAAAAAAAGGATTAGCAAATGCTAATCCTTTTTTATTTGTCTAATTATTTTATCTGACTGTTATAGATTGATAATAGATTGTAGTGTATATAGTCTCCGCCTGTTGGAAGTTTTACATTCTCTACAGATGATGAATTAAAGTCTGTATCTACATCATCTAAATACTTCTTGTATTCTTTGTTGAAGTACTCTTTTTTGTTCTTATCAATAAGTCTGTTTTTGTTTTCTAGGCTTTCTTTCTTTAAGTAATTATCAATACATTGAATTATGTAGTAATCTTTACCATCCTGAATGATCTTGCTTAGTTCTCCAGAGTCCATATCAAAAACATTTTTCTCAAAATCTTTTTTTGCTTCGTTTTTGTATATGATTCGTTGATATATGTCATCATCACTAAACTGTTTAGCTTCTCTAGAAAATGGCTGATATCCATTCTTAACATTCATTCTTGCAAACTTAAGCCACTTGTTAATATATTTCATATCATGCTTTTCAGTGCTCATTCGAATGTAATTAATTTTGGCTGCTCTAGTCTCTTCATCGCTCACTGTCACATCTTGATCTTCTGTAACCTTCTCGTATACTTTGTCGGCCAACTTATAATTTTTATAAATCTTAACCACATCTTTTTCTTTGGCTTTGGTAAACTCTTTCTCCGCATCGGTCAAACTAGAATAGTACTGACGAGCCGCACTCTTGATAGCCTCTTCTTCACCACTAGAAAGTGTAACCAACTTTTCCTTTGCCATAGAAGCCATTGAGTATTTAACACTCATGTCCTCTTTCACTTGATCCATAATATACTGAGACAAAGTCTTATTCTTTGTAATCTTCGAGTTCCAGTCTACTGTTCCACCAAATCCTGCTTTATATTTGTTGGCAGTGTTCAACACTTGAACCATATACTCAGGTTTATTGCAAATCAATTTATCTACCTTGAACACTTGGGCATCATTTAATCCGAAAAATGTTCCGATGATAGGTGTGTCCGAATTAATAGAACACCCACAACCAAAAAGCATGGCGGAAGATAAACATAGTGTTAAACCTAACGCTACTATTTTTCTAATTTTCATATTTTACTCCACTACATTCTTAAAATGTCTTCTATAATCATATTCACACTCTCCGCAATATGCTGAGCCGAATCACGAACTTGTGATGCGCTATCCATCATGGCATATGCAAAGTATGAATGATCAAACATATCAATATCACTGAAGTTTGCACCAAAGACCACCGTATCTTCCTCTGAAATATCAAATAGGTGCTGAACGACAGCTAGCGCCATTCCTTTAGATACATATTGTCCTGTTACAAACAACTGTGTTTCATCTGTGGCCGAAATATTTGCTCTATTTCCCCACTTTTCGATAAATCCACTAAAGTCTGCCTCAGTAAATCCTTTGTCCTTAAATATAGTAATTTTAGTGATATCTCCACTCATTTCCTGGGTACTACCAACAAACTCAGGTTTGATTCCATTTTTCTTAAGGCGTCTTTCAAATGTGGCATTTGCTTTTAAAAGAACTGCATTTCTCTCGCCTGATAACATGAGTTTGTAACTTCTATCTTCTCCCAGTTCGTCAGCTACTCCTAGACATACGAGTCTATCAATAGGTGTTTTGCTAATTACTTTGTCTTGGTAAATAACTACTCCACCATCATTACAAATATAAATAATATCATTCTTAAGTCTTCCGAAAATATCTTTCACCGAATCATAGTTCTGTGAAGTCGCTATCGCAAATTTTATGTCTTTTTCTTTTAGGCGCACGATTAAATCTAGAATATCTTCGCCGACTTCTCTTTTATCATTTAGCTCTATTATATTTTCCAAACTACTTACAACTAATCTGATCATCGTAATCCCCAAAAAATATACTCTATATGTTATATCTTATATCGAACAATAAGTCTATTTCTTTCTTGTAAAAGTTTTAACTTTTGAATATTTTCCGTAGTAATGTGTTCCTTTAACCGTAGTAAATACAATAACTTTATAATAGTACTTCTTTCCCTTTTTTAATTTCTTGTCATAGAAAGATAATTTCTGTCCAGCCTTCACTACACCTATCTTCTTATAGGCCTTGTTCTTGCCTACACGTTTCACAATATTATATCCTGTAGCGCCAGCCACGGCTTTTAGATTAAATGTTACTCCTTTGCCTTTGGCTTTCATTTTTTTAATCTTACTCTTGCCAGGAACCGGCTGTACTACTACTGCATTTGAAGTAGGGCCTTTGTGGACTTTGCCGCTGACAGTTCTAAACGCAACTACAGTGTATGTATACTTAACACCTGTCTCAAGGTTTGTATCTTTAAGCGATGTGACTGTGCCAGGCACAGCCTTCACTAATTTCAAAGGTCCAACCTGTGGTTTTCTATAAACTCTGTACTGTGTAATGCCGTACTGACTAGTCCAAGAGACTGATGCTGAGTTATATCCAGTTGCTTTTGCTCTAAGAGTTGACTTGCTAGGTGTTGCATTTGTAACCTTAACTGTACACTTAGAACTAAAACCTTTTTTAGGCTTACAAGTTATAACAGCAGTTCCCTGAGCCTTAGCTGTTATAACACCCTTCTTAGAAACTGATGTCACCTTGCTATTGCTAGAAGTAAACTTCTTGACTGCATTCTTCTTTTTAGAAGGAAGCAACTTGGTTTTTAGTTTCTTTGTCTGGCCAGTGTAAAGCGAAACATAATTAGGAGTAACTGAAACTCCGCTTGATACAACACTAATCTTAAGTCCACTGATAGAGCCTGTGGCTGAGATAGCGTAAACTGTAGTGCTACCTTTCTTCTTTCCTGTCACATAGCCCTTTGAATCCACTGTGCAAATAGCTGGATTATTCGATCTATAGTAGATAGTTCCAGATTTAGAAATCTTCACTGGAAGTTTGGTTTTCACTTTCTTGGTAATGTATTTTGCTGTAGTTATTGTGACGTACGACGCCGTCAAATAACCTTTGTATAATTTTCCTTTGTATTTGGCGTGTGCATATAGCCAGTAAGGATTTCTTAGAAGTCTTACTCCGTAACCTGAGTTACTTATCTTTCCATGATATACAGTAACTTTAGTACCCTTAGGCAAAGTTACCAAACCTTTGTATCCTGAGCCAGGACCTTTTCTAATCATAATAGAATCTGAAGTCTTAGCAGATTTTCCTACAGCACCCAAAGTTACGCTCTGGCTCTTTGCAGGCATACTTGTGTAAACAGGAATGATAAACTTTTTAGTAAGTCCAGCTATACCCATTGAGTTGTATGCGTTTGCAGTAAGGTCAGCCTCTGCTGCTGCTCCGTATACATTTGTCATATATTGATGCGAATACAAACCATACTTAGATGATTTGTTCACATTAAATCTCTCAAAGTAGATTGTGTACTGTCCGCAGTTGATATATTTATCTCCAATGTATTTTGCTCCACCATTGATTGACTTCATAGGTGTAGTCCATGGACGCGAATATGTCTTTCCACTTTTAGCCCAGCTAAGTCCACTAGCGATAGGGTTAGCTCCTGTAAATGCACCAATGTTGTAGAAGTTGTAAATTCCTTTGTAGGAGCCGTATGAACCAGAAACACTTCCGCTTGCGCCCATACCGGCATACTTAGAATTCTTTGAACCGCCGATTTCCTGTCTAATCTTTGAAGCAATATAGTATGCATTTACATTAGCGGCTTTAGCTGCTGCTAAAATCTGCGCCGAATACTTGGTGCTAGTCTTTGTATATTTTCCTTTGCTAGTCAAATAACAAATGTTTGTCTTGTACATAAATGTGCCTTTTAGCACTGCTTCCACTCCGGCTTGAGTTTGAGTAGATGAATCAAATGCTAATGACTCAAACATATATATAGATGAAGCATTTAGAAAGTTTCTTGGATCCATAAAGTATGCTGTTGCATTCTTGTTTGCTGATACCCAAGTTCCTCCATCTTTTGCTACATATTTCTTTGTCTGTGGGAAGTAATCCCCTTTAGCGTTTGATTTAAAGAACTTACTAAAGTAGTTCTCAATCAAACTCATATTGTTTTTGCTCTCTTTTGAAACAGCTGTCGCAAACTTAATACCCGTCTTATATGGAACAAACTTCCAATTTGGATATTTTTTATGCAAAGCTCTTAGAGATGATTTGTAACTACTAGGGAAATCCTTAATGCTAGTTTCAAACGCATCAGCCTCAACTTCTGTTTTTGGCACAAAGTTAACACTGGCTACCACTAGCGCCATAGCCAAAATCATAACAATTATTCTTTTTACAGTTTTGTTTTGCATAATCAAACCTCTAAAATAGTTTTAGCAAAAACAACTAGTATTTATTTCTTACGTACCTTTACGCCCTTTGTCGCACGCTTACCAATCTTAAGTTTGCGTAACTCAACATTTCTGCCATTTGCCTTAACAGTAATGTCATCACCTGTATCTAATACGTATACGTTAGATACCCAGTCGCCATCGTTTAGACGAATACCGATAACTCCCTTTGTACCCTTCTTCTGCTCAGGAACCTGGCTGATAGGGAATCTAAGGAAGATGCCGCCGTCTGTCTGGATAACAAGAATCTCTCTAGTGTACTGAAGTTCACCCTCTTGTGGCTTATCACCTTCAATAGGTAGTTCAGTCTGCTCAAAGTCTAGAGATTCCATTCCATCTTCGTCACCAGATCCACCAGTGATAGCAACTGACTCTTCGTCATCGTAAACTTTCTCTGAAATTCTAGTCATATTTACAGAAGCTAGTTCGTCGCCATCTGCCAACTTAGTTGCTGCCATAGTTTTTCTGTTAGTTTCAAACTCGCTTCCATCTACTAACTTTATAAGCCCTAATTTTGTTGTAAATAAGAGTTTTTTGTCTTTAATGTCATCATATGTGAATAGTGCAACGATATTCTCACCTGCACTTGAGTAGTTTCCGAGGTTATCGATAGGTGTTCCCTTCTCACGAACCTTCTTCAAAGGAACGCTCTGAACCTTCACTTGATGTACATTTCCTGTGTTTGTGAAAATACAAACATTATCTGTATTCATACATCTGTAAATATATTTGTACTCTTTATTTACAGATTCAATATTTCTATCGTATGCCGCAGGCTCTAGTAATTTGGCGTAGCCAAATTTGTCTTGTACAAAGACAACCTCTTGCTCTACAAATTCGTTTTCGTTAAATACAGCTTCCTTACCATCTTCTATAGATGTCTTTCTCTCTTCGCCGTACTCTTCTTTGATAGCCTTAAGGTCAGTCTTGATAGCCTTAGTCATTGAGCGCTTGTTCTCTAGGATATCTTCGTACTCAGCTATCTTTTCAGTTAGCTCTTCGTACTCCTTCTCCAAAGCTTTAATCTCAAGACCAATCAACTTAGCAAGTCTTAAATCAAGGATGGCTGTAGCCTGACGATCTGTGAAATTCAAGTTTCCTGCAAGAGCTGGCGACTCTTTTTTCTTAAACTTGATTCCCTCAGTGATACCTTTAGTCAAGCAATCCTTAACCTGCTTCTGGCTCTCACTACCTCTGATTATCTCGATAATCAAATCTATAATATTAGTAGCCTTGATAAGACCTTCTTTTATTTCCTTCTGCTCCAAAGCTTTCTCAAGCAATGTCTTATACTTTCTAGTAGCTAGTTCGTACTGATATTCAACGTAAAACTTAAGAAGTTTTTTGATTCCCATAACTTCTGGCCTACCATCCGCGATAGCTAGCATATTTACACCGAAAGTATCTTCTAGCTTTGTCTTCTTATAAAGCATGTTGATAATCTTTTCAACATCCGCACCCTTCTTTAGTTCAAGAACGATACGCACACCATTTTTGTCTGATGCGTTTGAGATATCAACTATATCTGTAGTTACTTTGTTTTCAACTAAACTAACTACGTCTGATAGGAACTTTCCAATTCCTGCACCAATCATTGTATAAGGGATTTCAGTAATGACTAACTTGTCATGTCCTCTGCTCTTTCCCTTTTCAAACTCGACTTTTCCACGAAGTTTGAGTTTACCAGTACCTGTTTCGTAGATTTCTTTTAGATCAGACTTATTTGCAACAATACCGCCTGTTGGGAAGTCTGGACCAGGCATAATCTCTAGCAAATCTTCCACGCTGATACTGTTCTTTGACATATAAGCCATAACTGCATCTATTACTTCGCCTAAGTTGTGAGTAGGGATAGATGTCGCCATACCAACAGCGATACCCTCGGCACCATTTACTAACAAGTTGGGCACACGCACAGGAAGAACCTCTGGCTCTTTTTCTGTCTCGTCAAAGTTAGGTACAAAGTCTACTATGTCTTTGTCGAGGTCAGCCAAATAAACATCCTCTGAAAACTTCTGAAGACGAGCCTCTGTGTAACGCATAGCAGCTGCTCCGTCACCCTCTATAGATCCGAAGTTTCCATGGCCATCTACCAATGCTTTTCCCTTTTTAAACTCCTGTGCCAAAACTACAAGAGTTTCATAAATTGAGCTATCACCGTGTGGATGGTATTTACCCATCGTATCACCAACTATACGAGCTGATTTACGGTGTGGCTTATCATGGTTTAGGTGAAGCTGGTCCATAGCATAAAGCACACGTCTTTGAACCGGTTTCAAACCATCTCTAGCGTCAGGCAATGCTCTAGCACAGATAACACTCATCGCATAATCTATGTAACTCTTTTGCATTACCTCCGAATATTCCGTTTTAATTATTTGTTCTGACATTTATATTCTCCTAATTCCTTAGTGTTTTATGCATCAATCTCTGCATCTCTAGCATTCTTGTAAATGAAGTCACGTCTAGGCGCTACTTCTGTACCCATAAGCATGTTTGTAACACGCGATGCTAGTTTAGCGTCTTCTATTTCTACTTGCTTTAAGATTCTAGTCTTTGGATCAAGTGTAGTTTCCCAAAGTTGCTCTGGGTCCATCTCTCCAAGACCTTTGTATCTTTGAAGTGTAAATCCTTTATGATTCTTACGATACTTCTCAAGTGCTTTGTCATCATATAAGTATTCACCCTCACCCTTTTTAGGAACAACCTTGTATAGAGGAGGTGTTGCTATATACACATGACCACCTGTAATCAAATCCGGCATAAATCTGTAGAAGAATGTAAGTAGCAATGTATCGATATGCGCACCGTCCACATCGGCATCAGTCATAAGAATAATCTTATCAAACTTGAGTTTATCAATATCAAAGTCGTTACCGTATCCTTCGGAGAAGCCGCATCCAAATGCGTTAATCATAGTCTTAATTTCGGCGTTCGCCAAAACCTTATCCATAGACGCCTTCTCAACGTTTAGGATTTTACCTCTGATAGGCATAATAGCCTGAGTCTTTCTATCTCTAGCAGTCTTAGCTGAACCGCCGGCAGAATCACCCTCTACTATGAAGATTTCACACTCTTCAGGTTTTCTGCTCTCGCAGTTTGCAAGTTTACCGTTGCTGTCTATTGAGAACTTGCTCTTTGTAAGCATATTTGTCTTTGATCTAGCTTCTGCCTTTCTAATCTTGGCAGATTTTTCTGCACACTCAATTACCTTCTTCAAAGTCTCTAGGTTCTTGTCAAAGTAAAGAGTTAACTGCTCGTTTGCAATAGTCTTTGTCGCCTTCTCTGCATCAGGGTTATCAAGCTTAGTCTTTGTCTGACCCTCAAATCTAGGATCTGGATGCTTGATAGCAACAATGGCTGTCAGGCCGTTACGAACATCGGCACCTGTAAAGTTAGCATCTTTATCCTTAAGGTTTCCTAACTCTCTTGCATACTGGTTAATAGTCTGCGTCAAAGTAGATTTAAAACCAGTAATATGCGCTCCACCTTCTTGTGTAAAGATATTGTTACAGAAACCTAGGATGTTCTCTGTGAATTCGTTTACATATTGGAAAGCAATCTCTAGTTCGATACCCTCTATCTCGCGTTTGAAATAAATTATATCTGTCACTGCTTCTTTTTCGTTGTCTAGGTCTTTGATGAATGCTTTGATGCCGTCTGGCTCGTGATACTCAACAGTCTCTTCCTCTCCAGCTCTCTTGTTTTCATAGTGAATAGTAAGACCTGGGTTTAGGTATGCTGTCTCGTGAAGTCTACTTCTAACTGCTTCAGCCTTAAAATATGTCTTTTCAAAAATCTCTGGATCAGGAAGGAATGTAACCTTTGTACCTGTATCGTTCTTTCTACATGTACCAACTTCCTTTACCTTAGATTTAACTTTACCTTGTTTATATTTCTGATTCCACACAATGCCATCTCTCTTAACCCAAACTTCCATCCATTCAGAAAGCGCGTTAACAACAGATGAACCTACACCGTGTAGACCACCAGAAATCTTATAGTTGCCATCGCCAAACTTACCACCGGCATGAAGTGTTGTAAAAACAACCTCAAGGGCAGACTTCTTGGCTTGCTTATTCATATCTACAGGAATTCCACGACCGTTATCTTCGATAGTAGCTGTTCCATCTTTTTCTAGAGTTACCCAAATCTCGTCACAATATCCTGCCAAGTGCTCATCTACTGAGTTGTCCATAATCTCGTATATTAAGTGGTTCAGACCTTTAGTTCCTACACTACCAATATACATTCCAGGACGCTGACGAACTGGCTCTAGACCTTTCAAGACCGAAATACTATCGCCATCGTAAGATTTTCCTTTTCCGTCATATTTACTTGCCATTTTACTCTCCATTTCTATTATTTATGGGGATTATTCCAATTTAGGTGGCTTTTACCCCATTTTTAGCCATTTTAACTACTATATTATACAATATGTTGTGTGTTATGGCAAGGAAAACCCGTATATAATGGGGTTTTTGGCCATTTTGTGCCTCTATTTTTGCTGTTTGTCCGAAATAGAGGCATATAAAATCGCAAAAACATGAAATCATATGCCTTTTTTGCATCTATTTTTGCTATTTCTCAATAATAGAGGCATATAAAATTGCAAAAAGTCAAAACCATATGCCTTTTTTGCATATATTTTTGCTATTTCTCAATAATAGAGGCATATATAATTACAAAAAGTCAAAATCATATGCCTTTTTTACCTCTATTTTAGCTGTTTCTTAAAAATAGAGGCATATGATTTGGCAAAATTGCGATTTTATATGCCCTCACAAAGAATGTGGCTTGATCAAGTCTTTATATCAAAAAAGCACCCAGCCAATAGCTGGGTGCTTACTTAAAATCGTTCATCACCTATTGTTTTTTATTTTTATAAATTGACAAAGCCTTTTATCTAACAGGTTCTACTAAACCAACCTTCTTCTTAACCTTCCTCAAAGTCTTGTTAGCAAAGTATGCTGCCTTTTCGTCATTTTCCTTAACCACTTTATCGATATATGCTTTATCTTTTTGTAGTTCATAGAATCTGTCCTGAAGTGGTTTTAGTTTGTCTGCTACTGCTTCACCTACAGCAAGTTTGAAGTCGCCATAGCCTTTGCCGTCAAATTCCTTCTCCACTTCTTCTACAGTCTTTCCTGTAACGCTTGAATATATATCAATTAAGTTTTTGATCCCTGGTTTTTCATCTGAGTATCTAATCTCTGTATCTGAGTCTGTCACTGCGCGCTTAAACTTTCTAATGATAGTGTCTGGATCATCCATTAGTAAGATGCTAGCGTTTGGATTTTCGTCTGACTTAGACATCTTCTTAGATGGGTCCTGGAGACTCATAATCTTGGCAGTTGACTCACCAATATATGGTTCTGGCACTACAAATGTAGGTGAATATGCATTGTTAAATCTATTTGCGATATCTCTAGCAATCTCTAAGTGCTGCTTTTGGTCTGCGCCCACTGGCACTAGTTCTGACTGGTAAAGCAAAATGTCTGCTGCCATCAAAACTGGGTATGTAAATAGACCTGCATTGATATTGTCAGCGTGCTTTGCTGATTTATCCTTATACTGAGTCATACGATTTAACTCGCCCATATATGTATAGCAATTTAGAATCCATGCAAGCTCTGCGTGAGCTGATACATGTGATTGATAGTAAATACAATTCTTCTCTGGGTCTAGTCCTGCTGCCACATACAAAGTATATAGATCCTTTGCAGCTTTTCTAAGGTCGGCAGGATTTTGACGAACCGTCAAAGAATGTAAATCTGCAATTGCATAGAATGTCTCAAATTCATCTGATAGTTTTACCCAGTTGTTAAGCGCTCCTAAGTAGTTACCCAATGTAAGGGTTCCTGTGGATTGCATCGCACTATATAAAACCTTTTTGTCGTTAATCATTATAGCCTCCAATATTTCAAACTTTATGCATTATAGCACAAAATGAATTGTTTTTCTTATTTTGCATCGACCGCCACAAAGACTGTGGTAGTTCTCGCTGGCACTGTCGCATTTTTGTCGATTTTTTTCTCCAAAACTCCCTGCTTATCTGTGGAGAATGCTACATCCCACTTCTTATTTTTACCTGCTGCTGGCATTCCAAATGTCATTGGAGTCCAGTACATATTGTAAGCAATGTAAATATCTGGACCAGCCTTTTTCTTATCTAGCTTTGCATATGCGCCGCAAAGCATAACACCAATATGTCTATTAAAGTGAGCAAAGTCTCCTGCCCACGCACGAGTGCCGTGATATGATAAATCAGGAAGTCCAAGAGATGCGTGGTCAATCTGCTTTGTCTCCTCACTCAAGTGTAGAACCTTGTTGGCTTTTCTAAACTCTATTAAACTCTTTGTAAATTCTAATATTTCTTTGGCGATGGCTGTTGTGTTCCAGTTTGTCCATGAAATTTCACTATCCAAACAGTATGGGTTATTATTTCCCTTTTGTGAGTTACACATTTCATCGCCAGCATAAATCATTGGAACGCCCTGGCTTAAGAAAACTAGTGAAAGCATGTTTTTAATCTGATGTTTACGAAGATCCATAACAGTTCTCTTTCTAGTGTCGCCCTCTTCGCCGCAGTTCCAACTGTAGTTGTAAATGGCGCCGTCATTATTATTCTCGCCATTTTCCATATTGTATTTTTTATCATAGCTAACAGCGTCGTACAAAGTAAATGTGTTGTGGTTCGCCACATAATTTACTACTGCTGTGCTGTTAGGATTTTTCTTAATTCTCTGAGCGATGTCTCCTAGCATATCCTCATCGCCCTTAACAAACTTACGAACTGCTACCATAAAGTCATCGTTAAAGTCCGCAAAGTTTCTATTTTCAATCTGTCCGTAAACAGACTCAGCTACAGGAATAACGTATGTGAAGACTTTTGTGTCAGAAAGAAGTGGGTCTCTTTCAATCATCTTCATAACTGTGTCTTCGCAGTTTACATGGATACCATCAATATGATATTCCATAACCCAATAGTGAAGCACATCCAAAATGTACTGTGGGCTAGTTCCGTATGTAAAGTAAAACTCCATAGAAACTTCAATTCCATTTTTATGAAGTTCTTTAACTAGACTCTTAAACTCATCTACTTCCGCCCCTACTTCTTTGCCTGCGGCAAATGAAGCCTTTGGCGCGAACGCATATCCATCAGTGTATCCCCAATAGTTAAGTGTTGGATTAGTAATGGATTTGCTTGTAACCATAGATGTAGATTCTTTTACTTCTTTCTCGTTGAAATCGTACGCAGGCATAAGTTCAACCAAGTTGATGCCAAGTTCTTTCAAGTGCGGAATCTTTTCGATAATTCCAAGGAATGTACCTTTGTTCTTAACTTTTGATGTCTTTGACTTGGTAAAACCACGAACGTGCATGCGATACATAATAGTCTCGTCAAATGGAATGTTTAGCTTCTTATCACCCTTCCAGTCGAAATCGCCTGCTACAAAGGCGCCTTTGACAAGCTTCTGCGCAACGCCCCACTCTTTCTTGCCAACAGTTGCTTTTGCATAAGGGTCAGTTACAACATTTCCATCTACGCTGAAGTTATAGTCATATTCATTTATATCAATGCCTTTAACATTCATGCAAAAGACATTTCCTACTTTCCCCTCAAAAGGAATGCGCTTTGAAACTCTATTGCCACCTTTTTTGTAAAGCAATAGTTCTACTTCTTTGCCGCCGTCCGGCGCAAACGCAAAATTAACAGCGCCACAGCACACTGTAGCGCCAAGTGTTAACGGGTTTCCCTTTGACACTTCAAATTTACTCATAGTCGTTCCTTTCGTTATACACTACATAAAACGCCACTTATTATTATAACATTATAAAGAACTTTTTATTAGTATTTAAAACATTTTTTAATTTTTTTGATTGAGCCAAGAACGACCATCAAATCGCCCTCTTCAAACACAGTATCTGGGCCGATTTTCATATTCATTTCATCACCCTTTTTGATAGCCAAAACGTTGATGTCGTATTTTTTACGGATATGAATTTCATCCATTCTCTTTCCTACCCAATCATCTTTAACATCTACTTCCAGAATACAGTGTTCTCCATCCAATTCCATGAAGCTTCCGATATCCTCTGATATATACTTGATAGCAGTCCATTTAGCTACTTGTTTTTCTGGATAAATAACTCTATCTGCGCCATTCTTCAGCAAGAACTTCTCATGAGTATCACTCTCCGCTCTAGAAACTACCATTTTGGCGCCCAATTCTTTTAGCTGATATGTAGCCTCCAAAGAGTTTTGGAAATCAGTGTGCATTGTAACAAAGCATGCATCAAAATTACTTACTCCCAAACTTGCCAAAAGATCTGGATCCACTGCATTACCAATTTTAGCACTCGTGACATAAGGCATAACCCTATTTACTCTGTCTTCATTTCTGTCGACCACCATTACCTCGTGACCAGTTTCACTCAATTCTTTCGCTAACTTTGAGCCAAGTCGACCCAAACCTAATAATAAAAATGTTTTCATTTCTTCTCCTTATCCTACAATTACATCTTCTTTAGGTAACTTTGAAATAACGCCTGATTTAGATATGGTGGCAAATATAATAGTCATACCTCCCACTCTTCCTAAGAACATCAAAATCATCAATATTACATGTGATGCCGTACTTAGATGAGGTGTTATACCCAAAGTCAAACCTACAGTTCCCAAAGCGGACGCTGTTTCAAACATACACTGTGTAATCGAAATTTTTTCTATAGCGCTTATAATAGCACTGCACAAAGTAAACATACCTATATAGTAAAAGAATAATGCAGATGCTGTTCTAAGGGCGTAGCCCTCTATTCTTCTTTTAAAAATTTCTGCTTCACTACTTCTCTTTAGTACAGCAAAAGTGTTTACCAGTAGTATTGCTATAGTAGTAGTTTTCATACCACCCGCTGTGGATCCTGGTGAACCACCAATCAACATTAACATAGTGGTAATAACTTTACTTCCATCCCCAAGTTTACTCATATCCGTAGTATTAAAACCAGCTGTCCTTGGTGTGACGGCTTGAAAAAACGACGCCAAAGTTCTTTCGCCCATTGGCATATTAGCATACTGTCTAAAGAAAAAGATAATGGCTGGCACTAAAATCAATATAGCTGTAGTCACTAGCACTATCTTTGTGTGCAAACTATATTTACTAAGATGCAGTTTATTATCTTTAATGTCATGTATTACTAGGAATCCTATACCACCTACTACTATTAGAATCATTATAGTAATATTGATGACTGGGTTTCCTACAAAACTAGTGAGAGAAGCAAACTTTGCTTTTTCTGTTCCCATAATATCAAAACCTGCATTACAGAAAGCAGAAATTGAATGGAAGAAAGACATCCAAACACCTCTTACGCCAAACTTGCCACAAAACGTTGGCATCATTACAAGTGCACCCACAGTCTCTAAGCAGATAGTAAGTATCACAATAAATCTTGTAATCCTTACTATCCCACCTACCTTTGGAGCTGAGATGGCATCTTGCATTAGGCTTCTAGTTTTTAGACTAAAGTTTTTGCCTATTAGCATAGCAAAAATAGAAGCCACACTAATAACACCCAATCCACCGATTTGGATTAGAATCAAAATGATAGCCTGTCCAAATTCAGACCAGTATGTGGCTGTATCTTTTAACACCAATCCTGTAACACAAACAGCGGAGACCGCTGTAAAAGAAGTATCTTTAAAGTGTGTGATTTGACCCGTTCTGGAAGAAATAGGTAACATTAATAATAGGGACCCTATTAGCACTACTGCTAAAAATCCCATTACAATAATCTGAAATGAATTGATTCTTTTAAAAATTGACAAAACGTAATCTCCCTAGTCTCAAGAAAGATTATAATACTTTTACTCTTAAAAAAACACACTTTTTGATTATTTTTTAATAACTCGCTCAATTCTTTTGCCTATTCTTCTTAAAACTGATATAATTTCTATGGAAATGAGGAGACTATTATGAAAGGTAGTATGATTACATACCCACCAGAAGGCACAGAACCTATTGGTGTTATAGAGATAATCCACGGAATGTGCGAGCACAAAGAGCGCTACGTTAACACTATGAATGAGTTTAACAAGCGCGGCTTTATTTGTGCTATCTCAGATTTGCGCGGTCATGGTGAAAACGTTTTAACTGAGGATGACTATGGTTTCTTTGGCGAGGACGGATACAAAGGACTTACTGATGATGTAGAAAATTTCACTATGTATTTAAGACGTGAGTTTCCAAAACTACCTTTGATTTTGCTTGGACACAGCATGGGTTCGCTAATCGCTTTGTCATTTATAAAGAAGCGTTCTAGAAATATAGATGCTCTTGTTCTATCAGGTCTTCCAGCTATGAAGCCTGGAGTGGGCGCGGGTAAGTTTTTAGCCAAAGTAATTAAATTCTTTAAAGGCGAAAAATATAGAAGTCCACTTATTACCAAGTTGGTTTTCGGACCATTTGAGAGAGCCTTCAAGAAAGAAGGAATCTTAAACGCATGGCTTTGTTCAGATCGAGACGTGGTGGATGAATATAATGCAGATCCAAGATGTGGTTTCTACTTTACAATAAATGGATATTTAACTTTATTTAACCTAATGGGTTCAGTTTACAGCAAGCAAGGTTGGAGATTTAAAGAGTTGGAGCTTCCTATTATGTTTGCATCAGGTGCTGAAGATCCATGTAGAGTAAACGATACGGCATTTAAAAAGTCTGTTAACTTTATAAGACATAGAAGATTTAGAAATGTTGTCTACAGACTTTATGAAGATATGAGACATGAGATATTCCAAGAGCCTAGAAACAAAGAGGTCTTTGACGACATAGTCAAATACTTGAAAGTCAAAGGGCCACTAAGAGATCAAGACACGTTAGATAATATAGAATAATAAAAGAGGATTCATACGAATCCTCTTTTTTAGTAGTTTCCTAATATTTTAGCATTTAACGCTTCTCCTACTATTCCGCTAAGTGCGTTCATAACATCCTTATCCGTTATCTTACCCTCAAACTCTACATAGAATCTGTACTCCCACTTTCTATCTGGGATAGGACGCGATTGGATGCTTGTCATATTCAAATTGTTATAAATGATATGAGATAGCATCTGGTAAAGCGTTCCACTCTCGTGAGGCATCTCAAAACTTATACAGATAAGTCCGGCGTCTTTTCTAGCCACTTTCTTATTGCTGATAATAATAAACTTTGTAGTGTTCTTCGCCGTAAAGTTAATATTCTTCTCTAGAATCTCTAAGCCATAAATCTCTGCAGCATTCTCGCTACAAATACAGCCTCTTGATTTATCAGTCTGCTCCGAAATATATCTAGCACTGATAGCTGTGTTAGCAAGATTGATCTTGCTAAAGCCGTGCTCTTCTATAAACTCATTGCTCTGCATAAAGGCTTGAGGATGTGAGTAAATCTCTTTTATATCGTCGATAGTTGAACCCTTAATACCACACAAGCAATGCTTAATCTTTATATCAAAAGTATCCATGATGTAAGTGTCATATTCCACTAGCAAATCGTAAACGTCTGCCACTATACCAGCTGATGAATTTTCAAAAGGAAGAACCGCATAATCAGCCTCTCCGTTTTTTACTGTCTCAACAGCCTCTCTAAATGTAGTAACGTGCACATACTCTGCGCCATCGCCAAAGTACTCGCTAGCCGCTTGCTGAGAATAAGCACCAGGTATTCCTTGGTATGCCACTTTAACATTTGTCTTTGGAATCTCATTTACTATCTCAAATCCAAAGTCATCTAGCTTTCCAACTTCACCCATCTTAATGTATTGATACTTTCTAGACATCGCCATAATCTGCTCAAACAACTCAGCAATACCTAAAGCCTCAAACTTTTCAGGGGCTATGCTCTTTAGTTTCTCCAACTTTGATAGTTCTCTTTCTCTGTCTAGAACTGGCTTTCCATTTTTGATTTTGTAGTCAGCTACATCTTTTGAAATATCGATGCGCTCTAAAAAGAGTTTAACTATCTCATCATCAATCTCATCTATTCGATTTCTGTACTTTAATAAATCATCCATAATCTTTACCAACTATTATTTATTTGCAGGGCATCCACCGCAACCTGCGCATTTATTTACTGTATCGTCATCGCACTCGTCTCTTAGCTGACCAACCGACTTACCAAATAAAGGATGAACAGCATTTGGCGCTATCTGATTCAAAGGTTCTAGCACAAACGCACGCTTATGCATCTCGATATGCGGAATTTTTAAATCAGGTTCATCTATCACTTCCTCGCCAAAGAACACAATATCAATATCAAGTGTTCTTGGTCCCCAGTGAACTTCTCTTGTGCGCTCGTTATCATTTTCTATCTCATGAATTCTATCTAGAAGTTCTCTAGCAGAATATAAAGTTTCAATCTCTACACAGCCGTTTAAGAAGTTGTCCTGCTCTACCGGGCCGTAAGGCTTTGTTTCAACGAAGTTTGAAACTGCGTTTACTCTGCAGTTATCATCATTATAAAACTCTTCTACTGCGCCATTTAGATATGCTTCTTTATCACCTATATTTGAGCCAATACTTAGGTAAGCTTTCTTCCACTCAGAAGTTACCTTAACTGAAATGTTTTCAAAACTTAGTGATACAGGAGCTTCAGGCTTATTAACTTCTAAATCTATCTTTCTAATCTTTGGAAAGTTCTTAAGAACTGCTCTTGATGTCTGAATAGCTGCTGCTTCTATCAAATCAAAACGATTCTCTGTAAAGAACTTATTTATAAACTTACAAACCTTTGAATAGTTTACTGTATCTTCCAAATCATCACTAAGACCTGGAGTTACTATGTCACTATAAATAGTGGCGTTTATAAAGAAGGTTTGTCCATTTTCCTTTTCTTCTTCATTCACGCCATGGTATGCAAATATTTCAAGTTTTTTAATGTTAATGCAATCCATATTTATCCTTTGTCGCAGACACCTTAGTATCTTTGCGAATTCATAAATTTCCAAGCAGTCATCATAGCCTGATAGTTTTCTTTTACATCATGAACTCTAAATAGTCTAGCACCGCGATCTAGGCCTATTACAGTAGTTGCCACAGAACCGCCTAGCACATCAGTGTCTTCCACGCCCAGAGTTTTTCTAATAACTGATTTCCTAGAACATCCAAGCATAACTGGATATCCCATCTTTCTAATTTCTTCTATATGGTTAACAATATATAAGTTTTGCTTGTATGTTTTTGCAAATCCAACGCCTGGATCCACTATTATTTGATTATCCCTTACACCTGCTGCGTGTCCTAAATCGATAGACTCGCGAAGGTCGTTTAGTACATCTTGCATAAAGTCATCATACTTTGGCTTAAATCTATTATGACCAACTATCACTGGCACCCCAGTCTCAGCCACAACCTTTGCCATAGACTTCACAAACGGCGTCTGCAAAGACGTGTCATTAAACTTCATATGTTTTAAAGCCATATGACCTCTAAAGCCCCAAATATCATTAATCATATCGCAACCAGCATCCACAGCCGCCTGTGCCACTGCTGCTTTGTAAGTGTCGATAGACAAAGGAACTTCAAAGCGCTTTCTAATAGCTTCAATAATAGGAATGACCCTATCCAATTCCTCAGCAATAGTGATAGGTGTATATCCCGGTCTAGTAGATTCCCCACCTATATCAATAATCTTTGCGCCATCATTTGTCATCTGCTCAACATGCGCTAGAGCTTTATCTATCTTATTATAATATTTGCCACCATCAGAAAATGAATCTGGTGTGACATTTAAAATACCCATTATTACGGGTTCTCTATCTATATTAATACTGTAATCCTTAGCCATTATTTTTCCTCGCTTCTCATAAGCATAACAACTTCTTCTTTTAGTTTAGTGTCCGATTCAAAGACACCCTTTGTAGACATACTAATAGTCTTGCTTCCAGGTTTCTTGATGCCTCTAGCAGACATACACATATGCTCTGCTTCCACTAACACCAAAACGCCCTCGGCATCTAGACCATCGTAAATAGCCTGTGCTATTTGCTCAGTCATCTGCTCTTGAATCTGAAGTCTTCTAGCGTATACTTCCACAGTTCTAGCAAGTTTGCTAATTCCCACTACTTTGCCCTTTGGAATATAGGCGATGTGTGCCTTTCCATAAAATGGCATAATGTGGTGTTCACATGTGGAATAAAAAGTTATATCTTTTTCTATTACTACGTTGTTATTATCACAACTAAATGTGCAAGATAGATGCTCGCTGGCATCCTGGTTCATTCCTGCAAATAATTCTTCATACATTCTGGCTACTCTAGCTGGAGTATCCTTTAATCCCTCTCTCTCGGTATCCTCGCCAATACCTTCAAGCATTAATTTTACTGCTTCTTCTATCTTCTCTCTATCAAACATGTCAATCTCTCCTTTCGGCTTTAACTGTTTAATATTTTATTTGCCGCTTCTTTGATGTCTTTCAAAATCGAAAGAGAACCAAAAGCGATAATCATATCCGACTCGTCAGTTTGAACATCTCTAACTGCGCTCTCTACTGCTTCTTCAATGCTCTTTGTTGACACAACGTTATCATTGTATTCACTAATAACATCACTAAGCCCAGACGCGCTAAGACCCCTGCTATTATTCGGAGTAATCGTATAAATTTTTGTTGCTTTTTTCCCAATAATATTTGCCTCTTCGGCAAAGTCTTTGTCGGCCAACACACCCATTATAAAGGTAATTGTTTTATTTGTAAAATGTAAATCAATATAGTCTCTTAACTTTAAAACAGCGCCAGGGTTGTGCGCTCCATCGATAATAAACAAAGGTTCTTCGCATATAGTTTCCATGCGACCAGGCCAATAAGTTTCAGCTATTCCCTCGTTTATATATTTCTTTAGTTTAAATCCCTGTTTTTGCAATTCCTCTGCTGCTCTGATGGCAGTCTCTTGGTTTATCTCTTCAATACTGCCCATAGTTCCTGAATAAACAACCGGGCAACCATTCTTTATAATGCCCTCTTTGTTTTCTTTTATTTCTTCTATAGTATCTCCAAGCTCTTTTGTGTGATCAAGGCTTATATTCGTAATCACCGCCAAAAGTTTATCTTCAAACACATTGGTAGCGTCATCTCTTCCACCCATTCCACACTCAATAAGGCATACATCCAACTCGGCTTCTGCAAAGAACATAAAAGCCATGGCAGTTTCTATCTCAAATCTAGTAGGATGGTTTAGTCCATCTGATACCATTTCTTCACTTACCTTTTTTAGTGTCGTGATGTACTTTGCCACATCCTCCTCAGAGATTGGAGTTTTATCTACAGTAATATTCTCCCTCTCGTCAAAGACCACCGGTGAATTATACTTACCAACAGAATATCCAGCACATAGCAAAGTGCTCTCTAAGTAAGCCATAGTAGATCCTTTGCCATTAGTTCCTGCAAAGTGTACGACTTTAAGTTTGTCCTGTGGATTACCAATTCTCTTAAGAAGTTCCTTGATAGTGTTTAGTCCCAAGATGCTTCCATATTTATTTGTGCTCTCTAAATATTCTCTTGCTTCTTTGTAATTCATTTTACCCTTTAAAAAAGGAGCTCTGTTCGAGCTCCTTTTTGATATCTTTTTTAGTAAAGTGTTCTTTTATCGTTTGTGTTTGATCTCTTTTTTGTACTTGAATTGCTTGAACTCTTCTTTGTCTCTGAGTTGATTGTTCTTCTTCTAGTCTCAATAGTTCTCTGGTCATCATTAGAACTGTCTGAGTTGCTATCTTCTGAATCACTTGAGCTTCCGCTTTTTACCTTTTCACTTGAAAGGAATTCGCCTTTGATGTATCCTTCGTCGCCCTCGTATTTAACTTTTACCCAATCTTCTTCGTTTGAGATAACAGTAACTTCAGCACCCTTTGATAGTTCGTTTACAATATCACTATCTGTAGATGCCTCTGAACGTAGGCGTACGCCCTCATCAGTAACATATGCCTTTGAGCCTTCTGAGAACTCTCCCTCTTCTGTAGTTTCCTCTTCCGTGGTCTCCTCTACTGTAGTTGTTTCTACTGTAGTAGGTGCTACTGTAGTAGCTTCCTCTTTAGAACCACCGCAACTACATGAAGTAGCTGCAATTGCAATAACTACCACTAAAACAACAACTGCGGCAATAATTGCAATCATAATATTACGCTTTCTTCTAGCTTCCTCGCGTCTCATGTGAGCAACGCGCTTTCTTGTTTCAATGAATTTCATTGTTTCATCGTCGTATCTGTTTGCCATCTTTCTTCTCCTTATTCCTCTTTATTAGCTTAAGTAGCCTCCGTCTTCTACATCTGAAGACTCTACTTCTATTTCCTCGTCAAATTCTCCGTCTTCAACTATCTGGTCGAAAACTTCTGAAACCATGTCAAACTCTTCTTTAGTTTCTATATTATCAAGACCTGGCTCACCATCTTCATCTTCAAAATATCTGTAGATGTAAACTTCACCCTCATCTTCTTCCACCTGATCTTCAGGAATAAGAACGATGTAATCCTGTCCATCCACTTCAAAGATAGTGATGACCTGTGTCTCTACTTCTGTTCCATCTTCTAATTCTAAAGTGACGAATAGATCGTCCCCTTCTTCTAAACGTTCTAAACTCATAATTCCTCCCATTATTTCCCTATTTTTATAGAAAAATATACAGAAATACTTTACCAAATTTGAAATAAAAATACAATACAAATTATCAATTTATTATCTCATTCAAAAACATAGATGGTTCAACGGGAAACCCTAAGTTTTCGCCTATTAGAAAGATATGGAGATACTTTTCTGCCCTCGTCATTGCGACATAAAAAACACGTCTTTCCTCCTCAAAATCCTGCTCTCTAATGGCTCTTGAAGTGGGGATAATTCCCTGGTTTACATTTAGTATAAAAACGACCTTAAATTCTAAGCCCTTCGAACCATGCATTGTTATAATATTTACGCCCTCTGTATTTATTGCTTCCCTAGGTTTTTGTTCTTCTTTTTCCAGCCACTCTGTTATTGTTTTGTAGCGCTCGCTCTCCATCTGAATTTTATCTAGTTCAAATTTTAATTTCTTAAATGACTTACCTTGGGTGTTTGCGTAACTCATCAAATATTTCTCGTATCCTATAACATTCAAAATGTAATTCACTGCACCATATGGATTTAAGTTTTTTATCATTGTCATATGATAATTAAGGTCATCTAGATTACTTACAACTTCTCTATCATGAGAATAGACCTCTTTTAGTTTTTCTATGTTTGCACCGGATTCCAAAACAGCTTCTCTACTAATCAGTCTAGACGGCTTGTTTATAATGCTTATGAAACTCTCTACATCATTGCATATTCCCCCATTCCATGAATTAGCACATTTTAAATAACACTTAATATCCTTATAAACCATTGTGTTTGTAAGAGTATCTGTCTTAGTCTTTGTATAAGTATTTACATTCATACTCTCAAATATTGTTCTAATATTTTGAATAAAAATATTGTTTCTAACAAGCACTGCTATCTCGCTAGGCTTAATGCCATTTTTAATATACTTCTTTATCATCTGGGCGGTGGCTTCCACTTCTTTTTTTTGAGTTTTAAAAATACGTATATCTGGAGGAGTTCCATCTTCTCCCACCGCCTGTATGTCCTTTGCAAATCTAGCATGATTGTGCACTATTAGATCAGACGCCATATCCACTATGGCCTTTGTCGATCTATAATTGTTTGTCAAAAGTATTTCTTCGTGGTCTTTAAAGTCCTCTTCAAACTCAAACATAAGCTCAGGGTGCGAGCCCCTAAACCCATATATTGCTTGGTCATCATCTCCCACTATGAAAATATTGTTTTGTGGTGCGGAAATCATCTTCACTATTTCATACTGAAGTTTATTTATATCTTGGAACTCGTCCACTAACACAAACTCAAATACTTCTTGCCATTTCTTAAGTATGTGTGGCTTATCTTTAAAGAGTTCATAGCAAAGTCTCAACATATCTTCAAAGTCCACCTTGTTTGAGAGTTCTTTTTCGCGCTCGTATTCATCTAAGACCTTGATGAAGAGTTCTTTGTCGCAGGTGATTGGACTAAAGTCTCTTACATTTTCCATGTTTCCTTTGGCTTTGCCGATATCATCCATAATACTTCTTGTAAAATCATTTTTAGATGCAACATCTATCTTTAGTCTAATGATTATTTCTTTTATGATGTTTATCTTTTCCATATCCGATAGTAAACTGTCCGCCTGATAGTTTTTCTCTGTTCGAAGTATTCTGAAGAAAACGCTGTGGAACGTACCAAAAGAAACCGGAAGACTTCTTCCAGCCATCAAACTCTTAAACCTAAGCCTCATGTTCTCAGCTGCTGCTTTTGTGAAAGTAACAACTAAAATCTTTGTCGGATCAACGTGGTTTTTCTGTATTAAATTTTTAACTCTGTGGGTAATAACTGTGGTTTTTCCGGAACCGGGACCTGCCAGCACTATGGCTGGGCCTCTGAAATGGGCGATTGCCATTTCTTGAGATTTACTAAACATAGCACAACCTTTCTGCTGTGCTCTCTCCGAAGTCAAGTATAATACTTTTTGATATGGTAAGCAACGAGGACTTACCACTCAAAGGCCTTCGGCCTTTTTCATGGAGGCAGTCGCCAGATCGAAAACAAATTAATTAGCAACGAGCCTGTCCATTCAAAGGCCTTCGGCCTTTTTCATGGAGGCAGTCGCCAGATCGAAGCAAAAAGAGACAGTCGAAAATAAATTCTCGACTGTCTCTCTTTTAGCTTCGGTCAGGCTCGTTGCTTTACCAGTTTACCACGACCCTCCACCGCCGCCGCCTCCGCCGCCGCCGGAGAATCCGCTTGAGGCTGCAGACGCTGCTGCTTTCACCATCGCTTCAGTTCTCAAATGTTGAATTGGATCTCGTAATCCTGATAACAACATTGAGTTGAAGTAGAATGCATTCCAATACATCGCATTGTATCCGTAATACCATGTTGGTGGTTTTACCTTCAAATTCTTGAACTGTTTTGCCCAATGATCCGAAAGACCGAATACCATTGCGTATGGCAATACATTAAAGAAATACGATGGGTCTTCATCTATTAACATCTGAAGTTTTTCAATTTCTGCTGTCTTTATGAACTGCTTTAATCCCAATAGTTTTCCATAGTATTGTAATTTGAAATCTGTCGGAACAACTAGTCTTCCAATAAAGAGTCCGTCAATTACAAGTGCCGCCACTACTCCTAAATAAACTGGAAACTTGAAGAATGTATCTCCATCAGCAGTTGCGACAAATATTGTTCCAATCGATACTGCCACCAAAACTAAAAGGGCAATACAGTATGTCACCCATTTGCCTTTTGTTCTAACTTTATCTTGGCCATATGAAACAAGTCTGAATAATCCAAGTGCTAGAACTGCAATAGCACTAATAGCGCCGAAAATTAAGTTTTCTTTCAATGAAATCATACTACTTGTAGCGAGTGCGCCAAAGTACGCTGCGCACGCCAAGAACAATAATGCTCCCGCTTTAACTTTGCCAGTTGATAGTTGCTTTTCTCCTCTAAACTCAGCACCAAGATTTTGCTTTGCCGAAGAAAAACTGTCCGAAAAGCTTCTTGGCAAGTCATCTAAGTTTCTAGGATTTGTTGCAAACAACGCGTCAAACAAAGTTCTCTGATAAAGTGGTGCATCTGCTGGCAACTCTTTTACCTTATGGAGCAATAATGATGCATGCTTTCCTTCTCTTCCTTTTTTGTCTGGAACTTCTTCAATGGTTAAATAACCTTTCTCGCCCCACCACGGAATAAGAGAGATTAAATCAATATCGTCAGCCATCTCGTCTATAATCACACCAACCTCGGCACTGCTCATACCCTCTGGTGGATAAAATTCAACGGTCTGAACTGCTTTTTTCTGTTTCTTTAGAAGAATGTACAATAGCAACAATGCTGCAAGTGCTACTGCTACTATAAGCAATACCATAGGGATAGTTTTGCTAACAGATTTTGCTCCGACAAAGTATCCTTCATGCACTGGACAGTACAAAGTGATAGCCTGTCTTGGAGCGATGCCTGTAGTCTCGCCTGATACTTCATCATTTGTTATATCGCACTGAACATCTAGCGAATTATCTTCTCCTCCAAATGCTCCACTGTATACTTTGAAGTTATCTACTTCTTTATCAGTAAGCGCCTCTTCAAATTTCATATCGAACGCAAAATGCTCAATGTCAACATTCCAATCTGCGCCTAGCACTGAGTAGAAAATAAGATCTCCCGTTTTAACTCTGTCATCTGGCATCACATATGTATATGAAATCTTGTAAGTTTGTGTTCCATCTACATATTCGTTCCTATTACCAATTTTGATGTCGTAGTAGTTATCTTCTACGTCTGTAGAGTAGTTCCAATTTTCTACATTTACATCTTTAACCTCATTTTGATATTTAAGTACTTCCTTTTTACCATCACCTACATCTCTTTTGGCTTCCATAAAAAGAGGCATAGTTCTGTAAATACCGTGTCTGGATTCAGTAAACTGAACCTTTATAGTCTCTTCAACACTCACAGTATTATTCTTATGGTAAGTACCCTCGAATTTGTAGTCTTCTATTCTATATCCGCCCTCATCTGCACCTACAATCACAAATGAGAATAGGCACAATACAAAGACTGTGCCTATTAAGAATAAACTCTTAATTTTTCTCATTAAAATTCCACCTTTACATTTTCGCGTTCAGCTTCTTCTTTAACCTCAAACATAGGTTTTCTCTCGAAGTGGAACATATTCGCTACGATGTTTGAAGGAACCTGCTCGCATGCATTATTAAACTCTTTAACTGCGCCATTGTAATACTTTCTAGAATTAGCAATGTCAGCTTCTATAGATTTAAGCTGTCCCTGTAAATCTAGGAAGTTTTGGTTAGCTTTAAGATCTGGATAGTTCTCACTAAGTGCAAAGATTTGACGAAGTGCTCCAGTAATCTGGTTTTCGTCTTGCATTCTCTCTTCCACTGTCTGAGTAGCGCCAGAATTTCTAGCAGCGATAACTTTTTCCAAAGTCTCAGACTCATGCTTAGCATATCCTTTAACTGTAGAAACTAGGTTAGGAATAAGGTCAAATCTCTTCTTTAGATATACATCCATAGTTGAGAATGCCTCTTCACAAGTGTTTCTCTTTCTAATCAATCCATTATAAGTTGATGCAAGCCATATAAGAATCAAAACCACGATAACCGCTATAACAATTCCTACTATTGCACCAGTTCCAAGTCCAATTAACATATCTTTTACCTCCGTTCATTTCACTAGGTCTATTATACAAAAATCAAGGGCAAAATAAAAGAGCCAACAAATGTCAGCTCTTTATGTTTTTATACATTTTTTAATTTTTCAATTCCGATTTTAATTCTCTTGATTGTCTCGTCTTTTCCTATCACATTCATAATCTCGAATGCTCCAGCTGGTGTCATTTGCTTTCCAGAAACTGCAGTGCGAAGTGGCCATAAAGCCTGTCCGTTCTTGCACTCTTTCTTTGCAATATACTCAAACACCAAATCGTGTAGACCGTCCACTGAATAGTCATCAGTTCCTTCTAATATAGGAAGTAACTCTTCTAGTACTTCAAGTGAATTTTCACTGTTTGTCTTCATCTTCTTGTGAGTGTACATCTCGATGTCATAGTCTGGCATTTCTTCGAAGAAGTCTATCATCTCTGGAATCTCAGGGAATAGTTCGATACGAGTTTTTACCATATCCATAATCATACTCAAATCCAAGTCTTTAGTGATTACTTCTTTCACATATGGAAGCGCCATCTCATAGAACTTCTCGTTGTCCATTGCTTTGATGTACTCGCCATTCATCCACTTAAGTTTGTTTATATCAAACACTGATGGACTCTTGTTAATCTTTAAGTAATCAAAGTTTTCAATCAGCTCATCTAGACTAAAGATCTCTTTGTTATCTTCTGGGCTCCAACCAAGTAGCGCAATGTAATTTACAATAGCTTCTGGTAGGAAACCTTGCTCTACCAACTCTTCATATGAAGAATGTCCGCTACGTTTTGAAAGTTTCTTGTGCTCCTCATCTGTAATTAATGGAAGATGCACATACTTTGGAACTTCCCAGCCAAATGCCTCGTATAATCTCTGGTACTTTGGCGAGGATGAAATATATTCGTTTCCTCTTACCACGTGAGTGATTTCTTGCAAGTGATCATCTACCACGTTTGCAAAGTTGTATGTTGGATATCCGTCAGACTTAATCAAAATCATATCATCCAACTCTTTGTTCTCAACAGTGATTTCACCATACAAGTCATCGACAAATGTAGTCTTACCTTCTGTTGGCATATTTATTCTAATTACATATGGCTTTCCAGCATCTAAATTTGCCTGAACTTCCTCTGGGGTCAAAGACAAACAATGCTTGTCATATACTGTAATTTCTTTTCCATCATCACTTACTGTAGTCTTTAGAGACTCTAGACGTTCTTTGTCGCAGAAGCAATAATATGCATCGCCTGATTCAATAAGCTTTTTGGCATACTCTAGGTAAAGGCCTGATGCCTGGCGCTCGCTCTGGATATATGGACCGAAGCCACCGTCTTTGTCTGGGCCTTCATCATGCTTTAAGCCAGTCTGATCTAGGGTGTTGTAAATGATATCAACAGCACCCTCCACGTATCTCTCGCGGTCAGTATCTTCTATTCTTAGTACGAAATCTCCGCCAGCATGCTTAGCAATCAAAAACTCATAAAGCGCTGTACGCAAATTTCCCACATGCATTTTTCCTGTTGGACTTGGTGCAAATCTTGTTCTTACTTTCATCTTAGTCTCCTTCTAAAAATAAAGGCCACCATTCGGTAGCCTTTTTTGTTATTTCAAATTATTTAAATACTCTTCTGCTTTATGGATTGAATCCCAAAGCTTATCCTCTGATGAGTTATCAAAAACAAAAAGGTTCTTAATACCTTCTGGCAATGAGAAGTCTTGTCCCGCTATGTATTCATCCCAGTGTGCTAACTTCCAAGTATCTCTGTCAGAGTTTCTCTTGATCATACGAGCCTTGCAGACTTCAACGTCACACTTAACCCATACTACAACTAACTCAGCACCTTTCTTTCTTAGAAGCTCACGACGAAGATTTTTCATATAGCCCTTTGTTCTAACCTCTCTAGTAAATGGTGCATTTATAAATACTGTATCATTATATTCTAAAGCTTCCATAGCAATTTCCATGATACAGTCATACTCGTAATCTCTGATTTCACTCTCGAAGAAATCAGAACTTCTGTTGTATTCTGCGTGTCCTACCTTGAAAATCTGCTTAGACAAAACAATAAGTGAGTCCTTATCTAGGTATACGCAATTTTTCATCGCTTTAGCCAACTTCTTAGTAACAAATGTCTTTCCACAAGCTGGTGGCGAAGTAACTAATACTAGTTTTTTCATATTTAAAACCTCTCTATAAAAATAGCGATTTTCATCTATAATAACATTTATTCATCAGTATAGTCAATGAATATCTGATAAAAAAATAACAATGTTTTTCGCTAACAAAATGCCCATTTATGCTATAATTTTCACTAGCGAGGTGAACAATGGTAAAACAACCTGGAGTAAAAGAAAAAAAGATTAATAAAGAGACGATAATGAGGATTCCAAAATATCTAGTACCTATTCTTACTCCATTTCTATGCTTTGTTATTACAGAGTATATTTGGAGATATAAATCGAACGGAATTTTGACTTCCAATCCATTTGCAACTATCGATCCGTTATTGATTATTTTGAATTTGCTACTATTCTACGGATTTTGGGGTCTACTTTATGCGCTAATCGGAAGGTCAAATATTGCATCATTTATTACGATAACAATTTCCTTTATTATTGGCCTCGCCAACTACTATATTATGGACTTTAGAAACGCACCTATCACGGCTTCAGACTTTAAAGCTTTAAAGACTGCCTTTGCCGTGGGCGGTACTTATACTTATATGCCTACGTATCAGGTTTTTGTAATAGCAGGTCTTGCAGTCATACTTGGGGTCTTGAATGGATTTTTCAAGTTCAAACTCCCTAGTATGAAAAAAACATATTCAAAGATTTTAGTTCGCGTGATTCCAGCCATCTTATGTGTTTGTTTAATGGTTGGCATTGGTAGTTTTGTTTCAAGACAGGATATCAGAAAAATTATACCTGCCTTTAATACTACTCTTTTTACGGGACATGTAATGGCTAAAGATGATGGACTTGTTCTATGCTTCGCATCAACTATTCAATATACAAACGTAGATAAACCGGATGATTACTCAAGAGAAAAAGCAAAAAAGATTCTTGATAATAATAAAGACGAATCAGTTTGGAAGACTTCTACCATTTCAAAGACCGCGCCCGATACAAAGACATTTAATACTGCGACAAAGAATGCAAATATTGTTGTTATTATGAATGAGTGCTTTTCGGATATCGGCGTTTTGGGAGATTTAAAGACAAATATTGATTATATGCCTTATACGAAAAGTTTGATGGCTGGCGCCAAAGACACAGTGAGCGGTTACTTCTATTCTTCTGTAATAGCAGGCTCTACTGCAAACACTGAGTTTGAGTTTTTGACGGGAGATACTATGGCATTCTTGCCACCGGGCAGTATTCCTTATCAGCAGTTTATAGACAAAGACACTGAGAGTATGGCTTCAGATTTGGCAAACCAAAACTACTCTACTATTGGAACACATCCATATGTAGGTTACGGTTGGAATAGACGTACAGTTTACCCATTGCTTGGGTTTGATCAGATGAAGTTTGCTATAGATATGTTCGGCTTGAAAAAGATTAGAGTTTACACCGACGATGCAAGTTACTACAAATATTTGGAGAACAATGTTTTTTATAACACTACTCCATTCTTCTCATTTAATGTAACTATGCAAAACCATGGTGGATATATTGGTAAATTTGACAACTTCAAAATAGATGTTCATGCAACAAACTTTAAAAACGATTCAACAGATAACTATTTATCTTTGATAAAGGAATCTGATAAGCAACTTAAGAATCTAATCGACTATTTTAAAAAGCAAAAAGAACCTACTATTGTAGTGATGTTTGGGGATCATCAGCCAAATGATTATGTGGTTGAACCTATATATAACCAAAAAGGCAAATTTACAGCTGATTTGACTGGGGCGGATCATTTCGAGCGCTACAAAGTGCCTGTGATTATGTGGGCTAACTACGATATACCTGAAAATAACAAACTTATTACAAGCGCCAACTATATGGGAGGAATGGTCACTAAGTTGGCAGGCTGTAAAACTAGCCCATATCAAAACTTCCTAGAAAAGTTAAGAGCAACAGTTCCTGTCATCTGCTCACAAGGCTTTATTGGAAATGATGGTAAATACCACAATTTAGATGACTTGGACGATTATTCAAGAGAAATCGAAGACTATAAAATACTGAACTACTACAATTTATTTAAATAAAAAAATAAAAACTAAAATTGTGCAAACAAAAAGACATAGAAACGAACGATTTTAAGTAAGTTCTATGTCTTTTTGTTTGTAGAAAATATAGTTATTTTTTTATTTTAATACGAATTGTATTAGTCCAGTCTCCGTAGTATTTCTTGCCGTTGTATATGATATAGCTTCGTATCTTGAAATAGTACGTCTTTTTCTTCTTAAGCTTCTTTGTTTTGTACTTCTTTACTTTCTGATCGAGGGTTATTTTCTTCTGGCCTTTGAAAGATTTTTTCTTGCTGTATCTTAGTTGGTAGCCGGTAATCTTTTTAATCTTCTTCCACTTAAGTTCTACTTTTTTACCTTTAATGTTTTTGGCTTTTGTAATGACTACATCTTTTAAGTAAGATCTGGCTGATGGATTAGGGTTGTTTTTAGCCTTTATAGTCTTTGTGCATGTGCCAGTATATCTTGCACCCTTTCCATAAAACTTTACAGTTACATTTCCATCCACATCAGTGACATGTGTAACATAGTAGTCTGTGTTATAAACCAAATCTTCACTGCCGTTGTTCGCTGACACCATCAAAACTTTTTTATCGTTAAAGCTTGCTTTTGTAGTAATGTTAGCTATAGGCATCTTTGTAATAGAAAATGTGGCCGAATATGTTCCAGTATATCTTCCAATTCCTGTGTATGTGATAGTGGCTGTTCCAGGTAGCATATTATTTTTATAATCTATCGTATAATCCACGATAGAACTTAGTCTATAATCTCCATTGTAAAAGCCAATATTGTTTACTCTCTCTCTCGGCTCATAGTACATAGTCTTTACAAAGTTTGTCATATCTTTTCTTATGACATCACTACCTATATCAATGGGTTCATCGGCAAAGGCAACTGTGCTAAACACAAATGCAAAAACCAATGTTAAAGATAAAAGTTTAAAAAATTTCATTATTTCTTCTCTCCAATAAATCTATAACTACCCTTCACTATCAATTTATCAAAAATGATAAACATAGCTGGGAGTACGCATATAACGCAAACCATACTTACGATAGCTCCTCTTGCCATCAACATACATAGTGAAGCAATCATATCAATACTTGAGTAAACTCCTACGCCAAATGTTGCGCCAAAGAATGTAAGCGCACTTACAATAACCGACTTCATAGAAAATGCTAATGCATCCTTTGCCGCTAGCTTTTTGTCTTTGCCGGCGTTACGCTCAACCTTGTATCTGTTTGTCATCAGGATAGCGTAATCCACCGTAGCTCCAAGTTGGATTGTTCCTATTACAATGGACGCTATAAACGGCAATGTCGTATGTGTAAAGTAAGCTGTACCCATATTGATAAATATAGCCGACTCTATCAGTGCTACCAAGAACACTGGAATAGTAACCGATCTAAATACACATAATATAATTAAAAGTACAAGGAAAATTGATACAAAGCTTACAACCTTGAAATCCTTATCTGTAATTTTAATCAAATCTCTAGTACATGGGGCTTCACCCACTAGCATTCCTGCTTTGTCATATTTCTTGATGATCTTTTCTGCATCGTCACACAACTTGTTAGCCTCATCGGATCCCGTCTTATACTGCGATAGGAAAATAATCATCTGATGATCTTCGCTCTTTAGTTCTCCAGATAATCTCTTTGGAATAAATGACTCTGGAATAGAACTGTCAACCACACTATCTAAACCAAGCGCAGTCTTAATACCTTTTACCTTATTTAGGTCTTCTATCATCATCTTGACCTGCTTCTCATCTGCCTTATTATCCAACAGAACAATGTTGGCCGAGCCCATCTTAAAGTCTTCATTTAAGATTTTTTGAGTCTTAACACTCTCTAAATCCTCCGGCAAAGAAAGTGACAAGTCATAGTAAACCTCATTGTGATTGTATCCATATATACCTGGGATTAAAAGAAGAATAAATATTATTACAAAGATGTAAAAATATTTTGTAATAACCTTAGGCAACTTCTTAAAGTCAGGCATGATCTGTTTATGTTTAGTTTTCTCAATTGCTTTGTCGAAGACTAGGATGAGAGATGGCAAAATAGTTACACATGCAATTACACCTATAATTACACCTTTCGCCATTACGACACCTAAGTCTAGACCGAGCGTGAAACTCATAAAGCAAAGTGCGATAAATCCTGCCACTGTAGTAACCGAACTTCCCACAATAGATGTGATAGTTTCCTTGATGGCTCGTCCCATCGCACCATGCCTATCTTCTGGTGTCTTAGCAAGATTCTCCTCGTAACTGTGCCACAAGAAAATGGAATAATCCATAGTAACCGCCAGTTGCAAAACCGCAGCCAGGGCTTTTGTGACATAGGATATTTGCCCGAAGAAAATATTCGAGCCTAGGTTGTATACTATGGCCGTTCCAATACTTGCCAAGAATATAACTGGTATTAACCAAGAGTCCATAAGGAGCGACAAAATAATGACAGATATAATTACCGCAATTCCTACATATATAGGTGTCTCATGCTCCGATAATTCTTTAGTATCTTCTACTATCGCTGTAATACCCGTTACTTTACATTGATTCTTCGTAATCTTTCTGATGGTGGTGACAGCCTTCATCGTTCGCTCCGCCGAGCTCGTGTCGTTGAAAATCACCATCATCACCGTGGAATCATTATGATTGAATACTTTATAGAGCCTCTTTGGTAACATAGATTTAGGAATTCTCAAATCAGCTAAACTGTCATACCAAAGAACCTTTTTAACAGCATCTACTTTCTCTATCTTTGCCTTTAACTGTGATGTCTTTTTCTCGCTAAGTCCATCTGTCATAATGAGTCCAAACGCGCCCGCGTCAAAGTCATTCATCAAGATGTCTTGGCCTTTCATTGTGTCGATATTCTTAGGCAAGTAAAACAAAAGGTCGTAGTTTACTCCCGTATTGAAGTAGCCAATAGCCGCAGGTATCAACAATGCCAATGCGACAATAAGGATGGCAACTCTAAACTTTACGACACCATGTCCGAATTTGTCCATCATAAGCCTACTCCCTCTCTCCAATCTCTGGTGTCTTGAAAATAAACTTCACTTGACCATCCATATCTTTAGATATACCGCCAAATGATTTGTATGAACTACCTGCATCTAGCAAGTTTTGAATCTTATCTATTGCTTTTTCAGCCTTGTCTCCAAATAGAGAAGTTATTTTTCTAATTCCTTCTTCATTTAGTTTTTGTGCTCCATCTTTTAAAGTCTTTGTGCCATCTGCCAAAGTATCAATTCCGTTACAGAATGTAGCTGTTCCATCTGCTAATGTCTTTGATCCATCACATGCCTGCTTGATAGCTTTTGCAAGTGTGCCTGATGCTTCAACTAACTGTGGACTAGCAGCACCTATTTTTACTTTCATAACTTTAACACCGTTATACAAAGTTATAACACCCTGATTTAGAGTATCGGCTCCATCTTTTAATGACTGAGTACCTTTAGATAGTGTGTTAGTACCATCCTTTAAAGCACCTGTTCCATCGCTTAGAGAAGATGCGCCTTGGCTTAATGAATTCAATCCCATATAAGCTTGATAAAGTCCATCCGCCAAGTCACTAGACCCACTCTCTAGAGAATCCATACCATTTGACAACTGCTCTATCTCTTCAGCATGGTCGTTAATTAGGCTAGAAATTGATTGTTTTACATTATTTAAAGTTTTAATGCTGTAATAAGCCTGAAGTAATGAATAATAAGTAGATACATTTAAACCTTGAGCTGCCACTGCAGTTTCAAGAGGAGTTCCTCCTTTAACTGCTGCGTTAATTCCTTCTATTAATCCATTAAGTTGAGCTTCAGATGTAATTTGTCCACCAGATGCCTCTTTAACCTGAGACATTATACTCGCTATTTGATCATCTAATGTGCCTGGAGTACTTTGAAGCATGTCGATAAATTGCTTAACACCATCGTTAGCATCTTTAGCACCTTTCTTTAACGCTTTTGAGCCGTCATTGATGCCTCCTTTTTTCTCAAAACCGTTTAGGATTTGGGCTATACCTCCTGTGAGGTCTTTACTTCCTGCATCTAGGTCTCCAGCACCTTTGTTCACTTTTTTAGCACCATCATTTACACTCTTGGCACCTTTTGCCAATTCATTTGCTCCATCTGCCAACTTCTTTGCACCAGACTGTGCACTTGATAGTCCTTTTTTTAACTCCTTATGGAACTTTTTATTACCTTTGTGGTTCTTCTTTGCGCCTTTTTTAAGTTTTTTAAGTCCAGAATGAAGATCGCTTGTTCCTTTTTTAATCTTTGGCGAAGCCGTAGCAAGTTTCTGTGAACCATCAGATAACTGGTTAGCACCGTCCACTAAAGCATCAGCTCCTGCCTGAAGTTTGTTAATCTTTGATTTGATATTTGAAAGATCGATAGAATCTTTAATGTTGAAATCGGCCAAATTGGATGTGGCAATGATTAATCCCATACTCATAGTACAGTTTTCAACATCTGCAGAAATAGTAAATTGGTCAGGCAAATCAACTTTGTTTAAGTATTCCTGAGCGGTTTTTAATGTTTTGTGTAAGTTATCACCCAAACCAGGGACAGCATAACCCAAAACTATCTTTGACTCGTCATAATCAGCCACTTTACCATTATCAACTACAACATTACTAAATGTCTCGCCATCTAAAATGAAACCACCGAGAACGACAAATGGTACGAAATCATGCCCTTTTGTTCTCGCGTTATTTTTGAATTTATACTGAATCTGTAATTCTCCACTCTGTCCCTCTAGGTCTTTGGCGGAGATGTCTTTTCCATCTAAAGTATAGGAAATTGAAACTTCAATAGGAGGTTTCGCATCAGTTGTTCCTTGATATGTGATACTCTTACCCTTATTTTCCCAAGTAAGTTTTCCATCTTCTTCGGTATATTTCTCATCACCCTTAAGGTTTTTGATATTTTTTAGCATAGACTCATCTGTAATAGGACCATTTCCTTTTGGATCTATTACATCACTGACAGTTGTCTTATCAACTGAACCATCTCCGTTCAGCTCTATATAAACTGTCTCAGTCTTCTTAGCCTTAGTGCTCTTTGAATCCTTCTTGCTAACCTTTCCAGCTAGCAAATTTCCCATTTGTCTAGGAGATACTTGTGGATCCTTTAACACTGCTCTTGTGTTTGTAGTCCCTAGCGCATAAACGCATACCATAGACGCTAAAACTACCATACATATTATCTGTTTTACCCTAGTTCTCATAATAAGTACCATCCTTTCGCTCTTCTATAAGTATAGTACAAATAGGAAAAAAATCAAATCTGGCGTATGCTCATTAGTTATCATAATTATGACATTTTTTTATTGACAAATTACAAAAAAAGTGGTTTAATTAATACTCGTGAAAAGAAATTGTAACAATTTTGTAAAATTTGGAGGCGATTTTTTGAAAGCAAAAATTTTAAAAACAATTGTTCTTACAACATTAATAATATCAATGCTTAGCGCATCATTGTTTGTTGGCCCTACTGCTAACAAGACAGTCGAGGCCAAAGCTAAAGCATCAACACTAAGACTTATGGCTGCAATCATTAACTCAGAAGCAGGTAACCAAAGTTACGCGGGCAAAAAGGCAGTCGGAATTGTTATTATGAACAGAGTTAAGTCTAAACAGTTCCCAAACACTGTTAAAGGTGTTGTTTACCAGAGAGGTCAGTTCTCTCCAGTAAGAAATGGTTCACTTAAGAAATCATTTAAGCTATATGATAGTGGTAAGATGAGTAAGAGCGTTAAGAAAGCTGCTGCTTCTGCTCTAAAAGGAAGCAAAACAGTTAAGTATCGTGGTAAAAAAATCAATATGAAGAAATATAAATTCTTCTCAGGATATGTTGCCGGATGCAAATTGAAAATTGATGGACATCAATTCAAATAATTGAATATAGTTAAATAAAAGAAAAGAACAAGGATTTAATTCCTCGTTCTTTTCTTTTTGTTTGTTTTTATATATTACCACGAACTTTCTTCGCCGGTCTCTTCTTCTACCTTGATAGCCTCACCCTTTGGATTGGTTGTTTCTTTTACAGGCTGCTTTCTCTTTTTCTTCTTATTATTAGCTTTCTTTGCCTTTTCCTCAGCCTTCCTTAGCTTCTTAGAATGTTTCTTTATATACTCTTTTTCTTTTTCCTTTTTAGACTTCTTAAGGTTCTGTTTGTGGTTATCCTTATCAACTAGGTCTTTTGAATCATAAATCGGTCTATAAACAGCTATACAGTCGTGATCTCTAGCTGATACTGCTCTAGTTCTAAAGTCCACACCTTCGCCAGACATTTCCATTATTGTTTTATTGTCCTTAAACATAGCAACGTGTGTTACATGTTTATAGTGATCTTCAAAAGTATCCACTTCTTCATCAGAGTAGAAAATTATGTCTCCTAGTTTGGCGCTACCTAATTTAACCTTTAGCGCGTTACCCTCGCACCATCTAAGTTCTGTCTCAGTGTTTGCTCCTTCTCCACCCATATTCATTCCGATGTCTTTGTAGCAGGCGTAAACAAATGATGAGCAATCAGCAAAGCCTTTTTGATGTCTCTTAGCTTGCGAATATGTATACTTCTTATATTTCTTAGAAAACTGTAATAAACGTTTCTTCTTTGTTATTGTTTTAAAAGACTTAGTATCCTTATTATTTGTATGCTTAAACGCTAGTAGCTTTCCGCAGTTTTTGAAGTTTGTTTTATCTCCATCTGAAAGTCTTTTGTTTGTCTTATTAAGGAAAATACTATTGCCCGCAAATCGATCATTGCTTCCTGGTGCAAAGTACTCACTCAAGTTCTTCTGCTCTACATAGCACTCTTTACTTGTAATTTTATATTTATAAGTCTTTCCGTAATCAAAACGACTTTTCTCAGTTATAGCTTCCTTAAATTTGAAAGTATCTTTTTTAACTGATTTCTTCTTAGCAGTTTTAATTACTTTATATTTACCGTTCTCTTGCTTTTCGTAAAACTTAAGAACTATATCTTGCTTATTTTTAAATCCGTCTAGCTTAATAGTTAGTGAATTTGTTTTTACATCATAAACAGATGCTAATTTTTCAGCGTCTTTTTTCTTTGCTTTCTTTTTAGTATCTTTCTTCTTTACTTCAGTTTTATATGTCCATGTCTTGGCTGCTTCCACCATCATAGTAGGTGTCCCCGCCAAACACAAAGCAACAACTAAAGCTATTACAATCTTCAATTTTGAATCCGTTCTTCTATTATTAAAAATCATACCTTTACCATTATATATCGTGTTTTTATTTATGTAAACTACTCATTTTTTAGTTCTACAAAATAATAACAGCCAAATGTGTTTATTATATGAACATTTGCCCGTTATTAATCATCTAAAATATTATCGTATCTAATAGCTCTTACTGTGTGCTCCTTCTGTAGGCCAAGATTTTTATATGGATTGTCCTCTAATGCTGCGGTTCCTACAAACTCCAGCACCACTGCTCCATCATTATGGCCCCACTTATCAGCCGGGTGTTGGTCATAATAGGTTTTTTTCTGACTCTTGCTATCGTAAATGATACATTTTAAAACCGTGCCATCTGACATCAAAAAATCGATCTTATCACCGACCTCGCCAAAGGTCTGGGTGCACGCAATCAAATATCTTCCGTATAGTTTTTGAAATCCCTGGTCATCCTGTCTTTTATGTGGAGACTCCTGTTCCCACAACTGATCTACTTTATACTGGTTAGAACCAACTGCGCAGTCGTAGTAATTAAGATCCCACTCTCTAGTAGCATACCAACCGCATCCTTCAGGAATATCTATTACTACTCTTCCATTGAAATAAAAGTAAGAAAAAAGCACAGGAATAATAAGTAGCACTATTAGCACTGCATAACCCTGTACAGTGGAAAGTGTATTATCTTTTCTTCTAGTTTTTTTTGCCATTGTTTCGTCTTTCTTCTATATAAAGATGTATTTCATAAACTTTCACTATTATACTAGACAAACCGTCTTTTTCAAAGTAAAAGAAGCCCTATTTCTAGGACTTCTTTCGGAGAAAATTCATGAAAAAACTAATTTAACAATTTTATAATTAATTGTTACTGTGCTTTTGCGTTTTCGTCTTTGTCGTCATCATCGTCAGAATCTTTTTTGTCATCATTGTTGCCCTTCTTATCAGTGTCTTTCTTCTGACTATTCTGTCCGTCATTTGGAGCCTGTGCATTAGGTGCCTGACCCTGAGGAGGTTGTCCCTGAGGTGCCTGACCTTGTGGTGGCTGACCCTGCTGGTTATCATTTCCCTGAGGCGCCTGACCCTGTGGTCCACCCTGGTTACCATTGAACTGCTCGATTTGTTTGCCATTTCCCTTTGGACCTCTTGGAGCACATCTCCTTGTAGCTAAACATATATTACAAGCTACTGATCCGGCCAAGACAATCGCCAAAACCAAAATTGCTATGTTCTTTCCACTCTTAAAAAATTCCTTCATACTTATGTACCTCCTTCGTATGTTATGCCTATATGATAATTTTAATCTGTGAACAACTTGTGTTTAAAAAAGTAACAAAGTGTGAATAAAAGCTCGGATGCAAAAACAATAAAAAAAGACCTCAGTTGTGAACAAGTTCACAAAAGAGGTCTTTTTTATTGTTTTGTATTTGTGGTTCAAAGACATGAATATTTTGCGAAGCAAAATATGAATGCATCTGAGCTTTTATTATTTAAGCTTCAACCTTTGGTAGTTTTGCTAAACTCTTCTCAAGTTCTTCATCAGATGGAATGTAATCTTCCATTTTACCATCGTGGAACTTCTCGTAAGCAACCATATCAAAGTAACCAGTTCCTGTAAGACCAAATACGATAGTCTTCTCTTCGCCAGTTTCTTTGCACTTAAGTGCTTCGTCGATAGCAGCCTTAATAGCATGTGAACTTTCTGGAGCAGGAAGGATTCCTTCCACTCTAGCAAACTCTTCAGCAGCCTTGAATACGTCAGTCTGTGCAACTGTTCTAGCTTCCATTAGACCATCATCGTATAGCTGTGAAAGAATTGAGCTCATACCGTGGTATCTTAGTCCACCTGCGTGGTTTGGTGCTGGCATAAAGTCAGAACCAAGTGTGTACATCTTAGCTAATGGACAAATAGCACCTGTGTCACAGAAGTCATATGCATATCTACCTCTTGTGAATGATGGACATGACTGTGGCTCAACTGCAATGAACTTATAATCATTCTCGCCTCTTAGTTTCTCACCCATAAATGGAGCGATAAGTCCACCAAGGTTTGATCCACCACCTGCACAACCGATAATGATATCAGCTTTCTCGCCAATTTTATCTAGTGCAGCCTTTGTCTCAAGACCGATAACTGACTGGTGAAGAAGTACCTGGTTAAGTACTGAACCTAGTACGTATCTGTAACCTTCGTGTGTTACAGCATCTTCTACAGCTTCTGAGATAGCACATCCCAAACTTCCGCCTGTTCCTGGATGCTCAGCGTTAATCTTCTTACCAACTTCTGTATTCATTGATGGTGAAGGTGTAACTGAAGCACCGTATGTTCTCATAACTTCGCGTCTAAATGGTTTTTGTTCATATGAAACTTTAACCATATATACTTTACAGTCCAAGTCAAAGTATGAACAAGCCATTGATAAAGCTGTTCCCCATTGACCAGCTCCTGTTTCTGTAGTAACACCTTTCAAGCCCTGCTTCTTAGCGTAATAAGCTTGCGCTATAGATGAGTTAAGCTTGTGGCTTCCACTTGTGTTGTTTCCTTCGAATTTGTAGTAGATCTTTGCTGGTGTTCCTAGTTTCTTTTCTAGGAAGTAAGCTCTTACTAATGGTGATGGACGATACATCTTGTAAAACTCTTTAATCTCCTCTGGGATATCAAAGTACTTTGTATCGTTATCTAGTTCCTGTTCTACTAATTCTTTACAGAAAACTTCTTCTAGTTCTTCAGCCTTCATAGGCTCTCCAGTACCTGGGTTTAGTAATGGTGCTGGTTTGTTCTTCATGTCTGCTCTAAGGTTATACCATTTTTGTGGCATCTCCGATTCGTCTAAGTATGTTTTGTAAGGTATTTTTGTGTTTGGCATAATAATTGCCTCCTTTCATAAAATATAATTATACGATTCGTTGAAACAATAAAAAAATCCTGTCCCAACAAATGCTGGGACAGGATGAAAATTCTTAATCCTGCGGTGCCACCCGGCTTGACATCATTTGATGCCCTCTCACGCATACTATCATATGCTGACCCTTTTTAACGAAGCGCCTACTCCGTATCGCATACTGTAATTTCAGCGATCCCTCAGAAGCCCATTCGGTTTTAAATACTATTATCGCAATCCCACCGCCTGCGACTCTCTTGAAACGTAACTTTAAAACTTACTTACTCTTCTTCAACGGTTTGAGAGTATATTACAATATGAAAAATATCTTGTCAACAATTTTTTAAAAAAGTTTTTAAAAATTATTCTTCTGCCTTTAGCGCCTCTACCATATTGATATGTTTATTCTTCCTTGACACCATAAGTCCCACTACAAATGAAACTCCAAATGTCAAAAGAACACTTAATATGTAAGTCGATAGTCTAATGGAAAGTTGCATCTCGTATTCTGCAGCAAGCGCATTAATCAAATATACAAGAGTTCCAATGCCAGCTGGCACTCCAATCAAAACTCCAACCACAGTTAGCCAAGTGTTTTGGTTAATCAAAAGTTTGCCGATCTGTCTGTCCTTAAAGCCGATAACTTTAAGCGTAGCCATCTCTCTATATCTTTCTGTATAGCTCATAATTCCCAAGTTATAAAGAACTACTATTCCAAGCACAACCGCGACAAAGGCAAGAATAAATACCATTGTTTTCATTATCGCTGTAAACGTATCGAAGGATTCTAGAATGTCAGCCTTTGATTGTGTGTTAACAATCTTAGAACTTGGCTCTACATTTTTATCTTTTGTAAATATGGCATTCATGCTGTAGTCATAGCCAATGTCCTTTGCATACTTTTCTGTCATAACAATACTCTTGTTCATTGTTCTAACAATGTCTGCTACTTTTACTTTATATTTGTCGCTACTTCCGTATGGCGAAAAAGTAAATTTGCTTCCCTTCTTCAAAGACAAATCTTTTGCCACTCTCTCACAAACATACACGCCATTATCCTTTAGCGTAATCTGTTTCATATTATCATCGACAAATCTAACCAAGTTATGGTTGATGTCGTACACTTCACTCTCGATTGTTTTGTCTTTGGCTTGGATGCTAGATGTTGCGCTACAATCACCTTTATACTTTTTAGCCAATTCCTTCACATCGGATTCATCAGTATGTTCTACATCCAAGTTAATCTTTGTGTTGTATTTAATTGCGTCTTCGTAGAAGGTGTCAACAAATTTATCCAATGTATCTTGCATTCCAAGCGCACCAACCAAAATTACCATACATCCGACAATGCCAAAAAGTGTCATGAAACTTCTAGCTTTGTGTCTAAATACATCTCGCATATTCCACTTTGTACCAAACTTCAATCTTTTCCAAAATGCGAAGCGCTCGACAAAGAGTTTGCGCACCTTCTTTGGCATATAAATCTTTAGGGCATCTGCTGCTGTTCCTTTTAGCATTGATTTGACAGAATACAATCCAATCAATACCATTAGCAGGATAACAACTAGCAAAGTAACCCAAACAAATACTGGTGTATGCAAGCTCCAGTCATCCATATCCATATATGTCCCCATCATTCCATTTGGATTGATAATATACCAGCAGACAAACCAGCCAATTCCAATTCCAACAACCGTTCCTAAAACACCAATCATAAAAGCATATGAAATATAATGCCTCATAATTCTTCGGTCTTTGAAACCAAGTGCTTTGAATGTACCAATCTGTCTCTTCTCCGAAGCAGTCAATCTATGCATAGTAGTGACCATAGTCAAAATTGCAATTGCTAGGAAAAGGACTGGGAGTATTAGTCCCATAGTCTTTCCTTCTTCCATCTCACCTTGAGATTCAGAATATGAGATGGTGTCTTCTTTGTCGATGACTAGTTCTGTTCGCCCTAGTTTCTTTTCGACTTCCCTCACCATTTTACTTTTAGCAAGATTAGTTTTTACATTTATCTGCGTATACATTTTCTTTTCAGTCTGCGCCAAAATATTAGCCAAATTATCTATACTAAAAGCATCCGTCTTGTCCAAATCAAAAACTTTTTCTAAAGCCTTAGGACTCATATAAATATAACCGTACTTTTTAAAGTTCGGCATAAGCTGAGTCTCATCAGGAACACAAATAAGGTGCTCGCCAGATTTGATAAGTCCTACTACTTTGCCGTTAACTTTTATGTTCTTGTATTTTAAAGTGATGTTGTCACCTTTTTTGATATTGTTTGCGTCTGCATATTTGTCGGAGATCCACATTCCATCTTCACTACTCTTGTTGTATTTTTCTCCGCTTGTCACTATAAAACCAGAAACATTTGCATTCTCGCATACATTCAAAGCAAGAGTGTCCTTGTTTAACTTTTTGTCTTTGTCGGACACTGTCATATTTACACTAAAAAATCTAGTTACGTCTTTGACTCCGTCTATGCTCTTTATCTTGTCAGATTCCTTTTTAGTGAATCCATTTTTCGATACTACTCGGTAGTCCGAGAAATTAGTCTTTTCAAAAAATGAACCAACATCTTTTTCTAAACTATACCACTCCATGTTGAAGCCGACAAACATACCGATGCCTAGAGCAGTCATTATAATCATAGAAATAAATTGTGCACGATAAAGTTTCATCGTGCGAATCATTTTCTTAAAAAACATTACCACTCCACCTCATCAATACTCAACGGATTATCCTGTCTCTCAAAAGATTTGATCTTTCCGTTTTTAACTTTTATAACTTCGTCTGCTATCCCTGCAATACTCTGATTGTGAGTAACTACAACTATCGTTTTTCCATATGTCTTAGCCATCTTCATCAAAACTTTCAAAACAACTACTCCAGTCTCTGAATCTAGCGCGCCAGTTGGCTCATCACATAGAAGTATCTCTGGATTCTTCGCCAAAGCCCTCGCTATCGAAACTCTTTGTTGCTCCCCTCCTGATAGTTCGGCAGGGAATTTTTTGCTGTGATCTAAAAGACCTACATCATCTAACATCTCTTTTGTATCCATAGCATTTGGCGCAATTTCCCTTACCAAATCGACATTTTCCTCCACCGTCAAAGTTGGAATCAAATTGTAAGATTGAAATACAAATCCAACCTTTGCCGCACGATATTCTGCTAACTCGTCATTCGATAACGTCGAAATATCTTTTCCATCAACTATGATTGTTCCACTAGTTGGACTATCCAAGCCGCCTAAAAGGTTTAGAAATGTGCTCTTTCCCGCACCCGATGGCCCAAGGATTACTATCATCTTTCCTTTTTCAAGACTTAGGTTTACATCCACTAGCGCTTTTTGCTCGTGATCTCCCACTTGATATGTTCTATTTACATTTTTAAATTCTACAATTTTCATAATATCCTCCGTTTGAGTTAGACTAAACTAACTCCTTATCATATTTTAGTTAGTTTTAACTAACTTGTCAATATTTACGCTTTTCTTTTTATAAAAATGCGCACTACCCTTTTATATATAATACCTTTACAAATAAGGTTGTTTATTTGGTATAATATTTAGGTTAACAGTTTTAAACGGGGAATCAATTTGAAGAAATTATATTATTCTATTTTCGACACAAAAGTCGTTAATAAAACAAGACAATTTGAAATAGATATGGCAAAAGTTGTATTAATGTTTTTTCTACCTTTTGTCCATTTAACAGGCGAATGTATAAACGACCTGTCAAAAGGTCTACCATACTTTTTTGACAGTATAATAGGTGGACCATTTGGCGCACCAGTTTTTATGTTCACAATAGGATTCGGATTGGTTTATGCTAGAAAAAACAGTCCACGAGATCTCACTACACACGCTATCAGAATTGGTATTGCCGGTATTATCCTAAATATTTTTAGATACTTAATACCATCACTTATAGGTTATGCTATTACACATAACCGCGAATACTATTTGGATACACTTCTTAATAAGATGTTTGAGAGTGATATTTTACAGTTTGCATTTTTCGCGATAATCGTTATTGCTTTGATGATTAAGTTTAAATTTAGACATTACGCTATGCTTCTTGTGGGCATAGGTTGTTCTATAGTGGGTAACTTACCATTCATCAAAGGCTTAGACACAGGTCATGATGTATTAAATATGGTTTTGGGATACTTTATTGGAACTGCTAATAAAGACGAAACCATCTATTCTACATTCCCACTTCTTAACTGGTTGATCATTCCTATAATAGGATATGTATTTACCCGTTATTGGATCAAAGTCAAAAACAAAGATTTATTCTATTTGGTAGTATCACCTATTTCAGCTATAATAGGTCTCATCTATATATTCTATGGTGTAGCTAATGGACGAGGAATGTTTGCCGAAGGCGAATACTGCTACTATCACCTTAGACTAGATGATGCTATCGCAAGTATGTTTGTTCTATTTGCAATACTCGGACTTTACCATGTGTTAGGAAAGGTCTTTTCAAAGGGAATCAAGAACTTTGTCATGGGCGCCAGTAAGGTTTTGACTTCATACTACTGTATTCACTACTTCTTTGTATGTATGAGTGTTTATGTAATTATATTCCCTTTCGGGCCACCACACGGCAAAGATATAATGGAACAAGGAAAAGACTTTATCTCAATGCCATGGGTACTATGCCTAAGTGCGATTATCGTTATTGCTACTGGAATTATTACTCACTTCTATAGAAAATTCAAAGAAGCTGATTTATTCTTAAGTAGAATTAGATTTAGATAAATATTCCTGGGAGGAAATATGAAAAAGAAAAAGTACGGAAGATCAATAGGTAGAAAAACAGTCTACGGTCTTATAGTTTTGGGTATCGTTATGATTATCGCTGTTTCTGGCTGTGTAGCTTTTATATATCAGAGACAAACTTTGGATAATTTCCAAGACATCACATCTGGATATGCAAAATCAGCTGCGGAGTATATTGATGGTGATTATGTAAAAAAATATGCCCACTCAGAAAATAAGAAGGCTTTTTACAATGACCCTTACTACAAAGAAGTCCAAAAATACTTGGACACAATCCAAAAAAACACAGGTCTAGCATACTACTATGTTTTCATTCCTTATGAAAACGATATGGAATACATCTGGGATTCAGATACTATCCATAGCGCAGAGGATTTGAACCAACGAGAAGGATATATGGAAGGTGGAAAAGAATTTGTTCAAAAAACTTTTAGGAAAAACCCTAAACCAGGAATTTTAGTTGGCAATGAAGAAGGTATAGGACAGATATCTTGCTCATTCTATCCTATCTTTGATAGCGACCATAACCTTGTGGCGTTGGCAGGTGCTGACACTACTATGGAGCAAGTTAAAGTAAGACTACTCCACTTTATCTTGGCCGTTATGATTCCTGTACTAACTGTTATAATCATAGCAATACTAGCTTGGTACAGATATATGAAGAAAAAACTAATCATTCCACTTCACACATTGAATTCTGTGTCAAAGACTATGGCACTAAACCTAAAAGAAGATATGGATGTGGAACTTGATATAAACACACACGATGAGATTGAGGAACTGGCAGATTCCTTTGAATATATGAACACTGAAATCAGAGATTATATTCATCAGGTCGAAACTCTAACTTCAGAAAAAGAGCGTATTGGAGCGGAACTTGATATCGCTAGAAATATTCAAGATGGAATGTTACCACAAACCTTCCCTCCATTTCCAGATCGCTCAGATTTTGATTTGTATGCTTCTATGAAAGCAGCAAAGGAAGTGGGCGGTGACTTTTATGATTACTTCTTGTTAGATGATGATCATCTTGCTCTCGTGATAGCAGACGTTTCCGGCAAAGGAGTTCCTGCAGCACTAACAATGATGGCTACTAAAATCCTGATTAATAATACCGCATTATCTCATTCAACATCTCCAGCTAAGATTTTGGAGGAAGTTAATAAACAAGTGACAGAAAGTAACCGTGCTGATATGTTTGTCACTGTGTGGCTTGGAATTTTAGAAATTTCTACTGGCACCCTCACTTGCTCAAATGCCGGTCACGAATACCCAGTCATTTACAGGGAGGGAAAATCATTTGAACTATTCAAAGACAAACATGGTTTAGTTTTAGGAGCAATGTCTGAATCTAAGTACTCTGAATACACTATCCAGTTGGAAAAAGGCGATGTAATTTATGTGTACACAGACGGCGTTCCAGAAGCCACAGATGAAGAAGGTAAACAAATGGGAATGGATTATATGGTAAGCGCATTAAACAATATGCCATCTACCGATCCAGAAACAATAATAAATGAAATGTATAACGCCATTGATGACTTTATCCAGGGAGCCGAACAATTTGATGATACTACAATGCTCTGCTTGAGAATTAAGAAATAAAATATAAAAATAAAAAAACACAAGGGATAGAACGATTGTTAGTGAAATCCCTTGTGTTTTTTTATTTGTGAATTTATAAATTTATTCTCATCTTGCTATAGTACTACATCTTCTTCTTTTACGTTGTAACCAGCATCATTTAAATCCTTAATGATTTGCTCTTTGTGATCATGTCCGAAGCATTCTAATGTAAGTTTAAGTTCCACTGCTGCGTTTCTGTTTACCGATACAAACTGGTTGTGTTCTAGTTTGATTACATTGCCCTTTACCTCGGCTATCTTTGTCGCAACCTTAACTAGTTCGCCTGGCTTATCTGGAAGAAGAACTGAGATTGTAAATACACGACCTCTTTGAATCAATCCGTGCTGCAATATAGATGACATAGTGATTACATCCATATTTCCACCACTTAAAATTGATACTACCTTTTTATCTTTGCAGTCCAAGTGTTTAAGAGCTGCTACTGCCAGTAACCCTGAGTTTTCTGCAATCAATTTATGGTTTTCAACCATATCTAAAAATACATCTATTAATTCTTCATCTTCTACAGTTATTATTTCATCCACACATTTTTGTACATAAGGAAAAATCTTTTCACCTGGAGTCATAACAGCTGTACCATCGGCTATAGTGTTTGCACTTGGAAGTGTGACAACCTTTCCAGCCTCTAGTGATGCTTTCATACAAGCTGCATCTGCTGGCTCAACGCCAATCACTTTAACTCTAGGGTTTAAAAGTTTTGCTAATGTCCCGACACCAGTTGCAAGTCCGCCACCGCCAATAGGAACCAAGATAACATCCACTGTAGGAAGTTCCTTAATAATTTCCATAGCGATAGTTCCCTGTCCTGCTGCCACATCCAGATCATCGAATGGATGGATAAATGTATATCCTTTTTCCTCAGCTAGCTTTAATGCATGCTCACAAGATTCATCATACACATCACCGTGCAATATTACTTCTGCACCGTAACTCTTTGTGCGTTCCACTTTCATAAGTGGAGTAATGTTTGGCATAACAATAGTTGCCTTTACACCATATTTCTTTGCAGCATAAGCCACACCCTGAGCATGGTTTCCAGCTGATGCTGTGATAAAACCCTTCGCTTTTTCCTCGTCAGACAAAGTGCTTATTTTATAATATGCACCTCTAACCTTATATGCGCCAGTAAACTGGATGTTTTCAGGTTTCAAGTAAACTTGGTTTCCAGTCTGCTCACTAAAGAAGTCACTGTAAACTAAACTGGTTTTCTTAGTGACTTTGCTCACTACTTCACTGGCTTTTTCAAATTGTTCAAGTGTTAATTTTTCCATTTAAGCTTCTCCAATTTATTAAAAAACTTTTACCAATAGCACACTACCTTTTTCAATACTCACTTCTGCCACTTCTCCTGGCAAGACTTCGTTGCTAGTAGCGTATTGATGATTAGGTGTTATTATACCATTTTCTAGGGGAAATTTGGCATTTTTTATTGTGACACCTTCCACTTTACCTTCTAAACAAAGGAGTGAAAAAAACTTATAATTATCACTTATCCTACTTATATTTTGCCCATTTTCGCTGATTATGAGCATTTCGGAAAAGTCATCCACTATCATTCCTTTTACTCCCTCATCTTGTAAATATGAGAGTATATAGACATTGGCTAGGGTATGGTCAATTCTATCTCCCACCGCGCCTAAAAGGACCACTTCACTGAAGCCTCTCTTCACCGCTTCCTTTGCAGCAAACATAGTGTCTGTATCATCCTTTGCCGTAGGCAATGTAATAATCTCAATGTCCGTGTTAGGCTTTTTATGCGAATCAAAATCTCCCACGATTAAATTTGGCGTTACTCCAATATCTTTGCAGGATTCAATTCCACTATCGCAAGCAATCACAAAATCTGTTTCGTCTATATATTTTTTTATCTGGTCGGTGTTGTTAATCTTAACTCCACCCACTATCACACATTTACTCATAATTACTTTCTCTTAAAAATAAAGCGCAGTACTATTTATAATAATACTGCGCCAAAGAATCTATTTGGTTTATACGCAAGTATAACCTCCGTCTACTGGAAGAATTACACCTGTTACATAAGAAGACATATCTGATGCTAAAAATAGTGTAGCAGTATCAAGCTCTCCTGCTTTTCCATAACGCTCTAGCGGTATTACTGACTCTGCATACTGCTTAAATTCAGGAGTATCAAGAGTCTCTTTAGTAAGATCCGTATAGAAATAACCAGGACAAATACAGTTAACTGTGATGCCCTTTGAAGACCACTCTGCCGCTAACGCACGAGTAAGGTTAATCAAACCACCCTTAGCTGCATGATATGGTGATGAACCTGCCACCTTGTTACCTACAATACCGTACATAGAAGCGATGTTGATTATTCTTCCATAGCCAGCTGGAAGCATAGCATCTTTCACTACCTCTCTCGCCATCTTGAAAGGACCTGCTAAGTCTACTTGCATTTCCCAGTCAAACACGTCATCCTTTATTTCTTCAGCTGGAGCCACTGCACCAGTACCGGCATTGTTAATCAAGATATCAATTTTTCCAAACTCATCTAAAGTCTCTTTGACTACATTTTTAATATCCTCAGTGTTTGTAATGTCACACCTAATACCTAAAGTTTTAACACCAAACTCATCTGCTATCTCTTGTGCTACCTGCTTAACCAACTCTTCTCTTCTAGCAATAGCCACTATATTGCACCCTTTGCTTGCAAGAGCCTTTGCCATCTGCACACCAAGTCCAGCAGAACTTCCTGTTATAATCGCTACTCTGTCCTTAAAATCGAAATAATCCTTCATAATAACTCCTTTTTAAATAAAAGTTTTAGATTAATAAAATAAACCGTTCGTTAAATTATTAACACAGTAATAATTATATGATAAAACTTAGGTTTAGTCAATTATGAAAAACTGCCATACCACTAGGTTTGTTCTAGTCGTATGACAGTTTATTTTTACTTATTTATCTTCTTTTTTTCTTTTATAGTTTGGATTTATTACTGGGCCAAACTTCTTTTCAAATTTCCACTTGTATACAAACCAAACTGTTAGTCCTATTGCTATTCCCATAAGCATTCCACCTAAAACATCTGTTGGGAAATGCACCTTCAAATATAGTCTTGAGAAGCCAATTAAAAACGCCAAGATTAAAGCTGGTATTCCAAACTTCCTCTTTGCCATCATTAGTATAGTGGCGACTATAAACGAGGCTTGAGTATGTCCTGATGGGAATGATCTATCTGTTGGCCTATCTATTTTTATTCGGAAAACTCTGTCTATGCTATCGGCTAGTTCAAATGGTCTTTCTCTCGAAACTAGATTCTTTACTATTCCGTTTCCAATAATCAATCCTAAGATTAATCCTATCGCACAAAGAATTCCAAGTTTCCTGTACTGCTTCGAAATAAGCAAACAAAGTGTAATGATAATCCATATAAGTCCACCATCTCCTAGGTGAGTGATGAATTTCATTATAGTATCCATTACGTCATGCTCAAATATGTCTTCAATTTTATCTAGTATATCTAGTTCAAATACCGAATCTGCTAAAAACATTGCCATCCCCTTTCATTTCTTATATATACTATCAAATTTTTCATTTTTTATAAAGGTTTGACCTTATAATTATTATTTGATAATATACTTACGAATAAAACGGGTGAGCACCTACCGACAGTCAGGCTATGTCCTGACTTATTTTTTTGCTCGCCGCACAAAGGAGTTATTATGTTTAATTATATTTGGCCTATAGGAATGATTGTACTTTCAAACATTGTGTATAACATCACAACAAAGCAGACACCAAATCATGCTAATGCTTTCTTGTCACTCTCTGTTACTTACGGAGTAGCTATGATATCTACTTTTGTGGTTTTCTTATTCACTCACAAAGAAAATTCCATACAAGCATCATTTTCTAAACTTAACTGGACTTCCTTCGTGTTAGGAATTGCTATTATCGGTTTAGAACTTGGATACATCTTTGCATTTAGAAATGGATGGCAAGTAAATATGACTTCGCTTGTTGCAAATATCATTCTAGCTATCTCGCTTCTATTCGTTGGATTCTTGCTATATAAAGAAAAGATTAGCCTAACACAGCTTGCTGGAATAGCACTTTGCTTAGGCGGATTAGTACTGATTTTGAAGAAATAATTAGGCTGTTTTGGCCCTCGATTTTGTTGACAAAATTACTTGGTTAGTGTATTATATTTCTTGCGTGTAAACGCATCTAAGCGCGAGTGGCTCAGTGGTGGAGCACCTCCTTGCCAAGGAGGGGGTCGCGGGTTCGATCCCCGTCTCGCGCTCTTTTTATGCAATTTTATAAAAATTCAATATTGATGGTATTTTCGTCACAATCCTTTTATATATCGGTGTTATGGCGGTTTTTAATGAAATTTTACGGACGCTAAAAAATCGATATATCGCTCAATTATTCATAAAAACTGAATCGGAGGTGACTCAGAGGTGACTCGAAATTACATTTTTCAGGCAATTTATTCATATATGAATAAGACCACACTATTATAATATAAATTAAGCATTGACATACTCTGTTCTAATGCTATAATCACAGTGGAACGAAGATTATTAAAGCCCTCAGGCAATTGGAGTCTGAGCACACTGAATAATCTTCGTTTTTTCTTTCATTCTTTGGTCTCCTTATTTATTTCTATTCAAACTCTAATATATCCTCATATAACATAATTACATTTCCTTGTTTGTAGTTATCGTGATAATGACCAAAATACCATTTGTCATATTTCAGATTGCTTTCTATTTTTTGAAGCCATAATTCAGTTGTATAATCAACTTCGTTTTGGTCTATCGAGGATAGGAATAAATGTCTAGGCATAAAATCATAAGGACAAGTATGTGATAAAACTATATCCACTTCCCAATTATTTTTTTCAAGATTTTCTTCCACATATTTCTTAATCTCATCATTTGGTTGTTCGCTCTCAAACCAATGCCACCCACAAGCTAATCGATAATATTTATCAACACTATATGCCCCACCAAGAACCAAAACTCTTTTTCCATTTAGATTATATATTTCACCATCTTTCGCAAAAATCTGATTTGGAAATTCTGGATCAACATAAACTGTTCCTTCGTGCCAATTTTGTTCAATATAGCCTTCGACATTAAATGGTCTTTCCTCGTGGTTCCCATGAACGCAGAATAATGTAATTGGAAATTCTGCAATGTGCTTTTTTATAGAATAATCACTCTCATCAAGCATATAATTTATACCAACATCACCAAGGATGATTATTACATCCTCTTTTGATGTTTTATGTTTATTGCAAAAGCCATATATCCCACCAAAACGTCTATGTGTATCACCTGTTATATAAATCATTTTTTACCTCTATTTGTTTTCATATTTTTTTAGTTTACTAAGGTTCATAATTTGTGCGATTTCATCAACACTTATTGGTTTATAATTATTCGCATCGACTCCAACATCATATATTCTTAACCCTAACTCTTTGTTCTTAACTAAGTGTCCCTTTGGAAAGCGATCACAGTATTTTTTCTTTAAATTTTCTGCATTATACTCACCTCTTGAATGAATATGTCCGTGTAAGTGAACTGTTCCATAGTGTCCTGCATTCCACTCCAAAATTGGATAATGGAATAGAATAAATTTTCCATATTGTGTTTTTAATTTCTTATAATCTTGAACAGTTTCAAAAATACCATCGTTAGAGTAGTTCTTATCGTGGTTTCCATTTACTAGGTGAACATGTTTACACTTGATTCTATCTCTAAACTCTCGAACCTCATCTCTCTTAACCTTAAATGCAAAATCTCCAAGAATCCATAATTCGTCTTTTTCGCCAACAGTATCGTTTATATTGTTTATTAACGCATCATTCATTTCTTCGATAGTAGCAAAAGGGCGATCATTGTGTTCGATAGCTCTTTCGTGACCTAAATGAATATCACTTGTAAAATAAATCATAATTTAAACCTCCCAATTACTATCATGTAATTTTTTAACCAATTCTTTTTCTTGGTTTTCTTTATATTTTTTCTCTAAAGTATATCTCCCTAAAGAATTTAAAAATAAATCAGTATATTCTTTTAAATCAGGTAATTTTTCTTCTCCAACCTTTTCATCTTTAAGATTAAACATATCTATTTTAGGGTTTCCATTTACAAAACTAATACGACCATATAAGTTTTTATAAAACACATACTCCTTATCAGTACACAGTAGATAAAACTGATCTAAACTGTAACCCAAAGCATCTGCCAGTAATTTAGCTTTTTCAATTTTCATTTTATTGCTTTCTATTTTTTCATTTACCAAATCAAAAATAGAATCACATGAAACGCCTGAGCGTTTTGATAATTCACTAACTTCTATTTGACTATATTCCAAATGGTCTTTTAATAAACTCATTTTTAAAATCTCCTTATTGTTTTATTTTTGAATGTATAATATTGTTGTTTTCATCAAGCGAGATCATAACATCAGAGCCTTCAACAGAAACATCATACATAACAGAAGCATTAAATATTTTATTTAAACAAGTCTTTATTGATCTTGCCCCAAAATCTTCTTCAATATTAATCAAATCTGCCACATCATTATTTATTTCTACTCCCACATTATATTTTTGAGTTATTTCACGAGCAGTATCGACTATATCTCCTTTTAATTTATCTCGCAAAATACTTTCATCCAAAACATTCAATAGATGAAAGTTTGTTATTCTTCCAACTAATTCTGGCATACCACCCATATTAAGTATTTCCTCACTTATACTTTGGTTGTTATTTCCTTTTAAGTCATTACTTTCATCACTTTCTAAAAAGCCAATTGTTTTTCTATTAGGTGTTTTATGATAAAAATCATAGTTTTGAAATGCCCCAAGCAAAACTAATGGGATATTCGTAAAATCAATAGTCTCTTTAGAAAATGATTTTTTATATTCCTTATTTAGGCGAACTTCACCATGAGCTAAGATTTGTAAATAACCCTGTTGCAATTCTCTATCATAGTTTCTATGACTTGTATCAATAAGAACCTTATCAAATTCATCTATAATTAAAATAAAGTATTTCTTTTCGCTTATTTTATCCTCTAGGTTTGTTAATGCTTGACTTAGATTACATCCTATATATCCCTCTGCTGTAATAGTAGAAGCATCAATTAGTTCATAACCAAGTATATCCTTTATAGGACTTTCATTATCCTTACATAACAATTCCCAAGCATAAGTCTTTCCACTTCCAGATTTTCCAATAAAAAATGAATTATCAACTTTTTCTCCAGTTAAAATTTGCATAAGTATATAACAAACATGTTTAATATATTCATCCTGTCCAACCATTTTAGATTCTAAAAAATCTTTTGCTTTTATAATTCTCTCCCTTGCAGTATTAATATCATAATATTTACTTTCAGTTTCTGTTTCTTCTGGCTTCTCCTCAACATTATTCTTTTTTTGTTTTGATTCCTTATGTTTAGAAATATTTTTATTATTATCCAAGCCAGAATTTTCTATTTCTCTTGCGTAATGGACAGCTTCATGAATTTCATCTTTTAAGCACTTTAAATCATCATATTCTTTATTTAAGTTAAATGTATATGCTGTCGTAAGTATTACAGAATTATTTTTAAACGGACTTATATCCGAATTAATGATGTATAAAGGTTTGTGATATGGATAATTGTTTGTAGGATCATTTTGAATATCAACAAAATATGTGAAAACAGAATTATCATATCCATTCAAAAAGATAGTTATAATCACTTTCTTTTCATCACGCATTCGTAAACGAATTAATTTTGTTTTGTCTTTCATATGAATGGAATACCCTCTACTATGTCCATTAACAGTTATGTCATCTATTCCTTCATCTCTAAAGAATTGTACAATTTCCTCCACTAAGTTATATAACATACATAATCCCCTTTCATTTTTTTAAATTAAGGGCACAAAAAAAGTACCCGAAAATTGACCGGATACCCTAAAGAATGATATAATCATCTTGTCAGGGAATGATTATCATTCTCGAGGGCTGGTCTTTATGGCTAGTCCTTTTTATTTATTTTTAATTGCAAAAAAGTTAAATATTTATTTAATTTTACAAACCCTTTCTATTAGTTGTTTGTCGAGTTGTTCTCCTTTTCTATACGCTAATACTATTCTTTTTTCAATTGGTGATAAGTCTAGCATATAATTGATTTTTTTATTTTCTTCCTCATCAGAATTAGTAGATTTCCCACGTCCATCTTCATTCCTTTTATTTACTTTGTATTCAACCCCTTTTTCAGCAACTCTTGAGGATTGATTTATATTATTATCTGTTTTTCTAAAATTTATTTTTTTTCTTTTTTCTTTTTCCTTTTCTAAATAATTATGTATATCTTCATCCAATGGCTTACTGTTAGTATTGAGTTCATTTGTTTTTTGTTCCGAATTCATAAAGTGTGGAAGTGTACTTATTTCTTCTATCTCAACATTAAATACCTTACATAAGTCATAAAGAGTATCAATATCAGGAGTGCTTAAGCATTGTTCCCAACTTGAAACTGTAGAAGGAGCAACATTAAGCATATCTGCTAACTCATACTGTTTAATGCCTAATTGTTTTCTAAACTGTTTTATATTATATGCTATTGCATATTTTCTTCTTTTATTTTCTATAGTCATTCTTATCACCTCTATAAATGCATTATATCACAAAAATATTGAAAATACTAGTATTTTTGAATATTTTACTTGAAAAGTCGAACATTTATTCGTATAATCACAATATAACATAATTAATGAATATTTCTATATTGCCAAAAGAATTATATGATTATGCAATTAAATTAGAAGAGCTTGATAAGAATGATGATTGGTTTCATTATTCTTGTTTAAGTGAGGAATTTGAAATAGAAACAAAAAGTTTTTATGCAAAAGATTTAATAACTTCAAAACAGTGGGAACTTATTAAAAAACGATATTGTGGTTATTATTAGGAGGTTTAATAACAAAAAAAGAATGGGAATTAATGCAACTTAAATATCCAAGTATTGATTAAGGAGAGGACAACTGTAGTGGTTGTCCTTTTTTAATGAGAGATGACTCAAAGATGACTCAAAGAAAGCGCGAAGTCTTTATTTATGGGGGTTATAGACGAAAAATACTATGGTTCGATTTCTCGCCTGCCGGCTCGGTCGTTGCTCCTGCTTCGCAGGGTGCGCCACTGGCGCACCGCAACCCGTCTCGCGCTCTGGTAACGCAAAAGAGACATCCAAATGGATGTCTCTTTTGCGTTATTTATCATTCGTCACATCACCGCTGCCTTTTAAATCTATCTTCTTTCCTAGGTATTTTGGCTTTGGCTTTGTGATGCATTTTCCAAATATTTTTACTCTAGCTAACCACTCTCTCATATCACGTATCCACTGTTTATTGTCATACTTTCTCTTGGTCGCGGACACACCGTATGCATCCAAACCAAGTTTCTTTGCAGCATACATTGCGCGGTACAAATGATATTTTTGCGTAACTATTATCACTTTCTTTGCACCAAATACGTCTCTTGCACGATACATTGTGTCGTATGTCTCAAAGCCAGCGTGATCCATAAAGATATCCTTAGAAGGTACTCCTTCATGCTTAGCATACTTCTTCATAGCATTCACTTCATCATACGATTCTCTGCCATGGTCTCCTGACATTATAATCTTTGGAGCCGCATGGTTTTTATAGAGTTCGTCTCCTACTTTTATTCTATCCTCAAGCATCCATGTAGGATTGCCATCAGGACGTAAGCCAGCGCCCAAAACTATAATACAGTCTGCATTCAAATCTTTTGCCTTTTCAACTGTTACTATTCTATCCGAGACACTGCTTTTCACAAAAATATTCACTCCCAACACGCATAAAGAAACTACTAGTGCTAGCACAGCTAAAACTAGTAAGATTCTTTTTATTATACTTTTATTACTCTTACTCATTAGTTATGCTCTTCCTTACAGTGAAGTTAAATCAATTTCTAAGTTACTTTATAATTGGCTGATTATACTTCTCTTTCTTTCTCGCTTTAATGAAGAAACGAATCATTAATACTATTATAATTAGATCAACTACTGCCAAAGATACTCCGATTATTGCAAAGTTATCATTTATCTTAAGCAGTTCTTTGGACAATGAAAAATCATATAATCCATGAATTAACCATGGGAAAAAGAATGCAATAATTTTATACACTTTTTTCCCTGTATAGATACCTTTGCCGTAGAACCATCCCATAATAAAGCCATATCCTACATGTCCCATTGTTAGGCCTCTCAATATCATTTCAATAGGGCTTGCACCTACTGCATATGGAATATCCTCTAACAACCCAAAAGCTAAACCTATGATAGTCATAAATGCCACCAAATCAGCCCATGAATATTCAAAAAACTTCTTTTTTATCAATCCTCGAAATGCGAAGAGTTTGACTATTTCTTCCGAAAAAGCTAGTGCAAAAAAAGTATATAATGCCTGATATAAAAGAGGAATATTCGTTTTAAAATCAGTAAAAATGTTAATAACACCTAAACATAACCATATGGCTGCCGAAAATCCTATAACAGGACCCACGCTGACTAAGCCTCTAATAAAAGCAGAGTTCGTTGTTTTTATATAACTATCAGAATCCTTATTTCGATTCCTTAACCATAAGAATATTAGTACATTAGGTATAATACTAACTAGAAAAACAAGAATGTTAATAATCATTGATAAAATCTCCTTTGAATATTTTTTATGATTAAGTGGTACATCCGCCCATTTTTATGATAAAAACCAAACTAATTTTACACTACTTTTTTATTTTTACTATCTTCACTTTAGACCATTTACCGTAATGATTTTCAAACATATCATCCTCGATAAATGCTCTAACCTTAATAAATAATTTCTTTGCTTTAAACTTCTTACTCTTTAAAGTAATTATTCCCTTCTTTATAGCCTTCTTAGTTCTTGTTGTCTTTTTATAAAGCGTTTTCTTAAACTTCTTAGTCTTTGAAACTCTGATCTGGTATCCAGTAATACCCTTCGTCTTCTTCAAAGTAACCTTCAAAGTCTTTTTCTTCTTAACTGCTTTTTTAATCTTAACCTTTGGCACCTTGTATACCTTAGGTGGTTCATATCCAAGGGAAGTGTATTTTCCTTTGCCGGAGGTGGCATCTTCTACTGCTCTAGCATACTTATGTCCGATAGAGTAAATCAAGTTTAAATCATCTAGTTTGTATGAATCTTGTACGCCCTCGGTTGTGTGTTCAATATTGTCTATGATTAGCGAGTCGATATCAGCATGCTCTGCCTCTTCAAACTTCTTTACACCCTCATCTTTGTAGATTGCAAAGTAAATTGTACTTGCAGCTAAAAATGTTGCAAGTGGAGTTGGGTGCTTTCCATCTTTGCAGTAGTAATCCTTTTTATGATTTACGTATAGATCGTAGAAGCCTTCGCCGGCAGGCGCCAAGTCGCCATTCACCTTTTTTGCAGCCTTAATGTAGTTATCTGTAAAGTATGGAAGATAACTACCAGGCTTTTCTATCATATGTTTAACTGGCCAAGGTTCGTAGAAGACTATTCTAGCATTAGGGCTGAATTTCTTGATGATAGGCACAATCTTATCAACGCCCTGCTGAAGAATGTCCGCGTCAAATCCGCCCACAATGTCCTGCAATACAACTACGTCGTAGCCGCCCTTCTTCATGGCCTCCACGCAGTTTTGCGCGGATGCATTATAAAGAATAGTCTTGCCAGGGTTAGTGGCAGATTCCACTTCTATGTCATGTCCATTTCTCTTGGCTAATCCTTGAACTACACTCCAAAGATTGTTATAGAATGTCATAGAATTTCCAATAAACAATACTTTTTTCACTTCATTTTTCCCTTCATCACCATTTGTTTTGAGTACAGATGATGCGTTAAATATTAGAGCTATACAAAGCACAAAACAAACTGTTTTTTTAATACTTTTCATTCACTCTCCCTACTTTTTTATTTTTACTTTTTTAACTTTGGACCACTTACCAAATACTCTGGCTGTGCCGTCGTAAACAAATCCTCTAGCTCTTATGTATAGTTTCTTCTTTTTCTTGAACTTCTTGGATTTGAGTGTAAACTTAACTTTCTTTACATACTTCTTAACTAAGGCTTTCTTGTTCTTCTTAGCTTTCTTCTTTGTCTTATAAACAGCTACTTGATAACCTTTCACACCTTTAAGTTTCTTTAATTTAACCTTAATCTTCTTAGCAGATTTCTTCTTTTTGATTGCCTTTTTAACCTTAGCTTTATCAGGCACTCTTACTACAGGTATAGGCTTAGGCAAAGAAGTAGGTGCCACTGTCTCTGTCTGAGGTGGTCTTGGGTTGTATGTAGTAGGCTCTGCTGTTGGTTCAGCAGTTGGCTCTATAGTAGTAGGTTCTACGGTAGGCGCTTGAGTTGGTGCTTCAGTAGTTGGTGCAACTGTAGTTGGTGCCTTTGTAGAAGGCGCTTCTGTAGTTGCTTCTGTAGGTGGCGTTGGGCTACCTTTTCTTAAGATAACTTCTGAAGTTCCACTGTCCGCTACTATCTTAATATTTGTGTAAGAATCATCCTCCAATTTAGTAGGATTCATCTTTACAATAACATTTGTAATCAAGTTGATAGGATCTTGTCCTGCTGGAGTATCCACTCCGTCCACATACACTTTAACGTTGCTAGTAGGTGCAAATGCAAACTGTAATGTTGCTCCTGCATCTAGCAACTCTGGGCTATTCATTCCAACTACAGTGTATTCTAACTTCTTATAATACAAGTCGTCAGATAATCTAATATATCCTTCTTCTGGTCCTGGTGTAGGTTTAACCTTTGTAGTAGGCGCAGATGGATCAGGTGTAGTAGTTGGTGCCGCTGTGGTGGTAGGCTTTTCGGCAATATGCTCTGTCAACTTTCCAGCAACCGCTGTAAATGATGTGCCATCGCTAAATGTCACAGTCTTGTCTGAATCAGTTGGGTTGTATACCGCATAAGTCTGCTGGCCATTCTTCTCAAATGATGCACTTAGCGGCATATCGCCAGTCACATTTAAATCTGGTGTTCCCTTGTCTTTCATATACGCAACTTGATACCAAGCATGTGCCTTTGAATCGCCCGCTTCTGCGTCGCAGTCCTCGTTAAAGTACTGTGCTGCTGCATCTGGATCATACATTGCAATATATGCTGTGTATAATTCGTTCCAACGGTTCACATCCTTATCAGGTCCGTTGTAGTTATCCTCATTTTTCTTAGCAATTCTCACAAAGTCTTTCATATATGCTTTATCTTTTGCCAAGTAGAATGATGCTGCAGTGTTTGGAAGGATATTGATTCCGTTTGTCTGAAGTGGCTCTGCTGTCCACCAAGTCTCGTAACCATATTTTCCGCCCCAAATCATTGAAGCATATCTGTGCTCGTTTCCGCCTATTGTCTTCTTGTACAAAGGACTCAAAACATCGTTGTCCACGTCGAACCAGTAATCGTTTACTGCGTTCACTTCTGTTGTATATAGATAAATTCCTGTGTTTGTTAACTCTTCATTTCCAGTAGCCTGTCCGTAAAGAATCAATCCAGCCCATCCGTTTATAGCCTCTGAACTAGACTCTTGGTTGTTGCCATCGCCAAAGTCCGCATGGCCTGATGCCCATGAATGGCCTTCCCACATATCAAACTGACGAAGGTATGGATATCTAGATGTTCCACTATTTCTCTTTGTAGTAGCAACATCACCCACCAATTCATCTATCACATTTTTGTATTCCGCTACAAATGATGGATCGCGCAAAGCAACTTGTGCTACCGCATTTATAAAGTATCCATAGTGGAATGCATGGTCTGTCATTCCATCTACTGTGTAGTATGCCTGTGGGAATCCAAACAATGTTCCCATATCAGCATCGTAGTAGAAATATTTGTCTTCTTCATCGGTGTCGTTGTCTGCTGTAAACCAATCTGCCAGCTCAGCCTTGATACCGTTTAGAAGTTTTGTTGCGTTTTCATTATCGCCTGCTGCTTCTGCTGCCAACATCACCTGAACTGCACGGTTTAGTTTTTTGCCGCAGTCGTATGTGTTTTGTTCGTAATCTTCTTTTGTAACAGCCGTATCTGTAGGTCCAAACTCTTCCATAAAGTTTGCTACATAAGATTTAACTTTATTTTTATCCGCATCTGGAATAGTTCCAAGACCTGGTAAAACGCCAGTATATTTCTGAGTAGTTTTATACTGATCGCCCTCTAAGAACTTAACAGTTCCTCTGATAGAACGCGATGTTTGATCTAGGAATTCATATCCACTCATATGTTTATACTGATGAGGAATAACTCCCATGATAGTTCCATCAGCTGTGCTCTCTGACTTTTTGTCTAAAGTATATTTATAATTTGTTGTAACTGTACTAGTAGATGCATCATATGAATATGTAGCCTTTGTGTCTGTTACAAAGTTATATGCGTACTTTTTATAGCTCTCAGCTATGTCCTTCGCCTTTGCATCGGCTGTCCCTTTTGTATCGCAAAGCCAAGCCATACTGAAGTATTTTTTAGTTCCAAAGTTTACGCTGAAACTTCCGCCTCTAATGTCTGCTCCCTGACTTACTGAAAAACTAGCATCGTCTGGTATATAGAATGCATAGTAGTCGTAGTTTGTAAGTCCGATAGCATCGTCGCCGTTGTCGTATTTACGAACTATTACCATTGAATCATCTACATATATAACATCTGCTGGCAAATCTCTTTTTGCCTTAATAACTGCAGAATCTATTCCGCTTGCCTCACAGTATGTAAATGGACTTCCGTGAGTCATTGTTACATCCATGTATTTAGATTCTTCTTCTACCATTCTTACCTTTGTAGACCAGTCGCTCTCTGCATCAGTTTCTGTATAGGCAATCTGTCCACCTGTACCGATGCTAAAGTCACTCAAATAACCAGTCTGGTCTTGGTTCATTAAGAATGTTCCCGTATCACCAGTAAGTCTAGTGAATGGGTTTATTACAAGCATTCCCTCTCTTATAGGAAGGTAACTTAGCGGAATTGCATATACTGCATTTCCGTATCCATCTCCTTTACTGTAGTTCCAGCTCATGGATGTAGCCCATCCATTTGTTGGGAATGCTTTGTTGTTTGCATCAAAATTTTCTGTGGTAAATCTTGATGTTCCTTTGTTTGCAATAGTAGGAAGTTTCTCTAAAAGTGACTCATTAGTCTTTACTACTGTTTGTGATCCGTCCCAGTATGACCAATGTCCTGTCACATGCGTAGCTAGTTTTCCTTTCACTTCCGCCTTTGCTTCCTTGCCACTATCAAATGACATAGGAACAGCAGCTAGCGCTGCCACTAGCATGATACTTACTACTTTCTTCAATAATCTTTTCATTTTTCCGCCTCCGTTCTTACTTAGAAAAATCCTCACACGATTATTGTTTATTCAGTTTTTCACTCTTATTACATTATAGTATATCTTTGAAACTTTCGATATATAAATCCGCTATTTCTTCTATCTTTTCCCTATTGTGAAGGGATTTTTTATCCATAACTCCCACTGTTATGAAACAGCCTTCTTTGGCGCTCTTAACAGCTGTTAGAATGTCTTCAAACACAGCGCACTCGCTAGGAGCCACACCCATTCTACGCGCGCACTCCAAATAAATATCAGGCGAATGTTTGCCTGCTGGCACATCATCCACAGTCACTATCTCTGAAAAATAGCCAAGTATTCCTTCCCTTTTAAGCGTAGGGATAAATAACTCTCGATCTGATGATGTGGCCACGGATAATCTAACATTATTATCGTACAAAAACTTGATATATTCTTTTGTAAATGGCTTGCAGACGATATCATCTCTGTATTCTTTTTTAGCCATCTCAAACCACTCTGCCACTATTTCTTCGACGCTCTCGTTATGTAAACCAAACTCCTCTCTAGTATAAATGGCAGCTTTCTCAGCACCCATAGGAGAAATAGTCTCCACATAGTGTTCGGGCACATCAAAACCTCTGGCACCTAGGAACTCTTCGTCCACTTTGTCCCAGACCCAAGCACTATCAAGTATTGTGCCGTCCAAATCTATAATCGCACCTTTTATATCTTTTAAGATATCTTTGCTCATCTATTCGCCTTTGTTCTTAATTATTTTCTCTATTAGTTTAGGGTCAAACTTACCCGCCTTAATCATCTCTATCTCATACTTGTATGGAGGATAAGATTTCTTCTCGTTTTCTGGATCCTTCACATAAGGAGTTTCCAAAATCTTTGGCACATCGGCAAACTCTTTCATATTGATAATATTCATCAACGCATCAAATCCAATATTTCCGAATCCGAAGTTTTCGTGTCTATCCTTGTGAGATTCAAAATCGTTCTTACTATCGTTTATATGGAACACTGCTATCTGATCTATTCCAATGACTTTGTCGAACTGCTCAAACACGCCACTTGCATCATTTATAATGTCGTATCCCGCATCGTGAGTGTGACAAGTATCAAAACAAACGCGAAGTTTGTCATTGTACTTTACGCCGTCATAAATCATAGCGAGTTCCTCAAAGGTTCTACCTATCTCGGCTCCTTTGCCAGCCATAGTCTCAAGCGCTATATAAACGTCCGTATCTTTGGTTAAAACATTATTGATTCCCTGGACTATTTGCTTAACTCCAGCTTCCACCCCTGCTCCCACGTGAGAACCAGGGTGTAGTACCATCACATTACTTCCCATTGCGGACGAACGCTCAAGCTCCGATGCCAAAAACTGCTCAGCTATTTCGTAAGTCTCAGGTTTTATAGTGTTTGCAAGGTTTATAATATATGGCGCATGGATAATAATATCCTCTATTCCATTTTCTTTCATGTATTCGTGAGCCTCAGGAATCCTAAGTTCACTAATATCTTTTCTTCTAGTGTTTTGTGGCGCACCAGTATATGCCATAAAGACATTTGCACCGTAACTCTTGGCTTCTTTGGCGGAGCCAAGTAACATTTCTTTTCCACTCATTCCTACGTGTGAGCCTAATTTCATATCTTTTTCCTCCGTAAATCAACTAGGTATTATTATAGCATAGCGGGGGCTTTTTTGGTAAAATGTAAAAAGCGAAAGGATATGCAAATGCAAATCAATAAACAGTCAATCAGGCATAAAAATGTAGAAGAAATGTGTGATGCGCTAAATGAAAAATGTATGGCGCATGACGGTTTTTTGAATTACTCATTTTTAAAGGAATCTGAGTATGATTACAATCTGCCAGAGACTGAGAATCCTTACGCATATCTGATGTTTGATGATGCGGATGCATTGGTTGCATATCTAGGTTTTCTAAAGATAGACGCTAACAATATGCAAGTATGTATGGCTGTGGACCCTAAGCGTCGTCGTCAAAGAATTGGAACAAATCTATTTTTAAGACTAGTTTCAGAGTTTGATTCATTCTCCTACTCTGTTTCACTAGATCCAGAAAATGGAACTGGAAAAGCATTCTTAGAAACACTCGGTTTTAACTTTGCTTCAAAGGAAATATCTATGGAGCTTAACAAGGATAATTTCAAGTTTGATGCTAACCCTATTGAACTGAAAATAGAAAATGATGAATCAAATGAGGAATTAAAATCTGATACTGCTCCACTTAAGATTACAGGCATTATAAACGAGGAGATAGATGACAAAACTATAGAAAAGGAAATCGGATGGCTATATTTGATTAAAGATGAAAATAGTTTTTGTCTTTGCGATATAGAGGTAAATGAAGAATTCAGAGAAAAAGGTTACGGCAACAGGCTTTTGCAGACCACGCTAAAGGATGCATTTAAGCACGCAGATAAAATCGTTCTTCATGTCACGAGCGATAACACTCCTGCCATTAAACTGTATGAAAAGAACGGTTTTAAGACATTAGAAACAATAGATATTTATGAAATATAAAAAGGACATCGAATCGATGTCCTTTTATTTTTAATAATCAGCTGTATGAATAATCTTTTTGTTTGACCATGGCCAATATACAAACTCAGCCTTCGCCAAAATCTTATTTCTCTTAACGTATTTCTTATTCCAGAATCTACCGTCGTTAGAAACATTTCGGTTATCACCTAAACAGAAGTAAGAATCCTTTGGAACTTTGAATGGTTCATCGTAGTTGTTGCACTCGATCCAAGGTTCCTTTAAGTAGTCTTCCTTCAAAGGCTTCTTGGAATCATTGATATAAATCTTTCCCTCTTTGATGTGAACTGTCTCACCTGGAAGACCAATTACTCTCTTTACGAAAGTCTCATCTTCGTTATCAGGGAACTTGAAAATAACAACTTGTCCACGCTTAGGTGCGCTGAACCAAAAAGCGGTACGAAGCCCTATCATTCTGTCACCAGTGATAATAGTATTTTCCATAGAACCACTAGGAACGTTTGCGTTTATGATAATGAAGTTGTTAATAATAAGTGCTACTGCTAGTGCAATAACAATTATTTTTACCCAACTGAAAATCTCACGCACAACTCTTTTTTGCTTATCCTTATCACTAGATTCAAATTGATCTTCTCCGATAGGTTCTTCCACCTGATCAAAGTTATCAACTTCTTCAGCAGATTCTACCTGGTCAATATTCTCATTTATTTCTTCATTCTTAAACTCGTCCATTTTAACCTCTAGTCATTTAAGAAGTCTTTAATCTTCTTACTTCTAACAGGATTACGTAGTTTTCTTAAAGCCTTTGCCTCAATCTGTCTGATACGCTCTCTTGTTACGTGGAATTCCTTGCCCACTTCCTCAAGTGTTCTAGGGTGTCCATCGCGAAGTCCGAATCTTAATATAATAACTTCTCTTTCTCTTTCTTTTAAATCATCCAACAATTCTGCAATGTGTCCTTTAAGCATTACTGATTCAATATTGCCCTCAGGAGTTACAGTATTGTTATCTGCGACAAAATCGCCAAGGTTTGAATCATCCTCTTCACCGATAGGTGTCTCAAGTGATGCAGGCTCTCTAGCAATCTGCATGATTTCTAATACCTTGTCTTCTGTCATATCAAGTGCATTAGCTAATTCCTTTGTCGAAGGCTCATAACCTAACTCTAAAGTAAGCTTTCTCTGCATCTTTGACATACGATTTATAGTCTCAACCATATGCACTGGCACACGGATTGTTCTAGCGTGGTCAGCCAACGCACGTGTAACTGACTGTCTAATCCACCATGTTGCATATGTACTAAGTTTGAATCCTTTATTATAATCAAACTTTTCTACACCTTTAATAAGTCCGAGGTTACCTTCCTGAACTAAATCTAGGAAGCTCATTCCACGACCTGTATATCTCTTTGCAATACTAACTACTAGACGCAAGTTTGCCTCTACCAATTTTTCTTTGGCAGCCTTATCGCCTTTAGCTTTTCTCTTAGCAAGTTCCACTTCTTCTTCAGCTGTCAAAAGTGGTACTGTACCAATCTCTTTTAGATACATACGAACAGGATCTTCAGTTCCTACGCCCTCTAGCAAGTCCACTGCATCTTTCTCTGCACTCTCGCTTTCAGACTTTTTAGTCTTGCTCTTCTTTTCCTCTTGCTCTTCGTCTGTCTCTACCATAGCAATATCTTCATCCGTAGGATCTTCTGTTCCTGCATCTGGAAGATCTGCCACTGAGATTTCAACCAATTCTTCCGACTCTTCCTCAGCCGCTTTCTTCTTTGATGTCTTTTTCTCATCAGCAGCTTTCTTTGCAGCCTTCTTCGAAGTAGTCTTCTTTGGCTCTGCCTTAGTAGCTTTCTTTGCTGTAGCTTTCTTAGCTGTAGTTTTCTTAGTCTCAGTTTTTTTAGTCTTTTTGGCTGTAGTCTTTTTAGTTGCCTTCTTTTCTGTCTTCTTAGCAGCTGTTTTCTTTGCAGACTTTTTAGCAGTAGTCTTTTTTGCTCCTGCTTTCTTATTACTCTTCTCTGCCTTTTTCTTAGCTGGCTTTTTCTTTGAAAGAGCGGCAATCTGTTTTTCTGTAAGAACTTTTACACCGTTCTCACGAAGTGTTGGAAGAAGGTTTTCTTCCTGTTTGTCAGTAAGCTGAACAGCCCTGAAGAATGTCTTGATTTCTTCTTTAGATAGCCTGTTATCTTGTTTACTGGCTCTCTTGACTAGTCTTTCGATTTTCTTGTTAAAATCTTGTGTTTTCAAATAAATCTCCTTTCTCGGACTGTATTGGTCCGATGACTTTTGAATACACTCAGTCAAATATATATAATACCAAAAAAACTGGTCATTTTCAACTGACCAGCTTTTTTATTCTCTATTATTTTGATCATTTAATTCTTCAAGTCGTCAGGAGTAACAATAGGTGACCATCCCTCATCTTCTCCGGCATACTCTGGCTTTCTAGTAACCTTTTCTCCCTTCTTGTTTGTCACGATTTCACCCTTTTTATTTCTCTTGTAAATCACTTGCTTATCTTTTTTAGCTTTGGTTTCTTCTTCTACTACTACAGCGCCGTCCCAAGCGTCCTGCTTCTTCTTTTCATACGCCTTCTTAGAAGACTCTTCCTCGGCTAATTCCTTTTTAGTCTTTACTACTTTGTCTCCATTTTTATCTGTCACTACAACAGTCTCTTCCATCTTGGCTTTCTTAGCATTTCCGCAATTATTTACGCACAAAATTACAACAATTGCTGCTATGGCTGCTACCACTATAGCAATACATATAATTAATTTCTTCTTCATAGTTTCTCTCCTTATATAGCTGTCTCTTCTAAATCTTTTATCACTGCTGCTATAGCATGTTCAGTGTTCTTTACAGTAATTCTGTCTGCGGCTTCTTTAACGCAGTCAATCGCATTATCTACCGCATAACCAATATCAGCATATTCTAACAATGTGATATCATTTTCATAATCTCCCACACCTATTGTGGTGTGAATCTGTCCGTTCAAATGCTTCTTTAAGTAGTCTACCGCTACTCCTTTGCCGCTCTCGAGCGAAACATACTCTAGACCCTCGTTCCAGCTTCTGTAAAACTGCATCTCCTTGCCAAAAGTCTTTATGAGATCTTCCTTAATCTCCAGCGTCAAAGGCTCTGACTGCACCGTCAAAACTTTGTACATTTCATCTGGGAATGTATCAAACAAAGCATCTAGTGAACCGTCATCTGCGCTGTGCTCTTTCGCCTCATACTGCGCATTTATAGACGTATTTACTCCAAACGAATAATGCCAAACGTCCGGATAAGTCTTCTGCAAATATTTAAAAACCTTATATACCGTGGCTTTGTCAGCCGGCCAAGTTTTTATCAGTTCATCTTTTTCAGTATCATAAAGGAGTGCGCCGTTAAACGAAACAACTGGCGCATTAATTTTTACTTTGTCGCTGAAGTGCTCCATAAAAGAAGGAGCTCTGCCCGTAGCCAAAGTAAACAATCCACCTTCATCCTGAAAGTACTTGATTGCCTTTGCATTTTCGTCAGACACTTTTCCAGCCTCGTATGTAAGAGTGCTATCCACATCTGAACATATTAAGAATCCGTCAAATTTTCCCATATCAAATCACTTTAATTGTACAAATAATGTATGTACAAATTGTGTTTTATTCTTTACCGTCCCAGCAGTAAGTACAAAGTTTATCTTTGTCGATTCCCACTGCATCTAACATATCGTCTAGTCTGTTAAATCTTAGTGATGTAAAGTTAAGTTCTTTTCTAATCTCCTCAACCATAGTAGCGTACTTCTCTGAATCTGGATCTACATACTCCTGCAAAATTTCATCAGTCACATTTCCATTTTCGAGTCTCTCAATCACACGTCTAGTGATTAGTTCCATCTCTGATGATGAACGTGAGAAGTTTAGATACTTACATCCATATACAAGTGGTGGGCACGCAGGTCTAATATGAACTTCCTTTGCACCGCTCTCAAACAAGTACTCTGTAGTCTCTCTCATCTGAGTACCACGAACTATAGAGTCATCTATCAACAACAAACTCTTGTCTTTAATCAAATCTTCTACTGCTAGTTGTTTCATTCTAGCGATCAAATCACGTTTACTCTGGATAGTTGGCATAAATGATCTAGACCATGTTGGTGTGTATTTGATAAAGGGTCTAGAATATGGAACGCCAGATTCGTTGGCATATCCGATAGCATGAGCAAGTCCTGAGTCAGGCACTCCCGCCACCACATCAGGTTTCACATTATCGCGCTTAGCCATTCTCTTACCACACTCGTATCTCATCCACTCAACATTCACACCTTCGTATGAACTAGCTGGATATCCGTAGTAAATCCAAAGGAACGTACAAATCTTCATTTTTTTTCCCGGATTAACAAGTGTCACCACATTCTTTGGCGTCATCACTGCTATCTCACCAGGGCCCAATTTCTTATAGTCTGTATATCCAAGGTTCTTGTATGCAAAGTCCTCAAACGATGCACAAAAGCCCACTTCATTTTTACCTATTGCAATAGGGGTTCTACCCATCTTATCTCTCGCTAGGTAAATCCCCTCTTTATTCATAATCATCATCGACAAAGATCCGTCTACCGCATCTAGCGCGTATTTGATTCCATCGATAAAGTTATCTTTTTTATTAATAAGAGCGGCCACTAATTCAGTAGCGTTAATTTCTCCAGTACTCATCTCTTGGAAATGAGCGTGGCCATCGGCAAAGAGCTCCTCAATCAACTCTTTTGTATTATTAATCTTACTAACTGTAGTAAGCGCGTATGCTCCGTGATGTGAACGGATAATCAAAGGTTGTGGCTCATAATCTGAAATACAACCAATACCAAGATTACCTTTCATCTCTTGAACATCTTTTTCAAACTTTGTTCTAAAAGGAGAGTTTTCAATATTATGGATAGCGCGGTCAAAGCCGTTCTCTCCATGCACTGCCATACCAGCACGTCTAGTACCTAGATGTGAATGGTAGTCCACTCCAAAAAACAAATCAAAAACGCAATCTTCTTTAGATGCTACTGAAAAAAATCCACCCATTTTTTACCTCTTTCTAACTTCAATCTACTTCTCGCAACGCCCATTATTATACCATTATTATCTTTTCAAATAAAGTAAATGCGGGCTTTTGTTAATATTATTAAGTTTTGCACTAGCAAATAAAAAGGAGATATCCTATTGAATATCTCCTTTGGTCTTCACTGATATAGATGATTAAGGTTTTTTAATTAAATCTTTGATATCGTCACCATCACCTTCGTCCATACCACCTATAGAATCCTTTGTTTCAAGCTGACCTTTAGTAGTAGGTTCTGCTGGTGCTTGAGAAGTAGGTTCTACTGTTGGTTCAACTGGAGCCACTGTGGTAGGTACTACGGGCTTATTAGGGTCAACCTTTTTATTTGTAACCTTAATCTTGATTACAATTTTTTTCTTTTTATTCTTCTTAGCTTTAACTGTTACTTTAGCATTTCCTGCCTTTACAGCTTTAATTGTAATCTTTTTGCCTTTTTTCTTCACCTTAACAATAGCCTTGTTTGAAGACTTAACTGTGAAAGATGTTTTCCCTTTTTTACCTTTCACTTTAACTTTAAAAGTTTTTTTATCTCCGACTTTTAAAGTCATATTTTTCTTTGCGCCCTTAACAGTAACACTCTTAACCTTGCTCTTTGCTTCAAGTTTAGCAGTGCTAACAACGGCTACCGATGTTATGACCATAATGAATGCCATAACGATAGATGCAATCTTCATATACTTTTTCATATCCGACCTCTCCTTTTATATTCTAAACATATTATAGTACATTTCAAGAAATACAAAAATCTAGTTACAAATAATCATCAATATTACATCCGTACTATCTACTACATAATATCATAACAATTATTTTCTCTATTTTAAAGCACAAAAAAGGAGATATTCTTTCGAATACCTCCTCATTTTTTATTAGTTAATATCCTAATTACTTATTTGCAATAGCTGCCTGAGCTGCTGCAAGTCTAGCAATTGGAACTCTAAATGGTGAACATGATACATAATCTAGTCCAATCTTATGACAGAACTCTACTGATGATGGGTCACCACCGTGCTCACCACAGATACCTAGATGTAGGTTAGGGTTAGTCTTCTTACCAAGCTGAATAGCTGTTTCCATAAGTTTTCCAACACCGTCCTGGTCTAGCTTAGCAAATGGGTCGTTCTCAAAGATCTTAGCATCATAGTAAGCATCTAAGAACTTACCAGCATCGTCTCTTGAGAATCCGTATGTCATCTGTGTAAGGTCGTTAGTACCGAAGCAGAAGAATTCAGCCTGCTTAGCAATCTCATCAGCTGTAAGTGCAGCTCTTGGGATTTCGATCATAGTACCAACTTCGTACTTAAGTGCAACGCCTGCTTTTTCGATTTCAGCGTCAGCTACTTCTACTACCATATCCTTAACGTACTTCAATTCCTTAGCATCACATGATAGTGGAATCATAATTTCAGGTTTAACTTCCCAATTTACGTGGTTCTTCTGAACGTTAATGGCAGCTCTGATAACAGCCTTTGTCTGCATCTTAGCAATCTCTGGGTAAGTTACAGCAAGACGAAGTCCTCTGTGTCCCATCATTGGGTTAAACTCGTGAAGTGAAGTAATGATAGCTTCTATTTCTTCAACGCTCTTTCCTTGAGCATCTGCTAATTTCTTAATATCTTCTTCCTCTGTAGGAACGAACTCATGTAGAGGTGGATCTAGGAATCTGATTGTTACTGGATGTCCCTCTAGTGCTTCATATAAAGCTTCGAAGTCGTTCTGCTGATATGGAAGAATCTTCTCTAATGCAGCTTCTCTTTCTTCAACAGTATCTGCACAGATCATCTCTCTAAATGCAGCAATTCTGTCTTCTTCGAAGAACATGTGCTCTGT
>DFEY01000003.1:73060-73791 GCA_002369135.1 Lachnospira sp. UBA3790 | reverse complement strand
CTGTACGGCAAAGACCGATACCTTCAGCACCAAGCTCTCTAGCTCTCTTAGCATCTTCTGGTGTATCAGCGTTTGTACGAACGTTAAGTGTTCTGAAATCATCAGCCCAAGCCATGATTCTACCAAACTCACCTGCGATAGATGCGTCAACTGTAGGGATGATACCATCATAAATCTTACCAGTTGAACCATCGATTGAGATGTAATCTCCCTCTTTATATGTCTTACCAGCTAGTGTGAATTGTTTGTTGTCTTCGTCCATATCGATGTCACCACAACCAGATACACAACATGTACCCATACCACGAGCAACGACGGCAGCGTGTGATGTCATACCACCACGAACTGTCAAGATACCTTGAGCAACCTTCATACCAGTGATATCTTCAGGTGAAGTCTCAAGACGAACAAGAACAACCTTCTCGCCCTTAGCATCCCATTCTACAGCATCATCAGCTGTGAATACGATTCTACCGCAAGCAGCTCCTGGAGAAGCTCCAAGTGCGCTACCAACTGGCTCTGTTTCTTTGATAGCCTGTGCATCAAACTGTGGGTGAAGAAGTGTATCTAGGTTTCTAGGATCGATCATAGCTACTGCTTCTTCCTCAGTTCTCATGCCTTCATCTACTAAATCACAAGCAATCTTAAGTGCTGCCTGTGCAGTTCTCTTACCATTACGAGTCTGTAGCATATATAGTTTACCGTGCTCAACAGTGAACTCCATATCCTGC
>DFEY01000003.1:72471-73003 GCA_002369135.1 Lachnospira sp. UBA3790 | reverse complement strand
AACTCCATATCCTGCATATCTCTGTAGTGATCTTCCAAAGTCTTACATACTTTAGAAAACTCTGCAAATGCTTCAGGGAACTTCTCTTCCATTTCTGAAATGTGCATTGGTGTACGAACACCAGCAACCACGTCTTCACCCTGAGCGTTTGTCAAGAACTCACCAAATAGTCCTTTGTCTCCTGTAGCAGGGTCACGAGTAAATGCAACACCAGTACCACAGTCATCACCCATGTTACCGAAAGCCATAGACTGTACGTTTACAGCTGTTCCCCATGAGTAAGGGATATCATTATCACGACGGTATACGTTAGCACGTGGGTTATCCCATGATCTAAATACGGCCATGATAGCTCCCATCAACTGTTCCTTAGGATCATCTGGGAAGTCTTCGCCAATCTTGTTTTTATATTCAGCCTTAAACTGATTTGCTAGTTCTTTAAGGTCATCAGCAGTCAAATCTACGTCCTGCTCTACGCCTCTAGCTTCTTTCATTTCGTCGATAAGTTCTTCAAAGTACTTCTTACCAACTT
>DFEY01000003.1:52069-72393 GCA_002369135.1 Lachnospira sp. UBA3790 | reverse complement strand
TTCTGTAGCAGTCCCAAGCCCATCTAGGGTTTCCAGACTGTTCAGCGATTGTGTTAACTACAGTCTCGTTAAGACCTAAGTTAAGGATAGTATCCATCATACCTGGCATAGAAGCTCTAGCACCTGAACGAACAGATACAAGAAGTGGATTCTCAGCATCACCGAATTTCTTACCAGTGATTTCTTCCATCTTCACGATATAATCGTTAATCTGTCCCTGAATTTCATCGTTAATCTTTCTGCCGTCCTCATAATACTGAGTACAAGCTTCTGTTGTGATTGTGAATCCCTGTGGCACTGGAAGACCAATGTTTGTCATCTCAGCAAGGTTAGCACCTTTACCACCAAGTAACTCACGCATGTCAGCATTACCTTCACTAAAAAGGTATACCCATTTGTTTGCCATTTGTTTTTCCTCCTAAAAATATAAAAATTTGTATGAAATGGAACGTTTTGAAATGTATCAAAACATCCCAAAAATCCATAGTTTTATGTGCTTTTTGCACGCAAAACACACGCGCATACGCACATAGCATAATGATTATATCACAGTATATCTTTTTTTCAATGAGTTTTTTCCTTTTAATCTGCTATTTTATGCGCTTAATAATCACTACAATTCATTAATCAAAAAATAAAGCTCATAAGTTGTTACTTATGAGCCTTACCTTTTACCTATTTGGTTTTCTTTATTTTTTTCTTTGACCACTCAGTTTGATAAATATTATCACCAATAACTACATATGTTCTTACTCTTATGTAGTATTTCTTCTTTCGTTTTAGTTTTTTTATTTTTTTTGACACAATTGAAGATTTTTTAATCATTATAGTCTTGGCTTTCTTAAATCTTTTGTTCAATGAATATTGGATTTTATAGCCTGTTATATGTTTAACTTTTTTCCAAGTTATCTTTAAAGATTTTCTCTTAGCCTTTATCTTCTTGATTGATGCCTTTTTCAACGTAATCGTTCTTTTTGAAATTTTATTTTTTTGTGTTGTTATCACCCCTGATGTAGTTACATTTTTAGTTGTTGGAACTGCCGGGGTAGTTGTTTCTTCTATTGGCCCATAATGGTGGGCAGCAATAATACTATAATGCTTAGCTTCATTTGGGTCTATTTCAGCCAGAATTGGGGTCTCTGTTCTTCCATAGCGCTCTGGTTTTACAGGAGGATCATCTATAGTTGGATAATATCCATCATAGTACCAGCCATCAATTTTCTCGCCAGTCTCTTCAAACACTTGTCCTCTAGCAGGCACGTCGGGAAGAGTAAGTTTTGTATTTTCTGTAAATATATCAGCACCGGCCGTTTTAGCCTTATTGTTGCAAATCATTGTTTTCTCATCACAGTTGATGGTAGCGGGGCCTAAGCCTACTTCACTTGGGTTGTGGGCAAAATTAGAAAGAATTCCTCCACCAAAACTGTAATCAAGTTCTTTTCTGCCGTTTCTTGTTATTTTAGTGTTCTTCAGATTACAATTCACGGTCCCTTTTATGTTCAATCCAACATCTTCAGTATTACTAATAGTACTATCCTGAATTGTTCCGCTAGCATTATTTTTCAATGTAATGCCTTCTTTATTATCGATAATGTCACAATTTGTAATATTATAGTTTGAATTATCAATTGTTACAGTTGAATTAATATAACTAAAATATAGATCCAATTTATCATTGGTGTTCTCTTTGAACACCGAATCCTTCATTTCTACAGATCCACTTTTGACGTGAACGGCAGCACCAAAACCACCTTTCTGAGGTCTATAAACCGGTTCATTTTCACATGAATTCTTTTTGAACAGAGCATTTTTAATGGTCAATGTGTTTAATGAATTAAATAGTAATCCTGCCCCGTCAAATCCAATATGGTTTCTTTTGATAACCACTGGATCTCCTTTGTCTCCTTCTATCAAACATTTACTATTGCCTTCTATATTGATTGCCCTAGCATAGTTATTCTCAATACTTCCACCAAAAATATTTACATTGGCAGTTGAAGCATCGCCTCCATTAGAATAAGTGGTGATTACATAATCAAGTTGGATTCCATTTCTATCTTTATATGGTCCTACGAAATTTGTAAATATGCCCCCATAAATATTTAGCGTCCCTGCCACGCTATATCCTAATGCAGATTGGGTCCCATCATAGATGTTGACAACTCCATCTCTTGAAGTTATTCCAATTCTTCTAATATACTTTGAATCAGAGGCATAAATATTGTTGTTCGTATGTTTTAATAATATTTTATCATTTCCATCATCCGTTCCAATATTCAATTGAGCATCTCCTTTGACCTCAAAAAAGCAATTGTTATTGATTTCTATTGGATCAAATAAATCCTCTACACTAGCTAAGTTAGAATCCACAGTAATAGTATGACCATTTCCTCTCAAAGTAACTTCACTCTGATACAAGAAAACTTTTTCCTCAGCAGAAATCGTCAGATTATCATAAAAATTGAAAATGTATTTTCCTTGAGTTTGGTTAGCAGTATTTACAGCGCTTTGCAATTCAGCAAAACTGCCTACTCGAATAGTAACAATGTCTGCGCTAACCCTTTTTATGGAAAACTGACTACAGACGAATGTACTAAATACAGCCAAACTCAATAATACTGAAAGTAATATCTTTTTCATTTTAACTTCCTCCTTATACTCTTTATTTAATTCTAAACTTGTGGGTAACCCCCAGGTCAAGCACTCTTTTTATTTATAACAAATATTTTTCAAACAAAAACTGCTTGTTTAACAAAAAGTTAAACAAGCAGTTAGTACTTATATATGTTATTTTTCTTTCTTTAGGTAATAGTTAACTCATAGCTTTATTAGTACACAATTACCGGCATTCCCACGCGAGCTTTCTTAAAGATTTTTCTCATTGCTCCAAGTGGTGTGTTAACGCAACCGTGAGAACCGTTTGTCTTGTAAATGTTTCCACCGTATGCTGAACGCCATACACTATCGTGGATACCTTGAGCATCGCTAGTGAACTTCAACCAGTAGTTAACTGTTACATCCCAAGTTTGTCCATGGTATGAACCCTTAAGCTGTCTGTGAGCAGTCTTTTCTAGTATGCTGTGAGTTCCCTTGCTAGTATGTCTGTCGCCCACATTGCCTGATACTATAGGTGTCTTAACATAAAGTTTGTTCTTTATGTACATTCTAAGTGTCTGAGTCTTAATGTTAACCTCAATCCATGATCCTTTCATACCAAGTGTAGTAGATGTTGAGACAGTAGCGAATGCACTCTTATATGTTTTTCCTTTAAATCTACGAACCGCACGAACTTTAAACTTATAGTTGTGACGTTTCTTTAGACCTTTTTGGGTATAAGTTGTTTTCTTTGTAACCTTAACTAGCTTTTTACCTTTATATACTTCGTACTTCTCTGCATTGTTTACTGCTTTCCACTTAAGAATAATCTTTGTTGCTTTTTCTTTTGCAGTAATCTTTGCAGGAGCTGATAACGCTGTCATAGCTGAAGTATATTTAGGAATACTGTATGACTTAACTCCATACTTCTTTCTATATGTAACAATTTTATATGTATAAACCTGACCAGATTTAACTTTCTTATCAGTATATGAAGATTTGCTCTTCTTCAAAGTCTTAATCTTCTTATACTTTGGATTCTTTTCACTTGCTCTATATAGATAATATTTAGTAGCTTTCTTATTCTTTTTATATGTTAGCTTAATGCTCTTTGAAGCAGCCTTTGCTTTGAAAGACTTTACAGCATCGATATCTGTCATAGCTGTGGCAATCTTTCCTGCACTCTTAGTAGTATATCCGTCTGCTTTTCTAACAGCTACTACTTTATATTTGTAGACTGTACCTTGTGATAATCCAGTGTTGATGAATGATGTCTTCTTCAAAGTCTTATACTTCTTGTATGCGGACATCTTACTCTTTCCTTCTACTGAACGATATACCCAGTACTCTGTAGCTAAAGAAGACTTTTTCCAAACAACTCTTAATGATGCATTTTTAACATCTGTTATTTTAAGACCTGTTATCTTAGCTGGAGTTTTCTTAGCTGGTTTAGTAGTTTCAGGTACTGTAGTCTCTGGTACAGTAGTAACTTCTGGTGTAGTAGTTTCCTGTTGAGGAGTAGTCTCTACCTGTGGAGTTTCACCTTCAGGGCCATCTGCGTATACTTTAACAGAAGTGCCCTTGCCTGCTTGATAAAAGCAAAGCATACTGAACACCATAGCTACTATTAATAATTTGCTTATTGTTCTTTTCATAATAAACGCCTCTTTAATAATTATCTCTACTCTTTTGTTTGTTCCCACAAACACTATACTACAATAGATTAAAATATTCTATATCAATTTCAAATTTATATCAATAACTAATTCAATTATATTCTTTTAACTATAGTGTAGTCTTTTATTATTTAAACTTTCTGAAAAAATATTATAAAAAAGTAGGTGCATATTTTTAAACGGGCTCACTAAAAATATGCACTTTTCAATTAACATTATTAGTGATAGCATCACTTTGATGTGCTTGCTATAGGCTTATTATTACAAAGTATATGCGTATCAGCAGATTTAAAATATATTGAAAATATAGAACAGGCTTTTGCACAGATAAAATCAACTGTAACACTATTAAAACTTGATAAAAAAAATAAACAAGCAAAAGTAAAACAGTCTTATTGGGCTGATTGTTATTAAGAAAGGAGAGTGATTAAAATGCCATATGGTACCAATCCTATTTTATTTATATCCATATATTTTATTCTACTTGCGGTAATAGGAACCGCTATAGGGATAGTTATATATAAAATTATAAAAAATTTAAAAAATAAAAAATAAGCAAAATAACCCCTCTACTTTAAAATAGAGGGGTTATTTTTAATTGTTTATTTCTACTTAATAAGAAAGTTTTTCATCTAAATATTCTTTTAGATCTTCTATCTTAATTCTCTCTTGTTCCATTGAATCTCTATCACGAACTGTTACCGCTCCGTCCTCTTCTGAGTCAAAGTCGTATGTGATACAGAATGGAGTTCCAATCTCGTCCTGACGACGATAACGTTTGCCGATGGCTCCTCTGTCATCATATTCACAGTTGTAGTATTTTGATAGTTCCTCAAATACCTTTGTGGCACCATCGTTTAACTTCTTAGAAAGAGGAAGTACTCCTACTTTCACTGGAGCTAGTGCTGGATGGAAATGCATAACTGTACGCATATCTGGCTTTTCTTCTGTTCCGATGTTTTCTTCATCGTATGCTGCACAAAGGAATGCTAGTAACACGCGATCTGCACCAAGTGATGGCTCAATTACATATGGAACATATCTCTCATGCTTTTCATCGTCAAAGTATGTTAAGTCTTTGCCGGAAGTTTCGATATGTCTGTTTAAGTCATAGTCTGTTCTATCGGCAATTCCCCAAAGTTCTCCCCAGCCAAATGGGAATAAAAACTCGATATCTGTAGTCGCGTTTGAGTAGAATGAAAGTTCTTCCTTGTCATGGTCGCGAAGTCTCATCTCTTCTTCTTTGATTCCAAGATCTAACAACCAATCTCTACAGAAGCCTCTCCAATACTCAAACCACTCTAGGTCTGTTCCTGGTTCGCAGAAGAATTCAAGTTCCATCTGCTCGAACTCTCTTGTTCTAAAGATAAAGTTACCAGGTGTGATTTCGTTTCTGAACGATTTACCAATCTGTCCAATACCAAATGGAATCTTCTTACGAGAAGTTCTCTGAACATTTGCAAAGTTTACGAAGATACCTTGTGCTGTTTCAGGTCTCATATAAAGTGTGTCCGCTGCTTCTTCTGTAACACCCTGGAAAGTTTTAAACATTAGGTTAAACTCTCTGATGTCTGTGAAGTTCTGTTTGCCACACTCTGGACAAACGATACCTTTTCCTTCTATATAAGATGCCATCTCCTCGTGAGTCCAGCCGTCTAAGCCTTTCTCTGGAGTGATGCCGTTCTCTTCCATATACTCCTCAATCAACTGGTCTGCTCTAAATCTTGAGTGACATTCCTTACAATCCATAAGCGGATCTGAGAAACTGCCCAAGTGACCTGAAGCAACCCAAGTCTGTGGATTCATAAGTATGGCACAATCCACACCTACATTATATTTGTTTTCTTGGATGAATTTCTTCCACCAAGCTTTTTTCACATTGTTCTTAAGTTCAACACCTAAGTTACCATAGTCCCATGAGTTAGCAAGTCCACCATAAATCTCTGAACCTGGATAAATAAATCCTCTGCTCTTACATAGTGCTACTATTTTTTCCATTGTCTTTTCCATTGTGATTTCTCCATTTCTTTCTATATAATATATGGCTGTCAATGACAGCCATACCAAACTTTCATTTTTATACTATTCGTCGTCTATACTGTAGACTACATAGCTTAGTTCCCCTTTGTTAGGAGATGTGCTAACTACATCATCTTCATTGATTTTGCAATTAGTACTGATATATTTAATATCACCCTTAACTTGAACTTTAAAAGGAGTATATGTAACTAGTATACAATCTTTCATTTCTTTAACTTCTTTAGCTGACACTATCTTTTTAGAATTAGGTTTTTTGAATATACCTTCTATCTCACATTTATCATTGTCAGAAATAGGCCCTATATAAAAACCGTCCTCTTCAAAGCCAGCATAGTTAAGCATATAGTTTTTGAAGTCATATGTTGTAACAAAATCCAACACTAAACTAGCTTCCTTTGAATTTGCTTGGAACTTTTCAACAGAACAAGCGTCATCAACTGATGAGTATTTGCTCTTATTAAAATCAGCCACTTCAGTATCAATCTCATCCTCCAGCTGATCTTCGTTAAAGTATTTTTTATCAAATTTTTCACATGAGCCATATTTGATAGCGCCATCGTCTTCTACATAAATGCCACTATTTCCAGCATTGAGTTCAATATCTCCCATAGGGTTACATCCAACCAACACCACCATCATAGCCATAGACACTAAAAACAGTGCAATTTTTCTCATGTTTAGCTCCCCTATTCTTTAGTTTATACCACAACTTATTCTATAAGAATTTGTCTTTCTTTTCAATATTTTTTACATAATATTTACTATATACTGGTGTTTTTATAAAAATTCTAGTGAGTTAAAATGTTTATCCACTCGTTTTTTCATATATGCGCCAATCACGCCATCTAATTGTTCTAAAATATCTTCTTTAACATTGAACGCAAATAGTTTGTTCATTTTAGATGTTACTATGTATTGAAGCGCATAGACTGTAGAGGTTTTAAGTTTCTTATCCTCCGGCAAAGTCTCATGACAATTCTCACATACTAGGCAATCGTGCGCTAGATCAAAGTAATCCAGGTTTTCTTTGCTGCCACATTTGCCGCAGGCAAAGACGTCTGGGTATTCGCCATTTATTACTAGCATTTTGAATTCGTAAACTCTTCTTATTAGAGTGAGCGGAATTTCGCTTTTCACCAAAGTCTTCATCGCCATGTAGATTAGGTTTAGCATCTCACCTGCTTCCAGACCTTCTTTGGCGAAGTAGTCTGCTAGTTCTAGGAAATACATTCCCATGTACATTTTATCGGGGTCGGTCAGGTCGTTTGAAAAGTAGTCACTTATCTGGATGTTATTTATGCTATATGCACTGCGCCCTGGATAAAGGTAAAACTGGCCAAAAGCCATAGGCTGGCTGCCGGCTAGAAATGGGCTGTTGGGTTTTCTTGCGCCACGAGCAAAAGCAGACATCTTGCCAAACTCCTTTGTCAAAACGACTACTCTTTTATCATACTCTCCAATAGGCATTGAAGAGAGAACTATTCCCGTTACCTCAACTTTTTCTACCATTACTTATCTGTATATCCGTAGTTCTTCATCAAGAACTCACTGTCTCTCCAGTCTTTCTTTACTTTAACCCATAGTTGAAGGTTTACTTTCATCTCCAACTGCTGCTCGATTTCGTATCTAGCATTTGAGCCAATCTTCTTAAGCATTGCGCCTTTCTTTCCTATAATAATGCCCTTGTGTGAATCTTTCTCGCAGATAATAGTCGCTTCTATATCCGTGATAGGGCCTTTCTTGGTCTCGCGCTCTTTCATAAGTTCAATAGTAACTGCGATTCCGTGTGGCACTTCTTCATTTAGCGCGTGAAGTGATTTCTCGCGGATAATCTCCGCCACAATTTGACGCATTGGCTGATCTGTTAGTGTATCCTCATCATAATACATAGGGCCTTCTGGCAAATTGTTTAGAATCTCTTCCACTATCGTATCTACATTTTCTCCACGCATAGCTGATGCTGGGATTATCTCTTTGAAATCAAACGCATCTTTGTAGGCGTTTATTATTTCTGGCACATCTTCTTTCTTTACCGAGTCAATCTTGTTTATGACAAGGATGACTGGGATGTTAGTGCTCTTTAGCTCTTCTATTATGTGCTTATCGCCAGGGCCCAACTTTTTGTCAGGCTCCACTAGCCAAAGAATGACATCGACCTCTTCAAAGGTCTTTTCTGCCACGTTCACCATATACTCACCAAGCTTGTTCTTTGCCTTGTGAATGCCAGGTGTGTCCAGAAAAACTATCTGACCTTCATCAGATGTGTAGACTGTCTGTATTCTGTTTCTTGTAGTCTGTGGCTTGTTTGATGTGATGGCAACCTTCTGTCCTATGATTTTGTTCATAAGTGTAGATTTTCCTACATTTGGTCTACCGATTAATGCCACAAAACCTGATTTGAAATTTTCGTTCATATTAAACCTTTTCTTGAAAAAATAATTGTTGGTTCTAATTTTATGTAAACTAGATGTTTCTGATTGTTTTAAACATATCTTTGTTCTCTTCTATCGCACTCTTCGAACCGATAACACAGATGTTTCCTTTGTCCATGGCTTCTCTATAATACTTGCCAAGTTTTCTGATATCTTCTAGCGATGTGTTAAGAAGCGCATGCCTATTCTTTTTTCTAGCCTCATAGTCATTTCCAGTAATATATAAAGCCAACTCTCTAGCCACAGTTTCACCGGTAGTAAGTGGTCTGTCCACTCCGCTTATCGCACCAATGATAAACTTGCGTAGCGTTCTCTCATCCACGTCAAAGTTTTCAATATAATCAGCGGCATTCAAATATGTATCGCTAGTCGATTTCAAGTTTGGATCTCTGTATGATGTGAAAATGACATCGCCAAACTTTGAAACTCTATTCATACAACCATACGCTCCACCCAACACTCGGATGTTATTCCACAAATACTCAGTTCGCATGATGTTTGTAAGCGCGAAGAACGATCCGTCATATTCACCGTCATACTTACCAGCTCTTGCTACGTACTGAACCTGGCCAGGAGTGATAAATGCTTCATTCTTCTGCTCTGGTTCATACTCCCAAGGGTCGTCATTCTCTGCTTTGTCAAACAAGTCTTCGACGAAGTCCTTTGATAGTTCTTTTATTTTCTCAAATGACTCTTTGCTTCCGCCGTAGTTTACAATCACTTTTCCTTTGACGAAGAGATATTCTAAAGCGCCCTTTAAGTTGGCCGCGAACTCTTCTTTTTTCTCATCGTAGTTTTCAAGCATATCTGAGACAAAGTCGTAAAAGCCGATACCCATAGCTTCATCGCCCACGAACTCAGTCTTAGAGTAGTAGCTCTGCGCTCTGTTTGCCGCAACTACGTGACCGCTTGTGAGAATAGTCTGGTATGTGGCAGCCTTCGCCTCCTCTAGTAAAACTTTCATTCTATCGTAATCATCGAACTTTGTAGTGTGGATGATTTCTTTTGCGTACTCAAATGGCTTTTCTAACTTATCGTAGAACATCTTCGCGTGGATTTCTCCAGAGAATAGCATCTCTTCTGTCTTCTCATTTGTGTTAGAAGACGCCATAAAGAAGAACTCGCCCAAGTTTTTGTCAATCTCGGCATTTAAGTCTTTGTAGCTGTAGTTTGCTGTATCCATTGCGCCAAAGAAAGTTCTAAACAATGCAATATAATTTAGATATTTCTTAGGAATTTCTCCAGAACTGCAAACGAAATTTAAATAGCCAATTCCGTTTGTGTTAATATCCGAGTGAAGAAAAGTAATCCCATCCTCCTTTGTAATCTCAGCCACACTCTTTCTAGGTTCTGGGTTGATATCTTGTATTTCAAGTATAGGGATAGTCTCCAATTGTTCCTTCGTGGAAGGCTCTTTCTGGTAAGCCTTTAGAGCTTTTGTATCCTCGATTATTTTATTTATTTCTTCGTCACTCATGCTAGCTTTTTTCTTTGCTAATTTTTCTTTCAGTGCTTTTTCTTTTTCTGCAGTCAGTCCCTTCTTTGGAACCATTGTGACTAATGAAGTATGAGTGTTATCTATCAAGTATTTTTTAATTATATTTTCAAAGTAGTCTGTCTCTAATTCTTTTTTTAAATCCTCATATATAGCGTCAGTCTTTAGAACTGCAAAAGGATTAGTATCATCATATAGCCAAGTGTTCATTAAGTTTAGATCAAACATAAGTCCCTTTGGATATGAGCCGTAATCTTGCTCCTTATCTTCAAACTCGCGCTTGAAAAGATAAGCCTTTAGTACATCCTTTTCTAGACCTTCTTCTACCACTTCTTTTAGTGTGTCATCTATCACTTTTAGGAATTTTTCTTTGTCTTCCTTCTTCGCATACTTTGCAACAATCGAATAAACTGGCTGAAGCAAATCTCCTTCGTAAGCTGAAGAAATGTCTTTACCAATGCCTGCTTTAATAAGCGCCTCTTTAAGTCTGGCGCCAGGCATTTCCATTAGCGCATATTCAATCGCGTGGATTGCTATGTTTAGCTTAATATCATTGCTCTCGCCCACGACAAAGTTCTTTGAATAAATATAGTTTTCGTTTTCATTTTCCTCATCGCCTATTGAATATTCATATTCAAAGTCGTTTTCTTTGGCGAAGGCTTTTTGAAGCGGAATGCTGGAATCGATTTCTAGGTAATCGTACTTAGATAGATACTCTTTATCAATCCACTCTAAACGTTCTTCCACATCCATATCACCGTATAGATAAATGTAGCAGTTTGATGGATGGTAGTATCTTCTATGGAAATCTAGATAGTTTTCATATGTAAGATCAGGGATATTTACAGGGTCTCCACCGCTCTCGTTAAAGTATCCATTATCCGGGAATAGAGAAGTTAGAGTGATTCTATCAAGCACTCCATCAGCCGATGAATAAACACCCTTCATCTCGCTGTAAACTATTCCGTTTATCTTGAGCTCATCTTCAGGATTTTCTAGCTCGTAGTGCCAGCCCTCCTGCTTAAAGATATTTTCTTCCTTATATATGTTTGGATTAAAAACTGCATCCATATAAACGCTCATAAGATTTTTGAAATCTTGAGCGTTAGTACTTGCTACTGGATAGATAGTTTTGTCTGGGTAAGTCATTGCATTCAGAAATGTATTAAGTGAACCCTTTGCTAATTCCATGAACGGATCTTTGATTGGGTATTTCTCTGAACCACAAAGAACTGTGTGCTCGATTATATGTGGCACTCCTGTGCTGTCAGTAACAGGTGTTCTAAAGCCCACGCTAAAGACTTTGTTATCATCTTCGTTTTCAAACACTAAAACTCTAGCACCAGTTTTCTTGTGCTTATACAATGTTCCCAGTGAGTCTATCTCATCTATTTTCTCTTTTTTTATTACTTCAAATTGTTCCATAATATCTCCAAAAATTTATATTTAACCTTATTCATTTTAACACAATCTAATAATAAATTCTCTACTTTCCCCAAACAAAAAATGGCGGAAGCTCACTTGAAATCGTTTGCTTTCCGTCATTTTTTGTTTTAGACATTTAAGTATTTATTAACTTGTGTTGAAACTATTAAGGCCACTATAATTTTAGCAAGATCTGGAATTATAAATGGGATAACGCAAGCAGAAATTGATGCTGCCAAACCCAAATGCATTGGATTGAATTGCCAAAACCAAATTGTTCCAAAGATGAAACAAGCGATGTCACCTAGAACCATTCCAATCCCCAGATAAAGTGCTTTCATTTTATTATCTTTATCCTTCGATAGCTTTTTGAAGATTCCGATTATTATTACTGTAAGGATAAAGCCTAGAATGTATCCACCTGTCATTCCCGTCTCTGTGTTTGGAATGAATTTTACTATTCCAGATGAAAATTCTGAGAACACTGGCACTCCTACTATTCCAAGAAGTATATATACAATTATTGCTATTGTTCCTCGCTTTAGTCCAAGTACTCCACCTGTCACACAAATAGCAAATGTCTGTAGTGTGAATGGCACTGGGCCTAATGGAATTGTGATCCATGTGCACACTATGATAAGCGCTACAAATATTGCAATCATTGCTAAATCTCTAACTGATAATAATTTCTTTTCCATATCTTTTTCCTCTTTTCTTTGTTTGCTAAAAGATATTTTAGTCCTACCACTTTCTATTGTCAACCTTATTTCTATTTAGGCTAACAATTGCTAACAATTAAATGATGTGCTATACTCTCGCTATGAATGTTAAAGAGCAGGTTTTAAACCAACTAGAAAAGAATAAGGGAGAATACATTTCTGGCGGCAGCCTATCTGAAGAGCTTGGTGTAAGTAGAAATGCTATTTGGAAAGCCATCCAAAGTTTGATTAAGGATGGTTATTTGATTGAGTCTAAATCTAGAAAAGGTTACCTTTTACAAGAAGACAGCGATATATTATCTACTCAAAGTATAAGTAAATATTTAAAAAACGATTTAGATATAAAGGTTATCCCTACTTGTTCTTCTACTAACGATATGTTGGTGGATCTAGCGCACGATGGTGCAAAGGAAGGAACTGTAATTATATCCACAGAACAAACTAAAGGAAAAGGTAGAACTGGCAAGTCTTTTTACTCGCCAAAGGATACTGGAGTTTATATAAGTATACTTCTACGCCCTGATACATCACCTGAGGATTCTTTGTACTTTACTACTATAGCTGCAGTGGCTACTGCCAAAGCAATAGAGAGTGTATCTGATAAGAAGGCTGACATTAAATGGGTGAATGATGTTTATATAGAAGGAAAAAAAGTTTCTGGCATTTTGACAGAGGCTGCTCTTAGTATGGAAATGAACAAGTTAGATTATGCTGTGGTTGGAATAGGCATTAACATTACTCCGCAAAAGGGTGGTTTTCCTAAAGACATAAAAAAAATTGCTACCACTGTTTTTGACAAAAAAGCTGATAGCAAAAATAAGACAAGTATTCTAGTAGCAAATCTACTCGACTACTATATGGATTACTATAAATCAAATGATATGAAATCTCATTTGAAAGAATATATCAACCGCTCCAACATCATTGGCAAAAACATTGAAATTGAAAAAGGGAATATGAAAATAAGAGCTAGAGCGATTGACATTGATTCTAAATGTAGGTTGAAAATAAAGGATGAAGAGGGGAAAGTATCTCTTCTATCATATGGTGAAGTCTCTATAGACATCCAAGACTAATCAACTATATTTTTTCAAAATTAGTCTGCAAATAAAAGAAATCAACCTACTCATAAATGGCACACTTTCTAACTGTAATAGTTTTTTCTTTGCCATTTAAATATTTAAACGTCTGAGAGACTTTCACATCTAATAAACCATCTTTATAGTTAACACCCATTACTTTGACGGAAATTTTTCCGTCACTTTTTATGTTTGTACATATTGTATTTATAAAATGGGCAACCATTTCCTTGTTTGATGTGATATCAGTTTGACCATCTGCATGAGAAGCTTTTACAGTTTGCTTAACTGCTCCTGAGACTGCTTTGTCCAGTTCATCAGCTCTAGAGTTTCTACTCTGCTCAGACAAAAGCGTCAAACTAATTAAAGTCACAATGACTGCAATTCCTATAATTGTTATAAATTGTTTCATCTCATCCCCCTACTGCTTTTCTATGACTTTCCAAGAAACAATATAATTCATAGTGTGATCTATCTTGTGTCCATTCATTCTAATGTTGTCTCTAAAAGCATCTTTATAGACTTTATCAAGTTCTACAGAGTAAATATAATCATCCTCGTTGTTGAGCGATTCCATAAGCTCACTTTTCTTAGCCCTATTCCACTTAGATCTAGGGTCAAGTGTATTCACAAACTCTGCCGAAATAAATCTAACTTCTGTCTTATCGTAATAGTCTTCTAGAACAGACACTCTCATGGATCCTTCGCATGTGACAGTACCACTCTCATTTGAAGACTCAAGATACAATTTGTATGAGGCAGCTTTACTAGTATCAATATAATCTTCTGTTTTCAAGTTAGAGCCAGAAGCTATAGTCTTTCCAGAAGCGGCCACTATCTTTGTCACTCTAACCTTATATGTAACTGGAAGATTCAAATCATTTTCCACTTCCACTTTCTTTGTTAGTTCTGCCGCCGTCAAAGTAATCTTTTGTCCCACCACATAATATCTATCCACAGTCGTCATCTCAAGAGAAGAAATTATTAATTCTACCCATGAAGCATACAGTGTGGTGTCAGAATTAATTAGCGTATCAACTCCTGGCTTCATTACTGCTCCAGTACCATCTGCTGACAAATTCCAATGCTTATTAATGTTCAAAACAAACCCAATGCGGCTAACAATATTGTCACTGACCTTATATTTCTCACTCCAAAAAGCGATTCCATCTTTCGGAAGATTAGCTACTTCATCTAATGAATTGCCATCGTATTTTACATCATACCTTTCACTAATAATGATATATCTAGAGGAATCAAACGAAGTGTTTTTATTTGTTGGTCGGAGTGTATAGCCACCCTTTGCAGCAAACTTTTTAGTTACATCTTCCCCATTTGCTTCCGTGTCACCAGATCCTTCGTAGTACAATTCATCTTCAGCATTCATTCGGCCGTAGCATACATCAACCATTATTGTTCCTTTAGTTTTAACTTCTGAATCAATATATGAAACCAGAATATTTGATACCATTATCATCCCTGTAATATCTATGTGTTTTCCTTTCGGTAAATACACAGTATTATTAGCATTTACATATCCAACATTGGAAAGTTCAAGTAAACCATTTTGATAGATACCTTCTCCTTTGGAAGCAGTATTATTCTCTATTACACTACTAGGCATCATAACTTTTCCAGTGCTTGCTATGCTTATTCCACCACCAATATTGCTATCGTTGTTCCTAATATATGACTCTGTTATTTGCACCACAGTGTTTACATGGATTCCTCCACCACCAGTAGTCGCTTTATTCCCTGATAAAGTAGTCTTTGTGATCTTCACTTCATCTGAATTCTTTCCTTTTACGCCTTCAGAAAAGCAAATGCCACCTCCGTAATTTCCAGCAGTATTATTTGTAATCTTCATATTGGAAATAATGATTTTGGAATATCTGCCACTGCTAGGCTTTCCAATAGAAATCCCACCACCAGATACGTCAGTTTTGTTCCCAGTAATTGTTCCCCCGTCAAAGGTACTTAATCCACCAGACACATCCGTTCCACCGTTACATCTGACTCCTCCACCACTATTTTTGGCGTAGTTGCCTGATACTGTGGGACCAGAGCCATTTTTTCCAAAAGACAGAGATCCTTCGTTTCCGACAAATACTCCACCTCCCGTTTTACCGGCAGTGTTGTTGTTAATACTTCCTCCCTCTATAACCACATTTCCTTCAGTAGAAAATATTCCTCCACCTTCCTCGGCAGCTTGGTTGCTGTAAATGGAACCAGCATACATGACTATGTTTGAAAAATCCTTTCCATATAAGGCTCCACCCTCGGTCCCGGACTTGCACCCGTGAATCTTTGCGCCGTTATAAACGGAAACGGAACCACTTATGCACTTTATAGCTCCACCGTTGTTTCCTTCACAGTTTGATATTTCTCCGTAAACAAGCGTGGCTCCGTACGACCTTATAGGCGCAGCCTCATTTGTGTTCATCGTGTTCTTTGCATTGGTCAAAATACAATTTGTTCCAATAGTCAGTGTGGCATTTGTATCCACATAGAAAAATTCATTGCACTGCCTACTGTCTGTGAAATAATTCTTAGATCCATTTAAAGTGAGTTTGTACGAAGTTTGTGCATAACCCCACACAATTTCTGTAGTACCAGATAGTTTTATACACCTAAGTGGTTTGGAAGAAGAATTAACAGTGGCACCCATACTTTGAGAACGTCTTATTGTTTGATTTCCACCGCTTGCATAAATCCTAAACTTTCCTTTTTCTACATTAATAGTTTCAGTAATAGCTGTAACATCTGTCACTGCAATATACTTCCACGAAGTAGTTCCTTTGGACAAGGCTTCTTTTAGTTCACTACCTTTTGTCACTATATATGGACTGCCAGATGTCCCACTTCCAGACAACGCCTTTACATCTTTTTTATAAACACACGCTATAAATAGCGTGAACATAAACATAATTAATATTTTTTTCATCTCGCGTACCCCTCTATAACTGCTTGCTTTGAGTAGTCAGTCCCAAACAAACTAAAAACTGGAAGACTGACATAGTAAGTAAGCGTTACGTATTTGCTAGGCTGATCTTCGTATACAGTCACATCCTCTACACTCAAATCATAACCTTTACTTTCTGCATCACTTTTACACTCGTTTATTACTTGGTCATTATAGTTGCTGTCTTCAATTCGATTCACCACTACATTGTAGTAATCCCTCGCATAGCAGTTTTGATTATTGCTACTAATGATTGAAGTAAACAGCACGCACGCCAAAGTAATTGCTATCACTATTGAAAAAACTTCTATAGCTATCTTCATACTTTTCACCACCCATCATCTATAGCAGTTTCATTCAACTACTACATTTACATACTTTGTGCACACCAAATTGTTTGAACGCACAACACATTTCATTCTATAAATACTTTTCCTCAAAACGTCGACCTGGCCAAAGACCTTTAAATCATCTGTTATATCTTTGCCGGTGTAGTCTTTTGCTTTTATATAATCTTTGAACACAAAATTTGTATCCTTGTAGTCTGCATATATTACATCATCACTCTCAATGGTTGGATATTTATCCTTCGCACTATTTGCAAATTCTTTGTTGGAAGGACTTAATTCAGTTTTGTAGCTCGGAGAAATATGTTTCCATTTTCCGTTGCACACAAGACAAATCAAACAAACCAGCATAACACCAACCACGCCATACAAAATGGCTTCTCCGTGTTCTCCTAACAATAAACTCATTTAATCCCCCTTTCTGTTATCCGAGTAACATCCCAATAGCACTTAAATCCATGTTTCCCATCACTTGAATAACTAAAAACATTATTACAACTGTCATAATTGCAACTATTCCACTTACCATTGTTCCACCATGTTCTAAAATAAACTGCTCCATACTCTTCTCCTTTCTATCCCGTCACAACATTCAATACTTGATAAAATGCTGCCGTCAAACAAACAAAAATAATTCCAAACACTATACACTGCCCTAATTCTGAAGTTAAAATTTTCATACTTTACCTCCTTCTACTAATTGATGGCATTTCCAATAGATGTTGTAAACACCATAATCATCAAAACCATATCTATCATTATCTTTACTATTCCCACTACCATAGGCACAGTAGCTAACATAGATGCTGCTCCTATCTGATCTTGATTCTTCATTTCCTCCGCATGACCAGCCAACTTGTTATTCCTATCTAAAATCGAATTAATCTGTTGGTCTGATTGTTCTTTGCCCAATTCATTAATGGAATAAAACATCTTCATTGAAGATTTAATTTCGTCCAAGTCAAATTCTTTCAACAAATTGTCATACGGTTCAATTCCAACTGGGTACTTTTCAAAATCTAATAGTAATTTTCTGATAGGTCTTTGCAGGATGAATGGTGAATTCTCATAGGAATTTTCAATGGCTGATTGCACTGTATCATTTTGCAAATTGATTGCGACTTCCCTTATCCAATCCGGAAAACACTTGGATAGTTCTTTTTCCATTCTTCTTTTCGCACTCTTGTACGAAAGTTTTTCGCTCCAGCTAAGCGAGTCGTAATCTTCATATCCTTTTTCCACCAAGTTGTAATATCTCATCACCTGATTATTGTTTAATGTTTGCTCTTCTCTCAACCAGTCGATATTCATCTTTTTAACAATGAGTAAATATGAACCCATCATCATAAGAAGCATTATGGTAGAAGCTATTTGATAAACGAGATTTGGCGTGTAACTATATTCCGACGGCACAATGTATGCCATAAAGCCACAAGTGATTACTGTTGAAAAAACTGAAATCAAAACATTTCTTTTTACTCGCTCCACATTTTTTATGAACAACAGTGTTCTATCATTCCAGTCCTTTATATCTTTGAGTAGGATATCTATATAGTCGTCATACTCTCCTCCGTGTTCCTCTATCTTTATCAAAAACTTGTGAAGCGACTTTATTCTTTTACACTTGTATTCTTTTTCGATTAAGCAAAGTGACTCTTCATAAATATGTTCCGACTCTTTTGTATCTATATTTACTATCACTTCCTCTAGCAATTCTTTCACTTCGCTAGAACCAATCTTCTGTGCATCCTGCAAAGCAAGTCTAATCTTTGGCTGCTTCTTAAATGAATATATCATCTGCTCCATATACATAACGGCATCTTTGAAGCGCTCAAATAGTCTTTTTCTCTTTATCTCTTCTCTTTGATAAAAATAATTGAACACTACGCCTGCGCACATACATAAGATTATGGATATAACATTTAATCTGTATGCCAGGCAAATACCTAAAATAATAAATAATACTTTTGCTGAATCTTTAATCAGTCCTAGAATTTTCCTTTTCAAAATCTTCTCCCCCGCAAATGGTTTTAGTTTTTATTTTTCACAAATGGATCATTTATTCCTGCCAGTTTAAATTTTCTAAGTAAATCCTCCGGCAAATCCTTTGTTAAAATTTTTCCATCTTCATATATCATTACTTTTTCATTTTTTTCTTCATTTCTGGACAAGCACATAACCTGAGATATTCTTCTTGTAATCTTTTCTCCCTCTTTCACAACTGACTCCAACTGAACCGCTAAATTTATGAAGGAGTAAACATCGTTCTCGTTTATCTCTTGTCCCATATTTCGCAGTCGGTCAGGAATCTTACTAGCATCGTCTAGATGAATTGTTGTTAAGCAAGAAACTCCAGCGGAAATGTTTTCTAATAAGTATTTAACTTCTTCTCCTCTAGCCTCTGCCAGCAAGACCCATGTTGGTAACTGTCTCTTACTAGCCTTCAAAGCATCCGAATAGCCGAAACTGTCGCTTATTTTTATTTCTACACAATCTTTTCCTGGGTTAATAGCCGAATATCTTAATTCTAAATTATCCTCTATCGTATATACTCGTTCATAAGGAGGTATATAATTCGTGAGGTATTTGACATACTCCGTTTTTCCTACCCCTGGCAATCCCCCTACGACTACAGTGCAATGTGCCTTAATCGCATTTTCCATAAAAGTATCTATATCCTCACTACAGTAATTATCGTTTATCATACTGTCCCTGTTGATACGTCTTACTGCGGGAGTCTTTCTAATACTAATGGATATACCAGTATTCGTAACCGAATCATGTAAAATTGATATTCTTAGATTATCAGTCTCGGCTTCTAATAGCGGATTATTGACATTAAATTGTACATTCATAAGGTTACTGATCTTTGTATAAAATTGCTGAATAAAACTTTCATCCAACAGAAAGCCATCTATTTTATACCTGCCCTTCTCTAGGTGATTTACCCATAACCCCTGGCTCCAATTTATATCCGTGATATTATCGTCCAAAATATACTCTAATAGATTTCCAAATGCCCTATTTGGCAATGTAAGTTTTCTCATACTTTATTCTCCTGACCCTGCTTACTTCTTAGTTAATTTTTCCTGCTACAGTATCGTATGAAACTGAACTTGAGTAGCTATTTACTACGCCTTCTACGGCGTCTGCGATAATAGGGCCTACTACATAAGCCACACCAACCAGAAGCAAAATACATACGGCAATAAAGATTGTTTTGCCATGTTCCTGCAAAAAAACGTCCATTGGTCCTGTACCCCCTTTCCTCACTATTCCATAACCACAATATCTCTAAAGGTATTTTGAACAGAACGATTGCAACAATTTCGTCTTTCACAATATGCAACATTTACTAAATATCACATCACTTATGCAATCCGTTGCGTTTATGGTAAGACGAATAATACCACTTTGGAACTATACTGTCAACAAATTTTTTTAAAAAATTATTTTTTTCTAAAATATTGCTCGTTTTTGTAAATATATAAATTCATTATTTTATATTGTTTATTTTTCTATTTCACGCAAAAACCAACGGTCAAATTGATATG
>DFEY01000003.1:0-51985 GCA_002369135.1 Lachnospira sp. UBA3790 | reverse complement strand
CATATCAATTTGACCGTTGGTTTTTTTGGTTTTTCCTTATTTAATAGGATGTTCTAATACTACATTTTTATCCAATAAAGGTAGTTGAAGATTCTTACATCCTCTAAATGCTCTTTTACCAATAAATTTAATTGACTTTGGGATATTGATTCGCACCAAACTAGTACAATTATAAAATTGTTCTTCACATATTTGTTCAGTTCCTTCCGCCAATTTTACTTCCTTTAGCTTTCTACAGTTATAAAAGGGCACCGGCGATTTATATGCTCGCTTAAACTGGACTGTTTTAAGAGATTTCATATTAGAAAAAGAATCCTCTCCACAATTTATTTTCCCTTTAATAATTATTTTTTTAATATATTTATTGTCACTAAACGCACAAGCATTCACCGTTTTTGTCTGTTTAGGGATGATATACTTAGAAATGTTCTTTTTGTTTTTAGGATATACTATTAACGTTTTCAGTTTTTTTGTATATAGTGTTCCCTTATGTTTTTTAAAGTGTTTATTCTTTTTAGATACTGTAACTTTTTCTAATCCTGTTAGCCCTACAAACCCAAACTCACTTATATAATTGACTTTTTTTGTAATATGAATTGATTTAATCTTTTTACAATTTACAAATGGTTGGTTTATAATTCTTTTAAAATTTATATTAAATTTTATTTTTTTCAAATTTGTACAATTGGCAAACGCATTTGCATGTATTTCTTTAACGCTTTTAGAAAAAATCACTTTCTGTACTTTCTTGTTATTTCTAAACGCTGAATCTCCTATGGAATCTATCCCTGAAGGAATCCTAACAGATCTAGACTTCCCAGCGTATTTTACTAGTATAGTTTCGCCTCTTTTTATTCTGATTTGAAAATCTGATTTTGCATTTATTATATTATTATTTTGAAAACTAAAACTAGATGTTAAAATAAACACCAAACATATGTATATAAATCTTTTTTTCATATTGACCTCCACTAATCTATATTTCCACTATTAATAGTTCCCATATCACCAAAATCATTATCGTATGTTTCTTGTTTTAGTGTGTATGTCTTTAGCCTTTTTAGTTTGAAACCATTATATGTGACCACATAATCCCAATGATCTCCTGTTTCTCCGTTGCAATATGTGGCTAATGCTTCTTTTGCTGCTTCTTTTGCAGATTTGAACCTCTTAGCATATTTGGTTATATTATCACAATCATCATCATTATGATTTAGATGTTTCCACTTACCACCCTTTTTAACATATGCTTGATGAGCAAACGAGTCAGTGATAACATGTAGAGCCATTCCCATCGCGAAATAACCCTTTCTTGCATTTGTAACACTACGTCCCCCAAAAAGGCTTTTAGTCCAACTTATGCTTGATACTTGTTTAAGCATTTTATTATAATTTGATGTGTACATATCTTTTGGTCTTTTTATATTTGAAGAGTTTACTTTCTTTCCTTTTTTTAACGCTCTCGCTATTTTAGTAGCGCATCTATAATTCGATATGTAATTATTATAACTTGTTACTGGTGCTGTATGCCATTGCGGATTGTCACTCATTTTAGGAAATTTTTTATCTGGATATACAGCCCCTATTTTTATAATTGATATCTGGGCTGTGGTTAAATCACAAAAATCAGCCGCGTATTTTGCTGCTTTTTCGTGTCCTTCATATGTCCACACCCCTGTTACATAATTGTTTTCACTTGTATTTATTTTTTTATTATTCTTATATTTTTCTTTCTGTACTGTTTTTGAATAATTATATCTTTCCTTTAATAAATCATATATTTCTAACGCATATTTCACATCAATAATGCCTTTTAAAGATTTATCTTGTTTTGTCGTATTTGCGCTTTCGATAATAAGTGTTTTAATAAAATCTGCAGTAATGTTTTTATCTTTTTCCCACAATAACGAAGCCAATCCAACAACATGTGGCGTTGATACACTTGTTCCTGACACTATTATGCTACCATTAAAAGCTCCAACTGACTTTACATCTTCACCCGGTGCCATTATATCAATTTCTTCATCATTTGAACTAAAATCAGATATTTTCCCTGTTGAATCAACTGATCCCACTGACATCACCCCATCATATGCCGCAGGATATAGTATTTCATTTCTAGTATTGCCTGCTGCTGCTATTATTAATATGCCACTGTCTATAGCATCTTTAATTGCTTTCTCTAACACTTCCGAGTCTTCATTGGTTCCAAAGCTAATATTTATTATTTTTACTTTTTTACTTATCGCCCAATAAATTGCATCTACTACTCTGCTAATAGGGGCATTGTTGTTTTCGTCTAAAATTCTAGCCGAATAAATATTTACATTTTTATTTATTCCCTCTATAGCTTCGGTTTCACCACTAGAGGCGATTATTCCTGCAATACTTGTTCCGTGTCCTGTTATATCAGCAAAAAGATTACATTCATTATTTTTATCGACTAAATCTAATGTTTCTACAACATTTATATCTGTTGAAAAATCAACTCCTGAGTCTAATATGGCTATATTAATGTTGTCTTGAGTCTTGTTGTGATAGTTTTGTATATTATCAATTAACTCCATGTTCCACTCTTGTTTTATTGACTTCTTATTTTTACTATGTGAACATGCTGAAACTTTAATATCCTCCGAAACAACAATATCTTTTTTCTTCTCCAAAGTTTCAACCTCATTGTCTTGGGCGGAGAAGGTGTAAACTCTATGCTTGTCTTTTACACTTTTTTTGTAAGAGCCATCTATGTCCATTATTTTTTTATCTATATCACTATTCCTACTTATTGCAACGTATCTCTTAACGTCTTCTTTTCCACTGGTCACTCTTATGCTATAACTACTTACTCCTGTAGACATCAAGCAAATGCATAGTATCAATGCAAATATTTTTGTTTTCATACTTTATACCTTCTTTCTTGTTTTCCTATAAATGTTATTTATTTTTAATTTCACCTATTATTAAATTTTTATCAACTCATTTTTTATTGCCTATATGTTAAATACAAATAACACTCCTTTCTTCATAATAAACCCATTGACTCTGCATCATTGTATCTTAGACATGATGGCACTTAAAGTGGCTATATTTCGCTTTATTAGTACTAATAAAATATTTGCACCTATTCCAAATTTCACCAATAATCTATATCGCGCATTTTGTAAAGATTCTATTGTGACTTCATATTTATACATAATTAAAGAGTAGCTATCTCTAGCTACTCTTCTGATATGCCTTTTTTATTTTATTCGGCATCAACCTCGCCCGTAATCAACCATGGACTTGGCTGTGCCACGAACACGCTGTTCTTATCTGTCTTTGAAACAGAAATCTGCATTACTTCTGTTACTTTGACGCCGCACTGTTCCATAATGTATTTAATCTCTGATAGAACATCTAACTCTAATGTCCAGAAGATAAACTTACAGTTTGGATTAACCTTTAAGATACTCTCGATATCTTTTCTAATCTCGCCTTTCTTAGCAACGATAAATGCAAGACGAGGAACTGGAAGGTTCTTTAATGTCTCTTCTTCTAGGTCTGTTATAACTTCTACGTTATGAACTCCAAACTTATCTATGTTTTCTTCCATAGTACGCTTTGAGCCTTCATCTCGCTCATCAGCTATAATAACTCCCTCGTAAGCTATCATAGAAGCTTCTACTACTACTGATTCGGCATCTACCATAAGGATAGTATCTCTGATATCTACCTCTAGTTTATTCATAATGACTGATCTAATCTCGTGACCTACATACTTAACTGTGCCGTGTGAGAAGTTGTCATTCTTCATTCCGAAGATCATTCCCTCACGAGTGTCATCATTTACAATAAAGATAACTGTAGGTCCAGATATTGGTTCGTCCATCATATCACTTACTTTGCAGTGCTTCATCTCAGATGGTTCGTAGCCTTCGCCGTAGTACATCTCGTAATCGCCAAAGCCCGCTTCCCAACATTTGTAAAGCATATTTGGATAAGTCTCATCTGCAAAAATAAGAAGTCTCTTATGTGTAGAAACCAAAGCAAGGTAGTTTCTTCTCTTACCACACAAGTTTGCAATCTTTATTTTTTCTGGAGTAACGCCCTGTAGCTCTGCCACATAGCCCATCCAATCTAGCATTTGTTGATTAGTATATTTTACTTCTTCGCTCATACTTTCCTCCCGGACATTTAATTCACTATTAGTATTCTATCACAATTATTTTAGTTTCCAAAATGCTTTGTCGTGCTGAGTAAACTTCACAAAATTGAAACCTTTTGATTTGTAGAAAGTTCCAGCCTTCATGCACTGTGGGAATATCGTATGGATAATGTCATTATAGAAAATATCTGCTATACAAATTCCACCAAGCACATAAGCAATTCCTAGGAAAACTTTTCTATTCATCTTTTTGGCGAGCCACATAATAGCTGGCACAATCACATACACAACAAACGGCCCCGCCAAAGTAAATGCAATAATATTTCTACCACAAATAAATCCGCCAATATTTCCAAATGTCCAAATCTCTTCGTTGTAGTTCCACTCTCTTCTTCCGTTGTCCAAATAGTAGATTGCCATTCCTGCAATCAACTCCATCAAAGATAAAACAACGCCACTTATCAATGCAACTAGCCATGGTTTCTTCCTAAATTTGTAAGTTAAAGCGAATGCTGCCACTGCACCAAGACCGTAAATGTCAATCCATGGTCCAAAAGCATTTCCTCGCCAAAACCACATATCTTTCCCATCTCGAATTAGCGCATTTAGATGATAAAAGTTTATCTCAATAATAAACCCAAAAACAGCCATACTCACAAACAAGAGTAGCACTATGGCTACCCATGTTTTTTTGTCAAAAACAATACTGTTGTTAATATAGTTTTTGTATTTAGTTTTAAACTGTCCCTTTGCCATTAAAGGTTATTCTCCTTGCAAATATTTTTGAAGCATAGCAATTTGATCATCTGTCAAACCCGGATAACCAGCATCTCTTAAGTTTTCCACTACTTGAGTGATTGATCTCACATCGCTCAAATCTGTATATAATACTTTTTCAGTGCCATCGCTATATTTAATCTTCATATATGCTTTAGCAACAAACGCTCTTCGCCAATTGTATTCCTTTAGATGAATTATGCCTGCGGCAAAACTTCCGACATTGCCGTATCTCCAGCCGACATTGACAACCTTTGCCACGAACTTTTCTCCGTACTGCTCAGCCGTATCTAAATCCAACTTTTCATCTAATGTTCCTATATAAACATCTTCTGGTGTAAGAAGTGTTCCTAGTTCCACATTGCTTGAATTTAAGAAATCACTATCATCGTAAGTCACATCCGAACAGAATCTCAACCCATCTCTTCCAAGCAAATCTACTGAAGCACCTGGTTCCATTTCAAAGTCAATATTCTTAATACTTGTCACAGTAATGTTTCCCTCAGGAGTTATGATTTGACCCGGAGCATAAAGTGTACTGTAATCAGCATTTGCATAACCATTTTCTGATGAGCTTGGGAATGCATACTTATCTCCTACTGGCACATATTCTTCCACACCATCCACTGTAATTGTGTACATCTCTGGTTCTACTTCTTTGGCGTTACCGAATAGTTTAACTGTAGAGTTCGCAATAGTTAGTCCATCTTCTTGTGCCTTTTCATCTATCTCTTCACGCGAGTACCAATCATCTTCAGTGTAGTAGAATGTATCTCCCTCATTACAGTTGAAACTGTAATCTGCATCACTAGAACTAGCGTAATCAAGTTCTATCATTAAACTAGAATCGTTTTCGTGATTCTGCGTAATAACAACACTGGCACTAGTACCGTGAGTTAATGTCACTTTATTTGATAACTTAATAGTGTGATACCCCTCGCAAGAATCTGTTGTTTCATCAGAAGAATATACTAGTGTTCCGCTCTCAGGATCAGATGCATCAGACAAGTTATCATATACTTCTACTTTAGTTGCTGTGTTTGATTTTCCTGTCCAATAACCTATCTGGCCTAGTTCAAAATCTTTGTCTTCTTCTATGTTGTATATTTCTGCTGCTTTGTCTCCCTTGCTGAATCCGCTCGCAACAGAATCGCCCTGTAAAGAACTGTGTGACAAAGTAGTATCATATGTCTTTTCACCATTTTGAATCTGATCTAAATCTTCCAAAACCACAGATGAAATAGTCTCCGACAAAGTCTGGTCGCAATAGCTCATATGCATAATACCATCGTCATATGCTTTCTTGCCATTTTCCCCTTTTCCATACGAATTCTTAATATGCCATGTACCATCTTCTAGTGGCACTATGAAAGGAGCGTATCCCTCCATTTCCGTGGCAGAAGTTTCTATGCTCACCAAGTGACCATTCTCATCAAACTCAACTTCTGGTTCATTATTTGCATCTAGTTTTATGTAAACCACTTCTCCCGCTTCACTATCATATGATTGGTTTGTATATGGTTCCATAAAGTTATATTTTGAATAATTATCGTCGTATCCGACTATTGTTATAACATGGTTTGTGCCATATTTTCTTCTGGCATTTGCATCAAACATCCAGAAGTTTGGCAAGTATTCATATTCACTTTCATCTAGTCCCCAGCCGTGATGGTATTTATCTGAGGAGTCTTGATAATAGTTACTAGACAGAGCTCCATTTTGACATATCATACTCTTCCATATATCTCTATTGGAAGGATGATAAACTCTTCTTGAGTTAGCAACTACTTCATACACTTCAGGTAATAAGTCTGCGTTTTCAATATCAAAATGATTCACTCTATAGTTTGCAGCCGCTACTGTAGCCATAGCCTTACTGTCAACGCCCCTCTTGCTGCTTCCCTGCGAAATAAATGGGTTTTCCTCTTCAAAGGCAACACCCTTGTTTGCACTAACAGCCATGGTGGCATCAAGTGTCCATCCACCTTCATTGTATCCATAGTAACCTGTAGTGAAATTCTCACGATCATTGTCCGAATCCGGTGAAACATCTCCTGTTAATGTTCCATCCTCAGTCTCTCTATTGTACTGAACATAAACACCTTGTGCCTCCGAAAAATCAACAGGGTCTTCGCTTACCAAGCCACTTCCATATCCAGCTTTAGTTAAAAGATTAGATTCAAGCGATGATAGTTCTCCAAACATCCAGCAAGCACCAAAATATTTCTGGTCCTTAACAGATGTATATGGTGCCATATATGAAGAAGGAACCGAGCCTCTTTTTTTAGTTCTCTTTGGCTCTTTATAATCTTCATTTATAACTATTCTGCTTCCATTTTTATCTCTAATATGAGTTCTGTGAAATTTCTCCACATCCTTCTTTAGTCCATCAACCACATTTTCAATTACATCAGCACGCGAAACAGCCTTTGTATCAACTACAAAATCATTTGTGCTAATCATTGAAATCGCTAGAGCGATAGCTATTACACATGATGTTATTCTTTTTTTCATAATATCCCTCCGAACAATTCTGCCCCTTAATTATACTATAATTTGCCCTTTATTTATAGCGCAGAATAACTCTGTAATTGATATTAAAACAACACTTTGATATATTTAAAATGAAAAATTAGTACGGATTAAAGAGGTTAGAAAATGAATTTTGGAATAATAGGCGCAGGAAATATAGCAAATACTTTTGCTACCACTCTCACTCAGATGAGTGAGCCAACTGCTTATGCCATTGCATCTAGAAGTATGGAGAAAGCTGAAGAATTTAGAGAAAGATACGGCATGGAAAAAGCGTATGATTCTTACTCAGCTTTGGCGGAGGATCCAGAGGTGGATGTAATCTATATCGCTACTCCTCACTCATTCCACTACGAGCAAGCAAAGATGTGTTTGGAAAACGGCAAGCACGTTCTAGTGGAGAAAGCATTTTGCGCTAATGCGCCTCAGGCAAAGGAAATAATAGATTTAGCCGAGAGCAAAGATTTGTTTTTGGGAGAGGCTATGTGGACTAGATTTATGCCACTTGCAAAGAAGATTCGCGAGTTGTTGAATGACGGTGTGATAGGCGATGTTATGTATATGACTGCTAACCTTAACTTTCCTATGATGCACAAGGAAAGGCTTATTAAAGCAGAGTTGGCAGGCGGTGCTTTGCTAGATGTTGGAATCTATCCTCTAACTGCTGCTTCTCTTATTATGGGAGATAATATAAAAGATATAAAAGCTACTGCTCTTTTAAATGATGAGAACATGGATTTAGTTGGACAGTACATCCTTACCTTTGACGAAGGAGGAATCGCATATCTAAACTCAGGAATGTGCTTTGAGAGCGACGGAAACGCTGTTGTAATTGGAACGAATGGTTCTATTGTTATGGAGGGTGTAAACTTTATTAGAGGACTTAAAATTTTCGACGGAAACCATAATGAAGTAGAGTATATGTCCTTTGAAGATGTCGAAAAATACCCTTACAAAAACGGCGAGCAGATAACTGGTTACGAATATGAGGTTCTTGGTTGTATTGATGCAATAAAAAAAGGACACACACAGTGTCCTGAAATTACTCATAAAGAAACTTTGTTTATGATGGAAACAATGGATGAAATAAGAAGGCAGATGGGTGTTATTTACCCTTTTGAATCTTAAGCGTTCTTAAATAATCCTTTTGTTCCTTAGTTATGCGATAACTTTCAATAGACTTTTGGATTGCTTTGTTATGAGTCCAAGAGTCTAATTTTTTGCCCTCGATGAAGGGAATGATATCATCCCACTGCTTGGCAAGGGCTGTCGCAAAGTACCAGGCAATCATCATATTTACATAGTACTCATCTGAGCGGACTCTTGCCACCAATCTTGGATACTTTAGTTCAAAAGCATCGTCCAAATAATGTTCCATAAGCATCCCAATTCCGAAACGCTTAGTGTAAGTTAAATCTGATGCTATCCACTCTCTTATATGTTTGTACAAATCTTTTAGGTTTGTCTTAAATACTTTTGGTGAAAGTTGATCACATGTGGCCCAGTTATCGACATATGGCAAAAACTTCTCTACTTCTTCCACTGCCCTGTCATAATCCTTTATTCCTGATACGATAAATGCGTGAAGTTGATTCATATCAAAGTATTTGTGTGGAAGATCATTTAGAAATACATCTATATCTTCTCGCTTTGCCAACTGCTTAGCCAGTTTTCTGGAAGCCGGAGTTCTAACGCCTATAATAGTTTTCTCATCTACTGTAGGCATCAGTTTCTTATGAAAATCGCGATATTCTTTATCTTGGAGTTTGAATAACTCTTTTTCTATATCTTTATTTATCATCCTATTTCCTTACTGAATCCATAGCTACCTGGAATTCAAAGTATGTTTCTGGATATGGTTCGTTCTTCAAAGTAAAATGCCACCACTCAGTGTCTATTGGCTCAAAGCCACCATCCACCATTAGCTTTTGAAGTATCATCCTGTTCTCATACTGCTCTTTAGTAATATCCTTATAATCTGGATGAGAGATTTCGTCAAAGAAGTCGAAAGGACTACCCATATCAAGTTCTTTGCCGGTGTCCATATCTACTAAAGTTAGATCCACTGTACTTCCTCTGCTGTGAGTAGATTTAGATGCGACGTATCCTAGTTTAAACAAATCATGCTTATCTATATCTGGATAGAAAAATGTTTTCATCTTCTGATCTAAATCTTCAATCTCCCAGAGCACAAAATGCTTTACTGCCTTTGCCGGTCTGTAGGCATCAAAAATCTTCAACCGATATCCTTGCACGTTTGCTATATTAGCCACATCTTTTAGAGCCCTGGCTGCTTCCTTTGTGAGAAGCGCGATAGGTTCTTCGTAGCCGTCCACTCTCTCACCTACAAAGTTGTAAGTGGAAAAATATCTTATTTCTTGAATGATTCCTGGCACATAGTCAGATAGTAAAACAAAACCTGAACTATCCATTGCCATTTTCTTTTGAATATCCATTTATTAATCCTTCTTCAAGTTTGCGTAAGCTTCGCCCATCAAAAGATGTGGATACTTACCATTTTTATCTGCCTTAGGAATAAAGTCAAAATCGGCTTTGTCTTGGAATACCATACAAATATCGCTTCCTCCAAATAGGAAGTATCCCATAGGTTCGCCCTTCTTAACTTCATCGCCCACTTTCAAATCTTTCTCCCAGTTACATGAACAAATCTGGCTCATTCCAATTGGAAGAATTGCAACATAACCGTATTCCTTTGTATCAATAACAACTAGGTCTCTAGTTTCAATCATTTGCCATCCAGGAACTTGATCTACCAAAACATACTTCTGGTTTTTCTTATCCCAAACAGTGATTCCACCTGCTGCGTTTGTTCCCTTAATCTTCGTGAGCTCTACTATCTTTCCGCTAACAGGGAAATGATATCTATGATAATCATTTACATCAAGGAATGTATGTGTGAAAGTTCCATCATTGAAACTATTTCTATACTTACTATTTGGCCCGATCAAATCCGAAATCTGGTCGAACTTCGCTCCCTTAACAATTGTTCCATCTTTGTCTTCGTCTTCAATCTTTCCTTTCTTATCTATATCCCACTCACCCTGCGGAGTAGAATCTGCCGGAGCTACTACTTCTGTATCTGAAATCGGTCTAACTCTTGGACTAACTAACTTCCTTGAGAAGAAATCGTTGTAACTTGTCCAAATGTTTTTGTCAGCATACCAACCTTTGTCCATTCCAAATCTCTTGTCGGATTTCGCCAACTCATAATATTCATCATTCCAACTGTCTTTTGTTGAAAGGAATTTGCCCCACTCGTCAGCATACTCTTTACACCAACTCTTGATTGGTTCATGATACTGAAGTGTTGGGTAATAGTATCCTTTACCCTCAAGCTCTTTAAGTGGCTGATCCACCAAGAACCAGAAATAATCTACCGACTGATCTATATGCTCATATAATTTATCACTCTTTTTGCCAGGAATTACATTCCATGGTTCGCAAGTAGCTGCCCAATCCGTGAACTCATATAATTCATCTAGGCTTTGCGCTGGATTTGTGCTTTTATCTGGATTAACCTTCTTAGCCTTCGCCAAAGACTTCTCCATCAGTTTCTTTAACTTAGGATCTTTGTCGAGCAATTTTTGTAAGTCTTTAGTCATCTTACTATGCTCTGATTTCTTTGTTTCTACCTGCGCAGTAGTCTGCTTATTGTCAGTGCTTGTGCCACAACCAACAATCAAAGTTGCTGACATAGCAACAGCTAAAAAAAGTGCTAATATTCTTTTCATTTTTATTATCCTCCGTTCAAATCCACTAGTATTATTTTATCTTTTTTTTACTCTATCGTCTATAATTAATATCACTTTTAGAGCGGATTTGTGGTATTATTGTAATAGATTATAAAAATATTGTTTTGGACGGATTTAGAAAAAATAAAGGAGGAGAATATGAAGAAGTTTAGAATTATCACAAGTATAGTTCTATCTGTTGCGCTGCTTGCAGGTTTAGTTTTATCATTCACTACTGCTCCTAGCACAAATATATATGCAATGTCCAACGAACAGACTACTAACTATGTGGATGCAACTAATTATCTTGACCAAATCCTTGGAAAGAAAAAATCTAATAAAGGCTCTTCTGATATAAAAGAAGTTTATAATCATGTTTCAAAGTTTATACAGAACAATTACTCTTCTTTGACTAAGAAAAAACTTCAAAACGAATTAAATTATCTTAAAGACTCAGCCAAAGCTATAACAAGAGAAAAACTTAGCGATACATCAGCTATTGGTAAGTTTATGAATCGTGTTGAGTACTATATTAATACAGTTAAATTATACTGGGAGACGAGTGTTTACAATGACAATCTTAAACTGTTAATAAACAATTTCAAAGCAGCTGCAGATGAATCAAAGCGTCTCTTTGGAGTTGTCAGAGATGACCTCAAAGGCAAGAAACCTTTAGACATTATAGAATATCTATTGGATGACAAAACACACGAGAAAGTCGCTCACCATATACTACACATTGACGGCATCATATTTAAGGGTGTAAATGTCAAAACAATTATCCCAAAAGAATTTACTAACAGAAAGATCAATAAATTTACAGATAAAGTAAAATACGTAGCTGATATAGGCGTTTCATATAATAAAATGAGCAAGTCCAAGAAAAATAAGGTTAAACACGAGCTAGCTAGTTATATAGATAAACCTATACATAGAGTCAGAAATCAAATCAATACTGCTCTTATTCAAATAGAGAAAAGAGCTTTAGAACTTTATAAGAACATTTCAGCCATTATAAAAAAGAAAATATCTGGCATTGATTTAAACAAAGCAAAAGAATCTATAGACCTTGGAGAAGATTGGAAAGGCTAAATTTAAATCTAGCAACAAGCGAATTGCTAAGGTAACTAAGAAAGGTAAAGTTAAAGCTAGATGGCGTTAACTTTAGGCAAAAAGAAGCGAGCTACACGCTCGCTTCTTTTTTACTTCATAAAACAATATTCTATTTTAGTTTTCGTGACAAGAACTGTATCGGTATTAATTCTTATTTTTAGCCAATCGGCTATTCTTTTGATTTCTCCTTTATTAGCACCTATAATTACAACCCTCATACTAGTCTCTGTTGTATATCCTTTGTCGTGGGTGTATCCACCTAGCTGAGTTATCAATGAAAAATTGATTTGTTTTTCCACACATATTTCCTTAAGGATATGTTTAAAATCATCTACACTCAACAATTCCTCATAGCTATCCTTGTCTTTTATACCAACAAAAATCTCATATTTAATTCCTTTTTTAAAATCTACATTCTTCATGTTGTACCTCAACTGAACTTTTGATTTACCTTGTTCCTTACAATAAGGATACTTTCTTGATTCATAAACATAGAGAGACTCTTTGTTAATTTCTTTATATCCATCTTTGTTTTTCCAATAATATTGATACACAGTGTGTTCTCAATTACAAATTTATCACTATCATAACAATATCCACCCTTTGCTTTAAACATCGAAAAGTCTATTTCTTTGCGCTCGAAATAGTTAGATACCATTTCAGCTAGCTCCTTCTCATTAACCACTTCCTCATACACTTGAGAATCGTTAAGTCCTATGAAAATTTGATATTCTACGCTTTGTTGCATTTTCCTTCTCCAAGTAAGTGTTTTAGTCTGCTATATCGACATCTGCAATAATATTGAGTTCATACTCTGGGTATGCCTCTCCCACTTCTTTTCTAATAATATCAATTCCTTCTTTTGGATCAATATCAAAACTCATCACTACGTCAAATCGCATAGTATGTTTTTCTGTATCCAAGTAGAAGCCATGCATTTGAAGCGACCAGTCATGAGCCATAACCATTTCTTGCACTTCATTTCTTATATGAGCCACTTCTGTATCGCTAGTGTTATATGAATACACTCCTACTCCTGTTAAGATAATGCCTGTTTCTTTGTAGACATTCATTTCTAACTTCCTAGTTAAGACATCTACTTCATCTACTGTCATTGTATCTGGAAGTTCTAGGTGGACTGAAGCATAGTTTTTGTTTGGTCCATAATTATTTAATAGCAAATCATATGCTCCACGCACTTCGGGCTCACGGTTTAAAATTTCCTTAACCTTCTTTGTTAAATCTGCATCCGCGCGCTTTCCTAAAATCTCACTGATAGTTTCAGCCATTATCTCAATACCTGCTTTAATGATAAAGATCGAAATAATAACGGCTACGTATGCTTCTAATGAAACCTTTGTAGTCAAATATATGATGGCTGATGCTAAAACTGATGCAGAGATGACTGCGTCAAATAAAGCGTCTTTGCCGGAGGCTTCTAGTGCTCCTGATTTTGCTTTCTTTCCTTGCTTTGAAACAAACAAACCTAAAACTATTTTTACTACTACTGCCACTGCTATAATAAAAAGTGTAACCGTAGTGTAATTAGGTGTTTCGGGATTTATAATCTTTTTCACCGCCTCTATAGCAGCTGTAACACCTGCATACAAAATGATAGCAGACACAATCAATGCACTAATATATTCTACTCTTCCATGACCGAGTGGGTGCTTTCTATCTGGCGCTTTATTAGCTAGTTTGTTTCCAACAATAGTCACCAATGAGGATAGAACGTCAGACAAGTTGTTTACTGCATCCAAAATGATAGCAATAGAATGCGCAAACAATCCTACCACCATTTTAAATCCAGCAAGCAAAACATTTGCAAGAATCCCAATAATACTCGTTCTTACAATCAGCTTGTTTCTCTCTTCGTTTAATTGATTTAAATCTTTTTCAGCCATTCTTAATCCTCCTAGATTGACTTAAGAGTTCATTTTATGAAAGTTTGTTTTATTAGTCTTATATAATTGTTTAAAAACATTATAGTTTTTATCGTATACTTCTTTGTTTTCAGCATTTGGAACATATGCGTGATTAACTTTTACTAATTTCTTTGAAAGTTCTAACATATCTACATTCTTAACGCCTGCCGCCACCATAATAGCGGTTCCCGCTGCTCCCACTTCTCGTGGGTTGTCTACTGTCTCTATTGTTCTGCCAGTAACGTCTGCTAACATTTGACACAACATATGTGATAAAGAACCTCCTCCCACAAATCTAATTGCGTCTGAAGTCTTTGCCTTTTTCATCGAGCATTCTAACATCCATCGATAATGGTAGCAAATTCCTTCTAAGGTGGCACGAAGCAAATCTTTCTTGTCGTTCTTCAAACTAATATTAAAGAACATTCCGCCAGCCTTTGAGTCTTCAAATGGACATCTGTTTCCATGAAGCCATGGGGTGAATATTACGCCATTTGCTCCGGGCGAAACTTTGGCTATTTCACCTTCCAAGTAACCAAAAACATCTATCACATTGCCATCCAAATCAGTCTTTTTAGTTTTTCCCGAATAAACATCAATTTCATCCAAAGCAATATGCTCTAGCGCCCAATCAATACACTTACCTGCAGTTTCTAGTTCAGCATAATAGTTAAAATAACCTTGTTTGGCCGAAAGAACGCCAGTCATATTTGCACTAACATCACAGGTTTGATAATCCATGAAGGTGGATACCCATCCGGATGTTCCAATGTAAACATGTGTGTCTCCTGGAGTAGTGCATCCTGCACCTATATTTACAAAAGTGGTATCTCCGCCACCGCCAAAGACCTTGGTGCCTTCTACTAATCCTAACTCTTCTGCTGCTTTTTTTGTCAATCCGCCAACCAAATCTGTACTATTAACAATCTCTGGCATATGCTCATCATTTACCTTATACATTTTTAGAAGACCTTTGTTCCAGCCTTCTTTTCCTTTTCGTGTATCATAAAGGAATGTGGCAAATGCTGTATCGGCAGTTCTTACTATTTTACCTGTACTACGCGCTAATAAGTAATCACCTACATCTAACCATTTGTATATTCTATTAAAAATATCAGGTTCGTTGTTTTCTACCCACTTGTATTTCCAAACTGGATCCTTAGGACTGAGCGAAGCGGCATTATTAACTTTTAGATTGCGCAAAATTTTATATAGGCTACAACCAGAAGTCTTAACGATTCCTCTTCCCATGCAGTCCTCATACTCTTTAATCGCTCTTTGATCTAAGTAATTCATAGGAGGTCTTAATGCTTTCCCATTCTCATCTACAAAAACGCAACCTTGCATCTGTGAACAGAATGCGAGTCCTTCTATTTGTTCAGGCTTAACATCTGATGATTTAAACAAGTCCTTTGTCGAGGAACAAATGGCATCCCACCATTCCTCAGTGTCTTGTTCTGCGCCTCCATTGTCAGAAATATAAAGATTATAATCTGCACGAGAGCTTGTAACTAATTTAATTTCTGAGTCTATCTCGAACAAACATGTTTTAACACTACTCGTTCCAAAGTCATAAATAATAGTATACACTTGCTAGTCCTCCTTTAGATGAATGTTCCAACCTGTATCAATCTTCTCTTTTACTTTTTTTATAGTTTCCGCATCTAACTCTGGCCAATCAACCACTGTGCTTGCCTTGTCCTTTACCAAATGGGCTTTTTCAGCACACAAAGCAATTGGCGTATCTGATAAAGAGTCAGAATAAAAATTATCAATCACTGGGAAACCTTTATCAAATATGTATTTCGCTTTTTCCTTAGCATACATCAAGTTATTTGTAAAAACTCCATACTCACGGTCAAACTCTGTAGCCATAAATTTTACACCAAGTCTATTTGCTATTGGCTCAATCAAACAATCAGGCGATGCACTAATAATTAAATCATCATCTTTCTTTTGTTTGAGATACCACGATGCTATTCTCTTTTCGTTTTTATTCCAATATTTTTCGATTTGTTCATCGAAGTCATCTATCATTGTTAGATAACTTAAAAACTTTCTATGCTTTAAGTATTCTGGCACTTTACCAAGTTTTCTTTGTATCATTACCTTAACCAGCTTAGGAAAATAGGTAAACCACAACTTGGGGTGTCTTTTCATACACCAAAAGCAAAAGTCTATTGCACAGTCTGTTGGATAAATTGTTTTGTCAAAATCGTAAACGTTCATAAAGCCCTCTCTTCTAGTTGTCTTAACCTTTGCCCTGTTCTACTTCTTCTATTTCATCCTGCGATGCTTCTTTCAAAGAATACGTATCAAAAGCAGGCGTAGTTGGTAGTTCTATTTGTATTCTACTAATTTTATTGATAGTTCCCTCTCCCTGATTCATCTTTAAATCAAAGACATGTCCACCATGAGTTCTATCTTCTGATACAAAATGCAAATGCCAACCCGGTGCATTTATTCCATCCATATGATCTGGGAAATAAACACACACTAGTGTTCCTTTAATATCGTCAAAGAAGAAATCCTTCTGTGTTTCTTTAAGAATATCTTTAAGCGACACGTGATGCGATCTGTACGCAGACTCCGATCTAGCACACACCTTAGAAAAACTACCATCTATGCGAACCATATGCATACTGTTTAATCCAAAGTCTTCTTCTATCTTTACATCGAGTATCTGCTTTAATTTATCTATATCTTCAATGTCCTGAACAGAGAAGTCTTTGCCCTCGGCAAAGAAAGTAGTGACTGCAAATGGTACACCCATATTTCCTTCGGCTTGTACCACTGCTCCATCTTCCTGAGCGCGGTAACATTTGCCGTCCACCATAATCATCTCACCATCGACATTTTCAAATGTGCCAAGTCCGATATCGCCATTTTTCAAAAATTCATCTACTGAAACTACAGCTCTAGAATAACCCATAGCTAGAGCTTGTAATGTAGATACCTGGTACATAACTTGTTCCATCCGTTCCCTCCTAAACACTTTCACTAAATAATTATACCACTTGTTAGCTTATGCTTGGAGAAAATGATTCGATTTTTACAAAAAAATTCCGCTATGGCTTGATTGCTCATAGCGGAATCTTTTTATTAATTTGACTTAATTATTTAGTCTTAACTGTTTTCACCTTAGACCATGTAGAATAGAGTTTCTTTCCTCTCACAACTTTGTATGTACGAATCTTTCCATAGTATTTCTTACCACTCTTAAGTTTCTTAACTGTAGTTGTGCTTTTCTTATAGCCTTTGATATTTATTGTCTTCTTATTCTTAGTAAACTTTTTGTTTGTTGCTAGCTTAATCTGATATCCAGTAATTCTTGACTTTGACATCTTTTTAGACTGTTTCTTCCACTTAATTACAACGCCCTTTTTCGCTTTCTTTAGTTTCTTCAAAGTAGTTCCTTTAGGGTTGATTGTGTATGTGGCCTCTGTTACACCAGTAAGTTTTCCTTTACCAATAATAATCATAGTATATGAACCAACATTCTTTGACGATCTACCAAAGCACTTAGGCATATAAATAGTATAGTCTGTTCCTTCTTGTACTTTAATTCCTTTGATTGTCAAAATTTTAGGTTTTCTAGTTTTGCCATTATAAGTGAATTTAGTCTTAGATAGTTTTACCTTTGCATCAGTAATGCCATCTGGATCGCCCGGTTCCACTATAACATCAAATGATACAGTATCTGGTGCCGCATAATTTGAGCTTTCATATTTTAGGTCGAACTCTATGAAAACTGAAGCAGTTCCTTCCTTTAGTCCTGTCACAACACCTTTTTCATCTACTAAAGCAATATCTTCATCATAATTTTCAAAAGTGTATTTAAGTGGTATGTCAACGTCAAATTCAGGGGTAATAACAGCTTGCTCTCCAACCTTGATTGTTATATCCTCCATAAAACATTCCATTGGCTTACGAGCAATGGTGCCTGGTCTTTCCATACGCTGCGGCTCTGAATCCACATGAGTATCATCTCCTACAGCCTTATACCAAATGTAGTATGTTCCTGCATTTACTGCCGCAGGAATAATAGCACTAAATTCACCAGTAGGCTCTTTTTCATTACCAATAGCATATTGAATTTGACCATTCTCAGCCACACCCGGTGAGATTAATTTCTGTTTTTTTCCGTCATATTCCAGTTTCTTTACTTTTTCAGGAGCTTTAGTAACTACAGCTGTATGTAATTGTAATTGAATTATTTTCTCACCTGAGTATTCTCCAGCGCTTCCTATCTTAATCTTCGCCTTATGATTTGCAGCGTCAAATTCTACGCATTCCATCGTGTAATCATTGCCCTCTGATAGGTTAGCTGTCTTTGCCACTACTTCACCATTTTCAGATGATGGGAAGTATGAAATAGACATATCCTGTCTAACACTTTCCTCTAGCTCCTCTATTGTATCACAGTCATAAGACTGTTTTAGTCCTCTTATATTAAGAACTTGGTCGTCAAATTCTTTGTTAAGAATTGTTGCTTTGACGGCAGCTGGATCTTTATAAAAATCCTCCAAGAACCAAAGATCTGGTAATACATTTTTCTGTGAAGGAGTAGTTTTATATGAAGCATAATGAGTGCCAGCTAAACCACTTCCCTTTTCCACGTATTCGGCTCCAAATCTTTTTGTTGTGTTTTTATGTAGCGCATATTCATTAAACCAGTCAGAATATGGCACATCGTAAAAGTCCTTTATAAATGTTGATGTGTATAATTCATCATCATCTTCTTCCCTATAATCATAGGTCATATCCAAACAACGTCCTTCTTCTGTTATGTAAGCAAATTCTTTATCTATATTAGGTTCAAAGGAACCTGTTGAGTTTTCTGACATAATAAAAGTATTTTCTGTTATGTCTGCATAATATGCATGTCCATTAATGTTAGGGATATAATTTATTGTGTGATCTAAGTATTCTGGATTTGTCCTAACATATCTACATGGCAAATCAGCAGCATGGCACAAATCAGCATAGAAGATTGCAATTCCTGCACATACTGATTTCTCATCTTCTTTCATACAACCGTATGAATCCCACTGATGGCTATAATAATCAAAATCATAACCGCCTGACCAAAAATCACCGTCGTATTCAACTCGCTTATTTGCCCAAATAGCAAGTGTATAGTATTTTTCCAAATCACTCATGTTGTCATTTAAAATCTCATTTACAACTTTATCTATTTCCGTAATAGTATATTCCTTTTGATCTACAGTCAGAACAAAATTTTTCTCAAATGTACTTGGGTCTGAATGTACACCTGATACATGTTGATCATCAGTTCGGCGCGACTTGGTCAATCTCTTTAATCTCTCAGGCGCAGAATCATCTTTTTCAAAAGAAATAGACTTTGTATCAGTAGATTCGGCCTTTGCTGGCTTTGTTGGAGCCACAAATAGACTCGCCGCGAATACTAATGTAAATAACAGTACAAAAATTCTTTTACTTTTCTTCATTATTTCTCCTCTTTTCCCTTCTTTAAAACATATTTATAACCTGTAGCAATAGCTGTAGAAGCTACTATCTCTATTATAGCAATAACAACTACAGATATATCATTGAACTTAACATTTCTATTAAAATAGCATATGAATATAAATGTTAATGGAATTATGAACCACTGAATTACATATATTGCATTCAAGTTTCCGCTCGTTTTTGAAATAAAACCTTTTAGGGAGTTTGGAAGAATTAGTGACATAAAATAACATAAACCAATAACTCCATAAATACATATCAAACAAACAACAGCATCTATTGTAGTCATATCATAATAATAATGTACATCTTCACTACAAATAAATCCTTTTGGAGCAGACCAATGTATTACAAAATATGTTATTGAAATTGCAAGCCCTAAAGGCCAAAGACATAACAGTTTTTTCTTGTTATTACATTTGATATACCATTCACCAAAAAGCATTCCAACAGCCGGGAAAATAAACCAGTTAAACAATGGAAATGCTGTAAATGCTGAACCATTATCTCGAAGACTTCCTACAAAATAACCAGTTATCAAATTCCAAACATCACTACCAAAATTATGGAATCTTACAAATGATGCTATTACGGATAATGCAACCGCTATTATAACTATTTGCCAACTTACCAATTTTAGTTTTTTGAGGACTCCGATTAAAATCATAGCCATTCCTGCAAAAGCTAGGATATCTACGCAGAATAGCAGCAATCCATTTGCAATTGGAAATATGTCCCACTTTCCTAATAACTTTCCTGCAAGAAAATGAGGAAGAATATATTCCCCTACATTTACAACTACACCCAAAAGCATCAATTTGACTCCACGCTTCATTAAATAAGCTGGCTCTTGGTTTCTTGAATATACCATTCCAACTCCCATTGCAAACATAAACACGGGTGCTGCAAATGGGCGTCCTAACAATTGGTAAATTACTCGTTGCATAGGTACACTAATATTGTTTGCAAATCCAGATGCAACCATTAGGGTGTGCAAAAAGATCATAAATATAATGGCAAGACATTTTGCTATATCCAGCTCTATTTGCCTTCCTCTATTAACTGGTTCCTTTGAAAATATCTTTTTCATAAAGTTTTATCACTCCTTATTACTGTTAGTCTTTTCACATAATCTGTGAAGTCTCATATATGCATACGCCAGCCCGATACAAAGGACAAATATAATTGCAAACCACATTACAATTGTCTGTACTGGCGTTTTATAAATCTCCAAAAAGAAATATGGTCCATCTAACACTTTTACTGCATTTAGAATAAGTGCTACCACTCCGTACAAGATGGTAGCTGCTGCTGGAGCAACAAATGCCTTCTTCGGAATAGGAACATTAGTGACCATAAGTGCAGCCACTGAAAGAACTGGTCCAAGAAAATGATTTATTGGAGCCACATTCTCTAGGAAATAGTAAGAGAACGTAGATTGTGGCGTCAACACAAATGCTGCAATCATAAAAGTGACTGTCAAACACACCGCACTAATCAAGTGAAGAACCACTAGTACTTTTGGCACTTCTTTTTTGCGGATGAAGCATATGATATACCACACTGAAACAATCAACTGAAGAATGTTGCTGTCTACTGTGTAATATCTAAACACTGATAATCCTTCTGTTCCAAGCATGTAACTAGCCGCAATTATTTCTAATATTGCAATTACTATGTGAATTATAAAAACTGATTTCTTTCTATTAATATTCATACCAACCTCAAATGCGCTTTAGTAAACACACAGTCTCCACATGTACTGTATTTGGAAACATATCAACAGCACATACTTTTTCCACCTTGTAGCCTCTCTCCTGCAAAGTTTCAAGATCTCTAGCAAGACTTGTTGGCTTGCAACTTATGTAAACCATTTTATCTACGTCAAAATCTATTATCTTATTCAAAGCCTTTGGATTAATTCCATCTCTAGGTGGATCAAGAATTAACATATCTGGCTTTTCCTCTATCTCATCTATTACTTTTAAAACATCGCCTGCTATAAACTTGCAGTTATCTAGAGTGTTTAGTTTGGCATTTTCTTTGGCGGCTTCAACTGCTTCTTCCACTATCTCTACACCTATCACTTTCTTTGATACTGGCGCAATCATTTGAGCAATAGTTCCAGTTCCAGAGTAAAGATCAAACACTGTCTGGTCTTTAGTATCTCCAATATACTCTCTAGCTTTTTCGTATAACACTTCTGCCCCCAAAGAATTGGTTTGGAAAAATGAGAATACAGAAATCTTAAACTTAAGTCCTAGTATTTCTTCATATATAAATTCATCCCCATATATAATTCTAGTCTCATCACTCTGTACAATATCTGCCACCCCATCATTTATAATGTGAAGAATTCCTTTTACCTCTGCCGATAGATCTAAGTCTAGAATCGCATCCTTTAGTCCATCTATAAATGCAGACTCGTCACCGTCAAACTGTGAACTAGTAACGAAACCAACTAACAACTCATTTGTCCTAACAGTTCTTCGCACAAGCAAGTGTCTAAGGTACCCTTCGTGTCTCATCTTATGATAGAAAGGAATATTTTTATCTGCGCAGTAATCTAGCACGCATCTTAAGACCTTGTTGTAATCTGTATCTACAATCTTACACTCGTCCACTGTCACTATGTCATGGAAGCTTTCTTTCTTATGCATTCCTAGTGCCAAAGGACCATCTTTGAATTCATCGCCAAAGGAAAACTCCATCTTATTTCTATAAGCCCACTGATTTGGACTTCCTATTATTCCTTCAAATTCATACGCACCATCAATCGCATTATCAAGCAAATCTTTAACTAACCCCTTCTTAACTTCTAGTTGATTTTTGTAAGACATAGTCTGATAAGCGCACCCGCCACAAAGACCAAAGTGCGGGCAAAGTGGTGTTGCATCTTCTAGGTATGATTTTTTCTCAATCTCGCGCAAACGTCCAAGTGAATACTCACTTCTTTTTTTGGACACTACAAAACGGACGCGCTGACCTTTCAGCGCGCCCTTTACGATTGCGGTTCCTTCTTCCCCGCAATCAACTATTCCCTTATTAGGGAATTTAAGTTTGAACACTTCTCCAGTGTATTCAACACCTTTTTTCATTATTCTTTATTCGTCCTCAAAATCATCCTCGTCAAATAATTCATCATAGTCGTCTTCAAAATCATTATAACGGATTTTGTCGATCAATCTATACACTGAATACACAGCGCCTGCTGCTGCAGCTGCTACTGCGACAACTAGCACTACAATACCGAGTTTCTTAAGCGGTTTTTTCTCTTTTTCTTTTTTGATGATTTTTCCTACTTCGATTCCTTTTTTGAAATCTTCAACACCTTTTTTTACTTCTTCAATACCTTTTTTAAAATCCTGCATATCGCACCTCGCTACGAATTATTATAGTAGAATTATAACACCGCGCCACCTAAAAGTGAAGATTTTTTACTACAAACAAAAAATGAAGAGGGGCTCCCTTCGCAAAAGCGAAAAAGTTAAAAGAAACGAAAAATATAAAGGTATCGAACGATTTTAAGTGAGTACCTTTATATTTTTCGTTTCTCCTAAATTTTCTCTAGTTTTGCGAAGGAGGCCATCATTATTTTTTCTCCAAATTCGTCGAAGTCCACTGTGACCTGGTAGTCGCGGGGACCATCTTCTATTTCTTTGACGGTGCCTTCGCCAAACTTCTGATGAACTACTCTGTCTCCTACTTTATAATCTACTTCAGCTTTCTCTACTGAGAATTCTTTGCCAAACGATGGCTTGCTCTTTGGCTTTCCGTATGATGGTTTCTTTTTAAATGCTTTTACTGCATCGCTATTTGAGGAATCATCTCTTCTTCCCTGGTAACCACCACCGTGTCCTAGTGAGCCCTCGTATCCACCGAAGTTGCTGAAACTATTTTTCTTTCGCATTCCATGGGCCATAGTGTCAGTCACGTTTTTACTATTAACTATCTTAGATGGAATCTCTTTTACAAATCTAGAAATCATATTGTACTGAGTTTCGCCTCGAATCATTCTGCGCTTTGCATAACTAATAGTTAGCTTCTTCATGGCTCTAGTGATAGCAACATAGGCCAGTCTTCTTTCTTCCTCTAGTTCCTCGTCATCTTCAGACATTATAGTCATATAGCTTGGGAACAATCCATCCTCCATTCCACAGAGGAAAATGTGAGGATACTCTAATCCTTTGGCGCTGTGGACTGTCATCATAACTACATAACTGCTGTTCTCATCCAATGTGTCGATGTCAGAAACCAAAGAAACTTCTTCTAAGAACTCACCTAAGTTAGGCTGCTCGGCATTTTCTTCGTACTCTGCCACTTTACTAACCAACTCATCAATATTTTCAATACGCCCATCTGCCTCGTCGGTTTCTTCTGCCACCAGCTCAGCCACATAGCCAGTAAGTTCAATCAATTTATCGACTACATCCTTAATGCTGTAAGGACTGCTTGGAAGTTCTTCTCCTTCCACTGGTAGTTCCGAACTTGGACCAAGCATATCGCTAAGCTCCTCTATCATATCCGTAAAGCCCTTAATCTTTGTAGCAGTACCAGCATTTATTCCTGGCACTTCACTTGCCTTAAGGAATGCTTCATAAAGATTAATGTCTTGTTCTCTAGCATAAGTCTTTACTTTATCTACTGTGGTCTGTCCAATTCCACGCTTTGGCACATTTATCACACGCTCCACTGACAAATCATCCGTAGGATTTGCAATAATACGTAGGTATGCCAAGATGTCTTTAATCTCACGTCTCTGATAGAAGTTTTGTCCGCCAATAATCTTGTACGGAATATTCTTCATCATCAGTTTTTCTTCTAGCGCACGAGACTGCGCATTCGTTCTATACAAGATGGCATAGTCATTGTAATCAGCACGACCATTATCCACTTCTTCTTTAATAGTATCTGCCACCATCTCGGCTTCGGCAAAACCATCTTCAGCCTGGTATACTTCAATCTTATCTCCGCGGTCTTCGTCACACCAAAGAGTCTTGTCTTTTCGGCCCTCGTTGTTTTTAATAACTGCGTTTGCCGCATCCAAAATGTTTTTAGTCGATCTGTAATTTTGCTCTAGCTTAACTACCCTTGCATTTTCGAAATGGTTTTCAAACGATAGTATGTTTCCGATATCTGCGCCACGGAATTTGTAGATAGACTGATCGTCATCGCCCACCACGCAAATATTCTGGTACTTTGACGCAAGCAACTGCACAAACTTAAACTGCGCCATATTTGTATCCTGGTACTCATCCACCATTATGTATTTCAAGCGCTCCTGATACATCTCAAGAACCTCTGGATGTTTCTGGAAAAGTTCAACCGTCTTCATAATTAGGTCGTCAAAGTCCATGGCATTGCTCTTCTTAAGGATTCTTTGGTACTCCTCGTAAATTTGAGAAATAGTTCTCTCCTTAAAATCGTGAGTAGCTATATCTCTAACGTCTGATACAGTCATCAGTTTATTTTTGAAATCAGAAATCTTTGCAACTACACCCTTCTCTTTGAAAAGTTTAGTGTCGAGATTCATCATCTTAATGATGTCACGCATTACTTTCTTCTGATCATCAGCATCGTATATAGTGAAGTCATTTTTATACCCAACTTGATCTGCAAAACGACGAAGAATCTTCACGCACGCTGAGTGGAAAGTGCTTACCCAAACTTGGTCCGCGCCAAAGCCCACCAGCTTATCGATACGTTCTCTCATCTCGTCTGCTGCTTTGTTTGTGAAAGTGATTGCCATAATCTGATATGGCTCCACTTCCTTTTCTTTTATAAGATACGCCACTCTGTGAGTCAAAACTCTAGTCTTTCCAGAGCCCGCACCCGCTAAAATAAGCAGTGGACCATCTGTGTGGTACACTGCCAATTCTTGCATATCATTTAATGTTACATCTGCTTTAAATGTTTTGTCGCTCATTTACTTTTATTTCTTGCCTTTCATTCTATCAAGCGCCATATCGTATCCATCGTTTCCGTAGTTTAGTGAACGATTCACTCTACTGATGGTAGCTGTGGAAGCGCCTGTATCTTCTGAAATATCTAAATATGTTCTGCCCTGTCTAAGCATTAGCGCAACTTCAAAACGCTGCGAAATTGAGAGCAGTTCGTTTATAGTGCAGACATCTTCAAAGAATGTGTAGCACTCTTCTTTATTCTTTAGTGTTAAAATAGCATCAAATAAGTGATCCACCTCTTTATTTCTAATCTTTTTGCTCATAATATGTCCTCCGCAAATCTTGTTTACTTTTATATTTTAACACTCTAAAGTCTGAAAGTCTATATGTATTTTAACAATTATCTTCTAACCGCATACTTTTGTCTGTATGCAAGGAATATTCCTATCAAACCTAGTACTAAGACACCTATTCCGTATACTACTTCTATAAACATAACGTGTCCCACATAATATCCGTAGTAGTCCTTCATAAACGAATCTGTCAGGTTGAAATTATAAAGGTATCCGTTAGATACTAGGGCTGAGAATCCTACTGTTATAAGTGTTCCCGCACCTATGAGTCCATAAACCACAAACCTCAATCCATGATAAGCATAGTGTCTTGATACAATCAAGTAGAATGCACTAAAGAATCCTATCAACACCGCCAAAGGAATAGCAATCCAAGCTAGCTTGTCAGTTTTAGTGATAATAAAAGCCATTTGCTTTTCAGTTGGAATATGAAGTTCTTCTGAATACATCTTCTGGACTTTTTTTATGTACTCACTTAAGGAAGCTAATTGCTTATCATTTAGCGAACCTTCCTTCTTTTCCACATTCGCTCTTAAACGATTTTCAATATTACCAAAATCAATAATATTCTTTTCTTTATAAAGCACTTGATCGAAAGTCTTTATTACATCTGCTTTCACTTCACCAGTTTTGAACACGCCTTGAACGCAGTCTACCTCCAAACCAAACGGCTTTCCAATATCCAACGCCTTTTGCTCTATCTCATTTTTCAAATGATAAAAATAATGCGTTCTGTCTCCCGCGTGGATAACCGCTCTTCTACTAGCAAAACTCCACTTCGCAACTCCTCCTGCCACTATCACGATAACTGATAGCATTAGAATAAAGGATAACAAATAATTAACTATGCCCTGTCTAATTCTATGTTTATGTCTCATTATTTTGTCACCTCCTTATCTATAGAAGGTCCGAATGTTTTATCTAAATACACAAACATTCTCTTGCTCTTGTCACCATTTAGTTTTCCAAATGGATAACATGTATAAAGAATCAATGTCTCTTTGTCGGCTTGTAGGTCATAAGCCTTGTCGTAATCACCCTCGTCAAAGACCTTGATATCTGTCACTTTATATTTATATCTAGCATAAGTGGTGGTAACACCCATCACCATTCCTTTTTTCACTTTTTCTAAAGGCGCAAAGTAAGTAGTGTCATGCGCGCCAACTAAAATAGGCTTTCCATCACCAGGAATTGAGCTTCCAAGGTAAGTACCTGCTGCTCCGTTGAACTCCTCTTGCAATTTGCCCTCGAATTCGTCGTCGTAGTCGTTTTCTACTTTTCGTTTGATTTTACCACTTAGCACATAGTCTGAGTCGCCCATATAAAGAGGTGCTGCCAAACCAATTTTGTCGCACTCAATCAATCCATAAGGCTCAGTGAACTTAGGCCAATGAACTTGATTACCTTTAATAGTTTTATCCTTAATTATAGGAACATTTTTAAAATCTTTCTTCTCTTCAGAATATGTATTAAGAGTTAGGTTTTGAACAAAACCGTGCTTTAAGCTCTTATATATTTCAGTGTATGGCCAATAAACAACAACTAGTGTTCCAACCAGAATTATGCACATAATTATTGGCACATAGCAATACTTAATAACCTGTTTGAAGTTAGTGTAAGAGAAAGTTTGAAGTCTAGCTCTTCTAGTCTTTCTGTTTGCAACTTCCATCTCGTCGTCTTCTTCATCGTCGTAGTTTTTGTCGCTGTGTCTTCTAATTCTATTAATCCACTTCTTCGCATTAAATAAGAAACCGACAAAGATCAAGAAAACTACTCCGGCAAAAATCACTTCAACAGAAACGCCCCCCGATTGTTCGTCCCCTGTTTGTTTTTTGTTGTCAGATTTATTTTCAGTATCCGTATCTTTTATAACCTTGTTTGGGTCAATCACAATATATCCTGCGTTATCAATAGCATAGTAACTGTTTGATTTGCTATCATACTCTAAGTACAAATCGATAGTTGATCCCGCATACTGGAAGTAATGTAGAGATGTTGATGACTGGCTAAACACAGGACCTTTGCCGCTCGATTTTTTATATTCTACTAATCCTTTTGAAAAATAATCTAGGAAAAGTTCAGCAGTCTTCCTCTCTATATCTATATCATCTCTTGAAAAATAATTTTCAAATTGATTTACGTAGTTTTTATCTAGGTATGTGGCAAATGGCTCTGCGTTTTTAAACGCATCTAACATTTTTCTCTCGTTCACATTTATTTCCGCGCCAAAGACGCTTGCATTAATTGCGAGTAACATCGCCATACTAATAGCTAGAGTTAAAATTATCTTTAATCTTCCCATCCTAAAGCCTCCTTCAACTCATCAGTCTTAAACACATATTTAGAATTACAGAAATCACAGTTCACTTCTATGTCTTCTCCCTCTGCAATCAAATCTGCTAAATCTTTTTTATTCAAAGTAGCAAGAACTCTCATTACACGTTCTTTGCTGCAGTTGCATTCATACTTTGCTTCTATTCTGTCTGTAAACTCAACCTCAATATCTCCCATCACCGCTTTCACTAAATCTTCAGGAGTATTTCCTTCCTTTAGTATATCAGTGACAGATGTGATTTTTGATAAGTTTTCTTCTATCTTTGAAACTGTCTCTTCTTTGGCATCTGGCATCATCTGAACGATAAATCCACCTGCTTCACGCACGTGATTATCCTTAGACATTAAAACGCCCAGACCCACCGCTGATGGAGTCTGCTCGCTCGATGCAAAGTAATATGTTAAATCTTCAGCCACCTCGCTAGTAGCCAAAGGCACTTTTGAAATGTAAGGCTCTTTAAGACCCATATCTTTGATGACTGTAAGTTCGCCATAACCGATAGCTGCACCTACATCCAACTTTCCCGCATAGTTGGGAGGCAGCATAACAGAAGGGTTTCCAACATAACCCTTTACCTTTGCAGAGTTGTCCGCTAGCACTGTCACACCATTAATCTTTCCATCGCCCTTCATCTTGAGCGTCAAAAGTTCCTCTTCACCCTTTAGCATTTGGCCCATCATAGCGCCGGCTGAAAGTAATCTTCCAAGCGCAGCTGTAGCCACAGGGCTAGTGTTGTGAATCTCCCTAGCTCTCTCGACTAACTCTCTAGAAGTAATCGCAAAAATACGAACTTCCTTATTCTTGTCTACTGCTCTAACTATGTAATCCATTAATTTCTCCTTAAAAATACCATTAACATTTTATCAATTCATAGGGGTTTTTACAACCAAATAAAACGCAGATTTCGACAACCTTTCTCGCTTGATAATGCTTTCCTAAATGAGTATACTAATACACGAAGGAAAGAGATTTTTATGGAAAACGAAGATAGAATTGTAATACTCGATCATATAAAAGATATCTGTAAACGCAGATGTATTTTGCCAGTAGTTGTTATCGTTGTTATGATAGCGCTACTTTTTATTGTGCCATTTGGAAGTCTACTAAGTCCAAAGAAAGTGGATGGCATCTTTAATATCAGCGCAAAAGACGACTTTGTCGAAGTATCCACTAAACAAATGAGATATACGGGCTACGATGTAAAAAATGGCATTGGAACAAAGTTCTCCTACTACTACACAATAAAAGATGGCAAGTGTGCATTTGCACTCATTCCTCAAGATTTAGTAAAAGCCGACGGCAAAAATTTACCTGAAGACGCTGTCAAAGAAGAAATTAAAAATCTTACTTTCAAGGCTAAGGTAATCAAGCCAAATCGTGCATATAATGAAATGATTTCAATGTTTGCGAAGGATTTGAATTGGACTGAAGAAGATTTAAACAGCATTTCAACTGAATGGATAGTAAGTTCTGCAAACTATCACCCTTACAGATATATTTTTAGTTTAATTGTAATCATCTTGCTTATCGGACTTGCAATTGTCAGACTAATCAATTCAATCAAGGGTTACAAAGATCCATATCGTTTTGAAGTTTGTTCTTATCTGTCTAAGGAAGAGTGTCATGAACTTATAGACGAGGCTCAAGACGAGCTTGATAGCGAAAACTATTTACAGATAAACGCCACATATATTACAGAGGATTATTATATAGACTTGGATACATCTGGCGCGTTTATTATTCCGCTTAAAGATGTTATCTGGGTATTCAGACTAGGCCGTCGAGGCTTTGATATTGGAAAGCACAGTTTAACTTACACTATCAACTTTATCACTAGAGATGGAGAGGTCGTCAAAGTACCTAGAAAATCAAGTGATGAGGCAATGGCTATTATTAAATCTATCAAGGCTACTGAATATGAGATAATCACTGGACATTCCGATGAGAAAATGCGAATGGCAGCCGCGATTATAAGAGGTCGTGAGGAAGAAAACGCCGAAACACAGCCTGAAGAAAAAACAGAAGAATAATATTTTTTATAAGACAAAGAAAAAACAATAGGAACTCACTTAAAATCGTTCGTTTCCTATTGTTTTTTCTTTGTATATTAATACTTTTTATTCTTCTGTTTTTTCTTCTGTTTGTACTGCTTCTTTTTCTACTCCACGTCCTCTGAGTAATCTGTAAATCCAAAACATTACCCAAATAACAATCGGAAGCATCAGCATGCAGAACGCACTAGCCATCCAAGCTGTCTCGTAAAACTTTGAATTTGTAACATTATAAAGAATTACGAACACTACTGTTAGAACAATACACAAAACTAGTATTCCAACTGTCACTAGCGCAAGTACTCTCTTTGCTTTATCCATACTACTGTCCTCTTATTTCTTTCTGAAAATCATCTCGTGTCTTCCAGGGCCGTTACTAGCCATAGTTACTGGAACGCCAAGTTCTTTTTCAATAAATTCAATATAATTCTTACAGTTTTCTGGAAGTTCGTCGTATTCTGTGATACCTCTGATATCTTCCTTCCAACCTGGAAGTTTCTCATAAACAGGTTTTGCTTTCTTAAGTTTCGCTGTAACAGGGAAGTCCTTAGTTACTTCTCCGTCCACATCGTATCCAACACATACTGGAATCTCATCTAAGTATCCAAGTACGTCTAGACATGTAAGTGCAACTTCTGTAGCACCCTGCATCTGTACGCCGTATCTAGAAGCAACTGCGTCAAACCAACCCACTCTTCTAGGACGTCCTGTAGTAGCTCCGAATTCTCCTTTGTCGCCGCCGCGTTTTCTTAATTCGTCTGCTTCGTCTTCATCATGAATCTCTGAAACAAACTCGCCAGCGCCCACTGCACTAGAGTAAGCCTTAACTACAGTTACAATATCTGTAATCTCATATGGTGGAATACCTGCACCGATAGCACCGTAAGCTGCTAGTGTAGATGAAGATGTCACCATAGGATAAATACCGAAATCTGGATCTTTCAAAGTACCAAGCTGACCCTCAAGTAGAATGTTCTTGCCTTCTTTGATGGCCTCGCGTAGATATACTGCCACGTCACAAACGTAAGGCTTTACTATATCTCTGTACTCATGCAAAGTCTCTAAGAGTTCCTTTGGATCGATTGCTGGTTTGTGATACATATGCTCTAACAAAATGTTTTTCTGCTCGCACACACGCTCAACTTTTTCAACCAATGTGTCCTCGTCAAAGAGTTCGGATACCTGGAATCCAATCTTTGCATATTTATCCGAATAGAAAGGAGCGATTCCTGATTTTGTAGAACCGAAAGCCTTTCCACCAAGTCTCTCTTCTTCGTATGTATCAAAATCGATATGATATGGCATCAAAATCTGTGCTCTGTCTGAAACCAAAATGTTTGGCTTTGGCACGCCCTGACTTACGATGTCATCAATCTCTTTTTGTAGGTATGGAATGTTAAGTGCCACTCCATTACCGATGATACATGTTGTATGCTGATAGAAAACTCCTGAAGGAAGAAGGTGCAAAGCGAATCTACCATAGTCATTTATGATAGTGTGTCCTGCATTACTTCCACCCTGGAATCTGATAATAATATCAGACTGTTCTCCAAGCATATCTGTAATTTTTCCTTTGCCTTCGTCGCCCCAATTGGCTCCGACTATAGCTCTTACCATTTGATTTTTCCTCCTGGTGTGTGACGCAATTTGCCTATTGTTTATCCGTCCTAACACCGACTAATATTATACAAATAAAGTGGCATATATTCAACTAAAAAAGACATATAATTAGGGTTTTTCAAACCCCTAAAACACTTAATATTATTAAGGGTTTTGCTAACATTCTGAGATTGATATTTTTTTGACAATGTGCTAGAATATCTTCTATATTTATGTAAGTTTTTAAACACTTTTTCTTAATAAAAAAAAGTTTGGAGGATGAAATGTTTAAAATTGTTAATGCACAAAAGCTAAATGATGATGTTTTTAGACTTGATGTGGAAGCACCATTCGTAGCAAAGAAGGCCAAAGCAGGCCAGTTTATCATTATTAGAATTGATGAACAGGGCGAGCGCGTGCCTTTCACTATCGCTGACACTGATCCTGAGGCTGGAACAGTGAGCGTTATTATCCAGAAGGTTGGACAGACTACTATGCTTCTATCACAGCTAAAGACTGGCGATTATATTGAGGATTTTGTAGGACCACTTGGAGTTGCTACTGACTTTGGCGATGCCAAAAACGTATGCGTAGTGGGCGGTGGCGTTGGTAATGCTATTGCGTATCCTTCGGCGAAGGCTTTGCATGCTATGGGAGCACATGTTGATGTAATTGCTGGTTTTAGAAGTAAGGACATCGTGATTTTGGAAGATGAATATAAAGATATTTGTGACAACCTATACATCACTACTGACGATGGAAGTTACGGCGACAAAGGTTTTGTAACTGATAAACTACAGGAGCTTATCGATGCTGGAAATGACTACGATCTAGTGATTGCAATCGGTCCTGTTATTATGATGAAGTTTGTTTCTAAGGTTACTGAGCCTTACAATATAAAGACTCTCGTATCACTAAACCCAATCATGATTGACGGTACAGGAATGTGCGGTGGTTGCCGCGTGACTGTTGGTGGCGAGACAAAGTTTGCCTGCGTAGATGGTCCTGACTTTGACGGACACCAGGTAGATTACGATGAACTTATGAGACGTAATGCTATGTATGCTGAGTTCGAGGCACACGATAGAGAGAATTGCCGTCTTATGAAGATGGGAGGTGTCGAGAATGCCTAATATGAGACCAGATAAGGTACAAATGCCTGTTCAAGATCCAAACGTTAGAAATAAGAACTTTGACGAGGTAGCTTTGGGCTACACAGAGGAAATGGCTGTGGAGGAAGCTACTCGTTGTATCAATTGTAAAAACAAACCTTGTATGGGAGGATGCCCTGTTAGGGTTAGAATTCCTGAGTTTATTGAGAAGGTTGCTAATAAAGAGTTTGAGGAAGCTTACAAGATTATCACTACTACTAACGGACTTCCTGCTGTGTGTGGACGTGTTTGTCCTCAGGAAAGTCAGTGTGAGTCTAAATGTATTCGTGGTATAAAGGATGAGCCAGTAGCTATCGGTAGATTAGAGAGATTTGTCGCTGACTGGCATTTAGCTAATTCGTCAGAGGCGGCTGAGAAACCTGAGTCAAATGGCATTAAGGTAGCTGTGGTAGGTGCTGGTCCTGCTGGACTTACATGTGCAGCTGATTTGGCGAAGCTTGGCTACGAAGTAACAATCTTCGAAGCATTCCACAAGGCTGGCGGAGTTTTGGTTTATGGTATTCCTGAATTCAGACTTCCAAAGGCTATTGTTCAGAAGGAAGTTGATAACCTAGAGGCTCTAGGAGTTAAAATAGAAACAAGTATGGTGGTTGGCCGCGTGCTTTCAGTTGATGAGATTATGGAGATGGGCTTTAAGGCTGTGTTCATAGGCTCAGGTGCTGGTCTTCCAATGTTTATGAATATTGAAGGTGAGTCATTGATTGGCGTTCTTTCAGCTAATGAGTATTTGACTCGTACAAACCTTATGAAAGCTTACATAGACGAATATGATACTCCTATTATTAAGAGTAAGAAGGTAGCCGTGGTTGGTGGCGGTAACGTGGCAATGGATGCTGCTCGTACTGCTATGAGACTGGGCGCTGATGAAGTGACTATCGTTTACCGTCGTGGTATGGAAGAACTTCCAGCTCGTGCTGAGGAAGTTCACCATGCACAGGAAGAAGGAATTATCTTTAAGACTTTAAATAATCCTGTGAAGATAAACGGTGACGAAGAAGGAAGAGTCAAGAGCATCACTTGTATCGAGATGGAATTGGGTGAGCCTGATGAGTCAGGAAGACGTCGTCCAATCCCTATTGAGGGTTCAGAGTTTGATATGGATGTGGATACAGTTATCATGTCAATTGGTACTAGTCCTAACCCACTAATCCGTTCAACTACTGAAGGCCTAGAAGCAAACAAGTGGGGTTGCTTAGTTGTAAATGAAGACACACTTGAGACTACAAGAGATAATGTTTATGCAGGTGGAGATGCCGTAACTGGTGCTGCTACTGTTATCCTAGCGATGGGCGCTGGAAAACAGGCCGCAGAAAACATTGATAAGAAGTTAAGAGGTTAATCTAGAGCCGGTGCAAATGCGCCGGCTTTTTTATGCAATAAAAAAGAGCTGTCATATGACAGCTCTTTTTATTTTGTTTGTGATTATTCGATAACTCTCTGGAATGATGATTTCTCAACACCACATAGTGGGCAAGTCCAATCATCTGGTAAATCTTCAAATGCAGTACCTGGAGCGATACCATTATCTGGATCACCTTTCTCAGGGTCATAAACATAACCACATGGATTACAGAAATATTTATCCATAACGTGCCTCCTTCATTATTATAAACGAGCCTACTCAGCTCGTAGATTAACCAAAGTATCTATCCAATAGGCCTTTGAAAGCCTTTCCGTGTCTTGCTTCATCTCTTGCCATTTCATGCACTGTGTCATGGATAGCATCAAGATTCTGCTCTTTAGCTTTCTTAGCCAATTCAGTCTTTCCTGCTGTAGCACCGTTTTCAGCATCCACTCTCATCTGTAGATTCTTCTTTGTGCTATCTGTAACTACTTCGCCCAAAAGTTCTGCGAACTTTGCAGCGTGCTCCGCTTCTTCCCAAGCAGCCTTCTCATAATATGATCCAACTTCTGGATAGCCCTCTCTGTAAGCTACTCTAGCCATTGCTAGATACATACCTACTTCTGAACATTCTCCGTTAAAGTTATCTCTTAAGCCTTCAATAATCTCTTCGTCAACACCCTGAGCTACGCCTACTACATGCTCTGCAGCCCAAGTCATTTCGCCTTCTTCTTGCTTGTTAAACTTCTCTGCTGGCACTCCACACTGTGGACATTTCTCAGGTGGTGTATCACCTTCATGTGTGTAACCACACACTGAACATACCCATTTTGCCATAATAATATTCCTCCTTAAATAATACTGATACCATTATAACATTTTTTTACAAAAACTTCTTCAAGAATTCTGCATTATTTGCAGCATATTCTAATACTCTTCCTATAATAGTGGTATATCCTTTACCCAAGGCTTTATATGTTTTGAGCGTTGATGGAGATAGCCTTATGGCAACCGTTTGTTTTCTTCGTTTTTCTTGATTACCTTCATTAACACGTTTGAATTGAGACAATTGTTCACTAGTCAATCGTGGAGAATCTTCATCATAAACAATGTCCTCATCTTTCATCTTTCTTAAATTTTCAAGCATTTTTACTTCTTCTGGTGTCACTTCAATAACATCAGCATCTAGATCAATTGTCATTTTTCCCATAATATATTTTCTCCTCTCTCTTGCTTGCCTGTCTTGCAGAAATTAATCTATATTTTCCATCTCTTACAGTATATACAATAAACAGCAGTTCTGAACCTATGCCTTTTCCTATAACCACATATCTGTCTTCCTCTATGCTATTCTCCTTATCGTAATATTCTATTCTATCAAAATCATAAAATGCAACTCTAGCAATTTTAAAATTTAACTTATGCTTTTTAATATTTGCTGCTTCCTTTTTATCGTCCCACTCAAACTCTAGTTCCGTCATTATTCTTTCATACCTCCATTATAAAATATTTAATTATAATTGCAATACATTTTGTATTGCAATTTGTATTGCGTTATAATCCCCCTCCTTCATTTTTCAAAGTGCACTTAAGCATTATGTTGTTTATCATAACTCTCACATTTTTGAAAGTCAACAATAAAAAAAGACATTAATACGAAATTAATGTCTTTTAAAAAATCTTTTTTATTTTAGTTATTCTGTAAATCTAATCGTGCATTCCACAGCCTTATTCCATCCCTTAATCTTATCTGCTACTTCTTCATCTGACATACTTGGTTCAAATGTTTTATCTATTCCCATGTGAGACTTTAGCTCTTCTTTATCTTTCCAAAAACCACTATATAATCCAGCCAGATATGCTGCTCCTATTCCTGTAGACTCTATAAGTTTAGGTCTAACAACTTTGATTTTTGAAATGTCTGATTGGAACTGTACCAAATAATTGTTTTGGCTTGCTCCACCATCCACTTTCAAATCATCTATATCACTTCCCAAATCATCAATCATTGCTCCGAGCACATCGTTTGTCTGGTACGCCAAAGACTCTAGTGTGGCTCTTATGATTTGGTTTCTGCTAGTTCCTCTGGTTATTCCTAATATCATACCTCTAGCATCTTGGTTCCAGTATGGCGCGCCTAATCCTGTAAACGCTGGCACCACATAAACTCCACCACTGTCCTCTACGCTTAACGCTGCCTCTTCACTGGCTGGTGCGTTTTCTATTATCTTCAACTCATCTCTTAGCCACTGGATAGCTGCGCCCGAGACAAAGACACTGCCCTCTAGCGCATACTCTGGCTCATCCGTAAATGCAGCAATAGTTGTTAGAAGTCCGTTCTTAGATATTATAGGGTTGTTTCCTGTATTCATCATTAGGAAACCACCGGTTCCATAAGTATTTTTAACATCGCCTTTATCAAAACAACACTGTCCAAACATGGCCGCCTGTTGATCTCCTGCTACACCTGCTATTTGAATTCCTTCATATGTTCCATAATCGTCACAAGATTTCTTAACCTCTGGAAGCATCGCTCTTGGGATATCAAATAATTCTAACAACTCATCATCCCAGTCCAAAGTATGAATATTGAAAAGCAACGTACGCGAAGCATTAGTGTAATCTGTTGCGTGAACTTTTCCACCTGTTAGATTCCAAATGAGCCAAGTATCAATTGTTCCAAATAACAATTCACCGTTCTTTGCTCTATCTCTTGCTCCGTCCACATGGTCTAATATCCAATTTATCTTTGTAGCAGAAAAATATGCATCTGGCTTAAGTCCCGTCTTAGAAGGAATCAGATCAGATTTACCTTCGGCATCTAACTTGGCAACCAACTCGTCTACTATATCTGAAGTTCTTCTACACTGCCAAACAATAGCATTGTAGACCGGCTCTCCATTAGTTTTATCCCACACTACTGTAGTCTCGCGCTGGTTTGTGATCCCAATAGACTCTATATCATCTAGAGTAGCTCCAGCCTTGTCTAAAACACCTTTAATAGTTTCTTTTTGGGCTTCCCATATTTCTTTTGCATCGTGCTCTACCCAGCCTGGCTGTGGGAATATTTGTTCAAATTCCTTGCTATACTGCGCCACTATTTGCCCATCATGATCTACCAAGATGGTTCTAGTGCTGGTCGTCCCCTCATCCATTGTCATTATATATTTCTTCATAATAATCCTCCGAAAATCTCTTCTTATATAATAGCACAAAAAAAGACTATGCTCATCAGAAGCATAGTCTTTTATAAAATCATAATTATTTCTTAACCTTAACTTTTTCCAAGTGCCAAATGTCTTTTACATATTCCTCGATAGTTCTGTCTGATGAGAACTTACCAACATTGGCTACATTTAGCATTGCTGATTTAGCCCAGCCCTTCTTATCTCTGTAAGCCTTTTCAACATCCTTCTGAGCAGCTGCGTATGAGTCAAAGTCTTTAAGGATAAAGTATCTGTCAGCCACGCCAGTCTCTTCCTTAGTTAGAAGTGAGTTGTAGATTGGTCTGAACAACTCTGTATCGCCATTTGCAAAAGTACCATCAACCAACTGGTCAAGAACTTTGTGGATGGCTGGATTATTGTCGTAAATCTCGACTGGGTCGTAGCCACCGTTGTTCTCATAGTTAATTACTTCGTCGGAAGATAGACCGAAGATAAATGCGTTTTCTTTGCCGACCTCTTCCACTATCTCAACATTCGCACCGTCCATAGTACCAAGTGTGAGTGCTCCGTTTAGCATGAACTTCATGTTACCAGTACCTGATGCTTCCTTCGAAGCTGTAGAAATCTGCTCTGATACGTCGGATGCTGCAAAGATTATTTCAGCATTTGAAACTCTGTAGTTTTCAATAAACACAACCTTGATTCTGCCATCGATGTCTGGGTCGTTGTTTACCACGTCAGCCACGCTGTTGATAAGCTTGATTGTAAGCTTAGCAATCTTGTAACCTGCTGCTGCTTTCGCGCCAAAGACAAATGTACGTGGATAGAAATCCATCTGTGGATTAGCCTTTAGCTCGTTGTACAAGTGCATAACATGCAAGATGTTAAGTAGCTGTCTCTTGTACTCGTGCAAACGCTTAACCTGAACGTCAAAGATTGAGTTAATATCAACCTCGATGCCGTTGTGTTTCTTAATGTATTTAGCAAGGCGTTTCTTGTTTGCCTTCTTAATCTTCATAAACTCTTTCTGAGCCTCGCGGTCATCAGCATACTTTGCGATTCCCTGAATCTTAGAAAGATCTGTAATCCATTTGTCGCCCACTTTGTCTGTAACCCAGTCAGCAAGTAATGGGTTAGCGTGTAGCAAGAAACGACGCTGAGTGATTCCGTTTGTCTTGTTGTTGAACTTCTCTGGCCACATGTCGTAGAAGTCTTTTAGTTCTTCCTTCTCCAAGATTTCAGTATGAAGCTTAGCCACACCGTTTACAGAGAACGCTGCACAAATAGCTAGGTGAGCCATACGTACCTGACCATCATAAAGGATAGCCATGCGGTGCATCTTCTCAGTATCTCCTGGGAACTTCTTCTCTATTTCTTCGCAGAAGCGACGGTTAATCTCTTCTACTATCTGATAACATCTAGGAAGTAGCTTTGAGAATAGGTCGATTGGCCACTTCTCAAGAGCCTCAGCCATAATTGTATGGTTTGTGTAAGCAACAGACTCAGTAGTGATCTTCCAAGCGTCATCCCACTCTAGACCATACTCGTCCATCAAAAGTCTCATAAGTTCTGCTACCGTCAAAGTTGGGTGTGTATCGTTCATCTGGAACACAACTTTCTTAGGTAGGTTCTTAAGACTCTTATGCTTTGTTAAATACTTCTTGATAGCTGTCTGAAGCGAAGCTGAAACAAAGAAGTACTGCTGCTTAAGTCTAAGTTCTTTGCCGGCGTAGTGATTATCGTTTGGATAAAGTACATCCGTGATAGTCTTAGCAAGGTTTTCCTGCTCTACAGCGGCTAGGTATGAGCCCTTATCAAACTCGTCCAAGTTGAAATGCTCGATTGGCTCTGCGTCCCAGATACGAAGTGTATCAACCACGTTGTTTCCGTAGCCCACGATAGGTAAGTCGTAAGGGACAGCATTTATAGCCTGATAATTTTCTTGAACGAAATAGTTTCTACCATCTTTATAATCCACGCGCACAGTTCCGCCGAAACGAACCTCGCAAGTGTACTCATCTCTTCTAATCTCTAGTGGATTTGCGTGCTTAAGCCAAGTCTCTGGAACTTCCTTCTGGAAACCATCCTCAATCTCCTGCTTAAACATACCGTATTTGTAGCGGATACCACAGCCATACGCTGGATAGTTTAGAGTAGCCAAACTATCTAGAAAACATGCAGCAAGTCTACCAAGACCACCGTTACCAAGAGCAGCATCTTCCTCTTGCTCTTCTAGAATGTTTAGGTCGAATCCCATCTCATCAATAGCCTCTTTAATCTCGTCTCTCTCGCAAAGATTTAGGATTGCGTTACCAAATGCTCTACCCATCAAGAATTCCATCGACAAATAATAAACAGTCTTTGCATCTTCTTCGTCGAAGGCTTTCTGAGTAGCAATCCAGTCATCGATAATCGTATCTTTAACAGCAAGTCCCACGCACATATATTTGTGGCGGTCGCTCACGTCCTCTAGATTCTTACGATATAACATACGCGCCATCTCGTGCGCTCTGTTAATAAATCGCTCTTTGTATTGTTTCTTTTCTTTTGAATTCATTTAATATTTTTCCTCGCAATCTATTAAAGAATTTTCCTCACTATAAAAAAATAAGGTGGTTCAAATAAGCATATTATTAACCACCGACCGTCCCTTATTCTACCATATTTTGTGGGTTTTTTCTAGGAAAAATACTGATTATTGTGGGTTTTGTAGTAGGTTTAAAGGTATATTGACATATTGGCTTTATTAGTTATAATAAAGGTAAGGAGCAACCGATATACGGTTAGCCCGAAAGGTTATTTGGAAAATAACCGCCGAGCCAGGCGGTTATTTTTTTGAATCCAAAAGGATTAGGACGTTAATAAAAAGAACTGGCGCTTTAGCACCAGTTCTTACCTTTTGAGAATAAATAATTATCTCTGTGTTCCAAACACTACTTTTTCGCCGTTTATACTCCATTCCTTCTCATCTCCCAGAACTTCGTCATAAACCACTTTTTCAGTTAGTGTCTCATTCTTAATCATATCCTCGTTCTTCTGAACAATCTCTTTAATCTTGTCATTGCCCTTTAGTGAGAATGTGATCTTATCCATAACATCGTAGTCGTTATCCTTACGCATTGTCTGGATTTTAGAGATAATCTCACGAACGAATCCTTCTTCTATCAACTCAGGAGTTAAGTTAGTATCAAGTACAACAGTGATTCCATTGTCGCTCTCTGATACATAGCCCTCAACCTGAGCTGTGCTGATAAGCAAGTCTTCTTCAGTAAGTTCAACATCGACACCGTCAAAGTTAAACTTCAAAGCGCCTTCACTCTGTAACTCTTCCATAGCCTTGTTGCCATCTAGTTCTTTTAGAGCACCCTGGATTTTGCCAAGGACTTTGCCGTACTTAGGACCAACTGTCTTAAGTTGTGGCTTGAACTCGTATGATGTAAAGTCACTCACATCCTCTGTAAATGTAACCTTCTTAACATTAAGCTCGTCTAAGATAATTTCTTTGTAGAAGTCGGATAGATCAAAGTCAGCCTTCACAAACATCTGGCCGATAGGCTGTCTGTTCTTGATGTTTGAAGCGTTACGACATGAACGTCCCAAAACTACCACATCCAAAACCTTAGCCATGGCATCTTCTAGTTCAGCATCAATCTGTGATTCATTTACTTCTGGGAAGTCACACAAATGAACTGAAATAGGAGCCGAATCATCCACGCTGCGTACCAAGTTCTGGTAGATATCCTCTGACATAAATGGAATCATTGGCGCTGCCGCTTTGGCAGTAGTCACAAGCGCTGTATACAAAGTCATATACGCGTTAATCTTATCCTGTGGCATATCCTTCTGCCAGAATCTGTCACGTGAACGTCTAACGTACCAGTTACTCATGTCATCGACGAAGTCATCCAAAGCCTTTCCAGCCTCTGGAATCTTGTAATCAGCCAAGCTCTCGTCCACAGTCTTAACCATAGTGTTCATACGAGATAGGAGCCATTTGTCCATGACGCTTAAGCTGTCGTAGTCTAGCTTGTAATCGTTTGGATTGAACTGGTCAATCTCAGCGTAAAGCACATAGAAAGCGTAAGTGTTCCAAAGTGTACCAAGGAACTTTCTCTGGCCCTCCTGCACAATCTTTCCTGAGAACTTATTTGGAAGCCAAGGCGCAGAGTTAGTATAGAAATACCAACGGATAGCGTCGGCACCGTAAGTTTCGAGCGCTTCAAATGGATCAACCGCATTGCCCTTTGACTTACTCATCTTCTGACCGTTCTCATCCTGCACCAAACCAAGAACAATAACATTCTCATATGGTGGCTTGTTAAATAGGATAGTTGATTCAGCAAGCAATGTGTAGAACCAACCACGAGTCTGGTCCACAGCCTCAGAGATAAACTTCGCTGGGAACTGCTTCTCAAACACTTCTTTATTTTCAAATGGATAATGGTGCTGCGCGAAAGGCATTGCTCCACTATCGAACCAACAGTCAATAACCTCAGGAACACGGTGCATCTCGCCACCACACTCTGGACACTTCAAAGTCACATCGTCTATATATGGTCTGTGAAGTTCCACGTTAGCATCATCAGGGTTGCCTGAAAGCTCAGCCAATTCAGCGCGGCTTCCCACGCACTCTTGATGTCCGCAATCACACTCCCAAATGTTAAGTGGAGTACCCCAATATCTATTTCTACTGATTCCCCAGTCCTGAACATTCTCAAGCCAGTTTCCAAAACGGCCCTCGCCTATAGACTTTGGAATCCAATTTATCTTATTGTTGTTTGCAATCAAGTCGTCCTTAACTTCAGTCATCTTGATGAACCAAGACTCACGCGCATAGTAGATAAGCGGTGTATCACATCTCCAACAATGTGGATACTCGTGCTCAAATTTTGGCGCGTCAAATAACTGACCTCTCTCATCTAGCTCAACTAAGATGTCTTTGTCGGCGTCTTTTACAAACTTGCCAGCCGCTGGCGCATCCTCTAGCATCTTACCAGCCTCATCCACCATCTGAACGAATGGTAAATCATACTTTCTTCCTACATTAGCATCGTCCTCACCAAAGGCAGGCGCGATATGTACTATACCAGTACCATCACTCATAGTTACATAATCATCGCATGTAACGTAGAAGCCTTCTTTGTGCTGTTTGTCTGCCACTTTCTTTGCGCAGTCAAACAATGGCTCGTAAGGTTTCTTCTCAAGGTCAGTACCCTTCATAGTCTCTAGCACTTCATAAGGCTTCTCATCAGAATCCTCCTCCGCTAGTGACCCTAGCACTGTATCAAGAAGTGCCTCTGCCATATAGTATGTATATCCATCTTTAGCCTTAACTTTTACATATGTATCGTTAGGGTTTACACAAAGTGCAACGTTAGATGGAAGAGTCCAAGGTGTTGTAGTCCAAGCAAGTAGCCAAGCATCTTCATCTGCACATTTGAAGCGGACAATAGCTGAACGCTCTTTTACAGTCTTATAGCCCTGTGCTACCTCCTGCGCCGAAAGAGGTGTTCCACATCTAGGACAATAAGGAACAATCTTAAATCCTTTGTAAAGTAACTTCTTGTTCCAAATTTCCTTTAGCGCCCACCACTCAGACTCGATATAGTCGTTGTCGTATGTGATGTATGGGTTTTCCATATCAGCCCAGAAACCAACAGTTCCTGAGAAATCTTCCCACAATCCTTTGTACTGCCAAACAGACTCCTTACATTCCTTGATGAAAGGCTCTATTCCGTACTCTTCTATCTGATCTTTGCCATCAAGGCCAAGTTTTTTCTCCACTTCCAACTCCACTGGAAGACCGTGAGTGTCCCAACCAGCTTTACGTGGCACAAACTCACCCTTCATAGTATGGTAACGTGGAATCATATCCTTAATTACACGAGTAAGAACGTGACCGATATGTGGCTTACCATTGGCTGTAGGAGGTCCATCATAAAAAGTATATGTCTCTCCTTCTTTTCTTTCGTCCATACTCTTCTGGAAAACATCATTTTCTTCCCAGAACTTTACAGTTTCTTTCTCTCTGTCCACAAAATTTAAATTAGTGGAAACCTTCTTGTACATTTTTCTCTCCTCCTAAAATCTTAGGGTTTTCCTATTAAAAAAGCCTCCATCCTGCAAAGGACGAAGGCAAACTTCGCTATACCACCTCATGCAGCATACTCAAGGAATCTCCTATTTATATGTGTCCCTATTTACGGTGGGAATCCGTCAGTGCCTACTTGATTTGGCTAAATTTCAAACCCGCTAATCGGTCCAAAATCTCAAACCTTTCGGACTGCAACTCCAGAGTGATATTCACTATACAGCTACTCTTATTCGGCTCTCACCACCCCGAATTCGCTTAAATTTCGCTTATATAGCTACTGTCTCTTTCACAGTCTTTAGTTATTAAGTTATACGCGTAAACACCGATAAACACTAATGTTTAACACCACACTATTTTAGTTGAATAACCCGCCAATGTCAACATTAAACACATAAAAAAGGCGAGCACTTTGCTCGCCTTTTTTCGGCCCTACGGCCTATCTAATAGTATCCATACTTCCTCATTTAGTGAAGTACATTTGGACTATCCGGTGCAAAATCATCAATCTCTGTAAATGTAATATCTACATCAGAAATGATAGTTCCTGCTGGGAATCCACCAACACCTTCTGTGATTGCTGTTGAACCACTATACTGTCCAAGATACTTAATATGCAATTGACTTCTTGATAGTCGCTCGCTAGTTGCATTTGTGAATGGATATACATTGAATGCACCCGGACAAATTACGATTGATGGATCAGCACCAGGGTTATTTACATATTTCTGTTTGCTATACGTAAACTCAACACTGTGTGAGTTGCCACCTGTCTGCGAATCAAAGTCGTAAACTAAGTCATGTCCTTCCATCAAGTATCCTTCGCTCTGCTTAGCTGCACCATTACCTTCAGTCTTAATTCTCATAATACCTGGCTTAGTAGTATTGTAAGTGATAGTCATTCTATACTTTCTACCATCTTCCAATCTGTTATAAGCCTTCTGGTTAGCAAGTTTCATTTGAATACCCCAGTTCCAGTACCATCCATCTGTCTGGAATTCACCACCTGGATTATCCACTCTCACTTGCATCTCGTCATTGGTATTGCCCTTGTAGCTTGCTTGAGCTTGTTTCCCTGCTTCTTCCTCATTATAGTGAGATGAGTTATGGATCTTCCAATCTCCAACTACTACATACTGACCTTCATCAGCCTGTCCACCATTCCATGAATCTGGAACTAATCTAAATCCAATGTATAGGTTAGCATTCCAACCATACTGGATCTGAGTGTTTCTATAGAATGGGTTCTGTGCCTGCTGCAAAATTGAATTATGCAAAATTTTGTTATACAAGTAGTCGTGAGATGTAACATTCTTACTCATGCTATTTGTATAAAGAACATTTGCAATCTCTGCAACAGATGTGTACGCTGTACTCTTACCATAGATAATAGTACCGTCTGTAGCTACTACAAATGGTCTTACCCAAAGTGTGTTAGCCATCTGTGCATTCATATTTCTCATTGTGAATGCATAGTATACATTATCTCTATCACCAGCCTTGTAGTCAGAAATGATAGCATCTTTACCCGCTACATAACCGAAAGTAACATTGTTTCCACCATAGTCTCTAAGTCCAGTATATTTATACTGCTTACCTGTGACTGGGGTCTCATTTAGTAGTGTGTAACTAGCATCTAGTACATTTGTACCTTCTTTATCTTTAGTGTTTGTATCTATAGCATAGATAGTACCAACATCTTTTACTTCGTAAGTTTTACCATTAGCCTTAACTGTGTTTCCAACCTTAGGTGCCTTACACATTGTTCTGTATGCTACATTATTCTTTTCTTCTGCTGTAGCATCATCTGGATAGTTAGATCTAATCTGGAATCCCTCTACAGAAATCTCTGAACTATACTTAACTCCTGTAGATACAGAAACTGTAGTTTCAGGTCCATCTGACTCTTCTTCTAGATAGAAACCAACTACCTTAACTGTATGAGGGCCTGCATCAATATTGTTTATGACAGCGCTTGTTCCTGTAAGGTTACCCTTCTTCATGTCGCCGTCTACATAAACTCTAAATACCTGTCCAGATGGAGTTCCCTCTCCAGGTGTCCAATTAACCCTAATACTTCCTGGTACGCCTGCTTGCTCTGTAGCTGTTACTCCTGAAGGTGGGGTGACTTTACCTATTCTAAATACTACTGTAGCAAATTGGTCACCCTTAGTAATTCTAACTTTATTATATCCAACATGAAGTCCACCCTCTGCAATAGTGTGAATTTGAACTAGTGTAGGTGCATAGTTATTAATTGGGCCTAGGGCTTGTTGTGTATAATCTACCCCATTTATTGTAATTTTATCTGGAGAGTTAAACAATCTTGATTGATCGCCCCATGTAATTTGTGCGTGCTCTGCGCTTCCATATATGAAAGGTTTAGGATTCCAATTAGCAGACTCAGATCGCATATCAAGCGATGACTCTGCATCATACAGAGCATACTCTACCGGTAAAGCCTCATTATGACTGTCGGTAGTTTTGACTGTATCAATAGAAGTATAGTTTAGGTCATCTAAACCAGGTTTAGCATCAACTCTTCTTGAGCCTCGACATATTTCATTTCCAGAACCATCATATGCAATAACAATCACTGTATATGCAGTATCTTCATCTAATAATGAATTATCTTTTGTTTTATTACAATTATTAATCCTTGCCTCTGCCGAACCATATGTACTGTTTACATCACTCCAAACATGTCCATTATCCGCTTTTGCCTTGTGATTATCATCTACCGAATTAATATACGATTTGTATCCATGTGCACCTGGTACATTTTTCCAATTAGCAAATAATTCATAGTATGTATCGCCATTATAAACGACTTCTTGTCTATATGCACTAGTAAACTCAAATTGAATTTCTACGCTAGGCATAGTAATTTCAACACTTCCTGTACCTAGTTTTGTATCATTTTCATCAAATGCTTCTACTATAAGTGTATAGGTCTGCCCTGGCAAAACTAAAACATTTCCATCTCTAGTCTGTGCGACATTATCCACACCACCCATAGGTTGACCAGCTTGGTCATTAAAAATCCATCCGTTATTTAGTGTAGCTGCAGCATGATTGTAATCCACTTGTTCTAAGTAAACGCGAGAATATGATGTTCCCCTTGGATTAGACCAAGTAGCCCAAATATTATTATTCTCCTCTATTTTAGCAGTATTAGGTGTGATAGTAATGCCTCCACCAGGATTTCCAACTCTTATTGCTACTTTAACGGTTCCTGTGGTGGCATTAGTATAGGTAAATAAATAGTAACTACTAGTGGTTCCTAATTGACTAACCATAACACCATATATGGCTGCTGCTTTATCAGACCAAGTCATATTGCTTGTTACATCTACTCCGTCGTCTCTAATAACAGAAAGAGTAGCATCATTCAAATGACTATCACCTGTACCCACTACTTGCATATAGTTTTCGCCATAAAAATTCATGTGGTCAAAACCTGTCATCGAATCATCTATTACGCAATAAGCGAGATCCGTGTACATTCCACTAACCGTAGTCCAAGTTAGATTGTTAAAATCTGGCAAGTCATCCGCTTTAGTTCTAGCTGAGTATGTAGCAAAAGAGCCTATTACTAGAGCTATCGCACATACAATTGCTATTATTTTTCTGTTTCTCTTCTTCATAATAAACTCCTTTCCTATGTTCTAGGTCTTCTTGTTCCCGTTGGTGGTACCCAAGGTGGGTTGGTCACCGTCTCCGCGGGATCTGATGTGGTAAATGGATTAGTAATAATATTACCTGGATCCGTTGGACTATTTGTATAAATCTGTTGCTCGAAATCAAATTTTGTAACCTCTAATTCCGGCGTATTATAATACTTTTTCATCTTGTTTCTCCTCATACTTTTTATATTCTTAATTGTTATTATATTTTTTATGTATCTGCCAGATTGGTATCTGGCAGATACTTATCTTACACCCGAATTATTCGGTTCCAAAGTCTTTGTCTAGGTTGCTGTCCCATGAGTATTCTACCTTCTTGTAGAATCCATTGTCATGGTCAACCTCTCCATAAATCCAATCATATACTGAATCATATGCAGTATCCGAATAATATCTTACTCCATCCTTATTTAGAGTAGCTAAGAAACTATCATATTTACCTGACCTATCAAGTCTAATACTTCTAAACTTGTGATCATGTGTGTACTTATAATTATCTTCACCATAATCGATGCCAGGAAGACCAGGTAATGCACCTTCAGTGATATCGCTATACTTGTAAACCATAGCATCATGCTCTTCGTCAGCACCTGCCAAATAAGTAGGGTCTGAACATAGTGCGTTATAGTACATATCTTTTGTCAAGTAATCTACTATTTCAAAGTTTTCTTCAGTATCTTCTCCACCCCAATATAAAGCATCTTTCATAGCCAAGTTAATCTTGCCGTAGTTGTGCTTCATAGCAACGATGTTCAAAATGTTGTCATATAGATAGTTGTGAGCTTGTTCTGAAGGCATCTTCTTGTATCTGTACAAGTCTTCTGCTATATCGTACATACTTGTTGAGTATACATCCTTAGGATAAACTGTGTAAGTTTTTCCGCCTGCCTCGAATTGTAAGTATGATCTAAATGTATATGTAGTCTCATACTGGTCTGTAGTGTAATACAAATCTTTTAGAGTTAGAGCGAAGAAGTAACTGTTATCCTTGTTGTATGTAGATCCTTCTTTTGTAGTCCACTCGTCAATATCTACTTCCTGTTGTGCTTGATATGTCTTAATGTATTCGTTTTCTTCTGCTCCCTTGAATGACATTTTTTCACTTTCATTCTTACTGTTTAGTCCTGCCTTATCACGGAGTGCATAAACGAATCCATATGATTTAACATTGTATGTTCCTGTTGGAACTGTTTCTTCAGTACCACCATCAGTCCAAGCAGTGTCGCCTTCTTTCACAACAACTTGCTTGTTCGCTCTACATACTGTTCTGTATGATGGGTTGTACTGTGATGGTCCATCCACTTCCTTATTAGAGTTAAGCTGGAATCCAAGTACTGCTGTATCATCTGCTAACTGAGTTGATACTTCTTTTTCAAATGTGAAAGTATTATTTGTATAATCTTTCTCTCTGATTATCTTAGTCTCGTTGATTGAGCAGTTGATTGTGTAAGTACCTTCTTCTTCCACTCTCCAAGCATCGATGTTAGGTAGTATACGTGCATCTGTTGTGCTGTCGTCAAATACCTGGTTAGGTTTCATGAATATTGGATCATGAGGTGTCTTTCCATCGTGTGGATCTGGACATAAGTACTTGTAGTTCTTCCAATCACCCTGTCTTGCAACGATGTAGATAAACTGTTGTCTATAATCATCTGCACAAGTAATCATACCTGTACCAACGTTCTTAATAGTTAACTTGATGATATTGTTTGTATTAGCATGAGCGATTCCATCTACTCTTGCATCTAAGATAGTCATATCCGCCAAAGCTGTTGCTCTTAGCAACTTAGTACCGTGACTTTCTGTACTTGTGTAACTATCATATAGTTCTACTTCTGTATCGTTATCTGGATAGAACTCACTTGGGAATGTGTATGATGTCTGTCCAGTAACATCTACTATCTTAAGTTCGCCATATGATACGTAAACTAACTTAGTAGCGTCTGCTGCCTCTTCCATTCCTGTCCAATCAGCAACTACATCTGTGCCATTATTTGTAAGTGGCATTGTAGGTGCGCCATCTCTAATTGCTACATTGAAGTTAGATAATACTAGATTGCTTTCGCCTAGCCATCCTAATCCTGCAGTGATATCATATCCATCTTTGTAAATGAATGTGATTTCAAATTCGTTGTCTTCTAGTTTAATGCTATTAGGCTGTCCGGCATTGTAATCTGAGAATCTGATTCCCTTATAACCGTCAGTAGTTACTGCCATATTTGAATCAAATGTAATAGTAGCTACATACTCGTTACCTTCTACGAAATCTACTCCGTAGTCACCTTCGGCAAAGTTAGTCTTCAAGTATGGAACCCAAGGATCTGTGAAACCATTCTGAACTCTAACGTCAACGCTTCCAGTGCCACTAGTCTGGCTTGGCTTATACTGCATTGCTCCGCCGTCTTTGTCGATAAACTCATATTTACCGTCTCTAACTGCTTGTTCTCTATCTACAGCTCTCCAAACTTCGTTGAAGGTGTATTTATCGCCGCTATTTGGATCGATTGACAATCTTTCATTATTAGATGGCCACTGGCAGATCCAATATAGTCTAGCTGTAGTTGCGTCATCTGGAATAGTGATTTCTCCAGAGTATGATGCATTACCTGATGCATCACAAACAGCATTACCTATTTCTAAATCTGTTCCATTATCATATAGAACATGTAGGTAAACTTTATTCTGTGGTGGGTCGCCTGCTGTATTAGTTACTGGATTAGTTCTATTAAAGTTAATTGAGTATTCATAAACTGAACCAGGATAAACAGTCTTTTCGTTTGTACCAACGTAGAAGTCTTTCCATCTACCAGTATCTTCTGTCCAGCTTAGCCAGTTAACTTTGAATGAGAATCTGTTGCTAGTATCTGTTGAGTAATATCCTGCCTGATCTGTTGGAATATGGTATGCATAGTCTCCTACGTCTACCCATCCGCCAGGTGTTCCGGCTGTCCAGTGTTCTAGTACTTCAACACTTAATGTAATTCCAGTGATTTCAGTATTTGGTCCAACACCGCCTAGCAACAAGTCTGTATATTCATTTGCGTAGGCACTGTTGTAATCACACTCTACTGAGAATGTGTTTTCGCCTGCTGTTACTGTATGGTTAGTATATGTAGGTTCAGCACCTAGTACCTGCTGTAATGTCATTGTACCTGATGCTGCTTCGTTTGCAGTAAAGCTTACTGTCAATCTACATCTTGCACCATTCTCAACACCACTAAATACAGTGCTGTTCTTCTGTCCTACCTTATAGAAGTAATATAATGCTGGATCCGTCTGTGCCGGTGTGTCACCTCTCTTAAGTTGTAGGTCGCTGAGTGAACTTGTATGATCATATCTGTAGTACAAGTTGCCCCATACTGAAGATACTCTTGCGTTTCCGCTTACGTTCAATACGTCTTCTGCTTCATATGAGCCAACACTACCCATTCTCATCCAAACACCAGTGTTTGTACTCTGGTCTGATGGTACAGGATCTGATGTTGCTGTACCTATCTTAGTAACTACCTGAGTCTTATATGTAGTATTTGGATTAATAGTAATGGTTGCACCACTGTCATCTGTCTGACCATCCTGGAACTTAAAGCTACTTTCTGTTCCTGCAACTGTCTTTGTATATAGTATTTGATCATTGCTATCTAACAATGATACTACATATGTAGTTCCAGTTGCCTGTGCTTGGTCATCCCAAGCTGTGCTTACGTATTTGCCGCCCGCATTAGTTAAACCGATGCTAGAACCAATTCCAACACCAGAAACTTCTCTTGGAACTTCTACTACTGAATATGTGAAGTTATTTAGTTCAGTATCCTTTGCAACTCCACCATACTGGATCTGCAAGAAGTTTGAATCAATATTTAATGCACTGTTAGCAATGATGTCAGCAGTAAATGTGTTTGTTCCGGATGCTACTGTCTTAGTATCCCCTTGACCATAACCATCGAGCCATACAACTGCTGTTCCGCCTGCAGCTGATGCATCAAATGATGCTGTAACTCTATACTTATGGTTGTTAGCACATGATGCATATACTACGCTGTTTGGAATTCTGATTGCCTGTCCATAGTAAAACTGAGGTACCTGAGGATCTGTTGACTGTTTTACTCTTAAGCCAGATAGACTACTCAATGTTCCAACATAGTATTGTGTGTTACTTGGCCATTCATTATAAATGTATGTTCCATCATTTCCAACTGGTGTATTAGCAGATGCTGTTGGAACCCAAGGACTAACGGTAAATGTGTCTGTTACTGCTTGAGATCTAAGTCCGTTTAATACTCCAACTACCTTTGCTGTATATGTAATTCCACCAGTTAAACCTGTGAATGTATATCCAGCTGCTGACTGTGCTGCTGTTACTGTATATGGTCCAGCCACTACTGTTGTTCCTGCTTCATTTAGAAGTGTTACTTCGTAGTCCTGTGATAGACCTGCAGCTGCTGGTGCCCATGTTACCTTTAAGCTATTTCCACCAATAGATGTTCCATACAATTCTGTTACAGGTCTTGGTAGTTCTGTTACTTCATAATCGAAGTTATCTAGTACTACATTCT